>NZ_SACP01000170.1 GCF_004004555.2 Methylobacterium oryzihabitans
TTCAACCTGCAGCAGGTCGATTTCAGCATCCAGCAGCGCCAGCACGTGCTCGACACGGGTGGTCAGGTCGACAATTTCGAGAATTTCCTGCTTCTGTTCGATCTTCAGGGCCATGTGGGCGGCCATGGTATCGACCAGACGCCCTGGCTCTTCGATGCTGTTCAGCGAAGACAGCACTTCAGCAGGGACTTTCTTGCCCAACTGCACGTACTGCTCGAATTGCGACAGCAACGTGCGCACGAACACTTCCGACTCGCGCTCGGCGGCGTCGGTTTCGTCGATCAGGGAGACTTCGGCACGGATGTGCCCTTCTACTTCGGTGAAACGCTCGACCGCGCCACGCTGCTCGCCCTCGACCAGCACCTTGACGGTACCATCAGGCAGTTTCAGCAGCTGCAGCACAGTGGCCACGGTGCCGACACGGTACAGGG
>NZ_SACP01000171.1 GCF_004004555.2 Methylobacterium oryzihabitans
AGGCGGGCGTTGTCCCCGGAAAGGTTGATCACCACGTTGGCGCCGCCCTTGAGCGCTGGCTCGATCCACAGCATGACGAGGCCGGCGTTGCTGAAGATTTCGCCCGACATGCGCGCGCGGCTTTCCCACACAGGCTTCTTGAACTTGAGCATCAGCTGGTCGCGCCAGCCATAGTTGGTGCCTCTGAGCGCTGCCACGTGCTGGGTGTCCAGGCCCGGGGTCATCTGGATCTTGGCCAGGGCACGCAGCGGCACGGCCATGACCAGGTAATCCGCCTGGTAGCCAACGCTACCGACTTTTACCGTTACGCCATCCTTGTCCTGGACGATGGCGGTGACCGGCGAGCTGGTCTTGATGGTCTTCAGCTGCTTGACGAAGGCCTGGGCCAGCACCGGGCTGCCACCGGGCAGGCGCGCGGCACGCAGGTCAC
>NZ_SACP01000172.1 GCF_004004555.2 Methylobacterium oryzihabitans
GACCGGTCATGTCCTGGATAACCATGAACGAGCCACGGTTGAGCATGATACGGCCGGCAACCTTGACCGGAATCGCGGCTGCTTCCAGCGCGTCCTTGGTCTTGTCCGCGTGCTGTTTCTGCAGGTCGTTGCAGTAGCTGTCGCTACGGAAGTCGTTGGGGAAGGCGTTGCCTTTGGCGCGCTCGGCGGCAAGTTTTTCCTTGCGCAGGGCGATCAGGGCATTTTCTTCCTGTTGCAGGTCTTGCGAGTCGGTCTTGAGGTCGCTCATGTCGTCACATCTTCCATCAGGGAATTCATTGCCCTCGCCCGCAGGCGAGGGTCTTTCAGCAGGAGTGAAGCTTACAGGCCCTGTTTCAGGCTGGCTTCCAGGTATTCGTCGATATCACCGTCGAGCACCTTGTTGCAGTCGCTGCGTTCAACGTTGGTAC
>NZ_SACP01000173.1 GCF_004004555.2 Methylobacterium oryzihabitans
GCATTCGCGTCAGCTGGCACGAGTTCCCCAGCGGCCTGCCACTGCTGGAGGCGCTGAACCTGGGCAATGTCGACCTGTCGGCGGACGTGGCCGATACCGTACCGGTGTTCACCCAGGCGGCCGGTGCCAAACTCACCTATTTTGCTCGTGAGGCGCCATCGCCCACGGCCCAGGCCATCCTGGTGCCAGCCAGCTCGCCGCTCAAGACCCTGGCCGACCTCAAGGGCAAGCGGGTGGCGGTGACCAAGGCGGCGGGTAGCCATTACCTGTTGATCCAGGCCCTGGCCAAGGCCGGCCTCAGCTTCAAGGACATCACCCCGGCGTACCTGATCCCGGCCGACGGCCGGGCGGCGTTCGAGAACGGCAAGGTCGATGCCTGGGTCACCTGGGACCCCTACGTGGCGAGCGCCCAGCGCCAGCAGAACGCG
>NZ_SACP01000174.1 GCF_004004555.2 Methylobacterium oryzihabitans
GGTCCATCTGCGGCGCTTCCAGCACCTGGCGGGCGTGGTGCAGCCAGCCCAGCAGTTGCTCGATACGTGGCAGCTGCTCGGCCAGGTCTTCCGGGCGCTGGGTGTACAGCGGCAGCTTCAACGCACGGCCTTCCTCCCCCAGCAGGTGAGCCAGCCAGCTGGCCAGCTGCGCCTTGCCCTGGCGTTCGCCACGGCCTTTGCGCTCCACGGTCCAGGCGCGGGCCAGCAGCCAGCGCGAGGTTTCCAGCGAGAACTGGCCCCAGCGCACGTCTTCCAGCTCTTCGGCAAACTGCTCGGGCGCGGCGCGGCGGATGTCTTCGTCGTCGTTGCCGGCCTGCACCAGCGGGCGCCAGTCTTCCAGCAGGGCATCGAGGCTGCTGCGCAGGTCACGGGTGCTGGCACGCGGCGCGGCCTGGCCAAGGCTGGC
>NZ_SACP01000175.1 GCF_004004555.2 Methylobacterium oryzihabitans
TGGTCAGTAAAGCCGCCGCCCTGGACCATGAAGCCGGGGATCACGCGGTGGAAAATGGTGTTGTTGTAGAAGCCGCTGTCGACGTACTCGAGGAAGTTCTTGGTACTGATCGGCGCCTTCTCGGCGTTCAGCTCGATTTCGACCTGGCCGAAACTGGTGTCGAGCATGACGTGCGGGGTCTTGTCGGAAGCCATGACGCTGGTGGCGAAGGCGACCGAGCAGGCGGTGAGCAGGAGTTTTTTCAGCATGGGCTCAAAGATCCTTGAGAGGTGGAAGCGGCTGCAAGGAACTGCAGCAGGGTCTGGTTGAAGACCTCGGGTTGATCGAGGGGCGTAGCGTGCCGGGAATCGTCGACAACGACCAGCCTGGCGTTCGGCATCAGGGCCACGTAACGCTCTTTCAGTTGTATCGGGGTGTAATCGTGGTC
>NZ_SACP01000176.1 GCF_004004555.2 Methylobacterium oryzihabitans
TGCTGGTTGCCTGCCCGGGCCGCCTGCTCGACCTGGCCGGCCAAGGCAAGGTCGACCTGGCCCATGTAGAAATCCTGGTGCTCGACGAAGCCGACCGCATGCTCGACATGGGCTTCATCCCCGACGTCAAGAAGGTACTGGCACGCCTGCCATCCAAGCGCCAGAACCTGCTGTTCTCGGCCACCTTCTCCAAGGACATCACCGACCTCGCCGACAAGCTCCTGCACAACCCGGAACGTATCGAGGTCACGCCGCCGAACACCACCGTCGAGCGTATCGAGCAGCGCGTCTACCGCCTGCCCGCCAGCCACAAGCGTGCGCTGCTGGCACACCTGATCACCCTGGGTGCCTGGGAACAGGTATTGGTGTTCACCCGTACCAAGCACGGCGCCAACCGCCTGGCCGAGTACCTTGAAAAACAAGGC
>NZ_SACP01000177.1 GCF_004004555.2 Methylobacterium oryzihabitans
CGCCTGGAAGCCGCCGGGGTAACGCTGCAACACTTGTTCATGATTGCCCCGGCAGTCATGCGCCTGACCGTCGAATTCCCGCTGCCACAGCACTGCCCGATCACCGTGGTGCAGCCAGATGCCGACGAAGTGGTCGCGCCGCAGCTGGTTTACGAATGGTCCGGTAGCCTGTCGCGCCCCCATGAGCTGCTGAAAGTGGCAGAATGCGGACACTTCTTCCATGGCAAGCTGACCGATCTGAAGGATCTGCTGCTGCCGCGCCTTTCGAACTGAGCCAAGCCTGAATAAGCGAACACCCATGACCACGCGCATTCTTACCGGTATCACCACCACCGGCACTCCGCACCTGGGCAACTACGCCGGCGCCATTCGCCCTGCGATCCGTGCCAGCCAGCAGCCCGGTGCCGACTCGTTCTACTTCCTGG
>NZ_SACP01000178.1 GCF_004004555.2 Methylobacterium oryzihabitans
GGAACACCAGCTGATTGGAGACCTCGCGAGCAAAGCCCATTTCGTGGGTCACCACCACCATGGTCCGGCCTTCCTGAGCCAGCGCCTGCATGACCTTGAGCACATCACCCACCAGCTCCGGGTCTAGCGCCGAAGTCGGCTCGTCGAACAGCATAACCTCTGGCTCCACGGCCAGGGCCCGGGCAATTGCCACACGCTGTTGCTCACCACCCGACATATGCCCGGGGAAGGCGTCCTTGCGGTGGGAGACACCCACCTTGGCCAGGTAGTGCTCGGCCTTTTCAACGGCTTCTTTCTTGCTCATGCCCAGCACGTGTACCGGCGCCTCGATCACGTTCTCCAGCGCCGTCATGTGCGACCACAGGTTGAAGTGCTGGAACACCATCGACAGGCGCGAGCGCATGCGCTGCAACTGACGCGGGTC
>NZ_SACP01000179.1 GCF_004004555.2 Methylobacterium oryzihabitans
GGCAGGGGGCCGACGTAGGCGCCGCTCATCACCTCCCACTTCTTGCCGATGCCTGGCACCTTCTTCATGGCGAAACCGGCTTCGACCAGGCTGCGGCGCACCCAGCCGGTGGTGGTGAAGGTGCCCAGCACAGTGCCCGGGTGCGATAACCGCGCCAGCTGCGCGAACAGCTCTGGTGTCCACATGTCGGGGTTCTTGGCGGGGGCGAAGCCATCGAGGAACCACACATCGATCTGCGCATCGAGTTGTGGCAGCTGCTCGAGCACGTCGCCGATCAGCAGGGTCAGGGTGACCCGGCCATTGGCGAAGGTGAATTGCTGAAAGCCCGGGTGCACCGCCACATATTGTTCCAGCAGGGGCTCGGTGTAGGCTGCAAGTTCAGGCCACAGGCGCACGGCGCGGGCCATGTCGTCGTGGCCGAGG
>NZ_SACP01000017.1 GCF_004004555.2 Methylobacterium oryzihabitans
CAGGAAGAGCGGGGCGAGGTCGCCCGCCGGCAGGTCGGCGCGGCCGAGCAGGAGCGCGACGAGGTCGGCCCGGTCGCGGGCGCGGGCGACGAGGCGCGCCAGCACCGGCCCGGCGAGGGTGATCGCGGCGTTGCCGGCGAGCGCCCGGTCGATCGCCGGGTCGCCGCGCTGCGACAGGTCGTCGACGAGGGCGCGGCTGAGGTCGGCGCGCCGGGCGATCGCCGGGTCGGGCACCGGGCCGTTCTCGGCGGCGTCGAGCACCGGCAGCGACAGGCGCGGGCTCAGCGACAGCACCGCCTCGCGGGCCGCCCCGCCCCGGGCGGCCAGCGCCTCGAGCACCGCCTGCGGGGTGTCGGCGAGCGGCGCGAGTTTCTGCGCGACGATCGCCGCGGTCGCGGCGTCCACCATCGGGATCAGCCCGGAGGCGAGGGCCTCGAAGTCGCGCAGGCTCGCAGCGTCCCGGACCGGGGCGGAGACGAACAGGTCGGTCTGGACCCGCAGCAGGACGGGCTTGATGTCGAGGCGGCGATCCCGGGCGAACTCGATGAGGTCGGACAGGGTGCCGGCGGCGGAGCGTGGCATGGGACCGGTTACGCAGTACGAGACGGCCCCCAGGATGCGAACGGTGTCGTGAATCGAACCTTAAGCGTGCGGGGCCATCGCCCCCGTCGGCCTGGGGATAGCGGGGACGGGGGGCTGAGCCGGTCACGAAGGGTTTACGCCGTGTCCGGACGCGGCCCCCGCGAAAGCTTCCGTTAACCATGTCGTGATTGGCTCCTCCTCGCACGCCCGAGCTTGAGCGTGCGGCGCTCCCGCGGAGGGACGGATTTCGGAGGCAGGCATGAACGGCTCGACGCATCGTCCCGGCGCGGACCTTCTGGCGTTTCCCGGCCCGGAGGCGCGACCGCCGCGGCGGCTCCTCGCCGAGGCGGAGCCCCGCGGCCGGATCCTGCTCTATACCGGCGTGCGCTACGAGCGCCGGCCGGACGTCGCCGAGCCGCAGCGCGCCGGCGACCGCCGCCGGCAGGGCTAGCCCGGCATGGCCGCCATCCCGGGCCGGATCGCCGTGCTGCTGGCGCTGACGCTGACGGGGGCCTGCGCCCAGATGGGCGATTTCGGACGCCCGGCGCCGAGTGCCTGGAACGGCCTCATCGATGCCGCCGGCGAGGTCGCGGCCCGCGAGCGCGGCGAGCCGGCCTCGCTGTTTCCCTACACCGACGACGAGCGCACCCTGCGCGACCGCGCCTGGCGCTTCCTGATGCCGGCGCGCGAGCGCAGCCTGTTCGAGGCGGCGCTGGCCAACCTCACCCGCGCCCGGGTGCTGCCGGTGGCCTGGCGCCCCTCCGACCCGGCGGCCTATTTCGAGGCGGTGACGGGCGAGCCGTTCCGCTCGCCGGTCTCGCGCTACCGGCGGCTCTCGGACGACCTGATCGCCGACGGCCGCCTGATCCCGGCCTTCGCCGAGACCGCCGCCCGGGTGGTGCGGGCGGACGCGGCCCGGCTCGGCAGCCTGCCGTTCATCCGCACCCTCGACGATGCCGACGTGCGCAACGCCGCGATGCGGGTGGCGGAGAACCGCTGCCTCGTCGCCTGGGTCCGGATCGAGACCGCCGCCCGCTCGGCGAGCTACCGCTACGCCCTGGAGCACCTGATGCTGGAGGTTCCGGGCGACGAGGCGGTGGCGGCCGAGCGCGCCCTCGGCTTCCTCGACGCCCGCCGCCGGCTGCTCGACCCGCTGGTGCCGCCGGAGGCGGAAGCCCGCTGCGGGCTGGTGCCGGTGGGGGAGGGGGTGGCCGCCGGGGCGGTGCTGGTGCGCAAGGGCTGAGGGCTCTACTCGTCCGGCCCGTCGATGGTGCAGGAGACCGAGGCCGCGGCCTTGTTGGCCATCGCCTGCTGGCTCGGCAGGGCGGCGAGGACCCGCACCACGACGTAGCCCTCGCGGCCGGGCGCCACCACCCGCACGTCGCGGTTGCGCTCGTCCTCGCCGGCCTCGGCCAGGGCCTCGTCGAACTGGCGCCGGGTCATGATGACGAGTTCGAGGGTCCCGCGGACCGCCGCCTGATCGGTGACGGCGTAGTAGGCGCCGCCGCGCCCGTGCAGCGAGAGCGATTCGAGCAGCGGCCCGGTCTCGGCGGTGACCCGCACCGGGCCGTCGTCGAGGTCGTAGGCGCACACCCCGATCGCCGCGGCGGGATCCTGCGGCGGCAGCCAGTCGCCGGCCGCCTCGACCGGCCCGCCGACCCGGGCCGGGTGGACCAGCACCGAGGTGTCGTTGCTGAGCGTCGAGCGCGAGCGCGTGAGGGCGTCGCGGCCCGACAGGTAGGGGATCGCCAGCACGACCGTGAGATGCACCAGCCCGGCGAGGACCAGCCCGCTCAGGGTGGCGAGGAGGAAGCGTCCGAACGGCGTCATGGCGTGCAGCCCAGGCGGGTGATCGCGGGGACGCCCTCGCGCTCCAGCACGCCGGTGCTGGCGGCGACCGGGGTGTCGTAGAGGCGCAGGACGAGGCGCAGCGCGCCCTCGCCGGAGGGCACCGGCAGCCAGTTGCCGGGCTCGACCGTCGGGCCGAGCGCGATGGCGAAGCCGCCGTTGCGGTCGCGCAGGATCTCGGTCGAGGTGAAGCCGGTGCGCGGCACCGGCGCCGCGTCGGCGGCGACCGGGGCGGGATGCCGGCGCTCGGCGGTGAGCGTCCAGGCCCGGGCCGGCGGGGTGGTGCCCGAGATCGTGTAGCGGCAGCCCGGATCGAGCCGCTGCCCGGCCTCGTCCTGCGTCGCGGTCAGCACCAGCCCCTCGCCGAGCGCCAGCGGGACCTCGCCTGTGCGGGCGTCGATGGCGCGGGCATAGGGGTCGGCGTCGCGCGAGCCGATCCGCGGCCACGCCGTCCAGGCGCCGAGCGCCACCCCGCCGAACGGATACCGCCCCCGCGTCGCCCAGTTGGCGCTGGCGAGCCCGAGCCCGGCGCCCAGCAGCAGGGCGTAGAGGACGAGGGCGACGGTGGTGGTGCGGCCAGACGGTCGGGATCGAACACGAGGGCGACGCATCGCGGCCGGCGACGGCATGCCCCGAATCATGCCCGTCATACGGGACGTCTTCGCGGTCGTGTTCATGGTTCAGGACGCATCGGGCTCGCGGCCGTCCGGTGTCCGACCGGCGTCGGGATGCCGTGATACGGATTTCGGACGATCCGTTCCGAAATCCGTATCACCAGCCCGCGCGGCACCTGAGCGGAGTCGAAATCCGCGTCGCGAATGCGATCCGCCAGGATCGCCTGAAGCGATCATCCGGATTTCGTCTGAGACGTCCGCCATGTTGCCATCTCCGCCATCCATGCGCGACTCTCCAGAGCATTCCCCGACGTAGTGGATTCCGCTTCGTCGGGAAACGCGGTTCGACCGGGACGGCGTGCGAGAACGCCGCACACCCGGGTGCGGCACGGGGTGCCCGACAGGGATGGGACGGGTTTCGTGATCGGCGCCGGCGTCGGCGAACCGGATCGATCGGAGTCGTCCAAGGTCATCGCTCGATCGGGATGCGATATCGATCGGCCTCCTTCAGGAAGAAATCGTAGCCTTCAGGGCTCCGATGATAGATGTCGACCAGTTCATCGATCGGTCTCTTCTCCGGGATTCCGGTCAGGATGTCTCTGATCTGGAACGGCTTCGGTCCGTGGAAGTGGGTGATCACGGCCTCCTGATTCGGGCCCCAATACGGTTTCCAGTTCCATTCGTTCGGCAAGCGGTCGTAGCGATCACGATAGCAGACGTTCAAGGCGCCTTGGTCGTCATGGGGCTGCATCTCGTTGAGCCGGTCGATGACGGTCTGCCGCAACTGGCCCCACGTCGATCGAAGATTTCTGGTGTTCATGATCATCACGCCGCTGTTGAAATACGTGAAATCGTCGCGACGGTGTTCGGGAGCACACGCGATGTAGGACGGTTCCATCGCCTCGGCGATCGGCCCACGGAACATCACATCGATATCGGTGTATAGAATGAAGTCGTCTTCGGCTTCGATGTTGGGAATGTCCAACCTGAGCCAGTGACCGCTATAAATGTCCTGGTCCATCTTGAAGTGATTTTTCACGATCGGATAGATCGATGACTGGTGGTGGATGATATTGACTCCATGATTCTTCAGCGACTGGATGCGATCTTCGATCTCGGAAAATTGCCCATCCTTGTCTAGGAGACAATATGGCTCCAGGTTGGTATGGCGTCTTGCCGACAGAACGGAGACTTGCAACTGCTCCCAATACTTCTGAAGGCCGTGGGCATTGGTGGCGAAATACCACTTTCTCAGTCGCATGAAGTTCTCTTCTCGCTTCCGGCGGTGAGTTCAGGTCTCGTCTCTGCGCTGGCAACGAATGAGATTAGATGATCTTCACTTGTTGGGACGCCCATTCATCGACGAGGCGTCTCGCGTCGGGACTTTCTTCCATCAGCCTGCCGTGCTGAACGGCGATGTCATGGATGTAGCCGGCGAGGCTTTTCGCGACGATCATTTCGGTCTCGGGCACCGCCGTGTATTTCAGCGCACCGCCCTTGTAGGCGATCGGATCTTCGATGAGATCTGGCGACTCGTTCTTTCTGGTCATGAACCATTCATTTCGCAAAAGTGTCGCTGGGTCCTGAAGTATCATATAAAAAGGACCTTTGTAGTGCCAGCTAACTCCCGAGTCGACCTGCGTCTGCCCTGCGGCAAGAACCTTGGCCCAACCCTTGAAAAACTTTGCGACGATCTGCAACGGGTGCCGTTCAGAGTAATGTGCCAGCCATAGATTATTTTCGATGATGCTCTTATCAGTTTGCACGCCGTCGATCAGAACATCATGCGAGCCGTTGTCGATGGTGATCATTGACAAATCAGGCATCGCACGCGCTATTATTTTATAGGATGTGGTTGGTTCCTGTCTCTTTGTGGTACGCTGTGGAACAATGATTTCTTCTTTGTTGTCTTGTCTCGTATAATTGTAATTGACCATCGGGATTTTCACAGCGATAAGATTGGGCTGTGACGTCGAGAGATTTTGCAGATAGGGTCCGAGCCCCGTTCCGAGTTTCCTGTCATCAAGAAATTCATCGGCATCCAGGAAAACGATCCAATCCGCTCCGAACTCTTCGATGGCTTTGCGATACATGAATGTATTGAATGATCTCTCGCTGTAGTGGATCGATCGATTCTGATAGACTGTAATGCCGAATCCTTCTTCGGCCAGTTTCTTCAGTATTTCGACGGTTCCATCGTTGCTGCCGTTGTCGATCAAAATATGATGTGACACGAAATGCGCAGAATGGCGTATGAAAGCTTCGACAATATCGGCTTCATCCAGAATGCGGGTCGCGGCAATAATTTTCATCTTCGGTGCTCGCACGGCGCAGCCTCACAGGCTCCAACGGGTACAGGCATCGGTTTTGAGGGTCAAGTAGTGGGATTTTATACTGAATGATCGGACACGAGCAACAGATCGACGATCGGCCGAATCTCTCAACTGAACTCAAGATCAATCTTCATCCAGCATGTACGGGACGAAGCCGGGCCGGGAAAGATCAAGCCATGACCGGTACGACGCCAAGTCGCCTGCCTTGAATTTCGGCCGGAGCATCAGATCGCGCGCCGAAGGAGCAGGAAACTCGCCCTGCCGCGGCTTGACCCCGCCCGCCCGATGCGCGACCCCGGCACCCATGCGAGGCATCGGAAATCCTCGCGGGAGGAGACGCGCCATGGCCGCAGGACAGCGCCAGTACCGCATCGCGGTGATCCCCGGGGACGGCATCGGCAAGGAGACGGTGCCGGAAGGCGTGCGGGTGCTGGAGCAGGCGGCCAAGCGCCACGGCTTCACGCTGCAGCAGGACTGGTTCGACTTCTCGTCCTACGACTACTACGCCAAGCACGGCCGCATGATGCCGGAGGACTGGAAGGCGCAGATCGGCGGGCACGACGCGATCTTCTTCGGCGCGGTCGGCTGGCCCGAAAAAATTCCCGACCACGTGTCGCTGTGGAACTCGCTGCTGCTGTTCCGGCGCGAGTTCGACCAGTACGTCAACCTGCGCCCGGTGCGGCTGATGCCCGGCGTGCCGTCGCCGCTCGCCGGCCGCAAGCCCGGCGACATCGACTTCTGGGTCGTGCGCGAGAACACCGAGGGCGAGTATTCCTCCACCGGCGGCCGGATGTTCCCGGGCACCGAGCGCGAATTCGCGGTCCAGGAGTCGATCTTCACCCGCCACGGCACCGACCGGGTGCTGCGCTTCGCCTTCGAGCTGGCGCAGTCGCGGCCCAAGCGCCACCTCACCTCGGCCACCAAGTCGAACGGCATCTCGATCACCATGCCGTTCTGGGACGAGCGGGTGGTGGCGATGGCCGAGCACTACCCCGAGGTGCGCTGGGACAAGTACCACATCGACATCCTGACGGCGCATTTCGTGCTGCATCCGGACTGGTTCGACGTCGTGGTGGCCTCCAACCTGTTCGGCGACATCCTGTCGGATCTCGGGCCGGCCTGCACCGGCACGATCGGCATCGCGCCCTCGGGCAACATCAACCCGAACCGCGACCTGCCCTCGCTGTTCGAGCCGGTCCACGGCTCGGCGCCGGACATCGCCGGGCAGGGCATCGCCAACCCGATCGGCCAGATCTGGTCGGGTGCGATGATGCTGGAGCATCTCGGCGAGGCCGAGGCCGCCGCCGAGATCGTGGCGGGCATCGAGCGGGTGCTGGCGGAGCGCACCCTGCGCACCCGCGACCTCGGCGGCAACGCCGACACCACCGCCTGCGGACAGGCGGTGGCCGAGGCGATCGGCTGAAGCCCGATTCCGCGACACGCGCCCCGTACGGTTTTCGAGCGATGCGAAAATCGTCATCGCTCAAGCGCGTGGAGCCTTCGGCTCCACCGCGCGGGCTGGTGACACGGTTTTCGGAACGAAGCGTCCGAAAGTCGTATCAGAGCCCGAACTGAGCCTCCTCCGGCCCCGGGGCGACGAGGCGGCGGGCGCGGCTGCGGGCGCGCAGGAACGGGATGCCGATGCAGGTCGCGCCGGCGCTCTCGCACAGCATCCCGACCGCCCGCACGATCTCCGGCGCGCCGGCGGCGTAGACGCAATCGTCCGGCCGCAGCGGCGGCAGGTGGGCGGTGATCGGCCCCGGGCGCACGTCCGCGGCCGAGAGCCGCTCGCGCGAGGCGGCGAGGACGAGGCGCTGCACGCCGGTGGTCCGCAGCCAGTCGAAGGCCGGCCGCATGTAGAGGTCGCCCGCGTCCCGGGCGCCGGCCACCACCACGACCTCCCGCGACGATTCCTGGTAGCGGGCGGCACGGGCGATGGCCCAGATCGGCGCGAAGCCGGTCTCCGACGCGACCAGGACGAGGCGGCCCCGGCCGGTGCGGTACGGGCTGCCGCCGGCCGGGCCGCGGACCCGCACCGCGTGCTCCGCCTGCACGCCGCCGGCCGCCATCGCGGCGACCGCGGCGCCCAGCGTGCTGTCGCGGCGCAGGTGGAAGACGAGTTCGTTGAGTTCCGTCGTGCCCTCGATCCGCTGGGTCGGGCACAGCAGGCGCCCCTCGAGACCCGGGAACGTCGCCTCGACGTGCTGTCCGGGCAGCACCGACAGGGCGCGGGAGATCGTCACCACGACCTCGATCACCGCCCCGCCGAGCGGCGTGACCGACAGCAGGGTGCCGGCCCGCTTGGCGGTCTTGAGCGCCGACAGGGGCGAGGGAACGGGCCCCGGCCGGGCCACCGCCTCGCCGAGGAGCGGGCGGGTGCGGCTGGTGGTCTGGAGCCGCGGGACGTGGTCGACGGCGCCGCCGTCGCGGTTCGCCACCGACGGCACGGCCTCGCCGGGCGTGTCGCCCGTGGATACGGGAACCGTCTTGCCGTTGACGACGAGCGAGAAGCGCGGACGCATGGCCGTCTCCGTGCCGGTCCGGGCTGCGCCGGACCGGGGGCAGGGTCAGAGGACGGTGTGGGACCGGGCGTCACCGCCCTCCGGCCGGCCGAGGGCCGCGAGGCTCGCCCGCAGCTCCGCCGCGACCGCCCGCTCGGAGCGCAGGGCCGCCTTGATGACCCGGTTCTCGGCGCTCAGGCGCGCCAGCAGCGGATCGGGGCCGGCGGGGAGAGCCGGCGGCGCTTCGGCGGAGCGCGGCCGCAGGCGGTCGGACGGGCGAACCAGCAGCCGACGCAGCAGGGGCGAGTCGCCGATAGCCTCGTCCTCGCGCGCGAACCTGTAGGCTGCCTCCGCCATCATCCGCCCCTCCTGCCGAAGCCCCGTCGCTCGGCCCCGGGCCCGCTCCGCTTCGATGCCGGCATCATGGCGAGCGCATGGTTAAGGGGGTCTTAAGCCGACCGGGCAAAGTGACGCTAGGTTGACCACGTCCGTCCCGCGGCCCAGGGTTGGCCGACCCGATTCGCCCCGGGCCGCCGCGCGCCGCGGGCGCCGCAGAGGGCGGGCCGGGCGGGGATCGTGATGCTGAACGGCCGGCGGGTTCTGATCGTCGAGGACGAGACCCTGATCGCCATGGAACTCGGCGACCTCGTCGCCGATGCCGGCGGGCGGGTGGTCGGGCCGGCGCGCTCGAACCGCCAGGCGCTGGCCCTGCTCGACCGCGAGGCGGTCGACGTCGCACTGCTCGACCTCAACCTCGCCGACGGCGACGCGACCCCGACCGCCCGGCGCCTCATCGACGAGGGCATCCCCGTGCTGATCTGCACCGCGGGGGTGCTGCCGCGGACGATGCGGGCGGCGTGGCCGCACCTGCCGGTCCATTCCAAGCCGGTCGCGGCTGACCGGCTGATCCGAACCCTTGCCGACCTGTCGGCCGGGCCGCTGGCGGGCGCCGCCGAGCCGCCGCCTCAGGCGGCCTCGGGCGCCGCCCCGACGAGCTGGCGCGCCTGAAGCACCGACATCGGCTCGCCGAAGGCGTAGCCCTGGGCGTAGTCGCAGCCGAACTCGGCGAGCGCCACGGCGTCGGTCTCGGATTCGGCGCCCTCCGCCACGACCTCGAGGCCGATCTCCCGCGCCATCCGGACGATCGAGCGCAGGATCGTCGAGCGGCCGCTCGCCATCTGGCGCACGAAGGACTGGTCGATCTTGATCGTGTCGAACGGGAACCGCTGGAGATAGGCCAGCGCCGAGTAGCCGGTGCCGAAATCGTCGAGGCACAGCCCGGCCCCGAGCTCCTGGATCCGCGCGAGCATCTGGGCGGCGTATTCCGGGTTCTCCATCACGAGGCTCTCGGTCAGTTCGAGCTTGAGCGAGCCCGGCGCGACGCCGGTGCGGGCGAGCACCGTCTTCACGTCGTGCAGGAGATCGTGGCGCAGGAGCTGGCGCGACGAGATGTTGACGGTGGCGAAGATCGGCGGCTCGACCACCAGGGCCGCCTGCCACGCCGCGAGCTCGGCCGCGGTGCGCTCCAGGGCGAAGATCCCGAGGTCGACGACGAGGCCGGTCTCCTCGGCGATCGGCAGGAAGGTCTGGGCCGGAACGCGGCCGTGCTTCGGGTGGTCCCAGCGCAGCAGGGTCTCGAAGCCCGCCACCGTGCGGTCCTCGAGCCGCACGATCGGCAGAAAAAGCACCTTGATCTCGTTGCGCTCGATCGCGCGGCGCAGGTCGCCCTCCAGCATCAGCCGGTCGCCGCGCTCGGCCCGCATCGTCGGCCGGTAGACCTCGATGCGGTCGCCGCCCTGGCGCTTGCCGTTGACCATCGCGATCTCGGCGTTCTTGGCCACCTCGTCGCGCTTCGGGCTGGTGCCGGTCTCGTAGAGGGCGAGCCCGATCGAGGCGGTGAGGAAGATCTCGCGGTCGGCGTAGGTGATCGGCGTGGTGATCTGGCGCCGGATCATGTCGGCGAAGGCGAGGATGCGGTCGGGGTCGCGCTCGGAGAGCAGGATCACCGCGAACTCGTCGCCGGCGGTGCGCGCCAGCGTGTCCTGCGGCCGCAGCAGCCGCCCGAGGCGGCGCGACAGGGTGAGCAGGATCGAATCGCCGGCCGACAGCCCGATCGCGTCGTTGACCTGCTTGAACCGGTCGATGTCGAGGACCAGCACCGTCGGCTTGTGGCGCGGGTCCTGGGAGGCGAGGGCGAGGGCCGCGTCGAGCCGGTCGTGGAACAGCTCGCGGTTGGGCAGGCCGGTGAGGTTGTCGTGCACCGCGTCGTGCAGCAGCCGCTCCTCGGCAGTCTTCATCTCGGTGACGTCGGCGATGGTGCCGACGACCCGGATCACCTCGCCGTCGGCGCCGATCACCGGGCGGGCCTTGAGGCGGAACCAGTAATACGGCCCGGCGGCCGAGCGCAGGCGGAAATCCTGCAGGATGCGGCCGCGGCGCTCCTCGATCACGGTGTCGAGGGCGGCCGAGTAGCGGTCGACGTCGAACGGGTGCAGCAGCGCGAGCCAGTTCGCCGCCGGCCCCTCCAGGGCGCCGCGCCTGAGGCCGAGCTGACCCTCGATCTCCGGCCCGGCGAAGACCCGGTCGCCCGGCACGTCCCAGTCGAACACCACGTCGCCGGCCCCGGTGAGGGCGAGCGCCCGCCGCTCGGTGTCCGAGACGAGGCTGCTGGTCAGCCCGCCGCCCGAGAAGGCGTGCTGGAGCACCGTGAAGCCGATCAGCATCACGATCAGCACGAGGCCGCCGATCAGCGCCGGCTGCACGAGGTCGTTGCGGAGCTGCCCGGTGATCGCGAAGCCCGCCGCCACCACCCAGGCGGTGAGCAGCAGCCAGGTCGGGATCAGCAGGATCGCCCGGTCGTACCCGTTATGGGCCGCGAGGTAGACGACGAGCAGCAGCCCGACCCCGGCGACCGTCGCGATCGAGATCCGGGCGACGCCCGCCGCCACCGGCGGGTCGACCACCGCGAGCGCCACGAGTCCGGCGAGGAAGACCAGCCACAGCAGGGCGACGTGGCTATAGCGGACGTGCCAGCGGGCGAGGTTGAGATAGGCGAACAGGAACACCAGCAGGGTCGCGCCGAGCACCGCCTCGGCCGAGGCGCGGTAGATCCGCTCGGCGGTCTCGGTGACCGGGAAGATGCGCTGGAAGAACCCGAAGTCGATGCAGGCATAGGCCAGCACCGCCCAGGCCAGGGCCGCCGCCGCCGGGAAGATGATCGCGCCCTTGACCACGAACACGATGGTCAGGAACAGCGCCAGCAGGCCGGCGATGCCGATGATGATGCCCTTGTAGAGCGTCAGCCCGGTCGCCTTCTTGCGGTAGGCGTCCTGGTCCCAGAGGTAGACCTGCGGCACGTTCGGCGTGCGCAGCTCGGCCACGAAGGTGACCGTCGTGCCGGGATCGAGCGTGATGACGAACTGGTCGGCGTCCGGGCTCTCGTCGCGCTCCGGGCGGATGCCCTGGCTCGCGGTGATCGCGGCGATGCGCGAGCCGCCGAGGTCGGGCCAGACTACGCCCGAGCCGACGAGGCGGAAATGCGGCGCCACCAGCAGGCGGTCGATCTGCTCGTCGGTGTCGTTGGTGAGCGCGAACACCATCCAGTCCGGCCGCGCCCCGGTCTCGCGCGCCTTCACGGCGATGCGGCGCACGATGCCGTCCTTGCCGGGCGCGGTCGAGATCTGGATCAGGTCGCCGTCCGAGCGGTAGCGCTCGATCGCCGGGGTGAGATCGATGGCCTGGGAATCGAGGCCGACCCGCACCGCCTCGACGGCACGGGCCGCGGGGACCGGCAGGATCACCGCCAGGAGCGCGGCGAGGCAGACGAGGACGAGGGAGGCGATGCGCAAGCTTCAGGGTCTTCCGACCGGACGGGAGAACGGCCACGGCATGGCAGCGATGGGCCGGGACCGTACTGACGCCTCAGCTTGGGAGCAAGGCGGGGAGGGGGCTCCTGCCGTCCTGGCGCGACGCGGCACGGGGACCGGCCGCGACTCGATCGCTCCGCTTTGCGGCCAAATCAAGTTGCGGATCCCGATGGTTGGCCGGTCGGCAGGGCGGCCGCGGCTCGGTCGTCGCCACCACCTCCTAGCCTTGTGGATGGCGCATCAGCCCGGTCGGGAAGGCGTGGGTCAGGGCGTGGGTCGGGCAGTTGGCGACGAACCGCGCCAGGATCGGGCGGCCGGCGAGGGCGAGATCGCCGATCAGGTCGAGCGCCTTGTGGCGGACCGGCTCGTCGGCGAAGCGGGCGCCGCCGAGGATCCGCCCGCCGCAGACGATCGCGACCCTGCGGGGCGAGGCGCGCCCGCGCGCCGGCTCACCGCATCCCGGTCTTGTCCCCCAGCGTGTTGAACGCCGCCTTGCCGGGCGGCGGCGCCTCGGCGGCGCGGAACAGCCCGACCATGCCGTTCAGCACCTCGAACGAGCGCCGCGACAGCGCGCCGGGGGGGGCCCCGGGCGGCGGGGCCGGGGCCGGAGCCGCGGCCTTGGCCGCGATGGTCTTCTCCGATTCCAGCCCCGGCATCGGCTTCAGCTCGATGCCCTGGTGGGCCGGGTTCATCACCTCGTGGAAGGTCATCGCCGGCAGCGAGCCGCCGGTCATGTTCTTGGTCGAGGAATGGTCGTCGTTGCCGTACCAGACCGCGGTGACGAGGTTGCCGGTGTAGCCGACGAACCAGGCGTCGCGGTAGGCGTTCGTCGTGCCGGACTTGCCGGCGGTCTTCACGCCCTCGACCTGCGCCTTGCGGCCGGTGCCTTCCTCCACGACCTTGTTGAGCATGTAGTTCATGTCGGCGACGACGCGGGTGGAGAGCACCTGCTCGGGCGGCGCCTCGCTGGTGTCGTGGCGGTAGATCACCTCGCCGCCGGAGGTGCGGATCTCGCTCGCCGCGTAGGGCTTGGCCCGCTTGCCGCCGTTGGCGAACACCGCGTAGCCGGCGGCCTGATCGAGCACCGTCACCTCGGCCGAGCCGATCGGCAGCGACACCGAATCGACGAGGTTGCTGGTGATGCCCATCTTGTGGGAGATCTCGATGATCTTGGCCCGGCCGAGCTTCGCCGCCCGGCCGTCATGGGTCTCGCCGAGCGCCCGGCCCATCTGGATCGAGAACCGCACCGGGATGGTGTTGATCGACTTCGCCACCGCGAGCCAGAGCGGCATCGCCCCGGCGAAGGAGCGGCCGTAATTGGCCGGGCACCAGTTGCCGATGCAGACCGGCGCGTCGACGACCCGGCTGTCGGGCCGCCACTGCCCGGTGGCGAGCGCCGCGGCGTAGACGTAGGGCTTGTAGGACGAGCCGGGCTGGCGCAGGGCGTCGGTGGCGCGGTTGAACTGGCTCTGGCCGTAATCGGCGCCGCCGACCATCGCCCGCACGGCTCCGTCCGGGTCCATCGTCACCAGGGCCGCCTGCTCGACGTCGAAGGCGTCGCCGTACTGGCGCAGCACCGTCTCCACCGCCTGATCGGCCCGGCGCTGGATGTCGAGGTCGAGGGGCGTCTTGACCACCAGCACCCGCTCGCGGCCGAGCTTGCCGTCGTCGGCGAGCCGCTTGATCTCGGCGAAGGCCCAGTCGAGGTAGTAGTCGGCGCTGATGTCGCGCGAGCGCGTCACCGGCGTCGCCGGGTTGCGCAGGGCGGTCTGGATCTGGCCCTCGGTGAGGTAGCCGGCCTCGACCATGTTGCGCAGCACGTCGGCGGCGCGGGCGCGGGCGGCCGGCAGGTTGACGTGGGGGGCGTACTTCGTCGGCGCCTTGAACAGGCCGGCGAGCATCGCCGCCTCGGACAACGAGATGTCCTTCAGGTTCTTGCCGAAATAGTAGTCGGCGGCGGCCGCCGCCCCGAAGGTGCCGCCGCCCATGTAGGCGCGGTCGAGGTAGAGCTTCAGGATCTCGTTCTTGGACAGGTGGAATTCGAGCCACAGGGCCAGGAACGCCTCGTTGATCTTGCGCTCCAGCGAGCGCTCGTTGGTGAGGAACAGGTTCTTGGCGAGCTGCTGGGTCAGCGACGAGCCGCCCTGGACGTGGCCGCCGCGGGCATTGACCGTGACCGCCCGCAGGGTGCCGATCGGGTCGATGCCCCAATGCTCGTAGAAGCGCCGGTCCTCGGTGGAGATCAGCGCCTTGACCAGCACGTCGGGAAATTCGTCGATGCGCAGCGAATCGTCGTGCTTGATGCCCCGGCGCCCGACCTCGGTGCCGTAGCGGTCGAGGAAGGTGACGGCGAGGTCCTGCGCCTTGAGCCAGTTCTCGCTGGTCTGGTTGAAGGCCGGCTGGGCCAGGATCAGCATCACCACGGCGCCGCCGACGCCGAGCGTCACGCCCTCGCTGGCGAGGTCGAACACCAGCCGCTTGGCGCCTCGCACCGTGAAGCGGCGGCGCATCACCTCCGCGTAGCGCTCGTAGGCGTCGCCGAACGACCGGCCGCCGTCGTAGAGCCCCGCATTCATCCAGGCGTCGAAGCCGAGGGCGGCGCGGGAGAGGCGCGACCGGAGCGCGGTGAGCCAGTTCAGGGGCACGTCGGATCGTCCTCGGCGGGGCGGCGCGGCGGCCCGCATCCCGGTTGGTCAGTCTAGCAAGTCTCGCCCGGCCGCGCGAGGCGCCGGAGCCGCGGCGCAGTGGCGGGACCGCCGGCGTGGCCGGGGCGACAACGCCCGAGCGGGTGGCACGGCTCCTTCCCCGTCCCCACTTCCGTGATAGGACACCGGATCGACCGGCGCGAGACCGCGAGGACCGCGCAGCGCCGCCTTCGGGGCCGTTCCCCGACGATCCGCCGTTTCGAAAGGGCCAGCGTGGCCAGATCCGCCCCGAAGACGACCCCGCCCGCCGCGACGCCGTTCTGGCGCGAGAAGGGGCTCGACGCCATGACCCCCGAGGAGTGGGAGAGCCTGTGCGACGGCTGCGGCCGCTGCTGCCTGCTCAAGCTCGAGGACGACGACACCGGCGAGATCCACCACACCGACGTCGCCTGCACGCTGTTCGACGCCCATGCCTGCCGCTGCGGCGACTATTCCCGCCGGCAGGCCCGGGTGCCGGACTGCGTCCGGCTGACGCCGGAGGCGGTGCGCAGCCTGAGCTGGCTGCCGCCGACCTGCGCCTACCGGCTGGTCGAGGAGGGGCGCGACCTGCCGTGGTGGCACCCGCTCGTCTCCGGCACCCGCCGCACCGTGCACGAGGCCGGGATCTCGGTCCGCGGCCGGGTCAGCGGCACCGAGGAGGAGTTCACGACCGACGAGCTCCTCGACCGGATCGTGGCGTGGCCGGCGGAGGACCCGGATCACGATTGATCGGTCGGGAACGATACTGGGGGGAAGTTTCTCGGGAACGGGCCCGGCGAGGCGGCGTTCCCCCGGCAGACGGCGCGGGCAGGCGTCAGCCCAGCTTTCGCGCCGGACCGAGGAGGCTGCCATGGGATTGTTCTCCACCCCCATCAAGACGATGGACGACCTGTTCCAGCATACGCTGCAGGACATCTACTACGCCGAGCAGCAGATCACCAAGGCGCTGCCGAAGATGATCGCCAAGGCAGGCGACCCGCAGCTCAAGAGCGGGTTCGAGACCCATCTGCGCGAGACGGAAACACAGATCGGGCGGCTCGAACAGGTGTTCCAGGCGCTCGGCCTGCCGGCCAAGGGCGTGCGCTGCGCGGCGATGGACGGCATCATCGCCGAGGCCGAGGAGATCATCGGCGAGACCGGCGACCCCGAGGTCCGCGACGCCGCGATGCTCGCCGCCGCCCAGGCGGTCGAGCATTACGAGATCACCCGCTACGGCACCCTGATCGCCTATGCCCGCCAGCTCGGGCACGACGCCGCCGTGGCGCCGCTCCAGCAGACCCTCGCCGAGGAGAAGGCCACCGACGGCAAGCTCACGGCCCTGGCCGAGAGCCGGGTCAACCGCAAGGCGGCGTAGCCGGCGGAGTCCGTGCGAACCTTGGCACCGGACTTGCGAGGGGAGGGGGCCCACATGGGCGTTTCCTCCCCGTACTCATCACGCCCCGCCCGGCCCAGCCGGGCGGGGTACTTTTTCGTCTGCCTGCCTCAGCGGCATCTGCCGTCGTCCGGTGCAGGGCCGGGCCGGCGCGCGCGCCGGTTGCCTTCGCGGGAGCCCGGCCCGATAACCGCCGCGACCGGAGCACAGTCTTGCCATGGCCCTCACCGTCGCGGTCCAGATGGACCCGATCCAGGCGATCCGCATCGCCGGCGACACCACCTTCTCGCTGCTGCTGGAGGCCCAAGCCCGCGGCCACCAGCTGCTGCACTACACCCCCGACCGGCTGACGATGCGCGACGGGCGCGTCACCGCCCCGGTCGAGCCCCTGCGGGTGCAGGACGTCGAGGGGGCCCATGCGAGCCTCGGCGCGCCCGAGCGCCTCGACCTGTCGCAGGTCGACGTGGTGCTGATGCGCCAGGACCCGCCCTTCGACATGGCCTACATCACCGCCACCCACATGCTGGAGCGCATCCATCCGGCGACGCTGGTGGTCAACAACCCGTCCGAGGTCCGCAACGCCCCGGAAAAGCTGTTCGTCACCCACTTCCCGGAGCTGATGCCGCCGACGCTCATCACCCGCGACAAGGCCGAGATCGAGGCGTTCCGGGCCGAGCACGGCGCGGTGGTGATGAAGCCCCTGCACGGGCATGGCGGCGCCGCGGTGCTGCGGGTGCTGCCGGAGGACCCGAATTTCGGCTCGATGGTCGACCTGTTCTCCGCGACCTTCCGCGAGCCGTGGGTGGTGCAGCGGTTCCTGCCGCGGATCACGGAGGGCGACAAGCGCATCATCCTGGTCGACGGCGAGCCCCTCGGCGCGGTCAACCGGGTGCCGGCGGCCAACGACATCCGCTCCAACATGGTACGCGGCGGCACCGGCGGCGCCACCGCCCTGACCCCGCGCGAGCGCGAGATCTGCGCGGCGATCGGCCCGGAGCTGAAGCGGCGCGGCCTGATCCTCGTCGGCATCGACGTCATCGACGGCAACCTCACCGAGATCAACGTCACCTCGCCGACCGGCATCCGGGCGATCAAGCGCCTCGGCGGGCCGGACCTCGCGGTCGCGGTCTGGAACGCGATCGAGGCCCGGGTGACGAAGCCGCAGGCGGCCTGAATCACGCCGCATCCGCCGGCTTGACACCGAGAGCCCGGTGCCCCGAGACCGCGGCGCCGGCCTCCGGGCGCAGGCGGCGGAACACCAGCGCCGACAGGCTTGACACCACCGCCACCGCCAGGAAGGCCGGGCGGAAATCCTCCGCCGCGATCGGGCCGCCGCGCCACGCGGCGGCGGTCTCCAGCGCGAAGGCCCCGAAGGCGACGCCGACGCTGAGCGAGAGCTGCTGGGCGACGCCCGCGAGGCTCGTCGCCGCGCTCATCTCCCGCGACTCGACGTCGGCATACGCGATGGCGTTGACCGCGGTGAACTGGAGCGAACGGAAGCAGCCGGCGACGAGCAGGACCGCCACCATCACGGCGTGCGGGGTCGCGGCGGTGAACAGGCCGTTGACCGCCAGAAGCAGCGCGGCGACGACCGCGTTGAGCGTCATCACGGTGCGGAAGCCGTGGGCGCGCAGGATGCGGGCGGCGACCGTCTTCATGAACAGGGCGCCGGCCGCGGCCGCGAAGGTGACGAGGCCCGATTGCAGCGGGTCGAGCCCGAAGCCGAGCTGGAGCATCAATGGCAGCAGGAACGGGATCGCCCCGGTGCCGATCCGGAACAGGCTGCCGCCGGTGATCGCCGCCCGGAAGGTCGGATGGCGCAGGAGGTCGAGCCGGATCAGCGGGGTCTCGACCCGGCGGGCGTGGCGTAGGTAGAGCCCGACCAGGACGAGGCCGGCGAGGACGCAGCCGAGGGAGACCGATCCCGGCAGCAGGTGGCGGCCGCCGGAGGCGAGCCCGAGCATCAGGCTCGCGAGCCCGGTGCCGGACAGGAGAAAGCCGGTCACGTCGAGGGGCGGGCGCTCCGGCTCGCGCAGGTCGCCGATGTAGAGGGTGGCGAGCCAGATCCCGGCGAGCCCGATCGGCAGGTTGATGACGAAGATCCAGCGCCAGTTCAGCGTCGTGGTGATGAGCCCGCCGAGCGGTGGCCCGATCACCGGGCCGACCAGCGCCGGGATCGTCAGGGTGGCGAGCGCCCCCACCAGTTCGGCCTTCGGCACGCTGCGCAGGAGCACCAGCCGGCCGACCGGCACCATCATGGCGCCGCCGAGGCCCTGGAGGAAGCGGGCGGCGACGAACCACGCGAGCGAATCGGCCGCCGCGCAGGCGAGCGACCCGGCCATGAACACCGCGAGCGCCCAGCGGAACACCGTGCGGGCGCCGAACCGGTCCGCCGCCCAGCCGCTGACCGGGATGAAGACCGCGAGGCTGACGAGATAGGCGGTCAGCGCGAGCTTCAGCGCGATCGGATCCTCGCCGATATCGGCGGCGATCGCCGGCAGCGAGGTCGCGATCACCGTCGAATCGGTGTTCTCCATGAACAGGGCGGTGGCGACCACCAGGGGGACGATGCGGGCGGGGCGCATGCGGGGCCTCTCGGGAAGGCCCGGCCGCCGCTGCCGGCGGCGGACCCTTTCCGGGCCCCGGACCGGGCATATGGCCGCCCCGTCCCCGCCGGCCACCCGCCGCGGCGAAACCCTGCCATGACCCTGCACCCTGCGACCCTGCACCCTGCCGGCCGTCAGCCGGCGCCGCGCCGGATGTGGCCCGGCACGAACTCGTTGACCGGGAGGCGGACCGGGCGCACCCGGCCGTCCGGGTAGTAGCGGCGGAAATACATCATCCGGGCCCGGTGCCCGAACAGCCGCGCCTGTCCGACCAGGAAGCGGTGGGCGGCGGTGGAGTTGGCCGACCACGCGTTGAACACGAGGCAGTCGCCCTGGAGGCAATCCTCGAAGGCGAGGGGACGGGTGCCCGTGACCCAGCCCTCGGCCTTGTCCGGCGTGGTCAGCGCCCAGCCGGCGAAGCCCTGGACCTGCCCGGCGGGGTCGACCGCGAAGCAGTAATGGCCGCGATTGACCTGCCCGACCAGCACCCGCGACCACTCGCCGAAGCGTAGGCTGGCGAAGACCGGCTTGGTCATCAGGTGGCTCACCGCGAGGCCGAGGGCGGCAGCGGGCGTGTCGGGCCGCCACAGGCGGAACGGCGGCGGCCCGGTCTCCGGGCCCGCGGAGGCGGCGGCTAGGGCTGCATCGTCGGCCATCAACTCCCCCTCGCGCGACGCGCGGTCCCCGACCGCGGGCGGACCGGCGCCGCAGCGGCATCTTGATCGAGAAGCGCCGCCGCGGGAACGGGTCCCGCGGCGGCGGATCGGGCCGTGCCGGCGTCAGGCGACTAGGAAGTCGCCGGCGACGAGGGCGGGGGCGCCGTCGAGGATCGCGAACTGCGTCCGGGCACCGGCGCCCGAGCCGTCGGCGTCGTAGAACAGGCCGCCGCTGGCGCGGTCGTACAGGATGCGGTCGCTGGCATCGACCGGCCCGGCCGAGAGGTCCTTGAACGCGGCGGCGTTGAGGGCGCCCTTGGGCAGGGCCGCGAACACGCCCGAGGACAGCTCGACCTTGTCGCTGCCGGAGACGAAGTCGGTGATATGGTCGATCCCGCCGGTGACGAGCGCGGTGTCGAACACGAAGGTGTCGACACCGTATCCGCCGGTCAGCGTGTCGGCGCCGCCGCGTCCGTTCAATCGGTCGTTGTATCGCCCGCCGATGATCTCGTTGGCGAACTCGTTGCCGGTGAGCGCGTACGCTGCGCGATCGCGGTAGCGGCCTTCATACCCAACCAGATGCTCGATCTCCTGGCCGGCCTCCAGCGTGTAGCTGGTTCGCGCCAGCACCGTGTCGTCGCCGCCGCCGCCGCGCTCGATCACCCGGTCGCCGGCATCGTCGACCTCGTAGGTGTCGTTGCCGCCGCGCCCCATCATCACGTCGGCGCCGGCGCCGCCCTGGAAGCTGTCGCTGCCCGCGCTCCCGCGCAGGGTGTCGGCGAAGCTCGAGCCGGTCACGGATTCGATGTTGGCGTAACGGTCGCCGGCCGCGTACCCGCCGGCGCCGGTGCCGGTGCCGAGGTCGACCACGACGGCCGCGGTCGAGCCGTAGTAGCTGACGCTGTCGGTGCCGCCGCGACCGTCCAGGGTGTTGGCGGCGGCGCTCGCGATGAAGGTGTCGCCGGTCTCGGTGCCGACCGCGTTCTCGATCGAAACCAGGGTGTCCCAGCCCAGGCCGCTGGCGCCGCCGCGGCCGTTGATGAGGTCGACGGTCGCCCAGGTCCCACCGGCATAGCTCACGGTGTCGCTGCCGGCGCCGCCGTCGAGGGTGTCGCCGTTCCAACCGCCGCCGCCGGTCAGGACGTCGTTGCCCGCCCCGCCCGACAGCAGGTTGGCGGCGGCGTTGCCGGTGAGCACGTCGTCGAAGCCGCTGCCGGTCAGGTTCTCGATCTCCTGCAGCGTGTCGCCCTGGGCGTCGCCGCCCGTGCCGGTGCCGGTGAGCAGGCTGACGGCGACGGCCGCCGCGGACCCGGCATAGCTCGCGGTGTCGGTGTCGAGGCCGCCGACCAGCTGGTCCGCGCCCGCGCCGCCCCGCAGCGTGTCGTCGCCCTCGCGGCCCGACAGGAGGTTGGCGCCGGCATCGCCGATGAGGCTGTCGTCGTGGTCGCTGCCGACGACGTTCTCGATGCCGGCGAGCACGTCGCCCTCGGCCTCGCCGCCGCTGCCGCGGCCGGTGGCGAGATCGACGGTCACCCCGGCCGTCGAGCCGAGATAGCCGACGACGTCGGTTCCGGCGCCGCCGTCGAGGGTGTCGGCGCCGCCGCCGCCCTTCAGGGTGTCGTTGCCGTTGAAGCCCTCGAGCTTGTTGGCGCCGGCATCGCCCTGAAGCCAGTCGGCATAGGCGCTGCCCTGGAGGTTCTCGATCCCGACATAGACGTCGCCCTGGGCCTCGCCGGCCGTACCCTTGCCGGTCGCGAGGTTGGCCTTCACCCCCTCGCTGGCGAGGCGATAGCTCGCCGTGTCGATGCCGGCGCCGCCGTCGAGGCTGTCGGCGCCGCCGCTGCCCTTGAGGGTGTCGTTGCCGGCTCCGCCCGACAGCGTGTTGGCGCTGCCGTCGCCGATCAGCGTGTCGTCGAAGGCGCTGCCGGCCGCGTTCTCGATGCCGATGTAGCGGTCGCCCTCGGCGTCGCCGCCCGTGCCCTGGCCCGTGCCGAGGTCCACCGCGACGCCCGCGGTGGCATTGCTGTAGCTCACGGTGTCGATGCCGGCGCCGCCGTCGAGGGTGTCGGCGCCGCCGCCGCCCTTCAGGATGTCGCTGCCGTTCAGGCCCTGGATCCTGTTGGCGCCGGCGTCACCGATCAGGATGTCGGCGTAGCTGCTGCCCTGGACGTTCTCGATGCCCGTCAGGGTATCGCCCTCGGCGTCGCCGCCGCCGCCCTTGCCGGTCTCGAGGTTGACGGTGACGCCGCTCGCCGAGTCGAAGTAGCTCGCGGTGTCGATGCCCGTGCTGCCGACCAGGGTGTCGGCGCCGCCGCCGCCCTTCAGCGTGTCGTCGCCGGCGCCGCCGTCGATCCAGTCGTTGCCGGCGTAGCCGTAGAGGGTGTCGTTGCCGCCGGCGCCCTTGAGGGTGTCGTCGTTGGCGCCGCCGCCGAGGCTCTCGGCGCCGTCGGTGCCCGTCAACCGCGTTCCCGTGGCCATGGTCCGCTCCCGATGTCCGTAACCCCCGCGGGGGGCTGGTGGATCCGGCCGGCGCTATGGAGCGGCCGGCGACGGGTGTCATCCATCGGACGTGGGAGGAGGCGGCGCGGTGCGGGCGCGCACGCCGATCCGGGCCGGCCGGGCGGGCGGTGCGGTCCGGCGTGCGCCGGCGCACCGGCGGCGCAGACCTACCGGCCCGAGCCCCGCCGCAGCAGGAACACGCCCTGCGCGCCGGCGAGGTTCCAGGCCCACCACGGCAGCGAGAACCGCATCGGGTGGCCGCTCGCGTCGAGCGCCGTGGCCTTCTCGATCCTGGCCCCGACCAGCCGGCACAGGCCGACGAAGTCGCGGATCGTGCAGTGGTGGATGTTGGGCGTCTCGTACCAGGTGTCGGGCAGGTACTCGGTCACCGGCATCCGGCCGCGCAGCAGCAACTCGGTGCGGATGCGCCAGTGGCCGAAATTCGGGAACGACACGATGGCGCGCCGGCCGATGCGCAGGAGGTGCTCCAGCACCACCTTCGGGTGGCGCGTCGCCTGGATCGTCTGGGACAGGATGACGTAGTCGAAGGCGTCGTCCGGATAGGCGGCGAGGTCGGTGTCGGCGTCGCCCTGGATCACCGACAGGCCGTGGGCGAGGCAGGCGTTGACGCCCTCGCGCGACAATTCGATGCCGCGGCCGCTGACCCCGCGCCGGTCGCGCAGCAGCGCCAGCAGCGAGCCGTCGCCGCAGCCGACGTCGAGCACCCGGGCGCCGGGCTCGACGAGGCCGAGCACCACGAGGTGGTCGATGCGGCCCTGGCCGAGGCCGGGCTCCTGCGGCAGGTCGGCCGGGGCGACGGTGGCGTCGACGGCGCTCACAGGCCGCGCTCCCGGGCGGCGGCGGCGATGAAGCCGCGGGCGGCCGAGACCATCGCCGGCTCGTCGAGCAGGAAGGCGTCGTGGCCCTTGTCGCTCTCGATCTCCACGAAGGCGACCGGGGCCGCGGTGGCGTTGAGCGCGTGGACGACGGCGCGCGATTCGGCGGTCGGAAACAGCCAGTCGGAGGTGAACGAGATCACGCAGAACCGCGTCCGGGTGCCCCGGAAGGCGTTGGCGAGCACGCCGCCATGGTCGGCCGCGAGGTCGAAGTAGTCCATCGCCCGGGTGAGATAGAGGTAGGCGTTGGCGTCGAACCGCTCGACGAAGGTGCTGCCCTGGTGGCGCAGGTAGCTCTCGATCTGGAAGTCGGCATCGAACGAGAAGGTGCGCTCGTCGCGGTTCTGGAGCCTGCGGCCGAACTTGCGGTGCAGCGCCATCTCCGAGAGGTAGGTGACGTGGGCGCCCATGCGGGCGACGGCGAGCCCCTTGGCCGGGCGCGTGCCGGCCTCGAGGTAGCGCCCGCCGTGCCAGTCGGGATCGGCCATCACCGCCTGCCGGCCGACCTCGTGGAAGGCGATGTTCTGCGCCGAGTGGCGCGGGCCGGTGGCGATCGGCATCGCGGCGAAGACCCGGTCGGGAAAGCTCGCCGCCCATTGCAGCACCTGCATGCCGCCCATGGAGCCGCCGATACACAGGAACAGGTCGGGGATGCCGAGGCGGTCGAGCAGCCGCCCTTGCGCCCGCACCATGTCGCGGATGGTGACGAGCGGGAAGTCGAGCCCGTAGGCGCGGCCGGTCTCCGGGTTGGCCGAGGCCGGTCCCGTGGTGCCCATGCACGAGCCGAGCACGTTGGCGCAGATCACGAAGTAGCGGTCGGTGTCGACCGGCAGGCCCGGCCCGACGAGGCTCTCCCACCAGCCCGGCTTGCCGGTGACGGGATGGCGGTGGGCGAAGTGCTGGTCGCCGGTCAGCGCGTGGCAGATCAGCACCGCGTTGCTGCGCGCGGCGTTGAGCGTGCCCGCGGTCTGGTAGGCGATCTGCCAGGGCGCCAGCGCCCCGCCGGCATCCATCGGCAGCGGCTCGTCGGGTCCGAACAGCGCGACCGGGCTCGCCGGCTCGACCGCCTGCGGCGTGACGTCCTGGCCGGGTTTCAGCAGCAAGGTGGCCATGAGCTTGAACGGATCCCCGCCCTGTCCGCCCGGGGGCGGCTCCGCAGTTCCGACGCTGCGACGTTCTTCAGACCGGACCGGCCGCTAAAGCAGCCGAAAAATCCGCTTGATCGGACGAGGGAGGTAGGCCGATCCCCGACGGGGGTCAAGCCGGGGCGGAGCGGCGGGGGGCGTCAGGCCCGCTTCTGGTGCGCGTCGCCATTTGGGGGATACGCAGGACCGGCCCCGGCCGGACGCTCGCCGACCTGAATGACGATCACGACGCCCAGTTCGCTGATCGCGGCCAGGACGGTGTTGTCGATCGTCAGGTGACCTTCGGCCCGCGCCGTCTGTCCATCGACCAGGGCCGTGACGACACGGTGCGTCTCGGTCAGGTCGAGGCCGAACCGCCGGAGAGCGCGGGCGAGGGTGACCGGCTCAGGGATCTCCCGGATCGCGCGAAGCTCGACGACGGCGCGGATACCGGAAGGGCTTGGGCGGTCGCCCGGGATTTCGACCGGTCGTCCGAGACGCTCCCTCAACGGAGAGGCTGTCGACATCGCAGGTCTCCAGAATCTTGCGGCCGAGGCAGTTGAGGCCCTCGCGTCCGAGGACGCCCGGTGACAGTCCTTCGATATGGGCGGTTGTGACATGCAGCGCCCGCCCATGGAACTCGACCCTGGCCAGGATCTCCAACCGACCGGCTGGCGTGATGATGCGAGCCAGGACGATATCGCCGTGGACCTCATCGATCTCGATCGTGAACTGGCTCGTCGTCCACATCCGATCGTCGTCCAACCGCCTGAACTGACCGCGGCCTGCCGAGCCGATCCGGCCAAGCCAGGGTAGCCCGCACGGTCGCCGACCACCCCGAACGGGGAGGCGCCGCATACGGAGGGCGATCGGTTGGTGCTGACTTTCCGCCGCCTCGCGGCGTATGACACCCGCCACCCGTGTCCCCAACGCCCCGGCCGCCGATGACCGCCCCACCGCCGACCCCCGACCTCGCCAGCCTGCGGGCGGAGATCGACCGCATCGACGCCGCGATGCACGACCTGCTGATGGAGCGCGGGCGGATCATCGACCGGCTGATCGCGGTGAAGAAGACCTCGGCCTCGGGCTCGGCCTTCCGCCCCGGCCGCGAGGCGTCGATGATGCGGATGATCGCCGAGCGCCATGCCGGCATCCTGCCGCTCGACACTGTCGAGGGGATCTGGCGGGTCATCATCGCGACCTTCACCTACGTCCAGGCGCCGTTCGCGGTCCATGCCGACATCTCGGGCGGCGACCCGCCGATGCGGGACTCGGCCCGGTTCCACTTCGGCTTCACGGTGCCGTACCGGCCGCATCCGAGCGCCGCGGCGGTGATCGCGGCGGTCGCGGCCTCCCGCGGCGACCTCGGCATCTTCCGCCTCGACCAGGGCGTCACCGCCGGGCCGTGGTGGGAGAGCCTGTCGGGCGAGGGCCGCCCGAAGGTCATCGCCCGGCTGCCCTTCATCGAGCGGCCCGGCCATCCGGCCGGCACGCCGGTCTTCGTCGTCGCCCGCCCCCTCGACGACCCGAGCGCGGCCCAGCGCGACTGGGTGCTGTACGCCGCCCGGTTCGAGCGCTGGCACGACGGCGCCCGCGCCGTCCTGGCCGAGGCCGGGGCCGAGGTGGTGGCGAGCGCCGGCGCCGGCGGCGGCCTGAGCCAGCTCGTCGCCGTGCCGGGCAGCGTCGCGCCGGCGGTTTTTCGCGATGACCTCGCCCGCGCCGGGGCGCCGGCCGCCGCCCTCGACGAGATCGGCAGCCACGCCGCCCGCTTCCGGGTCTGACGGCGCGCCGGTCCGCCATGGCGATCGTCCTCGAGGCGGTGAGCGCGTCCCGCGCCGGGCGTCCGGTCCTGCACGGGCTCGGCGCCGAGATCCCGCAGCGCCGCGTCGGCATCGTCGGCCCCAACGGCTCGGGCAAGAGCAGCCTCGCCCGGCTGCTCAACGGGCTGCTGCTGCCGGATTCCGGCCGGGTCCGGGTCTGCGGCCTCGACACCCGCACCCAGACCCGGGCGGTGCGCCGGCGGGTCGGTTTCGTGTTCCAGAATCCCGACGACCAGATCGTGTTTCCGGTGGTCGCCGAGGACCTCGCCTTCGGGCCGCGCAACCTCGGCCTGCCGAAGGCCGAGGCCGCCCGGCGGGCCGCCGCGGTGCTCGACCGGTTCGGCCTCGCCCACCTCGCCGAGCGGCCGAGCCACGGCCTCAGCGGCGGCGAGAAGCAGCTCGTGGCGTTGTGCGCCGTGCTGGTGATGGAGCCCGACCTCGTGGTGTTCGACGAGCCGACGACGCTCCTCGACCTGCGCCAGCGCAACCGGGTGCGCGCCGCCATCGCGGGCCTCGCCCAGGCCGCGGTGGTGGTCACCCACGACCTCGACCTGATCGCGGATTTCGACCGGGTGCTGGTGGTCGACGAGGGCCGGATCGTCGCCGACGACGCCCCGGCCCCGGCCCTGCGCTGGTACGTGGACCGGCTGTCGTGACGCCCTCGCTCTACCGGCCCGGCACCTCGCGCCTGCACCGGGCGCCGGCCGGGCTCAAGCTCGCCGCGCTCGCCGCCGCGGGCATCGCGCTGGTGCTGACGGGTTCGCTGCCGGTCCTCGCGGGGGCGGCCCTCGCCGGGGCCGGGCTGGTGCGGGCGACCGGCGCGCCGCTGCGCGCCCTGCGCCCCCAGGTCACCGGGCTGGCCTGGGTGCTCGGCGTCGTGGTCGCGGCGACCGCTGTCCTCGACGGGCCGCATCAGGCCGCGGCGGCGGGTCTGCGCCTCCTCGCCCTGGTCCTGGCGGCGCTCGCCGTCACGCTGACCACGCGGGCGAGCGACCTGCTCGACGCCCTGGAGCGGGCGCTGGCGCCGCTGGAGCGCCGCGGCTGGCTGCGCGCCGACCGGGTCGGCCTCGCGGTGGCGCTGGTGCTGCGCTTCGTGCCCGAGATCGCCGGGCAGGCCGCGGCCTTGCGCGAGGCCCAGGCCGCGCGGGGCCTGCGCGCCAACCCCGTCACGCTGATCGTGCCGCTGATCGTGCGCACGCTGATCCGGGCCGACGCCGTGGCGGAGGCGATCGAGGCCCGTTCCTACCCGCCGGAGAAGGACACAACGCCCCGATGACGACCCGAGACCTCGTGCTGTCCGCGCTGTTCGCCGCCCTGATCGTGGCGCTGGGGCTGATCCCCGCGATCCCGGTCGGGGCGCTGCCGGTGCCGATCACCCCGCAATCCCTCGGGGTGATGCTGGCCGGGCTGATCCTCGGCCCGGTGCGGGGCGGCCTCGCGGTCGCGCTCGTCGTGCTGCTGGTGGTGCTCGGCCTGCCGGTGCTGTCGGGCGGGCGCGGCGGCTTCGGCGTCGTGGTCGGGCCGACCGGCGGATTCCTGCTCGGCTGGTTCCTCGGCGCGGTCGTCACCGGCGCGCTGGTCCGGCGTTTCGCCCCCGGCCCCTGGGGCTGGCGCGAGACCGCCTTCGCGGTCCTGGCCTGCCTCCTCGGCGGGATCGGCGCGGTCTACGCCCTCGGCATCCCGTGGCTCGCCGCGGTCACCGGCATGGGCCTGTCGAAGGCGGCGCTCGGGAGTGCGGTGTTCGTCCCGGGCGACGTGGTGAAGGCGGTGGTCGCCGCGCTGATCGCCCGTGGCGTGCGCCGGGCCTACCCGATCGACCTGCGATGACCGGCTACACCCGCCGCAGCCGCACCCCGAACAGCCGCAGCGCCAGGAGCAGCGTCGCCCCATAGGCGACGACGCCGATGATCCCGAGGGCGGCCAGGATCGCGAGTTCGCGGAAGCGCGGCAGCGCCGGCATCAGCCGCTCCAGGAGCGGCAGGCCGCCGAGGGTCCCGGCGGCGAGCACCGCGCAGGCGGCGAGCACCCCGCCCGCCGTGACCACGAGGGTGCGGCTCGGCGCGGTCCAGCCCCGGCGCCGGGCGAGCACGAACAGCGCCAGCACGTTGACCCAGGTGCCGGCCGCCGTCGCCAGCGCGAGGCCGACGACGCCGAAGGGTCCGGTCAGCACGACCTTCAGCGCGACGTTGACCGCGACGGCCCCGAGGGAGGCCATGACCGGCGTGCGCGAATCCTGGCGGGCGTAGAAGCTCGCCACCATGCTGCGGATCAGCACGGCGGCCGGCAGCGCCAGCCCGTAGGCGGCGAGCACCGCCCCGGCCCGCGCCGCGGCCTCGGCGTCGAAGGCGCCGCGCTGGAACAAGGCGGTCATGGTCAGCTCCGGCACCAGCAGGAACGCCACCGCGAACGGCGCCGACAGGGCGAGCGAGAAGCCGATGGCGCGGTTCTGCGCCGCGTGGGCGCCCGCGACGTCGCCGCCGGCGATGCGACGGCTCATCTCCGGCAGCAGGACCGTGCCGGCGGCGATGCCGATGACCCCGAACGGCAACTGGTACAGCCGATCAGCGTACCACAGCGACGACACCGCCCCGGTCGGCAGGAACGACGCCAGGATGGTGTCGGCGAACATCGCGATCTGCACCCCGGCCGAGCCGATCACCGCCGGGCCGAGCATGCGGAAGAACCGCACCATGCCGGCGTCGCGCAGGGTCGGGCGGCGCAGGCGGGGCCCGAGGCCGGCGCGGTGGGCGTCGGCCCAGACCAGCCCGAACTGCAGCACGCCCGAGACCGCCACGCCCCAGGCCGCCGCGTAGGCGGCGTTCGGGAACAGGAACGCCAGCGCGAAGGCGGCGAGCAGCGACAGGTTGAGCAGCACCGGCGCCGCCGCGGCGGCGGCGAAGCGGCGCCGGGCGTTGAGCACGCCCGAGAGCAGCGTCACCAGGGTGATGAACAGCAGGTACGGAAAGGTGATGCGGGTCAGCGCCACCGCGAGCGCGAATTGTTCGGGCTCGTCGGCGAAGCCCGGGGCGAGCGCCCGCACGATCCACGGCATCAGCGGCAGGGCGAGGGCGAGGAGCGCCACCTGCACCAGCAGCATCAGCGTGAAGGCGCGGTCGGCGAAGGCGCGCGCCGCCTGGGTATCCCCGGAGCCGTCGAGCCCGGCATAGGTCGGCACGAAGGCGACGTTGAACGCGCCCTCGCCGAAGATCGCCCGGAAGTGGTTGGGCAGGCGGAAGGCGACAACGAAAGCGTCGGCCACCGGCCCCGCCCCGAGCACCGCCGCCATCACGACGTCGCGGAAGAACCCGGTGACCCGGGAGACGAGGGTCCAGCCGCCGACCGAGAGGATGCTGCGAATCATGCGCGGAACCGTTCGGGGTCCGGCGGCGGATTGTCCAGGGTCCAAACCCGACCGGCCTGACGGTCCGGCGGCTGTTCAGGGTGGAAACCGACCTGTCCGGTTCCGGTACGGCTGCGCAGACAACCGCCCTCGGGCCGTGCGGCGAGCGGTCCCCGAACGACCAGGAGAACCGGACGGGCCGGCGGACGGCTCCACCGGCCGGGATCGAGGCTATTGCTGGTGACCTCGATACGCTTCCGCGGGATGGACCGGGGTCGACGTCGTCACCTCGATGAAGTAGCCGCCTTTGGCCCGGAAGTAGAAGCACCACGCACCATGCGCGTTGTGCGCCGCCGGGATCTCCCAGCCGTCCGCCGTCAGACGGGCATGCAGGGCGTCGACGGCTTCGCGCGATTCCTGGATGAAGCCGATGTGCAGGACGTCGAGTTCCCTGGGATATTCGAAGCCGTCCAGCTTCTTCTCGAAGCGGTTGACGATCAGCACCAGGCCGTCGTCATCCTGCATGATCGCCATCGTCGTCCCGCGTGCCACGAGCGTATGCAGACCGAAATACCGCTCGAACATCGCACGATCGGCTTCGGTGTCGCGGCTGTAGAGGTTGATGTGGTTCAGCTTCACGGTCGTCCCTTTCCGTTCGAGGAACGGACACGGACCGGCTGCGGCTGACGCGACCACGACCGATCACGAGCGAAGGATTCTGCCTTCGCTGTGTCCGGCCATGGCCAAGAGCGGCATCACCCGCTCAAGCGTGACTGTCTCCGAGGAGACCGCAGGTTGTCACCATACCTGCATCGCTGTCTTTTTAGGCGCTGTATGATGCAGGCGGGGTGTCGGTCGCGTCAAGCTGCTCCTGCCTCCTCTCGGGACGGAACTCCGATCGGCGGCGCGGCGAACGCTCGGGGGGAAGCCGCCGGCGGTCGTGGGCCATCGAGGCCGACAGCATCCCCTCGCACGGTCGAGCTGCCCGGTTATCGACCCTCGGCGGAGGCGCACAGGGCGACTCTGCCTGGATCGTTGCTCTCGCATCGTTCTCGCCGCCGAAACGTTGACCGTTCCGGCACCGGTCGTGAACCGCCGGCAGAACGCCGCTCAGATGGCGCCGGTGAAGCCCGCGCGTCCGGTGCGCTCCTCGCGCACCGGCCCGGTCCGGCCCAGGGCGGCGGGACCGACGCGGTCGGCGACGACGTAGAGCGGGCGGCGCTTCACCTCGGCGAAGATGCGGCCGATGTACTCGCCGATGATGCCGAGCGACATCAGCTGCACGCCGGAGAAGAACATCACCGAGACGATCAGCGAGGCGTAGCCCGGCACGTCGGGGCCGCGCAGCAGGGTCTCGGCGATGAAGTACACCGCCATGGCGAGCGCCAGGGTCGCGACCGCGCCGCCGACATAGGTCCAGACCCGCAGCGGCACGGTCGAGAACGAGGTCATGCCGTCGAAGGCGAAGCGAAACAGCTTGCGGAAGCTCCATTTCGAGCTGCCGTGGGCGCGCTCCTCGACGGTGTAGGGCACGCCGACCGAGCGGAACCCGATCCAGGAATACAGGCCCTTGGAGAAGCGGGCGCGTTCGGGCAGCGAGCGCAGCACCTCGACGCCCTTGCGGTCGATGAGCCGGAAGTCGCCGGCGCCCTCGGGCAGCGGCATCTCGCCGAAGCGGGCGAACAGGCGATAGAACAGGTGGGCGAAGCCGCGGCGCATCGCGGTCTCGTCGTCGCGGTCGCGGCGCTGGGCGTAGACCATCACGTTGCCCTCGCGCCAGTGCGCCACGAAGGTCTCGATCAGCTCCGGCGGGTGCTGGAGGTCGGAATCCATGATGACCACCGCGTCGCCGCGGGCGTGGTCGAGCCCGGCCGCGATGGCGATCTCCTTGCCGAAGTTGCGGCTGAACGAGACCGCCCCGACCCGCGGCTCGCGGGCGTGGTGGCCGGCGATCGCCGCCAGCGTCGCGTCGGCGCTGCCGTCGTCGACGAACACCACCTCGTAGGATTCGGTGATGCGCTCCAGCACCGGCAGCAGCCGGTCGAGGAGCGGGCCGATATTGGCGCTCTCGTTGTAGACCGGTAGGACGACGCTGAGGCCGACCGGACCGGCGGGTCTGAACAGCTCCACCTGCTGTCCCTCGTCTGACGGCCGGCACGGTGCCGGCGCGTAAATCAGGAGCCGGTTTCGCCCGGCGGTACAAGCGGGGATCTAGGCCATGTCACCTGAACGGCGCCCGATCGTGCTGTGCGCCGACGATTTCGGCCTCGGCGACGGCGTCAACCGCGGCATCCTGCGGCTGGCGCGCGCCGGGCGCCTGTCGGCGACCGGATCGATGACCAACCTGCCGGGCTTCCGCCGCGGCGCCCCGGCGCTCAAGGAACTCGCCGGCACGGTCGGGCTCGGGCTGCACCTGACGCTCACCGCGGGCGCACCGCTCGGGCCGATGCCGCGCCTCGCGCCGGACGGCCGGCTGCCGTCCCTGGGGCGGCTGATGGCGCTGTCGCTGTCGGGGCGGCTCGACCGGGCCGAGATCCTGGCCGAGATCGCGCGCCAGTGCGACGCCTTCACGGCGGCGGTCGGCCGCCCGCCGGACTTCGTCGACGGCCACCAGCACGTCCACGTCCTGCCGGGCATCCGCGGCGCGCTGCTCGCGGTGCTAGCCGAGCGCCGGTTGTCGGGGCGGATCTGGCTGCGCGACCCGTCCGACCGGCCCGGCGTGCTGCTCGCCCGGCCGTCGGCGCCGAAGGCCGCCCTCGTGGCCGGGCTGGCGGCCGGCTTCGCCGCCGCGGCGGCGCGGGCGGGGTTTCCGACCAACCGGGGCTTTTCGGGCTTTTCGGATTTCGCCCCCGGCGGGAGCGTCCCCGACGCCTTCGAGCGCGCCTTCGCCCGGCCCGGGCCGGCGCCGGTGGTGATGTGCCACCCGGGCGAGGTCGACGACGAGGTACGGGCGCTCGATCCGGTGGTGGAGAGCCGGCCGCTCGAACTCGCCTATCTCGCCTCGCCGCGCTTTCCCGAGTTCCTGGCGCGGGAGCGGTTCAGGCTGGTGGCGCGACCCTTCTGAGCCCTCCCCCCGCAGCGGGGGGAGGGTTCGGCTGCGTGAGACGCCGATCAGGCGATCGCCTCGCCGTACATCTTCTCGACGTGCTCCCAGTTCACGAGGTTCTCGATGAACGCCTTGAGATAGTCGGGACGGCGGTTGCGGTAGTCGATGTAGTAGGAGTGCTCCCACACGTCGACGCCGAGGATCGGCTTGGCGCCGTGGACGAGGGGGTTCTCGCCGTTCGGGGTCTTCATGATCTCGAGCTTGCCGTTCTTCACCGCGAGCCAGGCCCAGCCGGAGCCGAACTGCGACACGCCGGCTTGGATGAAGTCGGCCTTGAACTTGTCGGTGCCGCCGAGATCCTCGGCGATCTTCTTCTCCAGCGCACCCGGGATGGCGCCGCCGCCGTTCGGCTTCATCCACTGCCAGAAGTGGATGTGGTTGTAGTGCTGGCCGGCGTTGTTGAAGAGGGGCTGGTTCTGGCCGTAGGAGGCCTTGACCACCTCCTCGACGCTCTTGCCCGCCAGTTCCGAGCCCTCCAGCAGCTTGTTGCCGGTGTCGACATACGCCTTGTGGTGCTTGTCGTGGTGGAACTCCAGCGTCTCCTTGGACATGTAGGGCTGGAGCGCGTCGTAGGCGTAGGGCAGTTCGGGCAGGGTGAAGGCCATCGGGACTCTCCAGTCTTGGGGCTCGTCAGTCTTGGGGCTCGTCCGCGCGACGTCGGTCGCGCGGCGGCGCAGGACCCGCGCGTTAGGTAGGCCGGGCGTGACCGTCCGGCAACGGCGGCCGCGGGGATGATCCCCGCCGATCCGGCCGGACACCTGTCCGAGGGAGGACGCCGTCCCCCGTCGGGGCCGGCGGGGGGCCGGACCACGGCCCGCGACGGTCCCGCCGGCGCCTCCGGTCGCGCGTCGCAGCCAGGCCCCGATTCACACCGCCCGCAGCAGCACGTGCCGCTTGCGGCCGAAGGACAGCTTCACCACGCCCTCCGGGGTGAGGTCGGACAGGCCGATCACCGCCTTCTCGTCGCTGACCGCGGCGTCGTTGACCTTCAGGCCGCCGGCCCGGATCTCGCGCCGGGCGGCGCTGGTCGAGGGCACCAGGGCGGCGTGGTCGGGCCCGAAGGCGGCGAGCACGCCGAGGCCGACCTCGAAGGCGGCGCGCGCCACCTCGACGCTCGGCAGCGTCTCGGCCAGCGCGCCCTCCTCGAAGGTGCGCCGGGCGGTTTCGGCGGCGGCCTCGGCCGCCTCGCGGCCGTGCATCAGCGCCGTCGCCTCGGTCGCCAGCACCTTCTTGGCCTCGTTGATCTCGGCCCCCCCGAGCCCTTCCAGCCGGGCGACCTCGTCGAGCGGCAGCAGGGTGAACAGCTTGAGGAACCGGCCGACATCGGCGTCCTCGGTGTTGCGCCAGAACTGCCAGTACTCGTAGGGCGAGCGCATCCCGGCATCGAGCCAGACCGCGCCGCCGGCGGTCTTGCCCATCTTGGCGCCGGACGCCGTGGTCATCAGCGGGCAGGTCAGGGCGTAGAGCTGCGGCGTGCCGAGCCGGCGGCCGAGGTCGATGCCGTTGACGATGTTGCCCCACTGGTCGGAGCCGCCCATCTGCAGCGTCACGCCGTAGCGCCGGTTCAGCTCGGTGAAGTCGTAGGATTGCAGGATCATGTAGTTGAATTCCAGGAACGACAGCTCCTGGTCGCGCTCCAGCCGCATCCGCACGCTGTCCATCGTCAGCATGCGGTTGATCGAGAAGTGCCGCCCGACGTCGCGCAGCATCTCGATGTAGTTGAGCTTGGTCAGCCACTCGGCGTTGTCGGCCATGATCGCGTCCTGCGGGCCGTCGCCGAAGCGCAGGAAGCGGTCGAAGGTCTTCTTGATCCCCTGCTTGTTCTCCTCGATCTGCTCGATCGTGAGGATCTTGCGGCTCTCGTCGCGGCCGGAGGGGTCGCCGACCCGCGTGGTGCCGCCGCCCATCAGCGCCACCGGCCGCCCGCCGGTCGCCTGGAGCCAGTGCAGCATCATGATGGAGAGCAGGTGCCCGATATGCAGCGAGGCCGCGGTGCAGTCGTAGCCGACATAGGCCGTCAGGCGGCCCTCGCGGGCGGCGGCGTCGACGCCCTCGTAATCCGAGCACTGGTGCAGGTAGCCGCGCTCGGACAGGATCCTCAGGAAGTCGGAACGCGGCGTGAAGTCGAGGGGCGCGGCCATGGGTCTGGTTCGGTCTCCCGCGGCGGAGGGGCGCCGAGGCGACAGGCCCCGGGCCGACATGCTAGCTCCGCATGGACGATGGGCCGGCTCATAGCAGCGCCGGCCCGGAAAGGCACGGGGGCGGCGGATGGTGCGGGCGATCGGACTGATGAGCGGCACCTCCCTCGACGGGGTCGACGTGGCGCTGATCGAGACCGACGGCGAGTCGATCCGGGTGGTCCAGGGCCATAACGGCTTCCTCGAACCCCTCGGCCCGACCGGCTACCGGGCCTATTCCGACGACGACCGGGACCTGCTGCGCCGGGCGCTGTCCGACGCCGAGGCGATCACCGCCCGCGACGAGCGCCCGGGCTGCCTGCCGGCGGCGGAGGACCTCGTCACGCGCCTGCACGCCGAGGCGGTCGAGGCGTTCCTCGCCGAGAACGGCCTGACGCCCGGCGACGTCGACGTGATCGGCTTCCACGGCCAGACCGTCGTCCACCGCCCCGACCAGAAGATGAGCGTGCAGATCGGCGACGGCGCCGCGCTCGCCCGCCGCCTCGGCATCCCGGTGGTGTCGGACCTGCGCCTCGCCGACATCGAGGCCGGCGGCCAGGGCGCGCCGCTGGTGCCGGTGTTCCACCGGGCGCTCGCCCGGGCCTCCGGCTTCACCGAGAGCCTCGGCATCCTCAACATCGGCGGCGTCGCCAACGCGACCTTGATCGGGTCGAACGGCGACCTCCTCGCCTTCGACACCGGGCCGGGCAACGCGCTGATCGACGACTGGATGCGCGAGCGCACCGGCCGGCCCCTCGATGACGGCGGCCGCACCGCCGCCCGCGGCCGGCCCGACGAGGCGCTGCTGGCGTGGCTGCTGATCCATCCGTTCTTCGCCCGCCGGCCGCCGAAGTCCCTCGACCGCAACTGGTTCTCGCACAAGCTCGCCGGCCAGCTCTCGACCGAGGACGGGGCCGCCACCCTGACCGCCTTCACCGCCCGGGCGGTCGCCCGCGCCCTCGACCACGTCGCCGAGCCGCCCGCCCGCTGGATCGTCGCCGGCGGCGGCGCCCGCAACGGCGAGTTGCTGCGCCAGCTCCACTACCACCTGCGCTGCGAGATCACGACCGCCGACGCCATCGGCTGGTCGGCGGCCTATCTCGAGGCCCAGGCCTTCGCCCATCTGGCGGTCCGCGCGATGCAGGGCCTGCCGATCACCTTCCCGCGCACCACCGGGGTCGGCCGCGAAATGACCGGCGGGGTCCTGGCGCGGCCGTGACGGACCGAACCGGCGTCGTCCGGCGCCGGGCTCACGCCGCCCGGACGCCGACGAGGAACTGCTCCACCTCGCCGCGCAGGGCACCGGACCGATCGGCCAGGGCGGCCGCGGCGGTCGCGACCGCCTGCGCGGTGTCTCCAGCCCCCGTCGCGGAGCGGGCGACCGCCGCGATGTTGGCGCTCACCGCATCGGTGCCGGTCGAGGCCTCGCTCATGCCGCGCGCGATCTCCTGCGTGGTCGCGCTCTGCTCCTGGACCGCCGCGGCGATGCCCGTCGTCACGGCGTTCATCGACTGGATCTCGCCGGCGATCGCCTGAATGGCCTGCCCGGCCTCGACCGTCGCCGCCCGGATCGCGTCGATCTGCCGGCCGATCTCCCCGGTCGCCCGCGTCGTCTGAGAGGCGAGTTCCTTGACCTCGGCGGCGACGACCGCGAAGCCGCGCCCCGATTCATCGGCCCGCGCCGCCTCGATCGTCGCGTTCAGCGCCAGCAGGTTGGTCTGGCCGGCGATCGAGGACACGATCTCGACGACGCCGCCGATCCGCGTCGCCGCGTCGCCGAGCGCCGCGACGATCTCCTCGGTGCGGGCGGCGGTGCGCACGGCCGAGTCCGACATCCGGCTCGCCTGCTCGACCTGCCGCCCGATCTCGCCGACGGTCGCGTTGATCTCCTCGGCCGCGGCGGCCACGGCATTGACGTTGGCGCTGGTCTGCTGCGCCGCATCCGCCGCCGAGGCCGAGCGCCGGGCGGTTCCCGCCACGGCCGAGCGCATCGACGCCGCGTGGCCCTGGAGCCCGTCGACGGCCTGTGCGACCTCGGCGACGATCAGGCCGACGGTCTGCTCGAACCGGCCGGCGAGGTCGCGCAGCATCGCCTGGCGCGCCTCCTGCTCGCGACGGCGCGCGGCCTGCGTCTCCTCGATCTGGCGCGCGGCCTCGGTCTGCGACCGGTCCCGCACCGCCACGACCGCGCGGGCGATGTCGCCGATCTCGTCGCGCCGCTGGGCCGCCGGGAGCTGCACGCCGGTATCGCCCCGGGCGAGCCGGGCCGTGTCGTCGGTCAGCCGGACCAGCGGCTTCGCCAGGGTTCCGGCGAGCCACCATGCCGTGGCCGACCCGAGCAGCACCACCGCCGCGGCGAGGCCGAGCATCACCCCGATCCTCCGCTCGGTCGCGCTGCGCATCGCCTGCATCTGGATCCGCGCATCCTCCGCCGCGCGCGCCACGATCTCGTCGAAGCGCTGCTGCACGTTCCGGCTCTGCCGCGCCATCCGCTCCTGGGTCGGGACCTCCCGCGCGCTCCCGATCCCGAGCAGCACCTCGGCATCGCCGCGCCACCGGCGCGCCTCGGCCTCGGCCCGCTGCGCCAGGCTCCGCATCGGATCCGACAAGGCCGCCGCGTTCAGGCGCCCGAGCAGGACCATCAGCCCGTCGTTCGATCGCGTGAAGCGCGCACGGACCGGCGCCAGATCGGCGAGATCGGTCATTGCGGTGACGTGCGCGACCATCTCCTCGGCCTGCCGGAAATGGTCGCGCGCGGCGCGGCCGGACTCGTTCGCCTCGGCCGCCCGCTCGGCCACCGTCGCGACGTCGTCGAGTGCCTCGAAGCTGGCGAGCCCGGTGGCACCCGCCAGCAGGCCGGCCAGGATCAGGAAGCCGAGAAGCGGAAGCAGGAGCTTGTAGCGGATCGACATGCTGGGACCTTCTCGCGAGACCTTCCGTGGCCCGGTTCAGTTCGGGAGGTTGGGCAGGGCGGTACGGGTCTGTTCGGCCGTCAGCGACTGCAGGAAGGCGATGAGGTCGGACCGCTCCTCGGCAGCGGGGGTCGAGCGGCCGCATCAGCGGCGACTTCGACGGCCGGGGCAGGCCGCCGGTCTCGTAGAAGGCGACGATGGCCGCGAGATCGGAGAACTGGCCGGCATGGCCGAAGGGAGCCCGGTAGGTCAGGTTGCGCAGGCCCGGCGTCTTGAACGCATGCTGCGCGAGCGGATTGTCGGGCTCGAAGGTGGCGCGGCCGGGATCGGCGGTCGCGATCCCGAGGTCGTGGAACTTGTTGTCGGTGAAGTTCCATCCGGTGTGGCAGCCCGCGCACCCGGCCTTGCCGTTGAACAGGACGAAGCCCCGCTTGGCCGCCGCCGGAATCGCCGCCTCGTCGCCGTCGATCCAGCGGTCGAAGGGAGCGGATCCGGCCACCACCGTCCGCTCGTAGGTCGCGATCGCCCTGAGGATCGTGTCCGTCGTGACGCCCTCCTGCGGGAAGATCGCCTCGAAGGCGGTCCTGTAGGCCGGCACGCCGCTCAACCGGGCCACGATCTGCGGGAACGTGGCGTCCATCTCGGCCTCGGCGGTGATCGGGCCCATCGCCTGCATCTCGAGAGTCGGCGCCCGCCCGTCCCAGAACAGGGTCGGGATCCAGGCCGCGTTCAGGACGGTGGGAGCCTTGCGCCCCAGGGGCGTGTTGGTCGCGCCGATCGCCCCGGCGACCGGAACCTCGAAGCCGAAGGACGGATTGTGGCAGCTGGCGCAGCTGAGGTTCTGCTTACCGCTCAGGCGCGGATCGAAGAACAGCATCTTTCCGAGCGTCGCCAGTTGCGGCGAGTAGGGCGCCTCCGCGGGGAACGGGATCGTATCCGGCCGCCTGTACTGCGCCTTGAGGCTCTCGCTCCCGCCGGCCGCCACGCCGGACAAGGCAATCAGGATCCCGGCTGACGTAAGGGCAGTCCTCCCGAAATCCAGCATACCGAACTCCTAACCTCTGAAAAGTCTGCATGCAGCGAGGACTAATTGGGGAGTTCTAAGGAAATTTTAAGCGCTTGTCCCCGTTTCAAGACATGAAACGCTGCGTCGTGCATGAACGGGGTTGTCGGACCCGCGTGCCGGCAAGCAGGGACGGACGGGCCAATGCGCGATCCGGCGGCAGCGATGCCAACCTGCTTCCGGATCTGCCTGCAGAATAGGCGGGTGCCGGCCGGTCGTCGCCGTGCCGTCACGAATTCAGTCGTAAGATACTGTCGAAAAAAGCGAAATCGTGATGGCAAGCCTCTTGCGAACGGTGTTCCTGAAACCACGAACGAGGCTGTCGTCGATGCGCAAGGTTCACCGCGGCCCCCTGTTGGGGCTCGCCCTCGCCCTGGTCCTGTCCGCCCCGGCGGTCGCGCAGGGCGTGCTCCGCATCGGTATGACGGCGTCGGACATCCCGCTCACCACCGGCCAGCCGGACAACGGCGGCGAGGGGATGCGATTCATGGGCTTCACGGCCTACGACGCGCTCATCAACTGGGACCTCAGCAGCGCCGACAAGGCCTCGGAGCTGATTCCGGGCCTCGCCGCCTCGTGGAAGACCGACGACGCCGACAAGACCAAGTGGATCTTCACCCTGCGCCCGGACGTCAAGTTCCATGACGGCTCCGCCTTCAACGCCGACGCGGTGGTGTGGAACCTCGACAAGCTGCTCAAGACCGACAGCCCGCAATACGATCCGCGCCAGTCGGCGCAGGGGCGCATCCGCATCCCGGGCGTCACCGGCTACAAGGCCCTCGACCCGATGACGGTCGAGATCACCACCAAGACCCCGGACGCGACCTTCCCCTACCAGATCGCCTGGATCATGATGTCGTCTCCCGCCAACTGGGAGAAGCTCGGCAAGAACTGGGACGCGGTCGCCAAGGCGCCCTCCGGCACCGGGCCGTGGAAGCTGACCGGATTCGTGCCGCGCGAGCGGGCCGAGCTCGTGCCCAACAAGGAGTACTGGGACAAGAACCGGGTGCCCAAGCTCGACCGGCTCGTGCTGGTGCCGCTGCCCGAGGCCAATGCCCGCGTCGCCGCCCTGCGCTCGGGGCAGGTCGACTGGATCGAGGCGCCGGCCCCCGACGCGGTGCCGTCGCTCAAGGCCGCCGGGCTCGTCATCGTCACCAACCTCTACCCGCACAACTGGACCTGGCACCTGTCGCGGGCCGAGGGCTCGCCCTGGAACGACATCCGGGTGCGCAAGGCGGCCAACCTCGCGGTCGACCGCGAGGGGCTGAAGGAGTTCCTCGGCGGCCTCGCGACGCCGGCCCAGGGCTTCATGACCCCGGGCCATCCGTGGTTCGGCAAGCCGACCTTCAAGCTCGGCTACGACCCGGCGGCAGCCAAGAAGCTTCTGAAGGAGGCCGGCTATGGCCCCGACAAGCCGATCAAGACCAAGGTGCTGATCTCGGCCTCGGGCTCGGGCCAGATGCAGCCGCTGCCGATGAACGAGTTCCTGCAGCAGAACCTCGCCGAGGTCGGCATCAACGTCGAGTTCGAGGTCACCGAGTGGAACACGCTCATCAACATCTGGCGCGCCGGCGCCAAGGCCGATTCCGCCCGCGGCGGCACGGCGATGAACTACTCCTACCTGATCCAGGATCCGTTCACCGCCTTCATCCGTCACGCCCAGTGCAACCTCGCGCCGCCGAACGGCACCAACTGGGGCTATTACTGCGACCCTGAGATGGACAAGCTGTTCGATGCGGTCCGCACCACCTTCGACCCGAAGGAGCAACTGACGGTGCTGCAGAAGGTCCACGAGAAGTTCGTGGACGACGCGCTGTTCCTGATGGTCACCCACGACGTCAACCCGCGGGCGATGAGCCCGAAGGTGAAGGGCTTCGTCCAGGCCCAGAGCTGGTACCAGGACCTGACGCCGATCACGATGGCGAAGTAGCGCCGACGATCGTCGCTGCGGCCGACGCGATCATGACCCTCCCCCCTCTGCGGGGGAGGGTGCCCGGCGGATGCCGGGCGGGCCGGGACGATCGTCCCGCAAGAGGGGAACGCGACGGTGCCGGAGGTGGCGCCTATCAGAAAGGCTCCGACCTTTCCGGAAGCGTGGTTCCCCTCTCGGCGGGACGTCGTCCCGCTGCGCTCACTCCGTTCGCCACCCTCCCCCGCAGAGAGGGGAGGGTTCGGACCGCGCAAGTTCCGCGTCCCGCAACCGGGCTGATCCCATGATTCTCTTCATCCTCAAGCGCATCGGCTACGCCGCCCCGGTCGCCCTCGGGGTCAGCCTCGTGTGCTTCCTGCTGGTCCACCTCGCCCCGGGCGATCCGCTGAGCGCGATCCTGCCGGTCGACGCCACCGCCGAGATGCAGGCGCAGATGCGCGCCGCCTACGGCTTCGACAAGCCGCTGCCGGTCCAGTACGGGATCTGGCTCTGGAAGGTGCTGCACGGCGACCTCGGCAACTCGATCGCCACCGGACGGCCGGTGCTGGCCGAGGTGTCGCGGGCGGTCGGCAACAGCCTGATCCTCGCCGCCTCGGCGACCCTGATCGGCTTCACCTTCGGCACCTTCTTCGGCTTCGTCGCCGGCTACGCCCGCGATTCCTGGCTCGACCGGGTCGCCTCGGCGGTCGCGGTGTTCGGGGTCAGCGTGCCGCATTACTGGCTCGGCATCGTGCTGGTCATCATCTTCTCGGCCAATCTCGGCTGGCTGCCGCCGACCGGGGCCGGGCCGCAGGGCTCGGGCAACTGGTGGCCCGATCTCGAGCACCTGCGCTACCTCGTGCTGCCGGCGGTCACGATGTCGGTGATCCCGATGGGCGTGATCTCCCGCACCGTGCGGGCACTGGTCGGCGACATCCTGCACCAGGACTTCGTCCAGGCGCTCCGGGCCAAGGGCCTGTCCGAGTTCGGCGTGTTCCGCCACGTGGTCAAGAACGCGGCGCCCACCGCCATCGCCATCATGGGCCTGCAGCTCGGCTACCTGCTCGGCGGCTCGATCCTGGTCGAGACGGTGTTCGCGTGGCCGGGCACCGGCTTCCTGCTCAACGCGGCGATCTTCCAGCGCGACCTGCCCCTGCTCCAGGGGACGATCCTCGTGCTGGCGATGTTCTTCGTCACCCTCAACCTCCTGGTCGACGTGGTGCAGACCGCCCTCGACCCCCGCATCGAGAGGGCCTGAGCCGCCATGACGACGACCCTCACGCCGGTCGAGGCCACCGCCAGCGCTCCCCTGCCGCCGGTGGACCTCGCCGAGGCGGCACCGGTCCAGGCCGGGCGCGGCTACTGGGGCAGCGTCCTGTCGCGCCTCGCCCGCGATCCCGTCGCGATGGGGGCGGGGATCGTGATCCTGTGCATCGTGCTGGCGGCGATCTTCGCGCCGCTGATCGCCCCGATGGACCCGTTCAAGGGCTCGATGGTGCGCCGCCTGCGCCATGTCGGCGACGCGACCTACTGGCTCGGCTCGGACGAGCTCGGACGCGACATGCTGAGCCGCCTGCTCTACGCCGGCCGGCTGTCGCTGTTCATGGGCGTGCTGCCGGTCATCATCGCGTTCTTCATCGGCTCGGGGCTCGGCATCCTGGCGGGCTATGCCGGCGGCTGGGTCAACACCCTCATCATGCGGGTGGTCGACGTGTTCTTCGCCTTCCCGTCGGTGCTGCTCGCCATCGCGCTGTCGGGCGCGCTGGGCGCCGGCATCCTCAACGCCATCGTGTCGCTCACCGTCGTGTTCGTGCCGCAGATCACCCGCGTCGCCGAGAGCGTCACGGTGCAGATCCGCGGCCGCGACTACGTCGAGGCGGCCCGGGTCTCGGGCGCCCACCCGGTCACGGTGGTGCGGGTGCAGGTGCTCGGCAACGTGCTCGGCCCGGTCTTCGTCTACTCGACCAGCCTGATCTCGGTCTCGATGATCCTGGCCTCGGGCCTGTCCTTCCTCGGCCTCGGGGTGAAGCCGCCGGAGCCGGAATGGGGCCTGATGCTCAACACCCTGCGCACCGCGATCTACGTCAATCCGCTGGTCGCGGCCCTGCCCGGGGTGATGATCTTCCTCACCTCGATCTCGTTCAACCTTTTGTCCGACGGCCTGCGCTCGGCGATGGAGGTGCGGCAATGACCCTCGATCCCCGCGACCGCGGCGGCCCGGCCCAGCCCCTGCTCAGCGTCTCCGGCCTCGTCAAGCATTTCGGCGGCAAGGGCGGCCTGCTCGGCCGCGGCCCGGTGGTGCGCGCCGTCGACGGCGTCGACTTCGCCATCGCCAAGGGCGAGACCCTCGGCGTCGTCGGCGAGTCGGGCTGCGGCAAGTCCACCACCGCCCGCCTGCTGATGCAGATCAACCGGCCGGATGCCGGCGACATCGTGTTCGACGGCGAGAAGCTCGGCACCCGGGCCCTCGACCTGAAGACCTACCGCCGGCAGGTGCAGATGGTCTTCCAGGATTCCTACGCCTCGCTGAATCCGCGCCTGACCATCGAGGAGACGGTGGCGTTCGGCCCGAAGGCGCACGGCCTGTCGGCGGGGGCGGCGCTGGCGCGGGCCCACGACCTCCTGCGCCGGGTCGGGCTGGAGCCGCGCCGCTTCGGCGGCCGCTACCCGCACGAGGTCTCGGGCGGCCAGCGCCAGCGGGTCAACATCGCCCGGGCGCTCGCCCTGGAGCCCCGCCTGCTGATCCTCGACGAGGCGGTGTCGGCCCTCGACAAGTCGGTCGAGGCGCAGGTGCTCAACCTGCTCGACGACCTCAAGCGCGACTTCGGCCTCACCTACATGTTCATCTCGCACGACCTCAACGTCGTGCGGTTCATGTCCGACCGGGTGATGGTGATGTATCTCGGCAAGATCGCCGAGATCGGCCCGGCCGACGACATCCTCAAGGCGCCGCGCCACCCCTACACCGCGGCTCTGCTCGCCTCGCAGCCCTCGACCGACCCCGCGGCCCGGATCGAGGAGGCGCCGCTCACCGGCGACCCGCCGAACCCGATCAACCCGCCGCCGGGCTGCCGCTTCCACACCCGCTGCCGCTTCGCCGCCGACCTCTGCCGCACCCGCGAGCCGGGGCTCGACCCGGTCGCGCCGTCCCACCTCGCCGCCTGCCACATGGCGGTCGAGGGCTCCGGCCACCCGCAAGCCCCGACCCTGCCGATGGCGGCCTGACCATGAACGCTCCCCTTCGCCATCCCGAGGTGGCCGCCGACGCGGCCCTCGTCCATGTCCGCGGCCTCACGGTCGACTTCCTCGGCGGCCGCAAGCCGGTCCGGGCGGTCGGCGGGGTCGACCTCGACCTCAAGGCCGGCGAGGCGCTGGCGCTGCTGGGCGAATCCGGCTCCGGCAAGAGCGTCACCCTGCGCGCGCTGATGCGGCTCCTGCCCGAGAAGCGCACCCGCATCGGCGGCACCCTGCGCATCGACGGCCAGGACGTGCTGGCCCTGCGGAAAAAAAGCCTCGCGGCGTTCCGCGGCGGCACCGTGGCGATGATCTTCCAGGATCCCGGCCTTGCCCTCGATCCGGTCTACCGGATCGGCGACCAGATCGCCGAGGCGGTGGTGCGCCACGAGGGCGCCTCGCACGCGCAAGGGCGGGCGCGGGCGCTCGAACTGTTCGAGCGGGTGCAGATCCCCTCCGCCGCGCGGCGCCTCGACAACTACCCGCACGAGATGTCCGGCGGCATGCGCCAGCGGGCGATGATCGCGCTGGCGCTGGCCTGCCGGCCCAAGGTGCTGCTCGCCGACGAGCCGACCACGGCGCTCGACGCCACGGTGCAGATCCAGATCCTGCTGCTGCTGCGCGAGCTGCAGCGCGACCTCGGGCTGGCGGTGATCTTCGTCACCCACGACGTCGGCGTGGCGGTGCAGGTCGCCGACCGGGTCGCGGTGATGTATGGCGGCCACCTCGTCGAGGTCGGGTCGAGCGGCGAGGTGATCGGCGCCCCGGCCCATCCCTACACCCGCGGCCTGCTCGCCTCGCGCATCACCCCGGATTCGCCCAAGGGCGTGCGGCTCGTCACGATTCCGGGCTCGCCGCCGGACCTCGCCGACCCGCCGCCGGGCTGCCCGTTCGCGCCCCGCTGCACCCTGGCGGTGCCGGCCTGCGACGACGGCCTGCCCGAGCGGGTCGCCCTCGCCCCGGGCCACGCCGCCCGCTGCATCCGCGTCGGGGCGGCGTGATGCGCCGGCGCGCTCCGGCGGGCTGAGGGCCTCGGTGTTCGTCCGCATCGCCCCACCCTCGGCCCCGCGCTTGCGCGCACGGCCGGCAGCCCCCACACTGGCCTGCCGTCCCGCCGCAGCACCGATGAACAGTCGCGATTTCCCTCCCCTCGTCACCGGCACCGGCCAGGCCCGCGTCGTCGCGGAACTCAACGAGCGCTCCCGCGAGATCTTCCGCCAGATCGTCGAGAGCTACCTCGCCACCGGCGAGCCGGTCGGCTCGCGCAACCTGTCGCGCCTGTTGCCGATGGCGCTGTCGCCGGCCTCGGTCCGCAACGTCATGGTCGACCTGGAACAGGCCGGGCTGATCTTCGCGCCGCACACCAGCGCCGGGCGCCTTCCGACCGAGACCGGCCTGCGCTTCTTCGTCGATGCGATGCTCGAACTCGGCGACGTCGGGCAGGAGGAGCAGGGGCGGATCGAGGCGCAGATGCGCGCCGCCGCCTCGCGCCACACCTTCGAGAGCGCGCTCACCGAAGCCTCGGTGATGCTGTCGGGCATCTCCCGCGGCGCCGGGGTGGTGGTGACGACCAAGCAGACCCTGCATCTGCGCCACATCGAGTTCGTGCGCCTCGACGCCGGCCGGGCCCTGGTGGTGCTGGTCTCCGACGACGGCTCGGTCGAGAACCGCCTCGTCGACCTGCCGCCGGGCCTGCCCGCGGGGGCGCTGCAGGAAGCCTCGAACTTCCTCAACGCCCGCATCAGCGGCCGCACCCTCGGGGCGCTGCGGGCCGAGATCGAGGCCACCCGCGAGGCGATGACCCGCGAGCTCGACGCCCTGACCGAGCGGCTGGTCGATGCCGGCCTCGCCCGCTCGGTCGGCCCGAGCGAGGAGCGCCAGCTCATCGTGCGCGGGCAGGCCAACCTCCTCGACGACTTGCGCGCCGCCGAGGACCTGGAGCGCCTGCGCCTGCTGTTCAGCGACCTCGAGAGCCAGAAGGACGTGATCGACCTCCTGTCCCGGGCCGAGGGCGGCGAGGGGGTGCGGATCTTCATCGGCTCTGAGAACAAGCTCTTTTCGCTCTCCGGCTCCTCGATGATCGCCGCGCCGTTCCGCGACGGCCAGCAGAAGATCGTCGGCGTCGTCGGGGTGATCGGCCCGACCCGGCTCAACTACGCCCGCATCGTCCCGATGGTCGACTTCACCGCCCGGGTGGTGTCGCGGCTGCTGGAGAGCGGGCGCGGCTGACCGGCCGGGCGGGTCCCGGATCAGCCGACCAGCACGACCGCCTGCCCGCGATGGGTCGGGGCGTCGATCTGCCCGACGATGAACTGCGCCACGTCGGCCCGGGAGATCAGGCCGTTCCGCCACGTGGCCGGATCGGCCAGGACCTCGAAGCGCCCGGTCGCCGCCCCGCTGGTCAGGATCCCCGGCCTGACCAGCGTCCAGTCGAGGCTGCTCCGGCGGATGCGCATCTCCTGCGCGTCCTTGTCGTCGTAGGCGCGCCCGAACACGAGGCGGAAGGGCAGGCGCTGGAGCAGGCCGATCGCGTCCCGGCTGTCGCCGGCGCCGAACCCGGTGACGGCGAGGAGGCGCCGGACGCCCGCCCTCTCCATCGCGGGCACCAGCAGGTTGGTCGCGTCCGAGAACAGGGTCACCGGGCCGAGCAGGGTCCTCGCCGGCACCCCGAGGGCCTGCACCGCCACGTCGATCCCGTCGAGGGCGGCGGCGACGTCGCGGCCGTTCAGGGCATCCCCGGCGAAGGGCTCCAGACCGGGATCGGACAGGGCGATGCCCGCGGCCGAGCGGGCGAAGGCCCGCACCCGATGCCCAGCCGCCAGGGCCGCCTTCACGGTTTCCAGGCCGATGCCCTGGCTGGCACCGATGACGAGGACGTGGGCCATGGTCGCTTTCCTGACGGGCGGTCCGCGACACAACCCGATGCGGCGTCCGCGCACCATGCGGTTCCTTGACCGCCCGGCTCTTTTGCGGCGGCGGACGAATCCCGATCTTGCGGGCTCGTCAGCCGAGCATCGGATCGCGGGCCGTGGACACGTTCCTGTACTACCTCGTCACCCTCCTCGAATCGGCGCTGTCGGTCGTCGGCATCCGGGCCACCTACGAGCAGCCGCGCTACGAGGTGGTCGAGCGCCTCGATCGCGGCGTCGAGATCCGGGCCTACGAGGCGCGCGTGGCGGTCGAGACCGATGCCGGCGGCCGGCAGGACGGCGAGGCGTTCGGGCGCCTGTTCCGCTACATCACCGGGGCGAATCGCGGCGGCGACCGCATCGCCATGACGGCGCCGGTCGAGACCGGCGGCCGCCTGATCGCCATGACGGTGCCGGTCGAGCAGGGGACCGGGGGAACGATGCGGTTCTATCTGCCGCGGGCCGTCGCCGAGGCAGGAGCGCCCGCGCCGACCGAAGCCGGTGTCCGGCTGGTCCGCATCCCGCCGGAGCGGCTGGCGGTCCTGCGCTTCTCCGGACGGGCCACGCCCGAGGTCCGGCAGGCGCAGGCCGGGATCCTCGTCCGGGTGATCGAGGGAAGCGGACGACGGCCGGGGGAGCCGGCCTTCTTCATGGGATACGATCCGCCCTTCTCGGTGCCGTTCCTGCGTCGCAACGAGGTCGCGGTCCGGCTTCCACCCCACGGCCCGTGAACCGCGGACCGTCGGGCGCGTCTCCCGACACACCTGTGTCGCCGCTGCCGCAGTCGCGGGCGCATCGCACCTGCGCGTCCGCGGCCGAGGTTGCCAGCCGGATCGGTTCCCGACAATCTCGGGCCGACAGGAACGACGCCTGCCGGTCGGCGCGGTCCCCTTTCGGACCGCGGGCGACAGGGCGGGCGACCCGGGAAGTTCGGTATCATGATGGTCGATGATCGGTATGCCGGCGGACGCAACCAGACCGCGCCGACCGGACGGCGGGCGCGGCTGCTCGACCGCCGGTCGTTCCTGGCCGGGTCGGCCGCCGGCCTCGGTGCCCTCGGGCTCGGCGGCTGCGTGACCTCCGACGGGGTGCTCCTCGCCGAGGCGACCAAGCTCTACGGGCCGGTGCCGGAAGAGAAGTTTCCGATCCCGGCGGTCGACGTCAGCAAGGTCAACCCGAAATACTACCGCCGGACGGTCCGCTACGAGTCCAAGGAGGCGCCCGGCACGATCGTGGTCGATCCCGGCAACTTCTACGTCTACCGCATCGAGGGCGACGGCAACGCGACGCGCTACGGCGCCAATGTCGGCCGCGACGGGTTCCTGTGGAACGGCGACGCCTATGTCGGCCGCAAGTCCGAATGGGCGACCTGGACTCCGCCCAGGGAGATGATCAAGCGCCAGCCCGAGACGGCCAAGTACGCCCGCGGCATGCCGGGCGGCCTCGACAACCCGCTCGGCGCCCGCACGCTGCATCTCTACCGCAACGGCGCCTACACGCTCTACACGATCTACGCCAGCAGTGACCCCGAATCGATCGGCAGCGGCATCACCAGCGGCTGCGTCGGCCTGCTGAGCCAGGACATGATCCACCTGTACTCGCGCACGCCGGTCAAGACGAAGGTGGTGGTGCTGCCGGCGTAGTCCGCTCCGGGCTCGGGAGCCCCTCGGCCCCCGGTGGCCGCCGGGGCCCGGCCTACCCGCGCGCCACGGCGTAGCGCCGCTCGGCCTCGGCGCGCCGCCGCGTCTCGTCGACCAGCGCCAGCCGGCGCCGCTCCGTGAGCGCGTGGACCACCATCATCTCGCTGCGCCCTCTCAGGCGGTGCGCCCCGAGGGCTTCCGCCTCGACGCCGTCGGGAAGCGCCGGCAGCCGGGCGAGGACGGCGTCCGAGATCAGCACGGACCGCCCGGTGTCCCGGCACAGGCCCTCCAGTCGCGCCGTCGCGTTCATCACGTCGCCGAAATACGCGACCTTGTGCCGGTCGACGCCGACCTCCGCCGTCACCACGGTGCCGCCGTGCAGGGCGGCGCGCAGTTCGGGAAACAGGCCGAAGCGCGCGATCCAGCGCTTCCGGTCCCGGTCGAGGGCCCGGCGGATCGCGAACACGCAGGCCACGCACCGTGCTCCGTCGAGGCCGCGGGCGATCGGCCAGGAGACGATGACCTGATCGCCGACGTAGTCGTCGACCTGCCCGCGATGGCGCCGGACCGGTTCGGCGATCGCCGAGAACACCGCCTTCAGCAGGTCCTGGGCCGCGAGGTCGCCGTGCGTCTCGGCATAGGCCGTCGATCCGGCGAGATCGAGGAACAGGAAGATCCGCTCCTCGCTGACCGGGCGATGGTAGCGGCCGAGGATGAGGTTCGCGAACGTCTCGGCGCCGATCAGGTCCCGGACGCGCAGGACGGAGACCAGGACCAGCGAGACCGCCATCGCGAAGGGTATCGTCGGCAGCTTCGGGGTGACGGCCTGCGCCAGGGTCTTGTCGGCGATGCCGAGCGCCCAGACGAGAAGCCCGGTCGCCGACATCGCCACGACGATCACCAGGACCGAGCTGACCGCGGCGGCGGCGAGATAGGCCAGGGTCGGCAGGCGCCGCAGGCGGTCGCGGTAGCCGGCCAGGAACACGCCGCGTTCGTAGGCGATCACCAGGGAGCCGATCCCCGCGCCGTAGATGATCCCGGGCAGGGTCGGACCGTCGTTGAACAGCGCGCCGTGCAACGCTCCGAACGCGGCGCCGATCGCCAGGATGACGATCCAGAAGGTCACGGTGCCGTTCGACATGGTCTTCCCGTGTCCCGAAACGCTGCCGAGGAGGGGGATGTGCGATCGCGGCGACAGCATGACCTCCGCGACATTGCCGGGATCGGCCGTGTCCGGCACGTGCGGCACCGCACATGCGGGTCCGGTTCGGGGGAAGACCCCGGACGTATCGCCCGCGACGCTCCGGCTCGGACCGACGGCGCTCATCGGTGGGAACCGGTCGTCCCGGCGCCGCTTGATGCCTCGTGGCTTGCCACACCCGCCTGATCGTCGACGGACTGGGGCGCGCGGCCGCAGGATGGAGCGGCCGGGAGTGTTCCGCAGCATGACGCGCCGGCTCAATCTCCTGCGGTCGAGGACGGTCACCTGGATGAGCGCCGGCTTCGGCGCCCTCATCCTGATGATCGCCATCGCCGTCGCCGGCTTCCTCTACCAGCAGCACGGTAGCGACGCGGTCCGCCACACGATCGAGGTCGACGCCCGGCTCGCCCGCGTCCTGTCCTCGCTCCAGGACGCCGAAACCGGGCAGCGCGGGTTCGTCATCAGCGGCGACGAGAGCTTCCTCGGCCCCTACCGCGACAGCCGCGCGACCTTCGGCGGCAGCCTCGACCGCCTCGGCGATCTCGTGCGCGACAATCCCGAGCAGCTCGCGCAACTGGTGCGCCTGCGCGTCCTCGTGGCCCGGTTCCAGGACGAGCTCGACGTCAGCATCGCCCTGCGCCGGGCCGGCGACGCGGCCGGCAGCGCCCGGCTCGTCGGCGAGGGCCAGGGCAAGCGCACGATGGACGCGATCCGGGCCCTGATCCGCGAGATGGAGGCGCACGAGGCGAACCTGCTCGACGCGCGGCAGGCGGCGGTGTCGCGCGTCGCCCTGGCGATCTGGGGCGTGGTGGCGGCCGTGGTAATGCTCCTCGTGATCCTCGCCGCCTCGGCGGTCCGGGAGGCGGGCCGGCGGGCGAGCCTCGCGCGGTTCCTGCCGGCGGAGCTGTCCGGGCGCCTCGCCGACGAGGACGACAGCCTGCGCACCGGCCGGCGGCAGGAGGCGGCGGTGGTCTTCGTCGACATGCGGGGCTCGACCACCCTCGCCGAGCGGCTCGACCCCCAGGAACTCTCGGTCTTCCTCACCGCGTATCGCCGCCGGGTGATGCGCGTGGCCCGCCTGCGGGGCGGCGTGGTCGACAAGTTCATCGGCGACGGCGCCCTGATCGTGTTCGGTCTGCCGGAGCCGCGGCCGGACGACGCCGCCCGGGCGCTGGCCTTCGCGCGCGACCTCGTCGCGGTCGTCGCTCGCTGGAGCGCCCGCAGCGCGCGCCATCCCGGGGTCCGGATCGGGGTCGGCATCCATTACGGCGAGCTGTTCTGCGGCATCATCGGCGAGGACGCGCGCCTCGAATTCACCGTGCTCGGCGACACGGTCAACGTCGCGGCCCGCCTGGAGCAGGCGACCAAGGCCCACGGCGTCCCGATCCTGGCGTCGCATGCCGCCCGGGCGGCGGCGGGGCCGGAGGGCGGGTCGTGGCGCGAGGTCGGCCGCTCGCCGCTGCGCGGCCGCGGCGAGGCGATGGTCTACTACACGCCGCAGCACGGGGAGGAGCCGGCCTTGTCCGAGCCGCTGGCCGCGTCGGGTTGACCGCGACGCGTCAGCCGAGTGCAGCACCGCCCGCCGCCGCGAGGGGCTCGCCGGGTGCGGCCTCGGGTCGGGCGGGCGGCGCGTCCGCCGTCCCCACCACGGTGTTGCGCTCGGTGCGCAGCACGAGGTCGAACGGCCGGTCCGGCGGCAGGCCGCGCTCGTCGGGCAGGCACACCACGAGGCCGCGGCCGGCGCAGGCGGCGCGCAGGCGCGTCAGGCCGGCCTGGATCTCCGCCGGGCCGCGCTCCTCGAGCGGGATGCCGATCACCATGAGGTCGGGCCGGCGCACGAGGCAGCGGGCGATGTCGATCGCCACGCGCTCGGCCGGCGAGAAGGCGCCCTCGCGGGTGGCGAGGCTGCTCTCGGCGGCGCGGGGATCGACCCGGCTGGCGAGGCCGAGGCGGTAGACCGTCCGCTCCAGCCCGCGCTCGGCGAGGACCTGCCGCATCAGGGTCCGCACCCGCGCGCCGGCCCCGGCCTCGCCCTGTGCGATGCGGCCGAACAGCAGGTTCTCCTCCAGGCTCGCCGCGGCGGTGACCTGATCCGGGTCGTAGAACTCGACCGCGTGACGCAGGGAGGCCGGCAGCAGCGACGCGAAGGTGCGCCGGGCCGCCACCAGCCGCCCCTCGAAGGCGTCGTCGATGAGGCCGAAGCGGTGGCGGATCTCGCTGTAGCGCAGGGACAGGCCGATCAGCCGGGCGCGGTCGCGCTGCCCGGCCGGCCCCCGGCGCCAGCCGGTCGCCTCGGGCTGGCGCGCCACCAGATCCTCGAAGAAGCCGCGCTCCGAGGCCGGAAACAGCGAGAAGTCCTCGAACAGCGGGTGGTCGTCGGGCAGGTCGGAGAAGATCTCGGCCGAGGCGCGGGCGATGGAGAGGCCCATCTCGGCCATCGGCCGGGTCAGGCCCTCGGCCTCCAGCACCGCCCGGGTGAAGGGGTGGCCGGCGAGCTGCGCCTCCGAGAAGGTGGCGCCGACCGGCTCGCCGAACAGCAGGTTCTCGCCCACCGTCGCCTGCCGGTTGTAGCGGCCGGGATCGAACGACTCGATCAGGTGGGCCGCGCCCTCCCGCGCCAGGGCCTCGCGCAGGGCGATCCGGGTCTCGACGATCGCCGCCACCGTCGCCGGGTCGAGGGTGCGGGCGACCTGGTTGGCGAGGCCGCGGGCGTAGACCAGCCGGTTGAGGCCGGTCACCGTGAGCGCCTCGACCAGCCGCTCCTCGAGGTGGGCGGCCTGCGGCGGCGGCGCCTCCGCGGCGGCGTCCGGCACCGTGCCGTCCGCGAAGGCGAGGTCGCCGTAGAGCAGGTTCTGGAGCAGGCTGCCGGCCATCAGCACCGGCTCGCCGCCGACATAGGCGAGGCGGCGGGCGCGCTCGGCCGGGTCGGTGCGGCGCAGGTCGGTCCCGGCATAGGTCACGGCGCCGACCGTCGGTTCGAGCTGTCCGGTGAACAGGGCCGCCAGCACCCGGCCGCCGCTGCCGGGCGGGCCGACGATCGCGACGTGGGCCGGCAGGGTCAGGGCGAAGTCAAGCCCGGTCAGGCGCTCGCCGGAGGCCGGATCGTAGGCGGCGACCCCCGACAGGACGAGGGCGCCCTCGGCCGGCAGCGGAAGGAACGGCCCGGTGCGGCGGGCGTTGCGGGCGCGGCCCTCCAGGGCGGCGACGAGCCGGGCGATCTCCCGGAACGCCGGCAGGGCGGCCTGCCGCAGCTCCCCCTGGCGCAGCAGCGTCGCGATGAGGCTCGCGGCGAGCGTCAGCGCCCCCAGCAGCGCCGCCAGGCCGCCGGCGCTGACCCCCGGCCCCTCGCCCCGCCACAGGGCGGTGGCGATCACGGTGGTCGGCAGCAGCACGGTTAGCGCCAGCGCCGGCGCGCGTGCCCGGGCGAGGGCGAGTTCGGCCCGCGCCAGCGCCCGCCGCGCCGCCGTCGCGGCGTGGCCGAGGCGCGCGGTCTCGAACGAGCCGGTGCCGTGCGCCCGCACCGCCGGCAGCCGGCGCACGAGGTCGCCGAGGGCGAGCGCGATCGCCTCCGCCTCCTGGCCGCGCAGGGTCGCCCGGCGCCGGCCGCGGGCGAGCAGCAGCAGGCGCGCCAGGGTGATGGCGACGAGCCCGACCGCGGCGGCGGCCACCAGCCGCGGCGCCACCACCGCCGCGACCGCGGCAGCGAGCAGCGCCGCGCCGCCCGCCAGGGCCGGGACCAGGATCCCGACTGCCAGCAGCCCGTCGACGCTGCGCAGTCCCTCGCCGACCTGCGCCGCCAGCGCCCGCGCCTCCTCGCGCCCGGCCGGGCCCGAGCCGAGGATCGCCGCCGTCGCCCGCTCGCGCAGGTGGCGCACGGCGTGCCCCTGGGCGGCGAAGCACAGCCGCCCGACGACCCAGCCGAGCCCCGCCAGGGCCAGCGCGATCGCCGCGAGCCCGCCGAGCGCCCAGGCCGCCAGCATCCCGTCGGCGAGCGGCCAGCCGCGGACGAGCGTCAGGATGCCGCCGCCGAGGCGGTCCGGCAGCGGCAGGTGCAGGTGCAGGAAGTTCGCCCGCTCGGACGGATCGCGGCCGCCGAGCAGGTCGTCGACGAGGTCGCGCAGCAGCATCAGCCCGAGCCCGACCAGCGGCCCGCCGAGGCCGACCGCCGTCACGATGGCGGCGGCGTGCTGGCGCGGTGCGGTGCGCCACGCGAAGGCGACGGGGTCACGGTCCATCGGCGGCCTTGTGCGGGCCGACCCCTGCGCCGGGAATGGAAGCCCGGTGCAGCGGGCGGCGGAATCGGACCTGCGGCTTAGAGGATCGCCGGAGTGGGGGAAAGCTGCGCTCCGCCCGACCCGGCCGGCGAGCGGCCGCTCGCCGCGTCGCTTGACTCGCAGTTTCAAATCATTCTAATTCGCAACTGAGGCCGGCGGAGCAGCCGGCCACGACAGGAGAGCCCGATGGCCACCACGACCAGCGCCCAGTGCCGGAGCTGCCGGTTCTACGACGACCACAAGCTGAACGGCGCCGCCGCGCAGGGCGACGAGGGCCTGTGCCGGTTCAACCCGCCGGTGAGCCAGCCGGGACCCCAGGATCATGGCCTGTGGCCGGTGGTCTCGGCCGGCGACTGGTGCGGCCACTTCTCGCCGGAGATCAGCGCCGCCGAGTAGGCGCGACGTCCCGACCTGCGACGACCGGGGCCAGCCGCGAGGCTGGCCTTCGTCGTTCCGGGCCTCCGGAGAGGCCGCGCGCCGCCGGCCGGGCCCCTGCGCGGGAGGCGACCATGGGTCCGATCCACGCCAAAACTGTCGATTGCCTTCCCCGCGGGATTTTCAGCACATCAGGGTCTGAAGGTTGAAATCGCGCCGTCACCGGAAGACATCGACGCCCCGTCGGCGACAGATAATCTTAACGTTGCGCGGTTTGAATGACGTAGAGGAACGAGCAGACCAAGGATCGATCATGTGGCGGAACACCGCAGGCGACGGCACGTCCGGGATCCGGATGCTATCGGACGACCCCTCCGCGGAGCGCCGACGCCCCCCGACGGTCGCGCCCTCGCCGACCGGAGCGGGCGACGAGCGGGTCCGCGTCCTGCGGCCGATCATGAATCTCGCGCAATGCGAGCAGGTGGTCCGGCAGATGGGCGAGCAGATCCGCCTCGGCGTCGATCTCGGCTCGCGGCGCGGCCACATCGCCGAACTCCATGCCAGCCTCCTGACGTGCTACGCCGACGCCGAGGCGAGCCTCGCCGCCGCCCGCGTCCTCGTGGCCGGCGACACGCCGGAACGGTGCCAGATGCAGCAGCTCTGCGACCGGCTGCACGAGGAACTGGCCGCGTCGCGGGCCGGCCTGGAAGCGGCCCTGAGCGGCCTCGATGCCGCGGGAGCGGGTCCTCAGGCCAGCGACTTGTAGAACACCGTGGTTGCCGCGAGGCGCCCGTCCGGGCGGTAGGCGTGGTCCGGCACGGTGCCGACCGGAACCCAGCCGCAGGCGCGGTAGAGCCGGTCCCCGGCGCTGCCGGTCTCGGTGTCGAGCATCAGCAGGGTGCGGCCGGCCGCCCGGGCCTGCGCCTCCGCGGCGGCGAGCAGGCGGCGGCCGAGCCCCCGCCGGCGCTGCGCCGAATGGACCAGCATCTTGCCGATCTCGGCCCGGTGCGTGGCGTTGGGCTGGGGCGCGAAGGCGAGCACCACGGTGCCGACGAGGCGCTCCCCGTCGAAGGCCGCGACGAGCCGCCGTTCGCCGTCGCGCAGGCCCGGCAACTGGCCGCGCCAGAACGCTTCGGCCTCCGCGGGACCGAAGCCGGCCAGGAAGTTGACCGAGGCGCCGTGCGCGACGGCGTCGACCAGGATCTCCGCGAGGTCGCCGAGCCGCGCCTCGGCCTCCTCCGCCGGCACCGGCCGGATCATGGTGTCCTGGGCGGTCATGGTCGGGAGGCTCCGTGGCTGAGGATGACGGCGTAGCGCACCGGCTGCGCCGTCGGGTTGCGGAACACGACGGGCCGGTCGAAGCGCATCAGCAGGCAGTCGCCGGTCGCGAGGCTCACGGGCTCGCCGTCGAGGTCGACCTCCAGGGTGCCGTCGAGCACCCAGACGTGCTGGTCGGCGCCGGGCAGGCGCCGGTTGTCGAACGCGACGGTGGCGCCGGCCGGAAACACGATCTCGGCGATGTCGACCGCCGAGCCGGTTCCGGACGGCGACACAGCCCGGCGCAGGTAGCCCGAGCCGGGATCGCGCCAGAGCGGCTGCGCGTCCCGTCGCAGCAGGGGGCTCGCCGCCGTCTCGGCCTCGGCGAACAGCCGCGACAGGGCGATGCCGAGCCCGCCGCAGACCTTGCCGAGGAGCTGTGCGGTCGGGCTCGATTCGCCGCGCTCGATCCGCGACAGCATCGCCCGGCTCACCTCCGCCCGCTGGGCGAGCCCGTCGAGGGACAGGTTGCGTTCGGCGCGCAGGGCGCGGATGCGGGCGCCGAGGCGCCCGTCGAGGCCGGGATCGCTCATATCCGCAGCATATCGTCCAATATCTTGGAATCAAGCGGCGGGTTCGAGCGCGGCCGGGCCGCGGGTCCCTTCCGTCAGCCGGACTGCCCGGGCAACGCCGGCACGCCGAGCCGTTCGGCGATCTCGGCCACGATCTCCCGCGGCGTCCCGCCGACCGAGACCACGAGCGGGTTCTCGTCGGCGCCCGGCTCCTCCAGGGTGCGGAACTGGCTGTCGAGCAGGGTCGTCGGCATGAAGTGGCCGTGCCGCGCGGTCATGCGCCGGCCGATCACCTCGCGCTCGCCCTTGAGGTAGACGAGGCGCACGTCGGGCCGGTCGCCGATCAGCACGGAGCGGTAGGCGCGCCGGAGCGACGAGCACGCCACGACTCCGCCCGGGCCCCGGCCCCCGGCGCTCGCCGCCCGCGTCGCGTCGATCCAGGTGGCGATCGCGCCGAGCCAGGGCCAGCGGTCCTCGTCGGTGAGGGGAGTGCCGGCCTGCATCTTCGCGACGTTGGCCGCCGGGTGGAAGTCGTCGCCGTCGGCGAATTCCCAGTCGAGGCGGCCGGCGAGCAGGCTCGCCACCGTGGTCTTGCCCGAGCCCGACACGCCCATCACCACGACGACCCTCGGGGGCGTCCCGCGCCGCTGCGCATCCGTGCCGCTCTCGTGCATCGCCGTCGCTCCTCCCCGGTCCGCCGCGGCTCGCTGGCCGGGCGGGACCGGACGCTCCTATCCCACCGCGCCCGCCCGGGGTAGCAGGCACCTCATACCAACGGCCCAAGATGCTGACGCATCGACGCGATCCCGGACAGGTCCGAGATCGACGGGGCCGTTGACCCAACTCGAGTTTTTGCCAACCAAACGCTTGGCAAAAACTCGAGAACGGAACCAAAGGTCGTTTTCAACGACCGTTGCTATCAGTTGCACGCCGGCTTCGCGGTCCCTTGCGGATGAAGTGGGGTCGAGGTTTTTCTGCACCCGTTGCAGCCATCGAAGAGAGTTTTCGTCCCCGCGCGGGTCCCCCTCTCCCGAGTGGGAGAGGGGACAGGGGTGAGGGTGGCTCGGGTTCAGAATCAAGCACCAAGCGTCGAGCTGGGCAGCTCGACCGTTTGTGATGGATCCTGAGCCGTCTCCACCCTCACCCCTACCCCTCTCCCACCCGGGAGAGGGGATCCCACGCTCACAAATTAAGATTTAAAATCAATGCTTTGAAGCCGATTTCCATTTAGCGGGCGAGCACCTGGGCGGCGCGCCGGGTGCCGGCCACGGCGCCGGAGACCTGCCCGACCGCGCCCGAGATGGCGACGATGTTCTCCGAGATCGCGCTCACCGCGTGGGCGGCCTCCTGCATGTTCTCCGACATGCTGCGGGTGACCGCGCTCTGCTCCTCCACCGCCGCCGCGGTGGCGACGACGTGGTCGCTGAGCGTCGCGACCGAGCCGCGGATCGAGTCGAGTGCCGCCACGACCTCCGCCGAGATCGTCTGGATGCCGCCGATCTCGGCGTTGATCTGGCCGGTGGCGTCGGCGGCCTGCCGGGCGAGGGTCTTCACCTCCTGGGCCACCACGGCGAAGCCGCGGCCCGCCTCGCCGGCCCGGGCCGCCTCGATGGTGGCGTTGAGCGCCAGAAGGTTGATCTGCGCCGCCACCGCGCTGATGAGGCCGGCGATCCCGGTCATGCCGCCGGCGGCCTCGGCTAGGCGGCGGGTGCGGGCGTCGGCCTCCTGGACCCGGTCGGTGGCGTTGTCGGTGGCGGCGCGGGACTGGGCCATGCTGGCCGAGATCTCGGCCACCGACACCGCCAGCTCCTCGGAGGCCGCCGCCATCGTCTGGACGTTGGTGGCGGTGGTGCGCGCCGCGACGCCGGCCGAGGCGGATTCCGCCGCCGTCGAGGCGACCGCTCCGTCGATCTCCTGGAAGTTGCGGTCGATCAGCGTCCTGAGGTCGGCCAGGAGCCGCACCTGGTCGCCGACGTCGGTGGCGAACTTGACCACCTTGGTCGGCCGCCCGGCGGCGTCGAGGATCGGCGTGTAGGCGGCCTGGATCCAGACCGGCCGGCCGCCCTTGCCGAGGCGGCGGTACTGCCCAGTCTGGTGGCGGCCCTGGCGCAGGGCGTCCCAGAACGCCGCATACTCGGCGCCCGCCGCGTACTCCGCCTCGACGAACAGGCTGTGGTGGCGCCCCGCCACTTCGTCGGAGCGGTAGCCGACGAGCCCGAGGAAGACGTCGTTGGCCTCGAGGATCGTGCCGTCGAGGTTGAAGGCGATCACCCCTTGCGTCCGGCGGATCGCCGCGACCTGTCCGGCCCGGTCCGCCTCCTCGGCCTTGCGCGCCGTGATGTCGGTGGCGAACTTGACCACCCGGACCGGCCGGCCGGAGCGGTCGAGGACCGGATTGTACGACGCCTCGATCCACACCTCGCGCCCGCCCTTGGCGAGGCGCCGGTACTGCGCCGCCTCGAACTGCCCGGCGCGCAGGCGTGCCCAGAAGGCGTCGTAATCCGGCGTGTCCCGCTCGGCCGGATCGACGAACATCCGGTGATGCTGGCCGACGATCTCCGGCAGGGCGTAGCCGAGGGTGCGCAGGAAGGTCTCGTTGGCGGTGAGGATCCGGCCCGACAGGTCGAACTCGATCACCGCCTGGACCCGGTCGAGGGCGGCGAGCTTGGCGCGGAGGGCGGAGGAGGTCTGGAAGGCGAACATGGATCATCCGCTCCGCGGCTGAACGCTCGGGTCTGTCGGGGTGTGCTCTTCGCGGCGGGCCGGGCCCGTCGCTGACGACCGAGTTGTACAATCTGGAGTTAAAGATGAGTGAGGCCGTTCGCGCACCCGCTGCCGCGGCCGCTCTGCGGACCGCCCGGGACGTCGACTTCCGATGTCCGGACGCATCGGATATCCCCCCGCGTCTCCCAAGGTCGCACCTGGTTTCTGGAAGGATCCGGACGCGACCGTCAGTCATCGTTCCTCTCTGACGACGCGTCAAAGGCGTCCGGACGGGCGCCGATCGTCTATCGGCGGGCGAGGCACGATGCGGTGCCCCCGCCGGGGACGGGGGGATGATCCTGCCTCATCATCCCGGTGCGGTCGCCTGATGGCGTGATTTAACATTCGATAACCGCATCGGGTGAAACCCCGTGCCGGACGGGATGTCGGTGGGAACCCGGACGTCGGCGGGTCGACCAAACCCGGTGGTTGCAGCGACGGGGAGCCGCCGGCCGCGGATGCGTCCCTCGCTTGACGCTCCCGTGCCCGCCCGATACCCCTTCGGCAGGTTACTCGTCAGTAGCGACCCTGCCGGAGAGCGAGCGAACGCGCTGCCCCCCGGACGAAGCATCGGGAGGATCGGCATGAAGGTCGGCGGCATGGCGGCGGTCGTCACCGGCGGCGGCTCGGGCCTCGGCGCCGCGACGGCGCGGGCGCTGGCGGCGGCGGGCGCGAAGGTGGCGGTGGTCGACCTCAACGAGGACGCCGCCCGTGCGGTCGCCGAGGAGACCGGCGGCCTCGCGGTCGGCTGCGACGTGTCGGACGCGGCGAGCGGCGAGGCGGCGGTGGCCCGCGCCGAGGCGGCGCACGGGCCGGCCCGCATCCTCGTCAACTGCGCCGGCGTCGCCACCGCCGGGCGCATCGTCGGGCGCAACGGCCCGCTCGACCTCGCGGCCTATGCCCGGGTGATCCAGATCAACCTGATCGGCAGCTTCAACATGCTGCGCCTCGTCGCGGCCCGGGCCCAGGGGCTCGATCCGCTCGACGAGGGCGAGCGGGCGGTGGTGATCTCGACCGCCTCGGTCGCCGCCTACGAGGGTCAGGTCGGCCAGGCCGCCTACGCCTCGTCCAAGGCCGGCGTGGTCGGTCTGACCCTGCCGGCGGCGCGGGAGTTCGCCCCGGTCGGCATCCGGGTCTGCGCCATCGCGCCGGGCCTGTTCGAGACCCCGATGATGCGCGGCTTGCCGCCCGAGGTGCAGGACAGCCTCGGCCGCTCGGTGCCGTTCCCCTCGCGCCTCGGCCGGCCGGAGGAATACGCCCGCCTCGTGCTGGCGATCATCGACAACCCGATGCTCAACGGCGAGGTCGTCCGCCTCGACGGCGCCCTGCGCATGCAGCCGAAATAGAGGGTCGAGGATGCTCACCGACGACCAGATCCTGATCCGCGACACCGCCCGCGCCTTCGCGAGCGAGCGGCTCAAGCCGTTCTCGGCCCAGTGGGACCGCGAGTCGCGCTTCCCCCGCGAGGCGCTCTCCGAGATGGGCGCGCTCGGCTTCATGGGCATGCTGGTGCCGGAGGAGCATGGCGGCGCGGCGGTGGACCACGTCGCCTACGCGCTGGCGATCGAGGAGGTGGCGGCCGGCGACGGCGCCGTCTCGACGATCATGAGCGTGCACAACTCGGTCGGCTGCATGCCGATCCTGAAGTTCGGCAGCGAGGACCAGAAGCGGCGCTTCCTCGGGCCGCTCGCCCGCGGCGAGCAGCTCGCCGCCTTCTGCCTCACCGAGCCGGGGGCGGGCTCGGATGCCGCCGCGGTCAAGACCCGGGCGCGGCGCGACGGCAACAAGTGGGTGCTGTCGGGCACCAAGCAGTTCATCACCTCGGGCTCGACCGCCGACCTCGCGATCGTGTTCGCGGTGACCGACCCGGCGGCGGGCAAGCGCGGCATCTCGGCCTTCCTGGTGCCGACCGCGACCCCGGGCTACACGGTCGCCCGCGTCGAGCACAAGCTCGGCCAGCGGGCCTCCGATACCGCCCAGATCGTGTTCGAGGATCTCGAACTCACCCCCGACCTGATGCTCGGCCAGGAGGGCGAGGGGCTGAAGATCGCCCTCGCCAACCTGGAAGGCGGGCGCATCGGCATCGCCGCCCAGGCGGTCGGGATGGCCCGGGCCGCCTTCGAGGCCGCGCTGGCCTATGCCGGCGAGCGCGAGACCTTCGGCACCAAGCTCACCGGGCATCAGGCGGTGGCGTTCCGCCTCGCCGACATGGCGACCCGGATCGAGGCGGCGCGTCTCATGGTGCTCAACGCCGCCCGCCTGCGCGATGCCGGCCAGCCCTGCCTGAAGGAGGCGGCGATGGCCAAGCTCTTCGCCTCCGAGATCGCCGAGCAGGTCTGCTCCGACGCGATCCAGATCCACGGCGGCTACGGCTACCTCGCCGACTACCCGGTCGAGCAGATCTACCGCGATGTGCGCGTCTGCCAGATCTACGAGGGCACCAGCGACGTGCAGCGGCTGGTCATCAGCCGGGCGCTGACGGCGGCCTGACCGCGACCATGACCACCGGACCCCTCGCCGGCCTGCGCATCGCCGAGTTCGCCGGCATCGGCCCCGGCCCCTTCGCCGGGATGCTGCTCGCCGACATGGGCGCCGAGGTGGTGCGCATCCAGCGCCCCGGCGGCGCCGACCCCTACGCGCCGGGTCTCGCCACCCGGGGGCGCATCGTGGTCGAGGCCGACCTCAAGGATCCGGCGGCCCGGGAGCGCGTCCTCGCCCTGCTGGATGGTGCCGACGCCCTCATCGAGGGGTTCCGCCCCGGCGTGATGGAGCGCCTCGGCCTCGGGCCCGACGCCGTCCTCGCCCGCAACCCGCGCCTCGTCTACGGCCGCATGACCGGCTGGGGCCAGGACGGGCCGCTCGCCACCACCGCCGGGCACGACATCTCCTACATCGCGGTGACCGGGGCGCTCGCGGCGATCGGCGATCGGCGAGCCGGCCCGGCCGGTGCCGCCGCTCAACCTCGTCGGCGATTACGGTGGCGGCTCGCTCTACCTCGTCGCCGGGCTGCTCGCCGGGATCCTGTCCGCGCGGACCACCGGGCGCGGGCAGGTGGTCGACGCCGCGATCTGCGACGGTACCGCCTCGCTGATGGCGATGTTCTGCGACATGGCCTCGCGCGGGTCGTGGCGGGACGGCCGCGGCAGCAACCTCCTCGACGGCGGCAGGCCCTATTACCGCACCTATGCCTGCCGGGACGGCGAGCACGTGGCCATCGGGCCGCTGGAGCCGCAATTCTACGCCGAGTTCCTGCACCTGACCGGGCTCGCCGACGACCCCGACTTCGCCCGCCGCGACGACCCGGAAATCCAGCCGCGCCTGCACGTCCGGCTGGAGGCGCTGTTCGCGACCCGCGATCGCGAGGATTGGTGCCGGTTGTTCGAGGGCAGCGACGCCTGCTTCGCGCCGGTGCTGTCGCTGTCCGAGGCGCCGCACCACCCGCATCTCAAGGCGCGCGGGACCTACGTCGCGGCAGGGGAGGGCGGCTGGCAGCCCGCCCCGGCGCCGCGCTTCTCGGCGACGCCCGGTGCCGTCCGGGCGCCCCGCGCGGCGACGATCGAGGCGGTCGCGGCGGCGTGGCGGTCAGCCTGAGCCGGCCAGGGCCGCCACCATCGCGCTGTCCGGGTTCTCCAACTCGTCGATGACGTCGAAATGGTGCCGGCCCGGCACCGCGACCGCGCGGGTCGTCGCGCCGAGCCCGTGCCAGACATTGGCCATCAGCGCGGTCTGGCGGCGGAACTCCGGCAGCTCGTCGCCGCCCGCGACGGCGACCAGCGTCGCGCCGGGGCGCGGTTCGAGCAGCGCCGGACTCTCGCGGCGGGCCTCGTCGGGGTCGAGGCGCAGGACCGCGTTCATCGCCGTGCCGAGGAGCGGGCGCAGGTCGTGGACGCCGCTGATCGACACCGCCCGGTCGATGCGGTCGACGGTGGCGGGGGCGAGCGGCGCGTCGGCGCACAGCATCCGGGTCACGAGATGCCCGCCGGCCGAGTGGCCCGACAGCCGGATCGGTCCCGCCACCGCACCGGCGAGGCGGTCGAGGAAGGCGCCGATCTCCGCCGTGATGTCGGCGATGCGGGCCTGCGGGCACAGGGTGTAGCGCGGCAGCGCCACGCAGAACCCCCGCGCCAGTGCGCCCGCGGCGAGGTGCGACCACACCGACTGGTCGAACGCCTTCCAGTAGCCGCCATGCACGAACACCGCGAGGCCGGCGGGGGCGCCGTCCGGCCGAAACAGGTCGTAGACCTGCCGCTCGCCCGCGCCGTAGCGCCGGTCGAGGTCGGCCCGGCCGGCGGCGGCCAGCTCACTCCGGAACGCCGCCGCCCGGGCGGTCCAGCGCGGCGGATACTCCCGGGCGCCCGGAATCGCGCCGGCATTGTCGTAGGCCGGGTCGAGGGGGCCCAGCGGAGCTTCGTCGGAGTGCCAGAGGTCGAGGGTCATCGCGGGGGCTCGGTTGTACTCAGGTCGGGACGCTCGGCGTCTTCTCGACCGGAGGCCGGATCGCCGCGGGCAGGACCGGACGATCCCATGCCGGGAACGGCCTCGCCCACCTCGCGTGGAACGCGGACGCGCAGGCCGGGCACGCTCTCGCCGCGCGCGTGCGCCGCGGCCTGCTCCAGGCTTCGCGTCAGGTCGGCGAACAGGGCGTCATCCATGGGGCGGGCACACGCTTGGCGCTACGATCATGTCAGTACGATCCTGCCGGACTCTCGCGGATCGGCAAGAGGATCGTTGAAGCCGTCTTGTTTCGGCATCGCGCCTCCCTTTTCCCGGGCGACTGAAACGAAGTGGAAGGAGACCTGGGATCCAGCATAAGGAGTCGCGAAGCGTCCGAATGCAGCGACAGTGCCGACACGCCGAGCCGCTTCGCGGCACTTCCTATGCTGGATCCCGGGTCGCATTCCGCTCTCGCTGCATGCGCCCGGGAAATGGGAGGGCGTCAGAGGCGGCCCATCCTCGCTTCGGCGGTCGGCGCAGACGCCCTGATCTCACTCCGGCACTACCGCCGTCGCCTCGATCTCCACCAGCGCCTCCGGCTCGACGAGGCCCGCGACCTGCACGAGCGCCATCGCCGGGTAGTGCCGGCCCATCACCCGGCGGTAGACCGGGGCGAGGTCGGCGAGCGAGGCGCGGTAGGTGTCGATGCTGCGCACGTACCACGTCAGCCGCGCGACGTGCTCGGGGCCGCCGCCGGCCTCGGCCACGATGGCCAGGATGTTGGTGAGCGTCCGCTCGACCTGGGCGACGAAGCCCTCCGCGAAAACCTCGTTCTCGTCCCAGCCGACGAGCCCGCCGGTGAGCACCAGGGCGCCGCGCGCCTTGACGCCGTTGGAATAGCCCCGCGGCTTGCGCCATCCGGCGGGCTGGAGCATTTCCAGGGTCTCGGCGTCCTCGTCCCGCGGGCGGGTCTGGGTGGCGGTCACGGCGTGGCTCCCTGGTTCGCGGCTTCGCGCTCCGCCTGCTGGCGCAGGGCGAAGCGTTGCAGCTTTCCGGATTCGGTCTTCTGGAGCGCCGGCACGAAGGCGACGGCGCGGGGATACTTGTAGGGCGCGAGGTCGCGCTTCACGTGCTCCTGCAGCGCCTCGACCAGGGCGGCGTCGCCGGTGCAGCCGTCGGCGAGCACCACGTAGGCCTTGACGATGCGGCCGCGCTCGCCGTCGGGCGCCGCCACTACGCCGCACTCGGCCACCGCCGGGTGGGCGAGCAGGCTCGCCTCCACCTCCGGCCCGGCGATGTTGTAGCCGGCCGAGACGATCATGTCGTCGCTGCGGGCCTGGAACCAGAAATAGCCGTCCTCGTCCCGGCAATAGGTGTCGCCGGTGACGTTCCAGCCGTCGATGACGTAGTGGGTCTGGCGCTCGTCCGCGAGGTAGCGGCAGCCGATCGGGCCGCGCACCGCGAGGCGGCCGGGCACGCCCGGCGGGCACGGCCGGCCCGCGTCGTCGATCACCCGGGCCTCGTAGCCCGGCACCGGCTTGCCGGTGGCACCGGGGCGGATCTCGTCCTCGCGGGCGGCGATGAAGATGTGCAGCATCTCGGTGGCGCCGATGCCGTCCATCAGCGTCAGCCCGGTCGCCCGCCGCCACGCCTCGAAGGTCGGCACCGGCAGGGTCTCGCCGGCCGAGACGCACTTGCGCAGGGACGACAGGTCGAATTCGCGGACGCGCCCGAGCATCGCCCGGTAGGCGGTCGGCGCGGTGAACAGGATCGTCGCCCGGTGGCGCTGCACCGCCGCCGCGAGCTCGAACGGGCCGGCCTTCTCCAGCAGCACCGCCGAGGCGCCGATGCGGAACGGAAACAGCACCAGCCCGCCGAGGCCGAACGTGAAGGCGAGCGGCGGCGAGCCGATGAACACGTCGTCGGGCCCGGCCCGCAGCACCTCGCGGGCATAGGCGTCGCAGATCACCAGCAGGTCGCGCTGGTAGTGGATCGTCGCCTTCGGCACGCCGGTGGTGCCGGAGGTGAAGCCGAGCAGGCACGGATCGTCGGCCCGGGTCGGCGGCGGCACGAAGTCCTCGGGCGCACCGGCGAGGAGCGCGCCGAGTTCGCCGCCGGCGGTGCCGGTCCAGGTGACGATCCGGGGCGGAGCCGCGGCCGCGCCCGCCGCCTCGACCAGCGCCTCGGCGAGTTTCTGATCGCACAGGCAGAGCGCGATTCGGGCCTTGTCGAGGATCGGCACCAGCTCGCGGGCGCGCAGCAGCGGCATCGTCGCCACCACGATGCCGCCGGCCTTGATGACCGCGAGGTACAGCGCGACCTTGGTCGGGTTGTTGGCCGAGCGCAGCAGCACGCGCCCGCCGGGCACGAGGCCGAGGCGGGTGGTGAGCAGGGCCGCCATCCGGTCGATCGTCCGGGCCAGCTCGGCGTAGGTCCAGGTCGCGTCCTCGCCGATCAGCGCCGTGCGGCCGCCGCGCCCTTCCGCCACGTGGCGGTCGACCAGCTCGACGGTGGCGTTGAGGTGCTCGGGGTAGCCGAAGCGGTCGAGGTTGATGACGTCCGGCATCCGCTCGGGCGGCGGCAGGTTGTCGAGAACGTAGGTGTCGACGTGGCAGCTCTGCGACATGACGGACGCCTCCCGCTTCACGCGATGATCTGACGGGCGATGACGAGCTTCTGGACCTCGGTGGCGCCCTCGTAGATCCGCAGCGCCCGGATCTCGCGGTAGAGCGTCTCGGGGATCGAGCCCGAGCGAACGCCCTCGCCGCCGTGGAGCTGCACCGCGCGGTCGATGACCTCCTGGGCGGCCTCGGTCGCCACCATCTTGGCCATCGCCGCCTCGCGGGTGATGCGGGGCGCGCCGGCATCGCGGGTCCAGGCGGCGCGGTAGACGTGGAGCGCCGCGGTGTCGATCGCGGTCGCCATCTCGGCGAGGCTCGTCTGGGTCAGTTGCATCGCGGCGAGGGGCGCGCCGAACAAGTGGCGGCTGCGCGCCCGCTCCAGGCTCGCGTCCAGCGCCCGGCGGGCGAAGCCGAGGGCGGCGGCGCCGACGCTGGCGCGGAACACGTCGAGCACCGCCATCGCGACCTTGAACCCGGCCCCGGCCTCGCCGATGCGGTTCTCCCCCGGCACCCGGCAGTTCTCGAACCGCAGCCGCGCCAGCGGATGGGGCGCGATGGTGTCGAGGCGCTCGGCGACCGTCAGGCCCGGCGCGTCGGCCGGGACGTAGTAGGCCGACAGGCCCCTCGCGCCCGGCGCCTCGCCGGTGCGGGCGAAGACGACGTAGTGGTCGGCGATGCCGCCGTTCGAGATCCAGGTCTTCTCGCCGTCGAGCCGCACCGTTCCGTCGCCGTCCGGCCGGGCGGTGAGGGCGAGCTGCGCCACGTCGGAGCCGGCCTCGGGCTCGGTCAGCGCGAAGGCGGCGAGCGAGCGGCCGGCGCGCACGCCGGGCAGCACCCGCTCCTTGAGCGTAGGGCTGCCGAACAGGGTCAGCGCCCCGGTGCCGAGGCCCTGCATCGCGAAGGCGAAGTCGGCGAGCCCGTGGTGGCGGGCGAAGATCTCGCGCAGCAGGCACAGGGCCCGCAGGTCGAAGCGCCCGTCCGGCGGCGCCGCGTGGGCGAGGAAGCCGGCCTCGCCCATCCCTGCGGCGAGGCGCCGGCAGGTGCCGTCGACGTCGTGGTGGTCGGCGAGCGCCGGGACGTGGGCGGCGGCCCAGGCCTCGGCCTCCTCGGCAAGGCGACGGTGGCGCGGTTCGAGGAACGGCCAGTCGAGAAAGCTCGTGTCGGGCATGTCAGTCGCCCCCGAAGACCGGCTGGCGCTTCTCGGCGAAGGCCTCGAAGGCGCGGCGGAAATCCTGGGTCTTCATGCACAGGGCCTGGGCCATCGCCTCGGCGTCGATCGCCTCGTCGATGCCCATCGCCCATTCCATCTGGAGCATGCGCTTGGTGACGCCGTTGGCGTAGGTCGGCCCGGCGGCGAGGTTGCCGGCCATCTCGCGGGCGGCGTCGAGCGCCCCGCCGGCGGCGGTGAGCCGGTTGAAGAAGCCCCAGCGCTCGCCTTCCTCGGCACTCATGAACCGGCCGGTGTAGAGCAGCTCCGAGGCCCGGCCCTGGCCGATGATCCGGGGCAGGATCGCGCAGGCCCCCATGTCGCAGCCGGCGAGGCCGACGCGGTTGAACAGGAACGCCACCCTGGCGCCGGCCCCCGCCATGCGCAGGTCGGAGGCCATCGCCATGATCGCGCCGGCCCCGGCGCAGATGCCCTCGACCGCGGCGATCACCGGCTGCGGGCAGGCCCGCATCTCCTTCACGAGGTCGCCGGTCATGGTGGTGAAGGCGTGCAGCTCGTGCGCGCCCATCCGGGTCAGCGGCTCGATGATCTCGAACACGTCGCCGCCGCTGGAAAAATTGCCGCCGGCCCCGGTGACGATGACGGCCTTGACCGCATCGTCGAAGCGCAGCGCCCGGAAGGTGTCGCGCAATTCGGCGTAGCTCTCGAAGGTCAGCGGGTTCTTCCGCTCGGGCCGGTTGAGCGTGACCGTCGCGATCCCGTCCTCGATGGCGAGCAGGAAGTGCTCGGGCGCGAAGCCGGCGAGCGGCGCCGCGATGGCGTTCTGGCGTTTCATGGGTCCTCCCTCTGCGGGGGTTTCTGCCGGTCTGGGGGTTTCGTCCGGTCCGTCGCCGACGGGCGGCGCGGTTCCGGGTTTGGGAGCGGCGCCGGTACGCACCGACGCCTTGAGCGCCCCGAGCCGGTCGGACAGCGCCTCGCGCTCGCCGGCATCGAGGGCGCCGACGAGTTCGGCGATCCACTCGGCATGGGCCGCCGCCATGGCGGCGAAGTCCTGCCGGCCGCGGCGGGTGAGGCGCACCCGCACCGCCCGCCGGTCGGTCTCCGAGACCTGCCGCTCGATCAGCCCCTCCTGGGCCAGCCGCTCGACGAGGCCGGTGACGTTGCCGTTCGACACCATCATCCGCCGCGACAGCTCGCCGAGCAGGATCCCGTCCGGCGAGCGTTCGAGCTGGGCCAGCATGTCGAAGCGCGGCAGGGTGGTGGCGAAGCGGTCGCGCAGGCGCCGGCGGATCTCCGCCTCGATGGTGTTGGCGCAGGTGAGCAGCCGCAGCCACAGCCGCAGCTCGTCGCGGTGGCGCCCGCCCGAGGGCAGGGCGTCGGCGTCGTCCGAGGGGGCGGTCATGCCGAGGGCTCCCGGTGGGCGGGCCGGGCGGCGGCCCTCCCCCCTCCGCGCAGGGCTGTCCCCGGAAAATTCCTTTCAGGATCAGGCGCGGGATCCCCTCTCCCGAGTGGGAGAGGGGTAGGGGTGAGGGTGGCTCGGGCGCAGAAAAAGGCACCAACGGCTGAGCTGCGCAGCTCGACGGTTGGCGTTCTATTCTGAGTCGTCTCCACCCTCACCCCCGGCCCCTCTCCCGCTCGGCAGAGGGGAGGCGCGCCTCTTCTTTTTCCCTGACAGCCGTGCCTCCCGCGGGAGATGGAAGCGCGACGCTGTTCCAGGGGGCGCCCTGCAACGCTGCCGAGCCAAATCCGGATGCGGGGTTCCCCTCTTGCGGGACCTCGTCCCGGCCCGCCCGGCATCCGCCGGGCACCCTCCCCCGCAGAGGGGGGAGGGTTCAGGCGCCGCCTCTCTCCCCCGCTCATACCTCGCCCCCCGCTACCGCGATCGCCTGCCCGGTGACGCCCGCCGCCCCCGGCCCGGCGAGCCACAGCACCGCGTCCGCCACCTCCTCGGGCCGGATCAGCCGGCCGAGGGGGTTGTGCCGCGTGAACTCGGCCATCAGCGCCGCGCGGTCGCGGCCGGTGCGGGCCTCCAGGGCGTCGACGGCGCCGGTGACGAGGTCGGTGTCGGTGTAGCCGGGGCAGACCGCGTTGACGGTGATGCCCGACCCGGCGAGTTCGAGGGCGAGCGCCCGGGTCAGCCCCACCACCGCGTGCTTGGCGGCGCAATAGGCGCCGACATAGGGGTAGCCCTTCAGCCCCGCGGTCGAGGCCACGGTCACGATCCGCCCGCCCCCGGCCGCCCGCATCGCCGGGGCGACCGCCTGCGCCGCCACCAGCACCGGCTCGACGTTGAGCGCCATCATCCGGCGCAGTTGCGCCACGTCGAGGCGCGGCAAAGGCGCGGTCTCGGCACCGCCGGCATTGTTCACCAGCACGGCGACCGGCCCCAGCGCCGCGGCGGCCGCGGCGAGCGCGTCCGCGAGCGCCGCCGCGTCGCTGACGTCGGCCGCGACCGCGTGGGCGGCGCCGAGAGCGTCGCGGGCCGCCGCCGCGCTGTCGGGCGTGCGGCCGAGCACCGTCACGCGGTCGCCCGCCGCCACGAAGGCCGCCGCGACCGCCCGGCCGATGCCGCGGGCGGCGCCGGTGACGAGGACGTGACGGGATGAGGTGTCGCTGCTCACGGCGCGCCCCTGATCGAGAACTATTTCAACCTTAAAACATCCCGGCGCGGAGCCGCGCCGCGACCGTGATCCTCCGCCCCCGCGCACGGGGGCGGCTTCGTCAGCCGGCGACCGCCCGCAGTGCCCGCGGGGCGAAGCCCGCGGTGCCGGCATAGCCGCCGACGATCGCCTGCCGCTCGGCGAGGCTGAGCACGTCCTCGATCCGGGCAAATCCCCCCGGCGCCCGCTTCTCGGCCTCGTCGATCACCCGCTCGGGGCCGCCGACGCGGTTGAGCCGCACCACCTCGGCGGTCTTCGGCAGTCGCTCGCGCTCGTACTCCCACAGCCCCTGGGCCGGGTGCTCGGCCCGCTTGAGCGCGTCGGCCAGCGCGCGGGCGTCGAGGATCGCCTGCGAGGCGCCGTTCGAGCCGACCGGATACATCGGGTGGGCGGCGTCGCCGAGCAGGGTGACGCGGCCGAAGGTCCAGCGCGGCAGCGGATCGCGGTCGCACATCGGGTACTCGAAGATCTGGGTCGTCGCCTCGACCAGACCCATGATGTCGAAGCCCGGCACGGCGAAGCGCCGGGCATGGGGCAGCACCAGGGCGCGCTGGGCCGGGCGCGACCAGCTCTCCTTCGGCGGCGGCGAGACCCGGGCGTCGGCGGTCTTGATGTTGACGACCCAGTTCACGAGCTGGTGGCGCTCGTCGATCGGGGCGATCGGGTAGAGCACGAACTTCGCGCCCATGCCGCCGCCGATCGCCATGGTGCGCCCGTCGCCCCAGGCCGGCCACGGGGCGGCGCCGCGCCACATCAGCACCCCGTTCCAGCACGGCGCTCCCTCGTCCGGGTAGAACCGGCGCCGGGCGGCGGAGTGGATGCCGTCGGCGCAGATCAGCACGTCGCCGCGCAGGGTCAGGCCGGCATCGCCCTTCACCGCGTCGGTGAAGTGGGCGGTGACGCCGCCCTCGTCCTGCAGGAAGCCGGCGAGCGCCAGCCCGGTGCGCACGGCATCGGGCCCGAGCCGCGCGATCACCGCGTCGTGGATCACCTTCTGGAGCCGGCCGCGATGGATCGAGAATTGCGGCACCGCGTGGCCGGCCTCGGTCCCGCGCAGCTCGCGCCACACCTCCTGGCCCTGGCGGTTGTAGTAGACCAGCTCGCGGGTGCGGATGCCGACGGCGTCGAGGGCCGGCAGCAGGCCGAGCTCGGCGAGTTCCCGGATCGCGTGCGGCAGGGTGTTGATGCCGACCCCGACCTCGCGCACCTCGGGCGACTGCTCGACCACCACCGCCCTGATCCCGCGGGCGTGCAGCATCAGCGCGGTGGCGAGCCCGCCGATCCCGGCCCCGACGACGATCGCTCTCATAGGCCTCTCCGTCAGGCGGCGTCGGGCGGGGGCAGGAAGTCGACCTCGTGCCGGGCCGAGACCGCCACCACCTCGGCCGGGTCGGCGTTGGGCCCGAGATTGTGCAGGGCCCAGAACAGGTCGTAGAGGCGCCGCGCCGGGGCGACCCAGAACAGGCAGGTCACGTCGGACTCGCCGCGGTTGAACAGGCCGTGCGGGATGCCCCGCGGCAGCCGGATCAGGTCGCCCGGCTCGGCCGTGCTCTCGGCGCCGTCGAGCACCAGGGTCATGCGGCCCTGAAGCATGTAGACGAACTCGTCCTGGGTCGGGTGGATGTGCGGCGGCACGAAGGTGCCGGGCGGCAGCGTCGCGTGCCAGGACAGCGAATCCTCGCTGTGCTGCTTGGGCACGTAGGTCTGGCCGAGGATGCCCCAGCGGATGCCCTCGATGCCCTCGCCGGCCCGGGTGACGCCGGGCGTCATGATCGTCATGGGGAACTCCTGTGGTGGATTGCGACGCTTCCGCCGCGCGGACCCGACCCTCCCCCCCCTCTGCGGGGGAGGGTGGCGAGCGGAGCGAGCCGGGAGAGGGGACGCCGCTTCCGGAGAGGTCGCGGCTGACCTGACAGTCGCCACCTGGAACAGCGTCGCGTTCCCCTCTCCCGCCCGGCATCCGCCGGGCACCCTCTCCCGCAGAGGGGGGAGGGTTTGGGTGGTGCTCACACATGAAGGAACCGCTCCTTCACCTCGGGCGCGGTGCGCAGGGCCTCGGTGGTGCCGGTCCACACCACCCGGCCCTTCTCGATCACGACGTGGCGGTCGGCGAAGCGGGCGAGCGCGTCGACGTTCTTGTCGATGACGAGGATCGCCTCGCCCTCGTCCTTGATCGCCCGCAGGCAGGCCCAGATCTCGTCCCGGATCAGCGGCGCCAGACCCTCGGTCGCCTCGTCGAGGACGACGAGGCGCGGGTTGGTCATCAGGGCGCGGCCGATCGCCAGCATCTGCTGCTCGCCGCCGGAGAGCTGGTTGCCGCCGTTGCGCCGGCGCTCCTTCAGGCGCGGAAACAGCCGGTAGACCGCCTCCAGCGTCCATTTCGCCCCCCGGCCGCCGCGATGCGTCGCGATGAGGTTCTCCTCGACCGAGAGGTTCGGGAAGATCTGGCGGCCCTCCGGCACCAGCCCGAGGCCGCGCCGGGCGACGAGGTGGGGCGGGCGCCCGGTCACGTCCTCGCCGTCGATCGTCACCCGGCCGCCGCGGGGCTTGAGCAGGCCGAACACCGAGCGGATCGTCGTGGTCTTGCCCATGCCGTTGCGGCCGAGCAGGGTCACGACCTCGCCGCGCTCCACCGCGAGGTCGATGCCGAACAGCACGCGGGAATCGCCGTAGGCGCTCTGGAGGTTCTCGACCCGCAGCATCAGGCGGCCTCCTCGCCGAGATAGGCGGCGCGCACCGCCGGGTCGGCCCGCACCGCATCCGGCGGGCCGGACGCGATCACCCGCCCGTAGACCAGCACGCTCATCCGGTCGGCGAGCGCGAACACCGCCGCCATGTCGTGCTCGATCAGCACGAGGGTGTGGGTCGCCTTGAGGTCGCGCAGGAGCCCGACGAGACGCGCCGATTCCTCCGGCCCGGTGCCGGCGAGCGGCTCGTCGAGGAGCAGCAGCCGGGCGCCGGTCGCCAGCGCCACCGCCAGTTCGAGCTGGCGCTTCTCGCCGTGCGACAGGCTGCCGGCCCGCCGCCCGGCCCGGTCGGCGAGGCCGACCCGATCGAGCGCCGCCATCGCCTCGCCGTTCAGGCGCCGGTCGCCGGCCACCGGGCGCAGGAAGCGGAAGCTCGATCCCGACCGCGCCTGGACCGCGAGGGCGACGTTGTCGAGGACCGAGAACCCGTCGAGGAGCGAGGTGATCTGGAACGAGCGCGCGAGGCCGCGGCGCACCCGCGCCACCATGCCGAGCCGGGTGATATTTTCGCCGGCGAGCCGGATCTCGCCGCCGTCGCTGCGGGCGGCGCCGGAGAGCTGGTGGATCAGCGTGGTCTTGCCGGCGCCGTTGGGGCCAATGATGGCGTGCAATTCGCCCGGCGCCACGTCGAGGGACACGTCGTCGGTGACGGCAAGCGCGCCGTAGCTCTTGCGCAGGTGGCGGACGGAGAGGAGCGGGGTCACGCGGCGCGCCCTCCGCGCAGGCGGGCGGTCAGCCCGGCGATGCCGCCGCGGGCGAGGAGCACCAGCAGCACCAGCATCAGCCCGAGGCCGAGGCGCCAATGCTCCGAGAAGTGGGCCAGCCCCTCCTCGACCGCGATCAGCGCCGCGGCGCCGGCCACCGCGCCGACGAGGGTGCCCATGCCGCCGAGCACCACCATCACGATCAGCTCGCCCGAGCGCTGCCAGCTCATGTAGGCCGGCGAGACGAACTCGGCCTGGTTGGCGAGCAGCACCCCGGCGAGCCCCGCGATGGCGCCGGCGACGACGTAGGCGGTGAGCTGGTAGGGGAAGGCCGGGAAGCCGATCGCCTCCATGCGGACCGCGTTCTCGCGGATGCCGCGCAGCACCCGCCCGAAGCGCGAGGCGACGAGGAGGCGCAGGGCCACGAACACCACCGCCAGCACGCCGAGCGCGAGGTAGAACAGCGCGACGTCGCCCTCGATCAGCCGGGCGCCGAGCACCCGCGAGCGGTGGTCGAGGCTCACCCCATCGTCGCCGCCATAGGCCGAGAGCGACACCATGAAGAAGAACGCCATCTGGCCGAAGGCGAGGGTGATCATGATGAAGTAGACGCCGCGGGTGCGCAGCGAGATCGCGCCGGTGACGAGGGCGAACAGGGCGCAGACGACGAGCGCCGCCGCCGACTGGACCAGCAGGTCGTGGATGCCGTGGGCCGACAGGATCGCCACCGCGTAGGCGCCGAGCCCGACATAGGCGGCGTGCCCGAACGACACCATCGCGCCGTAGCCGAGCACGAGGTCGAGGGACAGGGCCGCGATGGCGAAGATCAGGATCCGGGTCGCGGTGACGATCAGGAACGGCGCCCCGATGCCCGAGGCGAGGACCGGCACCAGCGCCAGGGCGACGAGGGCGAGAAGGAGAGCGATGCGCGCGCCGGGGCGGCGGGGCGGGGCCGCCTCGATCCGGGCCACGGGGAGGGAGGCGCCGGCGCTCATCGCGACCCCCTGGCCGGAAACAGGCCGGCGGGGCGGAAGAACAGCACTGCGGCCATCAGGATGTAGATCAGCATCGGGGCGAGCGTCCGGCCGGTCTGCGACGCGGCGGCCGGCTCCATCAGGCTGCGCAGCAGGATCGGGCCGAAGCTGCGCCCGAGCGTGTCGGCGAGGCCGACCAGCAGGGCGGCCACGAAGGCGCCACGCACCGAGCCGACGCCGCCGATGACGATGACCACGAAGGTGAGGATCAGCACCGAATCGCCCATGCCGGGATCGACCGAGAGGATCGGCGCCACCATCGCGCCGGCGAACCCCGCCAGCATCGCGCCGAGGCCGAACACGGCGAGGAACAGCCGGCGGATGTCGACGCCGAGCGCCGAGACCATCGGGCCGTTGCTGGCCCCGGCCCGCAGCAGCATGCCGAGGCGGGTGTGGTTGACGAGGAGGTGCAGGCCGAGCGCGGTGACGAGCCCGGCCGCGATGATCGCGAGGCGGTAGGCCGGATACATCAGCGTGCCGACGACCGGGATCGAGCCCGACAGGAAGTCCGGCACCGGCACGCTCATCGGCGCCGAACCCCAGACGATGCGCACGCCCTCGTTGAGGATCAGGATCAGCCCGAAGGTCGCCAGCACCTGTTCGAGGTGGTCGCGGCCGTAGAGGTGGCGGAAGACCAGGAGTTCGAGCACCAGCCCGACCGCCAGGGTGGCCGGCAGCGCGAGGGCGAGGCCGAGGAGGAAGCTGTCGGTCAGCGCCGTGAAGGTCGCGGCGAGGTAGGCGCCGACCATGTAGAGCGCGCCGTGGGCGAGGTTGATGAGGTCCATCACCCCGAAGATCAGCGTCAGGCCGGCCGCCACCAGGAACAGCAGGATGCCGAGCTGGAGGCCGTTCAGCGCCTGGAGGAGGAAGAGGTTGAGCATCGCGACCTTGGGGGCTCGCTTCGACGTCGTGAGAGGGCGCAGAACCTCCCCTCTCCCGAGTGGGAGAGGGGCCGGGGGTGAGGGTGGCTCGGCCTCCGTAATGACCCTGAACTGTCGAGCGGCACAGCGCGACGTTGTGAGTTCAATCCTGAACCCGAGCCACCCTCACCCCTACCCCTCTCCCACCCGGGAGAGGGGATCCCGCGTCATGCCCTGTAAAGTATGGGTCAGCCGGCCCACGCCTCACGGCATCTTGCAATCCTTGGCGTAGTTGTCCTGGTAGTTCGCAAATACCTTCTCGACGACCTGGGTCTCGTACTTGCCGTCCGGGCGCTTGGCGGCCTTGACGAGGTAGAAGTCCTGGATCGGGTAGTGGTTGGGGCCGATCTTGAAGCTCCCGCGCAGGGAGGTGAAGTCGGCGGCGCGCAGGCCGGCGCGGATCGCGTCCTTGTTCGCGAGGTTGCCCTTGGCGGCGCGCACCGCCGAGTCGATCATCAGCGCGGCGTCGTAGGCCTGCATGGCGTAGGTGCCCGGCACGCTGTTGAAGCGCTTCTCGTAGGCCGCCACGAACGCCTTTGATTGCGGGTTGTCGAGGTTCGGCGCCCAGTTGGCGCCGCCGAAATAGCCGACCGCGGCGTCCTTCTGGGCCGGCAGGGTCGATTCGTCGACCGTGAAGGCGGAGAGGAACGGGGTGGTGCTCAGCCCGGCCTGCCGGTACTGGCGCACAAGGTTGACGCCCATCCCGCCGGGCATGAAGGCGAACACCGCGTCGGGCGAGGCGGCGGCGATCTGCGCCAGTTCGGCCGAGAAGTCGAGCTGGCCGAGCGGGGTGTAGATCTCGTTGACGACCTCGCCCTTGTAGGAGTGCTTGAACCCGGCGAGCGAATCCTTGCCGGCCTGGTAGTTCGGGGCCAGCAGCACGACCCGCTTGTAGCCCTTGTCCTGCGCGACCTTGCCGAGCACCTCGTGGACCTGATCGTTCTGGTAGGAGCTGACGAACAGGTTCGGGTTGCACTCGGCTCCGGCGTAGTTCGAGGTGCCGGCGTTCGGGCTGATGAGGAAGGTGCCGGAATCGGTCGCCGGCCGCGCGATGGCGCGCAGGATGTTGGAGAAGATCGGCCCGACCACGAAGTCGACCTTGTCGCGGCGGACCAGTTCCCGGACCTTGTTGGTCGCGACGTCCGGCTTCTGCTCGTCGTCGACGACGATGATCTCGGTGTCGAGGCCGCCGAGCTTGCGCCCCATGGCGTCGGCGGCGAGCAGGAATCCGTCGCGGGCCTGCTCGCCCAGCACCGCCGCCGAGCCGCTCAGCGTCAGGATGACGCCGATCCGCAGCTTGCCGTCGCCGGCGGGCTGCTGCGCCAGGGCGGGGGTCGCCAGCAGGGTTGCGGCGAGGAGCCCGAAGGCGGTGTTGCGCAGCGACGTCATAGAGGTGCGATCTCCCGTGAGGCGGCCGGTGATCCGATGTCGGCGGGCGCGGCGCAAGATGAATCGAGGCCCGATCCCACGGCGCCCGGCCGTGGCGTCGGGAATTAGTTTACGTATGAAATATCTCTTGGCAACAGCCCCCGCGGATGTTTTTGCCGTGCCGAAGTCTTGTGCAGTGCGGGATGAAAATCTCGCCTTTGGCGACGATTAGCGATGCGATAGCCTGTGCCGCAGGGCGGACGGACCGGTGCGCAAGGTCGCGTGGCTCGCCTCCGGTCGAGGCCCTTCGCGCCGTCTTGCGGGAAATCATTTCAAGCCTAAACTATCGTCGCGGCCGGAGCACCGCCGCGGGAGACAGCCCATGCGCATCACGGTGATCGGCGGCGGCCCCGGCGGGCTCTACTTCGCGCTCCTGACCAGGAAGCGGCGGCCGGACTGGACCGTCGAGGTCGTCGAGCAGAACCGCGAGGGCGACACGTTCGGCTTCGGCGTGGTGTTCTCCGACGAGACCCTGCACGAGTTCCTGTCGCGCGACCGGCCGTCCTTCGAGCGGATCCGGGGCGAGTTCGCCTATTGGGACGACGTCGCGATCCACAAGCACGGCGTCGAGATGCGCTGTGGCGGCAACGGCTTCGCCGGGATGTCGCGGGTGCGGCTGCTCGCCATCCTGCAGGAGCGCTGCCGCGAGGAGGGCGTGGACCTGCATTTCGGCGAGACGGTGCCGCCGGGCGAGATCGCGGCGCGGTTTCCCGATTCCGACATCGTGGTGGCGGCCGACGGAGTCAATTCGCGCATCCGCGAGCATTTTTCGGAGGCGTTCGGGCCCGAGATCCGGATGGCGTCGAACCGCTTCTGCTGGATGGGCTCGACCCGCCCGATGGACGAGTTCAACTACTTCTTCCGCGAGACCCCGCACGGGGTGATCTGCGCCCATACCTACCAGTACGAGCCCGGCCGCTCGACCTGGATCTTCGAGATGGACGAGGCCTGCTGGCGCGGCCACGGCTTCACGGAGACCGACGAGGAGGGCTCGCGGCGGGTGCTGGAGGCGCTCTACGCCGAGGAGCTGCAGGGCCACCCGCTGCTGCTCAACCGCTCGCACTGGCGCCGCTTCCCGCGCATCGCCTGCCGGCACTGGTCGCACGGCAACGTCGTGCTGCTCGGCGACGCCAAGGCGTCGGCGCATTTCTCGATCGGCTCGGGCACCAAGCTCGCGATGGAATGCGCCATCGCCCTGTCCGACGCGGTCGTGGCCCACGGCGAGACGGACGTAGCGGCGGCCTTCGCGGCCTACGACAAGGCCCGGCGCGGCCCGTGCGAGATCACCCAGCACAATGCCGACGTGTCGCTGGCGTGGTTCGAGCACATGGGACGGTCCTGGGACATGGAGCCGGAGCAGTTCGCCATGGTGGTGATGTGCCGCGCCAAGGCGATCACCTACGACAACCTCGCGGTGCGCGACCCCGCCTTCGTGGCCAGGGTCGACGACGCCTTCTACGCCCGGGTGAAGCGCGAGACCGGGCAGGATCACAGCCGCACCCGCCCGACCCCGATGTTCACGCCGTTCCGTCTGCGCGGCATGGAAGTGCAGAACCGCGTCGCGATGGCGCCGATGGCGCAGTATTCCGCCGGGCCGGACGGCGTGCCGACCGACTGGCACTTCGTGCACTACACCTCGCACGCGCTCGGCGGCGCCGGCCTCGTCTTCACCGAGATGACCTGCCCGTCGCCGGACGCCCGCATCACCCCCGCCTGCACCGGGCTGTGGAGCGACGCGCAGGAGGCGGCCTGGACCCGCATCGTCGATTTCGTCCACGCCCACAGCGGAAGCCGGATCGCCATGCAGCTCGGCCATGCCGGCCGCAAGGGCTCGACCCAGCTCGGCTGGGAGCGGATGGACCACCCGCTGCCGGAGGGCAACTGGCCGCTCGTCTCGGCCTCGGCCATCCCCTATCTCGACGGCGTCAGCCAGGTGCCGGCCGCCCTCGACCGCGCCGGCATGGACCGCATCCGCGACGAGTTCGTGGGGGCGGCGCGGCGCGCCGCGCGGGCCGGGTTCGACATGCTGGAACTGCACTGCGCCCACGGCTATCTGTTCGCCTCGTTCCTGTCGCCGCTGACCAACCGGCGCGACGACGCGTACGGCGGGTCGATCGAGAACCGCCTGCGCTACCCGCTCGAGGTCTTCTCCGCCATGCGCGAGGTCTGGCCGGCGGAGCGGCCGATGTCGGTGCGGATCTCGGCGACCGACTGGAGCGAGGGCGGCATCGGCGAGGCCGACACCGTGGCGATCGCCGAGGGGTTCTCGCAGGCCGGCTGCGACCTCATCGACGTCTCGGCCGGGCAGACGGTGGCCGACCAGCAGCCGGTCTACGGCCGGATGTTCCAGGTCCAGTTCGCCGAGGTGATCCGGAACGTGCCGCGGCTGGCCACGATGGCGGTCGGCGCCATCACCGAGGCGGCGCAGGTCAACACGATCCTGCACACCCGCCGGGCCGACCTCGTGGCGCTCGGCCGGCCGCACCTGTGGAACCCCGCCTTCACCCGCGAGGCCGCCGGCTGGTACGACGCCCGCAACCAGCACTGGCCCAAGCCCTATCTCCCGGGCCGCGACCAGGCCCATCGCGAACTCCCCAAGCGCCGCGAGCAGGAGATCACCCTGCGCCGCAAGGCCCGGCCGCGGCCGCAGGGGTGATGCGCCGGGCGCCGCGCGGTCAGGTTGTGGTCGCGCGGGCTCACTCCGCCGAAAACGCGGGTCGTCGCCCATCGGGCCGGGATTAGGATTGTCCTTCGCGACGACGCGAACCTATCAGGGAACATTCGGCAACGGGCCGCCCATGGCCGCAGGGCCGATCTGGTCGAGAATAGGGCGCGTCTCCCCTCTCCCGAGTGGGAGAGGGGCCGGGGGTGAGGGTGGCTCGGGTTCAGAATAGAGCACCAAGGGTTGAGCTGCGCAGCTCGACAGTTGGCGTTTTATTTTATCGCCGAGCCACCCTCACCCCTACCCCTCTCCCACTCGGGAGAGGGGATCCCGCGCTTGATGGTGAAACGATTGTTCCTCGGGCAGGCCTGTCCCATCCGAGGCGAGAGTGTGCGTGATGACCCTGAAGCGCCAGGACCGCCGATCGCCGGGACGAGTGGCGGGCATCGCCGTGATGCTCGCCGCCCTGGCCCTGCCCGCCTCGGCGCAGGGCGGCAGGAAGGACGCCGCCAGGACGTCCGCCGGCAAGACGGAGCCCGGCAAGTCGGACGCTGCCAAGCCGGACGCCGGCAAGCCGGACGACGACGGGGAGGACAAGGTCGACAGCGAGAACCTGTTCGGCTTCACCGAGGGCACCGATGTCGGCCGGAAGGGCGAGCAGGAGGTGATCCTCGACACGATCGTCCGGCTCAGCAAGCGCCGGGCCGGGCCCGGACCCTCGGGCTACGCCGCGGCGCAGCCGGAGCTGAGCTACCAATACGATCTCACCGACCAGTTCAGCATCGAGCCGGGCATCTGGCTCGACACCCGCCGCCAGCGCAACATCGCCGACCTGCCCGACACCGCGTCCGGCGGCTTCAACGGCGGTTCGCTGGAGCTGAAGTACCAGTTCCACAAGCGCACCGACGACAGCCCCTTCGGCCTCGCGATCCAGTCGGAGCCGCAATGGGCCCGGATCGATCCGATCGAGGGCATCGGCGGCGACGTGTTCAGCGCCGACACCCGGCTCATCGCCGATGCGCGCCTGATCCCGGATAAATTGTGGGCCGCCGTCAACCTGATCTACGATCCCCAGGTCGCCGCCCGGAAGGGCTCCGGCGAGGTCGAGCGCAGCTCGACCCTGGCGGTCTCGGGCAGCCTGATGGGTCGCGTGAGCGAGCACGTCTTCCTCGGGCCGGAGGTCCGCTACGCCCGGGCCTATGACGGCGCGGCGCTCAACCGCTTCGACGGCGACGCGGTCTTCCTCGGCCCGGTGCTGCACATGCAGGTCGAGAAAAAGTTCTTCCTCACGGTCGCGGCGACGACCCAGGTCTACGGGCACGACCGCGACCCGAGCTACGCCCGTCAGGCGTTCAACCTGACCCAGTTCCCGCGCCACGCCGTGCGGATCCGCTTCGGCGCGGAGTTCTAGAGAATCGTCCCGGATCCCGGATCCAGGGCGATCCTCTCGGTTCCTGTGCCGCATCGGCTTCGTCCCGATAGCCGGTTCCCACCTTGCGGACCGATGCTCTCCGCGACGCGGGTCGGGCCCGCCGATGCGCCGGGCGCGGGAACGCCCCGACTTTAACCCGGGTTGTTGCGTGGGGGCCGGCGGTCTATGCCTCACCCGACGACACGATCCCGAGGCCAGCCATGACGCCCGTCGCCCGCTGCCTGCAACGCTTCGATCAGGCGTCGATCCGCCGCGATGCGCCCGCCGTCGCCCTCGTCAACGCGGCGCTCGACGAGCTGGAGGCCGCCTTCGATCGGCCGGGCGCCCGCATCGTGGCCCTGGAGGCCGTGCTGCACGCCGCCCGCGAGCGGCCGGCACCGGATGCCGGGACCTTCGGCTGCGTCCTGACGACGATGATCGACCGGCGCCAGACCCGGCTGGCCCAGGACGGTGGACGCCCGCGCCGCCCGGCCGCCGCCTGAGCGGCTCAGAACCGCGCGGTCAGGAACAGCCGCACGTTGCGGCCCGGCAGCACGATCTCGTCCTTCTTGAACGAGGCCGAGTTGCGGATCACGTCGTCGAGCAGGTTGCTGCCCTGGAGGCCGAGCGTCACCTCGCTGGCGCCGTAGACCGCCGGATCGAGGGGCCGGGTGTAGCTCACCTCGGCCCGCAGGTTGTTGTAGCCGGGCGTCACGGTCTCGAACGGCGCCGTCTCGGTATGGGCGAAGGCGTGCAGCAGGTTCAGCCGGGCGTACCAGCCGTCGGCGCGCACGAACACGCCGCCGCCGACCCGGTAGGGCGGGATGCGCGGCACGTTGGTGCCGTCGTCGAAGGTCGCCCGCACGGTGTCGAACTGGCCCTCGACCCCCGCGAAGCCGTCGCCGACCGGCACCACGTCGAGCTGGGCGGCGATCTCGGCGCCGGTGAAGGTGGCGTTCTGCTGCGAGTAGACGATCTGGTCGAGCTCGTCGCCGGTGCCGCAGCTCGCGAAGTCGTCGTCGCAGCGGTTGCCGGTCAGGCGCTTGTAGATGAAGCCGGTGTAACGGGTGACGTAGCCGGTGGCGTCGAACCGGAACGGGCCGACCGCCCGGCGCAGGCTCGCCTCGATCGTGCGGGCGCGCTCGCGCTTGAGGTTGGCGTCGCCGATCTCGAAGGTCCCGGTCGCGTCGTGCGGCCCGCGGGAATACAGCTCGAAGGCCGAGGGCGCCCGCTCGACGTACTGGCCGGTGAGGCTCGCCACGACGTCGTTCGGCAGGTCCTGCAGGATGCCGAAGCTCGCGCTCCTCGGCGCGAAGTGCCGGCGCCGGCCGGCCTCCACCGGGTCGGCGCCGTCGACCGGCAGGTAGTCGGCCGGGAACTGCGTCGCCAGCCCGGTCGCGCGGGCGCCCTCGATCCGGCCGGCCGCCTGGAACCGGGTGCCGGTCGGCAGCGCCAGTTCCTCGAACACGTAGCCGGCGGTGCTGCGCGAATCGGTCGGCGGCAGGAAGCCCTCGCCCTGGGTGCCGATCACCCGCCGGTCGCTCTGGACGCCCAGCGCCCCGGTCAGGACCCCGAAGGGCAGGGCGACCGGGACGTGCTGGAGTTCGAGCCGCCCCTCCGCCTGCCGGTTCTTGAACGTCGCCTGGATGCCGTCGATCCCGTCCTCGCCGATGCCGATCTCGTTGTGCCGGTAGGTCGACCCGCCGAGCCAGAACCGGATCGCCGCGAACGGGCCGTCGAGGGGCCGGTATTCGCCCTTGGCCTGGAGCTTGTCCTGGGTCGGGTCGAGGCGGGTGCGGCTCTCGGCGGCCCCGCCGCCGGGGATCTGATAGAGCGCGTCGTAGTGGCTGAACGACAACCCGACGAAGCCCCGGTCGAACACGTAGGACATCCCGACCGTGCCGCCCTGGGATTCGTTGGCGGAGTTGCGCTGGACGCCGAGCGGCGTGGCGTAGCTGTCGGCGGCGGTGCGGAAACCGTCGAGGTGCAGCACGACGTTCTCGCCGCCGGCCTCCAGGCTCGCGGCGCCGTTGCGGCCGTTGTCGACCGACGAGTACCCGCCGAGCACCTGCGCGGCGAGGCCGTTCGGCGGAACGAAGGTCGGGATGCGGTCGTTCTCGGCCGAGACGACGCCGCCGATCGCCTGGGAGCCGTAGCGGAGCGCCGCCGGCCCGCGGATCACCTCGATGCGCCTGTTGACGAGGGGGTTGATCGGCACGGCGTGGTCCTCGCCGAGGTCCGACACGTCCTGCGAGCCGATGCCGTTCTCCTGGATCCGCACCCGGGTGGTGTCGAGGCCGCGGATGATCGGCCGCGACGCCGCGCCCGGCGCGTAGGTCGTCGCCGACAGGCCCGGCCGGTCGAACAGCGCGTCGCCCAGCGTCCGCGGCTGCGCGCTGGCGATGTCGGCCCCGGTCACTACCGTGACCGGCGAGAACGTGTTGGTGACGACCGGCAGCACTCCGGCCGGGAACGGGTTCGCGGCCCGCCCGCCGGTGGGCGCCGCCACGATCGGGCTCGGCGAGGACACGACGATCTCGTCGAGGCGCACGTCCTCCGCCCGGACGGCCGGAGGCGGGTACAGGAGCGCGAGTACGGTGCCGGTCAGGAGGACGCGGTGCGGGCGGAGCGGCATGGGACGACCGTAATGATGATATAACATTACGAATGCGCGATGCGGTCCTCGTCGGCAAGCGCGTCCGTGCCGGAGGCTCGCGTTCGGCTGGGATTGTAACAGTGTTGCAACACCGGCCGCGGCACCGCGCCCGGCGAAGGACGGGCTATTCCGCGGCCTCGGGCACGGCGGCCCGGGACGGATCGATCTCCCGCAGCAATTGCGGGCTGCGCTTCCACGGCTCGGTCGCGCCGCCGAAGGCACGCGGACGGGCGCCGTTCGCGGCCCGGCCGACCGCGAGCACCTCCGGCCAGCGCCGGGCGAAGGCCTCGACGCAGGCGGGATCGAAGTGCCGTCCGCTCTCCTGGCGCAGGCAGTCGAGGGCCTCCTCGAACGGCATCGCCTCCTTGTAGGGGCGGGCGGTGGTGAGGGCGTCGAACACGTCGGCCACTGCCACGATCCGGGCGGCGAGCGGGATCGCCTCCCCGGCCCGGCCGTCGGGATAGCCGCTGCCGTCCCACTTCTCGTGGTGGGTCTCGGCGATCTCGGCCGCGAGGCGGATCAGCTCGCACGAGCTGCCGCCGAGGATCCGCCCGCCGATCTGCGCATGGCTGCGGATGGTGTCGAACTCGGCCCGGGTGAGGCGGTCCTTCTTGAGCAGGATGCCGTCCGGGATCGCGACCTTGCCGACGTCGTGCAGCGGCGCCGCGAGGTAGAGGCGCCGGCACAGGTCCGGCGGCAGGTCCAGGCCCTCGGCCATGATCTGGCTGTAGCGAGCGACCCGCCAGGTGTGGTCGCCGGTGTCGTTGTCGCGGTACTCGACGGCGAGGGAGAGCCGGAAGATGATCTCCTCCTCGCGCTCGCGCAGGGTGCGCACCGCCGTCTCGACCTCGCCGGCGAGCCAGACCGCCTGATCGTCGAGGTGCCGCACGGCGGCGGCGAGGCGCACGACGTTGCGCAGCCGCACGCTCAGCTCGACGCCGTCGGTGCGCTTGTCGAGGAAGTCGGTCGCCCCGGCCTCCAGCGCCTCGAGGCGGACCGCATCGCCGACGCTGCTCGTGATCATCACGACCGGAACGCGGGCGTAGTGCGGGATCGCCCGGCTGTGGCGGATGAACGTAACGCCGTCCATCCCGGGCATCTCGTAATCGACCAGCATCAGGTCGAAGGCCCGGGTGCGGGCTTCCAGCAGCGCCGCCGCGGGGTCGCGGAAGGCCGCGACCGTGACCCCGGTCTCGGCCTCCAGCAGCCGGCGGAACCGCAGCAGCATGGTGGAACTGTCGTCGACGAGCAGCACGTCCATCGGGGTGGCCTTCTCGGGGGAGGGCGGCGCCGCGCTCGGGTCAGCCGGATCGTGCGAGGTTCGGCGACCCGGCCCCGGAAGACGGGTCCGACGTACCGGCGCTGCGATCGTTCGTGGTGATGGATGCCTGTGCTGTCATGCCCCAAATACTCGTACGCCGTCGCCCTGGGGATTTCTTCGCATGTCAGACGTGACGATGGCGTTAATCGTCGCCCGGGGGCGGAGCAGCCTCCGCCGGCCGGGATGATGAGCCGGCTTCCACAGCGTCAGCGCCGGTCCGGAGCGCGGCGGCCGGTCAGGCGGCGCGGCGCTTCAGCAGGCCGACCGCGAGCGCGGTGACGACGGTGCCGACCGCCAGGGCCAGCACGGCGCCCGGCAGGTTGGTGACCGCGTTGGGGATCGGCAGCACGAACAGGCCGCCATGGGGCACCTTCAGCTCGACCCCGAGCCCGAGCGCCACGGCGCCGGCGAGGCTCGACCCCGCCACCATCGCGGGGATCACCCGCAGCGGGTCGGCGGCCGCGAAGGGGATCGCCCCCTCGGTGATGAAGGCGGCGCCGAGCACCGCGGCGGCCGCGCCCGCCTCGCGCTCCGGCGCGGTGAAGCGGGCCGGAAACAACCGGGTGGCCAGCGCGATGCCGAGCGGCGGGGTCATGCCGCCGATCATCACCGCCGCCATCGGGGCGGTGACGCCGGACGCGATCAGGGCGGCGGCGGAGGCGTAGGCGGCCTTGTTGATCGGCCCGCCCATGTCGATCGCCATCATGCCGCCGAGCACCAGCCCGAGCACCAGCGCGCTCGTGCCCTGCATGCCCTTGAGCCAGCCGGTGAGGGCCGAGAGCAGCGCCGCCACCGGCACGCCGACGACGTAGACCATCATCAGGCCGGTCGCGAGGGTGGCGAGCAGGGGCAGGATCAGGACCGGCTTCAGGCCCTCCAGGTTCTTCGGCAGGCGGATCGACCGGCTGAGGAAGGCCGCGGTGTATCCGGCGATGAAGCCCGCCGCGATGCCGCCGAGGAACCCGGCCCCGAGATTGGCGGCCAGCATCCCGCCGATCATGCCCGGCGCGATGCCGGGCCGGTCGGCGATCGAATAGGCGATGTAGCCGGCGAGCGCCGGGACGATGAGCGCGAAGGCGCCCTTGGCGCCGATCTCGCCGAGCGCGTAGCCGAGGCTGCCGGCCTGTCCGGGCGCCATCGCGTCGATGCCGCCGACCGCGAAGGCGAGGGCGATGAGCAGGCCCCCCGCCACCACGAAGGGCAGCATGAACGACACGCCGGTCATCAGGTGCTTGTAGGCGCCGGCCTTGCCCTCGGCGGCGGCCGGGCGGGCCGGCTCGTCGGATGCGCCGGCCGCCGCCTGCACCTGCGCCTCGGCGAGGGCGGTGGCGATCAGCCCCTTGCCGTCGCGGATCGCCGCCTTGGTGGTGGTGGCGTAGAGCCGCTTGCCGGCGAACCGGCTGCGGTCGACCCTGGTATCGGCGGCGATCAGCACGAGGTCGGCCGCCGCGATCTCGTCGGGCGTGAGGGCGTCGCGGGCGCCGACCGAGCCTTGCGTCTCGACTCGGACCGCGTGGCCGAGCGCGGCGGCGGCGGCCTGGATGCCCTCCGCCGCCATGAAGGTGTGGGCGATGCCGGTCGGGCACGAGGTGATCGCGACGATTCTCTTCGGGGTCGCCGCGGCCGCCGGGGGCGCCCCGCCGAGCGCCCGGTCGAGCACCGCGCCGGCATCGGCGAGCACGTCGGCGAGCGCCGCCCGCGCCCGGTGCAGGGCCTCGAACCGGCCCTCGCCGAGGTCGCCGGAGCCGACCAGCAGCACCGCCCGCGCGCCGCGGATCGCGTCCTCGGGGAGCGCCGTGCCGGCGCCGGGGCCGCGCAGTTCGAGGGCGATCGGCTGGTTGCGCCGGCTCGCCGCCTTGCGCAGGGCCTCGACGGCGAGAACGGCGTGGGTCGGAAGCTCTCCCCCTCCGACCACGGCGAGCAACGGGGCCATGGTGTCCTCCTCGGCTATTCTTGATGATTCATACGATTTCCGATTGATCGCTTCGCGATGCGGAAATCGGCTTCGCTCAAACGCCGCGCGGGCTGGTGATACGAAACCCGGAAGCAATCTTCCGGATTTCGTATCAGTTGCTCACCGGCTTTGCCGTCCCTTGCGGATGAAACCGGGCGGTGGTCGTCTGTATCCGTTGCCCCGGTCGAAGGCGGCTTTCGCTTTGGCACGCCTCCCCTCTCCCGAGTGGGGGAGGGGTCGGGGGTGAGGGTGGCTCGGTTGCCGCAATGACCCTGAGCGGCTGAGCTGCGCAGCTCGACGCTGGGAGTTCATCTCGGAACCCGAGCCACCCTCACCCCTACCCCTCTCCCACTCGGGAGAGGGGATCCCGCGCTCCAAATATCCAATTTGAAATCAGATACTTGGAGCCAGTTTCTATTTAGAACGAGGCGCGCACTCCGGCAAAGACGCTGCGGCCGTTGCCCGGGTAGAACGCCGCGAGGGCGGCCGGCCCGCCGGCCGTCGCGGCGTTGGTCACCACCGAAACGTCGGAGACGTAGCGCTCGTCGGTCAGGTTGCGGGCATCGACGAAGAGCGAGACACCGTTCCTGAAATCGATGCCGGTCTGGACGTTGAGCAGCGCGTAGCCCGGCACCCGCAGCGTGCTGGCATGGTCGGCGAAGGCGCCACGCGGGACCCAATCCACCGAGGGCGAGACGTAGAATCCGCTCGGATGGGCGTAGGTCAGCACCGTGCGCAGCACGTCGTCCGGAATGCCGGCGATCCGGTTGTTGCCGAACACCGGATCGCACACGAAGCGGAAGTCGTTGTGGGTCCAGATCTGCGTCAGTCCGAGCGTGTCGCCGACACCGGTCAGATCCCGCGCCACCTCGAGGGAGACGGCCGCCTCGATGCCCTGATGGAGGGTGTGCGGGGCGTTGAAGGTCGCGGCCGGGATGTTGAGGCCGGGATTGATCGAGAAGTTGATCAGCTCGTCGCGCACCTCCGAGCGGTAGACGGTGACGTCCCACGACAACCGGTCGATGCGCCCCCGGGTGCCTGCCTCGTAGGTCCAGGCGCGCTGGGCTTCCAGCGGCACGAAGGTGGTCCGCAGCAGGTTCGACTGCGCGAGATCGCTGAAGTCCGGCACGTCCCGCGAGCGGGTGACGTCGCCGAACACCTGGATGTCCGGGAGCGGCTGCCACAGCAGGCCGAGCTTCGGGTTGATCCCCTCGTAGGTGACGTTGCCGAACTGCACGGTGGGGTTCGCCGGAAAGCCGCCCTTGTTGCTGTAGGTGCGGTTCGAGGAGAACAGCTTGGCGCCGGTCATCAGCGCGAGGTCGGGCAGGAACCAGAAGCGGTTCTCGCCATAGGCCTCGTAGTTCGAGGCGCTCTGGAGGGCGTCGAGCGTCTGGGCTCCCCGCTGCCCGGCCACGTTGACGAACTGCCGCGCCGCGTTCTGCCCGGCGAAGGCGCGCAGACCGAGGATCGTGTCGTTGCGATGGCCGCCGACATCGAAGGTTCCGGCCCAGCGGGGCGCGATGCCGTAGGTCCAGCCGTCCTGGTCGATGACCTGGAAGATCGGGTGATAGAGCGACTTGTGGATCGCCCATGTGTCGATGTCGAGCTTGCCGACGTCGAGCAGGAACGAGGTCCGGTTGGCGATCCGCTGGGTCTCGACCTGCCGGGACTGGTTGCCGCCGATCGCCGTCGGGTTCGCCAGACGAGGATTGTTCAGCGCGTTGAAGAGGGTCAGGGTGCCCGGCAGCTTCTGGTCGGTGACGTAGGAGCCGATGAAGAATCGCGTTTCGACGCCCGGTACGAGCCGGTAGCCGATATTGGCGTTGAGGTTCTGCGTGCGCTGGGTCTCGTGCGCGCGATAGCCGTCCGAGTTGGTGAAGGTCCCGTTGATCAGGAAGTCGGCGGGACCCGAGATCCGCGAGAACTGGAAGTTCTCCCGGATGGTGTCGAAGCTGCCGCCATCGATGCGCAGGATGTTGGGAGCGAAGGCGGTATGGGCGGTCGGCGTGACGAAGTTGACCGCACCGCCGAGCGTCGTCGCCCCGAACGTGAGGGCGTTGCCGCCCTTGTAGACTTCGACCGAGCGCAGGGCGAGCGGGTCGATCTGGTAGAAGTCGCCGCTGCCATCGGCGAGGTTGAGCGGGATGCCGTCCTGCAGCAGCTCGATGCCGCGCAGGTGGAAGCCGCGCGCGATGCCCGAGCCGCGGATCGACAGCCGCATCTCCTGGCCGTAGCGCTCCTGCACGAACACGCCGGGCGTGTCCTTGAGCACGTCGCGCAGGGTGTTGGCGTAGCGGTTCTGGAACTCGCCGGCGTCGATGAACGCGACCGAGCCGACCGTCGCGTTCACGGCGGCGCGCTGCCGGGCCACGCTCGGGACCGTGACCGATCCGGCGGTGTCCCCGGAACCCGCACCGGGCGAGGCGGCCCCCGCCACCGTGATCTCATCGAGGGGAATCGTACCCGAGCCGGCTGGCTGCGCGAACACGGAGGTGCTGGCGAGCAGGGTCGAGAGCAGGGCGGCACACAGCGCGACCCGCGGAACGTCGTACATGGCTGACATCCATCGTCTGACTGATCTGAACGGTGATCGGTCAGGCGACGGGCGGTGCTCTGGCGCTGGCGACGACCCCGGGCGGTGCACGGGGACGGGCGACGATGTCCGGACGCCACGAGACGCGAACCCCGTCGCGCCGTGGCCAGGCGAGCGTCACGCAGGCCAGGACGGGAGGTGTCAGGGCTTGCGGGCTGTGCGCCGCCGTACAACAGGTGAGATGGCTGTGGACCGGCGGCGCCTTGTCGGAGCCATCGGGCGATGACCCGGCATCCGGAGCGCAGATGACGTGAGCAAGCTCGGGCTGGATCGTGACCAGGGCGCCCGCGAGAACGGCCTGCAGGGCGAGCGCATACAATGCGGCGACGGCGATCACCGCACGACAGACCATCCGGCTTGACGAGCCTCTCCGCATGGATCCCGCGTACGGCCGCGCTTCTGAACGGGTCAAGCCGGCTCATCCGCCCGCACGCGGATTTTGCCGCCTTGTGTCGGCGTTGCGCGCCTCCGGCCCCGCTCAGGCCGGGGCCGCCCCGGGCTCGCCGCCGCGGCTGCGGTAGGACAGCGCCTCGGCGAGGTGGAGCCGGCGCACCCGCGCCTCGCCGTCGAGGTCGGCGAGGGTGCGGGCGACCCGCAGCACCCGGTGGAAGCCGCGGGCCGAGAGCCGCATCGCCTCGGCGGCGCCGCGGATCAGCGCGAGACCGTCGGCATCGGGCCGCGCCGCCGCCTCGATCAGGGTCGGCGGACAGGTCGCGTTGGTGGCGCCCGGGCTTCCGGCTTCGGCGTAGCGGCGCTCCTGCCGGGCGCGGGCGGCGGCGACCCGGGCCGCCGCCTCGGCCGAGCCCTCGTCGGGCGGCGGCAGGATCAGGTCGGCGGCGGTGACCGCCGGCACCTCGATGCGCAGGTCGATCCGGTCGAGGAGCGGGCCGGAGATCCGCGCCTGGTACTGCGCCATGCAGCGGGCGTTGGGACCGCGACGGCAGGCGAAGCCCGGCTCGGTCGCCTGGCCGCAGCGGCACGGGTTCATCGCCGCGACGAGCTGGAACCGGGCCGGGTAGGTGACGCGGTGGTTGGCCCGGGCGATCATCACGGTGCCGGTCTCGAGCGGCTGGCGCAGGGAATCGAGCACCTGCGGGTTGAACTCGGGCAGCTCGTCGAGGAACAGCACGCCGCCATGGGCGAGCGACGCCTCGCCCGGCCGGGCGCCCGAGCCGCCGCCGACGAGGGCCGGCATCGAGGCCGAATGGTGCGGTGCCCGGAACGGGCGGCGGTTCGACAGGGCACCGTCCTTGATCGCCCCGGCGACCGACTGGATCATCGAGACCTCGAGCAGTTCGCGCGGGGAGAGCGGCGGCAGGATCGAGGGCAGGCGCGCCGCCAGCATCGACTTGCCCGACCCCGGGGGGCCGCTCATCAGCAGGTTGTGGCCGCCGGCGGCGGCGATCTCGAGGGCGCGCTTGGCGCCCTCCTGGCCCTTGATCTCGCGCAGGTCGGCGAGGTCCCCGGCCGGGGCGGCCACCGCCGGGACCGGCCGGGCCATCACCTGCGCGCCCCGGACATGGTTGGCGAGCTGGATCAGGGAACGGGGCGCCAGCACGTCCATGTCGCCGCCGGCCCAGGCCGCCTCCGGGCCGCTCGCCGCCGGGCAGATCAGGCCGAGGCCGCGGCCCTGCGCCGCCATCGCGGCCGGCAGCACCCCGGCCACCGCCGTGATGCCGCCGTCGAGGGCGAGTTCGCCGAGCACGCAGTAGCCGGCCAGCGCGTCGGCCGGCAGCGCCCCGATCGCCGCCATCACGCCGAGCGCGATCGGCAGGTCGTAATGCGAGCCCTCCTTGGGCAGGTCGGCCGGCGCGAGGTTGACGGTGATGCGCTTGGCCGGCAGGGCGAGGCCGGAGGCGATCAGCGCCGCGCGCACCCGCTCGCGGGATTCCGCCACCGCCTTGTCGGGCAGCCCGACCACCGTGAACGCGACGGTGCCGGGCGAGATCTGCACCTGCACGTCGACGGCGCGCGCCTCGATTCCCTCGAACGCGACGGTGGCGACGCGCGTGACCATCGGGGCTCCCCGGCTCCTGACCTGCCGCTAGGGTAGGTCGGGGAGGGCGGGGGCACAACCGGGTCGGACGCCGCCGCACCGGCCGCGGGGCGGTCCTCGATCCGCCGCGACGGGCGGCCGGAACGGATCGTCCGGAGCGGATCAGCTATGGGCGAGCAGGTCGGTTTCGGCCCAGCCGAGCAGGTCGAGGCGGGCGCGGGTCGGCAGGAAGTCGAAGCAGGCCTGGGCGAGCCCGGTGCGCTCCTCGCGCGCCAGCATGCGGTCGAGCCTGTCGCGCAGGGCGTGCAGGTGCAGCACGTCGGAGGCGGCGTAGTCGATCTGCGCCGGGGTCAGGGTGTCGGCGCCCCAGTCGGAGGATTGCTGCTGCTTCGACAGGTCGACCCCGAGCAGCTCGCGCACGAGGTCCTTCAGCCCGTGCCGGTCGGTATAGGTCCGGCTCAGCCGCGAGGCGACCTTGGTGCAGTAGATTGGGCCGGGCATCACGCCGAGGCGATGGACCAGCACCGCGAGGTCGAAGCGGGCGTAGTGGAAGATCTTGGTCACGGCCGGGTCGGCGAGCACGCGCTTGAGCACCACCGGCTCGGGGCCGATCTTCGGGATCTGCACGAGGTCGGCCTCGCCGTCGCCGCGGGAGATCTGCACCACGCAGAGCCGGTCGCGGTGTGGCTCCAGGCCGAGGGTCTCGGTGTCGACCGCGATCGCCGGCCCCGGCACGTAGTCGTCGGGCAGGTCGCCGCGGTGGAGGCGGTGGGGCATGTCGAGAAGGATCCGGCCGGTACGGGGTCGCGCGGGGCGTCCGGCGCGCGTAGCATCCGGCCCGTGGGCCGGCAAGCGACGCGCTCACGGCGGCGTCACCCGTCGCAGGGTCAGGTTCAGCCGCCCGCCCGGCGGCACCGCCTCCAGGTCCGGGGCGAACAGGCCGGCCGGCACGATGCGGTCGACGCCGTGGAAGATCAGCCGCGACGGGCCGCCGATCACCAGGGCGTCGCCGCTCTCCAGCCGCACCGAGCGGGTCGGCCCGCCGCGGGTGGTGGCGCCGTAGCGGAACAACGCCGTGGCGCCGAGCGACAGCGAGACCACCGGGGCGGCGAGATCCCGCTCGTCGCGGTCCTGGTGCAGGCCCATCCGGGTGCCCGGCGCGTAGAGGTTGACGAGGCAGGCCTCCGGCGGATGGGGATACCCGGAGAGGTCGTCCCAGGCCCGCCGCACCGCCGCGGGCATCGCCGGCCACGGCCGACCGGTCTCGGGATGGGCCGGCTGGTAGCGGTAGCCGTCGCGGTCGGAGACCCAGCCGAGGGGGCCGGCATTGCTCATCCGCACCGAGAACGGCGCGCCGGTCCGCGGCATCCGCGGGACGAAGGGGGGCGCCTCGCGCAGCAGCGCCGCGAGGTCGGCGGCCAGCGCCGCCTGGGCCCCGGCATCGAGATAGCCGGGATGGTGGAAGAGGCCGGGGGCGAGTTCGTTCAGGATCGTGTCTCCGGGCGCGCCCCAGACCCGTGCCGGGCGCGCCTTGACCGCGGCGGGAGGCCGCGCCACCTGCGGACCGCGGCGCATCCGCATCCGGAGCGATCCATGATCGACCTGTACTACTGGACGACCCCGAACGGCCACAAGGTCACGCTGTTCCTCGAAGAGGCCGGCCTGCCCTACGCGATCCACCCGATCAACATCGGCAAGGGCGAGCAGTTTCAGCCCGAGTTCCTGAAGATCGCGCCCAACAACCGCATCCCGGCGATCGTCGACCGCGCCCCGGCCGGCGGCGGCGCCCCGGTGTCGCTGTTCGAGTCGGGCGCGATCCTGCTCTACCTCGCCGAGAAGACCGGCCGCTTCATCGCCACCGACCCGCACGGCCGGGCCGAGGTGCTGCAATGGCTGTTCTGGCAGATGGGCGGGCTCGGCCCGATGGCCGGCCAGAACCACCACTTCGTGCAGTACGCGCCCGAGCAGATCCCCTACGCCATCGACCGCTACGTCAAGGAGACCAACCGGCTCTACGGCGTGCTCGACCGGCGCCTCGCCGACCGGGCCTTCGTGGCGGGCGAGACCTACAGCATCGCCGACATGGCGATCTATCCGTGGATCGTGCCGCACGAGCGCCAGCGCCAGAACCTCGACGACCACCCGCACCTGAAGCGCTGGTTCTCGGCCATCGCCGAGCGCCCGGCGACGAAGGCCGCCTACGCCAAGGCGGCGGAGATCAACCAGCAGCCGACGATGTCGGAGGAGGCCAAGAAGGTGATGTTCGGCCAGACGGCCACGAACGCCCCGCGCTGATGGCGGCGGGCCGGACGGCCCCGCGGGCTCCGAGAACGTGGCGCACGCCCCTGCGCCTCGTCCTCACCGTGGGTCCGCCCCTCGTCGGCCTGTTCCTGATCGGGCAGGCGGTGGTGGCCTCGATCGGCGGCGACATCCGCAAGGGGCAGTTCGCCCTCGGCGTGCTGTGCCTCGTGCTCGGCGCGGCCGGGCGGCTGGTGCGGGGGCGGTGACGGATCACCCCGGCAGGATCTCGTAGGTCCGGTCGACCGACGAGGCGTGCGCCTCGTGGTCGTAGCCGTAGACGTGGATCGAGATCGCCTCCTCCGGGCCGTCGTTGACGATCCGGTGGAGGTTCGGCCCGGAGGGCAGCATGCAGGCGACGAAGCCGGGCCGGCGGATCACCTCGGCGGTCGTGACCGCGTGGGTCGGGCTCACCGCCCGGAACCACGTCTCCCGCAGCGCGCCGCTGAGGATGCCGAAGCAGCACGAGCAATGGTGGTCGTGCACCGGGGTTGCGGCGCCCGGGGACCAGACCATCGCCCAGACGCTGATGCCGCCGGCGCCGAACAGCAGGTTGCGCGCCACGGCGCCCGGCCGGCGGTCGAGCCGCGCGGCGTCGACGAGGTCCGGGTCCGCGACGAGGCGGAGCAGCACGGTGCGGGCGGTGGCGATGTAGTCCCGCCCGCCCGCCTGCGCCGACCGGCCGAGCGCCGCCATCAGATCGCGCGAGTTCCCGATCGCCACCCGTTCCACGTCGCCCTCCTGGCTCGATCCGGACGGAAGCCTAGCCGGGAGAAAGCGAAGCGTTTTCTCAATCTGCTGCCCGTTCGCCCCGAGATGGGCAACGGGATTTCACGGAACGGGGATCTTCGAGAAAAATTTTGCGGGCCGAGCGGCGGAGCCGAGCCTCACTCGAGGTAGAGCGTCGGCATCGCGGTCGTGTATTTCATCTCCTCCATGGCGATCGACGCCGAGAGGTCGGAGAAGTCGAGGCGGCTGGTCAGGCGCTGGTAGACCGCGTCGTAGGTCTCGATGTCCGGCACGACGATCTTGAGCAGGTAGTCGATCTCGCCGGTGAGCCGCCATGTCTCGACAATTTCGGGAAAGCCGCCGATGACCCGCCGGAACGCCTCCGACCAGTCGGCGGCATGGCGGGGGACCTTGACGGCGACGAACACCGTCATCGGCACGTTCATCCTGCGCCGGTCGACGAGGACCACCCGGCGCAGGATCACGCCGCTCTCCTCCAGCTTGCGGATCCGCCGCCAGCACGGTCCGGCGCTCAGCCCGACGCGCTCGGCGATGGTCGCCACCGGCAGGGAGGCGTCCTCCTGGAGAAGATCGAGGATCTTGCGGTCCATGGCATCGATCAACGCCGCCTCCTGTCGGGTCCGGGAGCCGGCGGGCTCCGGCCTCCATCGTCGCGGGGCGGGACCGTTCGCTCAATCCCCCAGCGCCCGCTCGTAGCGCCACGCGGTCATGCCGTCCTCGTAATAGTCCTCGACCGTCTCGAACCGGACGTAGCCGGCGCGCTCGTAGAGACGGATGCCGGCGCCGTTGTCGGCGCGGACCTCGAGGCGCAGGTGGGTGCAGCCGTGGCGCCGCGCCTCGGCCTCGGCGGCCTCCAGCAGGACGCGGCCGAGGCCGGTGCCGGCGCGGCTCGGGGCGACGGCGATCGACGACAGGCGGGCACGCCGGCTGTTGCGGCGCCGCTCCAGGGTCGCGGCGCCGACGAGGCGCTCGCCGTCGAGGGCGGCCAGCACCGACATCGTCGGCGACCCGATGGCGTGGCGGATCGCCCGGCGCTCGGCCCGGTCGCCCGCGAAGGCCGCCGCCTCCAGGGCGAGCAGGGCGTCGAGGTCGGCCGGATGCGCCGGCCGGATCGTCACGGGACCGTGGCCCGCGCTCACGCGGCGGTCCACGGGTAGGTCCAGGTCTCCGACAGGGTCCGCTTGCCGACCCGCAGGAAGGCGCGCAGGTCGGTGGACTGGCCCGGCTTGTCGAGCTTGACGTCGATCGCCGCCCGGAAGCCCTTGACGTGCAGGTTCGGCACCAGGGAGGTGGCGGTGATGGTGCCTTGCGTGGTCGAGGGCACGATCTCGACCGCCTTCGGGTCGTCGAGCCAGTAGGCGAGGTCGCCGCCGGAGAAGTCGACGAGGAAGCGGCGCACCGTCGGGTCGGCCTTCTCGGCCCCGCCGCTCGCCACCGTGCGGGCGACGTAGGTGTTCACCACCCGGGCGCCGGGATGCAGGCCCTCGGTGTCGCCGATCGCCCGCAGCTTGTAGGACAGCTCGACCGCGGCCCCCGGCGGGTAGGGCTGGCGCGGACGCCAGTAGGCCACGACGTTGTCGTGGGTCTCGTTCTCGGTCGGCAGCTCGACGAGGCGGACCTCGCCCTCGCCCCACGCCCCTTGCGTCTCGACCCAGTAGCCGGGGCGACGGTGGTAGAACGCCTCGAGGTCCTGGTAGTCCTCGAACACCCGGTCGCGCTGCATCAGCCCGAACCCCTTCGGGTCGCGGTCCTGGAACGACGAGATCCAGCGCTCGCGCGGGTTGCGCAGCGGCCGCCACAGCCACTCGCCGCCGCCCGACTGCATCAGCAGCCCGTCGGAATCGTGCAGCTCCGGCCGGTAGTCGTCGGAATGGTGACGGTCGTTCTCGCCGATGTAGTACATCGATGTCAGCGGCGCGATGCCGACGGCCGCCAGCTCGCGGCGGGGATGCAGCGACATCCGCACGTCCACCACCGTCTCCTCGCCCGGATAGACGAGGAACTGGAACGCGCCGGCGCAGGACGGGCCGTCGAGCAGGCCGTAGATCACCGCCCGGTCGGCGTCCTTGGGCGGCAGCTCGATCCAGAACTCGCGGAAGACCGGGAACTCCTCCGGGGCCCCCTCCCCTTCCACGTTGACCGCGAGGCCGCGGGCCGAGAGCCCGTAGAGCTGGTCGCGGCCGAGGAAGCGGAAGTAGCTCGCGCCGAGGAACGAGATCAGCTCGTCGAGCACGCCGGGCCTGTTGAGGGCGGTGTGCAGGCGGAAGCCCGCGAAGCCGAGATTGACCGGCAGCGGCGCGGTGATCCGGGTGCGGCCGTAATCGAACAGCGAGGTCTGGAACGGGACCGGGGTCGGCACGCCGTCGCGCACCACGTTCACCACCACCGGCCGGGTGTAGAGGAAGCCGAGGTGGAAGAGCTGGAGCCGGAACGGCCCGTCGCGGTCGCCGAGCAGCGCCTTGTCGGGGCGGAAGCGGATGTCGCGCCAGGCGTCGTAGTCGAGGCCGGCGAGCGGCGCCGGCAGGGTCGGGCTGCCGGCGTCGAACGGCGCCCCGGCGAGGTCGCGGGCACGCCGGACCACCTCGTCGAACCGGAACGGATTTGGGTTCGGGCCACCCGGCGGCACCGCCCCCGGGGCCGCCGGCAGCGCGCTCGGGCCGGGCTGGGTCGGCCCGACCTGCGCGAGCGCCGGCAGCGAGACGGCGGAGAGGAGCCCCGCGAGGAGGGCGCGGCGGGAGGGATCAGAGGTCATGCACCGGGATCTACACCGCCCGGCCTGAACGGAAGGCCGCCGGGACGAGGCTGCGGGAGGGGCTGAATGGCCCGTCCGGCGCCGCTTGAGAAGGGGGGTTGCACCAGGGCCATCGGGTAAAACCCGATTGTCGATCCGGCGGGCGCGGTGCGCTCTGCGCCCGAAGAGCGCCCCGCGCTGCGGGTCCGGGAGGACGAACGTCCTGTCGGACGCAGAGCGAAGCGAAAGCCAAAGTCACGGCGACACGACGTGTCGCGTGTGACTGCCGGCGCCTGAGGCCAAGCAAGGAACCCAAGGCAATCGGGTGAAACCCGATTGCCCTGCCCGCGGTGCGGCTTCGTGGTGACACCGGGGGGACCGCGCGGATTTTTGCGCGCAAAACCGCATTCGGGGGTTGCCGCCGGGGGAGTGCCTGCGTATCTACCGCCTTGCCCAATTTCGCACGTGCCTGTGGCCGCGTGCCGGTTGGTGGGCATCCGGACAAGAGGCCGGACAGCCGCCAGGGGTCTTAAAGGATCGATGGTCGGACAGGGTGGATCCCTCCGGCCGGCATCCAGGTGGCGACACCGGACCCCGACAACAACCGGCAGCCGGAGGCGAAACCGGCGAACCCCGCTCTCCACGGGGGACGCAGCTTAAAGCAACGACGAACGGGCTTTTTTGGTCTCGTCGGCCCTCCACAGGCCGGCACCGAAGAGGCTTGTTTCTCCTTGCCCGCCGTGCGGTTCGGGAATCCCCGTTCCAATCCAAGGCAGCTTCCGGGTGCTCTGCACCGCCGTCGCGCGCCGTGTCTCCACAGCATGGCCGCGGCGCGGCGCATCGCCCCCTGACGCCGGACGGCTCCGCCGTCCGATCTTCGACATCGGGACCCCGCGCAGGGTCCCTGCGAACCTTTGGTGGGGATGATCATGACCGATCGCATCCGCGAGTTTCTGCGCGCCCGTCGTGACCTCGGCCGTGACGAGGGTCCGGTGATGGTCCTCGACCTCGATGTCGTGCGCGAGAACTACGACGCCTTCGCCCGCGCCCTGCCCGACACCCGCGTGTTCTACGCCGTGAAGGCGAACCCGGCGCCGGAGGTGCTGCGTCTGCTCGCCTCGCTCGGCTCCTGCTTCGATACCGCCTCGGTCGTCGAAGTGCAAATGGCGCTCGCCGCCGGCGCCACCGCCGACCGGATCTCGTTCGGCAACACCATCAAGAAGGAGCGCTGCATCGGCCGCGCCCTCGACCTCGGCGTGCGCCTGTTCGCGGTCGATTGCGAGGCGGAGGTCGAGAAGATCGTCCGCGCCGCCGACGCCGCCGGCATCCCTGCCGACGAGGTGCAGGTGTTCTGCCGCATCCTGTGCGACGGCGCCGGCGCCGAGTGGCCGCTGTCGCGCAAGTTCGGCTGCGTGCCGGAGATGGCGGTCGACGTGCTGGAGCACGCCCACCGCCTGGGGCTGCACGCCTACGGCGTGTCGTTCCACGTCGGCTCGCAGCAGGGCAACACCGAGGCGTGGGACGGGGCGCTGGCCTCGGCCTCGACGATCTTCCGCGAATGCGCCCTGCGCGGCATCGCCCTGTCGATGGTCAATCTCGGCGGCGGCTTCCCGACCAAGTACCTCAAGCAGGTGCCGGGCGTGGAATCCTACGGCGACGCGATCTTCCGGGCGCTGACCAAGCATTTCGGCAACCGCCTGCCGGAGACGATCATCGAGCCGGGCCGCGGCATGGTCGGCAACGCCGGCATGATCGAGGCCGAGGTGATCCTGGTCTCGAAGAAGTCCGACGAGGCCGACGAGATCCGCTGGGTCTACCTCGACATCGGCAAGTTCGGCGGCCTCGCCGAGACGATGGACGAGTCGATCCGCTACGCGATCCGCACCGACCACGACGAGGACCGCATGGTCCCCTGCGTGCTCGCCGGCCCGACCTGCGACTCCGCCGACGTGCTGTACGAGAAGACGCCCTACCCGCTGCCGGTCTCGCTCGCGATCGGCGACAAGGTGCTGATCGAGGGCGCCGGCGCCTACACCACCACCTACGCGGCGGTGGCGTTCAACGGCTTCCCGCCGCTCGCCTCCTACGTGATCTGAGGATCACACCGACCGGGTCCGCGCCTGCGGATCCGGTGACGCATCGGAACCCGGCGGCCCCGCTTCGCGTTCAGGCCGTCGCCGATGCCATTTCCACCCCTCATCCCACCGGTCCCGGACGGCCTGCCCCGCAACGGCAGGTGCGAGGGCTGTTCTTCCCCTGTTGGTATCGGGAGGGTACGGCCGTGTTTCTGATCCGTGACGAGCGCGCCGCCGACGTCGCCGCGCGCGAGAACCTGCTCGACCTCTGCTTCGGCGAGGCCCGCTTCGCCAAGACCTGCGAGCGCCTGCGCGAGGGCCGCCTGCCGGCCGAAGGGCTGGCGCTCGCGGTGGAGGCCGAGGACCGCCTCGTCGCCACCGTGCGGCTGTGGAACGTCGCGGCCGGCCCGGACCGCCCGGCGCTGATGCTCGGCCCGATCGCCGTCGACCCGTCCCTGCACGGCGTCGGGATCGGAGGCCGGCTGATGCGCGAGGCGCTGGCCCGCGCCGCCGCCCTCGGCCACCGTGCCGTGATCCTGGTCGGAGACGCGCCGTACTACGCGCGGTTCGGTTTCTCGGGCGAGCGGGTGCGCGGCCTGTGGCTGCCCGGGCCGTTCGAGCGCGAGCGCTTCCTCGGGCTCGACCTCGTGCCCGGCGCCCTCGACGGCGCCGCCGGCCTCGTCGCGGCGACGGGCCGCCCGGCCCCGTGGATGGCGGCCGTGGCCGAGGCCGGTCGTCTGGCGGCCTGAGCCGATCCCACGAAAAAGGCGCCGGGACCGGGGTCCCCGCGCCGCTTCCGTTCGGGTTCGAGCGTGAGCCGAGCGTCGCTGGCTCAGCGTGTCGGCTCAGTGCACGGGCTCAGCAGAAGTGCTGGCCGATCTGCCGCTCGAGGTCGTCGGTCATGCGGCCGCCGCGCCGGGCGACGAACTCCGCGATGTGCGCGTCGCGGCGACGCTGACGCTCGGCATGGACGGCGTGGACGATGCGGCTCACCAGCGTGAGGAAGCCGGGCTCGACGTCCGAGCGCTCGATGGCGGGGGCGGGGGCGGTGTGAGAGAGAACCGCGAGCATGGTGATCTCCTGTGAGAACAGTTGCGCGCGGGCGTTTCCGGTTGTTTTTGTTGCATCGCAATATGGAGGTTATTGCAGCGCACGCAACCGCCGGAGATCGCGCACGGGGCATGCAATAAGGGCATGCGCAAGGGCTACCTTCGGTTAACCCGCCCGTGCTTCCCGCCACGGGTTGACCCCGGCCGGCGCGCCGTCCATCAGCCGCCCGATCGCGCACCGCGTCGCCCGGGCGTCATCCTGGCCGGCTAAGCAGGCCTCTCATCATCCAAGGAGTTCCGCTCTCATGACCGACTGGCCCGTCCACGGCCGCATCACCGGCCCCATCGTGATGATCGGCTTCGGCTCGATCGGCCGTGGCACCCTGCCGCTGATCGAACGGCACTTCGACTACGACAAGGCCCGGTTCACGGTCGTCGAGCCGTCCGACTCCCACAAGGCGCTCGCCGAGCAGCACGGCCTGCGCTTCGAGCAGGTGGCCCTGACCAGGGACAACTACCGCGAGGTGCTCACCCCCCTGCTGACCGAGGGCGGCGGCCAGGGCTTCTGCGTCAACCTGTCGGTCGATACCTCGTCGCGCGACATCCTGGAGCTGTGCCGCGAGCTCGGCGCGCTCTACATCGACACCGTCGCCGAGCCGTGGGCCGGCTTCTACTTCGACAAGGGCCTCGGCCAGGCCGACCGCACCAACTACGCGCTGCGCGAGAACATCCTGGCGGCCCGCCGCGCCGCGCCGGGCGGCCCGACCGCGGTGTCGTGCTGCGGCGCCAACCCCGGCATGGTGTCGTGGTTCGTCAAGCAGGCGCTGCTGAACGTCGCCAGGGACACCGGCTCGACCACCCCGGAGCCCAAGACCCGCGAGGACTGGGCCGCGCTGATGCGCGAACTCGGCGTCAAGGGCGTCCACATCGCCGAGCGCGACACCCAGCGCGCCAAGCACCCCAAGCCGATGGGCGTGTTCGTCAACACCTGGTCGGTCGAGGGCTTCGTGTCGGAAGGCAACCAGCCGGCCGAGCTCGGCTGGGGCACCCACGAGACCTGGAAGCCGGCCAACGCCGAGGAGCAGACGAAGGGCTCGCGCTGCGCGATCTACCTGCTCCAGCCCGGCGCCGACACCCGGGTGCGGACCTGGGTCCCGACCGCGGGCGCGCAGTTCGGCTTCCTCGTCACCCACAACGAGGCGATCTCGATTTCGGACTACTACACGGTCCGGGAGAACGGCGAGGCGGTCTACCGCCCGACCTGTCACTACGCCTACCATCCGGCCAACGACGCCGTGCTGTCGCTGCACGAGATGTGGGGCAATGCCGGCAAGGTGCAGGAGCGCCACCACATCCTCGACGAGAACGAGATCGTCGACGGCATCGACGAGCTCGGCGTGCTGCTCTACGGCCACGCGAAGAACGCCTACTGGTTCGGCTCGCAGCTCTCGATCGAGGAGACGCGGCGGATCGCCCCCTACCAGAACGCCACCGGGCTCCAGGTGACGTCGGCGGTGCTCGCCGGCATGGTCTGGGCGCTGGAGAACCCGCAGGCCGGCATCGTCGAGGCCGACGAGATCGACTTCCGCCGCTGCCTCGAGGTGCAGTTGCCGTATCTCGGGCCGGTCGTCGGGGTCTATACCGACTGGACGCCGCTCACCGACCGTCCCGGGCTGTTTCCGGAGGACATCGACACGAGCGATCCCTGGCAGTTCCGCAACGTGCTGGTGCATTCGTAACACCGGCGAGGGGCGCGGCGGCCTCGTCGGCGCGCCCCTCCGTCCGGCGGCGGACGGGCTGTCCCGTCCGCTGCGCCAGTGCTAGGATCGGGCTTCGAGACAGGAGCTTCGATGGCGCTCGCGCTGCGACGCAACCCGCCGATGCGGGTCGCCGACTTCCTCGCCATGATCCGTGCCCGCCCGGACGAGGAGCGCTGGGAGCTTCTCGACGGCGAGCCCGTCCTGATGGCGCCGCCGACCGAGCGCCACCAGCAGATCGTGAGCAATCTCATCCGGCAGATCGCGCCGCTGGCCGAAAAGCTTGGCTGCCGCGCCCTGCCCGGGCTCGGGCTTCGCAACGACTTCGTGGACGATTTCGCCCCGCTTCCCGACCTCGTGGTGCGTTGCGGCCCGCTCCTCCCCGACGGCTACGCCCGCGACCCGATCGTGGTCGCCGAGGTGCTGTCGCCCTCGACCCTGAACAACGACCGTGGCCGCAAGGCGGAGTTCTACCAGGGGCTTCAGACCCTGCGGACGTTCCTCATCGTCTACCAGGACGAGCCGCGGGTGGAGGTCTGGTCGCGCGGCAACGGGCCGGACTGGTCGCTGCGGGTGCTCCGCCCGGGCGACGTCATCCCGCTCCCCGACCTCGCCGGCGAGATCCCGGTCGCGGCCCTCTATGCCGGCATCCCCCTCTGACGCCAGAGCTGCCCTTGCCCCACTTCGACGAATTCTACGCCAACAAGCTGCGCGGCTCCCTCGGGGTCACCGATGCGGAAGCGGTGCTCGACCTGCGGCTGGCCGACCGGAGCAAGGCCGAGGCCTCGCTGACCGACATGCTGGAGCGCAGCCGCTTCGCCAAGGGCAAGACCGTGGCGGTGCGCCTCGCCGCGCCGTTCCCCGGCGGCGGCGAGACGCTGTTCCAGCCGATCGGCCGCCAGTTGCTGGAGGCCAAGCGCCGGGGCTGGGTCGAGCGGCTCCAGACCCTGCCGGCCCAGGACGGCCTCGGCTTCTACGTCGCCCTCGCCGGCAAGCCCGCGAAGGAGTGAGCGTCGGGCGCATGCGCCGGACGCATGGCGGTGCGTCGTCCCTCCCGCACCGCGGCGTGACCGGCCGGCACGGGTCGTGAATGATCGCGGGCGACCACTCCACCCGTTGCGGACCGCGATGAGCCAGAACCCCGCCGACCTCTCCGCCACCGACCTCCTCGGCCTCTACGCCCGCCGCGTCCTGTCGCCGGTCGAGGTGATCGACGCCGTCATCGCCCGGGCGGAGGTGCTGGAGCCGCGGCTGAACGCCCTCTACGCCTTCGCGCCCGAGGCGGCGCGGGCGGCGGCGCGGGAGTCGGAGGCGCGCTGGATGCGCGGCGCGGCGCTGGCCCTCGACGGCGTGCCGGCGACCGTGAAGGAGAACATCGCCACCCGCGGTGTCCCGATGCCGCTCGGCACCGCCGCGCGCCGCGACGTCGCCCCGAGCCCGGTCGACGCCCCGCCCGCCGCCCGCCTGCGCGAGGCCGGCGCGGTGATCTTCGCCAAGACCACGATGCCGGATTACGGCATGCTGTCGTCGGGGCTCTCGAGCTTCCATCCGCTCACCCGCAACCCGTGGAACCCGGCCTTCGGCCCGGGCGGCTCCTCGGCGGGGGCCGGCGCCGCCGCGGCGGCCGGCTACGGGCCGCTCCATCTCGGCACCGACATCGGCGGCTCGATCCGCCTGCCGGCCGGCTGGTGCGGCATCGTCGGCCACAAGCCGAGCCACGGCCGGGTGCCGATCGACCCGCCCTATTACGGCCGCTGCGCCGGCCCGATGACCCGCACCGTCGCCGACACCGCGCTGGCGATGCGCGAGCTGAGCCGGCCGGACGAGCGCGACGCCACCGCGCTCCCCGTGCAGGACATCGACTGGCTCGGCCTCGACGGGCTCGACCTCAGGGGCCTGCGCCTCGGGCTGATGGTCGAGCCCGGCGCCGGCCTGCCCGTCGATCCGACGGTGCGCCGGGTGATCGAGGCCGCCGCCGGCCTGCTGGCCGAGGCCGGCGCGATCGTCGAGCCGGTCGCCCCGATCCTGACGCCGGCGATGCTGCACGGCCTCGACCTGTTCTGGCGCCAGCGCGCCGTCCTCGACATCGACGCCCTCGACGCCGAGCGCCGGGCCGCGGTGCTGCCCGGCATCGTCGCCTGGGCCGAGGGCGGGCGCGGCCTCAGCGGTCCTGCGGTGTTCCACGGCCTGAGCCAGATGGCGGCGATGCGCGACGCCGGCCTCGCGGCGATCCGCCCGCACGACTTCCTGATCGGCCCGGTGGCGCCGATCGCCGCCTTCAAGGCGGAGCTGGCGTGGCCGACCGACGACCCGGCCCGGGCGATGGAGCACATCGCCTATACGGTGCCGTTCAACATGTCGGAGCAGCCGGCGGTCTCGGTTCCGGCCGGGACGACGCCCGAGGGCCTGCCGATCGGGCTCCAGATCGTCGGCAGGCGCTTCGACGATCACGGCGTGCTGCGGCTGGCGGCGGCGTTCGAGCGGCTGCGGCCGGCGCTGCCGGCCTGGCCGGTGGTGTGAGAGGAGTCTCGCTCCACCCGGTTCGGCCGTGCCTGTTTGGATCCTCTCAGGATCATCCCCCCTTTCCGGGTCCGTTCCGGACCTGCGCGCATGCAGCGTCAGCGGAATGCGACCCGGGATCCAGCGCAAGGAATGCCGCGAAGCGGCTCAGCTTGTCAGAACTGTGGCTGAGTACGGACGCTGCGCGACTCATTATGCTGGTTCCCGGATCTCCTTCCGCTGTCGCTCCAGTCGTCCGGGAAAGGGGGAGTGCACCCCCGACAGTTCCCCAAGGGGACTTCGAGGCCGAGGCGGTCGCCTCCTGACGCGCGGCCGAACCGCGAGGCCCGCCCCGCTGACGCCGCGTTGACAGCGCAGGGACCGCGGCCGATACCGCGGCCGGTCCCCCGATGCCCAGACAGCTCCTCAAGACAGCGACGATCATCGCCCACGACCTCGTGGCGACGGCCCTCGCGGTGATCCTCACCTTCGTCATCCGCTTCGACGGCCCGATGCTCGCCGAGCGGATCGGGCACCTGCCGCTGCTGCTGCCGCCCTTCGTGGCCCTCGCCGCCCTGGTCTACCGGCATTTCGGGCTCTACCGCTCCAAGTGGCGCTTCGCCTCGCTGCCCGACCTCGCCGACATCGTGCGGGCGGTGTCGGTGCTGTGCCTCGTGCTGCTCGTCGTCGACTACCTGCTGGTGTCGCCGGTGGCGTTCGGAATCTACTTCTTCGGCAAGATCGCGATCGGGCTGTATTTCGTCCTGCAGATCTTCCTGCTCGGCGGGCCGCGCCTCGCGTTCCGCTACCTCAAGTACAGCCGCACCCGCCAGAACCTCGCCCGCTCCCCGGCGACGCCGACGCTGCTGCTCGGCCGCGGCGGCGATATCGAGGTGGTGCTGCGGGCGGTCGAATCCGGCACGGTGCGCAAGCTCGCGCCGCTCGGCATCCTGTCGCCGCGGCCGGAGGAGCAGGGCCAGACCCTGCGCGGCGTGCGGGTGTTCGGCGGGTTCTCCGACCTGGAGCGGATCGTCGCCGACTTCGCCGCCCGCGGCATCGCCGTGCGCCGCCTCGTCGCGACGCCGAGCGCGCTCGCGCCGGAGGCCCGCCCCGACGACCTCATCGCCCGCGCCCGCCGCCTCGGCCTGCCGCTCGCCCGGGTGGCCAGCCTCGGCGAGGGCCTGCGCGACGCCGAACTGGCGCCGCTGGAGATCGAGGACCTGCTGCTGCGCCCGACCGTCGCCATCGACCGGCCGCGGCTGGAGCATTTTCTGCGCGGCCGGCGGGTGGTGGTCACCGGCGGCGGCGGCTCGATCGGCTCGGAGATCTGCGCCCGCGCCGTCGCCTTCGGCGCCGCGTCGGTGCTGGTTCTGGAGAATTCCGAGCCGGCGCTGCACGGGGTGCTGAGCCAGCCGGCCCTGGCCCAGGGCGAGGCCGAGGTGACGGGGACCATCGCCGACATCCGCGACCGCGAGCGGCTGTTTTCGGTCCTGGCGGCGTTCCGGCCGGACTACGTCTTCCACGCCGCGGCGCTCAAGCAGGTGCCCTACCTCGAGCGCGACTGGACCGAGGGCATCAAGACCAACGTGTTCGGCTCGGTCAACGTCGCCGACGCGGCGCTCGCGGCCGGGGCCCGGGCGCTGGTGATGATCTCGACCGACAAGGCGATCGAACCGGTGTCGCAGCTCGGCGCCACCAAGCGCTTCGCCGAGATGTACGCGCAAGCCCTCGACGCCCAGAATGCCCTCGATGCCCGGCACAGGGCGGACGGCGCCCCGCGCCTCGTCGCGGTGCGGTTCGGCAACGTCCTCGGCTCGGTCGGCTCGGTGGTGCCGGTGTTCAAGGCGCAGATCGCCCGCGGCGGCCCCGTCACCGTCACCCATCCCGACATGGTGCGCTACTTCATGACGGTGCGGGAGGCCTCCGACCTCGTGCTCACCGCCGCCTCGCACGCCGACCGCGAGGCGCGGGAGGCGGCGGCCGGCGACCAGCGCGCCGCCGTCTACGTGCTCAAGATGGGCCAGCCGGTGCGCATCCGGGACCTGGCCGAGCGGATGATCCGGCTCGCCGGCTTCGAGCCCGGCGTGGACATCGAGGTCGTCACCACGGGCGCCCGGCCGGGCGAGCGGCTGAACGAGATCCTGTTCGCCCACGACGAGCCGATGGTGAACCTCGACGGCATCGACGGCGTGATGGCGGCGCGTCCGATCTTCGCCGACCGAGGCCAACTCGAACGCTGGCTCGCCCGGCTCGACGCCGCGGTGGCGGCCGGCGACCGCGGCGCGGCCGAGGGGGTGTTCGAGGAGGCGATCCCCGACTTCGCCCGCCGGCCGGGAGCCGCCTGCGCCCCGGAACCGGCCCTGCGCCCGGCCCTCACCTGAGCGGCCGGCGATGCGGGTTTTGCATCGCCGGATACCGTCTTTGGATTGGAGCGCGAACCGCCCCGCTCCGTAAGCTCCCGGAAACCGCACGGCGACGCGCCGGCGAGCCCGGGAGGACACCGCATGACCACGACACGGCGCAGCCTGCTGGGAGCCGCCGCGGCCCTGGCCGCCCTGCCGCGCGGGGCCCGCGCCCAGGCATTCCCGTTCACGCCCAACCAGCGCTACCCCGACCCGGCGGTCGAGATCCTCGATCCGGGCTTCGCGAAGTACCGGATCTACAGCAGCACCCTGGAGCAGCTCGCCAGCGGGATGCGCTGGGCCGAGGGACCGGCCTACTTCCCCGAGACCGGCACCCTGCTGGTCAGCGACATCCCCAACAACCGGATCATGCGGTACGACGAGGCGAGCGGCCGGTTCTCGGTGTTCCGCAGCCCGTCGAACTACGCCAACGGCAACACCCGCGACCGGCAGGGCCGGCTCGTCACCTGCGAGCATTCGGTGACCCGGCGGGTGACCCGCACCGAGCGCGACGGGTCGCTCACCGTGCTGGCCGACAGCCACGCCGGCAAGCGGCTCAACGCGCCCAACGACGTGGTGGTGAAGTCCGACGGCTCGGTCTGGTTCACCGACCCGCTGTTCGGGATCAACGGCAACTGGGAGGGCTTCAAGGCGCAGCCCGAGCAGGCCGGCACCTTCGTCTACCGCATCGACCCGGCCGGCGGCCTGACGCCGGTCGTCACCGACCTCGTCAACCCGAACGGGCTCGCCTTCTCGCCCGACGAGTCGAAGCTCTACGTCGTCGAGTGGAAGGGCACCCCCAACCGCAGCATCTGGAGCTTCGACCTGCGCCCGGACGGCACGGTGGCCAACAAGACGAAGCTCATCGACGCCGCCGACCAGGGCGCGCTCGACGGGTTCAAGGTCGACCGCGACGGCAACCTGTGGTGCGGCTGGGGCAGCAACGGCGCCCTCCAGGCCGAGCCGGCGGAGGTCGGCGGGCGCCGGGTCTACGGTCTCAGGGGCCAGCCGGAGGATCTCGACGGCGTGATGGTGTTCGACCCGAGGGGCAAGGCGATCGGCTTCATCCGCCTGCCGGAGCGCTGCCCGAACCTCACCTTCGGCGGGCCGAAGAACAACCGGCTCTACATGGCGAGTTCGCACTCGCTCTACGCGCTCTACGTCGAGGCGCACGGGGCGGTGTGACAGTCCTCGGCGGTGACGAATCGCAACCGGTTCCATCTGTCCGCGCCGGTGAACGAACCTTGGGGCTCAGGGCCTCACAGGCGGACCACGGCACGTCGTGCGCGTTCTCCTCGCCCCGCTCTCGCGGCGAGGAGAAGGCTCGCGCTCCTCACCACACGCGAGCGGGTCGCCCGTCTGCGCCCCTACCGGCCGTGCTCGCGCGCCACCGCGCGCTTGACCACCTGGAGCACCTCCGGGTTCGACAGGAACAGATCGTGGTTGATGAGGCCGCTGCCGTACTCGGAGGCGTCGGCCACCCGCACGCCGAGGGCCTCCAGGCGCTCGCGGTCGGCGGCGCCGGCCCGCATCACGCCGCCGGCGATCCGGCTCGACAGGCCGAGCGCCCGGTCGTTGGTCGACGAGATCACGGTGATCTTGGCGGCGTCGGGGCCGAGGCGCTCGACGCCGCTGGTGAACAGGTCGATGTCGATGTCGGGGGCGGCGAGCACCACCGCGCCGATCTTCGTCATCGCCCCCTCGCCGGCATCGGCCCGCAGCATGCGCAGGGTCTCGAGCGTCAGGAGCGTGCCCATCGAGTGCGCGACGATGTGGACGCGCCCGCCGCTCGTCGAGGCGGCGACCGCCCGCAGCAGGTCTTCGAGGGCGTCGCGCGACCACAGCGCGCTCTCGCGGTCGTAGCCGTAATCGAAGGTCGAGGCGGCGGACGGCCAGGTGAACAGCGCCGAGGCGCCGTGGAAGCGGATGCCGTCCGAGAGCTGGGCGGCGCTGAGGGCGGCGGATTCGAACGACTCGCGGTAGCCGTGGACGTAGAGCAGCACGTCGCGGCCCAGCGCCGCCTCGGCGAAGGCGGTGGCGGCGGCCGGACCCGTCTCGACCCGCGGCACGCCGGCGATCGCCCAGTCACCGGTGACCACCGACGACACCTTGCCGATCAGCGAGCGGTCGGGCGCCGTGAGCCGCACCGGGGCGAAGGAGAGGCCGCGGCCGCGCTGGTCGCCGAAATAGGGCGGCCGGTTCGGGTCCTGGGCCGGCCGGCGGGTGGTGGCGACGAGGAGGAGCGGGCTGACGTCGAGGGCCGACTGCTTCTCCGGCACCGCGACGGTGCCGGTCATCAGGGTCTCGCCGAAGCAGCCGCCGAGGGACAGGGCGGCGAGGGAGGCGCCCGCGAGCCGGACCATCCCGCGGCGCGTCGGCCCGATACGCTGTGTCATCACCCCTCGCCCATCCCGTTCCTCCGGCCGTGCCGGCGCCCGTGCTTTCGAGGCAAGAGATGCGGCACCATCGTGGCCGGGTCACGGCGCCGCCGCGGTGCCGGGCGCCGGACGGGCCGGCTGTGTCCGGGGCGACACGGGACGGGCGTGGACAACCGAGGCCCCTCCCCCAAAGGCCGCCTCGGCGGGGCCTCGACGCCGCCGCGGCCAGCCGGCACAACGGAGCCATGACGCGCTCGCCGGCTCCCGACCTCGACCAACTCCTCCAGGGCAACCGGGCGGCCCTCGCCCGCGCCATCACGCTGGTCGAATCGAAGCGGCCCGACCACCGCGCCACCGCCCGCGCCCTGCTCGATGCGGCGCTGCCTCATACCGGCAACGCGGTGCGGGTCGGCATCACCGGCGTGCCCGGCGTCGGCAAGTCGACCACCATCGACGCGCTCGGCGCCAACCTGACCGCGCGCGGGCACCGGGTGGCGGTGCTGGCCGTCGATCCGAGCTCGACCCGCACCGGTGGCTCGATCCTCGGCGACAAGACCCGGATGGCGCGGCTCGCCGCCGATCCCAACGCCTACATCCGCCCCTCGCCGTCCTCCGGCACGCTGGGCGGCGTCGCCGCCAAGACCCGCGAGACGATGCTGCTGTGCGAGGCCGCCGGCTTCGACGTGGTGCTGGTCGAGACCGTCGGCGTCGGCCAGTCCGAGACGGCGGTGGCCGACCTCACCGACTTCTTCCTCGTGCTGATGCTGCCGGGGGCCGGCGACGAGCTGCAGGGCATCAAGAAGGGCATCCTCGAACTCGCCGACATGATCGCGGTCAACAAGGCCGACGGCGAGGACGGTCGGCGGCGGGCGGGCGCGGCCGCGGCGGAGTACCGGGCGGCCCTGCACATCCTGACACCGGCGAGCGCCACCTGGACGCCGCCGGTGGTGACGGTCTCCGGCCTCGCCAACCAGGGCCTCGACGCCCTGTGGGACAACGTGCTGGACCACCGCCGCAAGCTCACGGCGACGGGCGAGATCGCGGCCCGGCGCCGGGAGCAGGACGTGAAGTGGATGTGGGCGATGGTCCACGAACGGCTGCACCAGCGCCTCACCGGCAGCGCCGAGGTGCGCCGGCAGACCGCCGAGGCCGAGCGCGCCGTCGCGGCGGGCGAGCAGTCCGCGGCCGCCGGCGCCGACCGGATCGCCGAAATGATCGGGCTGTGAGGAGCGGTTCCGGCTTGAAAAAACCGGCGATGTCACCCAAAGTCAACGGGTGAGAGCCCGCGGTGGGCAAGACCGCGAGCCCTCTTGTCTGGCGACTACCAGCGAAGCCCGATCGTGATGGTCAGAGACCATCCGGTCGGGTTTTTCGCGACGGTGATCGTCACGATCGGCCAGCCGATCATGCCATGCTCACCTCCTCCCCGGTCATGCCTGCTCGAACGGCGGCGGTCGGCGGTTCCGCCGCAAGCCCCGCTGCCCCGGGACCCTCGCGACCGGGAAGGATGTTGCCCGACATCGCAAAGTGACACGCTTGACCCTGCGGCATCAAGCACGACGGCGGGCCGCATCGCGCCGGGACCGCGGGCGGGCTATATGGCGCAGGGACAGCCGGAGCCCGCGCAGGCTCCGCCGCCCGCGAGGAGACGCCCATGACCATCGCCTTCCCGGTTCCGGATCCCGCCATCCTCGCCCGCCGCGACGCGATCATCGCGGGGCTGCGTCCGCTGGTCGCCGCCGAGGCGCTGGTGACGAGCGAGGACGAGCGTCGCGCCTTCGAGACCGACGGGCTCACCGCCTACCGGCAGATGCCGCTCGCCGTGGTGCTGCCCTCGACCACCGAGGAGGTCGCGGCGGTGATGCGCTACTGCCACCAGCAGGGCGTGCGGGTGGTGCCGCGCGGGGCCGGCACCTCGCTCGCCGGCGGCGCCATCGCCCAGGAGGACGCGGTGATCCTCGGCGTCGCCAAGATGAACCGGGTGCTCGCCGTCGACTTCGCCGACCGCACCGCCCGGGTCCAGGCCGGGATCACCAACCTCGCCATCAGCGCGGCCGTCGCGCACGAGGGCTTCTTCTACGCCCCCGACCCGTCGAGCCAGCTCGCCTGCACCATCGCGGGCAACATCGCGATGAATTCGGGCGGCGCCCACTGCCTCAAATACGGCGTCACCACCAACAACCTGATGGGCGTCACCCTGGTGATGGTCGACGGCACGGTGGTGGAGATCGGCGGCGACCACCTCGACAGCGCCGGCTACGACCTGCTCGGCCTGATCTGCGGCTCGGAGGGGCAGCTCGGCATCGTCACCGAGGCGAGCGTGCGGATCCTGCGCGCCGCCGAGGGCGCGCGCCCGGCCCTGATGGGCTTCGGCTCGGTCGAGGCGGCGGGCGCCTGCACGGCGGCGATCATCGGCGCCGGCATCATCCCGGTGGCGATCGAGTACATGGACCGCGAGGCGATCACGATCTGCGAGGCCTTCGCCCATGCCGGCTACCCCCTCGACGCCGAGGCGATGCTCATCATCGAGGTCGAGGGCTCGGACCAGGAATGCGACGCGATGCTGGCCCGCATCTGCGAGATCGCCGCGCCGTTCGCGCCGACCAGCCTGAAGGTGTCGCAGTCGGAGGCCGAGAGCGCGGCGATCTGGAAGGGCCGCAAGTCGGCCTTCGGGGCGACCGGCCGAATCTCCGACTACATCTGCATGGACGGCACGATCCCGACCGGCCGGCTCGCCCACGTGCTGGAGCGCATCGGCGAGATCACCCGGTCCTACGGCCTGCGCTGCGCCAACGTCTTCCACGCCGGCGACGGCAACCTGCACCCGCTGATCCTGTTCGACATCAACACGCCCGGCGAGATGGAGAAGGCCGAGGCCGCCGGCGAGGACATGCTGAGGCTCTGCGTCGAGGTCGGCGGCTGCCTCACCGGCGAGCACGGCGTCGGCATCGAGAAGCGCGACCTGATGACCGTGCAGTACAACCAGGCCGACCTGCACCAGCAGATGCGGGTGCGGGCGGTGTTCGACCCGGCCTGGCTGATGAACCCGGCCAAGGTGTTTCCGCTCGAAGGCCGCATCGCCGCCTGAACCCAGGCGGGGCCGGAGCGCCGCTCCGGCCCCGGGCGGCTTCAGCCCAGCACCGCCTCGACCCCGGCGCCGATCTCCAGCAGGCGCCGGTCCTGGCCGTGGCGGGCGAGCAGCATCAGCCCGGCCGGCAGGCTCAGGTCCGGCATCGGCAGCGACAGGCCGCAGAGGTCGAACAGGTTGCCGACCATGGTGTTGCGCAGCATCAGCAGGTTGGTGCGGTTGAAGGCGTCGTCGGCCTCGACCGACGCGATGGTCGGCGCCGGGGTCGCGGTCGCCGGCAGGGCCAGGACGTCGAGGTCGGCGAGCCGGGTGTCGCAGTCGCGGATCAGCCCGGCGCGGGCGCGCATCATCCGGATGTAGGTCCCGGCCTCCATGGAGCGGCCGCGGGTGATGCGGGCATGGACCCGCGGGTCGAAGGCCGCCATCTCGGCATCGAGCCAGTCGGCGTGGATCTCGTAGGCCTCGACGGCGGCGATCGGCGCGGCGGCCGTCGCCTCGGTCATCCGGGCGAGCAGGTCCTCGATCGACGTGTCGACGACGCGGGCGCCGGCGGCCGAGAGCCGGGCGAGCGCCGCCTCGAACGCCGCGGCGACGGCCGGGTCGGTCTCGGTGAACAGGATCCCGCGCGGCACCCCGACCCGCAGGCCCGCGAGGGAGGCCGTGCGCAGGGGCGCCGGCTCCTCGCCCGCCATCACCGCGTCGGCGGCGGCGCAGGCCGCGACGGTGCGGGCGAGCGGGCCGATCGAATCGAGGGAGGGCGAGAGCGGGAAGGCGCCGTCGAGCGGCACCCGCCGGGCGGTCGGCTTGAAGCCGACGACGCCGTTGAGCGAGGCCGGGATGCGCACCGAGCCGCCGGTATCGGTGCCGATGGCGATGTCGCTGGTGCCCGTCGCCGCCGAGACGCCGGCGCCCGAGGACGAGCCGCCCGGCACCCGCGACGGGTCGGCGGCGTTGCCGGGCGTGCCCCAGTGCGGGTTGAGGCCGAGGCCCGAGAACGCGAACTCGGACATGTTGGTCTTGCCGACGATCACCGCGCCGGCCCGGCGCAGGCGGGCGACCACGGGAGCGTCGGCGGCGGCCGGAGCCGCCTTGCGCCGCAGCGCCGAGCCGGCCGTCGTCGGCTCGCCGGCGACGTCGAACAGGTCCTTGATCGACACGATCGCGCCGTCGAGCGGCCCGAGGGCGATGCCCGCCCGGCGCCGGGCATCGGCCGCGTCCGCCGCCGCCCGGGCGGCCTCGGGGTAGAGCAGGGTGAAGACCGGGCGGCCGGCATCCGCCGCGATGGCGGCGAGGCGGCGTTCGAGGTCGTCGCGGATCGTGGTCATCGGGAGGGCTCCAGGGGGTGGGCGGAACGATGCCGGGCGGCGAGCAGGATCGCGCCGTTCCAGGCGACGGAGATCAGGAGGGCGAGGGACAGGGCCGCCGCCGCGCCGAGGCGCTCGACCGTCAGGGCGAGGCCCGCCAGGGCGACGACGAAGCCGGCGAGGCCGGGCAGGCTGAGGACGAGCACCCGCGCGGTGGCGGGGCCGCCGATGCGCGGGTGCAGGATCACCGCGAGGCTCACCATCACCACCGGCGCCAGCGCCAGCACGCCCGCCGCCGCCGGCCCGGCGGCGCGGCCGACGAGCACCACCGCGGCGACGAGGGTCATGACGATGCCGGCCCGGATCGCCACGTCGCGCCGGCGCCCGGGCCGGCGGGGCACCGCGCCGCTGCCGCGCAGCGCCCGGCCGGCGGCGAGGCAGGCGCCGAGCACCAGAACCGCCATGACGACGGCCTCGGCGAGAGTGTGGGCCAGCGCCCGCAGCAGCGGCACCGCGGCGACCCAGACCAGGAGCCCGGCGCCGAGGCTGACGGCGAGGCCGCGGCGGCGGGCGAGGCCGGCATAGGCGAGGATGAACAGGCCGGTGGCCGAGATCGCCGGCAGGCTCGCCACCGCGGCCTCGCGCAGGAAGTCCGGCTCGTGGTCGAGGGCGAGGAAGACGTAGGCCGGACCGGCCGAGAGCGGCAGGGTCGCGATCATCGCCCCGACCAGCGGTCCGGCCCGCTCGACGCCGTAGGACGCGATCACGACGACGGCGGCGCTCGCCACCATCTTGGCGGCGAGGACGAGGAGGAAGGCCCCCATCGGCGGGCTCAGGCGACGACCGGCATGACCGCGACAGCATAGGCGTGGCGCAGGGTTCGGCCCAGCACCGGATCCTCCAGTTCCATCTCGAACCGGGTCGAGGGGCGGATGCCGCCGATCGCCCCGAGGGTGCCGCCGAACATCACCGTGCCGGGGGGCAGGTCCGGCCCGCCGGGGCGGCGCTGGATCAGATCGCCGGGGGTGCGCAGGGAGGCGAGCGTGCCGTCCTGGTAGAGCACGCGCTCGCCGTCGATGGTGGCGTAGGCGCGCATCACGAGGGAATCCCAGTGCGGCTCGACCTCGTCGAGGCGCCACAGCTCGGGGCCGACCGGCTTGCCGCAGAGCTGCTTGGAGAGCGCGATGCCGACCGTCTCGGCCTTGCGGTCGGTATGGTCGGAGCCGAGGCCGAGCCACAGCCCGTCCGCCAGCGACAGGATCACCGGCTCGACCTCGCCGGAACTGTCGGGCCCGAGCACCTCGAGCACCGGCGCCTGGGTCAGGGTGGCGGCGGCGGCCCGGTAGTAGACCGGGACCGAGGACGGGCGCGGCACGCCGATGGCGGCGAGTTCCTCGATGTGGTGGCGGATCGCCGCCTCGTCGCGCCCGGCCCAGCCGGCGATGACGAGGGCGGTCGGGGCGAGCGCGATGGTGTCGGTGCGCGCGCGGGTGTGGCGGGTGAAGGTGAGCATGGGAGGGGCTCCTCGGGTGGCGCCCGACCCTCCCCCCTCTGCGGGGGAGGGTGGCGAGCGGAGCGAGCCGGGAGAGGGGAACCACGGTTCCGAATTCGGCTCGGCTGACGTGCAGGGCGCTCGCTGGATCAGCGTCGCGTTCCCCTCTTGCGGGACTATCGTCCCGGCCCGCCCCGCGCACGAGTGCTTCGCACTCGCAGCGGGGCACCCTCCCCCGCAGAGGGGGGAGGGTTCGGGTGTCTTATCAGGCCGTCTTCGGCGCCAGCCGCGCCGCGCCCTCGCGCCAGCGGGCGAAGCCGAAGGTGAGGATCGCGGCCAGCAGTTCGAGACCGGCGACGAAGTACAGGCCGTTGCTCGACGAGCCGGTGTACTGCGTCGAGAGCCCGACGGTGTAGGGCGCCAGGAAGCCCGCGAGGTTGCCGATCGAGTTGATCGCCGCGATCGCGCCCGCCGCGGCGGTGCCGGCGAGGAAGGTCTGCGGCAGCGACCAGAACACCGGGAACGCCGCCAGGATGCCGACCGCCGCGACGGTGAGCGAAGCGAGCGCCAGGGTCGCCTGCCCGATCAGCGCCGCGGTCGCGGCGAGCCCCGCCGCCGCCACGAGGCCGGCGACCGCGCAATGCAGCCGGCGCTCGCCGGTGCGGTCGGAATGGGCGCCGTTCCACACCATCGCGATCGTGCCGGCGACGAACGGGATCGCGGCGAGGAAGCCGATGGCGATCGGGTCGCGCACGCCGATCTCCTTGATGATCGACGGCGTCCAGAACGCGATCGTGGCGTTGCCGCTGACGATGCAGAAGTAGATCAGGGCGCACAGCCAGACCCGGCCGTCGCGCAAGGCCGCGGAAAAGCTCGCCTCCTTGCCGGCCTGCCGGCCCTCCTCTGCGACCCGGGCCTCCATCGTGGCGGCGACGGGCTTCGACAGCCAGCCGGCCTCGGTCGGACGGTCGGGCAGGAAGCGCAGCACCGCGAAGCCGGCGAGCACCGAGGGGATACCCTCGAGGATGAACAGCCACTGCCAGTTGGCGAGCCCGAGCCGCCCGCCCATCGTGCCCATGATGATGCCGGCGAGCGGCCCGCCGATCACGCCCGCCACGGCGAACGAGGTCATGAACAGGCCGTTGATCTTCGAGCGCCGCGCGCTCGGGAACCAGTAGGTCAGGTAGAGCACCACGCCGGGGAAGAACCCGGCCTCGAACACCCCGATCAGGAACCGGATGGCGTAGAACGCCCATTCCGACTGCACCCAGGCCAGCGACATCGAGGCGAGGCCCCACAGGATGGTGATGCGCGCCAGCGTCCGGCGGGCGCCGATCTTCTCCAGGAGCAGGTTGCTCGGCACCTCGAACAGGAAGTAGCCGAGGAAGAAGATGCCGGCGCCGAAGCCGTAGACCGCCTCGCTGAACTTGAGGTCGGACAGCATCTGCAGCTTGGCGAAGCCGACGTTCACCCGGTCGATCCACGCCAGGATGAACAGGAAGACCAGGAACGGGATCAGCCGCAGGGTCGCCCTGCGGTAGCCCTCGTCGAGGTCGGCGGCACTCACTGGGGTCTCCATCCTGTCCATCGCTCGTCTCCCGGGCCGGTGCGGCCGCTGCGGCGTTGGCTCTGCAAGTAGCATGCCTGTGAAATTTCACAATCCGTGATAAGCGCGGCAGGGAGCGGACGGGGAGCAGGGAATGGAAGGCGGGCCGGAGGCGCTGTCGCAGAACGAGCGGGCCTATCGTCGGCTCAAGGACGACATCGTGGCCCTGCGGCTGAAGCCGGGCGACGCCCTCAACGAGGCCGGCCTGTGCGCCGAGTTCGGCATCGGCCGCACGCCGGTCAACAAGGCGCTGCACCGGCTGATGCACGAGGGGCTGGTGCGGATCCTGCCGCGCAAGGGCGTGCTGGTACAGCCGCTGTCGATGGACGAGTTCGCCGACCTGATCGCGGTGCGCCGCCTCGTCGAACCGGCCTGCGCCGCCCTGGCGGCCGGGCGCATCACCGACGAGGAGGCCGCCGCCCTGGAGGCGCTGCTGGACGCGGCGCCGGCCGACGCGCAGGCCCTCGACGCGGTGCTGGACGGCGACCGGCGCTTCCACGCCGCCATCGCGCAGGCATCGCGCAACGGCGTCCTTGCCGACGTTCTGGGCAGCCTGCACGGCCGCTCGGTGCGCTTCTGGGCGCTGTCGCTCGCCACCGGCGGCCACCTCGCCGAGGTCGCGGACGAGCACGCCCGCATCCTCGCCGCCCTGCGGGCGCGCCGGCCCGACGAGGCCGCCGCCGCGATGGAGGCGCATATCGACTCGTTCGCCCGCACCCTCGCCTCGCGCCTCGGGGCGGGCGGCTGACCGGTGCGCTGGCCACCGGGCGCCCGCCCGGGGCATACGGGGCCGGACGAGCAAGGGGGACGACCGACCATGACCGATCACCCGCGCCCCGGGACCGCGCCCGCGACCGGCGAGGGCGGCCTCGCGGTCGACCTGCGGATCCTCGACACCCGCCTCGGCGGCTGGGGATTCCCGCGCTGGGGCTCGGCGCTGGCCGCCGGGCTCGACCTGCATGCCTGCCTGGACGAGCCCCTGACCCTCGCGCCGCAGGCGGTGCCGGTGCTGATCCCGGCCGGCTTCGCGGTGGCGATCCGCGATCCCGGCTGGTGCGCCCTGGTCTGCCCGCGGTCGGGCCTCGGCCATCGCGGCCTCGTGCTCGGCAACACGATCGGGGTGATCGACGCCGACTACGAGGGACCGCTGATGCTGTCGGTGTGGAACCGCAGCCCCGCCGGGACCGAGCCGCTGGAGGTCCGGCCGGGGGACCGCATCGCCCAGCTCGTCTTCACCCGGGTGGCGCGGCCGTCGCTGCGGATCGTCGAGGCGTTCGCGCCCGGCGCCGAGGGCGGACGCGGCGCCGGCGGCTTCGGCTCCAGCGGCCTGCGCTGAGCCCGATGCGCCGCGACAGGGCGGAAATCACAGGTCGGCCATCGGTTTCGCTTCCGCAACCACGGGCAGGAACCGAGGTCCATGCGTAGTCCGCAGCGGCCTCAACATGGCTCCGCGGGCCGAATAGGCTTGACGATGCCGGACCCGTTCGGGGTTTAAAGGATTCTTTATCGGGACCGGCCAATTGTCGGCATGTCCGGGCGATCGGGGCCGGATCCTGGCTGCGAAAGGATGCCATGACCAGTCGAGCGGAGCCTTCGGTCGTGGTCGTCACCCGCCGGCAGGATCCGGCTGTCCTCACGCGCATCTTCGCCCCGGCCTTCCCGACCGTCGCCCTCGGCGGCGCCGCCGAGGCCCGCGCGGCGCTCGCCGACCAGAGCCCGGACCTCGTGCTGATCGAGGACGAGGCCGGCCTCGACGGGCCGGCGCTGATCCGCGACCTCAAGCAGCGCCCGCATCTCGGCGCGACCTCGATCATGCTGATCGCCGGCGACGACGCCGAGGAGAGCCGGCGGCGCGGCCTCGAGGCCGGGGCGACCGACGTGATCGTGCCGCCCCTCGACGGAGTCGACCTCCAGATCCGCGGCCGCAACCTCGTCGCGCTGGCCCGGGCGCAGGCGCGGGCGACCGCGCACGGGCGCGACATGGCCCGCCAGATCGAGGCGGCGGCTGCCGACAGCCGCGACCGCGAGCGCGAGATCATCCACCGGCTGATGCTGGCGGCGGAGTTCCGCGACGACCAGGCCGGCGACCACCTGACCCGGGTCGCCGCCTGCGTGATCGCGATCGCGGACGGTCTCGGGCTGAGCGAGGCCGAGGCCAACGACATCGCGCTGGCCTCGACGATGCACGACATCGGCAAGATCGGCGTCGCCGACAGCATCCTGCGCAAGCCCGGCCCGCTCAGCGACGCCGAGCGCACCGAGATGATGCAGCACGCCCTGCGCGGCTACCAGATGCTCAACGGCAGCCCGTCGCGGCTGCTGCGGATGGCCGCCGAGATCGCCCTCACCCACCACGAGCGCTGGGACGGCACCGGCTACCCGCAGGGGCTGAAGGGCGAGGCGATCCCGCTCGCCGGCCGCATCACCGCGGTGGCCGACGTGTTCGACGCCCTGATCTCGGCCCGGCCCTACAAGCAGGGCTGGCCGCTCGACCGGGCCCGCCGCTTCCTGGAGGAGCAGTCCGGCAGCCATTTCGACCCGGCCTGCGTCGCCGCCTTCCTGTCGCGATGGGACGAGATCGTCGGGCTGGTCGAGGAGCGCCCGGTCGGCTGGGCGGCCTAGAAGCGCGAAGCAGCGGACGGCGCACAATGAATCTGTCTGAGGACGCGCTTTGCGAAATATTTGCCGATGCGGTCAAGGACAGAGACGATTTTCGCCTTTGGCTACTAAGCAAAACAAAGTTTTTTGGCGAAGCGTCCGGCTGCAGGCTTCTTCACGAAGAGCAAATGTCTATTCGCCCCCGCCGGAGATGGTGGCGACATTGGTGGTGCCATGTTCCAGAATTGAACAAAGACCGCGAGACGGATATTTTTATGGTATTTGAAGCGGCGCCTTCGCAACGTCGATTTGCCCTTCACATCGAGAATAAGCGGGACAATTATAAATTTAGCGATGGACAGGCTTCTGCTTACGCGCCGCGCGCCCGACATATGCTGAACGATCCGCGCTTCTTGTCCCACTCCGACTTCCAGACGATCTTGCTAGCGCCGACAAGCTTTCAAGCCCGTTACGAGGCCGACGCCGCCCTCTTTGATATCTTCATCTCCTATGAGGAGACCGCTCGCTTTCTGCCCGCCTTCCAGGGCACACGAATCTCGAACTGATACACTACCGGAAATCGAAGTCGCTCAAGCGCCGCGCGGGCTGGCGATACGATTTCCGGAACGAATCGTCCGGAAATCGTATCACACCGCCCGCCGCAGGAAGTCGCGGAACGGGCGCCGGGCCGGTGCGGGGTCGTCGCCCGGCGGCGGGGCCGGCTCGGGCTCGGCCGCGGCGGGCGGGGACAGCACCTCCGGCCGCACGATCCGCGGCGGCGAGAACACGCTGCCCTGGGCGAGCGGCAGGTCGAGGTCGATGAGGTCCGGCACGTCGGCCTCGCGCTCCACCCCCTCGGCGACGAGCCGCACCCCCGACCGGGCGAAGGCCGCGACGAGGTCCTCGGCGCCGCGGCCGGCCTCGCGCAGCAGCAGCTCGACGCCGACCTTGGCGTGGCCGACGCCGCGGGCGGCGAGGGCGGCGGGATCGAGCCGCAGGTCGATCGCCCGGTCGAGGGCGAGGCCGATCCGCTCGCGCAGGGCGGCGAGCGCGCCGGCCTGCTCGGCGTCGAGGGTGCGCCAGCTCCGCTGCGGCAGCGCCAGGATCAGCCGGCCCGCCAGTTCCGGATGCAGCTCGACGAGGCGGCCGACCGCCCGCAGGAAGCCGGGCTCGAACAGCGAGTGCGGCGACAGGGCGTAGGCGACCGCGGCGTCGCTGCCGCGCACCGCGAGGTGGCGGCTCACCGCGGTGACGCGGGCGAGCATCAGCCGGTCGAGCTCGGTGGTGCGGCCGTGGCGCTCCAGCACCGGCATGAACTCCGCCGGGACGAACCGCTCCTCGCCGAGGCGCAGGCGGGCGAGGGCCTCGTAGAACGCCACCTTGCGCTGCGGCAGGCTGACCACCGGCTGCAGATGGACCTCGAGGCCGCCGTCGAGGGCGTCCAGGATGTCGCCGTCGCGCCGGGCCTCGGCCTCGGCCCGGCGGCCGGCGCCCGGCACGAGCGGCGGGAGCGCCGGCTCGGGCACGAACCGGCGCGGCACGGCGCCGTCGCGGGGCAGGATCGCCGGAGGCGGCGGGGCGACGGCGGCCGGCGGCGGCACCGGCGGCGCCGGGCGGGGGGGCGGCGCCGCCTTGAGGCGGGTCAGTTCGTCGTCCTGCGCCGCCACCGCGACCGCGAGTTCGCGCACGATGCCGCCGAGGAGGCCGATCTCGGCCGTCACCTCCGACAGGCCCTCGACGAGGCGGGGATCCGCCGCCGGCACCGGCGCCGGGACGGCGGGAGCCGCCTCCGCCGCCCGCCGCTCCAGGGCGAGCAGGCGCTGCGACAGGGCGTCGAGCTCGCCCGACAGCGTCTCGGCCTGGACCGCGAGGCGGCGCGCCCGCCGCAGCGCCAGCACCGCCACGGTGCCGGAGACAAGCGCGGCGCCGAGCCCGAGACCCGCCGCGACCGCGAGGGCGGGGGCGGCCAGGAACGCAACCACGAGGCACAGGCCGCTCCCGAGGAGCGCGGCGAGGCTGAAGGCGACCCGTCCCGCGGAGGACCCGCCGGCGGGCCGGCGGCTGGTGGGGGTCATCGGCGGTTCCGTACCCTGTGGCGAGAGCGCCGGGGGCCGCGCGGCCCCGGCCGAAATCCGGTTGTCGCCGACCCGCCTCGGCGGAGCAAGCGGCGCGCCCGCCGTTCCCCACGGCTTTCCCGCCCGGCGCCGCCGCGGCGGGCCCCCTCCCCGCCTCGTCCGAGGAGCCCCTTGCCGGGCGGCCGGGCCGGCCCGACATCCCGGCACGCGGCGCGACGGCCGCGGGACGACGGAGGCCGGGATGGCGGCAACGGGCGAGAACGACCGCATGGAACTGCTGATGCGGGTCGAGGGCATGACCTGCCAGGGCTGCGTCGCGGCGGTGACCCGGGCGATCCGCCGCCTCGATCCGGGCGCCGAGGTCGGGGTCGACCTCGGGTCCGGCCGCGTCGCGGTGACGACCGCCGCGGAGGCGCTCGACGTCGCCGAGGCGCTGCGCCGGGCCGGCTACGACGCCCGGGCGATGACCGGCTGAGACGCCCCGGCGGCGCAGCCATAACGATCGTTTAAGCGCACGGTGCGAGGCTCCGGGTCTGTGGAGTCGAAAGGGCGCGGGGGCTCCGTCCATCCGCGCTGGAGTGGCTGTGTGCGTAACTACAGTGCCCTCGCGTCTCTGATCGATACCCGGCTGACGGGCCTCGTTCACGAGTCGGTCGCCGGCGACCCCCAGGAGCGGGCGCGCCACGAGCGCTTCCTCGTGTCGCGGCTGGCCACCGGCGTCGTGATGATGGCGATGATGCCGCCCTACCTCTTGTGGCGCGGCGTGCCCTCCGGTCTCGAGGCCGCGGCGGCGATCTGCCTGATCCTGCCGGTGGTCGCGGCCCTGGTGCTCGCCCGGACCGGCAACCTCACGCTCGCCCACGGGATTTCCTCCGCCGCCCTGACCGGGCTGATCGTCTGCCTCGCCGCGCTGACCGGCGGCCCGACCTCGGCGGCGAGCATCTGGCTCGCGATGATCCCGATCGAGGCGCTGATGGCCGGCTCGCGCCGCGCCGCGCTCTCGGCGGCCTGCTTCGCGGTGACCGGGGCTCTCGCCATCGCGCTGATCGAGCCCGACGGCAGCCGGCTGATGGTCGCGTGGTCGACCGCGGTGGCGATGCCGATCTTCGCCATCACGGCGATCTGCCACGCGCTGGCCTTGTCGATCGAGAGCCTGCGGCGGGAGGGGAGCTGGAGCGACCGGCTGCGGGCGGCCTCGGCGCGCAACGCGCTGCTGCTCGAGGCGATCGACGACCTCGTCACCTGGCACGACCGCAACGGCACCGTGACGCAGGCGAGTCCGGCGGCGCTCAAGCTCGCCGGCGCGGCGCCCGAGGCGCTGCTCGGCCGCGGCCTGCTCGGGCGGGTCCACGTCTCCGACCGGCCGGCCTTCCTCAAGGCGATCAGCGACGCCGGCAGCCGCGCCCTGCCGGTGACGGTGCAGTTCCGCCTCCACGTCGAGCGCGAGCCCGGGCGCCCGGGCGAGCCCGGCGGCGTGATCTGGGTCGAGATGCGCGCCCACCGGGTCACCGAGGCGGCGGGCGCCGGGAGCGCGCCGGCCGTCGTCGCGGTGACCCGCGACGTCTCGGCCCATCACCGCCACGCCGAGGAGCTGGAACTCGCCCGGGCCGAGGCCGAGCGGGCGAACGAGATCAAGAGCCGGTTCCTCGCCACCGTCAGCCACGAGCTGCGCACGCCGCTCAACGCGATCATCGGCTTCTCCGAGATGCTCGGCGCCGAGGCGACCTACGGCCTGCCGCCGGAGCGCCGGCGCGAATATGCCGGGCTGATCCACGATTCCGGCCACCACCTGCTCGAGGTCGTGAACGGGCTCCTCGACATGTCGAAGATCCAGAGCGGGAACTTCGACGTCGCGCCCGAGCCGTTCGACCTCAGGGGCCTCGTGCGCGGCTGCTGCGACCTGATGCAGTTGCGCGCCCACCAGGGCGGGCTGCAGCTCGGCTGCGAGATCGCCCCGGACCTGCCGGAGCTGATCGCCGACCCGCGCGCCTGCCGGCAGATGGTCATCAACCTTCTGTCGAACGCCGTGAAGTTCACCCCCCGCGGCGGGCGGGTGACCGCTTCGGTGCGGCGGGTCTACGACCGGATCGAGATCGCGGTCTCGGACAACGGGATCGGCATCGCCGAGTCCGACCTGCCGCGGCTCGGCGACCCGTTCTTCCAGGCCGGCCCCGGCGCCAGCGGCTACGGCCGCCCGCACGAGGGCACCGGGCTCGGCCTGTCGGTGGTGCGGGGCCTCGTCGGGCTCCACCACGGCGAGATGGTGATCGAGAGCACAGTGTCGCGCGGCACCCGGGTGGTCGTCACCCTGCCGCTCGACTGCCGCGGCAGCCGCGATCCCGGCCAGCCGGCCGCGATCCGCACCGCCCCGCTCGTCGCCGAGCCGGCGCTGCTGCGCAGCGCCTGAGCCCCGATCCCCGGCTGCTGCGCAGCGCCTGAGCCCCGATCCCCGGCTGCTGCGCAGCGCCTGAGCCTCCATCCCAGGAGACACGATGCCCGAGGCCCCCGCCCGGCGAGACGAGACCGAGCGCCTGGCGGCCGAGCCGCGGCCGGCGCCGCGCCCCCGCGTCGTCGCTCCGCCGGCCCGGCGGCCGGCTCCCCGGAGCGGCGCGGCGCCCGCGCTGCCGGGCCTGCTGCACCGGGCCGGGGCGGTCCTGCGCCACCCGGCCGGCGTGGTCGGCACGCTGCTCGGGATCGGCGCGGTCGCGGCGGTGGCGACCAACGCCCTGACCTTCCAGTCCGGCCGCCACCCGGCGCCGCTCTTCGCCAAGGCGCCGCCCGCGGCCGGGGGGGCCGGCAAGTCCACATCCGGCAAGTCCGCATCCGACAAGTCCACATCAGACAGGTCCGCGGCCGGCAGGTCGCCGCCGGCGGCTCCGGCCCGCGAGGCCGCGGCGGCGCCGGGAGAGACGGCCCGGGCGGCCAAGCCCGCGCCGGACGGCATCGGCGACCTGATCCGCGGCGACACCCAGACCACCGCCG
>NZ_SACP01000180.1 GCF_004004555.2 Methylobacterium oryzihabitans
CCGGACCGCACCACCATCATGAATTTCCGCCACCTGCTGGAGCAGCATCAACTGGCCCGCCAATTGTTCAAGACCATCAATCGCTGGCTGGCCGAAGCAGGCGTCATGATGACTCAAGGCACCTTGGTCGATGCCACCATCATTGAGGCACCCAGCTCGACCAAGAACAAAGAGCAGCAACGCGATCCGGAGATGCATCAGACCAAGAAAGGCAATCAGTGGCACTTTGGCATGAAGGCCCACATTGGTGTCGATGCCAAGAGTGGCCTGACCCACAGCCTGGTCACCACCGCGGCCAACGAGCATGACCTCAATCAGCTGGGTAATCTGCTGCATGGAGAGGAGCAATTTGTCTCAGCCGATGCCGGCTACCAAGGGGCGCCACAGCGCGAGGAGCTGGCCGAGGTGGATGTGGACTGGCT
>NZ_SACP01000181.1 GCF_004004555.2 Methylobacterium oryzihabitans
GAGCCCGCGAAGAGGCCGGTGCAGGCAATAAAAAAACCAGGAGTCAAACCCGGCTCAGACCAGCTGCCACCTCTCCCCACCGCCCCCGCCTTTGTGATAACATCCGGCAGTTTCCAAGACCGCCCATCACGGCGGCCTTCATTGCGCAGATCCATGGCACAACTCATTGATTTGTCGTAAGTCGTCGCACGCTTGTACGCTGCGGCGGCGAGCTTCGTTCGGCCCTTGATGGAGCTGCGAAGTTTCACCAGAAAAAGGAATCAGGCTTCTCATGGGCGAACTGGCCAAAGAAATCCTCCCGGTCAATAGCGAAGACGAACTGAGACAGTCTTACCTCGACTACGCGATGAGCGTGATTGTCGGGCGAGCGCTGCCCGATGCGCGTGACGGCTTGAAGCCCGTGCATCGTCGCGTTCTCTAT
>NZ_SACP01000182.1 GCF_004004555.2 Methylobacterium oryzihabitans
CCTGGATGAAAAACACTGGCATGTTGTTGCCGACCAGGTCGAAATTGCCTTCGTCGGTGTAAAACTTGACGGCAAAGCCCCGCACATCGCGCACCGTGTCGCCAGAACCGCGTGGGCCCTGCACCGTGGAAAAGCGCACGAAAACCGGGGTGATCTTTTCCGGGTCCTGCAGGAAGCCGGCCTTGGTCAGCTCCGCGTGGTTGCCATAGCTCTGGAAGAACCCGTGGGCCCCGGTACCGCGGGCGTGCACGATGCGCTCGGGGATCCGCTCATGGTCAAAGTGGGTGATCTTCTCGCGCATGATGAAGTCTTCAAGCAGCGAAGGCCCGCGATCACCTGCCTTCAAGGTGTTCTGGTTGTCAGCGATGCGTACGCCTTGATTTGTGCGCAGCGCATGCCCGGTCGCATCGCTGCGGTC
>NZ_SACP01000183.1 GCF_004004555.2 Methylobacterium oryzihabitans
GTGGCCGATGTTGCCGCCTACCACGATGTCCACGCCTTTCATGGAAATACCGCAACGGGCACCGGCGTCACCCTCGATCACCAGCAGCCCGCCATGGGCAGTGGCACCAGCGGCCTGGGAGGCACTGCCCTTGACCCGCACCGAACCGGACATCATGTTCTCGGCCACACCCACACCGACGTTGCCGTGCACGGTGACACTGGCCTGCTGGTTCATGCCGGCGCAGTAGTAGCCGGCATGGCCTTCGATATCCACCGCCACGGCAGCGTTGATGCCGACAGCCAGGTTGTGCTTGCCGCCAGGGTGGGTCACTTGCCATTCAAGGTCCTGCACCTCGCCGTGCAAGGACTGGTTGAGCACACGCACCGAAGTGCTGGACAGGTCGATCGTCTTCATATGGTTCTCCAGGGGTTCGG
>NZ_SACP01000184.1 GCF_004004555.2 Methylobacterium oryzihabitans
AAACCGCAACGTGGCTTCACCCTGCTCGAACTCCTGGTGGTGCTGGTGGTGCTCGGCCTGTTGGCCGGCATCGTCGCGCCCAAGTACTTCAGCCAGCTCGGTCGCTCCGAAGCCAAGGTGGCGCGGGCGCAGATAGAAGGGCTGGGCAAGGCGCTGGATTTGTATCGCCTGGAGGTCGGCCACTACCCCAACAGCGAGCAAGGCCTGCAGGCCCTGGTAATCGCCCCCAGTGGCGAAGCGCGCTGGACCGGCCCGTACCTGCAGAAGGCCGTGCCCCAGGACCCATGGGGCCGCCCTTACATCTACCGGCAACCTGGCGAAAACGGTGGTGAATACGACCTGCTGTCGATGGGCAAGGACGGCCAGCCCGGCGGTGACGGGGAAAACGCCGAAATTACCAGCTGGCAGTAAGGAGA
>NZ_SACP01000185.1 GCF_004004555.2 Methylobacterium oryzihabitans
TTTTGCCGCCAGTTGCCACTCCAGGGTCTGGTCGACCGCCAGGTTGTGGCTGGCACTGAGGTTGAAACGGGTCAGCCGGCGGCTGTCCCGGTAGTCCTGGCCGAACTGGTCGTGGTCGAAGCCGTCGTCCTGCTGGCCCGACAACGACAGGCGCATGTCGCCGCCATCCCAGCCGAAACCGTGGCTGGCATAGAAGTCGTTGATGCCGTCCTCGCCGCGGGTCACTTTCAATCGTGTGCCATGGCTGTCGGCGGGGTTACGGGTGAGGATGTTGACCACCGCCATCAGCGCATTGGCACCGTAGCTGACCGTGTTGGGGCCGCGAAACACCTCGATGCGCTCGATGTCTTCCATGGCCAGGGGGATGTCGCTCCAGTCCACCGTGGCCAGGCCAGCCCGGTACACCGAGCGGCCAT
>NZ_SACP01000186.1 GCF_004004555.2 Methylobacterium oryzihabitans
TACATTGCCGAGCCGCTGCCGGAAAGCTTCAGGTCGTAGATTTCTGCGGTGCCTTCGACAATGCCGCTACCAACGCTGAAACCGACGGCGAAGTCTTCCAGGTCGGTGGGGCTGACCAGCATCACCGCCTGGTTGAGGCCGTTGTAGACAATGGCCAGGGCCACTTCTTCGGCCAGCGGGGTGCTGTCGCGTTGGGCGTCGCTGAGCTGGACGTAATCGTAGGTGTTGCTGGCGGCGGGCATGGACAAGGGCGATGATGCCGCGCAGACCGGAGGTTTGCTGTTCATCGGGGCGTTGAATACCGGCGGCTTTCTGATAGCACAAGCCTAGGCTTGCGGGCCGGCGGCGTCTAATCGCTAGGGTCTATGCCTTGATAGACCGTGTCGATTGGTCGCACAGGGGGCGGGAGTGGAAA
>NZ_SACP01000187.1 GCF_004004555.2 Methylobacterium oryzihabitans
CTCACCGCCATCGACGGCAACTACCGCTTCGTCCAGGCCGCCGGCAACGCGAGCGCGCTCACGGTCGATCCGGCGCTGCTCACCGTCACCGGCACCAAGACCTACGACGCCACCGCGGGCTTCGGCGTCGGCCAGCTCACGGTCACCGGCGGGATGAACGGCGAGAGCGTCGCGCTGACCGCCGGCTCCGCCGCCGCCGCCTCGGCCGAGGCCGGCACCCATGCCGGCGCGAGCCTGACCGGCCTCGCCGTCGCGGTGACGGGCGGCAACGGCTCGGCGGCGAACTACGCCCTGCCGCCAGCCGCCACCCTCACCATCGCCCCGGCGGGCGTGACCGTGCGCGCCAACGACGGGCGCTCGACCTACGGCGACGCCCC
>NZ_SACP01000188.1 GCF_004004555.2 Methylobacterium oryzihabitans
GGGGCGTCGCCGTAGGTCGAGCGCCCGTCGTTGGCGCGCACGGTCACGCCCGCCGGGGCGATGGTGAGGGTGGCGGCTGGCGGCAGGGCGTAGTTCGCCGCCGAGCCGTTGCCGCCCGTCACCGCGAGGGCGAGGCCGGTCAGGCTCGCGCCGGCGTGGAGGCCGGCCTCGGCCGAGGCGGCGGTGGCGGAGCCGGCGGTCAGCGCGACGCTCTCGCCGTCGACGCCGCCGGTGACCGTGAGCTGGCCCGCGCCGAAGCCCGCGGTGGCGTCGTAGGTCTTGGTGCCGGTGACGGTGAGCAGCGCCGGATCGACCGTGAGCGCGCTCGCGTTGCCGGCGGCCTGGACGAAGCGGTAGTTGCCGTCGATGGCGGTGAG
>NZ_SACP01000189.1 GCF_004004555.2 Methylobacterium oryzihabitans
GGCTGCCGCCGAGGCCGTCGCCGCCGACGAGGCCGCCGACGGTGTAGGTCAGGGGCGGGTTGGCCTCGCCGTAGAGGCGGCTCTGCGCGTCGGCGGTGACGACGAGGGCGCGCGGGGCGATCGTGACGGTGCCGGTGGCGCCCGCCAGGGTGTAGTTCGGGTTGGACAGCGTCAGGCCGGACGGGTCGGTGAGGGCCTGGGTGCCGACGTCGCGGCCGGCGAGCCGGCCGGTGCCCGACAGCGTGACGACGTCCGCGCCGACGCGGTCGGTCACCGTGAGCAGGCCGCCCGCGATGGCGGCGGTGGCGTCGTAGGCCCGCGTG
>NZ_SACP01000018.1 GCF_004004555.2 Methylobacterium oryzihabitans
GCGCCCTCGCCCGGGCCGCGGCCGAGGGCCGCCAGCGCGTAGCGCTCCCCGGCCGCCGACTGCCCGGCGAGGGCGCCGGGCGTGTCGGGCACCGGGAATTCCAGCGCCGGCTTGCCCTCGTGGTCGACGAACTGGATCGCCCCGTCCTCGTAGCGCCAGCCGGCGAGGCCGTTGAGGATCGGCAAGGCGCGCCGGCACCCGGCCGGGAAGCGCAGGATGCGGCTGCCGCCGGCCTCCTCCGGCGCCAGCATGACGACGCAGCGCCGGTAGCTGCCGGCGAGCGCGAGGTCCCAGGCGCCGGCCGCCGTCGCCGCGTCGCGCGGCGGACCCGCCTCCTGCGCCGGCGCGGAGGCGGTCCACAGGAGCAGGCCGATCAGCGGGACGAGACGGCGGGCGGGCATGGTCGGGTTCTCGTCGACGGTTCAGGGACGGGGGTGAGGCGTCTCGGCGACCGGCGTCACCGGCCCCTTGCCGGAGAACCACGACACCAGGTTGTCGATGACGAGCTGGCCCATGGCGTTGCGGGTGTGGGTCGAGGCCGAGCCGACATGGGGCAGCAGCACGGTGTGCTCCTGCGCGATCAGGGCCTGGGGCACCCGCGGCTCGTCGGCGAACACGTCGAGGCCCGCGCTCTGGATCGTGCCGTCGGCGAGCGCCGCCGCGAGCGCGTCCTCGTCGACCAGGGTGCCGCGGGCGACGTTGACCAGCACGCCCTCGGGGCCGAGCGCCGCCAGCACCTCGCGGTCGACGATGTTCCGCGTCTCCGGCCCACCCGGCGCGACGACGATCAGCACGTCGACGGCCTTGGCCAGCCCGAGCAGCGTCGGGTGGTACTCGTAGGGCACGTCGTCCTGGCGCCGGCGGCCGTGATAGGCGACCGGCGCGCCGAAGGCGACGAGGCGGTGGGCCACCGCCCGGCCGATCCGGCCGAGGCCGAGGATGCCGACCTTGCGCCCGCGCAGGGTCCCGGTGAGCGGGAACGGCTTGTCCAGCCAGCGGCCCTGGCGCAGGTAGCGGTCGGATTGCGGGATCTGCCGCAGGGTGGCGAGCAGCAGGCCGAGGGCGAGGTCGGCGACCTCGTCGGTGAGGACGTCGGGGGTGTTGGTCACCGTCACGCCGCGCCGGCCGCACTCGGCGGCGTCGATCGTGTCGTAGCCGACGCCGAAATTCGCCACGATCTCGAGGTTCGGCAGCCGGTCGAGCAGCGCGCCGTCGACCTGGACGTGGCTGACCGCCATGCCGCGGATGCGCGGTCCCAGCTCGGCCAGGACCCGGTCCTTGTCCTGCGCGAGGTCGCCGCGGTGCAGGGTGAACAGCCGGTCCAGGGTGTCGGTCACCAGCGGCATCATCGGGCGCAGCAGCAGCAGTTCGGTGGACTTCAACACGCATCTCCCCAGGATCGCGCCATCCGACGATGGGCGCAGACCGCGGGTGCTTGATCTCCCGCGCGTCCCGACGGATGATGGCGCCCAAGACGAGAGGCGGCAAGCCGAACCGGCCGCCCCGGCAGAACACCCGGGAGGATATTTCATGTGCCATCGGCGCAACCCGTCCGTGCATCCGCCAGCCGGGAGTGGCAGCGCTGCCACCCCGTCCTGCCCCCGCAGCGCCTGAGGGAGAAGCAGCGATGGCCGGACTCGAGATCAGGAACGTGCGCAAGTCGTTCGGCACCGTGCCGATCCTGCACGGCGTGTCGATCGACATCCAGGACGGGGAGTTCGTGATCCTGGTCGGCCCGTCGGGCTGCGGGAAGTCGACCCTGCTGCGGATGATCGCCGGGCTCGAGAACATCACGGCGGGCGAGATCCGGATCGGATCGAAGGTCGTCAACGCGGTGCCGCCCAAGGAGCGCGACATCGCCATGGTGTTCCAGAACTACGCGCTCTATCCGCACATGAGCGTGCGCGACAACATGGCGTTCTCGCTCAAGCTGAGGAAGGCACCGAAGGACGAGGTCGACTCGCGCGTCGGCCGCGCGGCGGCGATCCTGGGTCTGGAAAAGCTCCTCGACCGCTACCCGCGCCAGCTCTCCGGCGGCCAGCGCCAGCGCGTCGCCATGGGGCGGGCCATCGTGCGCGACCCGCAGGTGTTCCTGTTCGACGAGCCGCTGTCCAACCTCGACGCCAAGCTGCGCGTGGCGATGCGGGCCGAGATCAAGGAACTGCACCAGCGCCTGCGCACCACCACCGTCTACGTCACCCACGACCAGATCGAGGCCATGACCATGGCCGACAAGATCGTGGTGATGCATGACGGCGTGGTCGAGCAGGTCGGCGCGCCGCTCGACCTCTACGACCGGCCCGACAACCTGTTCGTCGCCGGCTTCATCGGCTCGCCGGCGATGAACTTCCTCAAGGGCAAGGTCGCGGGCGAGTCGTTCCGCACCGACGGCGGCCTGACCCTGCCGCTGCCGAGCCGCGGCGCCCGCCCGGCGGACGGGATGCCGGCGGTCTACGGCCTGCGGCCCGAGCACGTGCAGCTCTCGGCGACCGGCGTGCCGGTCGAGGTCGCGGTGGTCGAGCCGACCGGCTCCGAGACGATGGTGCTGGTGCGCCCGCCCGGCCAGGGCGCGCACCAGGACATCACCAAGGAGACCGGCCGCGACATGGCCTGCGTGTTCCGCGAGCGGATCACCGCCGGCCCGGGCGAGCGCATCGGCATCAGCGCCGATCCGAGCCTCGTCCACCTGTTCGACGCCGAGAGCGGCCGGCGGCTGAACTGACGTTCGCACGGCCCCCGCTTTGGGGGCCGCCCGCGCGAGAGGGCCGCGAGACGCCCCCAGCGCCCGAGGACACGACCCCACGCCCAAAAGGGAGAGACGCCCCATGACGACCCTCGACCGCCGCACGCTGCTCAAGGGCGGCGCGGCCCTCGGCCTCGCCTCCGCCGCCGGCCTCGACGGGTTCGCCCGCGCCTGGGCGCAGGAGAACCAGTGGAAGCCCGAACAGGGCGCCTCGCTCAAGCTCTTGCGCTGGAAGCGCTTCATCCCGTCCGAGGACGAGGCGTTCATGCGCCTCGTCGACGCCTTCACCAAGGCGACCGGCGTGCCGGTCTCGGTGACGAGCGAGTCCTTCGACGACATCCAGCCCAAGGCCTCGGTCGCCGCCAATACCGGGCAGGGCCCGGACATGGTGTGGGGCCTGTACTCGTTCCCGGCCCTGTTCCCGTCGAAGTGCCTCAAGGTCGGCGACGTCGCCGACTATCTCGGCAAGAAGTACGGCGGCTGGCTGCCGGCGGCCGAGGCCTACGGCAAGGTCAAGGGCGAGTGGATCGCCATCCCGATGGCGTTCAACGGCGGCTATCTCAACTATCGCATCTCGGCCATGAACAAGGCCGGCTTCACCAAGTTCCCGGAGGACCACGAGGGCTTCCTGGAACTGTGCAGGGCGATGAAGAAGAACAACACGCCGGCCGGCTTCGCGCTGGGCCACGCCACCGGCGATGCCAATTCGTGGATCCACTGGGCGCTGTGGTCGCACGGCGCCTACCTCGTCGACGCCAACGAGAAGATCATCATCAACTCGCCGGAGACCGCCAAGGCGCTCGACTACGTCAAGGCGCTGTACGAGACCTTCGTGCCCGGCACGGTGTCATGGAACGACTCCTCGAACAACAAGGCGTTCCTGTCGGGCGACCTCTACCTGACCAACAACGGCATCTCGATCTACGCCGCGGCCAAGAACGACAGGAAGGACATCGCGGCGGACATGGACCACGCCGCCTACCCGGTCGGCAAGTCCGGCAAGCCGACCGAGTTCCAGCTCGCCTTCCCGATCCTGGCCTACACCTACACCAAGGCGCCGAACGCCTGTAAGGCGTTCATGGCCTTCGCGCTGGAGGCCCAGAACTACAATGCCTGGCTCGAAGCGGCGCAGGGCTACCTCTGCCATCCGCTCCAGGCCTATTCCAACAACCCGATCTGGACCGCCGACCCGAAGAACAAGGTGTTCGGCGAGGCCTCGACCCGGACGCTCGCCGCCGGCGGCCTCGCGCCGGTGAGCGAGAAGGTCGCGGCCGTGCTCGCCGACTTCGTGGTCGTCGACATGTTCGCGAGCTACTGCACCGGCCGCGAGGACCAGAAGGGCGCGATCAAGACGGCCGAGCGACAGGCGCAGCGGATCTTCCGCTCGGCCTGACGGGGCGGGGCGCTCCCCGCTCCCGAGAGGGAAGAAGTCCCGCCTCCGGTCGCGCATGATCTCCTCGCCCCGCTTGCGGGGAGAGGGCTGCTGGGGATCGGAACGATCCCACCCCCTTGTCGGGTCCACAGCGAGGCAGCAGCCGAAGGTGAAGGGGCGAGGCCGGAAGAGCCTCGTCCGGAAGCACCCCCTCACCCTCGCTCCGGCTGCGCCTGCGCTCGCTTCATCGACAACAGGGTCGATGAAGCCCTCTCCCCGCCCGCGGGGAGAGGAGAGACCCGTGCCGCATCCGGCACCGCTCGGCTGTCTCGCCCCGCCCCGGGGGCGGTCGGCGACCGACACGACACCCATCCCCAGGAGGCTCCCCGTGGCCGACATCGCCCTTGCCCGCCCCGCCGCGGCGACGCCGGAATCCGGCTCCGCCTGGGCCCGTTTCCGGTCGAGCCGCGGCTGGCTCGGCTTCTGGTTCATGCTGCCGGCGGCCGCGATCCTGCTGCTGTTCCTCGCCTACCCGCTCGGCAAGGGCATCTGGCTGTCGGTGACCGACACCCGGATCGGCCGCGGCGGCTCCTTCGTCGGGCTCGAGAACTACGAGTGGCTGTGGGATGACAGCGTCTTCTGGCTCTCGGTGTTCAACACCCTGCTCTACACGGTGATCGCCTCGATCGCGAAGTTCGGCATCGGGCTCTACCTCGCGCTGCTGCTCAACAAGCGGCTGCCGTGCAAGGCGCTGATCCGCTCGATCGTGCTGATCCCCTGGGTGGTGCCGACCGTGCTGTCGGCTCTGGCCTTCTGGTGGATCTTCGACAGCCAGTTCTCGATCATCTCGTGGTCGCTGCGCCGCCTCGGCCTGATCAGCACCAACATCGACTTCCTCGGCGACCCGACCATGGCGCGGATCTGCGTCACCTTCGCCAACATCTGGCGCGGGGTGCCGTTCATCGCAATCACGCTGCTGGCCGGCCTCCAGACCGTGTCGCCCTCGCTCTACGAGGCGGCGAGCATCGACGGCGCGACGCCGTGGCAGAACTTCCGCCACATCACCCTGCCGCTGCTCACCCCGATCATCGCCGTGGTGATGACCTTCTCGGTGCTGTTCACCTTCACCGACTTCCAGCTCATCTGGGCGATGACCCGCGGCGGCCCGGTGAACTCGACGCACCTGATGGCGACCCTGTCCTACCAGCGGGGCATCCTGTCGGGGAACCTCGGCGAGGGCGCGGCCATCGCCACCGCCATGGTGCCGTTCCTGATCCTCGCCATCGGCATCTCGTGGTTCGGCCTCCAGAACCGCAAGTGGCAGTCGGGCTGAGAAACGCCCCCGCCCCGGTGCGGCGGCCTCGCCGCACCGCCCCGAACCGACAGTTCCGCGTGCCGATCCCGGAGAGGAAGCCATGGCCGACGCCACGACCGCCGACCACAACGAGGGCATGGCCTATCTCGACACGCTGCCGCGGCGCGTGCTGACGGTCTACCTGCCGCTCGTCGTCATCCTGGTGGTGCTGCTGTTCCCGTTCTACTGGATGGCGCTGACAGCGATCAAACCGGACGAGCAGCTCATCGACATGGAGAACTACAACCCGTTCTGGGTCGTGGCTCCGACGTTCAAGCACATCGGCAAGCTGCTGTTCGAGACCCGCTACCCGCTGTGGCTGTGGAACACGATGCTGGTCTCGGTCGCCGCGACCGCGCTGTCGCTGTTCGCCAGCGTGCTCGCCGCCTACGCGATCGTGCGGATCCGCTACAAGGGCTCGGCGCTGGTGGGCGTGGCGATCTTCATGGCCTACCTCGTGCCGCCCTCGATCCTGTTCATCCCCCTCGCCACCATCATCCAGGCCTACGGGCTGTACGACTCGCCGATGGCGCTGATCCTGGTCTACCCGACCATCCTGATCCCGTTCTCGACCTGGCTGCTGATGGGGTACTTCAAGACCATTCCCTACGAGCTGGAGGAATGCGCGCTGATCGACGGCGCCACCCGCTGGCAGATCCTGGTCAAGATCATCCTGCCGCTGGCGGTGCCGGGGCTGATCTCGGCCGGCATCTTCTCGTTCACGCTGTGCTGGAACGAGTTCATCTACGCGCTGACGTTCCTGTCCTCGACCCAGAACAAGACCGTGCCGGTGGCGGTGGTGAGCGAGTTCGTCGACGGCGACATCTACCGCTGGGGCTCGCTGATGGCCGGCGCCCTGGTCGGCTCGCTGCCGCTGGTGATCCTGTACTCGTTCTTCGTCGAGCACTACGTGTCGGCGATGACCGGGGCGGTGAAGGAGTGAGGGGAGCGGCGCCCTGAACCCTCCCCCGCTGCGGGGGGAGGGTTCGCGCGGCAAGGCTCACCATCCCTCCATCACGCCGCCGACCCCGCCCGGGCCCCGGCCCGGGGAGCCGGCCCCTCCGACGGTCCTGCGGCACGGGCGTGCGAGCCGGCCCGGCGCCGCAGGGCGATCATCGGACGCTCGATGCCGTACCAGCTCGCCAGGGACAGGGCGGCGGTGAGCGCGAGGTAGAGCGCGACGAAGCCGGGGCCGCGCGGGGGCACCAGATGGCTCGCCAGCATCGCGGCGAACCAGTGCCAGAGATAGAGCGAGTAGCTGATCCGCCCGAGGAACAGCATCGGGCCGCTCTCCAGCAGGCGCCGGCCGGGGCCGGGGCGGGCGACGAGCGGCGCCAGCACCACCGCGAGGGCGAGGCCCTGCACCGTGTAGCGGACGACCTCGCGGAAGTACGGGTCGCGCCAGGCCAGCGACCCGGCGAGGACGAGCCAGGCCGCCGCCTGCACCCCCCTCGCCCCGACGAGGGCCGCGAGCCGGCGGGGATCGCCGCGCACCACCAGAACGGCGGCGAGCGCCCCGAAGGCGAGGGAATCGAGGCGGGTGTCGGTGCCGGCGTAGAGGCGGTTGTACCACTCGACCCCGCAGACCGCCCCCGGCGCCCCCTGAAGGCACAGGCGGTAGAGGCACGCGCGCCAGACCAGGGCGGCGAGGCAGGCGCCGGCGAGTCCCCAGGCGGCGCCCCGCCAGCCGCCCCGGCGCAGCAGCCCCAGCAGCAGCACCGGCCAGACGAGGTAGAACTGCTCCTCGATGGCGAGCGACCACAGGATCGCGAACGGGTGCGGCACCATCGCGCCCGAGGCCCCGGCGACCGGCAGGTCGGAGGCGTAGCCGGAGAAGACCTCGTAGAGGTTGGCGCCGTAGAACAGCGCGGAGAGCCAGCCGGCCGGCGTGATCGTGCCGCCCCAGGCGGCGAAGGCGAGACCGGCGACGAGGAGGAAGGCGAGGGCCGCCGGCATCAGCCGCAGCACCCGGCGCAGGTAGAAGCCGCCGAACGCGATGCCGCCGGTGCGGGCCTGCTCGGCCACCATCTGCCCGGTGAGCAGGTAGCCGCTGAGGAAGAAGAACAGGGTGACGCCGAAGCCGCCCGGGACGAGGTGGGCCGGGGCGGCGTGCGAGGCGATCACCAGCACCACCGCCACCGCCCGCAGGCCGTCGAGGGCCGGGAGGTAGCGGGTCGGCAGCAGCGCCGCCCGGATCGCCTCCGGGTCGCGGTGGCGGGCCTCACTCACCGATCCCTCCCGTCCCCGTCGGCTCCGGGGTGAAGACCCGGATGCGGTCGATCGCGAAATCGGCCGGAAACGCCGTCGCGGCGTCCGGGGCGCCGGTCCACGTCCCGCCGACCGCGAGGTTGACGAGGAGGAACATCGGCTGGTGCAGGTCGGCGGGGGTCGGCTCGCTGAACACCGTCTCGCCGTCGAACGCCCAGGCGACCGTCTCGCGCGTCCAGGTCACCGCGTAGGTGTGGAAGTCCCCCGACAGGTCGGGCACCGGGTGCTGGCGCTTGCGCTGCCGGTGGCCCCCGTCCGCACCGGTATGGAGCGTGAGGTCGAGGGTGGTGAGGCGGTCGCCGTAGACCTCCATCACGTCGATCTCCGGCGGCCAGCCGCCGGCCCGGGCGAGCAGCCAGAAGGCCGGCCACAGCCCGCGGCCGCGGGGTACCCGGGCGCGCATCTCGGCGTAGCCGTAGCGGAAGGCGAAGCTGCGGTAGGTGGTGAGCAGGCCGGAGGCGTAGGGGAGCCCGAGGGTCGCCCGCTGCATCGCCTCCGGCACCGGGTTCGCGCGGATGCGCAGCACTCCGTCGCCGAGGTGGAACGGGTGCAGCGGCCGCAAGACCTCGGGATCCTGACCCGGCCGCGGATCGACGTAGTATTCGAGTTCCCGGTTGCCGGCATTGGTGCGCCAGCCCTCCGGGTAGTGCGGCTCCCAGCGCCCGCCGAGGTCGAGGCGGTCGAACGGCTCGTCGAAGGCGAGGTGCCAGCCCGGCGGCGGGGCGGCCCGGGGCGAGCGGGAGGCCAGAACGGTGAGGGGCGCGGCGGCGAGGAGGCCGAGGGCGCCGCGGCGGGAGGCGGCGAGCGGTCGAACGGGCGTCATGCGCGGCCTCCTTCGGGCATCCGGGGTGGGGTGCGGGCGGGCGCGACGTCCTCGACGGCGGCGGAGGCGTCCCGCGCCATGAGGTAGAAGATCACGAGGTTCTGCAGCGCCGGCATGATGAAGATCGGCGCCTCGCTGAGGCCCGACACGACCATGAACAGCACCGCCTGATCGCGGGCGGCATCGGGCGCCACCGCCATCCGCAGCAGCAGCCCGAGGACGAAGCCGAGCCCCGGCAGCGCCCCCAGCACCCCGAGGGTGAGCACGAGCTGGAGGCTCATGTTGTGGGCGTTGACGTGGCTGCCGTAGAACTGCGTCGGCACGCTGTCGCTGATGAGCTGCTCGGTGCCGTTGTAGCCCCAGCCGAACAGCGGGCGCTCGGCGATGAGGTCGGCGACGACCGACCAGATCTCGGTCCGGCCGGTCAGCGTCAGCAACTCGCTCGACGAGCCGCTGCGGGTGACGCCGCCGAGCATCGCCTCGATGTTGGCCATCTGCCCGGTGGCGACGGCGAGCAGCGCCAGGACGACGCCCGGCAGCAGCAGCAGGGCCGCGGCGGCGAGCCCGCCGCGCTCGCGCAGGGCGATCACGCCCCAGGCCAGCAGGCAGGCGAGCAGGGTGGTGCGGCTGTTCGACAGCACGATCGCGGCGAGCCCGACCGCGACGGCGGCGACGAAGAGCGGCCGGCCGAGATGGCCGAGCCGGCGCCCGGCGGCGGCGAGCGTCAGCAGGTAGCCGGCCTGCTGGGCACAGACGTTGGGCTGGCCCGACAGGCCCTGGAAGCGCCAGCTCGGCTCGCCGTGCGAGGGCGGCAGCCACGCCGTGTCCGGCAGCAGCGCCCCGGCGACGAGGCCGCCGCCGATGAGCGCGAGCAGACCCCCGGCCATCACCCGGAACACGGTGCGCTCCGGCAGCCGCGCCGCCAGCAGGCAGGCGAAGCCGAGATAGCCGACGAGCCCCAGCGCGTTGATCGCCGTGTAGGGCGGCACCAGCGACCACAGGGTCGAGGCGAGCGCGATCCCGACATGCATCCCCGCCAGGGCGACGAGGGGGTCGCGGAAGGCCGGGGCGATGCGGCGGGCCTGGAGCAGCGCCACGCCGGCCAGGACGAGCCAGACGACGAGCTTGATCCCGTTCTGCGGCGTCAGCCCGACCTCGCCCTCCTCGCGCTGGCTGAACGCGACGGTGAGCCCGGCGACCACGACGACCAGCATCGCGGTCAGGGCCCAGGGCCGGGCCAGGGCCATCCCGCCGGCCAGGAGACCGGCGGCGAGCAGGCCCGCGACCGCGAGCGGCAGCAGGTAGACCGCCGGCCCGAGGCCCTCGCCGAGGGCGAGCGCCGCCGCCCAGGCCGCCGCGACGGCGACCGGCACGAGGGCGGAGGCGGCGAGCGGCGCCGGGAGCGGGATCCGCATCGCGCCGCTCAGCGCACCAGGGCGGCGGCGGTGGCGCCGCCGCCGGAGGACACGACGAGCTGGTCGGGCCGGATGACGACCTCGATCACGTCGTCGGGCTGGATCGGCGTGCCCTCCTCGGCCGCGATCCGCTCGGTGCCGTCGGCGCTCCGGCGGTGGATCACGATGTCGGGCCCGCGGCCGGCGCCGCGCATCTGCGCCTTGAGGGCGCCGGTATAGAGCAGCCGCTCGCCGGCGGAGCGGACCTGCGAGCGCTCGCGCTCCAGCTCGACCAGGACCGCCTGGAGGCTCTGGACGAGGCGCGACTGGCGCTCGCCGATCGTGCGCTCCAGCCGGCGCTCGGTCTCGGTGAGGTCGCGCCGGGCCTGGGCGAGGCGGGCGGTGGCGTCGACCTGCTGGGTGCGCAACATCGCCAGCGCGCGCCGGTCCTCGTCGAGGCGGTAGGTCGGAGTGATGCCGCGGGCGGCGTTGCCGGTGTTGCGCTCGGTGGCGAGGTTCTGCTGCTCGATCGCCGTCTCGCTGTCGCGCAGGGCCTTGTCCAGCGACGCGATGCTGGCCCGGATCTGGCCCGCGACCTGCTCGATCGACTGGCGCTCGCGGCGGAAATCGGCGGTCCGCACCGCGAGGTCGCGGGATTCGAGGGCGGCGATCTCCTCGACGATCCGGCCCGGCACTGGCGCCTGCCGGAGCACCGCGAGGTCGATCGTGTCGCGGCCGTCGATCTCGGCCTGGAGGCTGATCGACCGGGCCTGCCGGCGCACCAGCTCGATCCAGTGCGAATCGTACTGGCTCTGCAGTTCGGGCGCGGCGAGGAGCGGGTTCTCGGCCCGGAACCGCAGGGCGTCGTAGCCGCCGGCCACCGCCACCGCGTGGCGCACGGTCATGCCGGCGCGGTAGGCCAGGGCACCGGGCCGGGCGACGTCGCCGGCGATGTAGAACGGGCGGTGCTCGATCAGCTCGACGGTGACGACCGGGCCGCGCACGGTGCCGTTGGCCTCCAGCCCGCGGGTCACCGCCTCGCGCAGGGCCGCGAGGGTGAGGCCGGCGGCCCGCGCCTCGCCGAGGAACGGCAGCGGCACGGTGCCGTCGATGTCGACGGTGACCCGGCGGCGGAAGTCCTGCATGCCGAACACCGCGACCTCGACCACGTCGCCGGTGCCGAGGCGGTACTCGGCCCGGGCGGGTTCGGCGGCCAGCAGCACGGCCAGAGCGAGGAGGGTGCGGCGGATCATGGCTGGACTCGCGTCTGGTCGTGGGCGGGGAAGGCGGGGGAGCCCGGCAGCCACAGGGCCGCCGCGAGCGCCAGCCCGGCGAGCAGGCCGGCCTGGAGCGCGACGAGCCGGCGGGCGCCGCGGCGCGACAGGATGCCGGCCCGGCGCAGCATCGCGGCGAGGCGCGCCAGCAGAACGAGGCCGGCCCCCGCGCAGGCGAAGCCCTGGCCGGTGATGCCCGCGCCCGCATCGGCGAGCGCGATCGCCCCGACGAGGATCGCGAGGGAAGGGCCGAGCACCCGCGCCGCCTCGGCGAGGGGGTCGTCGGTCAGCACCATCGCCATCGGGACGATCCAGGCGACGACCCCGAGGGGGACGCAGGACAGGGCGAGGCCGACCGTCGCTCCCGTGGCGCCGGCATAGGCGGGGAAGATCCACCGGATCGCCGGCCCGGCGAGGAAGACCGCCGCCACCGCGATGGCGGCGAGCACGAGGCCGGTGCGCGCCGCCTCGCGCTCGATCGTCGCCAAGGGCGAGCCCGGCCCGTGCCGGGGCGCCCGCGCGAGGGCGGCGAGCAGGCGCGGGTAGCGCACCTGCGCGATGGCGCCGACGAGGGCGAGGCCGACCATCGCGAGGTTGGCCCCGAAGGCGAACAGGCCGAGCTGCTCAGGGTTCGAGAGCGCGGCCGACACCCAGCGGTTGGCGGTCATGTAGACGAGCCACAGGGCGTTGAAGACGAACAGCGGCAGCCCCGCCCGCACCATCGCGGCAAGCGCGCGGGGCCGCGGCATCAGGGCGTGGCGCGGGCGCCCGAACAGCAGCGCGAGCCCGCCCGACCACAGCACCAGGGCGGCAAAGCAGCCGGTGACGCCGCCGAGGACGAGGCCGGCGAGGCGCGGCGCGGTGAGGCCGGCCTGCTGGAGCAGGGCCAGCGTCGTGAACTCCCAGTGCTGGGCCGCCGCGCGGTAGAGCATGGTCGGGGCGTGCGCGACCATGCCGAGCACGCCGCCGGCCACCGCGAGCGCGGCGTCGAGGGGGGCGAAGCGCCCGCTCGCCCAGGCGGCGGCCATCGCGGCCGGGACCAGCACCGCCAGCGCGATCAGCCCGAGGGCCCAGGAGGCGCGCAGGAGTTCGTCGCCGCGCCCGGCGGGCGCGTCGGGCCGGCTCGCGAGGTCGCGGTCGGCGAGCTGCGACAGGCCGAGATCGGCCCTGGCCGCGTATTGCAGCACCGTGCCGAGGAGCGCGAACGCGCCGAACGCCGCCGGGTCGAGGAGATGGGGCACGACGAGGGTCGTCGCCATGCTGAGCAGGCTGACGACGCAGACCCCGACCGCGTAGGCGGAGGGATGCCCGAGCCAGCCGAGGCCGGGGCGGCGGCGCAGGCCGCGCAGGGCGGCCGAGCGCGGCAGGTCGAGGGCGGCGGGGTCCGCCATCAGCCGGCCTTCCCCGAGAGGGAGGCGAGCGGCCCGTCCGTCTGCACCGCGCCGTCGCGGACCGACGCGGTGTCGTCGCGCATCAGCCCGAGGGCGACGAGCTGCGCCGAGGAGCGGAAGGTCTCGCTGCCGGCATGGAAGAACGTCGCGTCCGGCCGCGCCTCGATGATCGCGGCGTAGCGGGCGTATTCGGCGCTGCCGTCCCAGTGCTGGCCGCGGGCCGCCTCCTGCACCGCCCGGGCGTGGAAATCGGAGAAGAACTTGAAGTGCAGCAGCGCCGCGGTCAGCGGCGCGGGCACGAACGGCGTCGCGGCGTGGTTGCCGATCCAGCGCAGGCCGGGCCGGACCTTCAGCAGCGGCACCTTGCGCAGTTCCGGCGGCAGGCCGGCGCCCCAGCGCAGGTGCGACAGGCCGAGGGCGGCGCCGACCGGGTGCAGGCGCAGCGCCCGCAGGGCGCGCCGGGCCGCGATGCCGAGGCGGCCGACCCCGTGCAGCTCGGGGTAGAACAGCCGCAGCCGCGGGCCGCCGACGATCTCCGGCTGGCGCCCGGTGCGCAGGGCCGGCTGCACCCGGTAGTCGGTGTCGAAATGCGGGCAGGTGTCGAGAAACGGCGTGCCGGCGCGGTAATGCGCCGCCCGGATCGGCCCGGGATTGTACATGTCGAGCATCATCGCCGGCACCCCCTCGCTGCCGGTCCGGTCGAGGAAGGCGCAGAGTTGCGGCAGCGTCAGGCTCTCGGCGTGGGGATAGGTGAGCAGTTCGTCGGCGTCGACGAACAGGCACCAGCTTCCCGGGGCGCACAGCCCGGCGAGCCAGTTGATCCAGTCCATGCCGAAGCTCGCCTCGCGAAAACTGTCGGCGGTGCGGAAGACGTGGCAGTCGGGCTGCGCCAGCAGGTAGTCGAGGCTGCCGTCGGCCGAGGCGTTGTCGACGACGAGGAAGCGGTCGACCCCGAGCGCCCGGTGGTGGGCCAGCACGTGGGGCAGGCGCAGGGCCTCGTTGCGCACCACCATCAGGGCGGTGCAGGCGGCCCGTCCCGGGGCGACCCGGCGGGAATCCATGCGGGTGAGGGTCATGACCCCTTCAATCCTCCGTCGGTCGCGCCGCGGGGCCGTGGCCCGCGCGGCGGGAGTTGCGGGTCAGGGCTGGTGGAGGAGGCGGCGCAGGCGGGCGAGGATCACCCGCCCGTTCATCAGCGCCCCGGCGAGGCCGGCGGCGAACAGGCTGCCGAGGGCGTAGAGCGGCAGGCTCGGGAAGGCGGCACGGTCGGGCAGTTCGGGCTCGGACACCACCTCGACGTCGGCGCGCAGCGCACCGTCGTTGGCGGTCTGCCCCTTCATCCGGGTCAGGGCGTCGGCGAGCACCGCCCGGTCGTTGGCGGCCTCCTGCTGCAGGCGCTCCAGGGTCATCGTGGCCTGCTGGCGCAGGATGAGCGAGGCGCGGATCGACTTGATCTGCTCCTGGAGCGCCGCCTCGCGCCGGATCCAGTTGCGCGCCTCGGCGTCGACGCTGCGCACGATGCGGTCGGACTCGCTCGCGATCCCGTCCGCGATGGTGCGGTGCTCGGGCGACATCACCACGGTGCGGCCGAGCGCGGTGGTGAGGCTCTGCTTGAGCGCCTGGATCGTCGCCGAGGCGAGTACCTCCGGCGCCCCGTCGAGGCCGCCGGACTTCTGGAGCGTGGCCAGCGTCGAGGCGCGGGTGGTGACCTCGATCGCCCGGGCGCGGGCGATGGCCGCCTCCTGGCTCAGGGTCGAGAGCTGGGCCTCGAGCGAGATCTGGGCGCCGCGGTCGATCAGGCCGGAACTGGTGACGAAGTCGTTGACCGCCTTGGCGCTCGCCTCCTGCTTCTCGCGCAGGAGGTCGACCCGTTGTTCGAGCCAGCGAAACAGCATCTCGGCCGAGCGGCGCTTGCGGGCGACCTGATCCTCCAGGTAGGCCGCGAGCAGGCTGCGGGCGACCTCGTGCGCCTTGACCGGATCCGACGACCAGAACCCGACCCGCACGGTGTAGGAGCGCCGGTCGCGGGCGGCGACGATGTGGGCGCGCAGCACCCGGCGCAGGTCGGCCTCGCTCAGCCGGGCCGGCTCCGAGCCCGGCCGCAGCCACGCCTTGATCCGCGCCAGGAGCGGCGGGGTGGCGAATTCCGGGTCGGCCGCCACGGCGTGACGGGCCATCACCGCGTCGACGATGCCGGTCGCCGCCATCATGTCGACCTCGGACTGAATCGCGTTGTCGTCCATCGGCTGGCGCATCGACTGCACCGCGTCGAACTGGCCCTCGCGGTCGGTCGGGCGCAGGACGACGCTGCCGGCGGCCTCGTAGCGCCGCGGCAGCAGCGGCCAGGCGAGGGCGGCGAGGCACAGGACGACGAAGAACCCCATCATGGAGCGCCGGATCAGCGCCGGGACCGAGGGCGGCTCGACCACGCGCAGGGTCGCCGGCCAGGGCGAGGCGAGCCGCTCCGTCAGGGGAAGGCGGCGGGAGGTGAGGTCGTCCACCGGGAGGCATCCTTGTGCCGGGGTGAGGAGGGAGAGGCGCCGGCCGGTCAGGTTCGGGCGAAGGCGTAGAGCCGCTCGCGGGTCCGGCCGGAGACGAGGCGGAACGCCGCGTAGAGCGCGGTGACGACGACGAATTCGCCCGCGCTGAGGAAACCGGTCCGCAGGAGGTGGCGGCGGAACCGGATCTCGTCGCGGCAGTAGCGCCAGCCGCCGCGGCGGCGGCGCTGGTCGAGGCTGGTGCGGATGCGCACCAGCACCTTCGGGATCACCCGGAACCGGGCGCCCGCGAGGGCGAGGCGCACGAACAGGTCGTAATCCTCCAGCAGGCCGTAGGTCGCCCGGTAGCCGCCGACCGCCCGCAGGGTCGCGGCGCGCACGAAGACGGTGGAGTGCTGGATGACGTTGCGCCACTTGAGCGCCTGGACCAGCGCCTCGTGCGTCACCGGCGCGACCTTCAGCCGGGCCGGGCCGTCCTCCTCGACGAACTCGTCGTTCCACGAGCAGATCAGGTCGAGGGAGGGGTCCTGCACCGCGACGTGCGACTGCAGCTCGATCCGGTCGGGCAGGCAGAGGTCGTCGCTGTCCATCCGGGCGACGAAGGCGCCGGTGCAGTGGACGAGCCCGGCATTCAGCGCCTCGGCGAGGCCGCGGTTCCGCGGCAGGCGGACCAGGGTCAGGACCGGCCCCGGCGGCAACGCGCCGTAGCGGGCGAGGACGGTCTCCTGATCGGCGCCGACCGGGCCGTCGACCACGAGGACGACCTGGTCGGGCGGCAGGGTCTGGGCCCACAGGCTCGCCAGCGACGCCTCCAGGTGGGCGGCGGTCTCGCGGGCATAGGTGGACATCAGCACGCTGACGGTCGGGCGGGCGGGAGCCGGCATCCTCCCCTCCCCTAGCGCGCGCCGGAGCGCTGCAGGACGACCCGGGGCGTCACCAGCAGGATCGCGAGGTCGTGCAGCAGGCTCCAGCGCTCGACGTATTGCTGGTCGAGGGCGACGCGCGCGGCGTAGCCGACGTCGCTGCGGCCGCTGACCTGCCACAGGCCGGTCATGCCCGGCGGCACGCTGGCGTAGAGGGCGGCCACCGGCCCGTAATGCTCCATCTCGGAGCGGGTGACCGGGCGCGGGCCGACGAGGCTCATCTCGCCGCGCAGGACGTTCACGAGCTGGGGCAGCTCGTCGAGGCTGGAGCGGCGCAGGAAGGCGCCGACCGGCGTCACCCGGGGGTCGCGGGCGAGCTTCTGGCTGGCGTGCCACTCGACGCTCGCGGCGGGGTGGTACGACAGGTATTCCCGCAGGCACTCGGCGGCGCCGGGGATCATCGTGCGGAACTTGAGGCAGTCGAACGCCCGCCCGCCCCGGCCGACCCGGCGGTGGCCGTAGAAGACCGGGCCGCCGTCGAGGGACACCAGGACGGCGACCGCGACGAAGAGCGGCCAGAGGAGCGCGAGGAGGACGAGGGCGCCGACGACGTCGACGGCGCGCTTGACCCGCCGGGCCGCCGCCCGCCGGTCTCCGGCGAGCGCCGGGGCGGGCGCCCGGCGGATCGCGTCCGAGGTCTCCACCCGGCCCGTCAGGGCCTCCGCTGCCGGCTGCGCGTCCATCCCGCTTCCTCCTGGTTCGTGGGCCGGCCAGGGGGATGGGGCGCCGCGTCCGGGCAGGAGCGATCGGCCTCACCGGGGCGTCGCACGCGCCCGGTCAGTGATGATCACGCTGTGTTGCCTGGAATCGGTCTTGTCCCGGAGCGCCGCTCGCCCTGGCATGTCTTTCGACACGCCGAGAGAGCAACATTTGCGGCCAATCCCGACAATCCACTCCGAAGGATTAATCCCGCAGTTACCATTCGTACCGTCGCACCGATCGCTTTGGGGCGGGTCGGAGCGACGGCTGATACGATTTTCGGACGATTCGTTCCGCAAATCGTATCATCAGCCTGCGCGGCGCTTGAGCGAAGCCGATTTCCGCATCGCGAAGCGATCGATCGGAAATCGTATGACGCGTCGCCGGCCGGATCAGGCGAAGACGAGGCTGCCGGCCGCGATCTGGGACGGCAGCACGTTGTCGAGGGTGGCGATGCGCTGCGCCGCCGCTCCGCCGCTGCCGTCGGCGTCGAACGACAGCAGGGTGTCGCCCTCCGCCGTCCGGCTCAAGGCGACGACGCCGTCCGCCAGCGGATCGCTGCCGTGGTAGCCGGTTCCGAGGAGCAGGTTGCGCACGTCGAGGAGGTCGCGGCCGACCTCGAAATCGGTCACCCGGGCGGCCGTGGCCGGCACCTCGTCGAACCGGAACGTGTCGGTGCCGCTGCCGCCGGTCAGGGTTGCCTGCCCGGACTTCGTCACCAGGGTGTCGTCGCCGTCGCCGCCGATGAGCCGCGCAGCGTTGTCGGGCGAGGCGAGCAGGTAGTTGTCGCCGTCGTTGCCGATCCCGGTCTGCGGCCCGCTGCCGTTGAGCTGCAGGTTCTCGACGTTCTTCGGCAGGGTGTACTCCGCCAGGGTAGTGCGGACGAGGTCGGTGCCGCTGGCCCAGCCCTCCCGCACGTCGTCGCCGGCTTGGGTGACCATGTAGGTGTCGTCGCCGGCGCCGCCGCGCATCGTGTCGGCGCCGGTGCCGCCGACGAGGAGGTCGGCCGCGTCACCCCCTCGGAGGTAGTCGCCGTCGGATCCGCCGGTGAGGGTCGCGACCGGATCGGCCGTCCAGGGCAGGTCGACGTAGGGACCGGGCGCCGGGACGGGCGTGGCCTCGCCGCCGGTCGCGGGCGCCGTGGGCGCCGGATCGGGCACGGTGGCGGGCGGCGTCGCCCCGTTGCCGGCCGATCCGCCCCCGGCAGGCTTTTCGGAGTAGGCCCGGATGTAGTCGATCAGCATGTGGTTGGTGCTGCCGTCCGGCTGCCCGGCCCACGGGCCGCCGGCCGCGAGGTTGGCCAGCATGTACATCGGCTGGTGCATGTCGGCCGGGGTCGCGGCCTGGAACACCTCGCGCCCGTCGAGGTACCAGGTGACGGTGTCGGGCTGCCAGTCGACGCCGTAGGTGTGCATGCCGCCGCTCGACAGGCCGGACAGGTTGGTGTGGCCCTGCGTCATGCCGGAATCGCCGCTGCCGGAATGCAGCGTGGTGATGAGCGTGTCGGGCGAGGAGGTGACCACCTCCATCACGTCGAGCTCCGGCGGCCACGCGCCGCGCTCGGGCAGCAGCCAGAAGGCCGGCCACATCCCGGGCCCGCTCGGGATGTCGGCCCGCATCTCGAAGTAGCCGTAGGTCTGGGTGAACGACTCGGCCGAGTTGATCATCCCCGAGGTGAACCGGTGGCCGTTGACGAGCGCCTGCGTCGCCGCGCTGGCCGGCGCCTCCTTGATGTCGAGGACGCCGTTCCCGACCGTGTAGGTGCCGAGGCCGGCGGTCGGCGCGTAGTCGTCGTTGATGTACCACTGGATCTCGCCGGTCCCGGAATTGGTGCTGCCGTTGGCGGCCCCCCAGGAATAGCCGGTTCCCCACTTCCCCTTGTCGAGCGAGCTGCCGTTGAACTCGTCCGCGAAGGTCAGGGTGGCGGTGCCGGCGAGATTGGTCGGGTCGATGGCCATGAAGAATCCTCACAGGGCCGCGATCCCGGCGGGAGGACCGGGAATCCGGGATCGCGATGGGGAATGGGGCGGGAGACGCGGGCCCGGCCGGCGGTCGCCGGGATGGGGGCCTCGGGCGCGCGGCGGCGCGAACCGTCTCCGCCAGGAGCGGAAATCGGGTCCGGGGGACCGGGAGCGGGCGGGAATTCAGGCGGGTCGCACCGGCACCTCCTTTCTCGGGAGCCCGACCGGCGCGGAACGATCCGCGCAGCGGATGGGAAACGAGCTCGCTGTCCCAGTTTTCATCGGCGCGGCACGCCGTCTGGCACGATCATCACAAGATTTCTTCTCGCGCCTCGACGCGCAAACGCCACGATACATCGGGTCCGTCATCGATGAAGACTGTCATTCCGGCGGCGGTCGCCACCAGGATCATTGAATCGAGAGCCGGGATCGACTGTCCAGGTCTGGGCTCTCAATCTTGGCCGCAACCTCGTGTCGGAATGGGGCGAGGGTGGGGCTCATCCAAACGGATGATCGGCAATCGGCGCCAAAAACCCGGCAGGGCGCGTCAGGGGGAGGCGAGCGGGCCGGCGGACGGGGTCCGCGCCCGGCGGAGTGACCCGGAGGGGGTAGGCGCTGTGGCCGGGTGCCCGGCCTCCGGCGGTCACGCTAGGCTTCCCGCCATCACGAGCACAGGGAGGACCGCCATGGGCGCACGGAACGCCACGGTTCGACGCCGGGACGTGGCCGCCGCGGCAGCGGCCCTCTCGCGGCCGGCGCGCGGCCGGCTGGCGGGTCTCGCCTTCGGGCTCGGCGCCGCCCTCGCGGCGCCCGCCTGCGCCTCGCCGGCGGACGGCACGCCGGAATGGCGGGCCGTCCTCGACCGGATCGGCCCGGCGCTGCCGGAACTCCAGCCGCCGGCCGCGCTGCCGGACGAGCCCGCCGGAACCGCGGCCGGGACCTGCCCGGCGGCGTCGTGGGGGGCGGAGCAGCAGGCGGCCCTGACCGCGGAGCGCGAGCGGGCCGAGCGGCTGTCCGCCGACGCGGCGGCGGCGTCCGCGCGGGCCGACGCCCTGGCGGCGCGCGTCGCCGCGGCCGAGGAGGCCCCACGCCGCGCCGACGAGACCCGGCAGCGGGACGCGGAGACCCGGCGCCGGGACGCTCTCGACCTCGCCGCCGCCCGGGCGCAGGCGGAGGATCTCAGGCGCGGCCTCGCGGAGGCCGAGTCCCGGGCCGCGCAGGCCGTGCAGCGCCTCGCCGCCCGCGAGAGCGACGCCGAGACCGGCCGCTCCGCCTGGGCGGCGGCCCGCGACGCCCTCGTGGCGGAACGCGATTCAGCGATCCGGGACCGGGATGCCGCCGCCGGCGACCGGGACGCCGCCCTGCGGGACCGCGATGCGGCGCGCCGGGAGCGCGACGGGCTGGAGGCGGCGCTGCGGTCGCGGCCGGAGGCCCGCCCCGCCGGGGTCGCGGCCTTCGATCCCGCCCTCTGGCCGCTGCCGGCTCCGGCGACGGCGCATGTCGAGGCCACGGAGCCCGCACCGGCCCCCGCCCCGCCCCGGGCGGCCGGTCCGGCCGCGGCCGAGGATCTCGACCGGCTCCTCGGCCGGGCCGAGGCGCTGCTGGCGCGCACCGACATCGCCGGAGCGCGCCTGCTGCTGGAGCGCGCGGCGGAATCCGGCGACGGCCGCGCCGCCTTCCGCCTCGCCCAGACCTACGATCCCGCGATCCTGGCGACCCGGTTCGCCAGCCGGCTGAAGGGCGACCCGGCGCGGGCCGCCGCCCTCTACCGCCGCGCGGCCGAGGCGGGGGTCGACGCGGCGCCTCCCCGGGGAGACGCCCCCCGGCCGCGTTGAGCGGCCCCGCGACCGACCGGAATCCTTCCTGGGCGAGGCCGATGATCCTTGTCGACGCCCCCGCGGCCGCGCCGCCGATGACGGACGGCACCCTGACCCGCCTCGCCGCCCGCCGGCTCGCCGATGCGGGACTGCCGGCGCGCGCGCTGCTGCGGCAGGCCGGGCTGTCGCCGGCGGCGATCGAGCATCCCGACCTCGTCCCGGCGGCGCAGCAGGCGGGCTTCCTCGACCTCGCCGCCCAGGCGCTCGGCGACGACCTGCTCGGCCTGCATCTCGCGCTGGCCGCCGACGGCCGCGAGTTCGGGCCGTTCCACTACCTCGTCGCCTCGTGCGCCGATCTCGGCGAGGCCCTGGCCAAGCAGGCGCGCTACCTGCCGACGGTCAACCGCGGCCTCGTCTGCACCCTCGAGCGCGCGCCCGGCCTCGTCGCGCTCGACTTCGCGCTCGAGGGCGTCGAGCGCCACCGCAGCAACCAGGAGATCGCGTTCTGGGTCGCGTACCTGCTGCGGCAGGCCCGCCAGTTCACCACCCTGGAGCTGATTCCGGCCCGGGTCGCGTTCCTGCACGAGCATCTCGGCGACAGCGCCGGGATGACGGCGTATCTGCGCCGCGAGCCGGTGTTCCGGGCCGAGCGCGACAGCCTCGCCTTCGACGACCAGGTCTGCGCGCTGCCGCTGATGACGGCGGACCCGTACCTCAACGACTTCCTCACCCGCTTCCACGAGGACCTGCTCGGCCACGGCGTGTCGTCGTCGGGCGCCCTCGCGTCGCGGGTCGCCAACGCGCTGACGCCGCTGCTCGCCCACGGCCACGCCGACGTGACGAGCGTCGCCAGCGCGCTGGGCATGAGCACCCGCACCCTCGGCCGGCGGCTGGCCGAGGAGGGGATCAGCTTCCGGTCGATCCTCGAACAGATCCGCGCCGACCTCGCCCTGCGCTACGTCCGCGACACGACGATGCCGATCTCCCAGATCGCCTGGCGCCTCGGCTACCGCGACCCGAGCGCGTTCATCGTCGCGTTCAAGCGCTGGACCGGCAAGCCGCCCTCCGCCGTGCGCCGCGAGCGGCGGGGGTGAGGGTGGGCTACGTCCGCTGACGTTGCGGGTAACGGTCCCACCGCGATCCTCGCCCTCCCCCCGCTGCGGCAATGCTGTCCGGGGAACCGTCCGGTGACCGGAATGGCGCGGGTCTCTCCTCTCCCCGCGGGCGGGGAGAGGGCTGTCGACCTCTTGCGGGGTCGGCAGCGAGCCCGCAGGGCGAGGGTGAGGGGGTGTCTCCGGATGAGGCTCCTCCGGCACCACCCCCTCACCCTCGCTCCGGCTGCGCCTGCGCTCACGTCATCGACGGCAAGGTCGATGACGTCCTCTCCCCGCCCGCGGGGAGAGGAGAGACCCCGCGCCATCATCGTCACCGGACGGTTCCCCGGACAGTCCTGCCGCTGCGGGGAAGGGTCGGCCGGTCGGGCGAAGTTCCCGCCCCGAACCCCGTCCGGGCTACCCCCTCAGTGCGAATTGAACGCCGCCCGGCCGGGCCGCCACTGTTCGGCCAAGGGAATCGGGGCCGGCAGCGGCCCGCGGACAGGGGGACGGTCGGTGTGCGGACTGGTCGGCTATCTCGGAGACATCTCGCCGGACGCCGGCGCCTCGCTGCTCGGCGCCATGGCCGGCGCGCTCGCCCATCGCGGGCCCGACGATGACGGCCTCGTCGCGCTCGCCGGCGCCGGGCTCGGGCATACCCGCCTCGCCATCGTCGACCTGGAGGGCGGACGCCAGCCGATGGCGACCCGCGACGGCGGCACCTGGATCAGCTTCAACGGCGAGGTCTTCAACCACGTCGAGCTGCGCGCGGCGATGCGCGCCCGCGGCCGGCGCTTCGCCACCACCTCGGACACCGAGGTCATCCTCCAGCTCTACGAGGAGCAGGGGCCGGACTGCGTCGCGGCGCTGAACGGCGACTTCGCCTTCGCGATCTGGGACGCGCGCCGGCGCCGGCTGGTGCTGGCCCGCGACCGGGCCGGGGTTCGGCCGCTGTTCTACACCCGCTGCCGCGGCCCGGGGGCGTTCTCCGGCGCGCTGGTCTTCGCCTCCGAGATCAAGGCGCTGCTGCGGGCGCCGGACGTGACCGCCGAGATCGACCCGGTGGCGCTCGACCAGCTCTTCACACTGTGGGCGCCGCTGCCGCCGCGCACCGCCTTCCGCGACATCCGCGAACTCCCGCCGGCCCACCTCATGGTGATCGAGGACGGCCGCGAGACCCTGCGCCCGTACTGGCGGCTCGGCTTCCCCGACCGCGACGCGCCGCCCCCCGCCCGCCGCGACGACGACCGGCGCGAGGAGACCCTGGCGCTCCTCGACGACGCCACCGCCCTGCGGATGCGGGCCGACGTGCCGGTCGGCGCCTACCTGTCGGGAGGGCTCGATTCCTCCCTGGTGGCGGCGCTGGCGGCCCGGCACGCCCCGGGGGGCCTGCGCACCTTCTCGGTGACCTTCGACACCCCCGAGCACGACGAGCGGGTCCACCAGGCCGCCATGGTGGCGCATCTCGGCACCCGCCACGCGGCGGTCGGCTGCGGGACCGGATCGATCGCCGAGATCTTCCCGGAGGTGGTGCGCCACGCCGAGCGGCCGATGCTGCGCACCGCCCCGGCCCCGCTCTACCTGCTGGCGCGGCGGGTGCGGGACTCCGGCCTGAAGGTCGTGCTCACCGGCGAGGGCGCCGACGAGGTCTTCGCCGGCTACGACATCTTCAAGGAGGCGCGGCTGCGCCGGTTCTGCGCCCGCCAGCCGGGCTCGCGGATGCGGCCGCACCTGCTGCGCCGGCTCTATCCCTACCTGCCGGGCCTGCAGGAGCAGACGCCCGACGCGCTGCTCGCCTTCTTCGGCGCCGGCCGCGACGCGCCGGACGATCCGCTCTACTCGCACCGCCCGCGCTTCCGCGGCACGGCGGCGACGAAGATGTTCTTCTCCGGCGACCTGCGGGCGCGGCTCGCCGGCTACGACGCCACCGAGGAACTGGCCGCTTCCCTGCCGGCGGAGTTCCGCCGCTGGCACCCGCTGCACCAGGCCCAGTACCTCGAATTCACCCTGCTGCTGCCCGGCTACATCCTGTCGAGCCAGGGCGACCGGATGGCGATGGCCCACGGCATCGAGGGGCGGTTCCCGTTCCTCGACCACCGGGTGATCGATTTCGCCGCGGCCCTGCCTCCCGGCGCGAAGCTGAAGGGGCTGACCGAGAAGCACATCCTGCGGCAGGCGAGCCGGGATCTCGTCCCGGAGTCGATCCTGGCGCGGCCCAAGCAGCCCTACCGGGCGCCCGACAGCGCCTCGTTCGCCGGCCCGGCGGCGCCCGGCTACCTCGCCGCGGCGCTCGCGCCGGAGGCCCTGCGCGAGGCGGGGCTGTTCAACCCGGCGGCGGTGGGGCGGCTTGCCGAGAAGTGCCGCGAGGCCGGCACGCCGGGCTTCCGGGACAACGCCGCCTTCGTCGGGATCCTCTCGACCCAGCTCTGGCACCGGACCTTCGCGGCGGGGCGCCCGCCGCAGGCCGCCCCCCTCACCGCGGCGGTCTGAGCCGCCGTCCGGTTTCCACGCTCCGCGACATCCGCCTTCCCAGGGAGACCCCACGCCATGCCCACGAGCCTCGCCGCCCGGATCCGCGCCTTCGTGATCGAGACCTTCCTGTTCGGCGACGCGACGACGCGGCTGCCCGAGGACGGCTCGTTCATCGAGCACGGGGTGATCGACTCCACCGGCATCCTCGAACTGGTCGCCTACGTCGAGGACACGTTCGGGATCACGGTCGCCGACGACGAGATCCTGCCGTCGAACTTCGACTCGATCGCGAAGGTCGAGGCGTTCGTGACCCGCAAGAAAGCCGCTTCTGCGGCGCAGGCCGCCTGAGCGGAGGCCGGCATGCGCATCGAATCGTACCTGCGCGACAGCGCCCGGCGGCACGGGCCCAAGGAGGCCCTCGTCACCTCCGAGCGCCGGCTGACCTACGCCGAACTCGACGCCCTCTCCGACCGCCTCGCCGGCGCGCTCCAGGCCGGCGGCGTCCGGCGCGGCGACCGGGTGGTGATCCAGATGGGCAACACCTGGCAGGCCGTCGCGTCGCTGTTCGCCGTCCTCAAGGCCGGGGCGGTGTTCAGCGTCCTCAACCCCTCGGTGAAGGCCGACAAGCTCGCCTATATCCTGCGCCACTGCGAGGCGCGGGCGGTCGTCACGCAGGGGGCGCTCGCCCTGGTGGCGGCCGAGGCGGTGGCGCTCGCCCCGAGCGTGCGCCTCGCCATCGTGGCCGAGGCGCCGCCGGCGACGATCCCGGGGGCGGTGGCCTTCGCCGCCTGCCTCGACGGGCCGGTCCCGGCGCCGCACGGCGGCATCGACATGGATCTGGCGATGCTCGTCTACACCTCGGGCTCCACCGGGCAGCCCAAGGGCGTGATGATGTCCCACCGCAACGTCGACGCGGCAGCGACCTCGATCACCACCTATCTCGACAGCCGCGCCGACGACGTGATCCTCAACGTGCTGCCGATTGCCTTCGATTACGGGCTGTATCAGGTGCTGATGGCCGCGCGCGTCGGCGCCCGGCTGGTGCTCGCCACCTCGTTCGCCTACCCGCAGGCGGTGTTCGCGACGATGCGCGAGGAGCGCGTCACCGTGCTGCCGCTGGTCCCGACCATGGCGGCGATGATCCTGCGGATGACCTCGCTGGCGCCCGATTCCCTGCCGGACCTGCGCACCCTCACCAACACCGCCGCGGCGCTGCCGCTGTCGCACATCGCCCGCCTGCGGGCGCTGTTCCCGCGGGCGGCGTTCTACTCGATGTACGGGCTGACCGAGTGCAAGCGCTGCACCTGGCTGCCGCCGGACCGGATCGACAGCCACGGCGGCTCCGTCGGGATCGCGATCCCCAACACCGAGGCGTTCGTGGTCGACGAGACCGGGCAGCCGCAGCCGCCGCACGTCGTCGGCGAGCTGGTGATCCGCGGCCCCCACGTCATGCAGGGCTACTGGAACGACGAGGCGGCGACCCGCAGGGCCCTGCGGCCGGGCCCGAACCCGTGGGAGCGGGTGCTCTACACCGGCGACCTGTTCTACACCGACGGCGACGGCTTCCTGTACTTCGTCGGCCGGCAGGACGACATCATCAAGTCGCGCGGCGAGAAGGTCGCGCCGAAGGAGGTCGAGGCGGTGCTCCATCGCCTGCCCGGCATCGAGGAGGCGGTGGTGTTCGGCGCGCCCGATCCGGTGCTGGGCCAGTCGGTCCGCGCCCTCGTGGTCGCCTCCGACCCGGCCCTGACCCAGGCGGCGGTGATCCGCCACTGCCAGCGCCACCTCGAGGATTTCATGGTGCCGCAGGGCATCGAGTTCCGCACCGAGCTGCCCAAGACCGACACCGGCAAGGTCAGCCGGCGGCTTGCGGCGGCGACCGTCCTGGAGGCCGGAGAATGACCCAGCTCGCCGTTCTGCCGACCCGCCCGGCCTTCTCGGCCGCGGCCATCGAGCTCGACCCGGCCGCCGAGACCGACCGCATCGTCGCGGCCCTGCGCCGGCAGGTGCGCGAGACCCTGCGCAAGCGCGGCGTCGTGGTCGGGGTCTCCGGCGGGGTCGATTCGAGCCTCTGCCTCGCGCTCGCCGTGGCGGCGTTCGGGCGCGAGCACGTGCTCGCCGTGATGATGCCCGAGCACGATTCCGAGCCCGACAGCCTGCGCCTCGGCCGCGAGGTGGCGGAGGGCTTCGGCACCCAGGCGGCGCTGGAGGAGATCGGCCGCACCCTCGAGGCGATGGGCTGCTACGCCCGCCGCGACGCCGCGATCCGCACCGTCGAGCCGGCCTACGGGCCGGGCTGGGGCGCCAAGGTGGTGATCGCCAACCCGCTGGCGGGCGCCGAGTACGGCTTCTCGTCGCTCGTGGTGCAGTCGCCGGACGGCGAGATCCGCAAGGTGCGGCTGCGCGCCGCCACCTATCAGGCGCTGATCGCCGCGACCAACATGAAGCAGCGCACCCGCAAGCAGATGGAATACTACCACGCCGACCGCCTGAACTACGCGGTGGTGGGAACGCCCAACCGGCTCGAATACGACCAGGGCTTCTTCGTCAAGAACGGCGACGGCGCGGCCGACGTCAAGCCGATCGCGCATCTCTACAAGTCGCAGGTCTACCAGCTCGCCGAGTTCCTCGACGTCCCGGAGACGATCCGCCGCCGGCCGCCGACGACCGACACCTGGTCGCTGCCGCAGAGCCAGGAGGAATTCTACTTCTCGCTGCCGTGGCGGGCGATGGACCTGTGCCTCGCCGGGCTCGCCCTCGGGGCGCCGCCGGACGAGGTGGCGGACGCCGCCGGCCTCGACGCGGAGGGGGTGGAGCGGGTCTGGCGCGACATCGCCGCCAAGCGCGCCGCCACCGCCGCCCTGCACCTGCCGCCGCTGCTGGTGGAGGATTGAGGGGGCAACCTGATCCCCCCCTCTGCGCAGGACTGTCCGGGGAAATTTCCTTGTAAAATCAGGCGCGGGATCCCCTCTCCCGAGTGGGAGAGGGGTAGGGGTGAGGGTGGAGACGGATCAGGATAGAATACCCAAAGATGAGCTGCGCAGCTCAACCGTTCAGGATCATTGCGGAAGCCGAGCCACCCTCACCCCCAGCCCCTCTCCCACTCGGGAGAGGGGAGGCGCGACCCAATTTTCCCCGGACAGCCTTGCTCTCTGCGGGGGAGGGTTCGCGCGGAACCTCGTTACCGCAGCATCACCCGCCTCACCCGCCCCACTCCCCAAACCGCCCCGACCCAGGAGGACGACCACCGTGGCCCAGGACATCGAGAAGGAGCGCCTCCGCGGCCGGCGGCTGGAGAAGCTGCGGTTCTGGCGCTCGGCCTGTGCCAGCGAAAGCCCGGTGGTGACGCTCCACAACGGGGCGCCGGGCGCGGCGCCGCTGATCTTCTTCCACGGCGACTGGGACAATGGCGGCCTCTACATGGCGAAGCTGACCGCGGAACTCGGGCTGCCGGTGGTCGGGCTGGCGCCCCATCTCGACCCGGTCCCGGCGACCGTCGAGGCGATGGCGGCGGACCGGCTCGCCCCCCTCCTCGCGGCGCAGCCGGAGGGGCCGTACCGGATCGGCGGGTTCTGCAACGGCGCGACCGTCGCCTACGAGGCGGCGCGCCAGCTCCTCGCCGCCGGCCGGACGGTGGAGGCGGTGCTGCTGGTCGCCCCGCCCTCGCTCAATGCCGGGCGCGTCTTCCGCACCCTCGTCGCCGTCCTCGGGCGGCTGCTGCGCGGAACCGGCCCCGGCGCCACGCCCGCGGGGCGGCGGCGCCTCGGCCGGGCGATGACCCGGCTGACGGCCCTGCGGCGGGTCCTCGGCTACTCGCTCGCCGACCTGCGAACCGTCGTCGACCGCAAGCGCCGGCTGCAGCGGGCGACCCGCGACCGCATCGGCGGCGGCGATTCCGAGCGCGCCCTCACCGAGACCTACGCGCGCCTGAAGACCGCCTACGAGCACGCGGTCTACGCCTACGCGCCGCCGCCGCTGCCGGTGCGGGTCGTGGTGTTCGGCACCGGGCGCGACGGCGCCGGACGGCGCCTCGCCGGCTACGACGTCGCCTATGACGGCCGGTACTGGTCCGACCTCGGGCCCGGGGTCGAGTGCGTCGCGGTGCCGGGCGACCACTATACCTGCATCGCCGAGCACGCCCCGGCGCTGGCCCGGGCGATCACCACCGCCCTCGACCGCCGCCCCGACCCCGCGCCGGCTCCGGCCCCGCTCCGCCCGGTCCTCGCCGGGGCGGAGACCTGCCCCTGACCGGGCCTCCGGCGGGGCCGCACGGCCCCGACCGCCTGTTCGCCCGTGCCTCGATCCGCCCGCCGGACGCGGTCCCCCGGACCGGCGCGCGCCATGGGGGCCGGGACAACCGGGAGATGCTGCCGATGACCGATGCCAGTTCCGCCGCGCCGCCTCCGGAAGACCGGGCGGCCGCCGCATGATCGAGGTCTCCGGCGTCCTCGAATGGGAGCAGGTCGCCCCGGCCCTGCTGCTGCGCCTGTCGTCCTGGGCCACGCCGGCCGGCCGCGCCGCCGGCAACGGGTCGTTCGCCGCCGGGGCGGCCGTGACGGTCGTGCCGTCTGCCGCCACCCCCGCGGAGTGGGACCGCTTCGCGCAGGACTGCGACGCCTCGTTCTGGGGCGCCTCGGGCGGGATGCGGATGTGGCAGCTCAAGCTGCACGGGCTGTTCCGCCTGCGGCGCCTCGACGTGGTGCTGGCGCGCGGGGGCGAGCGGCGCAAGATCGGGCAATGCGCGGTCGGCGTCGGGCTGCGGCTGCGGGTTTTTTCGGACGGGCTTCAGTTGCGCCCCGGCGACGCCGCCCTGTGGCCGGCGGCGATGCGGGCGGTGATCGACGCGCTCGGGCCCGGTCGCTACGTCTACGGCTCGTTCTGGAGCCTGGAGGCGCCGCGCGAGCGCGCCCTGGCGGCCCTGCCCGGCGTGACCCTGGTGGCCGCGCGCCCGCTCGCCGTCGAGGCGGTGGAGTTCGGGCGCTTCGCGACCTGGGACGAGTGTCTCCGGGCGGTCAGCCGCAACGTGGTGCGCAACGCCCGCAAGGCCCGGGCCGCCGAGCCGCCGCCCGTGCTGCACCAGCGGGCCGGGCTGCGGGCGCTGGGGCTGCTGCCGGCGCTGCTGCGGCTGCGCGGGTCGATGTACGGCCGCAAGGCGGTCCCGTTCAGCCGGGCGCGGGCGGCGGCGACCTATCTCCTGCGCTGTGGGCTGCTCGGCCGGCGCGCCGGCGCGGCGCTCCTGTGCGCCGACGGCGCGCCGCTCGCCGCCGCCGGGACGGTCGGGTTCGGCCGCAACCTGTTCTACCTCGACGGCGGCTCCAGCGAGGTCCGGCCCGGCGCCGGCTGGTACCTGCTGCTGCACCTGATGCAGCAGTGGCAGGCAGCGCATCCCGGCGGCCGCTTCGTGATGGGCTACACCGACCTCGCCGCCGAGATGCCGCCGGACGGCTGGGTCAGCCCGGTCCGCTACCGCCAGGACTGCCGGGTGACGGCGACCCGCACCAGCATCGTGGCGTTCGACGTCGGCGGGCCGGCGCCGGGCGGCGCGATCCCCGCCCTGCTGCTCGACCGCACCCTGCCGTGCTGGACCGGCCCGCCGTCGGACGAGCCGGCGGGATCGCGATGAGGCCGCCACCGCCGCCCCATCCTCTCGCCCCGCCGCCACCCCACCCCCCGACGGAGGAACGCCATGATGCCGACATCAGCCCCGGTCACCGGGCCCGCCCTCGCCCGCCGGCTCTCCACCCGCTTCATGGGCGTCGAGGTCGAGGTGCCGCACGGCGTGCTCGTGCCGCGCGAGGAGACCGAGCTGCTCGGCTACGCCACCTTCGCGGTGCTGCGCGACCGGCCGCGGCCGGCGAGCGTCGTCGACCTGTGCTGCGGCGCCGGCAACCTCGCCTGCGCGATCGCGGTCGCGTTCCCGGAGGCGCGCGTCGTCGCCTGCGACCTCACCGACGAGGCGGTGGCGGCGGCGGCGGCGAACGTCGCGCGGCTCGGCCTGCACGAGCGGGTGGCGGTGCGCCAGGGCGACCTGTTCGCCCCCCTCGACGCCTCCCTCGCCGGGCAGGTGGACCTCGTGGTGTGCAACCCGCCCTACATCTCGACCGCCCGCCTCGCCGCCGAGAAGGCCCACCTGCTCGACACCGAGCCCAGGGAGGCGTTCGACGGCGGTCCCTACGGCCTGTCGCTGCACCAGCGCATCGTCGCCGAGGCACCGGCCTTCCTGAAGCCGGACGGCTGGCTCGCGATGGAATTCGGCGAGGGACAGTCGCGCCAGGTCGAGATCCTGTTCCGGCGCGCCCGGGCCTACGCGGCGCCGGAGTTCCTCCACGACGAGCGGGGGGTTCCCCGCGCCGTGAGGGCCCGCCGTCAGTCGCAGGTCGAGGTCGCGCCGGCGCGACGACGCGATGCCGAGCCGTCGTGACGGCCGGGGATACCCCCAAATGCCTACCTCGTCTTGCCCACGGCATCCCCGCACCGTCCGTGCCACCATCGGCACAAGGGCATCAGACCCAGGAGGAACGGGCATGCGGGGGCAAGGCCGGAAGACAGCGCGGATCGCGGCCGGGCTGGTCGCGGCGGGACTGGCGCTCATGGCCGGACCGGGCGCGGCGCTCGAACCGGAGGCGGCACCGCCATCCCCGCCGGCGCGCAAATCGCCCGCCCGCCCGCCCGAGCCGCTGCGCGAGGCGGTCAACGCCTGGACCCTCGGCCTCGCCGGGGGGCTGCTCGAAGGCGCGCCGCTGCGGCTGGCGGTCGACATCGCCCGGGTGGTCGATGCGGGAGAGGACCTGCACGTCCTGCCGATCGTCACCCGCGGCCCGGCCGAGAACCTCGAATCGCTGCTCTACCTCAAGGGCGTCGACCTCGCGATCGTGAACTCGGACTCGCTGGCGCGGTTCAGGCCGTTCGTGCCCAACCTGCGCCGGCGGATCGCCTACGTGCTCAACCTCGTGCCGTCGGAGCTGCACGTCTTCGTGCGGCCGGAGATCCGCTCGATGGGGGATCTCGCCGGCCGCAAGGTGAACTTCAACACGCCGGGCACCGCGGCGGCCTATTCCGGCCCGATCGTGTTCGAGCGCCTCGGCGTCGCGGTCGAGAAGACGTTCCTGCCCCATCCGAGCGCCGTCGAGGCGATGAAGCGCGGCGAGATCGCCGCGGTGGTGTTCGTCACCTCCAAGCCGGTCGACGCCTTCGCCCGCAGCGCCTGGGGGCCCGGCTACCACTTCCTGCCGGTCGCCTACGACAAGGCGTTCGAGACCGACTACCTGCCCTCGACGCTGACCAGCGCCGACTACCCGGCCCTGATCGCGCCGGGCGAGACGGTGCCGACGATCGCGGTCTCGACCTTCCTCGCCGCCTATGCGTGGCCGAAGGACGCCTCCCGGCACGCCCGGATGGCCCGGTTAGTCGACCGGCTGTTCGGCCGCATCGAGGCGCTCCAGGCACCGGGCTTCCACCCGAAATGGGCCGACGTCGACGTTGCCGCCGAGGTCGCCGGCCTCGACCGGCTGCCAGCCGCCCAGGCATGGCTCGACCGCAACCGGCCGCGCCCGGCCGCCGCCGGGCAGGCCGCGGCGGGAGCGCGGTGACGCTCGATGACAGGAGGATCGCGCATGTCCCGCACCGCCGCCGCCTTCGCCGCCCTCGCGCTGGCCGGAACCGGCCTCGCGGCCCTGGTGAGCCTGCCCGCCCCGCAGGCCGCGCCGCGGGCCGTCGCCGCCACGCCGCGGCCGGCGGAGAGCGCGCGCCCGGCGCCGCACCGGGTGGTGATCCAGATCACCCAGAACGATCCCGCCACGATGACGATGGCGCTCAACAACGTGGAGAACATGACCCGGCGCTACGAGTCCCTCGGCGAGGCGGTCGAGGTCGAGATCGTCGCCTACGGCGCCGGCCTGCACATGATGCGGGCCGACACCTCGCCGGTGCGCGAGCGGATCAGCGCGCTGGCGCGGCGCGGCGACCGGGTCGTGTTCACCGGCTGCGGCAACACCCGCGCGGCCCAGAGCCGCCAGGAGGGCCGCGACGTCGCCCTGGTGCCGGAGGCGCGGGTGGTCGAGGCCGGCATCACCCGGATCGTCGAGTTGCAGGAGCAGGGCTGGAGCTACGTCCGGCCGTGACCGCCCCCCGGATCGCCGCGGGGCCGGTCGGGCTCGCACTCGGGGTGCTGGTCTTCGCCTGGGTCGCGCCGGCCCGGGCCGAGGCGCCCTGCGGGGAACGGCTCGCCGCCTGCGCCGCCGGCTGCCGGGCCGGCACCTTCATCGGCGACCCGGCCCGCGGCGCCTGCCTCGCCGGCTGCGGCGAGGGCGAGCGGGCATGCCGGCGCGCCGCCGCCTGCGCTCCGGGCGGGGCCTGCCCGCCCGACCCGGCGCCCGCCCGGCGCGATTCCCGCCTGCAACCGTGAGGGACGGTCATGGACAAGGCTCCGGATACGATTTCCGACTGGCGCGACGAGGCCGGCTCCGCCCGGGAGGCCGACCCGCCGGACGCGGTGGCGCCCCTGCGCCGGCCGGAGCCCGGCGCCCCGGCCGCCTACGAGCCGCTGTTCGTCGAGCGGCCGTGCTGCCCGGTCTGCGCCTCGACCCGCACCGCGACCCTGTTCAGCGCGCCCTACGACGCGCCCGCGGTGCGCCGGCACGTCGAGAGCCACTACCGCCACCAGGGCCGTGTCGACCACGACCTCCTGCGCGGCGTCGACTACACGGTGCAGGACTGCGCCGATTGCGGCCTCATCTACCAGCGGATGGCGCCGGCCGGCGCGATGATGGCGGCGATCTACGACGGCTTCATCGATCCGGTGCGGCTCAGGCGGTACGAGGTCTCGCGCCTGACGGTCGAGAACTTCCGCGACGTGGCGCGCCGCCTCGCCGGCCTGCTCGCGGTGATCGGCCGGGAGCCGAAGGACGTGTCCCTGCTCGATTACGGCTTCGGCTACGGGCGCTGGGCCCGGGTCGCGGTCGGCATGGGCATGCGGGTCTACGCCACCGAGATCTCGCCGGAGAAGATCGCCTTCGCGCGCTCGATCGGGGTGACGATCCTGGCCGAGGAGGCGCTCGGCGACCACCGCTTCGACATCGTCCACACCGAGCAGGTGTTCGAGCACCTGCCGGACCCGGCCGGGACCTTCGACCGGCTCGCCGCCTGCGTCGCCCCGGGCGGCGCCCTCAAGATCGCGGTGCCGCGCCAGGGCCGGATCCGGTCGTTGCTGCGCCGCCACGGCCTCATCGACTGGTCGCCGTTCGAGTTCGGGTTCCGGCCGCGGCGCTACAGCGACTACAACTGCATCCTGCCGCTCGAGCACCTCAACGCCTTCGGCCGCCGCGCGGTCGAGGCCCTGGCGGCGCGGGCCGGCATGGTCGTGACGACCGGCGGGTTCGGCGGGCACCAGCTCGACCTCGACGTCGGCTCGCCGGCGGCGTTCGCCCGCTCCCTGCGCCTCCTCGGCGTGCGGGCGCTCAAGGACGCCTATGTCCGCCTCGGCCCGGGCCGGCACGACAGCGGCTACTACATCCTGCGCCGCCGCGCGGGCTGAGCCGGCCGCCGTGGGGCGGGCCGGCACGGTCCCGGTCGCGGGGTCCGGGGGTCCGGCACACCTCGCCGGCACCGGTCCGGCGCCGCAGCCTCCGGGCGATCCGGTCCGCTCGGGGCGGCATCGGACGCCTCGACGGACGGATCGTGGCGACGTGCCGTCCGGACGGATCAGGGGCGGGCCGCGCCCGGCCACATCACCCAGTGCAGGTCGGGCGTGGTCGGGAACAGGCGGCGGTGCTGGCTGACGGCGTAGTTGTCGGTCATGCCGGCGATGAAGTCGGCGACCCGGCGCGGCGTGCGCGGGTCGTCGGGGCCGGTCAGGCCCGCCGCCCACTCGTCGGGCATCAGGCCGGGGTCGCGCGACAGCAGCGCGAACAGGTCGCGCACGATCTCGGCGGCCTTGTCGCGCACCGCCTGCACCGCCGGGTGGCGGTACATCCGGGCGAACAGGAAGGTCTTGATGTCGCGGTCGGCCGCCGCGAGGGCCGGCGAGAACGCCGCCACCGGCGCCGGCGCGGCGCGGATCGCCGCCGCGTCGGCCGGAGCGAGGGCGCCCAGGCGCCGCTGCGACTCGGCGATCACGTCCTCGACGAAGCGGGTGATGACCCGCCGCGTCAGCTCGTGCACCACCCGCGAGCGGTCGAGGCCGGGATGGAGGCCGCGGATCTCGGCGAGCAGCCCGGCGAGGAACGGCACGCCCGCGAGGTCGTCGAGGTCGAACAGGTCGGCGCGCAACCCGTCGTCGAGGTCGTGGGCGTCGTAGGCGATGTCGTCGGCGAGCGCCGCGACCTGGGCCTCCGGCCCGGCATGGCTGGCGAGGTCGAGGGGGTTGAGGGCGTCGTAGTCGAGGATCGCGACCGGGATGCCGTCGGCGTAGTGCCGGGTCGGGAGGCCGGCGGGGTCGAGCAGCGGGCCGTTGTGCTTGACCAGTCCTTCGAGGGTCTCCCAGGTCAAGTTGAGCCCGTCGAAGGCGGCGTAGCGCCGCTCCAGCCGGGTGACGAGGCGCAGCGCCTGGGCGTTGTGGTCGAAGCCGCCATGGGCGGCCATGCAGGCGTGGAGCGCGTCCTCGCCGGTATGGCCGAACGGCGTGTGGCCGAGGTCGTGGGCGAGCGCCAGCGCCTCGGCGAGGTCCTCGTCGAGGCCGAGCGCCCGCGCCAGCGCCCGGGCGATCTGGCTCACCTCCAGGGTGTGGGTGAGCCGGGTGCGGTAATGGTCGCCCTCGTGGTGGACGAAGACCTGGGTCTTGTGCTTGAGCCGGCGGAAGGCGGCCGAGTGCACGATCCGGTCGCGGTCGCGCTGGAAGTCGTTGCGGGTCGGCGAGTCCGGTTCCGCGATCAGGCGGCCGCGGGTCTCCGCCGGATCGCTGGCATAGGGCGCCCGCCAGCGCTCACCGTTCCTGCGCACCGTGCCGCCTCCTCTCCGTCGCGCCGCAGCATTCAGTTGCGGCGCGCGCCGTCCGTTCCTATCTTCCCGCCGACGATTGGTCACGGAAGAAGCCAGAGCCGTCGATGGCCGAGATCACCCTCACGCCCCGCGCCGCCCGGCGCATCAACGAGATCATGGGCGGCGAGCCGCCCGGCGCGATGCTGCGCATCAGCGTGAATGGCGGCGGCTGCTCCGGGTTCCAGTACGCCTTCGACATCGAGCGCGAGCGCACCGGCGACGACCTGACGGTCGAGCGCGACGGCGCCACGGTCCTGGTCGACCCGGTGTCGGTCCAGTACATGGAGGGCGCGACGATCGACTTCGTCAACGACCTCATCGGCCAGTCGTTCAAGATCGAGAACCCGCAGGCCACCGCCTCCTGCGGCTGCGGCACATCGTTCTCCCTCTGACGACCGACGCGGCCCGATACCGCTCCAGCGCAGGATAGCCCCGACATGATCCGGTGGACGAAGACGGCCGCGGTGCCGACCGCGCTCGGTCTGGCGCTGTGCGCGGCCCTGACCGGAGGCGGCCCGGTGGCGGGCCGGCTGGTCGCCCCGGCCCACGCGCAGGAGGCCGGCACCGTCCTCGACGACGTGACCCTGTCGTTCGGCGGCCTCACCCTCAAGGCGCCGAAGGCCGAGGTGCAGGGCAGTCCGCTGTCGCAGGCCGACCTGCGCGCCCTCCTCGCCGGGGGCGGGCCGTGGCCGGACCGGCTGCGGCGCCTCGACGCCCGCGCGATCGCGATGCCGGTGCTGCGGGTCGAGCAGGCCACCGACCAGGGCGTGCAGGTCGTGGTCTACCGCGACGTGGTCGCCCGCGACGTCGTGCGGGGCCGCATCGGCCGGCTCGACTCCGCCGGCGCCGTGCTGAGCGTGGAGGGCCCGAATCCCCCGCCGGGGGCCGGCACCTACGGCAAGGTCTCGGCCGACGGCCTCGACCTCACCGCCCTCGCCCGCCTGATGACCGAGACCGGCGGCGCCGACGCTCCGGCCCTGCGCGTCTGCGACGCCTTCGAGACCCGGGACATCGTGCTCACCGGCCGCGAGGGCGTGTCGGCCCGGGTCGCCGCCATCGCCGGCCGCGACCTCGGCGGCCGCCCGACCGCGACGCCGTGGGGCGAGACGACCCGGCGCCTCGCCGAGGCCGGGCCGGCGGAGCGCGGCCGCCTGACCGGCCTCGCCGCCGACCTCCTCGGCGCCGTGGCGATCGGGCACCTCGAGATGCGCGGCCTGTCGCTGATCGACGCCGACAAGGACGGCACCACCCGGGTCGACCTCGCCCGCCTCGCCCTCGACGGCGGCACCAGCGCCCCGGTGGCGAACGCGGCGGATTTCCGCTTCGACGGCCCGGCCGGGCGGATCGGGCTCGCGAGCGCCAGCGTCAGCGAGATCTCGCTCGCCCCGGCGCTCGACGGGCTGCGGCGCCTGTCCTCGCCCACGCCCCCCGACGAGGCGGAGCTGCGCCGCTACGTCCCGCTCCTCGGGCACGTCGAGTTCGCCGGCCTCGACGTCGACCTGCCGGCGCAGGCGCAAGAACCCGGGCAGGCGACCAAACCCGGGCAGGCGACCAAACCCGGGCAGGCGACCAAGCCGGACGAGCGCCTGCGCTTCGGCCTGCGCAAGGCCGCCCTCGACACCCGGACCCCGCGCGACGGCATCCCGACCGCCGCCCGCCTCGTCCTCGACGGGCTCGCCTTCGCGGTGCCGCCCGGCTCCGCCGCCCCGGTCCTGTCGCAGCTCGCCGCCCTCGGCTACCCGTCGGTCGACCTGTCGGGCGTGCTCGATTCGAGCTGGGACGAGGCCGCCCGCGAGGTCGCGGTGAAGGACCTCACGGTCACCGGCAAGGACATGGGCACGGCGCGGGTCACCGCGACCCTCGGCGGCATCGGGCCGGAGGCGTTCAACCCCGACCCGACGGTCGCCTCCCTGGCGCTCCTCGGCGCCAGCGCCCGCAGCCTCGCCCTGACGATCGAGAACGGCGGCCTGTTCGAGCGGTTCGTGAACGGGCAGGCCAAGGCGCAGAGCCTGAAACCGGCGGAACTCCAGCAGGAATACGGCACCGCGGCGAGCCTCGGCATTCCGGCGGTGCTCGGCAACTCCGCCGCTGCCAAGGCGCTCGGGCAGGCGGTCGCCCGCTTCGTCACCCATCCCGGCCGCCTCACGGTCACCGCCACCGCCAAGGACCCGGCCGGCCTCGGCCTGCTCGACGTCAGCGCCGCCGGCAGCCCCGGCAAGGTGTTCGACCGCCTCAACGTCACCGCGACGGCGGAGTAGGCTTCCCTCAGCGGAGTTGCATCGGGCAACTCCGCCGAGATCCCTGTTCCTGCATCATTGTCGCCGCCGGAACGGCGACCGTTCCGGCGAATATCGCCGAGAGCCTGCTTGACTGGCGATCTAAAGAAAAAGCGCCCCTTTCCCGGGCGCATGCAGCGTCAGCGGAATGCGACCCGGGATCCAGCACAAGAAGTCGCGAAGCGTCCATACCCAGCGATAGTGCTGGCAGACGGAGCCGCTTCGCGGCGCATCTGACGTCTGGATCCCGGATCTCCTTCCGCTGCGCTTCAGTCGTCCGGGAAAGGGGTGCTTCGCGCGGTCAATACTAGGGTCAGCCACGCAAACAGGCTCTGAGCCTCCGCCGGTGGCGTCGCGGCCGTTCCCGGCTACAAGGGACGCGGCCGGACGGGACCAACCTCCCGCCGGACGGGAGGACGAGCCCCGATGATCGCCGGCTGGGCGGTGGTGCTGACGGCACTGCTCTACATCTGCGGCCTGTTCGTGGTCGCCCATTGGGGCGACGTCTCGGGCCGGCGGCTGATGCGCGACGAGCGGGTGCGCCCGACCGTCTACGCCCTGTCGCTCGCGGTCTACTGCACCTCCTGGACCTTCTTCGGCTCGGTCGGGGTGGCGAGCCATACCGGGCTCGACTTCCTGACGATCTATGTCGGGCCGATCCTCGTCATCGGCTTCGGCCACCGCCTCGTCGCCCGGGTGGTGCGGATCGCCAAGGCGCAGAACTCGACGTCGATCGCCGACTTCGTCGCCGCGCGCTACGGCAAGAGCGAGCGCATCGCCGCCCTCGTCTGCCTCATCGCGCTGATCGGCGCGATCCCCTACATCGCCCTGCAACTGCGCGCCGTCACCGCCTCGCTCCAGGTCGTGCTCCAGACCGTCGACACCCCCGGCAGCGGCTTCAGCCCCGGGGCGGTCGGCGATCTCGGCCTGTTCGTCGCCCTGGTGCTCGCCGGCTTCGCCGTCGCCTTCGGCACCCGCCACGCCGACGCCACCGAGCACCAGGACGGCCTCACCCTCGCGGTCGCCCTCGAATCGGTGGTCAAGCTCCTGGCCTTCCTGGTGGTCGGCGGCTTCGTCATCGGCTGGATGTTCGGCGACATGCCGGTGCTGCCGCCGGACACGATCCTGCCGCGCACCCTCGACCTCGTCGGGCAGACCTCCGGCATCGGCACGCTCGCGGTGCAGACCCTGCTGTCGGCCGGCGCGGTGCTGCTGCTGCCGCGCCAGTTCCACATGGCGGTGGTGGAGAACCGGGCGCTCGCCGACGTGAGCCGGGCGGCCTGGACCTTCCCGCTCTACCTCGTGCTCATCAACCTGTTCGTGGTGCCGCTGGCGCTCGCCGGCCTCGCGCTGTTCCCCCACGGCACGGTCGAGCGCGACATGACCGTGGTGGCGCTGCCCCTGAGCGAGCGCGCCGACGGCATCGCCCTCGTCGCCTTCATCGGCGGCCTGTCGGCGGCGACCGCGATGGTGATCGTCGAGTCGGTCGCGGTGGCGATCATGATCTCCAACCACCTCGTGATCCCGGTGACGCTGCGGCGCCACGACCGCGGGGCGGGGGCCCAGGCCGGCTCGGACCTCGGCACCTACGTGCTCGGGGTGCGCCGCGGCGCGATCGTGGTGGTGATCCTCGCCGCCTACGCCTATTCGCGCATCGCCGGGGACGTGGCGCTCGCGGCGATCGGGCTCCTGTCCTTCGCCGCGGTGGCGCAGATCGGGCCGGCCTTCGTCGGCGCCCTGTTCTGGCGCCGCGGCACCGGGCCGGGCGCCGCCTGCGGGCTCATCGCCGGCCTCGCGGTCTGGGCCTGGACCCTGCTGCTGCCGAGCCTGCTCGGCGAGGGGGTCGGGGCCGGCCTCCTCGCCGCCGGCCCGTTCGGCATCGCGGCGCTGCGGCCGTCGGCGCTGCTGGGCCTCGACGGCCTGCCGCCCCTCGTCCACGGCACCCTGTGGAGCCTCGGCCTCAACGCGGCGACCTATGTCGGGGTCTCGCTGCTGCGCCCGCCGAGCGCGATCGAGCGGCTCCAGGCCGACGCCTTCGGGCCCGGAGCCGGTCCGCGGGCGCCGAGCTTCCGGCTGTTTCGCCCTGCCGTCACGGTGGCGGAGCTGCGCGCCGCCGTCGCGCGCTTCCTCGGCGAGGAGCGGGCGACCCGGGCGTTCGACGACTTCTCGATGGCGCAGGGGCGCGGGCCCCTGCCCGACGACGCGCCGGCCGGCCTGCCGGAACTGCGCCACGCCGAGCATCTCCTCGCCTCGGCGGTCGGGGCGGCCTCGGCGCGGCTCGCCCTGTCGCTGCTGCTGCGCCGGCGCAACGTCTCGCCGCAGGCCGCGCTCCAGCTCCTCGACGACGCCTCGGCGGCGTTCCAGTACAGCCGCGACCTGCTCCAGCAGGGGCTCGACCACGCCCGCCAGGGCATCACGGTGTTCGACCGCGACATGACCCTGATCGCCTGGAACCGCGCCTTCGCCGACCTCTACGACCTGCCGGCCGAGATGATCCGCCCCGGCATCACCCTCGAGGAGATCGTGCGCTTCAACGCCGGCCGCGGCTCCTACGGCGAGCGCGACGCCGACGACCTCGTGCGCGAGCGCATCGCCGCCTTCCGGCAGGAGGCCGGGCCGCAGCGCCTGCGCCTGCATCCCCGCGGGCGGGTGATCGAGATCCGCGCCAACGGCCTGCCCAACGGCGGCGTGGTCGCGACCTACACCGACATCACCGACCTCGTCGCCACCGAGGAGGCGCGCACCCGCCTCAACGAGGAACTCGAGCGGCGGGTGCAGGAGCGGACCGAGGAGCTGACCCGGCTGAACGCGGCGCTGACGGTCGCCAAGGCCGAGGCCGACGAGGCCAACGCCTCGAAGACCCGGTTCCTGGCGGCGGCGAGCCACGACATCCTCCAGCCGCTCAACGCCGCCCGGCTCTACGCCACCGCGCTGATCGAGGAGGCCGGCGAGCCCCGCCCGCTCGCCGAGAACGTCGCCGCCTCCCTCGACGCGGTGGAGGAGATCCTCACCGCGCTCCTCGACATCTCGCGCCTCGACACCGGCGCGCTCAAGCCGCGGATCTCGGCCTTCCGCATCTCCGACCTGCTGCGCCAGATCCAGCGCGAGTTCGAGCCGATGGCCCGCGAGAAGGGGCTGCGGCTCACCGTGATGCCGTGCGCGCTGGCGGTGCGCTCCGACCGGCCGCTGCTGCGCCGGGTGCTCCAGAACCTCGTCTCGAACGCGATCAAGTACACGCCCTCGGGCCGGGTCCTGGTCGGGGTGCGCCGGCGCGGCGACCGGGCGGTGCTGACGGTGTGCGACACCGGGCTCGGCATCCCGCAGGCCAAGCGGGGGGTGGTGTTCCAGGAGTTCCAGCGCCTCGACCAGGGGGCGCGGATCGCCCGCGGCCTCGGCCTCGGCCTGTCGATCGTCGAGCGGGCGACGCGGCTGCTCGACCATCCCCTCGGCCTCGCCTCCGAGCCGGGCCGGGGCTCGGCCTTCACCGTGGCGGTGCCGGTGACGCGGATGCGGGCGCTGCCCGAGACCGCCGGCGAGGCGCCGCGCCCGGCCTCGGTGCCGCTCGCCGGCCTCACCGTGCTCGCCATCGACAACGAGCCGGCGATCATCGACGGGATGCGGACCCTTCTGACGAGCTGGGGCTGCGCGGTGCGCACCGCCGGCTCGCTGCACGAGGCGCTGGGCCCGGTCCTCGCCGGGACGCTGCGCCCGGACGTGATCGTGGCCGACTACCACCTCGACGACGGCCACGGCCTCGACGCGATCACCGCCCTGCGGGCGGCGCTGGCGACGGACGTGCCGGCGGTGCTGCTCACCGCCGACCGCTCGCCCCCGGTGCGCGAGAGCGCCGCCGAGCAGCGGGTCCAGGTGCTCAACAAGCCGCTCAAGCCCGCGGCCCTGCGGGCGCTGCTGACGCAGTGGCGGGCGCAGCGCGCGGCGGCGGAGTGAGGGGGGCTGGCGGCCGGGTGAGGCGCGTGAACCCTCCCCCCACTGCGGGGGAGGGTGGCGAGCGGAGCGAGCGCAGCGGGACGTAGTCCCGCCGAGAGGGGACGCCGTTTCCGGATCTGGCTCGGCGGCCGTGCAGTGCGCCAACCTAGAACAGCGTCGCGTTCCCCTCTCCCGCCCGGCATACGCCGGGCACCCTCCCCCGCAGTGGGGGGAGGGTCAGGCATCGCGGATCCTGGCCCCCTACTCCGCCGGCGTGCCCCTTGCCGCCGGCAGGCGGCCGCGGCGCAGGCCGAGGATCAGCCGGGTCGTGCCGGTGCCGAGGCGGTCCATGTAGAGGTAGAGCACCGGGGTGATGAACAGGGTGAGGAGCTGCGACACCAGCAGGCCCCCCACCACCGCGACGCCGAGGGGCTGGCGCAGCTCGGCGCTGGCGCCGTGGCCGATGGCGATCGGCAGGGTGCCCATCACGGCTGCCGCCGTCGTCATCATGATCGGGCGGAAGCGCAGGAGGCAGGCCTCGCGGATCGCCGCGGCCGGGGTCCAGCCCTGCTCGCGCTGGAGCACCAGCGCGACGTCGATCATCATGATGGCGTTCTTCTTCACGATGCCGATCAGCATCAGCACGCCGATGATCGCGATCACCGACAGGTCCATGCCGAAGAGCTGGAGCGCGCCGAGCGCGCCGATCGCCGCCGCCGGCAGGCCGGTCAGGATGGTGAGCGGGTGGATGAAGCTCTCGTACAGGATGCCGAGCACGAGGTAGATCGTGACGACCGCCGCGGCGAGCAGCAGGCCCTGGTTGGCGAGCGCGTCCTGAAAGACCTGGGCGGTGCCCGCGAAGGTCGTGGTGATGGTGCCGGGCAGCGTCAGGTCCTGCTTGATCCGGGCGATGCGCTCCACCGCCTGCCCGAGCGCCACGCCCGGCGGCACATCGAACGAGATCGTCACCGCCGGCAGGAGGCCGAGCTGGTTGATCGAGAGCGGGCCGGGCGTGCGGGTCACCGTGGCGATCGCCGAGAGCGGCACCAGCCGGCCGCCGGAGGCGCGCAGGCGCACGTCGTCGAGGCGGTCGGCGGTCCAGTTCAGCCGCGGGTCGAACTCCGTGATGACCTGGTAGCTGTCGGCGGTGCCGTAGATGGTCGAGATCTGGCGGGTGCCGAAGCCGGTATAGAGCGTCTGTCGGATCTGGTCGGAGGAGATGCCGAGCGCCCGCGCCTTGTCGGTGTCGACCGAGATCGACGCCTGCAAGGCCGCGTTCTGGAGGTCGTTGGTGACGCCCGCGAAGGTGGCGCGGTCCGCCGCCATCGCCTCGGTGAGGCGGGTGGTCCAACGCTCCAGCTCGATCCGGTCGAGGCCCTGGAGCACGTACTGGTACTGGCTCTTCGACTGGCGCCCGCCGAGCCGCAGGTTCTGCACCGGGGTGATGAAGACCTGGATGCCCGGCAGGGCCGCGAGGTCGCGGCGCAGGTCGGCGATGGTCTTCGCCAGCGGCGGCCGCCGGGCGCGGTCCTTCAGCTCGACGAAGAACGAGCCCTGGTTGAGGGTGCCGGTGAAGCCGTTCGAGCCGGCGCGGCTGACGACGTGGGCCACCGCCGGGTTGCGGGCGATGATGACCTCGGCGTCGTGCTGGAGCGCGCTCATCGCGTCGAACGACACGTCCTGGCCGGCCTCCGTCGCGATCGAGAGCTGGCCGATATCCTCGGAGGGGAAGAAGCCCTTCGGGATCGCCACGAACATCCAGGCGGTGATCCCGACCGAGGCGAAGAACACCACCAGCACCGCGAAGGGATGGCGCAGGCTGAGGTCGACGCCGCGCTCGTAGCCCGCCTGCATCCGGGCGAATCCGCGCTCGAACAGGTTCTTGCGGGTGCCGTGGCCGGCGGCCTCGGCCGGCAGGCGCGCGGCGAGCATCGGGGTCAGCGTCAGCGAGATCACCGCCGAGGCGACGATCGCGATCGTCACCACGACCGCGAACTCGTTGAAGATCCGCCCGACGACGCCGCCCATCAGCAGCACCGGGATGAACACCGCGATCAGCGAGACCGTGATCGACAGGATGGTGAAGCCGATCTCGCCGGCGCCCTTCAGCGCCGCCTCGAACGGCTTCATCCCCTCCTCGACGTGCCGGACGATGTTTTCCAGCATCACGATCGCGTCGTCGACGACGAGGCCGACCGCGAGCGTGAGCCCGAGCAGCGAGATGTTGTCGATCGAGTAGCCGAACAGGTACATCGCCCCGAAGGTGGCGATGATCGAGATCGGCACCGCCACCGACGGGATCAGGGTCGCGGCGAGGCGGCCGAGGAACAGGTAGATCACCGCGACCACGAGGCCGATGGTGAGGACCAGGGTGAACTGCACGTCGTGCACCGCCTCGCGGATCGACAGCGAGCGGTCGTTCATCACCGTGATGGTGCCGCCGGATCCGAGCTGCTCCTGGAACTTCGGCAGCATCGCCTTGACGCGATCGACCACCTCGACGGTGTTGGCGTCGGGCTGGCGCTGCACCGCGAGCACGAGGTTGCGCCTGCCGTCCATCCACGAGGCGATGCGGGCGTTCTCGACCGAGTCGATCACCCGGGCGACCTCGCCGAGACGCACAGGCCGGCCGCTGCGCACCGCCACGATGATGTCGCGGAACGCCGTCGCGTTCATGAGCTGGGTGTTGGTCTGGATGGTGAGGTTCTGGCCCTGGCCCTCGACCACGCCGACCGGGGTCGAGGTGTTGGCGTTGACGATCGCCGCCTGGACCTCGTCGACGCCGATGCCGCGGGCGGCGAGCACGTTGGGGTCGAGCTGGATGCGGACGGCGAATTTCTGGCTGCCCCACACCATCACCTGCCCGACGCCGGTGATGGTCGACAGCGAGGGCGACACCACCGTCTGGGCGAAGGCGTCGAGGGTCGGCAGCGGCGTGGTCTCGCTCGACAGGGACAGCAGGATCACCGGCGCGTCGGCGGGGTTGAGCTTGCGGAAGCTCGGCGGGATGGTGAGTTCGATCGGCAGCCGGCGCAGGGTCCGGGTGATCGCCGCCTGCACGTCGGCGGCGGCCTGGTCGATGTTGCGGGTCAGCTCGAATTCGAGGGTGATCGAGGTGAAGCCCTGGTAGTTCGTCGCCGAGATCGTGGCGACCGAGGGGATGGTCGAGAATTCCTTGATGAGCGGGGTCGCCACCGAGGCGGCCATCGAGTCCGGCGAGGCGCCGGGGAGCTGGGCGGTGACCGAGATCGTCGGGAAGTCGACGGTCGGCAGCGCCGCCACCGGCAGGAAGCGGTAGGCGAACAGGCCCGAGAGCGTCAGCGCGATCGACAGCAGGATCGTGGCGACCGGGCGGCGGATGAACGGGGCCGAGAGGTTCACGGGGGTCCCCTACTCGATCAGGGTCTTGCGGGACTGGGGCGTCGCGGCGCGGGCCTCGGGGCCGGCATCCTGCGGCACCTCGGTCACCGGCACGCCGGCGCGGGCGCGGAACTGGCCCTCGACCACCACGCGCTCGCCGGCCTTCAGGCCGGCCGCGATCGCGGCGGTGCCGTCCTGGGCCGACAGCACCTCGACCCCGCGCCGCTCGACCACGCCGTCGCCCGGGCGCACGACCCAGACGTAGCTGCCCTCCTGGCCCGGCTGCACCGCGACCTGCGGCACCGTCACGGTGCCGGGCCGGGTGCCGAGGTCGACCTCGACCCGGACGTACTGGCCCGGCCACAGCCGGTCGTCGTCGTTGGGAAACAGCGCCCAGGCGGCGACGGTGCCGGAGGTCTGGTCGACGCTCGAATCGACGAAGGACAGGGCGCCGGTGGCGAGCAGCGCGTCGCTGCCGCTGGCGCGCACCCGCACCGTCGCGGGCGCCCGGCCGGCCAGCGCCGCGCGCAGGAGGTCGAGCTCGCGCTCGGGCAGCGAGAAGGTCGCCCGCAGGGGCTTCATCTGCGTGATGGTGACGAGGCCGGTGCCGGCCGAGTCGTTGCCCTTGACGAGGTTGCCCGCCGTCACCCGCACGGTGCCGAGGCGGCCGGCGATCGGCGAGCGGATCGTGGTGTAGTCGAGCCGGACCTTGTCGGCCTCGATCGCGGCCTGGGCGGCGGCGACGTTGGCCGCCGCGACCTTGGACTCGGCGGTGGCGACGTCGAACTGCGCCTGCGAGGCCGAGTTGCGGGAGAGCAGTTCGCCGACGCGGCGCACGTCGTTCTGGGTGCGGACCTGGGTCGCCTGATCGCGGGCGAGCGCGGCCTCGTCGCGGGTGAGCTGGGCGCGGATCTCGCGGTCGTCGAGGCGGTAGAGCACGTCGCCGGCCTTCACCGACTGGCCGTCGCGGGCGAGCTGCTCCGTGATGACGCCGTCGATCCGCGAGCGCACCAGCACGGTGGCGATCGGCTCGATCCAGCCGACGGCGGTGCGGGTCACCGGCAGGTCGGCGCTGCCCGCCGCCACCGTGCCGACGTTGACCCGGGCCGGCACGGCCGGCTTCGGGGCGGCCGGGGGCGCGGCGGCCGGCGGCAGGTAGGCCGCGAGGCTCGGCGGCAGTGCGGTGCGGGTCTCGCCCCAGGCCGCCCCCGGGTCGCCCCCGTGGCGCAGGAGCATCCAGCCGGCGCCGCCGGCGAGACAGGCGGTGACGAGGAGCAGGGCGCGGATCATGCGAGCACTCGGAGCGGAGGAGCGGCCCGCGGCACCGCCGCGGTCCCGGCCCGAAGGCCGTCGAGGAAGAACGCGGCGACCGCCTCGGGCGCGGGGGCGCGCCGGCCGGTGCCGTGGGCGGCCATGCGGATGCCGCCGAGGATCATCATCACGGCGAGGTCGACGTCCGGCACGGTGAAGCTGCCGGCGGCGGCGCCGTCGCGCAGCAGGGCGGCGAGCGCCCCGCGCAACCCGTCGAAGCCCTCGCGCAGGACGCGCCGGCTGCGCTCGCCGAACTCGCTGCCCTGGCTCTCGATGGCGTGAAGCGCCGGCGACAGCCCGCCGACCCGGCCGAGCACCAGCACCACCGCCGCCCGCAGCCGCGCCGGGTGGTCGGGCTCGCCCTCGCGCGCCGCGCCGATCGCGTCGCGCAGGTCGGCCAGGGTCCAGGCGAGCCCGTCGATGAACAGCGCCTCCTTGGTCGGCACGTAGCGGTACAGCGTCGGCTTGGCGACGCCCGCCGCCGCGGCGACCGCGTCCATGTGGACTTCCGGGTAGGGCAGCTCGGCGAACAGCCGCATCCCGGCGGCCAGGATGCGGCGGCGCCGGTCGGGATCGGGCGCGCGACGGAGCGCCGGGCGGGTCCTGCGGATTGAACTCACGAGTTCAGTGTCCCGCGAAGCCACGGAGAGACAAGGACGACGATCCGCGACATTCCGACACATGGTATCGCCCGAGGGTCCGGAGGCCCGTTCACGCTACGGTTGCGCAGACCGGTCACGAGCCGGTCCCGGAGGCCGCCGGGCCGGCGACGGAGGAGATCTTCCCCCGATCCTGTTTCCGCACGATGAACGACCGGCCCGGACGCGGCCCCGACTCGGATCCTGCGTATCCGGGTCGGATTCTGCGCATCCGGGTCGGATCTTGCATAACGGGCGGGACCGGTCCGCCGGACTGACCGGTCCGACGACTGCCCGCATGGCCGCCCCGGACCTGCGACGCGAAAGGATGAACCCGATGGGTACGATCACCGTGAGCGACGGCACCGAGATCTACTACAAGGATTGGGGACCGAAGGACGCATCGGTCGTCGTGTTCCATCACGGCTGGCCGCTCAGCGCCGACGACTGGGACAACCAGATGCTGTTCTTCCTCGGGCACGGCTTCCGGGTCGTCGCCCACGACCGGCGCGGCCACGGGCGCTCGTCGCAGACCGACACCGGCAACGAGATGGACACCTACGCGGCCGACGTCGCGGCGCTGGCCGCCGCCCTCGACCTACGCGGGGCGGTGCATGTCGGCCACTCCACCGGCGGCGGCGAGGTCGCGCACTACGTCGCCCGGGCCGAGCCGGGCCGGGTCGCCAAGGCGGTGCTGATCGGCGCGGTGCCGCCGGTGATGGTCCGCTCCGAGCGCAACCCCGAGGGCCTGCCGATGGAGGTGTTCGACGGCTTCCGCGCCGCGCTCGTGGCGAACCGGGCGCAGTTCTACCGCGACGTGCCGGCGGGGCCGTTCTACGGCTTCAACCGCGACGGTGCCAAGATCTCGCAGGGCGCGATCGACAACTGGTGGCGCCAGGGCATGATGGGCGGCGCCAAGCCGCAATACGACTGCATCAGGGCGTTCTCCGAGACCGACTTCACCGAGGACCTGCGGGCGATCGACGTGCCGGTGCTGGTGATGCACGGCACCGACGACCAGATCGTGCCGATCGCCGATTCCGCCCTCAAGGCGCATCCGCTCCTGAAGCACGGCACGCTCAAGACCTACGACGGCCTGCCGCACGGGATGTGCACGACGCATCCCGAGATCATCAATCCCGACCTGCTTGCCTTCATCCGCGGCTGAGCGCCCGGGTCATACGGTTTCTGATTGATCGCTTCGCGATGCAGAAACCGGCTTCGCTCAGTCGCCGCGCGGGCTGGTGATACGGTTTTCGGAACTGATCGTCCGAAAACCGTATCACTCCGGCGTCGCGTAGGCGGGGCCGGCCATGATCCAGACGAACTCGGCCGGGCGCGGACCGTCGTTGACGAGGACGTGCGGCAGGTCGGCGTCGAACTGGAAGCTGTCGCCTTCGGTCAGCACCGCCTCGCACCCCGCCACCGCGAGGCGGACCGCGCCGCGCAGCACCAGCCCGGCCTTCTGGCCCTTCTCGCGGATCATCTCGTCGATGCGCGAGCCCGGCGGCATGGTGATGAGCAGGAAGCGCAGGCCCTCGGTGGCCGGCGGCGACAGGATCGCCTTGTCGACGGCGAACGGCCCGACCGTGAGGTGAGGCCGCGCCCCGCGCCGGCGCACGAAGGCCGGGTCGGCGCCCGCCGCCGGCTCGCCCTCGATCAGCGCGCCGAGCGAGACGCCGAGGGCGAGGCGCAGGCGGTCGAGGGTGCGCAGGCTCGGATTGCCGAGTCCGCGCTCGATCTGGCTGATGAGGCCCGCCGCCACCCCGGCCCGCAGCGCGAGGTCGGCGGTCGAGAGCCCGCCGCGCTGGCGCAGCGCCCGGACCCGGGCGCCCATGGCGGCGGTGTCGAGGCCGTCGCGATCCCCCGAGGGATCGGCGGCCTCGGCGCCCTCTGACTCGGCCCGCCTCCGGGGCGGCGTCTGCGCGTCCATGGCTCAGGCCGTCCGGCGGCGGGTACGGCGGGCAGCGAGGCGGTCCTGGAGGCTGAGCCAGGCGAAGACGCCGGGCATGAACCACGCCTTGCCGTTCATCAGCGGCACGAAGCCGGGAGCGCGGAAGTCGAGCGCCGACTGGCCCGCCCCGTCTCCGAGCACCTGGAGCGCCGCCTTCTGGCCGGCCCAGCGCGCCCAGACCACGCCCGAGCCGCAATAGCCGGCGGCGTAGCGCACCCCGCGCCGGCCGAAGATCCGCGGGATCATGTCGCGGTTCATCGCGACGTGGCCGAACCAGCTGTGGCTGATCTCGGTGCCGTCGAGGGTCGGGAAGATGTCGGCGAGCGCCCGGCGCAGGTTGGCGGTCGGCCAGTCGGGATCGCCCGCCACCGTGCCGTCGCGGCCGCCGAACAGGATCCGGGTCCCGTCCGGCGAGGGCCGGTAGTAGTAATGCAGCCGCCGGGTCTCGGTGTACATCATCCGGGGCGGCATCAGCTCGCCCATCAGGTTGGGCGAGAGCGGCGCCGTCGCGATGATGCGGCTGCGCACCGGCACCAGCCGGCGCCGCAGCCAGCGGTCGGCGGCGTCGGTGTAGCCGTTGGTGCCGACGATGACGTGGCCGGCCCGCACGGTGCCGCGCGCCGTCGCGACCTCGTGGCCGGTGCCCTCGGGCCGGATGCCGAGCACCGCCGTCTCGCCGTGGATCGTCGCCCCGGCGGCGCGGGCGAGCCGCAGCATCCCGGCATGGAACTTGGCCGGGTGCAGGCCGCCGATGTCCATCCGGACGTTGCCGCCGTGGTAATAGTCGGTGCCGATGTAGGCGCGCTGCTCGGCGCGGGACACGGGGTGGGCCTCGATGCCGAGGCTGCGGTGCAGGTGCTCGGCCTCGCGGGCGAGGCCGTCGTAATCCTCCGGCGTCGCCGCACCGGCGAAGCGGCCGGTGAGGCGGAAGTCGCAGTCGATGCCCTCGTGCGCGATGAAGGCGTAGAGGTCCTCGCGGGCGGCCTTGGCCTCGGCCAGCACCGCGTCGGCCCGGGCCTCGCCGAAGCGGCGCACCATCTCGGCCCGGCTCAGGCGCAGGTTGCCGCTGGTGATGCCGCCGTTGCGGGTCGAGGCGCCCTCCCCCGGCCGCAGCCGGTCGAACACCTGGACCGACCGCCCGGCCCGCGCGAGGGTGATCGCCGCGCTCAAGCCGGTATAGCCGGCCCCGACGATCGCCACGTCGCAGGCCGGCGCCACCGGCCGGGGCGGCTCGGCGGTGAGGGGGGCGGCCTGCCACCAGTAGGCGTCGCGCTCGCTCATCGGGGTCTCCCGTTGGTTTTCGTGTCGGTGCGTCGCGGGGCTTGGGCGTGGAGGGACGAGATTCGGATCGGCGCGGGTCCCCCCTCTCCCGAGTGGGAGAGGGGCCGGGGGTGAGGGTGGAGACGGTGCCGGATAAGACACTGACCGATAAGCTGCCCAGCTCGACGGTTCAGGGTCTTTGCGGCGGCCGAGCCACCCTCACCCCTACCCCTCTCCCACCCAGGAGAGGGGATCCCGCGCTTGATTCTGAAAGGATTTTTCTCCGAACAACTCGGCCGCAAGCGGGGCGAGGAGACCACGCACCACCCGCCGTCCCTTCTCACAGCCGCCCGCCATCCACCGCCAGGATCTGCCCGGTGATCCACCCGGCCTGCTCGCTGGCGAGGAACAGGGCGGCGGAGGCGATGTCCTCGGCCTGGCCGAGCCGGCGGGTGTGGAGCGCGTCGAGCACCCGCTGCCGGCCGTCCTCGCCGTAGGCCTCCCACTGCGCGTGGGTGGCCGGGTTGGTGAGGATGAGCCCCGGCGCCACCGCGTTGACGGTGGTGCCGTGCGGCCCGAGCTCCCACGACAATTGCCGCACCACGCCGACCAGCGCGTGCTTGGCCGCGGCATAGGCCTGGATGCCGGTGAGGCTCGGGCGCAGGCCCGCCCCCGACGCCACCGCGACGATGCGGCCCCAGCCGGCCTGCCGCAGGTGCGGCGCGGCCGCCTGGGCGACCCAGAAGGCGGAATCGACGTTGGCCTGGAACAGGGCGTGCCACGCCTCCTCGGTGATCGCCTCGATCGGCCGCCCGGCCTGCCCGCGCACCCCGCCGGCGGCGAGGGCCAGCACGTCGAGGCGGCCCTCCTCGGCCAGCACCTCGCGCACCAGGGCGTGCGCCGCCGTGCGGTCGGAGAGGTCGGCGGCGTGGGCCGGCACGCCGAGGTCGCGTCCGGCCGCCTCGACGCCGTCGCGGTCGAGATCGGTGAGGCGGACCCGGGCGCCGGCATCGCGAAACGCCGCCGCGATGGCCCGGCCGATCCCCTGGGCGGCGCCGGTCACCAGCACCACGCGCCCGTCGAGGCGGATGTCCATGAGGTCTCGTCCTCTCCGTCAGCCCGCGATGCCGATGCGCTCGCGCAGTTCCAGCCACCAGCCGTAGGAGGGCGGCCACTGGCGCCAGTCCGGATCGGCCCCGAGCGCCTGGGCGGCGTGGAGCGCCCAGTGCGGGTCGGTCAGCGCCTCGCGGCCGATGGCGATGAGGTCGGCCTGACCCGCCTGCAGGATCGCCTCCGCCTGCGGCCCGTCGAGGATCACCCCGACCGCCATGGTGGGGATGCCGGTCTCGCGCCGGATCGCCTCGGCATAGGGCACCTGATGGCCGCGCTGGAGCCGGGTGCGGGTCTTGGCGTAGTCCATCATCGAGTTCTCGGCCCGGATGCCGCCGGACGAGCAGTCGATGACGTCGACGCCCCGCGCCGCCAGCTCGCGGGCGAGCACGATGCTGTCCTCGATCGTCCAGCCGTCGCTGCGGGTGTCGAGGTCGGGGCGCCAGTCGACGCAGGAGATGCGGAACAAGAGCGGCTTGCCCGAAGGCCAGTGCGCCCGCACGCTCTCGGCGATCTCGAGGGCGAAGCGCATCCGCCCGGCCCGGTCGCCGCCGTAGCGGTCCTCGCGAGTGTTCGAGACCGGCGAGAGGAACGAGTGGATGAGGTAGCCGTGGGCGGCGTGGATATCGAGCACGTCGTAGCCGGCCCGCGCCACCCGGGCGGCGCCGCGTCCGTAATCCTCGACCAGCCGGGCGATCTCGTCGGTGGTCATCGCCCGCGGCTGGTGCCAGCCGGCGACGCTGCGCCCGTCGGAGGCCGCGACCGGCTGCCAGGGCGTCTCGCCCCGCGCCGCCTCGGCGTCGCCGAGGGGGCCGAGCCCCTCCCACGGGCGCTGGCGCGACGATTTCGGCCCGGCGTGATGAAGCTGCGCCGCCGCGAGGCTGCCCTGCTCCTGCACGAAGCCGGCGATGCGGGCGAGCGGCGGCACGTGGTCGTCCGACCAGATGCCGAGGTCGCCGTAGGTGTTGCGCCCGACCGGATCGACGATCAGCGCCTCGGTCATCACCGTGCCGGCGCCGCCGACCGCGTATTTGGCGAGGTGCTGGAAGTGCCAGTCGGAGGCGAGCCCGTCCGGCCGCGCCTTGTACATCTGCATCGGCGCGATGACGATCCGGTTGGGGAACGTCACCTCGCGCAGGCGCAGCGGGCTGAACAGCAGGGTTCCGTCAGGCATCGCTCCCTCCCCTATTCGGCCGCGGCGGGTAGCGCCGCCCGGATCTGCGCCAGCGGCGGCAGGTCGCCGAAGCGTCCGCACAGGGCCTCGTAGGCCGCCTCGACGTCCGCCGCCCCGCCGCCGGCCGGGGCGTCGCGGCCCTTGAGGGCGCCGAAGACCTGATGCTTGACGAAGAACCGCCAGGTGACCGGGACCGCGGCGAGGATCCGGGTCAGGGCGGCGTAGCGCGCCTGCGTCCACACCCGCTCGAAGGCGACGCGGCCGGGCCCGTGGCCGAATTCCGTCGCCACGCGGCCCTGCGCCCTGTCGGCGCGCAGGCGGGCGGTGGCGGCGGCGTCCAGCGCGAGATCGGGGCCGAGCACGACGCCGTAATCCTCCCGCGCCCGCTCCCGCGAGACGAAGCCCCGGCGCACGTCGGCGACCACCGCCGCCTCCGGCCGCTCCAGCGGGTCGCCGTAGCCCCCCGCCCCCGGTCCCTGGATCAGGATCACGTCGCCGGGATCGCACGGCACGATGTCGGTCGAGCCGAGTTCGACGCACCCCGCCGTGCCGGGATTCTTGGCGAAGCGCGACGGCGCGCCGGACAGGCCGCCCCGCAGCCCCCAGGCGGAGAACACCGAGCGGTCGCGGTTGCGCGCCGTCACCATCGATTGCGGGGCGAAGAGCTGGAACTCCATCTCTAGCGCGGTGCCGCCGCGGGTGCGGCCCGGCCCGCCGGAATCCGGCACCAGCCCGTAGCGCAGGATCCGCACCGGCACCTCGGCCTCGTTGATCTCGACCGGGGTGTTCTTGAGGTAGGACATGTTGGCGCCGCAGCCCTCGGCGCCGTCGGCCATCGGGCTGCCGCCGCCGCCGCCGCCGACCGGGCCGATCGAGGCCATCACCGAGCGTCCGGTGCGGGTCGTGGTCTTGACGTTCATGAGGCTCATGCCGCTGCCGGGCGAGGCCGGCATCAGGTCCGGCAGGGCGCGGCAGAAGGCGCCGATCACGACGGTCTGGGCGAGGTTGCACATCAGGCTGCGCATGCCGACCGCCGCCGGCATCACGGCGTTCATCACCGAGCCCTCGGGCAGCACCGCCCGGGCCGGGCGCACGAAGCCGGCGTTCAGCATCGCGGTGCGGTCCTGGGCGTAGAGCGCGTAGACCACCCCGACCATCGCGAGCGCGTGGCGCTCCTTGCCGCCGGTCGGCACGTTGAGCGAGGAGGCGAGTTGCGGGTCGCTGCCGGTGAAGTCGACCGTCAGGGTGTCGCCGTGGACCTTCAAGGTCACGGCGACCCGCACCGGGTAGCCGCCGGCCTGATCCTCGTCGGCGTAGTCGGCGAAGAAGTACTCGCCGTCCGGAATTCTTTCGATCACCGCCCGCGCCTGGTTCTCGGCGTAGTCGAGCAGGCCGTTCAGGCCGGTGCGGAACTCGTCGCGGCCGAAGCGGTCGATGATCTCGTGGATCTTGCGCTCGCCGACGTTGACGCAGGCGATCTGGGCGTTGAGGTCGCCCCAGTTCTGCTCGGGCAGACGCACGTTGTTGGCGATCAGCCGCAGCAGGTCCTCGTTCATCACGCCGTCGCGCATCAGCCGCATCGGCGGGATGCGCAAGCCCTCCTGGTGGATCTCGGTCAGGCTGCGCGACAGCGTCGCCGGCACGGCGCCGCCGACATCGGTGTTGTGGATGTGGCAGCCGACGAAGCAGACGATCTCGCCGTCGCGAAACACCGGCTTCCAGATGTGGATGTCGGGGGTGTGGGTGGCGACGTAGCCCGCATAGGGGTCGCTGGTGAGGCAGATGTCGCCTTCGCGGTAGTCGAACAGCCGGATGACGTCGCCGTAGTCGAGCCCGGTGTACCACGTCGCGCCGAACGTCTTCGGCGAGGCGACCGTCAGGCCCTCCGGGGTGAGCACCTGGCAGGAGAAGTCCTCGGTCTCCTTGACGAAGGTCGAGTGCGCCGTGCGCATGAGCGTCCAGCCCATGCTCTCGGCGGCGGCGGCGCAGTAATTGGCGAGGACCTGGAGGGTCGTGCTGTCGAGCGTCACCGGGCGGCCTCCGGGGTGATGCGCAGGTTGGCGTAGGCGTCGACCCGGGCGGCGAGGCCGGGGGGCACGACGGTGGTGCAGTCGTCCTGGGTCACGATCGCCGGGCCGGCGAAGGTCTGGCCCGGCCGCAGGTCCTCGCGGCGGTAGACCGCGACCTCGCGCTCGGCGCCGTCGAGATAGGCCCGCGCGGTGCGCACCACCGGCGCCGGGCCGGGGACGAGGTCGTGGCGCGGCAGGACCGGCTTGGCGGTGCGGCCGCTGATGACCAGCCGCAGGGAGATGACCTGGAGCGGCGCGTGGCGGTCGGCATGGCCGTAGACCCGCTCGTGCTCGGCGTGGAAGGCGGCGGCGATCGCCGCCACGTCGCCGGTCTCGGCGCTGCCTGCGTCGACCGGCGTGTCGATCTCGAACGACTGGCCGCGGTAGCGCAGCTCCGCCGAGCAGGTGATCGTCGCCGGCCCGTCGTAGCCCTGGTCGCGGTGCAGCCAGTCGAGGGCGCCGGCCTTCAGCGCCGCGAAGGCGTCGCGGATCGCCGGCGCCAGATCGGGGGTGAGGTCGGCGTAGAGGGTCTTGATGAAGTCGTTCTTGAGGTCGGCGATGAGGCCGCCGAGCGCGGAGAGCACGCCAGGGGTGAGCGGCACCACCACCTCGCGCATGCCGAGTTCGCGGGCGAGGAAGCAGGCCATCATCGGACCGGCGCCGCCGAAGGCGAGGCAGGAGAAGTCCCGCGGGTCGATGCCGAAGCGCGACACCAGGGCGCTGACGTCGGTGTACATGCCCGACACCGCGATGCGGATGATCGCCTCGGCGGTCTCCTCGATGCTGCGCCCGAGCGGGCGGGCGAGGTCCTCGACCACGGCGCGGGCCTTGTCGCGGTCGATGGTGACGGCGGCGTAGCCGATCTCGGCGAGGCCGACGAGGCCGAGCGCCGCGAAGGCGTCGGTGATCGTCGCCCGGGTGCCGCCGTTCCCGTAGCAGGCCGGGCCGGGGCGCGAGCCGGCGCTCTCGGGCCCGACCTTGAGCACGCCCTGGCCGTCGATCCAGGCGATCGAGCCGCCGCCCTCGCCGATCGAGGAGACCGAGACGGAGGGGATGTAGATCTGGAAGTCGCCGATCTGCTCGCCGACGCCGTATTGCGGCTGGCCGTCGACGATGATCGCCACGTCGGCCGAGGTGCCGCCGATGTCGAGGCTCATGCAGCGGGCGATGCCGCAGGTCTCGGCGACGTAGGACGCGCCGATCACCCCCGAGGCGGTGCCCGACAGGATCATCTGCACGCACTCGCTCTTGCCCTGCTCGGCGGTCATGATGCCGCCGTTGGACTTGGTGAGCCGCGGCTCGGGGGCGACCCCGATCGAGTGCAGGGCCGCCTGGAGCGACCCGAGGTAGTGCGACACCCGCGGCTGCACGTAGGCGCCGATCGCCGCCGTGATGGTGCGCTCGTACTCGCGGATGATCGGCCAGGTCTCGCTCGACAGGAAGACCGGGAGGCCCGGCGCCAGCCCCTCGATCATCGCCTTGGCCTGCGCCTCGTGCGCCGGGTTGCGGTAGGCGTGGAGGAACGACACCACGATGCCCTCGGCGCCGGCCGCCCGGGCGCCGGCCACCGCCTCGCGCAGGCTCGCCGGGTCGAGGGGCTGGAGCTCGTGGCCCTCGGCGTCGAGCCGGCCTGCGACGCCGAAGACGAGGTCGCGGGGGATCAGCGGCGCCGGGCGCTTCGACAGGAGATAGTACATCTCCGGGATCTTGAGCCGGGCGATCTCGAGCACGTCGCGGAAATGCTCGGTGGTGAACAGGGCGAGCCGCAGGCCCTTGCGCTGGATCACCGTGTTGATGCCCACCGTGGTGCCGTGGGTGAAGTAGGCGATGTCGGCCGGGCCGATGCCGTAGCGCTCGCCGGCGAGCTTGATCCCGGCGATGACCTCCGCCCCCGGCTCGTCGGGGCGCGAGAACACCTTGAGGCTGCGCAGGCTCTGCGTCGCCTCGTCGAACAGGGCGAAATCCGTGAACGACCCGCCGATGTCGACGCCTACCCGATAACCCATACCTGTGCCTCCCGGCCGGGCGTGGCCCGGCTTCGTTCGTGCGTCCGCTCCCCTGTCCCGGACGACTGGAGCGTCAGCGGAAGGAGATCCGGGAACCAGACGTCAGATGTGCCGCGCAGCGGCTCTGCATGGGCGACGTCGCCGCCGAACGGACGCTTCGCGACGTCGTGTGCTGGATCCCGGATCTCCTTCCGCTCTCGCTTCAGTCGTCCGGGACAGGGCGAGTCAGGTAGACAGGCGTGGGTTCACAAGCCCCACTCCGCTCCTCACCGCCCGATCTCCTTGTTCCAGGTCTCGACCCACTTCGCCTGGCGCGGCGGGATCTCCTGGAACGGGGGGAAGATCAGGCGGTCGACCGGCGTGATCTCGTGGGCGATCTTGGGGTCGAACACCGCGTCCTTGTTGACGACGCCGTAGCGGATCGCGCTGCCGAAGCAGGATTGCGCCTCGGCGCTGAGCGACAGGTCGGCGAAGGCGTAGCCGAGGTCGGAGCTGTTCTTGACCTTCTGGATCCAGGTCAGTCCGACGATGACGCCGGGATCGGGCGTGGCGTACTTGTATTGCGGGTTCTTGTCGTCGATGAACGCCCAGGCGCGGCCGTCCCAGTACATCGCGATGTCGATGTCGCCGCTGCGCAGCCCGTTCAGCACGCCGTTCGGGTCGGTCCACAGGCTGAGATTGCCGCTCTTCTGCATCCGCTTGACCGCGGCGAGGCCAGGTGCGACGTCGTCGACGCCGCCGCCGTAGAGCCTGGCGAAGCTCCAGACCGAGACGGTGAGGCCGCCGCTCGGATAGTTGATGTTCGGCATGGCGGCCTTCCACTTGCCCGCCACCGTGCCCTCGACGAAGGACTTCCAGTCCTTCGGCGGCTCGGCCACCGTCTCGGAATTGTAGATGATCCCCATGCCGCCGTAATTGTGCGGCGAGCCGTAGCCTTCGCCGAGACCCTGGAAGCGCGGCCCGAGCTTGGCGAGGTTGGGCACGGTCTCCGGGGTGAAGCGGTCGACGAGGCCGCGGTTGATCGCGTCGTAGGCGGTCTCGGACGGGTTGTAGACGATGTCGAGGGGCGGCTTGCCCGGGCTCGCGGCGATCTGGTTCAGCCACTGGATCGGCGCGCCGAGCACCACGTCGACGGTCTTGCCGGTCTTCTTCTGGAACGGCTCGACGACGCAGCGCCGCAGGCTCTGCTCCCAGATGCCGCCGAAGGCGCCGACGACGAGGTCGGCGGCCTGCGCGCTCCCGGTCAGCAGGCCCAGCGCCGCACCCAGGGCCGCCCCGGCGCGGCGCGCCCGGCTTGCGCTCCGGCGCCCGGAGGCGGACAACTCGGGGGTTCCGCACCCGGCCCGGACCGCGTTCGTTCCGTGTCCCGCACCCATGAACCGGCTCCCTCGCTCGGCCTGCGACCCGGCCGATATTCACTATCATGAACGGACGCACAACCCGGCACAACGGGGAAAACGGCGACGTTGCCCGAAAAGGCACCACCTGCCCGCGATTGATGCGACGGCTCAACCATCCGTGACTTGCTGCCGGCCGATTCCCGCACCAGGATTGCTTGACGGGCCGCGTTCATTTTAGTGAAGATGTGACGGCGCGGCGCCTCGCAGGTCCGCCCGTCCGCACACCACAGCCCGGGGAATGGCCGATGACCAGTGCGGTGCCGCTGAAGCTCGCCGAGATCAGCAAGAGCTTCGGATCGCTCCAGGCGCTCAAGCCCCTGACGCTGGCGATCGGCGGCGGCGAGATGCTCGCTCTGCTCGGGCCGTCGGGCTGCGGCAAGACCACGACGCTGCGCATCATCGCCGGGTTCGAGGCGCCCGATACCGGCCAGGTGCTGATCGGCGGCGAGGACGTCACCGACCTGGCCCCGAACCGCCGCGGCCTCGGCATGGTGTTTCAGAACTACAGCCTGTTCCCGCACATGAGCGTGGCCGAGAACGTCGCCTACGGCCTCAAGATGCGCCGCGTGCCGGCGGCGGAGCGCCGGGTGCGGGTGCGCCGGATGCTCGACCTCGTGCGGCTCGGCCAGTACGAGGACCGGCAGATTCACCAGCTCTCCGGCGGCCAGCAGCAGCGGGTGGCGCTCGCCCGCTCGCTGGTCACCAATCCCTCGGTGCTGCTCCTCGACGAGCCGCTTGGCGCCCTCGACAAGAACCTGCGCGAGCGGATGCAGTTCGAGCTGCGGGAGATCCAGCGCCGCCTCGGCATCACGTCGATCATCGTGACGCACGACCAGGAAGAGGCGCTGACGATGAGCGACCGCGTCGCCGTGATGGCGGAGGGCCGCATCGTCCAGGTCGGCGCCCCGACCGAGGTCTACGAGCGTCCGCGCACCCGCTTCGTGTCGGAATTCCTCGGCACCGCCAACATCTTCGCCGGCACGGTGGCGGACCGGGCCGGCCCGGAGGACTGGGCCGTGACCCTCGACCTCGACCGCGCCCCGCGCAGCCTCGTGCGCTCGCCCGAGCCGCTCGCCGCCGGGCGCCGGGTGCTGCTCGCGGTCCGGCCCGAGCGCCTGACGATCGGCCCGCCCGAGGAGGACGGCATCCCGGCCCGGGTGCAGGACGTGGTGTTCCGCGGCAGCTACTTCGCCTACGAGCTCGACGTGCCGGGGCAGGACGGCCCGGTCTTCGCCTACAGCCAGGCCCGGCGCGAGGTGCCGGCGGACGGCCGCGTCGGCCTGTCCTGGCCGGCCTCCGGCGCCATCGTGCTGCAGGACGCTCCCTCGTCCCAGAACTCCCCGGCATCGCAGGACTCCCCGGCATCGCAGGACGCGCCATGACGACCGTGAAGGCCGACCCCGTCCCCGCCGCCCTGGCGGAGCCCGCCCCGGCCCGGCGCCGCGGCACGCCCTACCGGCTGGCGAGTTCGAGCTGGACCGTGCCGGTCATGGTCTTCCTCGGGTTCTTCTTCGTCATCCCGCTCGGCGCCAACCTGTGGCGCAGCGTCGCGACCGGGGACGCGCTGGTGCACGGCCCGTTCGCGTTCTACGCCAAGCTGCTCGGCGACGCGTACTATGCCGGCATCCTCGCCGAGACGCTGAAGGTCGGGGTGATCGCGACGCTGGCGAGCCTCGTCGTCGGCTACCCGGTCGCCTACTTCATGGTGCGCTACGCCGGGCGCTGGAACGGGCTGATCGTCTTCCTGCTGATCGCGCCGCTCCTGACCTCGATCATCATGCGCACCTTCGGCTGGCGGGTGCTGCTCGCCCGCAAGGGGCCGGTGACGCTGCTGCTGCACGACTGGGGTCTCATCGCCCGGCCGACCAACCTCGCCGACGACCCGATCGCGGTCTACGTCGCCCTCGTCCACGTGCTGGTGCCGTTCATGGTGCTGTCCATCGTGGCGGTGCTGCAGCAGGTCGACGTGCGACTGGAGGAATCCTCGCGGGTGCTCGGCGCCGGGCCGCTCGCCACGTTCTTCCGCATCACCCTGCCGCTGAGCCTCGACGGGGTCGCGACCGGCTGCATCCTGGTCTTCGTCGTCACCAACGGCAGCTTCCTCACCATGCTGCTGCTCGGCGGGGGCAAGGTCACGACGCTGTCGCTCCTGATCTACCAGCAGTTCAACGTGGCGCAGGACACCGGCTTCGCCGCCGCGATGGGCAACCTCCTGCTGTTCATGGCGCTGATCTGCCTCGCGCTCCAGGCGCGGTTCCTGCGCCGGGAAGGGGTGAAGGCATGAGCACGCCGAGCCTGACCGCGATGCCGCCGCGCCGCCGGCGCCGGCCGAACTGGGCCGCCCTGGCGCTCGGCGCCTACGTCGTCGCCTTCCTGGGCTTCATCGTGGCGCCGATCGCCGCGGTGGTGCTGGTGTCGTTCTCCTCGGCCTCGTTCATCACCTTCCCGATCCCGGGCTACACCCTGCGCTGGTACTGGCGGATCATCGAGTACCGGCCGTTCCTCGACGCGATGCTGGTCTCGATCGAGGTGGCGCTCGCCTCGACGGTTCTGGCGGCGGCGCTCGGCGTGCCGGCGGCCCTGGCGCTCGCCCGCTCCCGCGGGGTGCCGGCGGCCCTGGTGTCGAACTTCCTGCTCGCGCCGATCACCGTGCCGGCGATCGTGCTCGGCCTCGCCCTGCTGTACTTCCTGGCGAGCCTGTCGTTCGGGCTGTCGTTCACCGCGCTGCTGATCGCCCACACGGTGGCGGGGATTCCCTACGTCACCCGCACGGTGCTGGCGGTCTACCGCTCGCTGCCGCCCGACCTCGAGGAGGCGTCGGCGGTGCTCGGCGCCACCCGCTGGCAGACCTTCCGCTACACCACGCTGCCGCTGGTGCGGCCGGGCGTGTTCGCCGGCGGCCTGTTCGCGGTCCTGACCTCCCTCGACAACCTGCCGCTGTCGTTCTTCTTCGGCAGCGCCAGCACCAGCACCCTGCCGGTGGTGATGCTGAGCTACATGGAGAATCAGTTCGACCCCTCGATCGCCGCGGTCAGCACCGTGCAGATGCTGGTCGCGATCGTGGCGCTCGTCGTCACCGACCGGGTCTACGGCATCGAGAAGCTGACGGCGGCGTGAGACGATTTCCGGACGATCCGTTCCGGAAATCGTCTCACCAGCCCGCGCGGCGCAGAGCAAAGCTCTGCGCGCACCTGAGCGGAGCCGAGATCCGCATTGCGAAAGCGATCCGCCAGGATCGCCTGGAGCAATCAATCGGATTTCGTATGATACGGTTTTCGGACGATTCGTTCCGTAAAACCGTATCACCAGCCCGCGCGGCGCCTGAGGGAAGCCGATTTCCGCATTGCGAAGCAATCAATCGGAAATCGTATGAGACGATCGTCTCACGCCGGCCCGCCGACGAGGTCGCGCTCGCTGACGATCAGGCCGGGCGCGTAGCCCTGGTCGAGGAAGCGCTGCCGCTCGGCCTCGTCGGCGAGGAAGACGAGGCTCGACCCGTTCACCGCCGGCGCGCCAGCCACCGGCGGCGTGACCAGGATGCGGCGGTCGAGGCCGAGCTCGCGCAGGAGGCTGCTGAGCGAGGGTCCGTCCGCGACCCCGACGAGGACGAGGCGGTTGACGCCGGCGAGCCCGTTGGCGAACCGGGCGAGGGTCTGCACCGCCACGAGGAGCGGCAGGCGCTCGGGGTTCTCGATCTCGGCCTCGATCTCCGGCACCGGCCCGGCCGCCATCGCCCGCAGGCGGCACAGGATCTCGTGGGTGCGCACGAAGTCGCCGAGGGCCTGCCACTGCCGCAGGGCGAGGCGCAGGCGCGACTGGACGTAGGCGTCGACGGCGTCGCGGAACACCTGACGCTGGCCGGCATCGAGCTGGGCGCCGATCTGCGCCAGCAACCCCTGGACGAGGTATTCGAGCCCGCCCCGGTCGAGGTCCCACTGCTCCTCGACGAGGTCGCGTCCGCGGGCCTCGGCGACCCCGCTGCGGGTGACGAGGCGCAGGAACGGACGGGCGCGGAACGCCACCGCGCCGGCGGCGACGATCCGGCTCAGGGCAACGAGGCTCCAGTGGCAGGCGGCGCCCGGCGACAGGATCCGGCGGACCGCCTCGGCCCGGAACACCGCGTGGTCGGGGCGCAGGCCGTGGCGCACGAGGAAGCCGAGCAGGTCGAGGGCGTCCCCGGTCGCGAAGACCGCGTCGCCGTCGAGCCGGTGGAGCGGGCCGGCCGAGCGGCCGGTGGTGTCGTCATGGAAATTGGGAGGCGCGTAGGCGGCCAGCACCTCGGGCGCGCCGTCGAGGAAGGCGATCGTCTCGGCGAGGCCCTGCGGATCGAGCAGGGCGTCGTCGGCCAGCGCCACGAGGTAGCGGCCGCGGCCGCGGTGCAGGGCGTCGACGAGGTGGGCCGGGCCGTCGACCGGGCCGGCATGACGCAGGTGGACCACCGGCAGGCCGGCGGCCGCGTGCCGCTCGACGATTCTCCGCGCCGCATCGTCCTCGCCGGCATCCGAGACCACGACCTCGAACGGGACGCCGGGCCGGATCTCCGCCGCGAGCCGCGTCAGGAGCCCGTCGAGGAAGGCGGGCCGGCGTCCGGTCGTGACGCAGACGCTCAGCGTGATCTCGGTCATGTCGTCCTCGTGGGCGCTTCGTGCCGTCCGCGCCGGAGCGGGGTGGGGCTCGCCGGCCGGGCGCCGCGGCGCGAGGCCGGGTGCGGCGCGGACCCGTCGGCGTCCGGTCGGGTGATTCGGCAACTTCTAGCGCGGTTCCGGCCGGCCCGCACCTGCATCGCTTTCGCGTCGCAGCGTTCCGCCGGCTTCAAGAACAGTTGCTCGGGATCGCGGCAAAAAGCCCACACCTCAGGCTTTGCCGGACGGATCCCCGGGTCTCGGGCGAAGAGGTCCCTGCGTCAGGGCCCGACCGGCCGGGCGTCGAGGGCGGCGGGCCATGGCCTCTGACGCCACCGGGCCGGCCGAACACCCTCCGGAAACCTCGCAAGCCTCCCCGTTAACCGGTCCTTAACCATCCCCGTCAATAAACGTTAATCGTGATCTGACGGGGCGCGAGGGGAACCGGTCGAGACCGGTCCCCTCCCCCGCCCGCCGGCAGGCCATCCCGACAATCCACTCGTCCGACGCCGCGACGCGGCGCTCCTCGTGGGGCGCGAGGGCGCGCGACGGCAACCGGCATCCGCCTGAAGGGGTAGCGGCAGTGTACATCGTCGTCGATGAGCGGCAGTGCGTGACCGCGGAATACGTGGCGGGCTTCGGCCACGAGGGCGTCGCCTCCCAGGGCGTGCAGTCGCAGGACTTCGGCTCCTGGCTCGACCGGAGCCGGGCCGGCGACCTCGCGGCGGTGAAGGGCTTCCTGCTCGGCGCCTGCGAGGACCGCACCGGCCACACCGCCACGATCCGCCGGCGCTCCCAGGCCCCGATCATCGCGCTCAGCGAGACCCGCTCGCTCCAGAACACCCTCGACCTGCTGACGGCGGGCATCGACGACGTCGTGCGCAAGCCGGTCCACGTGCGCGAGATCCTCGCCCGGGCCGAGGCGATCCGCCGGCGCATGCACCGCGGCGAGGCCCGGATCATGGCGCCGCAGCGGGCCGAGAGCCTCACCGTGCATTTCGACGGGCGCGACCCGGAGATCGACGGCGACAGCCTGATGCTGCCGCGCCGCGAGCGGCACATCCTCGAATACCTCGCGCGCAACCGCGGCCGCTGGCTGACCAAGACCCAGATCTTCGACGCGATCTACCGCGACGGCGGCTGCGACGTCGAGGAGAGCGTGGTCGAGGGCCACATCAGCAAGCTGCGCAAGAAGCTCCGCGGGCGCCTGGGGCGCGATCCGATCGAAGCCAAGCGGATGGTGGGCTACACCTTCGTGGGATGAAGAGCCGCGTCGGTCGAAGGGCCGCGTCGGATGGCGATCGTGTCGGACGAAGGCCGCGTCGGGTGAGCCGGACGGCTGGGGCGGCGGCCGCTTAACGGTTCTCTAGGGTCTCACAGGCAGCTTGTGCGGAACAGGGCGACGACGCCGCCCACGGCACGGGACACCGCCGCCTCCGTTCGGGGCGGAGGCGTCCCCGCCGGGACGGCGACGGCAACCTTGAACAACGCACAGTGGGTTGCCCGCCGTCCGGCGGGCAAAGGCATGATGCCGCTCCGCTGCCCCGGTGTGAGCCCGGATGTCCTCTCGAAGACCCATCCCAAGCCAATCGGCGCGCAAGGGGACGTATCGTGACGAGCATCCTGACGAACAACTCGGCCATCATCGCGCTGCAGACGCTCAGCTCGATCAACAAGGACCTCGATACCACCAGCAACCGGATCTCGACCGGCCAGCGCATCTCGTCGGCCGCCGACGGCGCCGCCTACTGGTCGATCGCCCAGACCCTGCGGTCGGACAACGGCTCGCTGTCGGCGGTCACCGACGCGATGCGGCTCGACGCCAACTCGGTCAAGGCCGCGGCCGGCGGCGTGAACCAGGTCACCGAGAACCTCACCACGATCAAGAACAAGCTCATCAACGCGATCTCGACCAACGTCGATCGGGCGACGACCCAGAACGAGATCAACGACCTGCTCAAGGGCATCAAGACCACCGCCGACAACACCGTGATGAACGGGTCGAACTGGCTGTCGGTCAACTCCGGCGCCGCAGGCTTTTCGGATCAGGTCGGCCTCGTGTCGGCGTTCTCGCGCAACAACGGCACGGTGACGGTCAGCACCTCGAAGCTCGATACCGGCTCGTTCATCATCTACGATTCCAACGCCTCGGGCACCTCGAACACCACCCTGACCACCGCCTTCACGGCGATCGCCGCCTCATCCACGGTCGCCGGCGCCGAAGGGGCCACCGTTGCGGTGAGCGGCACCGCGGCCGACAAGAAGGGCTTCCTCGACACCAAGTACGTCATCACGCCCGGCGCCGCCGGAGCCACGGCGGTCGTCCAGTCGATCAAGGACTTCAACATCTCGGCCCTCGGCAAGGGCGACGCGGACAAGGCCCAGATCCAGGCCTACATCAAGGTCATCGACGCCACGATCCTGAAGCTGCAGTCGGGCTCGTCGAGCCTCGGCTCGACCTCGACCCTGATCGCCTCGCAGCAGGACTTCACCAAGAAGCTATCGGACATCAACACCAGCTCGATCGGCGCCCTGGTCGACGCCGACATGGAGGAGGAGTCGACGAAGCTGAAGGCGCTGCAGACGCAGCAGCAGCTCGGCATCCAGTCGCTCAGCATCTCCAACTCGGCGGCGCAGAACATCCTGTCGCTGTTCCGGTAGGCGTCGGGCTCCAGCCCGTCGTCGGCGGCCGCGCTCCCCCCCGGGGCGCGGCCGTTTCCCGTTGGAGGGGGATCCGGCCCCGCCGGCACCGGCCCCGCCGGCACAAGGGTGACGGGGCGACCGGGGCAGAGTATACCGGCCGGCGCGGTCAGGGCAGCCGCGCTCTCCGGCCATGGACCTCGCCCCCGAACCGTTCCTGCGATGCCGTTTTCCGTTCTCGATCTCGTTGTTCTGGGCGTGGTGGTCATCTCCGCGCTGCTCGCGGCGGTGCGCGGGTTCACCCGCGAGGTGCTGGCCATCGTCGCCTGGGTGGCGGCGGCCGTCGTCGCCTACACGCTCCACCCGCTGCTGCTGCCGACGATCAAGCAGCACGTCTCCAGCGACACCGTCGCGCTGGTCGCGTCGATCGCCGCGATCTTCCTCGTGACGCTGCTGGTGGTGTCGATCATCACGGTGAAGATCTCCGACCTGATCCTCGACTCGCGCATCGGCGCCGTCGACCGCAGCCTCGGCCTCGCCTTCGGGGCGGCGCGCGGCTTCCTGATCTGCGTCATCGGCTGGGTGTTCCTGTCCTGGCTCGTCCAGGGCAAGGTGCCGGACTGGGCCCAGCAGGCCCGCAGCCGCGAGGTCCTGGAGACCAGCGGCCAGCGCCTCGTCGCGATGCTGCCCGACAACCCCGAGGGCCTGCTCAAGCAGTTCCGCAAGCCCAAGCCCGACGGCGATCCCGGCACCGACGTCCCGGCCGAGGGCGACGCGCCGCCCCAGCGGCGCACCGATGCGGGCACGACCCCGGCCCGTCGCTGACGCCCCCGCGGGCCCGGCGCCCGGCGCAGGGGTCCCCGGCGCCGGCGCGGTGTTCCTCGCCTTGGCGCCGCCCCATCTGACGATTACATGACGGCCGAAGGGAACGGGCCGCCCCGGGACGAAAACCGGCGGCACAACGCGCCCTCGTGGGTCGGGAACGATGTCTCGGGTTGGGTCGTGGCCCGCCTGTGCGGGCGGGGTCCCGCGCGAGCGGGTGGGATTTCGGACACCGGAGGCTGCCGGGGTGACCGGCCGCAAAGGGCTTCTCATCATGGCAGCACGCAGCGAAACCGGCCGGGCGGGGTCGGGAGCCAGCGACGTCTACGAGGTCGACTGGCGCGAGGAACTCGACGGCGACCGCCTGCGCGAGGAATGCGGCATCTTCGGCATCCACAACCACCCGGATGCCGCCGCGATCGTGGCGCTCGGCCTGCACGCGCTCCAGCACCGCGGCCAGGAGGCGGCCGGCATCGTCTCGTTCGACGGCCGGGTGTTCCACTCCGAGCGCCGGATGGGCCTCGTCGGCGACTCGTTCTCCGACCTGGCGACGATCGAGCGGCTCAAGGGCCGGGCCGCGATCGGCCACGTGCGCTACTCGACCACCGGCGAGACCATCCTGCGCAACGTGCAGCCGCTCTTCGCCGAGCTCGAATCCGGCGGCCTCGCGGTGGCGCATAACGGCAACCTCACCAACGGCCTGCTGCTGCGCCGCCAGCTCGTGCGCGACGGCGCGATCTGCCAGTCGACCTCCGACACCGAGGCGATCCTCCACCTCGTCGCCCGCTCGCGCCACGTCCGCATGGTCGACCGCCTGATGGACGCGCTCCGCCAGATCGAGGGCGGCTACGCCCTGGTGATGCTGACCAACAAGAAGCTCATCGGCGCCCGCGATCCCCTCGGCATCCGCCCGCTGGTGCTCGGCGAGCTCGACGGCCGCTACATCCTCGCCTCCGAGAGCTGCGCCCTCGACATCATCGGCGCCCGCTTCGTGCGCGACATCGACAACGGCGAGATGGTGGTGATCTCGGACGACGGGGTCGAGTCGATCCGCTTCGCCAAGGCGCAGCCGATGCGCCCGTGCATCTTCGAGTACATCTACTTCGCCCGCCCCGACTCGGTGGTGAACGGCAAGAACGTCTACGCGGTGCGCAAGAGCATCGGCGTGGAACTCGCCAAGGAGGCGCCGGCGGGGGCCGACATCGTGGTCCCGGTGCCGGATTCCGGCGTGCCGGCGGCTTTGGGCTTCGCACAGGAGGCGGGCCTGCCGTTCGAGATGGGAATCATCCGCAACCACTATGTCGGGCGCACCTTCATCCAGCCGACCCAGTCGGTGCGCGAGCTCGGCGTGCGGATGAAGCACTCGGCCAACCGCGCGGCGATCGAGGGCAAGCGCATCGTGCTCGTCGACGACAGCCTCGTGCGCGGCACGACCTCGATGAAGATCGTCCGGATGATGCGCGAGGCCGGCGCCCGCGAGGTGCATTTCCGCATCGCCTCGCCGCCGATCACCCATCCCGACTTCTACGGCATCGACACGCCGGAGAAAGAGAAGCTGCTCGCCGCCACCCACGACCTCGAGGGGATGCGGCGGGTGATCGGCGCCGACTCGCTCGCCTTCCTGTCGATCGGGGGGCTGTACCGGGCGATGGGCGAGGAGAGCCGCAACGCCGCCAGCCCGCAATTCACCGACCACTGCTTCACCGGGGACTACCCGACGCCGCTGACCGATCTCGCGATCGCCTCGCCGCGGCAGATGGCGATCCTCGCCGAGGCCGATTGAGCGTCCGATGACCGACCAGACCCTCGCCGGCCGCATCGCGGTCGTCACCGGCGCCTCGCGCGGCATCGGCCGCGCCGCCGCCCTCGCCCTGGCGGCGGCCGGCGCGCACGTCGTCGCCCTCGCCCGCACCCAGGGCGCCCTGGAGGAACTCGACGACGAGATCCGCGGCGCCGGCGGCTCGGCGACGCTGGTCCCGCTCGATCTCAGGGACTTCGACGCCATCGACCGTCTCGGCGCGGCGCTGCACGAGCGCTGGGGCCGGCTCGACGTGCTGGTCGGCAATGCCGGGGTGCTCGGCGCCCTGATGCCGCTCGCCCATGTCGACCCGAAGACCTGGGCGAGCGCCCTCGACGTCAACGTCACGGCGAACTGGCGCCTGATCCGCTCCCTCGACCCGCTGCTGCGCCGCTCGGACGCCGGGCGGGCGATCTTCGTCACCTCCGGGGCGGCGAGTGCCTGCAAGGCGTATTGGGGCCCCTACGCGGTGACCAAGGCGGCGCTCGAGGCGCTGGTGCGCACCTACGCCGCCGAGACCGCGACGACGCCGGTCCGCGCGATGCTGGTGAGCCCCGGTCCGCTGCGCACCAAGATGCGCCAGGCGGCGATGCCGGGCGAGGATCCCGAGACCCTGCGCACCCCGGAGGATCTGGCACCGCATTTCGTGCGCCTCGCCTCGCCGGACTGGAGCGAGAGCGGGCTGATCTACGACTTCGTCGGCGACCGGCTGCTCACCCCGCGCAAGCCGGATTGAGGGCGGCGCGGCCCGCGGGAGAACCGGGATGATCGACGTGCGGGCGATGTGCGCCATCGGGCAGCGGGGCCAGCTCGGGCTTCACGGCCGCCTGCCCTGGGAGGGCAACACCGACCCGCTCTACGTCGAGGACGTGACGCGGTTCTTCGCCGAGACGCAGGGGCACGTCCTGATCGCCGGCCCGAAGACCATCGAGGCGGTGCCGGACTTCGCCTACCGGGACCGCACGATCGACGTGATCCGCTCGCACGAGGACCCGCGGGCGGTGCTGGCGCGCTATCCCGGCCGGCGGATCTTCGTCGGCGGCGGGATCGCGGTCTGGAACGTCTACGCGCCGTTCATCCAGAACTGGGACATCACCCGCCTGCCCTACGACGGCGAGGCCGACCGCTGGTTCGACCCGGTCTGGCTCGTCGGCCGCGGCCGCGATTGACCGCTTGACCCGCCCGTGCGGTCCCCTCACGTTGCGTCGCCTCGATCGCGGGGCGACCGGAGGGGAGTGCAGGCGATGAGCAGCGACACCACCGACCGCTTCAGGCGCGCGCCGCGGCGCAAGTCCGAGCGCGGCCGCACCGTCACGGTCTCGGCCGAGACGAAGGCCGCCTACGAGGCGATCCTGCGCGAGAAGGAGGAGCGCGAGGCCTACGCCCGCAACCTCCCGGCCGACCCGAAGCCCAAGTGATCGCTACTCTCCCTTGTCGAACGGGTTCTTCGAGGTGCGCAGGGACAGCCGGATCGGCACGCCCGGCAGCTCGAACGCTTCGCGCAGGCCGTTGACGAGATAGCGGGTGTAGGATTTCGGCAACGCATCGAGCTGGTTGCCGAACAGCGCGAAGTGCGGCGGGCGCGCCTTGACCTGGGTGGCGTAGCGGATCTTGACCCGTCGGCCCGACACCGCCGGCGGCGGGTTGGCCTGCGTCGCCTCGGACAGCCACTGGTTGATCTTCGCCGTCGAGACCCGGCGGTTCCACGTCTCGTAGGTCGAGACCACCGCCTGCATCAGCCGGTCGATTCCCTCGCCGGCGAGGCCCGACAGCGGCACGACCGCGGCGCCGCGCACCTGCGGCAGCAGGCGCGTCGCCTTCTCCTTGAGGTCCTTGAGCAGGCCGGGCTGGTCGGCGACGAGGTCCCACTTGTTGAGACCCATCACCAGGGCGCGGCCCTCCTGCTCGACGAGGTCGACGATGGTGAGGTCCTGCTTCTCGAACGGGATCGTGGCGTCGAGGAGCACCACCACCACCTCGGCGAAGCGCACCGCCCGCAGCCCGTCGGAGACCGCGAGTTTTTCCAGCTTGTCGTCGATCCGGGCGCGGCGGCGCATCCCGGCGGTGTCGTGCAGCTTGATCCGGCGCCCGCGCCACTCCCAGTCGAGCGAGATCGAGTCGCGGGTGATGCCGGCCTCCGGCCCGACCAGCAGCCGGTCCTCGCCGAGCATCCGGTTGATGAGGGTCGACTTGCCGGCATTCGGCCGGCCGACGATCGCGACCTTGAGGGCGCGGCCCTCGGCGTCCTCCCCGTCGTCGTCGCGCTCGGGCTCCGGCAGCACCTCCGCGAGGGCGTCGTGAAGCTGGCCCATGCCCTCGCCGTGCTCGGCCGAGACCGGGACCGGATCGCCGAGGCCGAGGCCGAACGCCTCGTAGGCGCCCGACAGCCCGACATTGCCCTCGGCCTTGTTGGCGAGCAGCACCACCGGCTTGTCGGCCCGGCGCACCAGTTCGGCGAAGGGCTGGTCGGCCGGCAGCAGGCCGGCGCGGGCGTCGATCACGAACAGGACGACGTCGGCCTCGTGGATCGCCGCCTCGGTCTGGGCCCGCATCCGCCCGGCGAGCGAATCGGCCTCGGCCTCCTCCAGCCCGGCGGTGTCGAGGATCTTGAAGTGCAGGTCGCCGAGGCGGACCTCGCCCTCGCGCCGGTCGCGGGTGACGCCGGGGCGGTCGTCGACCAGGGCGAGCTTGCGCCCGACGAGGCGGTTGAACAGCGTCGACTTGCCGACGTTCGGACGCCCGACGATCGCGACGGTGGGCATCGACATGGGAGTGTTACCTGTCTCGAAAGGATCTGAAGGACTTGGCGAAATCTCCCTCTCCCGAGTGGGAGAGGGGATCCCGCGCTATAAAATTCAACCCTGGAATCAACGATTTGAAACCATCGCCCACCGAGCCGCGGCGGCTCCTCACCGCGTCGTCGCCTCCGGCACCGGCGGCGGCGGGGCGGCCGGAGCGGCGGGCGCGGCGTCGGTGACCTGGACCGGACCGCCGGCCACCAGCGCGACGTAGACCTCGAGGCGCTGGCGCAGGCCCGGCGGCGTCTCGCGGTCGGTGGTGATCTGCTCGAACCACGAGCCGGCCTTGTCGTAGTCGCCCTTGCGCAGGGCCGCGAGCCCGAGCATCTCGCGGGCGGTGTGGCGGAAGGCGCTCGTCGGGGCGGCGAGGCTCTGAAGGGTGTTCAGGGTCTCGGGCTCGTCCTTGTCGAGGCGCAGCAGCGCGGCGCGCAGGCGCGCGAGGTCGCGCAGGCCGTGGCCGACCGAGGCGTCGTCGGCGATCGCCGCGTAGGCCCTGGCGCCGGCCTCCGGGTCGGCCTTGCCGGCCTCCGCCGCCGCGCGCAGGCGGGCGAGCAGGCGATAGCCGCCCGGCGATTCGGCGGCGACCGCCGCGAACGCCTTCTCGGCCGCCTCGGGCGTCGCGCCCTTGGAGGCGCGCACCACCTCGTCGAACTTCTGCCCCGCCGCCTCGGCCTGGACCGTCTGCTGGTGCTGCCAGTAGCGCCAGCCGCCGACCGCGACCACGACCAGCACCGCGAGGCCGATGAAGACGCCGCTGTAGCGCTGCCAGATCTGCGCCACGCGGTCACGACGGTAGTCCTCGTTGACCTCGCGGATGAACTCGTCTTCCTTCATCGACCCTGAACTCGCCGCCTCGCGTCGCGCCGCGCAACAAAGGCGGTCGCCTAGCACAGTCGCGGGATGTTGGCGAGGCGAGCGTCCCCACTCCAGCTTGCAACCGTTCCAACCCGCGTTGACGCCCCCCGGCAGAAATGTCAGCATTCCTGACATATCGGGCGCGATCCACGAGGGCCGGACCAACCGGCCGCGACGCGCCGCACGGAGGAACGCACGGATGGGCTCGCGCTCGGACGCCCCGGCTCTCAGGGCCGTCTCCCTCGACGACAAGTACGACCTCTCCCGCGATCAGGTCTTCGTCACCGGCACCCAGGCGGTGATCCGGATGCTGCTGATGCAGGGGGCCCGCGACCGCGCCGCCGGGCTCGACACCGCCGGCTTCGTCTCGGGCTACCGCGGCTCGCCGATCGGCGGGCTCGACCAGAACCTCGTGCGTGCCCGCAAGGTCCTCGACTCCGCCGGCATCCGCTTCGAGCCCGGCCTCAACGAGGAACTGGCCGCGACTGCGATCTGGGGCACGCAGCAGGCCGAGATGCGCGGCGAGGGCCGCCACGACGGCGTGTTCGGGCTGTGGTACGGCAAGGGCCCCGGCGTCGACCGCTCCGGCGACGTGTTTCGCCACGCCAACATGGCCGGCACCTCGCGCCACGGCGGCGTGCTGGCGCTGATGGGCGACGACCACACCGCCGAATCCTCCACGGTGGCGCACCAGTCGGAGTTCCACTTCGTCGACGTGATGAGCCCGATCCTCAACCCGGCCGGGGTGCAGGAGATCGTCGATTACGGCCTCTACGGCTACGCGATGAGCCGCTTCTGCGGCACCTGGGTCGCGTTCAAGTGCATCAAGGAGAACATCGAGTCGACGGCGAGCATCGACGGCCGCCTCGACCGGGTGAAGATCCTGCTGCCCGACGATGTCATGATGCCGCCGGGCGGGCTCAACATCCGCACGCCGGACAACATCCTGGAGCAGGAGGCCCGGCTGCAGGACTTCAAGCGCGACGCGATGCTGGCCTTCGTGCGCGCCAACAACCTCAACCGCATCGTGCTCTCGGGCGGGCGCCGGCCGAGGATCGGCGTCATCACGGTCGGCAAGTCCTACCTCGACGTGCGGCAGGCGATGGACGATCTCGGCCTCGACGAGGTCAAGGCCAACGATATGGGGCTGCGGCTCTACAAGGTCGCCTGCCCGTGGCCGCTGTCGCGGCGCGAACTGGTCGCCTTCGCGGACGGGCTCGACCTCGTGATGGTGGTCGAGGAGAAGCGCTCGCTGATCGAGGTCCAGGTCCGCGAGGAACTGTACGGCACGCCCAACCAGCCGGTCTGCATCGGCAAGAAGGACGAGGACGGCAACTGGCTGTTTCCGGTCAAGGGCGCGCTCGATCCCAACGACATCGCGGTGGCGCTCGGCGAGCGGCTGCTGCGCTACCACCGCAACGACGACCTCGCGGGCCGCGTCGCGCGGCTCAAGGGCGCGCAGGCGCGGCTGGCGGCCACCGTCGACATCGCGACCCGGACCCCGCATTTCTGCGCCGGCTGCCCGCACAATTCCTCGACCAAGGTGCCGGAGGGCATGCGCGCCTATGCCGGCATCGGCTGCCACTACATGGCGCAGTGGATGGAGCGCGGCACCGACGGCTTCACCCAGATGGGCGGCGAGGGCGCGAACTGGGTCGGCGAGTCGACCTTCTCGAAGCGCGGCCACGTGTTCCAGAACCTCGGCGACGGCACCTACAACCATTCGGGGTCGCTGGCCCTGCGCTGGGCGATCCACACCAAGACCACCGTCACCTACAAGATCCTGTTCAACGACGCGGTGGCGATGACCGGCGGCCAGCCGCACGAGGGCGCGCTCACCGTCGACCGGATCGCCGCCCAGGTCCGGGCCGAGGGTGTCGAGCGCATCGCCCTGGTGACGGACGAGCCGGACAAGTATCCGCCCACGATCCGGTGGCCGGGCGGGTTGTCGATCCACCACCGCAACGACCTCGACGCGGTCCAGCGCGAACTGGCGACCGTGCCGGGCGTGTCGGTGATGATCTACGACCAGACCTGCGCCTCGGAGAAGCGCCGGCGCCGCAAGCGCAACGCCTTCCCCGACCCGGACCGGCGCGTCATCATCAACGAGCTCGTCTGCGAGGGCTGCGGCGACTGCTCGGTGCAGTCGACCTGCGTCGCGGTCCAGCCGGTCGAGACCGAGTTCGGCCGCAAGCGCCGCATCGACCAGTCGAGCTGCAACAAGGACTTTTCCTGCGTCAACGGTTTCTGCCCGTCCTTCGTGACGGTGCACGGCGCCAAGCCGCGCACCACGCCCGTCGGCCTGCCCGCGGCGACGGGCGGCGAGGCTCCGGATCACGGCCTGCCCGAGCCGGCGCTTCCCGCGATCGACGGCACCTTCAACATCATCGTCACGGGCGTCGGCGGCACCGGCGTGGTGACGGTGGGCGCGATCCTCGGCATGGCCGCCCACCTGGAGGGCAAGGGCCTCGGCATGATCGACATGGCCGGGCTCGCCCAGAAGGGCGGCGCGGTGTTCAGCCACGTCCGCCTCGCGAACCGCCAGGACGACATCCACGCGATCCGGGTCGGCGCGGGGGCCGCCGACCTCGTGCTCGGCTGCGACCTCGTGGTGACGGGCTCGCGCAAGGTGCTGGCCGCGGTGACGCCCGGGCGCACCCACCTCGTCGTCAACACCGCCGAGGTGATGCCGGGCGACTTCACCCGCAAGCCGGACTTCTCGCTGCCGGCGGAGCGGATCAAGCGCGCGGTGCGCGAGGCGGCCGGCGCCGACCGTGCCGATTTCGCCGACGCGACCGGGCTCGCGGTGGCGCTGCTCGGCAATGCGCTCGCCGCCAACCTGTTCATGCTCGGCTACGCCTGGCAGCGCGGGCAGGTGCCGCTGTCGCACGGCGCGCTGACGAAGGCGATCGAACTCAACCGCGAGGCGGTGGCGATGAACCTCGCCGCCTTCGCGTGGGGCCGCCGGGCGGCGGCCGCGCCGGAGACGATGCCGGTGCTCGACGCGCCGGCGCCGGCCGAGGAGGCACCCGACCTCGACGCGGTGATCGCCAGGCGCATCGCCTTCCTCACCGCCTACCAGGACCGCGCCTATGCCGACCGCTACGCCGACGCGGTGGCGCGCATCCGCGGCCGCGAGGCGGTGGTGCATCCCGGCGCGGCACCGCTCGCCGAGGCGGCGGCGCGCGCGCTGTTCCGGCTGATGGCCTACAAGGACGAGTACGAGGTCGCGCGGCTCTACACCGACGGCAGCTTCCAGGCGCAGGTGGAACGGACCTTCGAGGGCGAGAACCTCTCCTACGAGTTCCACCTCGCGCCGCCGCTCCTCGCCCGCACCGACCCGGCGACCGGCCGGCCGCGCAAGATGCGCTTCGGCCCCTGGATGATGCGGGCGTTCGGGCTGCTCGCCCGCGGCAGGGTCCTGCGCGGCACCGCCTTCGACCCGTTCGGCTACACCCACGAGCGGCGCGGCGAGCGCCGGCTGATCGCCGAGTACGAGGCGCTGCTGGAGGAGATCGGCCGCGGCCTCACCCCCGCCAACCACGCCGTCGCGGTTGGCCTCGCCAACCTGCCCCAGGCGATCCGCGGCTACGGCCCGGTCAAGGCGAAGAACCTCGCCGCCGCCAAATCCGAGGAGGCGGCCCTGCTCGCCCGGTTCCGGGCGCCGGAGGCGCCGGTGGCCGCGGCGGCCGAGTAGGCCCGGGCAATCGCTCTGAAGCGATCGCCCTGATTTGTTGCCCGGCCTCAAGCGCCGGCGTTCGCGTCCGTTCACTTGGCTCTCGCTTCGCTTACGCGTTCGAGGGGACATCCGTCCCCTCGAACCCGCTCCGCGGGGCGCTTTTCGCGCCCGGCATGGAGCGTCGCCCTGCGGGCGACCGCAGGACGATCGGTGAACCGATCGCCCTGCGGAGTAGCCGGCGGCCGGTTGCTCCTTGCCGACCGCTCCCGCATCTGCAACCAGGATGCGGGAGCAGAGCGAGGGCACGGCATGAAGGACTTCCCGGCCGCCTATCAGGTCTCGAAGGGCTCGGCCCTCGATCTCGACCGCCCGTTCTACGCCCGCCTCGCCGAGGCGCCGGGGCGCGAGCTGGTCGAATCCTTCACCATCCCGATCCGCACCGGGCGGGCGTGGGAGGTGCCGGCGGGCCACGTCGTCCGGGTCGTCGCGCCGGAGGGGCCGCAGGTCGGCGACCTCAATATCTGGAACCGGCACGACCCGCGCGAGCGGCTGTGGGCGGCGCGCACCCGCCAGCTCCAGGGGGCGCACGTCACGACCTTCGACCGGCTGTGGTCGACCCTGCCGTTCCTGCGTCCCCTCGTGACGATCACCGCCGACACGCTGGCCGGCTACGGCACCGACGAGTATGGCGGGCGGGTCCACGACCTGCTCGGCACCCGCTGCGACCCCTACGTCAACAAGCTGCTCACCGGGCAGGACTTCCACTTCCACTGCCACTCGAACCTCGTGCGCGCGGTCCTGCCGTTCGGCCTGACCGAGTTCGATGTGCACGACGTGCTCAACGTGTTCCAGGTGACCGGCCTGAACCACGACGACCTGTACTTCATGCGCGACTGCCCGGCGAAGGCCGGCGACTTCCTTGAGTTCTTCGCCGAGATCGACCTGCTCTGCGCGCTCTCGACCTGCCCAGGCGGCGACCTGTCGGTGCCGCTCTGGGGGCCGGACGCCCGCGACCCGATCGAGGTCTGCCGTCCGCTCGCCGTCGAGGTCTACCGGCTCGACCCCGCCGTGCTCGCCGGCTGGTCGAGCCCGCAGGTCGCGCCCTATCGCGGCGGGCACGGCCTGCGGGCCGAGAAGGGCTGGTGGGAGGAGACGCCCGCGGGAGCATGACCCCGCGCGGGCGCGCCCGCCTCAGGGCATCAGCGCGAGGGCGTCGGCGAAGAACGCCCGCCCGCCGAAATTGCCCGATTTCAGCGCCAGCACCATGCCGCCGTCGGTGGTGCGCAGGACCGGCACGCCAGCGGCGATCTCGGGTCCGAGCAGGAAGGCCGGCAGCTTCAGGCGGTCGACCACCGCGCCCGAGGTCTCGCCGCCCGCCACCACGAGGCGGCGCACCCCGCGCTCCACGAGGCCGGCCGCGATGGTCGCCATCGCGGCCTCGATGGCGTGGCCGGCGGCGTCGCGGCCGTGCCGGGCCTGGAGCGCCGCGACCGCGCCGGGATCCTGGCTGCTGGCGATCAGCACCGGGCCGTCGCCGATCCGCTCCATCGCCCAGGCGAGCGCCGCGCCGGCCTCGTCCTCGCCGGCGAGCAGGCGGCCGGGGTCGAGCCGGTGGACCGGCATGACCGCCTCCGCCGCCGCGACCTGGGCCAGCGTCGCCTGCGAGCAGCTCCCGGCGAGGCAGGCCGCCGGTCCGCCGAGCGCGGTGCCGGCGTCCGTCCCGGCAGGCTGTCCCGCGACCCTTCCGGCGGCGATCAGCGCCCGGGCGAGGCCGAGGCCGAGGCCGGACGCGCCGGTCGAGACCCTGGCGTCGAGCGCCGCGGCGCCGAGCACCGCGAGGTCGCCGTCGAACACCGCGTCGGCGATGGCCGCACCGTGCCCCTCCCCCGCGAGCGCCCGCAGCCGCGCCCGCACCGCCTCGACGCCGCGGGCCACGGTGGCCAGATCCACGAGCCCGACCGGAGCGCGGCTCTGGCGGGCGAGCACCCGCACGAGGTTCGAATCCCGCATCGGGTTGAGCGGGTGGTCCTTCAACGGGCTCTCGTTCAGCGGCACCGCGCCGACGAACAGGTTGCCCTGGTAGACGGTGCGGGCGGTCTCCGGGAAGGCCGGGGTGACGAGGGCGATCGCCTCGCCGGCATCCTCGCGCAGGGCATCGGTGACCGGGCCGATATTGCCGGCATCGGTCGAGTCGAAGGTCGAGCAGACCTTGAACATCACGTGGGCGGCGCCCCGCGCGCGCAGCCACGCATCGGCCTCGCGCGAGGCGGCCACCGCCTGCGGCGCCGGAATCGACCGGCTCTTGAGCGAGACCACCACCGCGTCGACCTCGGGCAGGGCGAGGTCGTCCGCCGGCACGCCGATGGTCTGGACCGTGCGCAGGCCCGCCTTGCTCAGGGTGTTGGCGAGGTCGGAGGCGCCGGTGTAGTCGTCGGCGATGCAGCCAAGGGCGAGGGTCATGCCCGTGCTCCGGTCTGGGTGGGCCTGTAGGGGTCGAACCAGGACAGGCCGGGCACCGTGCCGGCCTTCGGGTTGTACTCGCAGCCGACGAAGCCGTCGTAGCCGAGCCGGTCGAGCTCGGCGAACAGGAAGGCGTCGTTCATCTCGCCGGTGCCGGGCTCGTGGCGCTCGGGCACGCTCGCGGTCTGGACGTGGCCGACGATCGGCATCAGGTCGCGCAGCCGCATCGTCACGTCGCCGTGCAGGATCTGGCAGTGGTAGAGGTCGAACTGGAGCTTCAGGTTCGGCAGCGCCAGCTCGCGGATCAGGTCGGCGGCATACCCGAAGTCGTTGAGGAAGTAGCCCGGCATGTTGCGGGCGTTGATCGGCTCCAGCACGAGGTCGAGCCCCTCGCGCGCCAGCCGCCCGGCGGTCCAGGCGACGGCGCGGCGGTAGGCGGCCCGGGCCGCCTCGTCGCGGTGCGGCGCCATGCCGGCCATCAGGTGCAGGCGCCGCACGCCGGTCGCGGCCGCGTAGGCGAGCGCCGTCTCGACGCCCCCCTGCAGCTCCGCGAACCGGTCCGGCAGGGCCGCGAGGCCGCGCTCGCCGGCGGCCCAGTCGCCGGGCGGCAGGTTGAACAGCGCCTGGGTCAGGCCGTGGCGCGACAGCCGCTCGCCGACCGCCTCCGGCGGGTGGTCGTAGGGGAACAGGAACTCCACCGCGGTGAAGCCGGCCTCTGCCGCCGCGGCGAAGCGGTCGAGGAACGGCACCTCGGTGAACATCAGCGTCAGGTTGGCGGCGAAGCGCGGCATGGGACCTCCCTCGTTGTGCCCCCGGCGGGGGGGCCCGCCTCGGCGGGTTGCGGCGATGATGGACCGGCCGCGGCGGCAGGGCCAGAAACTCCCCTCCCCCCTCTGCGGGGGAGGGTGCCCCGCTGCGAGTGCGAAGCACTCGTGCGCGGGGCGGGCCGGGACGAAGTCCCGCAAGAGGGGATCGCGACGGCTCAGAACGTGGCGCACTTCGCGGCTGCCGAGCCAGATCCGGAAACGTGGTTCCCCTCTCCCGGCTCGCTCCGCTCGCCACCCTCCCCCGCAGAGGGGGGAGGGTCAAAGTGCGTGCTCAGCCCCGCCCGCCGCCCGGCAGCGCGGTCCCGGTCACCTGCGCGTAGAGCCGGGCCACCGAGGCGTCGTCGTCGCGGCCCATGCCGGCGGCGGAGGTCATCAGGAACATCTGCAGCGCCGCGGCGGCGACCGGGACCGGGAACGTCTGCGCCCGCGCCATGTCCTGGATGATCCCGAGATCCTTGACGAAGATGTCGGTCGCGCTGCGCGGCGCGTAGTCGCCGTCGAGGACGTGCGGCATCCGGTTTTGGAACATCCACGAATTGCCGGCCGAGGCGGTGATGACCTCGTAGACGCGCTTCAGGTCGAGGCCCTGGCGGGCCGCGAAGGCCATCGCCTCGCTCGCCGCCGCGATGTGCACGCCGGCCAGCAACTGGTTGATCATCTTGAACGCCGCGCCCTGGCCGGCGGCGTCGCCGAGCTCGTAGAGGGTGGCCGCCATCGCGTCGAGGGCCGGGCGGGCGGCCGCGAAGGCGGCGGCGCTGCCCGAGGCCAGGATGGTGAGCTGGCCCTCGGCGGCGCGTTGCGCCCCGCCGCTGATCGGCGCGTCGAGATAGTGCCGGCCGGTTTCCTCCAGCCGCGCGGCGAGGCGGCGAACCACCGCGGGATCCATGGTGGCGCAGGAGACGAACACCGACCCCTCCGGCATCGCCGCGGCGATGCCGCCGTCCCCGAACAGCACCGCCTCGGTCTGGGCGGCGTTGACCACCACCGAGACCACGATCGCAGCGCCCGCCGCGGCCTCGGCCGGGCCGGCGGCGCCGCGCCCGCCCTCGGCGGCGAAACGCGCGACCGCGTCCGGGTTCACGTCGCAGCCGGCGACGCCGAGCCCGGCCCGGCGCAGGGACTGCGCCATGCCGTACCCCATCGAGCCGAGGCCGATCACCGCCGCGCGCAGAGCCATCTCCGACATCACCGTCCTCCCGGCCTGCCCTCCTCGTGGATCGGGAAGGCGAGGCACCTCGTCCGGACATGGCGTCCGGCGCCGTCACGACCACGGTGTAACAGTCGTTGGCAGCGCTGCCAATCGGCTTGTCGGGGCCGTTGAGCGCGGCCGCGAGACGTGACACCTTCCGGGCACCGGCGCCGGGGGGCACGGCGACGCGGCGAGGAGAGGCGATGGACGACGGCGAGCGGGTCCGGCCCGGCCCGGACGACGAGGCGCTGACCGGGGAGGTCCTGCGCCGGCCCGTGACCCTGGCGGACGTCGCCCGCGAGGCGCAGGTCGGCGAGAGCACGGTGTCGCGGGTGCTGCGCAGCCACGGCTCGTTCTCGCAGAAGACCCGCAGCCAGGTCGAGGCGGCGGTGGCGCGCCTCGGCTACGTGCCCAACCGCATCGCCGGCACCCTCGCCTCGACCGGCTCGCGCCTGATCGGCATCGTGATCCCGTCCTTGTCGAACATCGTGTTTCCCGACCTGCTGCGCGGCGCCACCGGCGTGCTGGAGGCCGACGGCTACCAATCGGTGATCGGCGTCACCGACTACGACCAGGACCGCGAGGAGGCGCTGGTCGTCTCGCTGCTGAGCTGGCGCCCGGCCGGGCTGCTCGTCACCGGGCTGGAGCACACGCCCGGCACGGTGCGCAGCCTGCGGGCGAGCGGGGTGCGGGTGGTGGAACTGCTCGACGTCGACGAGCCGGGGCTCGACATCGTGGTCGGCTACTCGAACCGCGCCGCCGGGGCCGCCGCCGCCCGCCACCTCGCCGGGCGCGGCTACCGGCGCATCGGCTATCTCGGCCACGACCTGTCGCGCGACCTGCGGGCGATCAAGCGGCTCGACGGGTTCCGCGGCGCCCTCGCGGAGGCGGGGCTGGCGCTCGACGGCGAGGAGCGGGTGCCGGCGCCGTCCTCGGTCGAGGCCGGCCGGCACGGGCTGGAGCGGCTGCTCGCCCGCGTGCCCGACCTCGACGCGGTCTACTTCTCCAACGACGACATGGCGCTCGGCGGCTACTTCCACTGCCTCGCCCGGGGCCTGTCGATCCCGGGGCGGCTGGCGCTGTTCGGCCATAACGGCCTCGACGTCGGCCGGCTGATGCCCCAGCCGCTCGCCACGATCCGCACGCCCCGGGTCGAGGCCGGGGCGACCGCCGCCCGGCTGGTGCGCGCCGGCGGCCGGCGCGAGGTGGTCGATCTCGGCTTCGCGCTGATCGAGGGCGCGACCGCATGACGAAGGAATCCACCATGATGGAATCCGCCCTGCGCGAGGCGATCTGCCGCTTCGGCCGCTCGCTGTTCGAGCGCGGCCTCACTCCGGGCTCGTCGGGCAACATCTCGGTGCGCCTCGACGACGGCGGCTGGCTGGTGACGCCGACCAACGCCTCCCTGGGCTTCCTCGACCCCGAAAAGATCTCGCGGCTCGACCGCGACGGCCGGCTGCTCTCGGGCGACAAGCCGACTAAGGAGATCCCGCTCCACGGCGCGCTCTACGACAGCCGGTCCTCGGCCCGGGCGATCGTCCACCTGCACTCGACCCACGCCGTCGCGGTGTCGATGCTGCCGGACATCGACCCGCGGGCGGTGCTGCCGCCGCTGACCCCCTACGGCCTGATGCGGGCCGGCGCCGTCGCCCTGGTGCCATATTACCGCCCCGGCGACCCGGCGGTGGCGGACGCGATCCGCGGGCTCGCCGGGCGCTATTCCTCGGTGCTGCTCGCCAATCACGGCCCGGTGGTGGCCGGCGACACCCTGGAGGCCGCGGTCTTCGCCACCGAGGAACTCGAGGAGACCGCGAAGCTCCACCTGCTCCTGCGCAACCTCAACCCGCGCCACCTCACCCCGGCCCAGGTGGCCGACCTCGTGAGCCATTTCGGCCTGACCCTGCCCGAGCACGGGCACGACCATTGAGCCGGGCTGCGGCGGAGTTCAGAGCCTGTCGGATGCTTGGTCTAAAAGAAAAGACACCTCTTTCCCGGGCGCATGCAGCGTCAGCGGAATGTGACCCGGGATCCAGCACAAGAAGTCGCGAAGCGTCCATACTCAGCGACAGTGCTGACAGACGGAGCCGCCTCGCGGCACATCTGACGTCTGGATCCCGGATCTCCTTCCGCTATCGCTGCAGTCGTCCGGGAAAGAGGTGCATCATGCGATGAATACGACGAACGGCCACCCAAACCGGCTCTCGGGTGATTAGCGCTCGGGCGCCATTCAAGAACGGGCACGGCGCTTGCCGTCGATCACGGCCTGAACCTCCGCCATGGCGTCCTGATGCGGAACCGCCGGCCGCGTGTCGTCCAGAGCCTCCTGGACCTTGGCACGGAACCACGCGTCGTGGGCTTCGGGATCGAGGACCAGCGCGGCTGGAACGCCGCCTCCCCGCACGATCCGGGTCAGCAGGATCCTGACGGCGTCCGACACGGTGAGGCCGACATCGGCGAGCGTCTCGGCCGCCTCGGCCTTGAGGCGGGCATCGACGCGGACATGCAGCATGCTCGTCCGGCCGGTCATGGCGGATCCTCCTCGCGACGGAGCCAGCATGTCTCTCAGGCGAGAGACGGTCAATCTCCGAGACAGGGCGGCGTTCGAGCGGAACTCCGCCGTGGCGACGGAGCGGCACGTCCGACAGGCGGGATGGTTGTCTTCGGGAATCGGAGCGGCATGCTGGTCGGGCGCGAATCGGATCGGAGCCCGCGATGTCCCGCATGATCTTCGTGAACCTGCCGGTCGCCGACCTGCCGGCGAGCCTCGCCTTCTACGAGGCGATCGGCGGGCGGCAGAACCCGCATTTCAGCGACGAGACCGCCGCCTGCATGGTGCTGTCCGAAGCGATTCACGTGATGCTGCTGACCCACGGCAAGTTCCGTCAGTTCACCCCGCGCCCGGTCGCCGACGCCCGGGCGGCGAGCGAGGTGCTGCTGTGCCTCTCCCTCGACGGCCGCGCCGAGATCGACGCGGTGGTGGACCGTGCCGTCGCGGCGGGCGGGAGAGCGGATCCGGGTCCACCGCAGGACCACGGCTTCATGGCGAGCCGCAGCGTCGAGGATCCGGACGGGCACATCTGGGAGCTGATGTGGATGGATCCGGCGGCCGTGCCGCCCGCTTCGCCGGCCGCCTGAGCGCGGCGGCCATCACCGCGTCACGAATCACCGCCTCGATGCCCTGCCCCAGCGGCACCCCCGCGAATCGGAAGGCCCGACCATGACCGCCTCCTCTGCCAAGCCGTTCGTCTGGTACGAGCTGATGACCACCGACCCGGACGCTGCCCGGGACTTCTACGCCGCCGTGATCGGCTGGAGCGCCCGCGACTGGGGCGGCCAGGGCCCCCGCTACACCATCATGAGCGCCGGCGAGCGGATGGTGGCCGGCGTGATGGCGCTGCCGGACGAGGCCAGGGCGGCGGGCGTGCCGCCGTGCTGGATCGGCTCGATCGCCGCCGACGACGCCGACGCCGCCACCGACCGGCTCGTCGCGGCCGGCGGCCGGCTGCTGCGGGCGCCCGAGGACATTCCCGGCGTCGGCCGGTTCTCGGTGGTGGCCGATCCCGGCGGCGGGACGTTCCAACTCCTCGCGACTGCCGAGCCGCCCGGCCCGCCGTCGGCGCCGGGCGCGCCGGGCCATGTCGGCTGGCACGAACTCTGCGCTGAGGACGGCGGCGAGGCCATGGCCTTCTACGCCGGGCAGTTCGGCTGGACGGCGGACGAGGCGCTCGACATGGGTCCGATGGGCCTCTACCGGCTGTTCTCCGTCGACGGGCGCTCCTCGGGCGGGATCATGACCCGGCCGCCGCAGGTGCCGATGCCGGGCTGGCTGTTCTACGTCACCGTCCCGGCCCTCGACGCCGCGGTGGCGCGGGTCGGCGAGGCGGGCGGACAGGTCCTGATGGGCCCGATGCAGGTGCCGGGCGGAAGCTGGATCGCCCGCTGCCTCGACCCGCAGGGCGCGCTGTTCGCCCTGACCGGGCCGTCGCGCTGAAGTCTTTTCGGCGAGCGGCGAAACTAAGCCGTCGGATCGTCGTTGTCCGGCCGGCGCCCCGTCCGCCCGGGACGGGGACTTGCGCCGAACAGGCCGCGGACCGAGACCGCGGCCTCCCACGATATCCCAGCGTCATGCCCCAGACAGATCCCGCTCCCGTCGCCCCGTTACCGCGATCCGGTCCGTGCCGACCGGCGAGGCGCCCGGGTGACCCTGCGGCGGACGCCCATGCGGGCTGACCCGGTGGAGGCGCCCTCCTTCCTGTCCGGCGGGGGCGGCAGCGGCGCGCTGATGCGGGGCCTGGACTGGGCGGCGACGCCGCTCGGCCCCCCGGATCGGTGGCCGCCGGCGCTGAAGACCCTGGTCGGCCTGATGCTGGGCTCGCACCAGCCGATGCTGATCGTCTGGGGTCCGGCGCACACGACGCTCTACAACGACGGCTACGCCGAGATGTGCGGCGCCCGCCACCCGGCGGCGCTCGGCGGGTCGTTCCGGGCGCTGTGGCACGACATCTGGGACGAGGTCGAGCCGATCCTGGCGCGGGCCTATGCCGGCGAGGCGACGCACAGCAGCGACATCGCCTTCACGATGCACCGCAACGGCTATCCGGAGGAGACCCACTTCGCCTTCGGCTACACGCCGGTGCGCGACGAGGCCGGCCGGGTCGCCGGCATGTTCTGCGCCTGCATCGAGACCACCGAGCAGGTGAAGGCGCAGCGCGGCCTGCGCGAGAGCGAGGCCCGCTTCCGCAACATGGCCGACCACGCCCCGGTGATGATGTGGGTCACCGATGCGGCCGGCCGCTGCACCTACCTCAACCGGCGCTGGTCCGAGTTCACCGGCCAGGGCGAGACGGAAGGGCTCGGCCTCGGCTGGGTCGACGCCGTCCACCCGGACGACCGCGGACCGACCGAGCGCGCCTTCCTGGCGGCCAGCGCCGCCGGCGCGCCGTTCCGGATCGAGTACCGCCTGCGCCGGGCCGACGGCACCTACCGCTGGGCGATCGACGCCGCCGCGCCGCGCTTCGGCCCCGAGGGCGGCTTCGTCGGCTATGTCGGCTCGGTCATCGACATCGACGAGCGCCGCGAGATCGAGGATGCCCTGCGGGCGAGCGAGGCGCGGTTCCAGACCATCGCCAACTCGATCGACCACATGGTGTGGTCGACCCGGGCCGACGGTTTTCACGATTTCTACAACCAGCGCTGGTACGAATTCACCGGCGTTCCGGCCGGCTCGACCGACGGCGAGGGCTGGAACGGCCTGTTCCACCCCGACGACCAGGAGCGGGCCTGGGCGGTGTGGCGTCACAGCCTCGCCACCGGCGAGCCCTACCACATCGAGTACCGGCTGCGGCACCGCTCGGGGGCGTGGCGCTGGGTGCTGGGCCGGGCCCAGCCGATGCGCGCCCCCGGCGGGCGGATCCTGCGCTGGTTCGGCACCTGCACCGACATCCACGATCAGATCGAGGCCCGCGAGATGCTGGCGCGCTCCCGCGAGAGCCTCGCCCGCGAGGTCGCGCAGCGCACCGCCGAGCGCGACCGGATCTGGCAGGCGACGAGCGACCTGCTCTGCGTCGCGACCCTCGACGGCCGCTTCGTCAGCCTCAACCCGGCCTGGACCGAGACCCTCGGCTGGAGCGAGGCGGCGCTGATGGCCGAGCCGTTCCTCGCCTTCGTCCATCCCGACGACCGCGCCGCGACCGAGGCGGCCGCCGCCGGCCTCGCCCGGGGCGAGACCCAGTTCCGGTTCGAGAACCGCTACCGCCACCGGGATGGCAGCTATCGCTGGCTGTCGTGGAACGCCGTGCCGCGCGACGGCCAGATCTTCTCCACGGTGCGCGACGTCACGGCGGCCAGGCAGCAGGCCGAGATCCAGCGCGAGCTGGAGGAGCAGTTGCGCCAGTCGCAGAAGATGGAGGCGGTGGGCCAGCTCACCGGCGGCCTCGCCCACGACTTCAACAACCTGCTGGCCGGCATCACCGGCTCCCTCGAACTGATGCAGTCGCGGATGCGCCAGGGCCGCGTCGCCGATGTCGAGCGCTACATCACGGCGGCGCAGGGGGCGGCCCAGCGCGCCGCGGCGCTGACCCACCGCCTGCTCGCCTTCTCGCGCCGCCAGACCCTCGACCCGAAGCCCACCGACGTGAACCGCCTCGTCGCGGGAATGGAGGAGCTGATCCGCCGCACGGTCGGGCCGGCGGTGGCGGTCGACGTCGTCGGGGCGGCCGGGCTGTGGTCGACCCTGGTCGATCCCAACCAGCTCGAGAACGCGCTGCTGAACCTGTGCCTCAACGCCCGCGACGCGATGCCGGACGGCGGCCGCATCACGGTCGAGACCGCCAACCGCTGGCTCGACGAGCGCGCCGCGCGGATGCGCGACCTGCCGCCGGGCCAGTACCTGTCGCTGTGCGTCTCCGACACCGGCACCGGCATGACCCCGGAGGTGATCGCCCGCGCCTTCGACCCGTTCTTCACCACCAAGCCGCTGGGCCAGGGCACCGGGCTTGGGCTCAGCATGATCCACGGCTTCGTGCGCCAGTCCGGCGGGCAGGTGCGGATCTATTCCGAGCCGGACCAGGGCACGACGGTGTGCCTCTACCTGCCGCGCCATTACGGCGCCGCCGACGACGTCGACGACGGCCTGTCCTCCGGCCCGGTCCCGCGGGCCGGACAGGGCGAGACGGTGCTGGTGGTCGACGACGAGCCGACGGTGCGGATGCTGGTGACCGAGGTGCTGGAAGACCTCGGCTACACCGCGATCGAGGCCGCCGACGGGCCGTCGGGCTTGAAGGTGCTGCAATCGGACGTGCGCCTCGACCTGCTCGTCACCGATGTCGGCCTGCCCGGCGGCATGAACGGCCGCCAGATGGCCGATGCCGGGCGCTGGATGCGGCCCGACCTGAAGGTGCTGTTCATCACCGGTTTCGCCGAGAACGCGGTGCTCGGCAGCGGCCAGTTGGAACCCGGAATGCAGGTGATGACCAAGCCGTTCGTGATCGAGGCGCTGGCCAGCCGGATCCGCGACATGATCCGGGGGTGAGGACGGCACCCCGAGGCGGCGTCACTCGAAGGTCATCGGGTCGGCAGGCTCCCGATCTCGGACCTGCCGGATTAGCGCGACATCGTCATCCGTGAACCCCGCATCACGGCCGAGGGCGGACAGCGCGGAGCCGAGGCGGACGCGGCCCGCCGGGCGAGCGGCCGATTCGAGGATCTCCCGCATCTCGGCTTCGATGCCGCGACCGTGCCGGGCCGCGAGTGCCTCAAGCGCGCAGTGGGCTTCCTCGGAGAGATTTTGGATGGTGACCGTGGGCATCCGGCGGCCTCGTGATTTCGGCGCGTGGCGCGATATGTGGCGATCTACGAAGATGGCGGTACATCGGCAAGAATCGAAACATTTTATTATCCCTGACGATTGATCGACAACACGACCGACCTCACCCTCCCCCCTCTGCGGGGGAGGGTGCCCTGCGGATGCAGGGCGGGAGAGGGGAGCGCGACGCTGATCCAGGGTGCGCCCTTCATCCAGGTCGCGACCTCTCCGGAAGCGTGGTTCCCCTCTCCCGGCTCGCTCCGCTCGCCACCCTCCCCCGCAGTGGGGGGAGGGTTCGCGTCGGGGATGTCCCTGGTTCATCTTCCAGAATCTGAGTTACGTGTAATACCAACGGTCGTTGAAAACGACCTTTGGTTCCGTTCTTGAATTTTCGTCAAGCCTTTGGCTTGGCATCGAAAATTCGAGATGGATCAATGGCCCGATGCGTCAGCATCTTGGGGCATTGGTATAAGCGACCGAGCATCGAACCGACCACCTCGCGACCCCGCCGGGGCGCACGCCACCCCATTCCGGGGGCAGACCTGCACACCCTCGCCCGCCGGCCCGCTCACCAATGGTGCAGCACCACCGCGTCGGCGAGGCAGGCCGGGCGCTCCTGGCCCTCGACCTCGACGGTGACCCGGTAGGTGGCGCGCAGGCCGCTCGGCGGCACGTCCAGGGCGGCCGCGAGGGTGACGCGGCCGCGAAGGCGCGCGCCGACCAGCACCGGCGCGGGAAACCGCACTCGGTCGAGGCCGTAATTGAGGCTGAGGCGAAGCCCGTCGAGGCGGCGCACCCCGGCGATGAAGCGCGGCACCAGCGACAGGGTGAGGTAGCCGTGCGCGACCGTGGTGCGGTAGGGCGATTCCCGCGCCGCGCGCTCCGGGTCGACGTGGATCCACTGGTGGTCGCCGGTGGCGTCGGCGAAGCGGTCGATCATCGCCTGATCGACGGTGATCCACTCCCCGACCCCGATCTCCTGCCCGAGCGCCGCCTTCAGCGCCTCCGGCCCGTCGAATGCCTGCATGGCGCCCTCCCCGGCGTCGCGGCGGACCTGCCGCCGCCCCGCTATGCCAGCCCCGCTAGGCCAAGCGCCAGTCGATCGGCTCAAGCCCCTTCTCGGCGAGCCAAGCATTCGCCTGCCCGAACGGCCGCGAGCCGCGGAAATCGGCCCGTCGGTTGAGCGGCGAGGGATGGCCGGCCTCCAGCACGAGGTGGCGCGACCGGTCGACGAGGGCGGCGCGGCGCCGGGCCGGGGCGCCCCAGAGCAGGAAGGCGACCGCCGGGCGGGTCTCGGACACGGCGGCCACCGCCCCATCGGTTAGGGCGTCCCAGCCGAGCTTCATGTGCGCCCCCGATTGTCCGGCCTCGACCGTGAGGGCGGCGTTGAGCAGCAGCACGCCCTGGCGCGCCCACGGCGTGAGGTCGCCGGAGGTCGGGACCGCGGAGCCGGTCTCCTCGGCCATCTCGGCGAGGATCACCTTCAGCGAGGCCGGCAGCCGTCGCTTGCCGACGTAGGAGAAGGCGAGCCCGTGGGCGTCCCCCGGCGTCGGATACGGGTCCTGGCCGAGGATCACCGCCCGCACGGCATTGAGCGGCGTCAGCGCAAGGGCGCGAAACACGTCGCCGGGCGCCGGCAGCACCGTCGCGCCCGCGCCGGCCCGGGCATCAACCGCGGCGGCGACCCGCTCGGCGCCGCCGTCGCGGAAGAACGGCAGGGACAGCCAGGGCGAGCCGCCCTCGCGGAAGCGCGCGAGGGCCTGCGTCACGGTCGCGGGATCGGTCATGTCGGTCCGAGTCATGCCCGTCCTAAACGATCACGATGCGCCCGGTCTCGATGGTGAGCGGCGCGGAGCGGCGGATATAGTCCGCCACCGTCGTCGCGACGAGCGTGCCGTCGGTCTCGCCGATCAGGGTGCGGCCCTGCGCCAGCACCCCGTAGCCGTTGCCGCCGCCGAACATGAAGCTGTTGGCCGCGACCTCGTAGACCCGCAGCGGATCGAGCGGCTCGCCCGCAACCGTGACCTCGCGCACCCGGTTCCCGGGCTTGGCCGCGGCGTCGACGGTGACGCGCAGTCCCGAGACCTGCGGGAACCGGCCCGCCGGACGCTCGACCTCGTGGAACCCGTTCTCCAGCGCCGCCCGCACCTGGGCGCCGGTGATCGCGACGAGCACCGTGGTGTTGCCGAACGGCAATTCGGTCATCACGTCCCGGGTCGTGAGCACGGTGCCGGGCGGGTAGAGCCGGTTGCCGCGGATGCCGCCGCCGTTGGTCAGCGCGATCGCCGCCCCCGTCGCCGCCCGCATCGCGTCGGCGACGAGGTCGCCGAAGGCCGATTCACCCTGGCGCACCGCGCCGGTGCGGGTGTCGAGCGCCGTCTCGGTGCGGCCGAGGGGCTGGTCGAGCACGCCGTCGAACTCGCGGTTGTAGCGGTCGACCGCCGCCTGCACCTCGGGATCGGGCTCGATCGTGGCCGAGTCGTGGATGCGGAAGCGCGGCGTCCAGGTGGTGCGGCGGGTCTTGCCCTCGCCGGCGGTCTCGGCGTGGATCTCGATCGCCGTGACGTACTCGGCGTCGTGGCCGGATTCGGCGAAGACCGTGCGGCCGTCGTAGCGCAGGGCGAGGTCGTGGTCGTGGCCCGACAGCACGATGTCGGCGAGCCGGCTCGCCACCAGCACGTCGTCGGTGGCCCGGTCGGTGTGGCAGACCGCGACCACGATCTCGGCGCCGGCCGTCCGCAGCCGCTCGGATTCGCGCCGCAGGGTGTCGAGGGCCGGGCCGAAGCGCCAGTCGCCGGAATTGGACTTGCCGGCGGTCTCCGGCAGGGCGATGCCGACGATCCCGACCTTGAGCCCGCCGAGGGTGACGATCGTCGAATCCTGCAGGCCCGGCAGCGGGGTGCCGTCGGCCTGCCGCAGGTTGGCGGCGAAGACCGGGAAGGTCGCCTCCGCCATGCGCTGGCGAAACACCTCCTGGCCGAAATCGAACTCGTGGTTGCCCGGCACGAACACGTCCGGCCGGATCAGGTTGGTGAGCGCGATGATGTGCCGGCCCTTGTCGAAGCCCGACAGCAGCGAGGGCGACAGGGTATCGCCGGCGTGGCAGACCAGCACCGGCACGCCCCGCGCCCGCTCGGCCTTGACGATGGCGGCGAGCTTCGGGAAGCCGCCGCGGCCGTCCTCGGTGCCCATCCGGTAGATGTCGTTGACGAGGACGAGGGTGAAGTCGGCCTCCGAGAGGCGCCCCCCCTGGGCCCGGGCGGTCCCGTCGTGCAGGAGGGGGGCGAGCCCGGCCGCGAGCCCGAGGCCGAGGGTCTGGCGGCGGTTGGGGCGAGACATGAGCGGCGACATCTCCAACGATCGATCCGGCTCGGCCGCCCGTATCCGGCCGCGATGACCGGCGGATGTCGGGCGGGCCGCGCGGCTCCGCCGCGTTGGATCGCGCGCATCGTGCGTTATCTAAGGCCCGTTGCAAGGCGGGCGCAGCCTTCCCCTGAGGAAAATCCGAGCGATCATGACCGAGGTGACACAGACGGCCGTCCTGGAGCGCGGCGCCACCCCGCTGGCCCCGGGGGCCGGCACCCTGCCCAGCGGGCATCCGCCGGTGAAGTGGGGCCGCGTCGGCGTGCTGCTGATGAATCTCGGCACGCCCGAGGGCACGAGCTACTGGCCGATGCGCCGCTACCTCAAGGAGTTCCTGTCCGACCGGCGGGTGATCGAGGTGCCCCGCGCGATCTGGTGGCCGCTGCTCAACCTCGTCATCCTCACCAAGCGCCCCGGGCCGAAGGGGCGCGACTACGCTTCGGTGTGGAACACCGAGCGCGACGAGGGCCCGCTCAAGACCATCACCCGCGGGCAGGCGGAGAAGCTCCAGGCGGCGATGGGCGACCGGGTCGTGGTCGACTGGGCGATGCGCTACGGCAAGCCGGAGGTCGACAAGCGGATCCAGGCGCTGCTCGACCAGGGCTGCGACCGCATCCTGCTGGTGCCGCTCTACCCGCAATACGCCGCCGCGACCTCGGCCACCGCCTGCGACCAGGCGTTCCGGGCGCTGATGAGGATGCGCTGGCAGCCGACCGTGCGGGTCTCGCCGCCCTATCACGACGACCCGGTCTACATCGCGGCGCTCGCCGACTCGATCCGGGACGGGCTGGCGAAGCTCGACTTCGAGCCCGAGGTGATCCTGACCTCGTTCCACGGCGTGCCGAAGAGCTACCTGCTCAAGGGCGACCCCTATCACTGCCAGTGCCACAAGACCGGGCGGCTGCTGCGGGAGGCGCTCGGCTACTCGCCCGAACGGATGCGGGTGACGTTCCAGTCGCGCTTCGGCAACGAGGAATGGCTCAAGCCCTACACCGACGAGACCGTGAAGGCGCTGGCGGCCGAGGGGGTCAAGCGCCTCGCCATCGTGGCCCCGGGCTTCACCGCCGACTGCCTGGAGACCCTGGAGGAACTCGACGGCGAGAACCGGCACTATTTCGAGGAGGCCGGCGGCGAGCGTTTCGCCTACATCCCGTGCCTCAACGACGGGCCGGACGGCATGCGGGTGATCGCGCACGTCGTCGCGCGCGAATTGCGGGGCTGGATCGACTGACCCTCGGCCTCCCGTGCTCCCGCGCCTCGCCGGCCTGCTGGGCCGGCTCGCCCTCGCGGTCGCGGTGCTGTTCCTGGCGCCGCTCGCCGCCCACGCGGTGTGGTGGCTCAGCCGCAACGACCCGACCCCGGACTGGGCCACCGCCGACTGGTCGAGCGCCCGCCTGCTGCCGCCGGCCGCCGCGATGCCGGGCGCGATGGTGCGGGTCTACGCCGCCCGGGTCGGGCTCTGGCGGGGCATCTTCGCCCATCATTGCTGGATCGTCGTCAAGGAGGCGGGCGCAGCCCGCTACACCCGCTTCGACGTGGTCGGCTGGGGCCTGCCGGTGCGGACCGACGCCTACGCGGCGGATGCGCGCTGGTTCGGCAACCCGCCCCAGGTGGTGCTCGCCCTCGACGGCGAGGCCGCCGCCCGGGCGGTGCCGCGGATCCGCGCCGCGGTGGCGGTCTACCCGTACCGGGCGGCGGGCAGCTACACGGTCTGGCCGGGGCCGAACTCCAACACCTTCGTGGCGCAGGTCCTGCGCGCCGTGCCGGACCTCGGCGCCGCCCTGCCGCCGACCGCGCTGGGCAAGGACTTCTCCGAGCGGATCGTCGCGCCGACCCCGAGCCGCACCGGCTGGCAGGTGACGTGGCGCGGCTATGCCGGGCTGACGCTCGGCTGGGTCGAGGGCGTCGAGATCAACCTTTTCGGCGCGGTGCTGGGCCTCGACCTGCGCCGTCCGGCGCTCAAGCTGCCGGGCTGGGGCCGCATCGGGACCGATCCGGCGGGCAGCGCCGGGCCCGTCGAGGCGATGCCGGCGCCGGGGCGCGCCTGAGCCGGATCAGAGCAGCAGTTCGGCGGAGCGGACCCCGAGCGGCGCATCCTCCTGGCGCGCCTTCATCAGCAGGACGTCCTCGCGCCGCCCGGCGACGATCTCAAGTTCGTAGTCCGGAAACGGAAAAACCTGCGTCTGGGTCACGAACTGGCGCACCTTGTGGGCGAATTGCGGCAGCGCCTGCGGCGAGCCGCTGCGCTTCAGCATCTCGGACATGCCGTAGCGCGCCTCGCCCTGGCCCGCCGCCTTGCGCGCCAGCCGGTAGATGAAGCGTCCGATCCCCTGGTTGATGAGGAAGTATTCCGGGTTGAGGGTCAGGATCTGCGGCGCGGTGTCGCCGTGGACCACGCCGTCGTAGACCCAGTCGGGAATCCCGATCTCCACGACGTCGATGTTGCCGGTGACGGTCTTGCTGACGACCCTGAACATCTGGATCAGCGGCATCGACACCACCTCGCGCCGGCGCCCGTTGAGGAGGTTGACGATCTTGATCCGGGTGCCCTGGAGCCGGTCGAGGGCGGCCTCGATGTCCTTGTACTGCTTGCCGCCCGAGTTGCGCCGGCAGAAGCGCAGGATGTGGGCGGTGTTGGGCCGGTAGACCCGGCCCGGCAGGTCGACCCGCAGGCCCTTGGCTTGGTCGATCCGGTAGCGGCGCACCGCATCGGCGAGGCTCGACACCATGTGCAGGAAGATGTCGTAGTCGAAGACGGTGGCGAGCCCGGCCGAGGCGCTGCCGTCGATCGTGATGATGCAGTCCTTCAGCTCGTAGCGGATCACCCCGTCGCGGCGGTTCTTGCTCAGCGAGAACGGGGCGATGTCCATCAGGTTGATGTCGTCCTTGAGCGGCGCATCGTAGATGCTCGGCGCGAAGAACGACAGTTGCGGCTCGGCCTCCTCCCGGGGCGCCGGCCGGTACGGGTCCGGGATCGCCGGGACCGGGGCGGGCAGTTCGGCGACCAGGGCGCCGACGATGTCGGTCCGCCGGTCGTTGAGCTTCACCGCATGGCCGAGGTCGCGCAGCGCCCGGTCCAGGGTCGTCGAGGGCTCGGAGACGGAAAGCTTGAGGTCGGCGAGGCTGCGCCGGCTGTAGAACCGCCGCAACCGGCTCAGGGCGTCGCGATCGAGGGCGATCGCCGGCCGGGCCGTCTTGCGGCAGAACTCGTCCGCGAGCCGCTGGAGATAGCGGTTCTTGTCGTGCAGCCCCAGGTCCGAGAAGGCGTCGATCGGCATCAGGTCGAGGCGGACAGGAGACATGCGGCATCCAACTCCCGTGGCGGCGACCCTGCCGGCGGAGCGCGATCCTGCCGGGCGTCCCGGCGGGACCCGGCGAACCTTAGCGCCTTCCGCCGGCGGCAGCCAGGGCGGGGCGAGCCGGCTGCACGGCGACCTTCACCGGGCACCAAGTCTTCACCGGGCACCAAGTCACGGTCCAGCCTCAAGGTTCCCGCCGACCGACTTATCCAGGGCCGCGTGCGCGCAGGCGCTTGCAACCGATCCGGCCGCCATGCGTTACTGATGCAGCAAAGTCACAGGCAAGAGTCACGGGCAAGGGAGCGGTTTGGTGGCGATTTTCCAGATCAAGCAGACGACCACCGGCGCGGTGCTGTGGACCGGCGGCGCCGAGAACGAGCGGCAGGCGCTCGACGCCCTCGCGCGCGAGGCGGGCTACGCCGATTTCGACGCGCTGCCCGAGACCCTGCGCGCCCTGAAGGCCGACCGCCTCAACCTCGGCTGAGGCGCCGGCCCCGCCGGACGCCGCCCACGACCAAGCGGCGCCGGCCCCGCCGGACGCCTCTCACGACCAAGCCGGGCTTCGCCCGGCTTTTTTCATGTCCGTCGCCGCGACGCGGCGTCCTGCCGCCGGCGCCTCCCGAACGGCGGCGCGGCCGGGCCTGTTTTCTCAGATTCGCCGCTTTTGCGGCGCAGGGACCCCGCCGGGCCGGGCGCCGCCGCGCGCCCCGTGGAACGGACCCTCGCGCCATGATCCGCTTCGACTCGGTCACCAAGATCTACAAGACCAACGGGCACCGCCGGGTCATCCTCGACCGCACCTCGCTCACCCTCAAGCCGGGCGTCAGCTACGGCATCCTCGGCATCAACGGGGCGGGCAAGTCCACCACCATGCGGCTGATGGCCGGCACCGACATGCCGACCCGCGGCCGCGTCATCCGCACCACCCGGGTCTCCTGGCCTCTCGGCTTCTCGGGCGGCTTCCATCCGCTGATGACGGGCAAGGAGAACGTCATCTTCGTCGCCCGCATCCACGGCGAGGATCCGCGCAAGGTGCTCGAATTCGTCGAGGACTTCTCGGAACTCGGCGAGTACATGAACGTCCCGATCTCGTCCTACTCCTCGGGAATGGGCGCCCGGCTCGCCTTCGGCATGAGCATGGCGATCCCGTTCGACTGCTACCTCGTCGACGAGGTCACGGCGGTCGGCGACGCGCGCTTCGCCAAGCGTTGCGACGAGGTGTGGTCGAAGCGCCGGGCCAATGCCGACATCATCATGATCTCGCACGGCATGGACTCGCTGCGCGCCTATTGCAGCCAGGGCATCGTCATCGCCAACGGCCGCGCGGTGATCTATCCCGACATCAACGACGCCATCGAGGTCTACAAGCGGCTGAACCAATGACACGGCTTTTGAACAACTCGTTCCAAAGCCGTGTCGCAGCCCGCGCGGCGCATGAGCGACACCGGTTTGTGCATCGCGAAAGCGAGTGCGGCGCAGTCGCCGAGCGATCCGTCAGAAACCGTATGAGGCGCCCGCGCCGCCCCGCGTCCCCGCTCGCCGCCTCCCCCAACCGGAACCCCGCCGCATGACGGTCGACGCCCGCAACCCGGAAGGCCAGCCGCTCAGCCCGGCCGACCGCTCGCGCATGATCTCCCAGTCCCTGCGCCAGATGGCGCGGGTGTCGCGCTTCTCCGATCCGAAGAAGGGCATGCGGGCGATCCGGGCGCAGGGCCGGCGCGACATCATCACGCCGATCCTGTTCGTGGCCCTGTTCGTGATCCCGGCGCTCGCCGGCGCCGCGTTCTACGGGCTGTACCTCTCGGACCGCTACGTGACCGAGACGCGCTTCGCGATCCGGCCGGCGGTCGGGGGCGCCGAGAAGGCGACGCCGGATCAGATCGGCACCTCCAGCGGCGTCCCGAAGGAGCTGATCGCCCAGGACACCGCGATCGTGCTGGACTACGTCGAGAGCCGGCCGATGGTCGAGGCGGTCGAGAAGGTCCTGCCGGTGCGCGAGATGTTCTCGCGCTCCTCGATCGATGCCGTCTCGCGCTTCGACCCCGACCTGCCGATCGAGAAGCTGGTGCGCTACTGGCAGAAGCGGGTCGAGGTGCGGGTCGAGGGCACGTCGGGCATCGTGGTGGTGACGGTGAACGCCTTCGCGCCGGAGGACGCCCTGGCGCTGGCCAAGGCGGTCGTCGCCGAGGCCGAGCGGATGGTCAACGACCTGACCCAGCGCTCCCGCAACGACGCGCTGGCCGAGAGCGACCGCGAGATGGCGCGGGCCGAGGAGAAGCTGACCAGGCTCCACGTCGCCGTCCGCGACCTGCGCAACCGCGACGGTGTCCTCGACGCCGAGGCGGTCAACGACGCCAACCTCAAGATGCTCGGCGAGATCCGTTCGGTCCGGATCAACCTCGCGGTGAAGCTCAACCTGCTCCAGCGCGACCTGCGGGAGGACACCCGCACGATCCAGGACCTGAAGGCGCAGATCGCCCAGCTCGACGAGCAGATCGGCCGGATCGAGCGGCAGGCGACGACCCAGGACCCGCAGCAGCGCAAGGTCCTGGCCGACACCCTGACCCGGTTCGAGCAGCTCGACGAGGAGCGCAAGACCACCGAGAAGTTCTACGCCGCGACCATCGCGGCGCGGGAGCGGTCGCGGATGATCGCCGACCGGCAGATCGAGTTCTTCAGCCTCGTCGTCGCACCGGTCCTGCCGGAATCGGCCCAGCAGCCGCGGCGCCTGCTGTGGATGAGCCTCGTGGTGGCGGGCGCCGGCGTGGTGTTCGGCCTCGCGATGCTGATCCGCCGCTCGATCGACTAGAGCATCGTCCGACGGACCGGATCCCGCTTCGCGGTCGAGAATGCGGCAGCATCGATGAACCAGAGCAGGGGCCGACGGCACCGTGATCGGACCCTGCTTAAAGCGCCCGCGTGATGCCGTTGCCGGACGATCGGTTCCGAAAATCGGATCCTACGATTTCTGACTGATCGCCCGGAAATCGCATCATACGAAATCCGATTGATCGCTCGGCGATCCTGGCGGATCGCATTCGCGATGCGGATTTCGGCTTCGCTCATGCGCTGCGCAGGCCGGTGATACGGTTGTCGGACCTGATCGTCCGAAAACCGTATCACTCGTCGACGCGCGGCGACTGCCCGTCGTCGATCGGCAGGGTCTCGAACCGCTTGAGCTCGTCGCCGGACGGCAGGCCGGCGGCGTCCCAGCCGCCGCCCAGCGCCCGGATCAGCGCCACCGCGTTGGTGTAGCGGTTGAGCAGGATCTGCAGCGCCGTCACCTCGTTGTTCAGCTCGATCGCCTGCGCGGTCACGACCGTGGTGTAGTTCTGGGTGCCGGCCCGGTACTCGTTGAGGGCGATCTCGACGGCCCGGCGCGACGACAGCACCGCGATCTCCTGCGCCGCCGCCTGCTTCGCCAGGATGCGCTGGCCGGCCAGCCCGTTCTCGACCTCCTGGAACGCGGTCAGCACGGTCTGGCGGTAGTTCGCCACCGTGACGTCGTAGGCCGCCCGCGCCGCCTGGAGCACCGCCGACCGGGCGCCACCGTCGAACAGCGCCTGGCTCGCCGCGCCGGTCACCGACCACACCGTGCTGGCGGCGGAGAACAGCGCCCGCCCGGTGCCGCCCGAGACGCCGCCCGAGGCCGACAGCGTCACCGTGGGGTAGAACGCCGCCACGGCGACGCCGATCTGCTCGCTCTGCGCCTGGACGTTGCGCTCGGCCACCGCGATGTCGGGCCGGCGCTCCAGGAGGTCGGAGGGCAGGCGCACCGGCACCGCGGGCGGGCGCGTCGCGAGGTCCCGGCGCGACAGCGACAGTTCCGAGGGCGGCCGGCCGATCAGCGTCGCGATGGCGTGTTCGAGGTTCGCCCGCTGGAGCCCAACCGCGATCGCCTGGGCCTGGGTGGTCTGGAGCTGGGTCTGGGCCGTGATGACGTCGGAGCGCGCCGCGACGCCGGCGGCGTACTGGTTCTCCACGATGGCGAGCGAGCGCCGGTAGGCCTCGACCGTGCGGTCGAGCAGGCCCTGGAGCGAATCCTGGTAGCGGAGCTGGAAATAGGCGGTGGCCAGCTCGCCCTGGTTGGCGAGGCGCACCGCCGCGAGGTCGGCGGCGCTGGCCTGCGCCGCCGCGACGTCGCTCTCGATCTGGCGCCGGATGCGGCCGAACAGGTCGAGCTCCCAGTTCGCGGTGCCCTGGAGATTCACCGTCGTGCGCTCGATCCCGAGGGTGCGGGCACGGGTGATCGAGGGTGCGCCGAGCACGGTGGGAAACAGTTGGGCGCGGGCCTCCTGCACCAGGGCCCGCGACTGGCGGTAGGAGGCGACGGCGGCGCGCAGGTTCTGGTTGTCGACGTCGATCAGCCGGGCGAGCCGGTCGAGCTGGCCGTCGCGGAAGACCCGCCACCAGTCGCCGCGGTCGGCGCCGTCGCTCGGCCGGGCCGGTCGCCAGTTGCGGCCCGGACCGCGGGGGCCGCCGGGATCGCCCGCCGGCGCACCGCCCTCCTTGAAGGCGAGCGGCGTCTCGACCGAGGGGCGCGCGTAGTCCGGCCCGACGAGGCAGCCGCCGAGGACGAGCGGCAGCAGGCCGCCGGCGGCCGTGCGGAGGAGCGCGCGGACCGTCATTCGCCGGCCGGGAGCGGACCGGAGGGGCGGCGGCGCCTGGCCCAGAGCCGGAACCGGTCGAGGTAGAGGTAGACCACCGGGGTCGTGTAGAGGGTCAGGACTTGGCTCACCGTGAGGCCGCCGACGATGGCGATGCCGAGCGGACGGCGCAGCTCGGAGCCCTCGCCGGTCTCGAGGATCAGCGGCAGCGCCCCGAGCAGCGCCGCCAGGGTTGTCATCAGGATCGGGCGGAAGCGCAAGAGGCAGGCCTCGGTGATCGCCTCGCGCGGGGACAGGCCGCGGCTGCGCTCCGCGTGGAGCGCGAAGTCGATCATCATGATCGCGTTCTTCTTGACGATGCCGATGAGCAGGAAGACCGCGATCAGCGCGATGACGCCGAATTCCTCGCCCGCGAGCATCAGGGCGAGCACGGCGCCGATGCCGGCGGACGGCAGGGTCGAGAGGATCGTGACGGGGTGGACGACGCTCTCGTACAGGATGCCGAGCACCGCGTAGACGGCGAGCAGGGCGGCCAGGATGAGCAGCGGCTGGCGCGAGGCCGAGGCCTGGAAGCTGCGCGCCGCGCCGGCGAACTCGCCGTGGATCGTCGCCGGGATCCGCAGGGCGCGCATGTGCCGGTCGATCGCCGCGGTGGCGTCGCTGAGCGATTTTCCGGGGGGCAGGTTGAACGACAGCGTGGTGGCGACGAACAGGCCCTGGTGGCTGACCTGGACCGGGGTGTTGCCGGTCTCGAACCGGGCGAAGGCGGTGAGCGGCACCATCGTCTCCTTGGCGCTGCTCACCGGCGCGCTCGACGAGGCGCCGGAGCGCCCGCCCGCGATGGCGTTGCCGGCTGCGTTGCGGGCCGAATCGGTGGCGACCGCAGCCGCGGTCGGGTCGGCCGCCGCCCCCTCGACGGTGCCCGCCACCGCGTTGGTGACCGCTGAGCCCCGCGCCCGCGCGCCCGAGGTCGAGACGTAGATCAGCTTGAGCGTCTCGGGATTGCCGAGGTAGCGCGGGGCGATCTCCATCACCACCCGGTACTGATTGAGCGGGTTGTAGATCGTCGAGACCGCGCGCTGGCCGAAGGCGTCGTAGAGGGTGTTGTCGATCGTGTCCGGGGTCAGGCCGTAGCGGTAGGCGGTCGGCCGGTCGATCACCAGCAGGGTCTCGAGGCCGCCCTGCTGCTGGTCGGAATTCACGTCGGCGAAGGTCGGGTCGGCGCGCATCGCCTCCAGGAGCTTCGGCGTCCACTCGTAGAGGTCCGCCGCGCTGTCGCCCTGGAGCGAGTACTGGAACTGGGCGAAGCTCTGGCGGCCGCCGACGCTGAGGTCCTGGCGCGGGAACAGGAACAGCCGGGCGCCCGGGATGCCGGCGAGCTTCGGCCGCAGCCGCGCCATGACGGCGCCGATCGGGTCGCGCTCGCCCCGCGGCTTGAGGCCGACGAAGACGTTGGCCGAGTTGGTGCCCCGCCCGCCGGTGAAGCCGACGACGCTTTCCACCGCCGGGTCGGCCCGCACGATCGCGGTGGCCTCGCGCAGCTTCACGCTCATCGCCTGGAACGAGATGCGCTGGTCGGCCTGGACGCCGCCGATCATCTGGCCGGTATCCTGCTGCGGGAAGAAGCCCTTCGGCACGATGACGTAGAGCCAGACGTTGAGCGCTACCGTGCCGAGCAGGACCAGCATCACCAGCGGGCCGTGGCGCAGCGACCAGCCCAGCGTGCGCCGGTAGAAGGCGAGCAGCGCGGAAAATCCCGCTTCCAGCAGGCGGGCGAGCCGCCCGGGCCGGCCGCGATGCTCCTCGGCCACCAGCAGGCGGGCGCACATCATCGGGGTCGTGGTCAGCGACACGACGAGGGAGATCAGGATCGCCAGCGACAGCACGACGGCGAATTCCTGGAACAGGCGGCCGATCAGGCCGCCCATCAGCAGGATCGGCAGGAACACCGCGACCAGCGACAGGCTCATCGACAGCACGGTGAAGCCGACCTCGCGGGCGCCGAGCAGGGCGGCCTCGACCCGGCCGCGCCCCTCCTCGATGTGCCGCTGGACGTTCTCCAGCACCACGATGGCGTCGTCGACGACGAAGCCGGCGGCGACGATCAGGGCCATCAGCGACAGGTTGTCGAGGCTGTAGCCGCACAGATACATCACCGCGAAGGTGCCGATGAGCGAGACCGGCACCGCCACCGCCGGGATCAGGGTCGCCCGCGGCGAGCGCAGGAACACGAACACCACCAGGATCACGAGGCCGACCGAGATCACCAGGGTCCGCTCGGCCTCCGCCAGGGAGGCCCGGATCGTGACGCTGCGGTCGCCGGCGACGACGAGCTCGACGTCGCCGGGCAGCGCCGCCTTGAGCTGCGGCAGCGCCGCCTTGAGGGCGTCGACGGTCTCGACCACGTTGCCGCCGGGCTGCTTGTAGACCAGCAGCATCACCCCGGGCTTGCCGTTGACGAGGCCGAGGTTGCGCCGGTCCTCGACCCCGTCGACCACCTGCGCCACGTCGGAGAGGCGCACCGCGGCGCCGTTGCGGTAGGCGACGACGATGTCGCGGTAATCCGCCGCCACCCGGCCCTGGTCGTTGGCGTAGAGCTGGTAGCGGCGCGGCCCGACCTCGATCGCCCCTTTCGGCGAGTTGGCGTTGGCGCTGGCCAGCGCCGCCCGGATGCCCTCCAGGCCGATGCCGTAGTTGAACAGCGCCCACGGATCGAGCTCGACCCGCACCGCCGGCAGCGAGGCGCCGCCGATGTCGACGTTGCCGATGCCCTCGAGCTGCGACAGCTTCTGCTGCAGCACGGTGGCGGCGGAATCGTAGAGCGTGCCGGGGCTCAGGGTGTTCGAGGTCAGGCCGACGATCAGCACCGGCGAGTCGGCGGGGTTGAACTTGCGGTAGGTCGGGTTCTGGCGCAGCGCCGTCGGCAGCTCGGCCCGCGCGGCGTTGATCGCCGCCTGCACGTCGCGGGCGGCGCCGTCGATGTTCCGGTCGAGCCCGAACTGGAGCACGATCCGGGTCGACCCGACCGAACTCGTCGAGGTCATCTGGTCGACGTCGGCGATCTGGCCAAGACGCCGTTCCAGGGGCGCCGCGACGGTGCTCGCCATCGTCTCCGGGCTCGCTCCGGCCATCTGGGCCTGGACCAGGATGGTCGGGAAGTCGACCTGCGGCAGCGGCGCCACCGGCAGCTTCACGAAGGCGAACAGCCCGGCGAGCACCACCCCGAGGGTGAGCAGCGTCGTCGCGATCGGGCGCAGGATGAAGGGGGCCGAGAGGTTCACCGGGGGGCGTCCGGTGGCGAGGGGAGACTAGCCCATGCCGGCGTCAGGCTTGCCGCCCCCTTTCCCGGACGACTGGAACGCAGTGGAAGGAGATCCGGGATCCAGCACGACAAGTCGCGAAGCGTCCGCTTCTCTGCAACGTTGCCGCTGGTGAGCCGCTTCGCGGCACTTCCTGTGCTGGATCCCGGATCTCCTTCCGCTATCGCTCCAGTCGTCCGGGAAAAGGGGAGGCCGAAAAGCCCGTCACCGCCCCTCACGGCACCACCTCGCCCCGCCGCAGGCCCCCGCCCCGGCGCCCGGACAGGCGCCGCGCGAGCCGGTCGAAGGCGAGGTAGATCACCGGCGTCGTGTAGAGCGTCAGGACTTGGCTCACGATCAGCCCGCCCGCGATGGCGATGCCGAGGGGCTGGCGCAGCTCCGAGCCGGTGCCGGTGCCGAGGATCAGCGGAACCGCGGCGAACAGCGCCGCGAAGGTCGTCATCAGGATCGGCCGGAAGCGCAGGATGCACGCCTCGGTGATCGCGTCGCGCGGGTCGGCCCCCTGCTCGCGCTCGGCCTGGAGCGCGAAGTCGATCATCATGATCGCGTTCTTCTTGACGATGCCGATGAGCAGCACGATCGCGATGATGCCGATGATGTCGAGGTCGTGCCCGAACAGCATCAGGCCGGCGAGCGCCCCGATTCCGGCCGAGGGCAGGGTCGAGAGGATCGTCACCGGGTGGACGAAGCTCTCGTAGAGCACGCCGAGCACGATGTAGACCGTCACGATCGCGGCCAGCACCAGGAACAGGGTGTTGTTGAGCGAGGCCTGGAACGCCAGCGCCGAGCCCTGGAAGCGCAGGGCGAAGCTCTCGGGCAGGCCGAGGCTCCGCTCCGCCGCCCGGATCGCCGCCACCGCCTGCCCCAGCGAGGCGCCGGGGGCGAGGTTGAACGAGATCGTGGTGGCGGGGAACTGGCCGAGATGGCTGATGAGCAGCGGCGAACGGCGCTCGCCGATCGTGGCGATCGCCGAGAGCGGCACCTGCCCGTTGGCGGCGGTGGCCGACGGCAGGTAGATCTGGCCGAGGGACTCGAGGGTGCGGTGGAGGTCGGGATCGGCCTCCATGATGACCCGATACTGGTTCGACTGGGTGAAGATCGTCGAGACGATGCGCTGGCCGAAGGCGTCGTAGAGCGCGTTGTCGATCGTCGCCGGGGTGATGCCGTAGCGGCCCGCCGTCGCCCGGTCGATGGTGACGTAGGCCGACAGGCCGTCCGCCTGCAGGTCGCTCGCCACGTCGGCGAGTTCGGGCAGGTCGCGCAGGCGGTCGACGAAGCGCGGCACCCAGGTGTCGAAGGCGGCGAGGTCGGGGTTCTCCAGGGTGAACTGGTACTGGGTCGCGCTCACCGCGGTGTCGATGGTGAGGTCCTGCACCGGCTGCATGTAGAGGGTGATGCCGGCCATGCCCCGGGTGCGCTCGGCGAGCCGGCGGATGATCGCGCCGGCGCTCTCGCGGCGCTCCTCGCGCGGCCTGAGGCTGATGAGGAAGCGGCCGGAATTGAGCGTGACGTTCTGGCCGTCGATGCCGATGAACGACGACAGGCCGGCGACGTCGGGATCCTTCAGGATCTCCTCCGCCAGCCGCCCCTGGCGCTCGGCCATCGCGCCGTAGGAGACGGTCTGGTCGGCCTGGGTGACGCCCTGGATCAGGCCGGTGTCCTGGATCGGGAAGAAGCCCTTCGGGATCACGACGTAGAGCGTGACGGTCAGGACCACGGTCGCGAGGGCGACCAGCAGGGTGGAGCCCTGGTGGTCGAGGACGAGGCGCAGGGTGCGGCCGTAGACGGCGAGGCCGGATTCCATCATCCGGCCGGCGGCGGCGCCGAGGCGGCCGCGGGCGCGCGCCTGCGGCGGCTGGTGGCGCAGCAGGCGCGCGCACAGCATCGGCACCAGCGTCAGCGACACCACCGCCGAGATCACGATGGTGGCGGCGAGGGTGATGGCGAATTCGTGGAACAGCCGGCCGACGACCTCGCCCATGAACAGCAGCGGGATCAGCACCGCGAGCAGCGACACGGTGAGCGAGATGATGGTGAAGCCGATCTCGCGCGAGCCCTTCAGCGCCGCTTCGAGCGGGCTCTCGCCCTCCTCGACGTGGCGGGCGATGTTCTCGATCACCACGATGGCGTCGTCGACCACGAAGCCGGTCGCGATGGTGAGCGCCATCAGCGACAGGTTGTCGAGGGAGAAGCCCCAGGCATCCATCACCGGCAGCGCGCCGACCAGCGAGAGCGGCACCGACAGGCTCGGGATCAGGGTGGCGGGCAGCGAGCGCAGGAACAGGAAGATCACCAGCACCACGAGGGCGATGGCGAGCAGCAGCTCGACCTGCACGTCGTGGACCGAGGCGCGGATCGTCACCGTGCGGTCGGTGAGCGGGGTGACCTGGACCGCCGCCGGCAGGGTGGCCTGGATCTGCGGCAGCAGCGCCTTGATCCGGTCCACCACCGCGATGACGTTGGCGCCGGGCTGGCGCTGGATGTTGACGATCACCGCGGGAGTCGTGTCGCTCCAGGCGCCGAGCCAGACGTTCTCCGGCCCGTCCGCCACCTCGGCGACGTCGGACATCCGCACCGGGTTGCCGTTGCGGTAGGCGACGATCGCGTCGCGATAGGCGGCCGGGTCGCGGATCTGGTCGTTGGCGTTGATGGTGTAGGATTGCGTCGGCCCGTCGATCGAGCCCTTCGGCGTGTTGACGTTGAGGTTGGCGATCGTGGTGCGCAGGTCGTCGATGTTGAGGCCGTAGGCGGCGAGCGCCCGGGTGTTGAAGCGCACCCGCACCGCCGGGCGCTGGCCGCCCGCCATGGTGACGAGGCCGACCCCGGCGACCTGACTGATCTTCTGGGCGAGCCGGCTCTCGGCGAGGTCGCGGACCTGCGTCAGCGCCATGGTCTTCGAGGTCAGGGCCAGCGTCAGGATCGGGGCGTCGGCCGGGTTGACCTTGGCGTAGACCGGCGGCGCCGGCAGGTCGCTCGGCAGCAGGTTGCCGGCGGCGTTGATCGCCGCCTGGACCTCCTGGGTCGCGATGTCGAGCGGCAGGTCGAGGTTGAACTGCAGCGTGATGACCGACGCCCCGGCCGAGGACTGGGACGACATCTGGTTGAGGTTGGCGAGCTGACCGAACTGCCGCTCCAGCGGCGCCGTCACCGCCGAGGTCATCACCTCGGGGCTCGCCCCCGGATAGAAGGTCTGGACCTGGATCGTCGGGTAGTCGACCGAGGGCAGCGCCGAAAGCGGCAGGTTGAAGTAGGACAGGATCCCGGTCAGCAGGATCGCCAGCATCAGCAGCGACGTGGCGACCGGGCGCAGGATGAACAGGCGCGACGGGTTCACGGGGCGGCCGGCCGGCGCCGTCCCTGGTGGCGGCCGGCCTCCGGCGGCGCCTCGCCGGCCGGGGCGGTCGGGGTGGGGGCGGCCTCGGCCGCCGATTCGGCCGGCCGGCGCCGTGCCTTGCCGTCCCCGGCGGCCTCGCCCTCGCCGACGACCCGGACCTCGGCGCCGTCGCGCAGGCGGTCGGTGCCGTCGACCACCACCCTGTCGCCGAGCGCCAGCCCGGAGGTCACGACGGTGCGCAGGCCGTCGGTCTCGCCGATGGCGACCGGCCGGACCGCGACCTTGCCGTCGGCTCCCAGGAGATAGACGTAGGTGCCGGGCGTGCCGCGCAGGATCGCCGCCGCCGGGACCAGGGTGGCGTCGCGGATCGTGTCGACGAGGAGCCGGACGTTGACGAACTGGTTGGGGAACAGCCGCTCGTCGTCGTTGGGGAACAGCGCGCGCAGCCGGAACGTGCCGGTGGTGGGGTCGATCTGGTTGTCGATCGTGTCGAGGGTGCCGGTGGTGAGTTCGGTCGTGTCGCTGCGGTCGAAGATCCGCACCGGCAGCCTCGCGCCGCCGCGCAGGCGCGCCTGCACCCGCTGCACCCGGTCCTCCGGCAGGATGAACAGCACCGACATCGGCTTGGTCTGCGTCACCACCACGATATCGGTCGTGCCGGCCGAGATGTAGTTGCCGAGATCGACCTTGCGCAGGCCGACGCGGCCGTCGACCGGCGAGACGATGCGGCCGTACTGGATGTTGAGCTTCTGCTGGTCGATCTGGGCCTGATCGGAGGCGACGATGCCCTCGTACTGCTTCACCGTGGCGGCCTGGGTGTCGACGTTCTGCTTCGAGATCGAGTCCTGCCGGTTGAGGGTCTGGTAGCGGGCGAGGTCGAGGCGGGCGTTCTGGAGCAGGGCCTGATCGCGCTGGAGCTGGCCCTGGTACTGCGCCAGCAGCGCCTCGTAGGGACGCACGTCGATCTGCGCCAGCACGTCGCCGCGCCGGACCGCCTGCCCCTCGCGGAACTCGACCGCCGTGAGGTAGCCGCTGACCTGGGAGCGCATGGTGACGGTGGCGAGCGGCGTCACCGTGCCGAGGCCCGCGAACGTCACCGGCATGTCGCCGGTCGTCACCGCGGCGACGCCGACCGCCTGGGGACCCTCCATGCCGCCGCGCCGGCCGCCGGCGCGGCCGGCGGCCTGTCCCGGCCCGGCCTGCGGCCGCGCGCCGGGCTGCCAGTACGTGCGATAGCCCCAGTACCCGGCGCCGCCGAGCAGCGCCAGGACCAGGAGCCAGACGATCCAGCTCCTGCCGCGCCGCGACCGCCCTTCCGCCTGGGCATCGTCGGTCCGGATGGGAGACAACTCGTTCATTCGCGTTTCCGAGACCCGCGCCGGCGAGGTGGTCCCGGCCTCCGGGCCGCCACCGCACCGGCGGGATCGAAGCCCTCTGCGCCCCGTCCGGCCATCCGCCAGGGTAATACGTCACCAGTACGGCCGGCACGTTGCGACAAGATTGCTGAACGCCACCCGGCCGCCGGCGCCCTGGAACAGCCACGATCTCGGGCCACCCCGTCATCCCGTCCGCGCCGGATTTTTCGGGCGCCGGGCCCGTTCCCTTTCGCCACACCCGGCCCGGCGGCGGCTCATCGCCCCCGGACCTGCCGACGAGGACCCGATGTCCTTCCTTCACGACCTGCCGGTCGCCGACCTGATCGCGCATTACGGATACTGGGCGATCTTCTTCGTCATCACCCTCGAGAGCGCCGGCGTGCCGATGCCGGGCGAGACCGCTCTCATCACCGCGGCGGTCTATGCCGGCAGCACCGGCAGCATCAGCATCTGGCTCGTGGTCGCCTCGGCGGCGGCGGCGGCGATCCTCGGCGACAATCTCGGCTACTGGGTCGGGCGGCGCTGGGGCATGCCGCTGCTGCTCAAGTACGGCAAGGCCATCGCCCTCGACCACCGCCGGCTCAAGCTCGGCCAGTACCTCTTCCGCCGGCACGGCGGGAAGATCGTGTTCTTCGGCCGCTTCACCGCGATGCTGCGGGCCTACGCCGCGCTGCTGGCCGGGGTGAACCAGTTCGACGCCCGCCGCTTCTTCCTGTTCAACGCCGCCGGCGGGATCGCCTGGGCGTCGCTGATGGGCTTCGGCGCCTATTTCTGCGGCCGCTCGATCGAGCACATCGCCGGGCCGGTCGGCCTCGCCATGCTGGCGATCGTGGTGTTCGGCGGCATCGCCCTGTGGCTGTTCGTGCGACGCCACGAGGCCCGGCTGACCATCGAGGCCGAGCAGGCGCTGCCGGGGCCGATCGGCTGAAGCGTGGTCTGCACGCCACACCGGCGCGGAAAACCATGCGCCGCCGGCGCTCCGCCACACTTCCCGCGGCCGCCGGTGCTTGGATGGCCGCTCCTCGTCACGGGACCCGACCGATGCCGATCCTCGCCTTCCTGGTGTTCCTGGCCATGGGGCTGACCAACCTCGCGGCGGTGCAGGCCGGCCTTGTGCATCTCACCGGCATGCCGGTGGCGCTCGCCGTCCTCATCGCGATCCCGGTGTTCTACGTCCCGATCCTCGGCTCGGTCGCCGGCTGCGTCGGGGCGCTGATCGCCTGGCACCTGCCGCTGCCGGCGGCGGTGCTGCTGTTCACCTGGCCGGCCGTCGCGGCGGCGCTGGCCTGGGGCGTCGGCCGCGCCCGGACGCGGCTCGCGGGCGGGTCGGCGGCCTGAGCCGCCGGCCGGACCCGCCGGCCTCACGCCGCTGCCGGTTCGGTCTCGGTCACGTCGGCCCGGTCGGCGCGCTCGCGCCAGTCCTCGACGCCGTGCTGGCGGGCGAAGCGCAGGGTCGCGGCCCGCAGCGCGCGCTCGGAATCGCGGGCGCGGGTGATCTCCACGGCGCCGATGGTGAACGGCACGCCGAGGATCTGCTTGGCGAACAGCACGCGGTAATGCGACATCCACACTCCTCCTCGTTGCATAGGGCCCCGCTTGCCGCGGTGACCATTCTGCCGCAGGGTTTCGTTCCTCGCGGCGACGACAGTGAGAGCGGCGACCATCCCTGATCAAGATGCCGACTTGATCGAGCGGCGCCGTGAACTCCGTCCGTCCCCATCATTTCGGGATCGACGGCATCCGATTCAAGTCGTGGCCCGGAGCGGCGCCCGTGCGGCCCGATCCGGGCACCGGCGGACCGGCCGCGCCATGTCCGCAGGACAGGGCGGCCCCGCGGGCGCGACGGCTGCTGCGGTGCAGCGGATCCCTACCTTGTGCGGGATCCGTCCGGAGCCGCCACCCGTCATGACCGCCTCGCCCGCCCCGCCCGTCACGGCCGGCCGCGTCCCCGCGCTCACCGCCGCGACCCGCATCAGCCTGAGCCTGATCGCCGGCGGCGCCGTCGCCAACATCTACTACAACCAGCCCCTGCTCGGGCTGCTGGAGCAGGATCTCGGCCACGCCGCCGCCGTGCTGGTGCCGACCGCGACGCTCGCCGGCTACGGGCTCGGCATCCTCGGGCTGGTTCCGATCGGCGACAAGTATCCCCGCCGGGGGCTGATCGTCGGCCAGCTCGTCGCCCTGGCCCTGGTCCTGGTCGTCGCCGCCCTGGCGCCGGACGTCACGGTGCTGGTCGGCGCGAGCTTCGTGATCGGGGTGCTGTCGACGGCGGCGCAGCAGGCGGTGCCGTTCGCGGCCGAGCTGGCGCCGGATGCCAGCCGCGGCCGGATGGTCGGGCAGGTGATGACCGGGCTCCTGCTTGGCATCCTGCTCGCCCGCACGGCGAGCGGGTTCGTCGGCGCCGGCTTCGGCTGGCGGGCGGTGTTCTGGGCCGCGGCCGGGCTGTCGCTGCTGCTGGCGCTGATGGCCGCCCTGACCCTGCCGCACACGCCCTCGGCCCGCCATCTCGGCTACGGCGCGCTGATGCGCTCCGTCCTGGAGCTGGTGCGGACCCACCCGGCGCTGCTGCGCGCGGCGCTGTCGCAGGCGCTGCTCTTCGCCGCGTTCAACGCCTTCTGGACCAGCCTCGCGCTGCTGGTGCAGGGGCCGCCCTTCGGGCTCGACCCGGCCGGGGCCGGCCTGTTCGGCCTCGTCGGCGCCGCCGGCGCCCTGGTCGCCCCCCTCGCCGGCCGCTTCGCCGACAGCCGCAGCCCGCGCCCGGTGGTGGTCGGCGGGGCGCTGCTCACGATCGCGGCCTTCGCGGTGTTCGGCCTGTTCGGCGGCACCTCGCTCGTCGCGCTGGTGGTCGGCGTGCTGCTGATCGACATCGGCATCAACGCGGCGCTGATCGCCAACCAGACCCGGGTCTACGCCCTCGCGGCCGGCGCGCGGGGCCGCATCAACACGGTGTTCTTCACCCTCATCTTCGTCGGCGGCGCGGTCGGGGCGTCGGTCGGCACCCGCACCTTCGCGGCGGCCGGCTGGCCGGCGCTCTGCCTCGTCGGCGGCCTGTTCGCGACCGCGGCGCTCGTCGTGACGCTGCTGGAGCGGCGCTGACCGGCGCTCAGCCCGCCGACGCCCAGCCGTACTCGGCGGCGTCGGCGACGCGGCGGTGGAAGGCGAGCTTGCGGTCGTATTCGAGCGGGTCCTTCGGCTTCACCAGGGCGCCGGGGGGCACGTTGAGCCAGTCGACCAGCCGCGTCAGCATGAAGCGCAGGGCGGCGCCCCGGCACAGCAGCGGCAGTGCGGCGACCTCGGCCGGCTCCAGCGGCCGCACCCCCTGGTAGGCGGCGATCATCGCCTGCCCCTTGGTGCGGTTGAACGACCCGTCGCCCTCGAAGCACCACGCGTTGAGGCAGATCGCGAGGTCGTACGCGAAGGCGTCGTTGCAGGCGAAGTAGAAGTCGATCAGGCCCGAGACCGCGTCGCCGATGAAGAACACGTTGTCGGTGAACAGGTCGGCGTGGATGACCCCGCCCGGCAGGTCCTGGGGCCAGCCGGCTTCGAGGACCGCGAGGTCGGCGCGGGTGCGGGCGGCGAGGCCCGGCGCCACGGTGTCGGCCTGCGCCTCGGCCTGGGCGAAGAGCGGCCGCCACGCCGCGACCGAGAGGGCGTTCGGCCGGCGGATCCCGAAACCGGCCCCGGCGGCGTGCAGCCCGGCCAGCGCCGCGCCGAGCGCCCGGCAATGGCGCGTCGCCGGCCGGCGCACCGAGACGCCGTCGAGGAAGGTCACGATCACCGCCGGGCGGCCGCACAGGCGGCCCAGCGCCTCCCCGGCCCGGTTGCGGATCGGCTGCGGGCAGGCAAGGCCGTTCGCCGCGAGATGCTCCATCAGCCCGAGGAAGAACGGCAGGTCGCCCTCGGCGACCCGCTTCTCGTACAGCGTCAGGATGTAGGAGCCGGCGGTGGTGTGCAGGAAGAAGTTGGTGTTCTCGACCCCCTCGGCGATGCCCTTGTAGGACAGCAGGTCGCCGATGTCGTAGGCGGCCAGGAAGGCGGCGAGCGCCTCGTCGGGAACTTCGGTGTAGACCGCCACGGCCGGGATTTCCGTCTAAGGCTGGGGTGAGAGGACGCGAAAAAGGCGTCGCCCCGGAATGGGGCGACGCCTCGGACGGCCGGGCCGTGACGCGGGCGGACTACTCCGCCGCTTCGCTGCGCAGCTCGCGCGGCAGCGGGAAGACCATGTCCTCGGTCGTGGTCGAGACGGTGTCGACCGTGACCTCGAACCGGGCCGCGAAGGCGTCGATGATCTCCTCGACCAGCACCTCGGGCGCCGAGGCGCCGGCGGTGAGGCCGAGGCGGCGGATGCCCTCGAAGGCGGCCCAGTCGATCTCCTCGGCGCGGTTGAGCAGGCGGGTGATCGGGCAGCCGACCCGCTCGGCGACCTCGCGCAGGCGCTGCGAGTTCGAGGAGTTGGAGGAACCGACGACGATCAGCGCGTCGACGAGCGGCGCGATCTGCTTCACCGCCTCCTGGCGGTTGGTGGTGGCGTAGCAGATGTCGTCCTTGTGGGGACCGACGATCGCCGGGAACTTCGCCTTCAGCGCCTCGACGATGTGGCGGGTGTCGTCGACCGACAGGGTGGTCTGGGTCACCCAGGCGAGGTTCTGGCTGTTGTCGACGGTCAGCGCCTCGATCTGGTCGATGTCCTCGACCAGGGTGATCGAGCCCGGGGGCAGTTGCCCCATGGTCCCGACCACCTCCGGGTGGCCGGAATGGCCGACCAGCAGGACGTGGCGGCCGCGCTTGTGGTGGATCTCGGCCTCGCGGTGGACCTTGGTCACCAGCGGGCAGGTCGCGTCGATGGTGATGAGGCGGCGCGCCTCGGCGGTCTGCGGCACCGTCTTGGCGACGCCGTGGGCCGAGAAGATCACCGGGGCCTTGCCGTCCGGGACCTCGTCGAGTTCGGCGACGAAGACCGCGCCTTTGCGCTTCAGGCCCTCGACCACGTACTTGTTGTGGACGATTTCGTGCCGGACGTAGACCGGCGGCCCGTAGATCGCGAGGGCGCGCTCCACCACGTCGATCGCCCGCACGACGCCGGCACAGAAGCCGCGCGGCGCGCAGAGCAGGATCTCAAGCGGGGGCTTGCTCTCCCGCGGGGGCTTGGCGGAAACGCCGGCGGTATTCTGGTTGGCGGGATCGCTCATGGTACCCGGGATGTGGCGAGGCCGGGCGGCCCCTGTCAACCTCTTGTGCCACCGAATTCCGGCGATCAACAGGCGCGGACCGGCCTCATCGGTGCGGAACCCGGCCGGTGTGACGCCGGGGCCAGGATCTCAGTTCGCCTGCGCCCTCGGCCTGGGCGCCGCCTTGGCGCCGGCGACCGGCTGGGCCGGCTGCGGGCAGCCCGCCTGCTTGCCCTCGGGCTTCTTCTCGTCCTTGCCGCCCGGCACGAACATCGCCGAGACGCGCCCGCCCGCCACCGGGTCCATGTTCGCCCGGCCGGTGGTGATGTCGTAGACGAGGCGGCTGCCGCGGGTGACGTTCTGGCACTGGCTCAGCACGACGTTGCCGGTCAGCACGACGCGGTTGGCGACCCGGTCGAACACCGCGTTGTCGCCGGTCGCGACCTGATCCTTCGACACCACCGTCACCGGCCCGGCGCACACGACCTGCCTGATCGCGCTGCCGTCGGTCGGGTCGCCGGGCTTCGTCTCCGCGGGCTTCGTCTCCGCAGGCTTGGGATCGGCCGCCTTGTCGCCGCCCTTGCCGTCCTGCTTGCGCTGGTAGTGCACGGTCATGCTGGAGCAGCGAATCGTGCTGTCGCCCTGCACCGCCACGACGTTGCCGGCGAACACCGCCCGGTTCTCGCGGTCGAACACGTCGAGGCGGTCGGCGTCGATCTTGATCGGCTCCTTGCCGGTGCCCTTGCCGAAGGCGCCGAAGCCGGAATTGCGCTCCTTGGCGGCCGGCGGCGCGGTCTCGCCGTTGGCGGCGAGCGCCGGCACGGTGAGCAGCAGGATCGCGGCGAGCGCGGGGCGGAGGAGAGGTCTCACGGACGGTCGTCCCGGATCTCGGCCGACGAGGTGCGCAGGGTCACGGGCGCCTCGGGCTCGGGCTGGCTGGTGAACACCGCCTTGACGTTGCCGACGAACGAGATCGTCTTGCCGTTCTCGGCGACCGCGATGGTGTCGGAGCGGATCGAGCCGGTCGGCATGGTCACGGTGACCGGCTCGGCGGAAGTCATGCTGCCGGACTTGAAGTCGACATGGGCCGAGGTCAGCCGCGCCTCCTGGCCCTTGTCGGTCCACAGGCGGATGCTGCGGTTCAGCTCCAGCGCCTCCTTCTGGGTGTCGAACACCCCGGCGGCGGCCTCGATATGGGCCAGCCCCCCGCTGGCGTCGGTGATGAGGCGGCCGCGCATGCTCTCGAGTTCGATGATGAACGGCTTGCGCACGTCCTGGAGCGCGGCGCGGGCGGTCACCTCGTAGGGGCGGTTGTCCTTGGAGCGGTAGCCGGACAGGCGCGGGCTCTCCATCGTCACCTTCGAGCCCGACACCCCGATCGAGCCGAGGCTGACCGAGACGCCGAGATCGGCGAACGGGTTGAGCCACGCCGCGGCCGCGATGGCGAGCGCCGAGAGGCCGGCGGCCAGCGGGATCGCCCGGCGCAGCCAGCGCACCTGGACGCTGTGCCGGCGCGCACGGCGATGCGCCCGCGACCGGCGCGCGTCACCGGCCGGTCCCGTGGGAGAGGGTTCCGCGGGGATCGAGGTCTCGACCGCTTCCAGCACTGGCGTGACCACCTGACATGCGCTTCCGGGCTCGAACGCGCCGCCGCCCCCGCCGCGCGCCCGTCCCCGCCCTGCGCCCCCCCGATGTCGAAGTTATGGCCGCCGCGGTGCCGGATCGGCAATCGGCGCCCGGGTCACACTCGGAAGGAATCCGACCGGCAGGGCTCCCGGTCGCGCTCTTCGCGCCGCGGAAGCCGGCCTCCCCCGCTGCCGTCCCGTCCGTTTCCCGGGCGTGTGGACGCGGACGGGAAAGGAACCCCGGGCCCGTCACGTCGAGCCGCGACGCCGTCCCGGAATCGCTCTATCGCACCGCGAGGCGATCGGCCGTGAACCGCGCGAAGCCGCGTCGTCGGATGGAGCCGATCGTCCCCCCCACACGCCCGGCACCGCCCGGGCCTCGGAGATCCGTCATGATCCTCGGCATCGCCGCCGGCCTCGTCACCTGCGCGCTGTGGGGGCTGACCTTCGTGGCGCCGCGGGCGGTGGCGCCGTTCACGACCTGGGACCTGACGGTGGCGCGCTACCTCGTCTTCGGGGTGGTGTCGGCCGGGCTGATGCTGCATCCGCGCCTGCGGCCCCGGGGGCTCGGCCCGCGCCGCCTCGTCACCGGGCTGCTGCTCGGCTGGATCGGCTACGTCGCCTACTTCGTCGCCGCCGCCTTCGCGGTGCGGTCGGCGGGGGCCGCGATCCCGCCGGTCGTCATCGGGACGATGCCGGTGGTGCTGCCGGTGATCGCCAACCTGCGCGAACGCGCCCTGCCCTGGCGCCGGCTGGCGCTGCCGCTCGCCGCCATCGCGGCCGGCGTCGCCCTGGTCGATGCCGCGGCGCTCGCCCAGGCGCCGCCGGAGAACCGGGAGGCGGTGTGGCTCGGCACCGCCTTCGCCGGGCTCGCCCTGGTGATCTGGATCGCGTACGGCCTCGTGAATGCGGCGGTGATGCGGGCGCCCGACGCGCCGGACGGGCTGCGCTGGACCGGGATCCAGGGCCTCGGCGCCGCGCTCGGCTGCCTGCCGCTGCTGCCGCTGGTCTCGCTCGGCGACGGCGCGCCGGTGTCGGAGCGCGAGTGGCAGGTCTTCGCCGCCTGGGCGCTGCTGATGGGGGTGGTCGGGTCGTGGTTCGCGACCTGGAGCTGGATGGTCGCCGCCCGCCGGCTGCCCCTGGCGCTGGCGGCCCAGCTCATCGTCGCCGAGACGGTGTTCGGCCTCGTCTACGGCTTCCTGTTCGAGGCGCGCTGGCCGAGCGCCGCCGAGGCCGCCGGCTGCGCGCTCCAGCTCGGCGGCGTCGCCGCCGCGACGCTGCTGTTCGGCCGCGCCGCCCGGGCGGCGGTCGCCGTCACCGCGACGCCGCGGCCGGAACCGCCGGCGCCCGCGCAATCCGCCGCCGGCTGCGGCGCCGGCCGAGATACAGGAGCAGCCCGGTGACCGCGAAGAGCGGCATCGCCAGGGCGGCGAGCAGGAACGCGACGGTGCCGGCCATGCCGAACCAGCGGCCCTGGTGCAGGTCGAGCATCGCGGTGACGAGGCGCTCGCCGAGGGGTTCGGCGGCGTAGAGGGTCCTGCCCTCGATCCGCCCGTCGGGCCGGATCCGCCACTCGTCGCGGGCGCGGGGATGGGGGGCGTCGGCGGCGAGCGAGCGGATGCGGACCGTGCCGGCGGGGTTGCGCGGCACGCTCACGCTCGCCCAGGCGTAGGGGCCGGCGGCGGCCCGGAAGGCCGCGAAGGCCGGATCGAGGGCCGGGACGGGCCCGGCGCGGCCGGCCTCGTCGCGCGGGGGCCGCGCCTCCGCCGCCGGGGCACGGCCGGTGAGCAGCATCGTCGCCCCGGCGCGGTACCAGCCGTAGGACCACCACAGGCCGGTCAGCGCCATGACGAGGTAGAGCACCAGCACCCAGGTGCCGACGACCGCGTGCAGCGACCAGTAGAGAGGCCGGCCGCGGCGGCCGAGGGCGGGCTTCAGCCAGACCCGCCAGTCGCGCGCCCGCGAAGCCGGCCAGCGCAGGTAGAGCCCCGACAGGCTCAGGACGATCAGCCCGAACGCCGCCGCGCCGGTGATCTGCCGGCCCGGACCGTCGGGGCCGCCCGGCAGCGCCAGCCAGCGGTGCAGGCGCAGGACGAGCGCGAACGCCGCCTCGCCGCGGGCCTCGCCGAGGATGCGGCCGTCATAGGGGTCGAGGCGCAGGGTCTCGCCGCGCCCGGGCCGGCCGGGCTCGGGCGCCAGCCGCACCTGGGCCGACTCGCCGCTGGTGCCCGGCACGGTGACGGCGGTCACCCGCGCCCCCGGCCGTGCCTCGGCGAGGCGGGCGACCAGCCCGTCGGGCGTCAGGGCGGTGCGGCCCGCCGCCTCGACGGTCACGATCCCGGGATTGAGCGCGCGCAGGATCTCGTCCTCGAAGCTCATCGCGGCGCCGGTCAGCGCCATCGCCACCAGGACGAGGCCGGCGACGAGGCCGACGAACCAGTGGACCTGGAACAGCACGGCGCGCAGCCGCGTCTTGATCTCGCGCAAGGTCACGCCCGCTCCCGCCAAGGATCTCGTGTGCGAAGATCGGTCCGGGCGGTTCCGAGCCGGAGCGATCCGATGAGATGTCGGCCCGCACGAACGAGGAGAGCAAGTCTGCACGACGCCGGAAGGACACCCCGGCTAAAGCCGGACGGCCCGTCGTGTCAATCATCGCGGCGATGAATGTCCATTCCGATCCAGTTTTTACTTATTGTAATTGACCTCCGTCAGCCGGACCACGACGGCAGCGTCCGGTCGAGGAACCGGCCGCCGTGGCGGCCCGGCACCGGGCCCGTCGCCGCCGGGCGTTCCTGCCCGTGCGACGCCGCGAGGCGCTTGTGTTCGCCCTCCGTCATCCTTAGGTTCCGGCGACTTAGAGGGACTCGCCGCGCCCGTCTCAGTCTTCGCGCGGCGCAGGAGAGAGCCATGGGTGGCACGAGCATCTGGCACTGGGTCGTCGTCGGCGTGATCGTCATGCTGCTGTTCGGCCGCGGCAAGGTTTCCGACCTGATGGGCGACGTCGCCAAGGGCATCAAGGCGTTCAAGAAGGGCATGGCCGACGACGAGCAGACCCCGGCCGCCGCCCCGCCGCCGGCGCCCCCGGTCTCCGCCAACGAGCCGGTCCGCACCCTGCCGCCGCACACCGAGCCGGTCCCGGCCGCGACGCCGGTCGACCGCAAGGTCGGCTGAACGCGGCCGCCCCGCTTCGAGCGATCCGCCTGAGGAAATCGCGCTTTCTCCGGCGCGGATGGGTGACCGCCCCGGCCGGTCGGGTTTAGAGAGCCTGCTGCGGCGCGCCATCGCGCGCGGCCGCCGAAGGGGCAGGGCCGTCACGCCATGTTCGATATGAGTTGGGGCGAGTTGATGCTGATCGGCGGCGTCGCGCTGGTCGTCATCGGCCCGAAGGACCTGCCGAAAGCCCTGCGGACCGTCGGGCAGGTCACGTCCAAGCTGAAGCGGATGGCCGGCGAGTTCCACGCCCAGTTCAACGAGGCGATGCGCGAGGCCGAACTCGACGAGGTCCGCCGGGAGGTCGGCGAGATCAACCGCACCGTCTCGTCGGGGATGTCGGGCTTCAATCCGGTCCAGACCATCCGCAACGAACTCAAGGGCGCGGTGGACGGCATCAGCGCCTCGCCCTCCTACGACCCGCCCCCTCCGGCGCTGCCGGCGGTCGATCCCGTGCCCGCGCCCGGCATTCCCGAGGCCGCGGCCGAGACGCTGGCGCCGGCCGCGGAACCCGCCGCGGAACCCGTCAAGCCCAGCGCCGACACCCTCGCGGCCGCGACCGCGCGCCTGCGCGCCGCCGCCCGGGCCGCCGCCCCCGCCCAGACCACGACAGGCGAGACGCCATGACCACCGAGGCCGACGACGCGGAGATCGAGGCCTCGCGCGCGCCGCTGATCGACCACCTGATCGAGCTGCGGTCGCGGCTCATCAAGTCGCTCCTCGCCTTCGCGGTGGTGTTCTTCGTCTGCTTCTTCTTCGCCCCGCACATCTACAACGTGCTGGTCTACCCCTACGTAGCGGTGGTCGGGCCCGAGAAGGCGCGGCTGATCGCGACGCACTTCCTCGAGCAGGTGTTCACCAACATCAAGCTCAGCGTGTTCGGGGCGGCGTTCCTGTCGTTCCCGATCGTCGCGACCCAGGTCTACGCCTTCGTGGCGCCGGGCCTGTACCGCAACGAGCGCCGGGCCTTCCTGCCCTACCTCGTCGCCACGCCGGTCTTCTTCGTGCTCGGCGCGCTGGTGGTGTTCTTCCTCGCCATGCCGCTGCTGATCCGGTTCTCGGTCAGCCTGCAGCAGATCGGCCAGCCCGGCGAGGCCACGATCGAGCTGCTGCCGAAGGTCGACGAGTACCTGTCGCTCATCATGACGCTGATCTTCGCGTTCGGGATCGCGTTCCAGTTGCCGGTGATCCTGACGCTGCTCGGGCAGATCGGGGTCATCGACTCGAAGTTCCTGGCCGAGAAGCGCCGCTACGCGATCGTGCTGGTCTTCGTCGCCGCCGCGATCCTGACGCCCCCGGACGTCATCAGCCAGCTCTCCCTGGCGGTGCCGATGATCCTCCTCTACGAGGCGTCGGTGATCTCGGTGCGGACGATGGAGAAGCGACGCGAGAAGGCGCGGGCGGAGTAGATCCCGCCCCCGACCGCGCGGCTGTCCGGGGACAATTCCTCATAGCAGTCAAGCGCGTCTCCCTCGGGAGACGCGCCCTGTAGCTTCCGCCGGACGGCCACGTTCGTGTCGGGAGCGGGAGATCAGCGCCGCATCTCGGGGCCATTGCCCGCCCCGCCGCAAGCCGTACAGGCAATGTCCCCGCCGGAACCGTCTCCCGGGCTCAGGCGGCCGCGGCGAGGCCGGCATCCAGGCGGGCGCGGGCCTCCGCCGCGTCGAAGCCGGAGGCGGGGGCGAGACGCGCGAGGGCGGCGTCGGCCCGGCGCAGGGCCTCGCCGGCGAGCACGGGGGCCGCCGCGACGACGCCTTCCATCTCGGTGCGGTCGCCGTTGCAGTGCAGGCCGACGTCGCAGCCGGCGCGGAACGCCGCCTCCGTGCGCGAGCGGAAATCGCCCGAGAGCGCACGCATCGACAGGTCGTCGGTCATCAGCAGGCCGTCGTAGCCGATATGCCCGCGCACCACCTCGGCGATCACCCGGGCGGAGGTCGTCGCCGGGTTGTCGGGATCGATCGCCGTGAACACGACGTGGGCCGACATCGCCAGCGGCAGGTCGGCGAGCGCCCGGAACGGCCGGAAATCGTGGGCGTCGAGGCCGGCGCGGTCGGCCGTCACCACCGGCAGGGCGTGGTGGCTGTCGGCGCCGGCGCGGCCGTGGCCGGGCATGTGCTTGACCACCGGCAGCACGCCGCCCTCCATCAGCCCCTCGGCGACGGCGCGGCCGATGCGCGCCACGGTGTCGGGATCGGTGCCGTAGGCGCGCTCGCCGATCACGTCGTGGGCGCCGGGCACCGGCACGTCGAGCACCGGGGCGCAATCGACGTTGATGCCGACCGACGCGAGGTCGTGCGCCATCAGCCGGGCGCCGAGCCGGGCGAGGGCCGGCGCGTTCTCGGGGCCGCCGGCCCGCAGGTAGCTGCGGCCGGACGGGTAGGCGCGCCAGTGCGGCGGCCCCATCCGCTGCACCCGGCCGCCCTCCTGGTCGATGAGGACCGGCGCGTCGTCGCGCCCGACGGTCTCGCGCAGGGCCGCCGTGAGGGCCCGCACCTGCTCGGGCGTCTCGATGTTGCGCTTGAACAGGATGAAGCCCCACGGCCGAGCGTCGCGGAAGAAGGCGGCCTCCTCGCGACCGAGGGTCGGACCGGCACAGCCGAGGATCAGGGCAAGGCTCGTCATCGACGGCAGGTCTCGTCACGGGCTGGAGGAACGGGGGGCCGGCCGGGTCGCGGGCGGCAGTCAGGCTCGAATCCGCATCGGGTCGGGGACGCCGATTCGGCGCCGCACGTCAGGACTAGCCGATCGGCCGGTCCGGGGCTGTCCACCCCGCGCCACACCCGGCCGGTCCGGCGTCGGTTCAGTTCTTGGGTTCAGTTCTTGGCGACGAAGCACTGGCCGCCGGCAGCCTGGAGCTTGTTGCACAGGCTGGTGGCGTTCTCCTTCGCCATCGGCCCGACGCGGACGCGGTAGATCGACTTGCCGTTGACCTCGGCCTGACGGATCAGCGGCTGCTGACCGCCGAGTTCGGCGGCGTAGCGCTCCTGGGCCTGCTTGAAGGCGGCGCGGGCCTCGCTCTCGGTCGCGCGGACGGAGAGCTGGACCGAGAAGCCGCCGACCGCCGGCTGCGCGGCCGGAGCCGGCGCGGCGGAGGTGGCCTGCGGCTCGACCGCGGCCACCCGCGGCGGCGCGGCGGGCTTCGGCGGAG
>NZ_SACP01000190.1 GCF_004004555.2 Methylobacterium oryzihabitans
CGGCCGAGGCCGGCCTCCACGCCAGCACGAGCCTCACCGGCCTCGCCGTCGCGGTGACCGGCGGCAACGGGCTCGCCTCGAACTACGCCCTGCCGGCCGGCGCCGCCCTCACCATCACCCCGCGGCCCGTCACCGTCACCGCCAACAGCGGCACCTCGGTCTACGGCGACGCCCCGGTCGATCCGGGCCTGTCGGCCACAGGCCTCGCCCCCGGCGAGGGGATCGGCGTGCTCACCGGCCTGTCGAGCGGCTTCGCCCTCGACGCCGCCAGCGCCGCCGGCGCCTACCCCCTCGCCGTGGCCG
>NZ_SACP01000191.1 GCF_004004555.2 Methylobacterium oryzihabitans
CGCTCGGCACCGGCCTCGACCTCAACTCGCCGACCGGCCACGGCGAGACCCTGTACTTCCGCGCCTCCGGCGCCCCGTACAGTGGCGGCGAGCGCAGCTTCTTCGCCCAGGAGCCGAGGAACCGCGCCCTCGCCGTCGGCCTGATCCTGCCGCTCGGCCTCGACGGGCTGATCCTCAACCTCGAAGCCACCGACGCCCGCACCGCCCCGCGGGCAGGCCCCGGCACGCTCGGCATCGCCTCGGACTTCTCGCGGTATTCGGCCCGCCTGCGCTACCCGCTGATCCGCTCGCGCGCCCT
>NZ_SACP01000192.1 GCF_004004555.2 Methylobacterium oryzihabitans
CCGGCCAGCTCAACGCCAACGGGCGGGTGTATCTGGTCAACCCCAACGGCGTGACGATCACCCGGACGGGGCAGGTCAACGCGGCCGGCTTCGTCGCCTCGTCGCTGGCGATCTCGGACGAGGATTTCAGGGCCGGGCGGCGGCAGTTCCGCGGGTCGGGCGCCTCGGCGCGGGTGGCCAACCACGGCACGATCACGATCGGGCGCGGCGGCTACGCGGCGCTGATCGGCGGGCAGGTGACGAACACCGGGACGATCTCGGTGCCGATGGGCCGGGTCGGGC
>NZ_SACP01000193.1 GCF_004004555.2 Methylobacterium oryzihabitans
GCTGCGCCCCGAGACCGAGCGCGCCTCCACCACCCCCGACAGGTTCACCGCCTGCCGCGCCATGTCCCGCGCCGCCGCCGCGGTGAGCGTCACCGAGCCGCCATCGGCCGAGATCGTCCCGCTGTGCTTGACCAGCGCGCCGCGGCCCTTGGCTTGCGTCGGCACCGCCACCTGCAGGAAGCCGTCGCCGGAGAGATCCAGCGTCGCCCGCTCGCCCGCGCCGAGCCCGACCCGGCCCATCGGCACCGAGATCGTCCCGGTGTTCGTCACCTGCCCGCCGAT
>NZ_SACP01000194.1 GCF_004004555.2 Methylobacterium oryzihabitans
CGACCCCGGTCCCCGACGGCATCGCGGCGGTGATCGCCACCACCTTGTCGTCGGCGTCGCCCGCCTTGATCAGGCTCTCGCCGAACACCCGGGTGTAGGCCGGCGCGTTCGGCTTGGCCTTGGCCTGGACGCCTGAGATCACGTCGAACTTGACCACCGCGTGGCCGCGGTCGGCGGCGGCTTCGGCGGGAGCGTAGCCCTTGCCCTTCTGGGTGACGACGTGGATCAGCACCGGGCCGTCGGGGGCGTCGCGGACGTTCT
>NZ_SACP01000195.1 GCF_004004555.2 Methylobacterium oryzihabitans
AGCAGTACCTCGCGAAGAACCCCGGCGGCTATTGCGGGCTCGGCGGCACCGGCGTGTCGTGCCCGGTCGGGACCGGGGTCGGGGCGCAGGCGGCGGAGTAGGCAAAGCACGACGCCGACCCTCCCCCCTCTGCGGGGGAGGGGTCGGGCGTGCGTCGTTGTCATACGAAATCCCAATAATCCATTCAGCGTGGCATTTGCCCTTCGCTGTGGTCGTCTGCGGCTAAGCTGAACGAATCGTCCGAAATTCGTATTAGACCG
>NZ_SACP01000196.1 GCF_004004555.2 Methylobacterium oryzihabitans
GCCTCGTCGGAGGCCGCCATCACCGTCATGTTCGGCAGGCAGCACAGATACGCGAGGTCGAACGCGCCGGCATGCGTGGCGCCGTCCGCCCCCACCAGCCCGGCCCGGTCGAGGCAGAACCGCACGGCTAAGTTCTGCAAAGCCACGTCGTGCACGAGCTGGTCGTAGCCGCGCTGCAGGAACGTCGAGTAGATCGCCACGAACGGCTTGTAGCCCTCCGTCGCCATGCCGGCCGCGAACGTCACCGCGTGCTGCTCG
>NZ_SACP01000197.1 GCF_004004555.2 Methylobacterium oryzihabitans
GGGTCACGCCGTGGCTGGGGCCCCGGGGCCGGCGCTCGTTCTTGTGTGGTGGGGGTGTCGTCGGGGCGCGGCCCTCCCCCTTTGCGGGGGCTGTCTGGGAAAAGAAGGGGCGCGCCTCCCCTCTCCCGAGTGGGAGAGGGGATCCCGCGCTCGAGCTTGAAAGGAATTTGCCCTAAACAGCTTGGGGCTGAAGGGGGAGGGTCGGCGCGTGATCCTACTCCGCCGCCTCGCGCACCGGCTCGGCCGCCATCGCCTCGG
>NZ_SACP01000198.1 GCF_004004555.2 Methylobacterium oryzihabitans
GGGGGGGGGGGGGGGGGGGGGGGGGGGGGGGGGGGGGGGGGGGGGGGGGGGGGGGGGGGGGGGGGGGGGGGGGGGGGGGGGGGGGGGGGGGGGGGGGGGGGGGGGGGGGGGGGGGGGGGGGGGGGGGGGGGGGGGGGGGGGGGGGGGGGGGGGGGGGGGGGGGGGGGGGGGGGGGGGGGGGGGGGGGGGGGGGGGGGGGGGGGGGGGGGGGGGGGGGGGGGGGGGGGGGGGGGGGGGGGGGGGGGGGGGGGGGGG
>NZ_SACP01000199.1 GCF_004004555.2 Methylobacterium oryzihabitans
GCACGGTGGTGGACCTCGACGCGCTGGCCGGGGCGCTGCGCGACGGTCACCTGCGGGGGGCGGCGGTGGACGTGTTTCCGGTCGAGCCGGCGTCGAACGCGGAGCGGTTCGTGTCGCCGCTGCAGGGCTTGGACAACGTGATCCTGACGCCGCATGTCGGCGGGTCGACCGAGGAGGCGCAGGAGCGGATCGGGTCGGAGGTGGCGCGCAAGCTGGTGGATTACTCCGACATCGGCTCGACGGAGGGCGCGGTGA
>NZ_SACP01000019.1 GCF_004004555.2 Methylobacterium oryzihabitans
AGCGCCGGGCTGCGGCACCGCAGCGCCGAGTTGCGGCGCGAGGCCGGCCTGCGACGCGGGCGGCGGACCCGCCGGGGACGTCGGCGTCGCGACGGCCGCCGGCACCGGCGCCTCCTGCGCGAAGGCGCCCGAAAGGCCGGGTTGTCCGGCCAGCAGCGCCGCGATCGCCGCGGCGGCCCTGCGCGTGGGCGCCATGCTCGTCTCCCGAAAGCGGCACCGGGACTCCGGCGCCGACACAACCATAACTCACAACGGCCGAGCCCGAGCGTGCGGCGACGCACGGCCTTGCGTGCGACGAGCGCGCCGTCTCGGGCGGCCCGGGCCGATCGATGATACCGACGCCCGCCCGACCGGCATCCGCCGTCCGGTGGAGGATCGGCCCGGCTCACCGGGCGCCAGACACGATCCTCCCGGCGAAATCATGGCTCCGGCCACGAGAGACTCTGCCGGGCGCCAGACCGCTCAGGCGGCGTCCTCGGCCTTCTCGTCGTCGAGGCCGAGGTCCTTCAGCTTGCGGTAGAGGGTCGAGCGGCCGATGCCGAGGCGGCGCGACACCTCCGACATCCGGCCGCGGTAGAACTGGAGCGCGTGGCGGATGATCTCGCTCTCCAGCCCCTCCATGGTCTTCATCTCGCCGGTCTCCTCCTCGACGAGGGAGAGGGCGTGGGGATCGCGGACCTCGACCCGCACCACCTCGCGTAAGGGGGCGGTGGTCGCCGGGTCGGGCAGGCTCGGGGCCGGCGGGATGCGGACCTCGAAGCCCTCGACATGCGCGGCGATCTGCGGGAACTCGGCGATGGTCAGCTCGTCGCCGTCGGCCAGCACCACGGCGCGGAACAGCGCGTTCTCGAGCTGGCGCACGTTGCCGGGCCAGTCGTAGCGGGCGAGCAGCGCCATCGCGTCGGGGGCGATGCCGCGCACCCGCTTGCCCTCCTCGGCCGAGAAGCGGGCGCAGAACGAGCGCACGAGATCCGGGATGTCCTCGCGCCGGGCCCGCAGGGGCGGCAGGGTCATCGGGAAGACGTTGAGGCGGTAGTACAGGTCCTCGCGGAACCGGCCCTGCTTGACGAGGTCGAGCAGCGAGCGGTTGGTGGCCGAGACCAGCCGGATGTCGACCCGCACGCTCTTGCGCCCGCCGACCGGGTCGACCTCGCCCTCCTGCAGCGCCCGCAGCAGCTTGACCTGGGCGTCGAGGGGCAGTTCGCCGATCTCGTCGAGGAACAGCGTGCCGCCCGACGCCTCGACGAACTTGCCGAGATGCCGCTCGGTGGCGCCGGTGAAGGCGCCCTTCTCGTGGCCGAACAGGGTCGATTCGACGAGGTTGTCGGGAATCGCCCCGCAATTCACCGTCACGAACGGCTTGCCGCGGCGCTCGCCCGAGCCCTGGATCGCGCGGGCCAGCACCTCCTTGCCGACGCCGGACTCGCCCTCGATCAGCACCGGGATGTTCGATTTCGCCGCCCGCTCGGCGAGCCGGATCACCCGGCCCATGTCGGGGCTCTTCGAGGCGAGATCCTTGAAGGTGAGCGCGCCCGAGGCGCGCCGGCGCATGCGCCGGATCTCGTCCTGGAGCTGGTCGACCTGGAGCGCGTTGCGGATCGAGACCTGGAGCCGCTCGGCGCCGGCCGGCTTGACCACGAAGTCGACGGCGCCGGCCCGCATCGCGTTGACGACCGCGTCGATCGAGCCGTTGGCGGTCTGGACGATCACCGGCACGTCGAGGGAGGCCTGGCGCATCTCGGCCAGCACCGCGAGCCCGTCGAGGCCGCCGGGCATCACGAGGTCGAGCAGCACCACCTCGACCGGGCTGTCCGGCGCCCGCAGCAGGCTCAGCGCTTCGGCGCCGCCCTCGGCCACCACCGCCTCGAAGCCGAGGCGCCGCACCATCGCCTCCGCGAGTCGGCGCTGCACGGGATCGTCGTCGACGATGAGGACCGTGGTCGGCATCTCGTTCCCTTCGCGGAGCGCGAGGCGCGCGGCGCCGGTGCTAGGCCGGAGGACCGGCGGGCTTCGCGGCGCTGTTTCGTTTCGAGCCGGATGCTGCGTCAGAAGCGTAAAGTCGTGCTTAACGTCAATCGCAAGTTTTCCCGCCGCCGGCCCGAGGCCCTGCGCGTCACGCGGGGACGCGCCCTGCGCGGCGGCGTCGCACCGGGGCCGGGGCGCCGCCGACGGTTGATTGGGGCAGGGGGGCGCCGATATGTCGGGCGGCCCAGCCCATCCGCGTTCCGAGCCAGAGGATTTCTCCGTCCATGTCGAGCCGAGCCCTGCCGCGCCGAGCCGCCGCGCCGTCGGAACTCCCCCTGAGCGCCGCCCTGGCCGCGGTCCGGGCCGTCGACCTCGGCCCGCTGCCGGAGTGGGACCTGTCGGACCTCTATGCCGGCCTCGACGACCCGGCCTTCTCCGCCGACCTCGCCCGGGCGGAGGCCGAGTGCCGGGGCTTCGCCGCACGGTATCGCGGCCGCATCGCCGACCTCGCGGCGGCCGGCGACGCGCACGAGCGCCTCGGCACCGCGGTCGCCGCCTACGAGGCGGTCGAGGACCTGCTCGGCCGGCTGATGTCCTTCGCCGGGCTCGTCTATTCCGGCGACACCACCGATCCGGCGCGGGCGAAGTTCTACGGCGACACCCAGGAGCGCCTCACCGCCGCCGCCGGCGACCTGCTGTTCTTCACCCTGGAGCTGAACCGGGTCGAGGACGGGCGCATCGACGCCGCCACCGCCCTGCCGCCGCTCGCCCGCTACCGGCCGTGGCTGGAGGACGTGCGCCGCGAGAAGCCGCACCAGCTCAGCGACGAGGCGGAGAAGCTGTTTCTCGAGAAGTCGGTCACCGGCCGGGCGGCCTGGAACCGGCTGTTCGACGAGACCCTGGCCTCCCTGCGCTTTCCCTTGCGCGGCGAGGAACTGCCGCTCGAACCGACCCTCAACAAGCTCCAGGACTCCGACGGGGCGGTCCGCCGGGAGGCGGCCGAGAGCCTCAGCCGGGTTTTTCGGGCGAACCTGCGCACCTTCACGCTCATCACCAACACGCTCGCCAAGGACAAGGAGATCGCCGACCGCTGGCGCGGATTCCGTGACGTCGCCGATTCGCGCCACCTCGCCAACCGGGTCGAGCCGGAGGTGGTCGAGGCGCTGGTCGCCGCCGTTCAGGGCGCCTATCCGCGGCTGTCGCACCGCTACTATCGCCTGAAGGCGAAGTGGTTCGACCGCGACAGCCTCGACTACTGGGACCGCAACGCGCCGCTGCCGCGGGTCGAGCAGCGCACGATCCCCTGGGCCGAGGCCCGCGAGACCGTGCTGTCGGCCTACGCGGCGTTCTCGCCCCGGATGGCCGAGATCGCGCGGCGGTTCTTCGACGGCAACTGGATCGACGCGCCGGTGCGCCCCGGCAAGGCGCCGGGCGCCTTCGCGCACCCGACCGTGCCCTCGGCCCACCCCTACGTGCTGGTGAACTACCAGGGCAAGCCGCGGGACGTGATGACGCTCGCCCACGAGCTCGGCCACGGCGTGCATCAGGTGCTCGCCGCCGGCAACGGTGCCCTGATGGCGCCGACGCCGCTGACGCTGGCCGAGACCGCGAGCGTGTTCGGCGAGATGCTGACCTTCCGGCGCGTCCTCGACACCCTCGCCGACCCGACCCAGCGCCGGGCGATGCTCGCCGCCAAGGTCGAGGACATGATCAACACGGTGGTGCGCCAGATCGCGTTCTACGCCTTCGAGCGCAAGGTCCACCTCGCCCGCCGCGAGGGCGAGCTGACCGCCGACCAGATCTGCGCGCTGTGGATGTCGGTCCAGGCCGAGAGCCTCGGCCCGGCGATCCGGCTCGATGCCGGCTACCAGCCGTTCTGGTCCTACGTCCCGCACTTCATCCATTCGCCGTTCTACGTCTACGCCTACGCGTTCGGCGACTGCCTCGTGAACTCGCTCTACGGCGTGTATTCCCGCGCGGAGGAGGGCTTCGTGGAGCGCTACTTTGCCCTGCTCTCGGCCGGCGGCGCCAAGCCGTACAACGAGCTGCTGGCCCCGTTCGGCCTCGACGCCCGCGATCCGGCCTTCTGGCAGATCGGCCTGTCGATGATCGAGGGGATGATCGCGGAGCTGGAGGCGATGGAGGCGTAGGGGACTCCCTGCGCTTGCTCCGAACCCTCCCCCCTCTGCGGGGGAGGGCTGCTGCGCTGCTCCGGCCTAGCCCCCTCACGCCTTGGCGGCGTGCTCCCGCGTCACCTCGGCGATGCGCACGAGGTTGGTGGCGCCGGGCGTGCCGAAGGGCAGGCCCGCCACCACGATCACCCGGTCGCCGACCACCGCGAAGCCCTCGCGCACCGCGAACTTGCAGGCGCGGAACGACATGTCGTCGATGTCGCTGGCGTCGTTGGTCACGATCGGGTGGGTGCCCCAGGCGAGCGCGAGGCGCCGGGCGGTCTCGCGCTTGGGGGTCAGCGCGATCACCGAGGCGTTGGGGCGCGAGCGGGCGAGCCGCAGCGCCGTCGAGCCGGAGGCGGTCCAGGCCATGATCGCGCCGAGGCCGAGGGTCTCGACGATCTGGTGGGCGGCCGCCGCGATGGCGTCGGAACTCGTCGGCTCGGGCGGCGTGCGCTGGGCGGTGATGATCGACCAGTAGATCGCGTCGCGCTCGACCTGCTCGGCGATGCGGTTCATCGTCGCGACCGCCTCGACCGGGAAGGCGCCCGACGCGCTCTCGGCCGACAGCATCACCGCGTCGGCGCCCTCGTAGACCGCGGTCGCGACGTCCGAGACCTCGGCCCGGGTCGGGACCGGGGCGGTGATCATCGATTCGAGCATCTGGGTCGCCACCACCACCGGCTTGCCGAGGCGGCGGGCGGCGCGGGTGATGCGCTTCTGCACGCCGGGCACCTGCTCCAGCGGCATCTCGACCCCGAGATCGCCGCGGGCGACCATCAGGCCGTCGGCGACCTCCATGATCGCGTCGAGGCAGCCGAGCGCCTGCGGCTTCTCGATCTTGGCCATCACCATCGCGCGCCCGCCGGCGATCGCCTTGACCTCGGCGACGTCCTCCGGGCGCTGCACGAACGACAGCGCGATCCAGTCGGCGCCGGCGGCGAGACCGGCATCGAGGTCGCCGCGATCCTTCTCGGTCAGCGCCGCCACGGGAATCGTGGTGTCGGGCAGCGACACGCCCTTGCGGTTCGAGATCCGCCCGCCGACGACGACCCGGGTGACGGCCCGCTCGGGCCCGACCTCGGTCACGGTGAGGCGCAGCTTGCCGTCGTCGATGATGACGGTGTGGCCGGGCTCCAGCGCCGACAGGATCTCGGGATGGGGCAGGTGGACCCGGGTGGCGTCGCCGGGCGCCGCGTCGCCGTCGAGGACGAAGCTCTGGCCGTTCTCCAGTATCGCCGCGTCGTCGGCGAAGCGGCCGACCCGCAGCTTCGGGCCCTGGAGGTCGACCAGCACCGCGATCGGCCGGCGCAGGCGCTGCTCGACCGCCCGGATCGTCGCCACGGTCTCGGCCAGCCGCTCCCGCGGCAGGTGGCTCATGTTGATGCGGAACACGTCGGCGCCGGCCTCGAACAGCCGGGCGATCATCTCGGGGTCGCTCGATGCCGGGCCGAGGGTCGCGACGATCTTGGTGCGGCGGGCGCGGGTCATGAGTATTCCGAAAGGGAGGGGGCGGTCAGGGGGCGGGGCGGCCGGGATCGGTGAGCTGGATCGTCCAGCTCTTCTGCTCGCCGGTATCGACCTCGAAGAAGCCGTTGCGGTCGTAGCCGCGCGCGAGGCAGTCGTCGACGCCCCGGATGGTGAATTCGCGGTCGCGGGTGCACATCAGCGAGCGCCCGCTCCACTCGCCGCCGCGGTCGTAGTCGACCGCGAAGACGTAGTAGTACCGGCCGGCGAGGGATCCCTTGAGCAGGGTCTCGCAGCCCTTGGAGGCGAGGTTCCACCACCCCTCCGTCACCCAGCCGCCGGCGTCGCGGTAGCCGAGGGCGACGCCGATGCGGCTCGCCGTCATGTTGCACAGGCGCAGGTCCGCCAGGGCCGGGGTCGCGCCCGCGAGGGCGAGCGCGAGGGCCGGGAGGGCGGCGCGGGTCAGGGTCTCAGCCAACCAGGATGATGCGGCAATCATTGACGTTGGTGCGGGTGGGCCCGGGGCGTACGAGGTCGCCGATCCGGTCGAAGAACGGGGTCGAGTCGTTGTCGTCCAGGCTCGCCCGCGGGTCCAGCCCGGCGGCGGCCGCGCGGGCGAGCGTCGTCTCGTCGACGATCGCGCCGGCCGGGTCGGTGGCCTCGCCGCGGCCGCCGTCGGTGCCGTCGGTGTCGGCCGACAGGGCGGCGATGCTCGGCGCCCCGTCGAGGGCGACCGCGAGCGCCAGCATGTATTCCTGGTTCGGCCCGCCCTGGCCCTCGCCGCGGATCGTCACGGTGAGCTCGCCGCCGGAGATCAGCGCGACCCGGCGGCCCTCCGCCGCCCGGGCGCGGGCGATGGCGGCGTGCTCGGCCGCGACCTCGCGGGCCTCGCCCTCGAGGTCGGCGCCGAGCAGCTCGGGCTCGTAGCCGGCGGCGCGCGCCGCCGTCGCCGCCGCGGTCAGCGCGTCGATCGGCCGGGCGATGATCCGGAACTCGGCACGGGCGAAGAGCGGGTCGCCGGGCTTGGGGCTCTCGTTGCCGCCCTCCGCCAGCAGGGCCGCCGCCGCCGGCGGCAGGGCGATGCCGCGGCGCTCGCAGATCGCCCTCGCGTCGGCGAGGGTCGTCGGGTCGGGCACGGTCGGGCCCGAGGCGATCACCGCCGGGTCGTCGCGCGGCACGTCGGAGATGGCGAGGGTCAGGAGCGAGCCGGCCTCGCGGGCGGCGCGGGCGAGGCGCCCGCCCTTGATCCGCGACAGGTGCTTGCGCACGCAGTTGATCTCGTCGATCGGCGCGCCCGAGCGCAGCAGCGCCCGGGTGATGCCCTGCTTCTCCGCGAGCGTCAGGTCGCCGGCCGGGGCGATCCAGTTGGCCGAGCCGCCACCCGACAGCAGCACCAGCACCGCGTCGTCCGCACCGGCCGAGGCGGCGAGATCCAGGCTGCGCCTCGTGGCGTCGATCCCGGCCTGATCCGGCACCGGATGGCCGGCCTCGATCACCGCGATCGACCCGGCCGGCTCGCCGTAGCCGTGGCGGGCGACCGCGAGGCCGACCAGCCGGTCGGGCCCGAGGCCGTGGGTCTCGCGGTAGTGCCGCTCGGCCACCGCCGCCATGCTCGCCCCGGCCTTGCCGGCGCCGAGGATCACCAGCCGGCCGGCCGGCGGCGGCGGCAGCGCCGGCACGAGGCAGCCGCGGGGATGGGCGGCGGTCACCGCGGCGTCGAGGAGGCGCAGCAGCAGGTCGCGGCGGGCATCGGAGGCGTCGGTCACGGAGCGTTTCCTCGTCGCGTCGTTCAGGAGCGGGAGCGGCGGGGCCGGGCGACCACGATGCCGAACAGGATCAGGCCGCCGCCGAGCCCCTGGGCCGGGGTGATCGCCTCGCCGAGGATCAGCCAGCCGAGGGCGGCCGCCGCCACCGCTTCGAGGAAGATCACCAGCGACGAGAACCCGGCCGGCAGGCGGCCCAGCGCCACCGAGAGCAGGCCCTGGCCGCCGACATGGCTGAGCAGCGCCAGCGCCAGCAGGGCGGCGACGCCGGTTCCGGTCCGCGGCAGCAGCGGCCCGCCGGCGACGAGCGCCACCGCGAGCAGCACCAGGGCGGTGACGCCGGTGGCGACGAAGGTCACCCGGGCGGCGCCGAGCCCGCGGGCGCGGGCGCGCTCGACGAACAGGAAGTAGAGGGCGAAGAACACCGCCGTGACCAGCCCGTCGCGGTCGCCGGCGAGGCGGCCGGGATCGACTTGCACCGACTGCCCGACCAGGGCGGCGCCGCCGGCGAGGCACAGGGCGAGCCCGGCGAGCATCCGCCCGCCCGGGCGCCGGCCGAGGCCGAGCCACGCGAACAGCACGACGAAGACCGGGGCGGTGGTGGCGAAGAAGGTCGCGTTGGCGACCGTGGTGCCGAGGATCGCCCGGTGCCAGAAGAACAGGTCGCCCGCGAAGGCGAGGCCCGCGAGCAGGGCCGACGGCGCGAGCCAGTGGCCGCGCAGGGCCGGCCGGCGCGCCTCCTCCCAGCGCATCCAGGCGAGGAGCGCGGGCAGCGCCAGGGCGACGCGCCAGAACGCGCTCGCGAACGGGCCGATCTCCGGGCTGACGACGCGCACGAAGATCGGCGAGATCCCCATCGCGACCGCACCGGCGATCAGGGCGGCCAGGGCCGGCCCGATGCCCTCGGCGCTGTCGCGGGGAGCGGCGTCGAGGCCGGCGGCGTCGGGGAGGGCGCGGGTCATGGAACGGGTCCGGCCGGAATCGGGGCGTCGGCAGCGACGGGTCGCGGTCAGCACTGGCGGTGGCCGTCAGCACTGGCGGTTGCCGCCAGCACTATGGCAACTCGCCGGCCCCGTCACCCCACCGGAGAGTCGGGGCCCGGCTGGCCGCTCCTCGGTCATTTGGGGTATGCGGGGCGCTCCCCTGTCCGGACCGGCCGCGATGCACCCTCCCCACCCCGTCGAGTCGATTCCCGGCGATCCGGCCTGCGGCGTGCTGCTGCTGTGCGACCACGCCTCGAACGCGGTGCCGGCCGACCTCGCCGATCTCGGCCTCGCGGCGCCGCATTTCGAGCGCCACATCGCCTACGACATCGGGGCGGCGGCGGTGACGCGCTCGCTCGCCCGCCGGCTCGGGGCGCCGGCCCTGCTCACCACCTTCTCGCGGCTCATCATCGACCCCAACCGCGGCCGCGACGACCCGACCCTGGTGATGCGGCTCTCGGACGGTGCGGTGGTCCCGGGCAACGCCCGCATCACGCCCGACGCGGTGGCGGCGCGGATCGCCCGGTTCTACGATCCCTACGACGCGGCGATCGTCGCGGCGATCGAGGCCGCCGAGGCGGCGGGGGCGCCGCCGGCGATCGTCACGATCCACAGCTTCACCCCGGCCTGGCGCGGCGTGGCGCGGCCCTGGGAGGTCGGGATCCTGTGGGACCGCGACGACCGCCTCGCCGGACCGCTGATCCGCGGCCTGAGCGAGGATCCGGCCGGGTTCACGGTCGGCGACAACCAGCCCTATGGCGGCGGGCTGCCCGGCGACACGATCGACCGCCACGCCATCGCCCGGGGCCTGCCGAACGCCCTGGTCGAGATCCGCCAGGACCTGATCGGCGACGAGGCCGGGGCCGAGGACTGGGCCGCGCGCTTCGCCGGCCTGCTCGCGCCCCTGATCGCGCCGCCGGCGCCCTTGACGCGGCCGGTGCCGCCGCCGACCTGAGCGGACGACGCAGCGAGGAGACGCAGCCGATGGACGGGATCGACGAGGCCACCCGCACCGAACTCGAAGCCGCGGTGTTCCGCCGGCTGGTGTCCCACCTCCAGGGGCGCACCGACGTGCAGAACATCGACCTGATGAACCTCGCCGGGTTCTGCCGCAACTGCCTGTCGAACTGGCTCAAGGACGCCGCCGACGCCCGCGGCCTGCCGCTGACCAAGGACCAGAGCCGGGAGGAGGTCTACGGCATGCCCTACGACGAGTGGAAGGCGCGCCACCAGAACGAGGCGAGCCCGGAGCAGCAGGCGGCGTTCGCCGCGAAGGCCGCGGGACATTGAGGGAGCCCGGGCGACCCTGAGCGGCCGCGGCCGCATGCCCGCCACCGAAGGTCCGAGCCGCCGACGCGTCGTCATCGGTCTCGGGAAGGCCCGGCCCGGACGAACCCGCCGACCCTACCCCGGCCCGCCCGGGCTCGCATCCCCCGGCACCTCGATGACGGCCTTGAGCCCGCCGAGGGAGCCGGCGTCGAGCCGCAGGCGGCCGCGGTAGAGGGCGGCGAGGTCGGAGACGATGGAGAGGCCGAGCCCCGAGCCGGGCTTGGTCTCGTCGAGGCGCTGACCGCGCTTGAGCACCGCGACGCGGGCCTCCGGCGGCAGGCCGGGGCCGTCGTCCTCGACCGTGACGATGAGGTGGGGATAGTCGCCCTTGCCGATCACCTCGGCCCGGATCGAGACCCGCGAGGCGGCCCATTTCGAGGCGTTGTCGACGAGGTTGCCGATCATCTCCTCGAAATCCTGGCGCTCGCCGCGGAAGCGCAGGCCCGGGGTGACGTGGGTGTCGTAGGCGAGGTCCTTGTCGCGAAAGATCTTGCCGAAGGTGCGGACCAAGGCGGCGACCACCGGCTCGACGTCGGTGAAGGTGCCGAGCGCCCCGGCGAGCGCCGCCGCCCGGGCGCGGTCGAGGTGGTAGTTGACCTGATCGCGCATCACCGCCGCCTGCTCGCGCACCTTCACCGCCAACTCGCTGTGGGCGTCGCCGGCCGAAGCCTCGTTGACGATGATGCTCAAGGGGGTCTTGAGGGCGTGGGCGAGGTTGCCGACCTGGGTGCGGGCGCGTTCCAGGATCTCGCGGTTGGTCTCGAGCAGCAGGTTCACCTCGCCGGCGAGCGGGGCGATGTCGCGCGGGTACTCGCCGGAGATGCGGTCGGCCTCGCCGCGGCGGATCGCCCCGAGCGCGGTGCGCAGCTTCAGGAGCGGCGCGAGGCCGAAGCGGATCTGCAGCAGGGTGGTGAGGCCGAGCGACAGGCCGAGCAGCGAGAAGGTGGTGGTGAGCGCGAAGGTGAAGCGGCGCATGTCCGCCTCGATCTCGTCGGAGGGGCCGGCGACCCGCACGAGGTAGCGGCCCTCCTCGCCGACGTCGACGCTGCGCTCGATGATCCGCAGCGGCCGCTCGTCCTGGGCCCGGCCGTAGCCCTTGCGGATCTGCCCGGCGCCGGATTCGCCGACGGCGTCGTCGGGCGGCGGCAGCGGCACCCCGACGAGGGAGCGCGAGGTGCGCAGGTCGCGCGGCCGGGCGTTCGGCCGGCCGACCTGCCAGTACCAGCCAGAGAGCGGCAGGTCGAAGCGCGGGTCGCCGAGCGAGCCGAAGGCGCGCGGGTCGGAATCGCCCGGCGAGACGAGGCTGGTGGCGAGGTCGTTGGCATAGACGATCAGGCGGCTGTCGAAGGCCCGTTCCGTGGTCTCGCGGTAGAGCGTCGAGAGGATCAGCCCGGCGACGAGCAGGATCAGGGCGCTCGACAGCAGCGCCGAGACCGCGAGGCGGACCGCGATCGAGCGCCGCCGCCACGGCCGCCACCGGCCGCGCCGGGCCGGTTCCGAGCCGAGGACGGTCCCGGCCGGTTCCGCCCCGGCCGGCGCGGCGTCCGGGCCCGACGCCGCGCTCACGCCTGCGGCCCGGGCCCGTTCGGATCGACGAGGTAGCCGAGGCCGCGCACGGTCTGGATCAGGTCGACGGCGAGCTTCTTGCGCAGGCGGCCGACGAACACCTCGATGGTGTTGGAATCGCGGTCGAAGTCCTGGTCGTAGAGGTGCTCGGTCAGCTCGGCCCGCGAGACGACGCGGCCGGCATGGTGCATGAGGTAGGACAGCAGCCGGTACTCGTGCGAGGTCAGCTTGACCGGGCTGCCGTCGACGAAGACCCGGCCCGAGCGGGTGTCGAGCACCACCGGCCCGGCGCTGATCTGGCTCGACGCGTGCCCGGCCGCCCGGCGCAGCAGCGCCCGCACCCGGGCGAGCAGCTCCTCCATGTGGAACGGCTTGGTGACGTAGTCGTCGGCCCCGGCGTCGAAGCCGTTGACCTTGTCGCTCCAGCGGTCGCGGGCGGTGAGGATGATGACCGGGGTCTTCACCTGCGCCCGGCGCCAGCCCGACAGCACCGAGACGCCGTCGGCCTTCGGCAAGCCCATGTCGAGGATGATGCAGTCGTAGGGCTCGGTCTCGCCGAGGAACGCGCCCTCCTCGCCGTCGAACGCCTTGTCGACGGCGTAGCCGGCCTGTTCCAGGGCGACGACCACCTGCCGGTTGAGATCCCGGTCATCCTCGACGACGAGCAGACGCACGGCGAGATGTCTCCTTGCGATCCGGGCCACGGCCCGAAACCCTACCACAGACCAGCGACCTTGCCCGACCGGGCATCGACCACGACGTGCACGAACTGTCCGTCCCGGCGCAAGGCGGTCATCATGTAGACCAGCGCTTCGTCCTTCTGGCACAGGCTCGCCCGCACGATCTCGGCCCGCGGCACCGCCGCCTGCGCCGCCCGGATCGCCGCGACCGGCGCGACCACCCGCTTGTCGGCCACCGCCTCGCGCAGGTCGCCCGGCGACAGGCAGTTCTGCGCCGCCTGGGGCGCGGCCCCCTGCGCCGTCTGCACCGGCGGGTCCTTGAGCGTCGCGGTCTCGGACGCGTCCTGCGCCGACGCGTACCAGCCCGCGGCGCCGAGGGCGCCGGCGAGGCCGAGAAGCGGGGCGAGAACGGTCTGACGCATGCCGGGAACCATCGGGGGAGGGCACTGAATGCGGCCTGAATGCGGGCCGCCGCGGGATCAAGCGCCAAGGTTCCGGAAAGGTTGCCAGGGCAGGCTGCATCCGGAGCCGCACGCGCCCGGTCCGAGCGCCGTTCCAGACGAGGTCATCCGTGAGCCACGACGCCAAGGCCGCCCCCCGCCCGACCCAGCCCCATGCCGCGGCCGGCGAGCCGACGCGGCCGCCCGTGGTCGCCTACAACCCGTATTTTCCGCCGCGTCCGGCCCCGCTGCCGGCCCGGACCGGGGAGGTCCGCGCCGTCCGCTGGCCCCGCGACTGACCGGAGCGGCGTAACGCCCGGTTAACCCTGCGGGCCGAGCCTGGATCCGCCACGCGCCCCGCGATTCGGCCGGCCGGAGCGGGGGCCGCAGCAGGGAGCCCGCGCCCGTGCCGTCCGTCCCGTTCCGCCCGCTCGCCGCCGCGGTGCTCGGTACCCTGCTCGCCGTCCCGCCCGCCGGCGCGCAGGAGGCGCAGGCGCCGCTGACGATCCGCGTCCGCCCCCTCGGCACCGCGGCGTTCGACGGGACGATCGATCCCGACGCCGCACTCGCCGCCCGCGCGGCGTTCGAGGCCCGGGTCACCGCGCGGGCCAACCGTGCCATCGCGTCGGTCTGCACCGGCTGCCTTGCCCCGGCGGGCCTGATCGAGGATTTTCTCGCCCGCGCGCCGTGATCCGGCCGCGCGGGGAGGGTCCGAACCGATGCGGTGTCTCTGGGCGGCCATGGGCCTGCTCGCCTCCGGCCTGCCGGCGCTCGCGGTCTCGGGCGGCGGGCCGGCGCCGGACGACCCCCTGGCCCGGTCGAGCGTGATGGTGCTGTCCTCCCGCGGCGGGGTGTGCTCGGGCGTCGTGGTCGGGCCCGACGCGGTGCTGACGGCTGGCCATTGCGCCGCGCCGGGCGCCGAGCACCGGGTGCATTTTCGCGACGAGGCCGGCGGCCCGGTGCTGGTGCCGCTCGCCGCCGCCGCGGTCCATCCCGGCTACGATGCCGGCGCCGTGGCCGCCCGGCGGCGCTCGATCGACCTCGCGCTCCTGCGCACCGCGACGCCGCTGCCGCCGCGCTTCTCCGCCGCGACCCTCGCGGATTCCGCGCCCGGTGCCGGGACCGAGACCCGGCTGGGGGGCTACGGCGTCGCGGCGCCCGGCGACGCCCGCAGCAGCGGCACGTTCCGCACCCTGCCCCTGCTGGTGGTCGAGCCCTACGGACCGAGCCGGATCCTGCTCTGGCTCAAGGGCGCGCGGCCCGCCGAGGGGGCCTGCACCGGCGATTCCGGCGGCCCGATCGCCCGCGACGGCCGCGTCGTCGCGGTGACGACCTGGGCCAGCGGCCGCGGCGGCTGCGGCGGCACCACCCAGGGCGTGCTCGTCGGCCCGCAGCGGGCCTGGATCGACCGCACGTTGGCAGGCTGGGGCGCGGCGGCGCGCTGGGAGTGAACTGCACACCAAACCGGGACCGCGCGGTGCGGAACTCTCCGCCCGGTGCGAGACTTCACTTGTCGAGCGTGGCCGCACGCTTCTAGGTTCGAGACATGCGCTCCCTGCTCTCCCTCCGCCGCTCCGCCCTCGCCGTCCTGGCGGCCGTTCCCCTCGCCGGCTGGTCCGCCGGGGCCGGGGCGGTGGTCCAGGGCGCCGTCTCCCGCGACCCTGACGGGCTGCGCGGCTCCGTCGTGCGGATCGAGAGCACCACCGGCGAGATGTGCTCCGGCTCGCTCATCAGCCCGGACCTCGTCCTCACCGCCGCCCATTGCGTCATGCATCAGGCCGGCTACTGGGTGGTCGCGACCGACCGCGGCTTCCGGCCGCGCCGCCTGCGCGCCGTCGCGGCGGCGATGCATCCCGACTTCGTGCCCGGCACCACGCCCGAGACCCAGCCCGGCATCGACCTCGCTCTCCTCAAGCTCAGCGAGCCGCTGGGCGGGGACTTCACCCCCCTCGACCTGCGCGGCGGCGAGATCTCGCCCGGCGACCCGGTCGAGATCGCCGGCTACGGCGTGGTCGCGGAGAACCGCCGCAGCACCGCCCGGGTGCTGCGCGAGGCGCGCCTCGTCTCCCTCGGCGAGCTGCAGGTCGCCAACACCGTGACGGTGGTCGCCGACCGGCGCGGCCGGGCCGAGACCGCCGGGGCGGGGGCCTGCCTCGGCGATTCCGGCGGGCCGATCCTGCGCGGGGGGCCGGGCGGCTACCAGCTCATCGGGGTGGTGAGCTGGTCGAGCGGCGCCGCCCAGCAGGGCCGGGTCCGCACCGCCTGCGGCGGCTTCACCGCCGTCACCCCGACGGCGCAGCACGCGAGCTGGATCGCCGCCCGCGCCGCCGACCTGTCGCGCTACATCCCCGGCGAGGGGGCTGCCCGCGGCCGCGCCCGCGCCAACCCGGCCGACTGGACCGGCATCCGCTGATCGCGCCACGAGCTTGACGGTTCGCGCGGGCGGCTCCTATCGAGGGGTCTCACGCCCTGGAGCCGTCGATGAGCCCGATCCTGATCACCGTCGCCCGCATCCTCGTCGTGGTGCTGTTCGTCGTCTCCGGCGCCGGCAAGGTGATGAACCCGGGCGGCGTGGGCGCGGCGGTCGCCGGCAAGGGCCTGCCCTACCCGCAGGTCCTCGCGTACCTCGCCATCGCGGCCGAACTCGGCCTCGGCCTGCTCATCGCCCTCGGCTTCTACGCCCGGGCGGCCGCCCTGCTGCTGGCGGTGTTCACCGCCGCCACCATCGTGCTGTTCCACGACTTCTGGCACATGACCGGCGACGCCCTGCGCCAGAACCAGATCCACGCGATGAAGAACCTGTCGATCATCGGCGGCCTCCTGATGATCTGCGCCGCCGGGCCCGGCCGCCTCGCGATCAACCAGCGCTGACGCAGGTGGACCCCGAGGTGGACGCCGGGGCGGAACGGCGGTAGGGCGGGAACGTTGAACGGCCTCCTGGGTCTCGAAGGGCAACGAAGGGTCGGCAGCATGGCCGCGGATGCAGCAGCGCCGGACGACAGCGGCACTCCCGGGCTGAGCGGCGAGGCGTTCCGCCGCTTCGCCGAGGGCGCCGGCCTGCTGATCTGGCACGCCGACACCGCCGCGCGCTGCCTCTACGTCAATCCCGCCTGGAGCCGCTTCCGCGGGCGCGCGGCCGCCGAGGAGGCCGATTCCGGCTGGCTCGACGGCCTGCATCCCGACGACCGCCCGGGCCACGCCGCCGCGATGGCGGCGGCCGGGACGAGCCGCGACCCGTTCACGGTCGAGTTCCGCCTGCGGCGCCACGACGGCTGCTACCGCTGGGTCCATTGCCACGCCCAGCCGCTGGTCGAGGCCGGGGAGGTGAAGGGCTATTTCGGCGCCTGCTTCGACATCTCGGAGCGCAAGGCCGCCGAGGAGCACGCCGCCCTGGCGCTGGCCGAGAAGGAGACCCTGCTCGCCGAGGTCTATCACCGGGTCCGCAACAACCTGCAGGTGATGGTGAGCCTGATCGGTCTCTACGGCCGTGCCGCCCACGAGGCGTGCCGCCCGGCCTTCGAGGCCCTGGGCCAGCGGGTGCGGGCGATCGCGCTGGTGCAGCAGCACCTGCACGAGGCGCCGCACATCGCCAGCATCGACCTCGCCGAGTATCTCGACCGCCTCGGCCACGGCCTCGCGCAACTGCGCCGCACCGGCCGGATCAACATCAAGGTCGTGGTCGGGCGCAGCGCCCTGCTGCCGCCGCGCACGGCCAACGCGCTGGGCATGATCATGGCCGAGATCGTCGCGGAATGCCTCGACGCCACCGCCGAGAGCGTCGCCTGCGCGATCACGGTGACCATCCCGGCTGACGCGGACCCGGTGCGGGTGCTGATCGTCTCCAGCGGCGGCACCGGGCAGGCGGCCCCGGCCTCGGTGCCGCGCCTCGGCCCCCGGCTGATCGCCGCCTACGCCGCCCAGGCCGAGATCACCGCCACCGGTCAGGCCACCGCCGAGGCGCCGCTGGAACTGACCCTGCCGGCCGACACCACCCTGCGGGCGCCCTGAGCCCGGCTGGCCGGCGGCGGCGCCGCCACCTATATCCTGGCCATCCCACCGATTCTTCGCGCCGCCAGGGTCATCCATGCTGCCGCCCATCGACGAGATCGTGTCGAACTTCGAGTTCCTGGACGAGTGGGACGACCGCCACCAGTACCTCATGGAACTGGGCCGCAAGCTGCCGCCGATGCCCGAGGAGGCTCACAGCGAGGCCAACCGCGTCCGCGGCTGCGCCAGCCAGGTCTGGCTGGAGACGCGGGTCGACCGCTCCGGCCCCGAGCCGCGGCTGAACTTCCTCGGCGACAGCGACGCCCACATCACCAAGGGCGTGGTGGCGGTGCTGATCGCGTTCTTCGACGGCCGCACCGCCCGCGACGCCCGGGAGGCCGACGCCCTCGCCCTGTTCCGCCGCCTCGGCCTGTCCGAGCACCTCACCGCCCAGCGCTCCAACGGCGCCCGGGCGATGATGGAGCGGATCCGGGCCGATGCCGAGCGGGTGGCGGTGGCGGCCTGACCTCCCCTTGCCGCGGGCCCGGGCGCGCGGCACATGGCACGGGATCGACGCTCGCCCGGTTGCCCGCATGACCCTGCTCCGCCCCTCCGCCTCCGCCCCCGTCGCCCCCGCCCGCCCGGCGCCGTTCACGGTGCACGGCCGCACCATCGCGGACGACTACGCCTGGTTGAAGGCGGCGAACTGGAAGGAGGTGCTGAAGGACCCGGCGGCGCTGCCGGCGGAGATCCGCACCTACCTGGAGCAGGAGAACGCCTACGCCGAGGCGGCGCTGGCCGGTACGGGATCGCTGCGCGAGACGCTCGTCGCCGAGATGCGCGGGCGCATCCGCGAGGACGACGGCGCGGTGCCGGAGACCGACGGGCCGTTCGCCTACTACACCCGCTACCGCGAGGGCGGGCAGCATCCCCTGGTGTGCCGGCGCGACAGCGCCGGGATCGCCGGCATCGCGGTGGCGGATCTCGGCGGCGCGGGCGAGACGATCCTCATCGACGGCGACCGGGAAGGGGAGGGGCTCGCCTTCTTCAGCCTCGCGGGCGCGGCGCACTCGGACGACCACGCCCTGCTCGCCTGGAGCGCCGACACCAAGGGCTCGGAACTCTACACCATCCGGGTCCGCGACCTCGCCACAGGCACCGATCGCGACGAGACCGTGGTGGCGACCTCCGGCGAGGCGGTGTGGAGCGCCGACGGCACGGCGTTCTGGTACGTCGCCGTGGACGAGAACCACCGCCCGGCCAAGGTGATGCTGCACCGCCTCGGCACGCCGCAGAGCGAGGACGAGACGGTCTACACCGAGCCGGATTCCGGCTTCTTCGTCCATATCGACCAGACCCAGTCCGGCGCCTTCCTCACCATCACGGCGAGCGACCACGAGACCGCCGAGGTCCACCTCGTCGACCGCGCCCGTCCCGGCGACCGGCTGCGGACGGTGTCGGCGCGCGAGCCGAAGCTGATCTACTCGGTCGAGCATCGCGGCGACGAGCTGATGATCCTCACCAACGCCGACGGCGCCGAGGACTTCAAGATCGCGGTGGCGCCGCTCGCCGATCCCGGCCGGGCGCGGTGGCGCGACCTGATCCCGCACCGGACCGGCGTGATGATCCGGTTCCAGCACGTGCTGGCGCGCCACCTCGTGCGGCTCGAACTGGAGAACGCCCGCCCGCGGCTGATCGTGCGCGAGGCCGAAACCGGCGCCGAGCACACCGTCGCCTTCGCCGAGGAGGCGTACTCGCTCGGCCTGTCGCCGGGCTACGAGTTCGACACCGACACGATCCGGTTCAGCTACTCGTCGATGACGACGCCGGCCGAGACCTACGACTACGACCTCGCCACGCGGGAGCGCACCCTGCGCAAGCGCCAGGACGTGCCGAGCGGCCACGATCCGGCGAACTACGTCACCCGGCGCCTGTTCGCCACCGCGCCGGACGGCGAGAGCGTGCCGATCTCGCTGCTGCACCGCCGCGACCTGCCGTTGGACGGTTCGGCGCCGCTGCTGCTCTACGGCTACGGCTCCTACGGCTCGCTGATGTCGGCGGCGTTCCGCACCAACCCGCTCTCGCTGGTCGACCGCGGCTTCGTCTACGCCATCGCCCATATCCGCGGCGGCACCGAGAAGGGCTGGCGCTGGTACCTCGACGGCAAGCGCGAGAAGAAGCCCAACACCTTCTCGGACTTCGTCGCCTGCGGGCGGGCGCTGGCCGAGGCCGGCTACACCCGGCCCGGCCGCATCGTCGCCCATGGCGGCAGCGCCGGCGGCATGCTGATGGGAGCGGTGGCCAACCTCGCGCCGGAACTCTTCGCCGGCATCGTCGCCGACGTGCCGTTCGTCGACGTGCTCAACACGATGCTCGACGGCGAGTTGCCGCTGACCCCGCCGGAATGGCCCGAATGGGGCAATCCCGGCGCCGACCCGGCCGCCTTCGAGACCATCCTGTCGTACTCGCCCTACGACAACGTGCGGCCGGTCTCCTACCCGGCGATCCTCGCGCTCGGCGGTCTCACCGACCCGCGGGTGACCTACTGGGAGCCGGCGAAGTGGGTCGCGCGCCTGCGCGCCACGATGACCGGCGGCGGCCCGGTCCTGCTGCGCATCAACATGGAGGCCGGCCACGGCGGCGCCGCCGGCCGCTTCGACCGGCTGGAGGAGGTCGGGCTGATCTACGCCTTCGCGCTGGCGGCGGTGGGGCTGGCCTGAGCGACCTGGTTGCCGGCGGACCGAATCGTCGGCGGCTCCCGCCCCCATGGTCCGGATCCCGATGACCGACGCCCCGCCCACCCCCCGCTTGCCCGCGGTCGAGCGCCTGCTCGGCCATCCCGACCTCGCGGTCGCGATCCGCGACCACGGCCGCAGCCTCGTCACCGAGGCGGTGCGGGCGGTGGTCGCCGAGGCGCGGGAGCGAGGGGAGGGGGGCGAGCCGGACGCGCTGGCGGCCGCCGCCCTGCGGCAGGTCGGGCGCTGGCTGTCGCCGTCGCTGCGGCCGGTGTTCAACCTCACCGGAACGGTGCTGCACACCAATCTCGGCCGCGCCCTGCTGCCGCCGGAGGCGGCCGAGGCCGTCGCGGCCGTCATGACCCGGGCGAGCAACCTCGAATTCGACCTCGCCACCGGGCGCCGGGGCGAGCGCGACGGCCACGCCGAGGCGCTGATCGCCCGCCTCACCGGCGCCGAGGCGGCGACGGTCGTCAACAACAACGCCGCCGCGGTGCTGCTGGTGCTCAACGCCCTCGCGTTGCGCCGCGAGGTGCCGGTGTCGCGCGGCGAACTGGTCGAGATCGGCGGCTCGTTCCGGGTCCCGGACGTGATGGCCCGGGCAGGCAGCCGCCTGCGCGAGGTCGGCACCACCAACCGCACCCATCTGCGCGACTACGAGGAGGCGATCGGCCCGCGCACCGGCCTCGTCATGCGGGTCCACCCGAGCAACTACGAGATCCGCGGCTTCACCGCGGCCGCCGACGACGCGGCGCTCGGCGCCCTGTGCCGGGCGCGCGGCCTGCCCTTCGTCGTCGATCTCGGCAGCGGCAGCCTGATCGACCTGTCGGGCTACGGCCTGCCGCGGGAGGCGACCGTCGCCGAGACCCTGCGCCACGCCGACCTCGTGCTGTTTTCCGGCGACAAGCTCCTCGGCGGGGTGCAGTGCGGGATCGTCGCCGGGCGCCGTGACCTCGTCGCCCGGGTCCGCCGCAACCCGCTCAAGCGGGCGCTGCGGGTCGACAAGATGACGCTGGCGGCCCTCGAGGCGGTGCTGCGGCTCTACCTCCAGCCCGAACACCTCACGACCCGGCTGCCGACCCTGCGGCTGCTCACCCGGCCGGCCGACGAGATCCGCGCCCAGGCCGAGCGCCTGGGCCCGCCGGTCGCCGCGGCCCTCGGCGGCCGCGGCACGGTCGCGGTCGAGGCGTGCCGCAGCCAGATCGGCTCCGGGGCCCTGCCGGTCGAGACCGTGCCGAGCGCCGCCCTGGTGCTGCGCCCGCCCTCCGGGCGGCCGGGCTCCTGGCCCGCGCGGGCGGCCGCCGCCCTGCGCGCCCTGCCGGTCCCGGTGATCGGGCGGGTCGGCGACGGTGCGGTGCGGCTCGACCTGCGTACCCTCGACGACGAGGACGGCTTTCTCGGCCAGTGGTCCCGGCTGGCGCTGTGAGGCGGCCGCGGGCGGCGCGTTGCCCCTGTGCCGCTTCGGGATCCAAGTCGTTCCGTGCCGGACACATGCTCAGGACGCGGTTCAGATCACGGAGATTTTATGATAACGGTACTCGATACGTCCGGGTGCGCGTCGGTCCGGCCAGTTCCGGCGGCGATTGGTGATGGTGTGTGCATGAACTCTCTTGAGCCCGTTTCTCCAGGCGTCGATCTGCTCCGCCTCGATAATCAGCTCTGCTACGCCCTCTATGCCGCCTCCCACCGGATGACGAAGTGCTACCGGCCGCTGCTGGAACGCCTCGGACTCACCTATCCGCAATACCTCGTCCTGATCGTGCTGTGGGAGAGCGACGGCCTCACGGTGTCGGAGATCGGCCGCCGGCTGCGGCTCGATTCCGGCACGCTGACGCCGGTGCTCAAGCGCCTGGAGGCCGCCGGCTTCGTGCGCCGGACCCGGCGCCAGGAGGACGAGCGCGAGGTCGAGATCAGCCTGACCGAGCAAGGGGCGGCCCTGCGCCAGGAGGCGGTGGGCGTGCGCCGCGAGGTGGTGCGCCAGATCAGGATGTCGGAACGCGAGATCGCGGTGCTGCGCGGCCATCTCGACGAGCTGATCGGCGCCCTGAGCGGCGAGGGGTGACCCGCCCGGCGGGATCCGCAGCCGCCGGAGGTTAGCCGGTTAACAATTTCGCCTTGAAGCGCCCGGGCGCCTCGTCCTAAGGGGAGGGGCCGCTGCGCTCCGGTCGGGTCCCGACCGCGCAGGCGGCACCGGATGTGCGATTCGCGACGTGACCGAACCTTTCCTCGACAGCGGCGACGAACCGGGCCTGCCGACGGGCGTTGGCGGCGCATGAAGAGCCTGCGGACCCTGACCGGCCTCGCGGCGACGTGGACCGGCACCGAGACGGTGGCCCGGCTTCAGGTCGGCGTGCTGCCGACCCGGCCCGACCCCGAGGGCGGCGGCCTTCAGGTGCTGCTCATCACCTCCCGCGAGACCCGGCGCTGGGTGATCCCGAAGGGCTGGCCGATGAAGGGGCTGAAGCACCCCGACGCCGCCGCCCGGGAAGCCTACGAGGAGGCCGGCCTGATCGGCCGGGTCGATAAGCGGGCGATCGGCAGCTACTTCTACGACAAGCGCCTGAAGAGCCGCGACACCGTGCTGTGCCAGGTCCAGGTCTACCAGCTCGAGGTCCGCAAGCAGCTCGCGACCTGGCCCGAGCGGCACGAGCGCGAGAGCCGCTGGTTCGGCGTGCCGGAGGCCGCCGAGGCGGTGACCGAGGCCGGGCTTGCCGCCCTCATCCGGGCCGCCGGCGCCCGCCGCAAGGGCTCGCGCAAGAAGTAGCGATCAGGCCGCGCCGAACAGGGCCAGGGCGGTGCGGTGGTGCGCCTCGCGCAGGGCGCCGGTATCGATTCCGACCGGCGCGCCGTCCACCACCCGCCAGCGCCCCGCCACCATCACCCGGTCGGCGCGGCTCGCGCCGCACAGCACCAGGGCGGCGAGCGGGTCGTGGGCGCCGGAGAAGCGCAGGTCGTCGAGGGTGAACAGGGCGAGGTCGGCCTCGCGGCCCTCGTCGATCCGGCCGATGTCGTCGCGGCCGAGGCAGCGGGCCGAGCCCTCGGTCGCCCAGCGCAGGGCGTCGCGGTGGCTCACCGCCTCCGCCCCGTAGGTGAGCCGGCCGAGCATCAGGGCGTGGCGCACGCTCTCGATGAGGTTCGAGGCGTCGTTCGAGGCCGAGCCGTCGACCCCGAGCCCGACCGGGCTGCCGGCGGCCTCCAGTTCGCAGGTGCGGCAGCGGCCCGAGGCCAGCACCATGTTCGAGGTCGGGCAGTGGCAGATCCCGACCCCGGCCCGCCCGAGCCGGGCGACCTCGCCGTCGTCGAAATGGATGCCGTGGGCGAGCCAGGTCCGGCCGGAGAGCCAGCCGACCTCGTCGAGGTAGTCGACCGGCCGCATCCCGAAGACCTCCAGGCAGTAGGCGTCCTCGTCCCGGGTCTCGCCGAGATGGGTGTGCAGGCGGCAGCCGTGCCGCTCGGCCAGCGTCGCGCTGTCGCGCATCAGCCGCCGCGTCACCGCGAAGGGCGAGCACGGGCTCAGCGCCACCTGCACCATCGCGCCGGGGGCGGGATCGTGGAACAGGCCGAGCACCCGCTCGCAATCGGCCAGGATGGTATCGTCGTCCTGGGTCAGCGCCTCCGGCGGCAGGCCGCCGTCGCGCTCCGACAGGCTCATCGAGCCGCGGGTGACGCAGGCGCGGATGCCGAGCGCCCGCGCCTCCTCGACCTGGATGTCGATGGCCCGCTCCAGCCCGCGCGGAAACACGTAGTGGTGGTCGGCCGCGGTGGTGCAGCCGGAGAGCAGGAGTTCGGTGTAGGCCAGCCGGCAGGCAAGCCGGAACGCCTCCGGGTTCAGTGCCGCCCAGACCGGGTAGAGCGCCTTCAGCCACGGGAACAGCGGCTTGCCGAGCGCCGCCGGGTGGGCCCGGGTCAGGGTCTGGTAGAAGTGGTGGTGGGTGTTGACGAGGCCCGGGATCACGACGTGGCGGGACGCATCGAACACCGCGTCGACCGGGCCGGCCGGCCGCGCCCCGCCGGCGACGCGCTCGACGATGCGCGACCCCGCGACCACGATCCCGCCCGCGGCCCCCTCGGCGAGGATCGCCAGGGGATCGCGCAGCCACAGCCGGGTTCCGGCCGCCGGGGTCATGCGCCGGCGCCCTCCGGGTCCGGGATCACGCTGACATGGGCGGCGACGACCTTCCAGCCGTCGGGGAAGCGCCGCCAGGTCTGGCTCTGCCGGCCGACCGCGCCGGGATTGCCTTCGCGGTGGAACAGGGTCATGGCGGTGGCGCAATCGCGCCCGTGGGTGGTGATGACGGTGCGCGACAAGGTGCGGGCGAGTCCGGCCGGGGAGCGCGCGCGGCGGAAGGCCCGGATCGCCTCCATGCCGTACAGGTTCTCGCCGCCGCCATACCGGATGGTGCGGGGATCGTCCCAGAACAGGGCTTCGAGGGTCGCGACGTCGTTGCCGACCAGCGCCGCCTCGTAGGCCGCGAACGCGGCCTCCACCTCGGCCTTCACGGCGGGATCGTCGGTCTCGGTGGTCATGCGGCCTCCTGCGGCGGGCTCTCCATTCCCACCGCCACCGGGGCCCGCGCAAGCCCCGCCGCCTCCAGCGCCCGGGCGACCCGCAGCGCCCGGTCCTCCCGCCAGGGCGCCGCCACCACCTGGACGCCGACCGGCAGCCCGGCCTCGGGCCAGACCGGCACCGCCGCCACCGGCAGCCCGATGAACGAGAGCGGCTGGGTGAACACGCCGATATTCGGCCGCAGCGGCATCGCCACCCCGTCGAGGACCAGGGTGGTCTCGCCGCCGCGGGGTGCCCGGCACGGGGTGGCGGGGGCGAGGACCACGTCGACGGTCTCGAACAGGGCGGCGACCGCGCCGGCATACCAGCGCCGGAACTTCTGCGCCCGCTCGACCAGCGGCGCCGGGATCATCGCCCCCGCGAGCAGCCGGTCGCGCACCGCCGGGTCGAAATCCGCGGCCCGCGTCCGCAGGCGGTCGAGGTGGAGCGCGGCGCCCTCCGCCGCCGAGATGACGTAGGCTGCGGCCCGCGCCCGCGCGGCTTCCGGGATCTCGACCACCGCCGCGGCCCCGAGGGCCTCGGCGGCCCGGCGCACGGCCTCGAACACCTCCGGGTCGCCGCCGCGGGCGAAGTAGCCGCCGGCGACCGCGATGCGCAGGTCCCCGGTGCCGGCCTCCAGCCCGGGCAGGACCGGCTCGGCCGGCCGGCGGGTCGCCACCGGGTCGTCGGGGTCGGGGCCCTGCATCGCGTCGTAGGCCAGGGCGAGGTCGCGGGTGCTGCGGGCCATCGGCCCGAGATGGTCGAGGCTGCCGACGAACGGGAAGCTGCCGGCCCGGCTCAGGCGGCCGTAGGTCGGTTTGAGGCCGAAGCAGCCGCAGAAGGCCGAGGGCACCCGGATCGAGCCGTTGGTGTCGGAGCCGAGCGTCAGCGGCACCAGGCCGGCGGCCAGCGCCGCCCCGGAGCCGCCGGACGAGCCGCCGCTCATGTGGGCGAGGTCGTGCGGGTTGCGGCTCGGGCCGTCGTGGACGTTCTCGCCGGTGAAGTCGTAGGCGTACTCGCCCATGTTGAGGGCGCCGACGAGGATCGCGCCCGCCGCCTCCAGCCGGCGCACCAGGGCGCCGTCGCGCCCGGCCGGCGGGCGCTCGCGGTTGATGCGGCTGCCGGCCCGGGTCGGCAGGCCGGCGACGTCGAACAGGTTCTTGACCGCGAACGGCACCCCGGCGAGCGGACCGACGGGCTCGCCGCGGGCGAGGCGGGCGTCGAGGGCGTCGGCGGCCGAGAGGGCGCGCTCGCCGGTCACGTCCGTGAAGGCGTTGACCCGCCCGTCGAGGGCCGCGATGCGGGCGAGGGCGTCGGCGACGGCGGCGCGGGCGGTGAGCCGCCCGGAGGCGACGGCATCGGCGATCTCGGCCGCGGTCACGGCGCGGCCTCGAAGACCGGGGCCGCCTCGGCCTCGTCGGGCAGGGCGAAGCCGTCGAAGCGCGCGCCCGCGGCGAGGATCGCCGACAGGTGGGCGACCACCCCCTCGTGCCAGTCCGGGGCGATCGCGAGGCCGAGGAGCGGCGCGGCGGCGTCGACGTAGGCGCCGAGGGCGGCGGGATCGGGGGATGGAGACATCGGGGCCCTCGGACACGCGGCACGGTTCGGCGCTGCCCGAGGCAAGGACCGGACCGCGGACCGGTGGCATATCGGTTGCTGCCCCGGGGCCGCCGCGTTCCCACGGAGTTTTGCCCATGTCCCGCCGCGCCGACCTGCTGCGCCTGCCGATGTCCGCCCCCGACGACGTGTCGGCGCTCGCCGCTGCGGTGGCGGAGGGGCGGCTCGACCCGTCCGCGGTGGTGGCGGTGTTCGCCAAGACCGAGGGCAACGGCTGCGTCAACGACTTCACCCGGGCGCTCGGCGTCCACGCCCTGCGGGCGTTCTTCGCCCCGCTGCTGCCGCCCGGCGGCGCCGACCGCATCGCCATGGTGATGTCGGGCGGGACCGAGGGCGGGCTGTCGCCGCACTGGCTGGTCTTCAGCGCCGCGCCCGGGGAGGGCACCGGGCCGGCGCTCGCCATCGGGCAGGCGCGCACGCCGGTCCTGCCGCCGGAGCATCTCGGGCGGCGCGAGCAGGTCGACCTCGTCGCCGCCGGCGTGCGCGCGGCGATGACGGAGGCGGCACTGTGCCCGGAAAACGTGCACTACGTGCAGGTGAAATGCCCGCTCCTGACCTCGGAGCGGATCCTCGACGCCCGCGCCCGCGGCGCCGAGCCGCTGACCGCCGACACCCTGAAGTCGATGGGCCTGTCGCGGGGCGCCTCCGCCCTCGGAGCCGCCCTCGCCCTCGGCGAGGTGCCGGACGAGGCTCTCGGCGCGGCCCCGGCCGGGCGCGACCTCTCGCTGTATTCCCGGCGCTGCGGCGCCTCGGCCGGGGTCGAGCTGCTCGACCACGAGATCGTCGTGATGGGGATGTCGCCGGACTGGACCGGGCCGCTGGTCATCGACCATGCGGTGATGGCCGACGGGATCGACGTCGATCCGGTGGCGGAGTGCCTGGAGCGCCTCGGCTTCGCGGGCGGGCGGGTCCGCGAAGCCGACCGTGGGCGGCTGGCGGCGGTCCTCGCCAAGGCGGAGGCGTCCTCCGACGGGCTGATCCGCGGGCACCGGCACACGATGCTGACCGATTCCGACATCAGCGCGACGCGCCACGCCCGCGGCTTCGTCGCCGGGGCGCTGGGCGGACTGACGGGCCTCACCGACCTGTTCGTGTCCGGCGGCGCCGAGCACCAGGGGCCGGACGGCGGCGGCCCGGTCGCGGTGATCGCGCGCGCGGTGACCGCGCGGCGGGTCTGACCGCCGCCGCGGCCGGCGTCAGCGGGACGGGAAGATCGGGCGGGTGCGGCGCTCGATGGTCGGGCGCACCACCTTGCGCTCGACCACGACGGTGCGCGGACCGCGCAGGCCGCTGCCCGAGCTGATGATCCGCTCCGGCGCGCGGAGCGTCTTCGGCCGCGCGGCCTGGAGCACGTGCGGGCGCACCTCCTCGGGCGGCAGGCCGATCAGGCCGGCGGCGATCTCGACCTGCTGCTCGATGTCGTCGGACAGGTCCTGGGCCGCCGTCACCGCCTCGGCGACGGTCGGCGGCTCCTTGCGCACCCGGATCGGCGGCAGCGCCCGCTGCTTGTCGGCGGACTTCTTCGTGGAACGGTTCATCATCATCGTCCCCCCTTATCGCAACTGCAGCAATTGTTGCAGTGCAGCACGCGGATGCCAAACCCGCAAATCGCGGGGATGGTTGCATCGCGGCGGCTGCGTCGTACGGCTACGCCTCGGACAAATCTCGCGAATCCGCCCGCCATGGCCCGACGGGGCCGCCCCCGCGCCGCCTCGGGTCAGATTGTCGCAGACGCCGGCCCGTCGAGCCAGTTGCGACCGGCCTTGTCCGGGCCGGGGCAGGCCTGCAAGAGTCGCGCCCGTGACCGACCTCTCCGCCTCTCCCGCCGCCCGCGACCCGCGCCTGACGCCGGCGCGTCCCGACCTCGCCGACGAGCGCCTCCGCGGCGTGGTCGCGGCCGACCGCTACGTCGCCGCCACGCCCCGGCGGATCCGCGTCCCCGTCGCGCCGCTGCGCCGGGCGCCGGGCCCGGATGCCGCCCTCGACACCGAGGCCCTGCAAGGGGAGGCCGTCTCGGTCTACGAGGTCCGGAACGGCTGGGCCTATGCGCAATTGGTCCAGGACGGCTATGTCGGCTACCTGCCGGCGGAGGCGCTCGGCGAGCCCGACCCGGTGCCGACGCACCGCCTCGCCGCCCTGCGCAGCTTCGTCTACCCGGCGCCCGACCTGAAGCGGCCGCCGCTCGCCGCTCTCGGCCTCGGGGCGCTGGTCCGCGTCGAGGGGCAGGAGGGCGACTACGCCCGCCTCGACGACGGCGGATACGTGTTCGCCCGCCACCTCGCCGGCCTCGCCGAGACGGCTCCCGATCACGCCGGCACCGCCGAGCGGTTCGTCGGCGTGCCCTACCTGTGGGGCGGGCGCAGCCCCCTCGGCCTCGACTGCTCCGGGCTGGTGCAGACGGCGCTCCTCGCCGCCGGCCGCGCCGCGCCGCGCGACGCCGACATGCAGGAGCGGGCGCTCGGCCGGCCGGTGCCGGTGCGCGACGACCTGTCGGGACTCGCCCGCGGCGACCTCGTGTTCTGGCGCGGCCATGTCGGGCTGATGCTCGACGCCACCCGCCTCATCCACGCCAACGGCCACCACATGGCGGTGGCGATCGAGCCCCTGGCGGAGGCCGCCGCCCGGATCCGGGCGACGAGCTTCGGGGCGATCACGGCGATCCGGCGGCTCGACTGAGCGGCAGGGCCATCGCTTCGGAGCGATCGCCCTGGTTCCCGCTTGGCCTCAGGCGCCGGCGTTCGCTCACTTGGCTTGCGCTCCGCTTACGCGTTCGAGCGGACATTCGTCCCCTCGAACCCACTCCGCGGGGCGCTCTTCGGGCGCAGAGCGCACCGCGCCCGCCATCAAGCGGCGCCCTGAAGGCGACCGCAGGACAATCGCTCAAGCGATCGTCCTGGACTGAGCACCGGGCGTTGCGCCGGGTGCAACGCGCCCCGCTCGGGCGCGCATTGACGCTCCCCCCGCCACCGGGCACAGGAACGGCGCCGTCCGGTCACGCCCTCCCGGAGCCATGCCCCAGACAACGCCGCCGGCCGCCGCGCCGTTCACGCGCGCCGGCCTGATGATCGGGCTGCGCGCCAGCCTGCCGCTGTGGCCGAGCATCGCGGTGTTCGGCGCCGCCTTCGGGGCGGCGGCGGCCCAGCGCGGCCTCACCGCCGGCGAGGCCGCCGCGACCAGCGCGCTGGTCTATGCCGGCGCCGCCCAGATGGTGACGCTCGAGGTCTGGGGCCGGCCCTGGAACCTCGGCCTGCTACTCTCGGCGATGACCGTCACCGCGCTCATCAACGCCCGGATGATCCTGATGGGCGCGACGATCCAGCCGTGGATGCGCGGGGCACCGGTGTGGCGCACGGCGCTCACCCTGTTCGTGCTGGTCGATGCGAGCTGGCTCATCGGCGTGCGCCACCGCGCCGAGGGCGGGCGCGACCTCGGGGTGCTGTTCGGGGCGGGCTTCGGCCTGTGGCCGCTCTGGGTCCTGTCGACGGTCGCCGGCCACTTCGCCGGGGCGCTGGTGACGCAGCCGCGGACCTACGGCCTCGACATGATCCTGCCGGTGTTCTTCGCCGCGATGCTGGCGCCGCTGTGGCGCGGCGCCCGGCCGGCCCTGCCCTGGCTCGTCTCCGGGGTGACCGCCCTGATCGTGCAGCGGCTGGTGCCGGGCTACGGCTTCATCGCCGCGGGCGCGGTGGCCGGCCTCGTCACCGGCCTCCTCCTCGACGACGGGGCGCCGCGGTGATCGACGCGCTCCTCGCCGGCCCGTTCGGCACGCCGCTGGCGATCCTGATGCTCGCCCTCGTCACCTATCTGTGCCGGGCCTCCGGCGTGGTGCTGATGAGCCGGGTGCGGCTCACGCCCCGGGTCGAGCGCGGCCTGCGCGCCCTGCCGGGCTCGATCGTGATCGCGACCGCCCTGCCGACCGGTCTCTCGGCCGGCATCCCGGGCCTCGCCGGCCTCGTCGCGGCCGCCGCCGTGATGGCGCTGACCCGGTTCGAGCTGGCGGCGATCGTGGCCGGGCTCGCCGCGGTGATGGCGGGGCGGGCGCTGGGGTTGTAGGCACGGGTCGGTTCCCGCGCGACGCGGATCGGTCGCCACCCGCGGCACGCTCCGACAACGGCGGTCAGGTCGGGACGGCCTCGACGATCCGGATGTCGCGCTGGGCGCCGCCGGCCAGGGCGGCGAGCGCTTCCTGGTAGGCCTCGCTGTCATGCGCCGCCTTCGCCTGTTCCACGCTGTCGAACTCGATGACGACGGTGCGCTGCGTCAGCCCTTCCTCGTAGACGTGCACCGGCAAGCCGCGCACGAGAATGCGTCCGCCGGCCGCGACGATCGCCGGTCCGCTCAACGCGGCATAGGCCGCCAGCGCGTCGGGATCGCTGACCGATCGATACGTCGCGACCCAGTAGGCTTTGGCCATCGCTCGCCCCTTCTGCAACTCGTGGATCCTGCACTCGTGGATCTTGGGTTCGCCGGCTCCGCGGCCTACCGCGCTCCCGCCCGCTTCCCGTTGCCGCCGTGATGAACGCCGCCGTTGGGGGCCGAGCGCGCGATGCATTCCCGGAACGACGCCTTGCTGACCGGCGACTTCTTGAACTGGGGCGCGCCCGCCGCGTCGCGCGGGATGCCGAGCTCGTCCACGCAGTGCTGACAGAACTGGCCGCAGGCCTTCTCCTGCGCGACGGCCGCGGTCGTGGCGGCCAGGACCGTGGCGGTCAGGACCGCCGCGAGGGTGAGCAGAGTGCGAGCAACCATGACGTCCCCTCCTGCTTTGGCCACCGCTTCCGCGGACAGGATCGTGATTCGGCGAAGCGGGGCAGTAGAGAATTTCCGATTCCGCCGTTGCCGTCCAGCCGGAACGTCATCGCGTTGCTGCGGGGTGCTGCGTCAGCCGCGGAGGCGGCGCGTCAGCGCAGCCGCTGGCGGATGCGGAAGCTCAGCCCGTCGCGCACGTCGCGATAGGCATCGAGGCGCTGCTCGCGCGAGCCCTGGACGATCGTCGGGTCCGGGGTCGGCCAGTACTCGACCTCCGCCGCCGCGGTGCGGGTCAGTTCGAGGGCGGCGTGGTGGGCCTCGGGCGACAGCGAGACGATCAGGTCGAAGTTCAGCCCCTCCCACTCCTCCAGCTCCTCCAGGGTGCGGGGGCGGTGGCGGCTGCCGTCGATGCCGATCTCGTCGAGGGCCGCGACCATGAACGGGTCGGCCGGCTCGCCGCCGCGGACGCCGGCCGACTGCACGTAGACCGAGCGGCCGAAATAGTGCCGCGCCAGCGCCTCCGCCGCGGCGGAGCGCACGGCGTTGAAGTTGCAGACGAACAGCACCGACTGCACGCGCCGCCCCGCCTCGCCGCCGGGCCCCGCCATGGCCGGCCTCAGCCTTTCCAGTGCAGGGCGAAGATCAGCGTGAACAGGCGCCGGGCGGTATTGTGGTCGATCTCGACCTTGCCCTCGAGCCGCTGGCGCAACAGGTCCGACGCCTCGTTGTGGACGCCGCGCCGGCCCATGTCGATCGCCTCGATCTGGGTCGGGGAGGCGGTGCGGATCGCCTTGAAGTAGCTGTCGCAGATCATGTCGTAGTCGCGGATCACGCCGCGGAACGGCGTCAGCGACAGGAGATGCGTCATCACCGGCTCGCCGGACTCGGTGGCGATCTGGAACGCGAGCTTGTTCTCGACGAGGCCGAGGCGGAGCGCGTAGGGGCCGCCGTCGTGGTTGGCGACCGCGAAGCGGTTGGATTCCAGGATGTCGTAGATCGCGATGGCGCGCTCGTGCTCCTGGTCCGGGTTGCCGCGGCCGATCGACTCCTCGTCGAGGGTCACGGCGGCGAGCCGCTGGCGCGGATCGGGCGCGTCGCTCGTCATCAGGTCACACTCTCCCGCGGGGCCGCCGGCGCCCGGTCTTCCCCAAGATCCGCCCCAAGAGAAGCGAGACCGGGCCGCAGCGCAAGCTGGACGGTGGGTCAGGTCAGAGATTCAGCCGGATCGCGACCGAGCGGGCGTGGCCGTCGAGCCCCTCGGCCCGCCCGAGGGCGACCGCCGCCGGGCCGAGGGCCCGCAGGGCCTCGGGAGTGCAGGACAGGAGCGTCGTGCGCTTCATGAAGTCGAGGACGCCGAGGCCCGAGGAGAACCGGGCCGAGCGCGCGGTCGGCAGGACGTGGTTGGGGCCGCCGACGTAGTCGCCGATCGCCTCGGGCGTGTGCGCGCCGAGGAAGATCGCGCCGGCATTGCGCACCCGCGCCGCCAGGGCCTCGGCGTCGGCGGCCTCGATCTCGAGGTGCTCCGGCGCCAGCCGGTCGACCAGCGGGATCGCGTCGGCGAGGCGCTCGACCCGCACGATCGCGCCGTAGTCGCGCCAGCTCGCCCGGGCGATGTCGGCCCGCGGCAGGGTCGCGAGCTGGCCCTCGACCGCCCGCGCCACCGCGTCGGCCAGCGCGTCGCTGTCGGTGACGAGGATCGCCTGGGCGGCGGCGTCGTGCTCGGCCTGGGCGAGCAGGTCGGCGGCGACCCAGTCCGGGTTGGCGTGTCCGTCGGCGAGGATCAGCACCTCGGACGGGCCGGCGATCATGTCGATGCCGACCTGCCCGAACACCCGGCGCTTGGCCGCCGCCACGTAGGCGTTGCCCGGCCCGACGATCTTGGCCACCGGCGCGACCGTGGCGGTGCCGTAGGCGAGCGCCGCCACCGCCTGCGCCCCGCCGACCCGGAAGATCTCGTCGACCCCGGCGAGGCGGGCGGCGGCGAGCACCAGCGGGTTGGTGACGCCGCCGGGGGTGGGCACCACCATGGCGATCCGCGGCACGCCCGCGACCTTGGCCGGCACCGCGTTCATCAGCACCGAGGACGGGTAGCTCGCGGTGCCGCCGGGCACGTAGAGGCCGACCGATTCGAGGGCGGTCCAGCGCCATCCCAGCGTGACGCCCAGCGCGTCGGTCTCGCGGCGGTCGCCGGGCACCTGGGCGCGGTGGAAGCTCTCGATGCGCGCGCGGGCGAGCCGCAGGGCGTCGAGGGCCTCGGGGGGAGCCTCGCGCAAAGCCGCCTCGATCTCCGCCTCGCTCACCCGCAGGGAGGCGGCGGAGAAGTCCGGGCCGTGGCCGTCGAAGCGGCGGCTGTAGTCGACCAGAGCGTCGTCGCCGCGCGCCACCACCTCGGCGATGATCGCCCGGACCGCCTCGTCGACGTCCTCGGCCACCTCGCGCTTGACCGCGAGCAGGCGGGCAAAACTCGGCCCGAAATCGGGATCGCGGGAATCGAGGCGCAGCATCGGGGGGTCCTGGAAGGGTCTCGGCGCGGTCCTGGCGGTCGGCCGGGCCGCCACTGGCAGAGATTTCAGGCGGCGTCGAGGGGGAGCGCGTCCCCGGCGGCGTGGCTCGGCCGGCTCTCGGCCTGCCAGACCGGGCCGAGGTCGCGCATCGCCGCCTCGATGCATTCGAGGTCGAGGCGGATCGCGGCGCCGCCGGCGAAGACGAGGGTCGCGCTGCCCGACGGCGCCTCGCCGGGCTCGAAGGTGACGGCGAGCAGCGACAGCACGGTGTCGTGCGCGTCGCGCGGCACGCCCCGGGCGCGCACGCCGAGCACGCGCTCGAAATGCAGCCCGGTCAGCCGGCGCCGCGGCGGCACGCCGTCGGGCGCCGCCCAGTCGAAGCGGCGCGCCACCAGGGCGAAGCGGCGTTCCTTCGGCAGGTAGGCGAGGTCGCCGGCCCGCAGCAGCGCGTCCTGCAGGTGCGCCGAGATGACCGCGAGGTCGTCCGCATCGAGGGCCGCGAGCTTCAGGAGGTCGGTCTCCGCGTCCTTCACCGTCGATACCCCTCAGCATTGGCCCGCCGGGGCGCAGGCCGCGCCGGCGGTGGGAAATCCGTGCGCGCCCGGGCGCCTGCGCGCCGGCCCGGCCGGTCGCGCAAGGGGTTAGGTAGCGACGCCCCCCTCTGGCGACAACCGGCGACGGACAGCCCGTCGTGCCGCCGGCTCCGGCCGGACAGACGATCGGTGGCCTTCTCGGCGTGGTCTTGGCGAGAAATTCATCTCTGGCCGCGACATTCCGGTTCCGGAGGCGCGGCGATCGACGGAACGGCGTCGGATCGCGGAGTGGTGGGGGACAGACGGTTGCGGCGTTCGCTCGCACTCTGGGCGGCCATCTTCGTGTGTGCGCTCTGCTGCAGCTTCTTCGGACTCGAGGTCTGGCGGGCCTGGAGCGAGCGCGACACCGAGATCCGGCGGATCGAGGAGACGACGCTGACGCTCGCGCGCTCCCTCGCCCAGCACGCCGACGACACCGTCGGGATCGCCGGGCTCGCCCTCGGCGACCTCGTCGAGCGCGTCGAGGCCGACGGCATGGGCGACCGCGAGCGCCTGACCCGGCTGATGGTCTCCGCGGTCGCGACCATGCCGCGCCTCGGCGGCCTGTTCCTGTTCGACGCCGAGGGCCGCTGGATGGCCAGCTCGGCACCGGCCTCGCCGGCCAACGCCAACAACGGCGACCGCGACTACTTCCGGCGCCACAAGGCCGATCCGAGCCCCGCGGTCGCGGTCGGCCAGCCGGTGCGCAGCCGGTCGCGCGGCCACTGGATCATCCCGGTCTCCCGCCGGATCGACGCCCCGGACGGCAGCTTCGCCGGGGTCGCGCTGGTGACGCTGGCCGCGAGCTACTTCTCGGACACCTACGCCCCGTTCCAGATCGGTGCGAAGGGGTCGATCACCCTTCTCGGCGAGGACGCCACCCTGCTGTCGCGGCAGCCCGTCGACGAGAGCCGGATCGGCGGCGATTCCGGCCTCGGCGCCATCCTGCACCGGCACCTGCCCGAGGCACCGACCGGCACCTACGCCTTCGTCTCGACTCTCGACGGCGTCGAGCGGCTGGGCGGCTACGCGGGGGCCGCGCACGCGCCGCTGGTGGTCGTCGTGGCGGCGGCGCGGGAGGAAGCGCTGGCGCCGTGGCGCCGCGACACCCTGGCCCGCCTCGGCGCGGCGGGGCTCGGCTCCCTGCTCGTCGGCGGGCTCGGTGCCTGGCTCGTCCGCCTGATCCGGCGCCAGGAGGCGGTCGAGGCGCGGTTGCAGGCGATGGCGACGACCGACGGCCTCACCGGCCTCGCCAACCGCCGCAGCCTCGACGCCGCGCTGGAACGGGAATGGCGCCGCGCCGCCCGCTCGGGCGCCCCGGTCTCGCTGCTGCTCGTCGACATCGACCACTTCAAGGCGTTCAACGACGCCTACGGCCATCCCGAGGGCGACGCCTGCCTCGCCGCGGTCGCGGGCGCCCTGGCGGGCGCGGTGCGGCGTGGGGGCGACCTCGCGGCCCGGTACGGCGGCGAGGAGTTCGCCCTGCTGCTGCCCGGCGCCACGGCCGAGGAGGCGCGGCGCGTCGCGGAGGCGGCGCGCGAGGCGGTGGCACGGCTCGACCGGCCCCACGCCCACGGGCCGGCCTCGGGCCGGGTCTCGGTCAGCGTCGGCGTGGCCGCGGCTCTGCCCGGGCCCGCCAGCGCGCCCGCCCTCCTGGTGGCGGCGGCCGACGCGGCGCTCTACCGGGCCAAGCGCGAGGGCCGCGACCGGGTCGCCCTCGCGCCCTCGCTCGCCGGGTTCGCGCGGCGGGCCGGCTGAGCCAGGCGGGTCAGGCCGCCGGCTCGACCCGGACCCAGCCCTGGGACATCAGGCGCTCCTGGGGCATGAACTTCGCCTTGTAGTCCATCTTGCGCGAGCCCTCGACCCAGTAGCCGAGATAGAGGTAGGGCAGGCCCAGCGAGCGGGCGCGCTCGATGTGGTCGAGGATCATGTAGGTGCCGAGCGACCGCTCCGCCTCCGCCGGCTCGTAGAACGAGTAGACCATCGACAGCCCGTCCGAGAGCACGTCGGTGAGGCAGACCGCGACCGGCGTGCCGACGCCGCGGCCGTTGATCGCGGTGTCGGGCCCGCGCCGGCGATAGGTGACGAGATGGGTCTCGACGTGGCTGTCCTCGACCATCATCGCGTAGTCGAGCACCGTCATGTCGACCATGCCGCCGTCGCCGTGGCGGGCGTCGAGGTAGCGGCGGAACAGCGAGTACTGCTCGGCCGAGGGGCGGTTCGGCTGCACCTGCCCGACGAGGTCGCGGTTGCGCCGCACCACCCGCCGCTGGCCCGAGCCGGGCCCGAAGTCGTCGACGACGACGCGGATCGAGATGCAGGCGCGGCAGGTCTCGCAGGCCGGCCGATAGGCGATGGTCTGCGAGCGGCGGAAGCCGCCCTGGGTCAGGATCTCGTTGAGGTCGCGGGCCCGGCGTCCGACGAGGTGGGTGAACACCTTCCGCTCCTGCTCGCCCGGCAGGTAGGGGCAGGCGGAGGGCGCCGTGAGGTAGAACTGGGGTGCGTCGCGCGGGTGGCTGGTCACGTCCGGGGTCGCTCGCAAACGCGGCTGCACGCACCGCGGGAAGACGAAGATAGCACCCCCGCCTGCCGGCTCAACGGGGACGCGAGCCGGCGCGGCGAGTCCTCAACCGCCGCTCACGCGTCGTGGACGATCGCCAGCCCGACCAGCAGGTCGTGGCCCATGCGCCGGTCGGCCCGCACGGCGCCGATGCCGATGTCGAGCAGCCACAGCAGGAAGGTCGAGACCGCGACGTAGAACAGCAGGGCGTGCACCCCGGCGGTGATCCAGTCGACCGGGCCGCCGTCCTCCGCCCGGACGCCCCGCATCCCGAGCATCCGCATGCCGATCGTGCTCTGGCGCGACCCGCCCAGCGTGACGGCGCTGTACAGGATGCCGCTCGCCGGCAGGATCGCGTAGAGCGCCCAGCCGAGGCCGAAGGTGATGACGCCGAGCAGCGAGATCGCGAGCCCGAGCAGGCACGAGAACCCGAAGATGAACACGATGTCGAGGAGATAGGCGAGGAAGCGCCGGTTCAGCCCGCCGTGGCGCACCAGCACCGGCGGCGGCCACCCTCCGGCCATCGGCGGAGGGGCCGCCCCCTGCCAGGACGGGTTCTGCCACCGGGAATTGCCCTGCCAGGATTCGGCCATCGCTCGCTCCGCCATCGGTATCCGGACCGTAGGTGGCCCCTGGGGCCGGGGGTTCCAAGGGCGAGCGGAACGGTTCGAGGACGGGACGCGCCCCGGCCCTCCGCACGGCTGCCCCGGCCGGGTCACGGACGCGTCGCGAGACTTCGCTCGTCGCCGTTTGCAGGACTTCACGTGCATGGTATTCTTGACATGGTGGCAGCCACCGTCGGGTGCTGCACGATCGCTCAACATCGGATGCTGCGCTCCCCTTGCGGGATCATCCGGTGGAGGAAAGATGGCCGGCAGCGCAGGTCGGCGGCGGGGTCCGTTCCCGCCCACCCCGGTCGGCTGCCACCATCTCACGCCTCACGTGACCAGATGCGGACCTCACGGCGGCGGCGGTGATTCAGGGCTCGGGGCGTCGGGAACGCCGTGAGGACCGAGTAGTAGCCGTCACGGAGCGTCAATGAGACGACCGCGGCACGCTGGCCCCCCTGCAACTGCTTCAGCAGCAGCGATCCCCGACCCGACTGGACCCAGATCTCGTGGTAGCTGCTGGTGATGCCGTAGACGTAGCGGACGATGTCCTGGCCGCCCGTGCGGGCTCGCCTTTCCTCCGTGGACAGGTGGGCGAACCCCCATGCGATGTTGCCTACCTCCAGACGGATCTCGCCGCCGGGACAGCATAGAAGCGGATCGAAACGGTGTGAGATCGGTGGGATCGTGCCGAACCTGTAAGTCTCATCGGGGGCGGCTATCCAGGTCGGCGGCATTCGCGTGGCGGTCCCACCCCCCGAACCCGGCTTCGACCTGCCTGCGGGATGCCCGGTCGTAGATCCCGCCAACCCAGCACGGCTCCGGCTGCAAGGTCAATCCTTGACCTAAAGTAAGTAAAGGCCTTGGGCGCTCCGCTCACCCTTGCGTCGCCCCCGCCCCGAGCGGTCCGATCCGCCGCGGATGCAGGCCCTCCGCGGCGAGCGTGTCCAGGATCTCGGCGGTGTGGCCGGGGCCGCGGGTCTCGATGGTGACGTCGATCGACACGCTCTTGGCCGGCACGTCGAGGTGGAGCCGCCCGTGCGACACTTCGAGGATGTTGGCGCCGAGTTCGCCGAGCCGGCCGGCGACGCGGCCGAGCACCCCCGGGCGGTCGCTCGCGGTCATCCGGAACGAGACGATGCGGTCGGCCCGCTCCAGTTCGCGCACCATCACCGAGGCGAGGAGCCGCGCGTCGATGTTGCCGCCGCACAGGACCAGCCCGACCGTGCGCCCGGCGAACAGGTCCGGCCGGGCGAGGAGCGCCGCGAGGCCGGCGGCGCCCGCCCCCTCGGCGAGGCTGCGCTGGAGCGTCGCGTAGTCGTGCACCGCCCGCTCGATCTGAGGCTCGTCGACCAGGACGATCTCGCGCACCCGGTCGCGGATGATCGGCAGCGTCAGCCGTCCGACCGTCTTGACCGCGATGCCCTCGGCCAGGGTCGGTCCGCCGATCGGCCGGTCGCCGCCGTCGAGGGCGTTGAGGAAGGACGGGTAGAGCGCCGCCTGGACGCCGTAGAGGTCGAGGTCCGGCCGGACCGAGGCCGCGGTGGCGATGCCGGCCATCAGGCCGCCGCCGCCGATCGGCACCACCACGGCGTCGAGGTCGGGGGCGTCGGCCAGCATCTCCAGGGCGATCGTGCCCTGGCCGGCCATCACGGCAGGGTCGTCGTAGGGATGGACGAGGACGAGGCCGTCGCGCTCGACCAGCGCGGCGACGAGGGCGGCGGCCTCGACCAGGGTATCGCCCTCGAGCAGCACGGTGGCGCCGTGGGCGCGGGTGTTCTCGACCTTCACCAGCGGCGTCGTCGCCGGCATCACGATGGTGGCCGGAATGCCCATCCGGCCGGCGTGGTAGGCGACGCCCTGGGCGTGGTTGCCCGCCGACATCGCCACCACGCCGCGGCGGCGCTCGTCGGGCGCGAGCTGGCTCAGGCGGTTGACGGCCCCGCGCTCCTTGAAGGCGCCGGTGGCCTGCATGTTCTCGTGCTTCACCAGCACCCGGGCGCCGGTGAGTTCCGACAGCCGCGGCGCCGGCACCAGCGGCGTGCGCAGGACGTGGCCGCGGATGCGCCCGGCGGCGCGGGCCACGTCGTCGGGGGTGATGGCGTGGGGTTCGCTCAAGGGAGGCCTCCGGGTGCCCCGCATCGTCGCGGGCCGGGCCGGCCCCGGCAAGGCCCCGTGGCCGGCGCTCCGGCCGCTCAGGTGAAGCTGAACTGCGCCGCGGTGAGGGACGACAGCGTGACGTTGAGGAGATGCAGCGTGTCGCCGTCGCCGTAGGCGATCACCACGTCGGCACCGTCCTGCCGGCTCGCCGCCATCACGCCGGCGAAATCCGCGAAGGCGCCGTTGTTGAACGCGATCACGTCGTCGGCCTCGAAGTCGAGGATCCAGTCGGCGCCGTCGCCGGCCCCGAATCCGAAGATGTCCGCGCCGCCGCCCCCGGTGATGATGTCGTCGCCGGCATTGCCGAACAGCAGGTCGGTCCCGGCGCCGCCGTCCAGGATGTCGTCGCCGGCCCCGCCCGAGAGGTCGTCGCCGCCCTCGCCGCCCGAGAGGGTGTCGTTGCCCTCGCGGCCGTCGAGGATGTCGTCGCCGCCGTCGCCTGCGAGGCGGTCGTGACCGTCGCCGCCGGACAGGAAGTCGTTGCCCGCACCGCCCGAAAGGGTGTCGTCCCCGGCCTCGCCGAACAGCAGGTCGGCGCCGTCGCCGCCGAGGATCTCGTCGTTGCCGTCGCGGCCGAACGCCCGGTCGTCCCCGGCGCCGGCCACGAGGCGGTCGTCGCCGGGCGCCCCGAGCAGCGTGTCGCCGGCCTCCGTGCCGGTGGCGGTGCCCTCGGTGACGGCACCGGTGAGGCGGTAGGCGGGGGCGGAGCCGGACTCGATCGTGAGCTGCCCGGTCAGCAGCGCCCGGGGATCGAGCGGCACCGGCTGGTCGGAATCCCGAGGCGCGATGGCGATGTCGGCCCGCAGCAACTGGGCGACGAGCACGGTCATCCGGTCGGCGTCGCCGGCGACGGCGCCGCTGGCCTGCATCCGGGTCTGCAGGCGCGAGAATTTGGCGAGCCGGTCGGCCGCCTCGTCGTCGTCCGGATCCTGCAGGGTGAAGAGGATGTCCGACATCGTGCGCTGCGCCTCGCCTCGTGGCCGCCACCGGCCGTGCTCGCAGGGCGAGCGTCCGGAGGCTAGGAGCTTCGGCCTGTCCCGGAGGATACGCCGGACGCTAAAATTGTCCGGACCCCGTCGTTTTCGCGGGCGCGGCGCGGCCGGCGGCTACGCCTGCGCCTTCTTCGCCAGGTGCCGGCGCAGGGCGTCGTGATCCTCCCGCACGCGCTCGGCCGCGAGGGCGGCGGCGTGGCGCAGCCAGTGGTCGGGCAGGGTATCGAGGAAGCCGCGCAGCGGGCCGGCGCCGCCGGCCGAGCCGAGATGCACGTTGGCGAGTTCCCGGCCCATGGCGTGGAGCAGGTGGCGCTGGTCGGGAGCGTGCTCGATCTCCTCGATCTCGACCTTGCGCGCCTCCGGCGACAGCCGGCGCAGCACCCAGTCGCCGCGCAGCACCAGGGCCGGGTCGGGGGCGCGACAGGCGGCGGCGACGAGGCGGCGGCCCTCGGCGGTGGGGTCGCGCCGGCCGTCCTCATGCATGTGCACCGCGGACGGCACCGCCGCCTTGACCTCCCGGGCGGTGAGCCCGCCGCACCATTCGCCGACCGCGACGAAGCGCGGGCGCCCGAGGCTGCCGAGCCCGGCGACCCGGCGGAAGAACCGCACGCCGCGGGTTCCCTCCGGCAGGGCGCCGCGCAGCAGGGTGCGGGGCTCCTCCGGCAGCTCGGTCTCGGCGACCGCCTCCTGGGCGAGCAGCTTGCGCCAGAACGCCCGCGCCTCGGCGCCGTCCGCGGTGGCGAGGTCGCGCAGCCAGCCGTGGCGATCCTCCAGGATGAACGGGTCGGGCCCGAACTTGAGGTGGGCGACGTAGCCTTCGAGCAGGGTGTCGGCGCATTCGGCGGCGCCGAGACGGAAGCCCGGCGCCCGGTGGACCTCCAGGGCGGCGCTGACCGCGAGGCGGACGAGGTCGCTGGTGAAGGGCAGCGTCGTCGCCTCGTCGAAGTCGTTGACGCCCCAGGCCAGCCGCCCGTCGGCGTCGCGCCAGGTCCCGAAGTTCTCCAGGTGGATGTCGCCGACACAGAGCAGCCGCGGTGCCCTCCGCACCTCGTCGGCCACCACGGCGAACTGGTGCGGCCAGCGGTAGAAGCTGCCGCGCAGGAACGGGAACGGCGCCAGCGCCATCTTGTGCGCCTTGAGCTTCAGGTCCGCCTTGGCGAGCGGACAGTAGCCCTTGGCGAAGCGCAGGTAGGCGCGGGTGTCCTTCCTGAACGACGGCTCGTCGTGGTGCGGCATGGCTGTCCCGGATCTCACGGCGCCGCGCAGGCGAAGCTCTCGGCCTTCGCCGGGTCGCCGCTGCCGTCGTAGCGGGCGACCTGCGGGTGGGCGCAGACCGGCCGCGACCACAGCACCGGGCCGTTCGGTCCGCCGGTCTTGGTGGCGACCAGCCGCTCGGGCGCCTCGCCGGCCTCGACCCAGCGCTCCAGCGCGGTCAGCGGGTCGATGCCGGTGTCGGCGATGCCCGGGCCGTCGGTGCCGATGCCGCAATGGTCCATCCCCGGCACCAGGAACAGCCGCGCGGTCCCGGCGAGCGCGGCCTGTCCGCCGGCCTGCCGGGCGAGGGCGTCGTGGAACGCCACCGTCATGCCGGGCGTGACGAGGGGGTCGGCGAGCCCATGATACAGGACGAGCTTGCCGCCGGCCCGGCGGAACGCCCCGAGGTCGCCGGCGAGCCGCACGGTCCCGGCGGCCGGGTCGTAGGTCGCGGCGTTGTAGGTCTCGGCCTGGGGCGCGAGCCGCGGCGGGTCGGCATCGAGGTCGTAGTCGGCGACCCGGTAGGCCGGGCCGGCGGCGGGCCAGAACGCCATGTAGCGCAGGAAGTCGCGGGCGAAGAGCGGCAGCACCGGCGGCGCGTTGCCGAGGCCGGTGAGCCAGCGCGGCCAGTGCACCTCGGAGCCGAGCGGTATGCCACCGGGATAGAGCGGCCGGCCCGTCCTGTCGCTCGGCCCGGCATACCACTTGTCGAGGACGCCGGCCTGCGCCTCGGTCAGGCAGTCCGGTCCGTCGGGCCCGGTGCAGCGCAGGGAGGCGGGCTTGAACCCGCACCGGGCCGGGTCGGCGACGAGGCCGAACGGCTTGTCCTCCGGCCGGGCGCAGGCGGCGGCGACCGCCTCGGCGACGCGCTTGACCTTCGCGCTCGACAGGATCGGCTGCCCGTCGGGCGCGAGATTCGCCTTGGCGGTCCAGGCGAAGGCGGTGGCGACGAGGCCGGTATAGTCGAGGGCCGGCGCCCCCGCGACGATGCCGTCGAAGTCGCCCGGATACTTCAGCGCCTCCATCGCGGCCATCCGGCCGCCGGTGGAGCAGCCGGCGAAGTACGCCTTGCCCTCGGGCCGGCCGTAGAAGCCCTTCACCAGCACCTTCGCGACCCGCGCGGTCTCGGTGACGGCGCGCTGGCCCCAATCCATCCGGGCGACGAGGTCGCTCGCCGCCCAGCGCCCGTCGACCGAACTCGTGCCCCAATGGCCGGAATCCATCGTCACCGCGGCGTAGCGGCGGCGCAGGCCGTAATTCATCGCGTTGGTGAAGCCGGGCCGGTCCGAGTCGAGGGTGCCGCAGAAGCCGCCGCAGCCGGTGGCGTAGAGCTTGCCGTTCCAGTCTTCCAGCGGCAGGCGCAGCTCGAAGCTGATCGCCGGGCGGACGGTGCCGAGCACCCGGCAATGGGCCGGCAGGTCGCCGGAGGCCGGCACCTCCGCGGCGGAGAGGAGGTTCGTCGCCTCGATCCGGATCCGGGTCAGCTCGGCGCAGGGCGTTGCGGCGACGGCAGCCGGAGCGGCCAGGAGGAGCGGCACGACCACGCTCGCGAGGAACGGCGTTCTCATGCGGTCGGTCTCCCCCGGCCCGTGGGCCGGGGGGAAGCATAGCCGCAGGCTCGGCGGGGTGTCCACGGGGGAGCTCAGGCCGCCCGCACCGTGGTGAGGAAGCGGGTGACCTCGGCGCTGAGGCGCTCCGACTGCCGCGACAGTTCCGAGGCGGACGAGAGCACCTGGCTGGCGGCGGCGCCGGTCTCCTCGGAGGCGCGGGCCACGCCGGCGATGTTGCTCGTCACCTCGTTGGCGCCGGTCGCCGCCTGGGCGACGTTGCGCACGATCTCCCGCGTCGCCGCGCCCTGCTGCTCCACCGCCGCCGCGATCGAGGCCGACACCTCGCTGATCTCGTTGATGCGGCCGGTGATCCCGCTGATCGCCTTCACGGCCTCGTGGGTGGCCCCCTGGATCTGGCCGATCTGCGACCCGATCTCGTCGGTGGCCTTGGCGGTCTGGGTCGCGAGCTCCTTGACCTCGGCGGCGACGACGGCGAAGCCGCGGCCCGCCTCGCCGGCGCGGGCCGCCTCGATCGTCGCGTTCAGCGCGAGCAGGTTGGTCTGGCTGGCCAGCGTGTTGATCATGCCGACCACGTCGCCGATCCGGCCGGCGGCGGTGCTCAGGTGCTGCACCAGGGCGGCGGTCTGCGCCGCCTCGCCGACGGCGGCCTTGGCGAGGCCGGCCGATCCGTCGACCTGCCGGCCGATCTCCTGCACCGAGGTCCCGAGCTGCTCGGCGGCCGCCGCGACGGTGCCGACGTTCGAGGCGGCCTGATCCGCCGCCGCCGACACCGTGGTCGACTGGCTCGCCGCCTCGGTCGCCGTCGCGGTCATGGTCTCCGACGTCGCCTGCAGCTCGGTGGCGGCCGACGAGACCTGACCCACGATTCCGCCGATGGCGGCCTCGAAGCGGTCTGCCAGATCGCGCATCGCTTCCCTGCGCTGGACCTCGGCCGCGGCCCGGGTCTCGGCGGTGCTGGCCTCGAGGTCTCGCATCTGCAGCAGGTTGGTCCTGAAGGTCTGTGCGGCCCGGGCGTTGTCGCCGATCTCGTCGCCGCGGTCGGCATAGGGAATCTCGATCTCGGTCCGTCCCTCGGCGAGGGCGTACAGGACCTGGCCGATCCGCCGCACCGGCCTGGCGATGTTGAGCATCAGGAACAGGGCCGTGCCCAGGAGGACGAGCAGCGTCGCCGCGCCGCTGGCGAGACCGAACGCCGAGGCCGATGCGATCTCGCCGCGCACGGCCTCGACCGCCTGGCCGGTGAAGAACTTCGCGTTCTTGACCGATTCGCCGATGACCTGGTCGGCGGCGGTGGCGATGGCACCGAGGTCCTGGCGCAGGGCCGCGGCCTGGGCGACGTCGACCCGCTCGCCGCGCAGGTCGGCGCGGCCGGTCCGGGAGAACGTCTCGGCGGTCCTGGCATACCGGTCGAGGGCGTCGCGCGTCTGGACGAGAACGTCGGGCTTGAGGGCGATCGCGATCGGCTGCTTGAGCGCCGCGCCGGCCTCGGCGGCGGCCTTCCGGATCGCCTCGACGGCCGCGGCCGCCTCCTGGGCATTCTGCGTGTAGGTGACGGTCTTGACGTTGGACTGCATCTGCCCGAGCGCGATCTGCGCGAAGGTGATGCCGTCGAGGATGGTCTGCTCGCGTCCGACGGCTCCCGTCGCCTCCAGGATGCGCCGGTTGGCCGACCATTGGTTCCAGACGATGCCTGCCACGAGCGAAGCCGTCAGCAGAGAAGTCGCCGCGAGCTTGCCGCCGATCCTGATCTTCATTTCTGGTCGTCCTATCGCTGCCCCGGGGACTGAATACGCTTCCTTCCCTAAATGAATGGTTCGATCGGATCGCTTCTTTAAAATGAATGTGCGTGCCGGGAGAGGCAATTCTCGATTGAGGCGCCGGTTGAAAGCAATTTCAGGTCCTCTCGACGGGCGTCCGGCGCGCGATGACCGGATCACGCTCGCATCGCACCAGCGTCATGAGGGCGAAACGCTCGTCGCGCGCGGTGCCGACGGTCGTGAAGAAGGGCCTCGCCCGGGTCCCTCCGGCAGGGGGCCCCTGAGCCGGCGCCCGGGAGGGTTGCATCGGTGGCCACCGCATGCGCTACACCGGCACACAACGAAGGAGCCGCGACGCGGCAGGGAGGATCCATGGCGGTCGAGGCCGAGGCAGCGGAAGCGTTCGGGAGCTACGACTACATCGTGGTGGGGGCGGGCTCCGCCGGCTGCGTGCTGGCCAACCGCCTCTCGGCCGATCCGCGCCGCAAGGTGCTGGTGCTGGAGGCGGGCGGGCGCGACAACTGGATCTGGTTCCACATCCCGGCCGGCTACCTGTTCGCCATCGGCAACAAGCGCGCCGACTGGCTGTTCACCACCGAGGCCGAGGCCGGGCTGAACGGGCGCTCCCTCGCCTATCCCCGCGGCCGGGTGGTCGGCGGCTCCTCGGCGATCAACGCGATGATCTACATGCGAGGGCAGGCGGCCGACTACGACGGCTGGCGCCAGCTCGGCCTCGACGGCTGGGGCTGGGACGACGTGCTGCCCTACTTCCTCAAGCACGAGGACCACATCGCGCCGCCGAACGCCTTCCACCGCTCCGGCGGCGAGTGGCGGGTCGAGCCGCCGCGGATCCGCTGGGCGATCCTCGACGCCATCCGCGACGCCGCCGAGGCGCTCGGCATCCGCAAGATCCCGGACTTCAACACCGGCGACAACGAGGGCTCGTCGTACTTCCAGGTCAACCAGCGCCGGGGCCGGCGCTGGAGCGCGGCCCGCGGCTTCCTCAGGCCCGCCCTCGACCGCCCGAACCTGCGGCTGGAGACCGGGATCCACGTCGAGCGGGTCCTGATCGAGGACGGGCGCGCCGCCGGGGTGGTGTTCTCCCGCGGCGCGCGTCGCTACGTCGCCCGGGCGGACGCGGAGGTGGTGCTGTCGTCCGGGGCGGTGGCGTCCCCGAAGATCCTCGAACTGTCGGGCATCGGCGACGGCGAGCGCCTGCGCGCCCTCGGGATCGCGGTGGCGCACCACGCGCCCGGCGTCGGCGAGAACCTGCAGGACCACCTCCAGATCCGCCCGGTCTACAAGGTGACGGGGGTGCCGACGCTGAACCTCACCTACGCCAACCTCATCAAGCGCGGCTGGATGGGGGTGGAGTACGCGCTGTTCCGCACCGGGCCCCTGACCATGGCGCCGAGCCAAGTCGGGCTGTTCACCCGGTCGTCGCCCGACTACGCGACGGCCAACCTGCAATACCACTTCCAGCCGCTCTCCCTCGACAAGTGGGGCGAGGGGCTGCACCGGTTCGGCGCCTTCACGGCGAGCGTGTGCAACCTGCGCCCGTCGAGCCGCGGCAGCATCCACGCGGCGAGTCCCGATCCGCTGGCGCCGCCGGCGATCCGGCCGAACTACCTCGCGACCGAGGAGGACCGCCGGGTCGCGGTCGACGCCCTGAAGCTCACCCGCCGCATCGTCGCCCAGGCCCCGCTCGCCCGCTACCGGCCGGAGGAGCACTCGCCGGGGCCGCACCTCGCCAGCGACGCCGACCTGCTCAAGGCGGCGGGCGACCTCGGCACCACGATCTTCCATCCGGTCGGCACCGCCCGGATGGGCCCGGACCACGAGACCGGCGCGGTGCTGGACGCCCGCCTGCGGGTGCGCGGCGTGCGGGGTCTGCGGGTCGTCGACGCCTCGGCGATGCCGCGGATCACCTCGGGCAACACCAACTCGCCGACCGTGATGCTGGCGGAGAAGGGCGCGGCGATGATCCTGGAGGATGGTCGGTAGGCGCGCCTGTCCTCGACGAGGCCCGTGCGTCAGGTCTTCCAGGTCGGAACTCGCTGCGCCAGGGCGCGCAGTCTCGGTCCTGGTGCCGGGGGGGTGTCGAGCATTCCGACGAATGAGGCATAGAGTTCAGGGTCGAGCACGAGCCGATACGGTTGCTGCGACCCGTCGACTTCGTCGGCGGACCCGCTGAGCTGATTCCCATCGTCATGGGCGACACCGCTCCCGGCATCGCCGGCAGGCGACTTCACGACGACGGAGCCGAACTGCGCCGGAGGACAGGATGTAGGCTGCGCCATGGCCAGATCGTCTGCGCACCCGGGGACACCGTCAATACGCAAGCGACACTGCAGAACGCAACCGGCGCCGCGGAGACGATCCCCCACCCGCCCCTGGCCCCCGGCCGCCACCGCGCCAGATACCCTCGCACCATTCTCGATTGGGGGTCGGCGGCGTGACGGACGCGACAGCCCGGCGGAGCGGAGAATCCATGCGATCCCACCCGGCCTGATCCCGTGCGCCAGCTCTTCGCGCCCGGGGCCGACGCCCTGTTCCGCCTCGCCATCGCCACCGGCGTGTTCTGCCTCGCGGCCCTGCCGGTGGTCGGGGCCGGGCTGGTGCGCTCGTCCTACGTCACCGGGGTCGGCGTCGCGCTCGAACAGCCGGTGCCGTTCAGCCACAAGCACCATTCGGGCGAACTCGGCATCGATTGCCGCTACTGCCACACCACCGTCGAGACCCAGGCTACCGCCGGCCTGCCGCCGACCCACACCTGCATGACCTGCCATTCGCAGATCTGGTCCGGCTCCGCGATGCTGGAGCCGGTGCGGGCGAGCCTCGCCAGGGACGAGCCCCTGCGCTGGCAGCGCCTGAACAAGCTGCCGGGCTACGTCTACTACAACCACGCCGTCCATGTCGGGAACGGGATCGGCTGCTCGACCTGTCACGGCGCCGTCACCGACATGCAGCTCACCTACCGGGCCAACGCCTTCGAGATGAGCTTCTGCCTCGATTGCCACCGCAACCCGGAGAAGTACGTCCGGCCGAAGGACAGGATCCTCGACATGACCTGGACCCCGCCGGCCAACCAGGCCGAGATCGGGCCCGAGCTGGTGCGCCAGTACCATATCCGTGGCGGCGAGAGGCTGACCGAATGCGCGATCTGCCACCGCTGAGCGTCCTGCGCGCGCGGCTCGATTCCGGCGACGGGCCCGCCTTCTGGCGCAGCCTCGACGCGGTGGCGGATTCGGCCGAGTTCCGCGCCTTCCTCGACGGCGAGTTCCCGGCGGCGAGCCGGCTCGCCGCCGCGCCCGACCGGCGCGGCTTCCTCAAGGCGATGGCGGCCTCCTTCGCCATGGCCGGGCTGACCGCCTGCGGGGCGGACGGGCGCGACCGGGAGGTGCCCTACGTCCGCCAGCCCGAGCGGATCGTTCCGGGCGCGCCTCTCGCCTACGCCTCGGCGGCCCTGGTCGACGGCTTCGCCAACGGCATCCTGGTCACCACCCGCGACGGCCGCCCGCTGAAGATCGAGGGCAATCCCGAGCATCCGTGGAGCCGCGGCGGCACCGACGCCTTCGGGCAAGCCTCGGTGCTCGGCCTCTACGATCCGTTCCGGCTCCAGACGCCGCAGCATCTCGGCCGGCCGAGTTCCTGGCAGGGTTTTCGCGCCGCGATGATGGCGCGCTTCGCGGCGTTGCGCGCCAGGGAGGGCGGGCGCGGCCTGCACCTCCTCACCGGGCCGGTGACCTCGCCCTCCCTCGCCGCGCAGGTCGCCGCGATGCGCCGGGATTTCCCGGCGATGCGCTGGCACGTCGACGACCCGGCCGGGCGCGCGGCTTTGTACGCGGGCACCCGCCTCGCCTTCGACCGGCCGCTGGAGACCCGTTGGCGCTTGCGGAGCGCGCGCGGAATCGTCTCCCTCGACGGCGACCTCCTCGATCCCGGCCCGGGTCAGGTCGGGCTGTCGCGCGACTGGATCGAGGCCCGCCGGGCCGCCGGCGGGCGACTGCCCCTGCTCCATGCCGGCCCGGTGCCGGGCCTCACCGCCGCCAAGGCCGACCGCGCGGTGCCGGCGACCTCCGCCGACCTCGACCGCCTCGCCCGCGACCTCCTCGCCGAGATCGGCGGCGGCACGGCCGCGGTGACCGAGGGGCCGCTCGCGGCGTGGCGCGAAGCGGCGCTGGCGGCCTTGCGCGACGGCGCCGTCGCGGTGACCGGGGCCGGGCAGGGGCCGGCCCTGCACGCGCTGGTGCATCGCCTCAACGTCGCGACCCGCAGCGAGGCGGTGTTCCACACCGCGCCGGTGCCGGTCCTCGACCCCGAGCCGCTCGCCGCCCTCGCCGAGGCGATGGCGCGGGGCGAGGTCGCGATCCTCGTCATGCTCGACTGCAACCCGGTCTACGACGCGCCCGGCGCCCTCGACTTCGCCGCCGGGCTGGCCCGGGTCGGCCTCAAGATCCATGCCGGCCTCTACCAGGACGAGACCGCGTTCCACTGCGACTGGAACCTGCCCCTCGCCCATCCCCTCGAAGCCTGGGGCGACGCCCGCTCCCTCGACGGCACCGCGACCCTGATCCAGCCGACCGTGGCGCCGCTCTACGACGGCCGCTCGGTCCCGGAGATCCTGGCGATCCTCGCCGACGCCCCGGTCAAGGACGGGCGCGGCCTGCTGGAGGCGCAGTGGCGCCGGGAGGGCGAGGACGACGCGGTCTTTCGCGCCCGCTTCGACGAGGCCCTTCGCGCCGGCTTCGTCGCCGACACCGCCTTCGCGCCCGAGCCGGTGCCGGAGCCGGCTGTGCCGACGGTGGCGTCGGGCCCGGCCGGGGAGGGGCTCGAACTGGTGGTGCGGCCCGACCCGACGATCCGCGACGGGCGATTCGCCCATCTCGCGTGGCTGCAGGAACTGCCCAAGCCCCTGACCAAGCTGGTCTGGGGCAACGCGGTGACGATCGCTCCGGCCCTCGCCGCCCGCGAGGGCATCGCGCAGGGCGACGTCGTCGCGGTGGCGGCGGGCGGGCGCCGGGTCGAGGGGCCGGCCTGGATCCTGCCGGGGCAGGCGGACGGCACCGTCGGGGTCTCGCTCGGCTACGGCCGGCGCCTGCCCGAGCAGTTGCCGGACGGGCTCGGCTACGACGCCGCCCCCCTCCTCGGGGCCGCCGGCCCCGCGACCCTGGCCCGGACCGGGCGGCGCGACGCGACTCTCGCCACGACCCAGAACCACGGCACGATGGAGGGGCACGCCTTCGTGCGGGTCCAGGCTCCCGGCGCGCGCCAGCCCGAGGCCGCGACCCCGGCCTCGCTCTACCCGCCGGCCGCGACCTCGCCGGAGGGGCGGTTCCGCGACGAGCGCGCCTGGGGCATGGTGATCGACCTCGACGCCTGCATCGGCTGCAACGCCTGCGTCACCGCCTGCCAGTCGGAGAACAACATCCCGGTGGTCGGGCGCGAGGAGGCGGCGCTCGGCCGCTGGCTGCACTGGCTGCGCATCGACCGCTACTACGAGGGCGGGCTCGACGCGCCGGCGACCCACTTCATGCCGGTGCCGTGCATGCATTGCGAGCAGGCGCCGTGCGAGGTCGGCTGCCCGGTCGAGGCGACGGTCCACGACCGCGAGGGCCTCAACCTGATGGTCTACAACCGCTGCGTCGGCACCCGCGCCTGTTCGAGCTATTGCCCCTACAAGGTCCGGCGCTTCAACTACCTCGACTATGCCGGCGACACCGCCCCGGTGCAGCAGCAGCAGCGCAATCCCGAGGTGACCGTGCGGGCCCGCGGCGTGATGGAGAAATGCACCTACTGCGTCCAGCGCATCGCCGCCGCGCGGATCGATTCGACCAAGGCCGACCACGCGCCCATTCCGGACGGCGCCGTCGAGACCGCCTGCCAGGGCGCCTGCCCGACCCGCGCCATCACCTTCGGCGACCTGCGCGACGAAGGGTCCCGGGTCGCCGCGGCGGCGCGCGACCCGCGCAACTACGGCCTGCTCGCCGAGCTGAACACCCGGCCGCGCACCACCTACCTCGCGCGGCTGCGGCCGGAGGAAGGCGGGCGCGGATGAGCGGCCTCTCCAGCCTCGCGCGCCCCGCCCCGGCGGGGCTCGGCGCCCTCGGCCGCGACGCCGCCGGGCCGGCGCTCGACGGCCGCGCGCCGCGGCGCTGGTGGCTCGTCCTCGCCGGCGCCGCTGCCCTGGTCGGGCTGTTCGCCGCCGCGCTGGCGTGGCTGCTGATCCGCGGCGTCGGGATCTGGGACAACAACAACCCGGTCGTCTGGGCCCTCGACATCGTCTCGTACGACTGGTGGATCGGCATCGCCTCGGGGGCGCTGCTCGCCGCCGCCGTGCTGACGCTGCTCGGGACGGAGTGGCGCTCGGGCGTGAGCCGCATCGCCGAGACCGTGGCGGTGCTGGCGGCGGCCGCCGCCGCGCTCTACCCGATCGCCCATCTCGGCCGGCCGTGGAAGTTCTACTGGACGCTGCCCACCCCCAACACCCTCGGGCTGTGGCCGCAATTCCGTTCGCCGCTGGTCTGGGACGCCGTCGACATCATCGGCTTCCTCGGGGTGAGCCTCACCCTGTGGGGCCTCGGCCTGCTGCCGGACCTCGCCTACCTGCGCGACCGCGCCTTCGAGGCCGTGCTGGCCGAGATCGAGCGCCGCGGGCGCCCGCGCCGCCTCAGCCTGCTGCGGGCCCAGCTCTACGGCATCGCCGCCCTCGGCTGGCGCGGCTCGGCCGTGCACTGGGCGCGCTGGGCGCAGGCCTGCCGGGTGATCGCGCTCCTGGCGGTCGGGCTGGTCCTGGCGCTCCAGACCGGGGCCTCGGTGATGCTCGCCGGCTCGCTGCTGCCGGGCTGGCACGACACCCTCCTGCCGGTCACCTTCCTGGTCAACGCGCTGCTGTCGGGCGTCGGCGTCACCGCGGCGCTCGCGGTTCTGCTGCGCCGGGCGCTCGGCCTCGACGCGGTCGTCACCGTGCGCCACCTCGCAGTGCTGGCGCGACTGCTGCTGCTGCTCGGCCTCGCCTCCGCCTATTGCTACGGCGCCGAACTGCTGTCGGCCGCGCTTCACGGCGACGCCTTCGACCGGGCGGTGATCCTGCGGCGGATCGCCGGCGACCATGCCTGGGCGTTCTGGACCATCGTGGCCCTCGGGCTGCTGCCGGTGCAGGTGTTCTGGTGGCGGCGGGCCCGGCGGTCGGGGCGCGTCCTCGCGCTCGTCGGCCTCGCGGTCGCGGTGGCGAGCTTCGCCGACCACTTCATGCTGTTGGTCGTGACCCTCGGCCACGACTTCCTGCCCTCCTCGGCCCACGCCTACCGGATGGGGTTCTGGGGCCTCGCGACCTTCGCCGGCTCCGCCGGCCTGTTCCTCGCCCTGCTGCTGGTCGCGCTGCGCCTGCTGCCGATGGTGTCGCTGGTCGAGGCCCGGCAGGCGGCCGCGACCCGGTCCGCCCCGCCGCCGAACCGCGGACGCGACGCGACCGAGGCCGAGACCCGCGACGCGCCGCTCTGGGGCATCAGCGCCGAGTTCGACAGCGACCGCAGCCTCGCGGCGGCTCTGAGGGCCTTCGGCCGCCGCGACCTCGGCGCCCGGCTCGACGCCTACGGGCCGGTGCCGATGCCGGAGACCGCCCGCGCCCTCGACCTGCCGGCGAGCCACATCCCGCTGATCGGGCTCGGCGCCGCCGTCGCCGCCGGGGCGGGCTTCATGGGCCTGTGCCTCTACGCCTCGGGGATCGACTACGTGTTCGACGTCGGCGGCCGGCCGCGCTTCAGCTGGCCGGCCTTCCTGGTGCCCTCCGCCTCGCTCGCGATGCTCGGCGGGACGCTCGCGGTGCTCGCCACCCTGCTGGTCGCCAGCCGCCTGCCGCGGCTCAACCACCCGGCCTTCAACATCCCCGACTTCCCTCGCGCCTCCAGCGACCGCTTCTTCCTCGCGGTCGAGATCCGCGATCCGGACCGCTTCGACCCGGCCCGGGTCGAGCGGGTGCTCGCGACCCTGCCGGAGATGCGCCCGCTCTCGATCCGCCGGGTGCCGCGATGAGCGCCCGCCTGCTGCCGCTTCTGGTCCTGCCGCTCCTCGCCGCCTGCGACGGCGCCGACATGGCGAGCCAGCCCAAGGCGAAGACCTGGGACGCCAACGCCTTCTTCCCGCAGGGGCAGACGATGCGCCCGCCGGTGCCCGGCACCGTGCCGCGGGCCGAGCCCGGCCGCCCGGTCCCCGAGCCCGCGATCATCGATGCGGCGATGCTGGAGCGCGGCCGGGAGCGCTACGGCGTGTTCTGCACCCCCTGCCACGGAGCGGGCGGCGACGGCGACGGGCTGATCGTCGGCCGCGGCTTCCCGCGCCCGCCCTCGCTGCACGATCCCCGCCTGCGCGCCGCGCCGGCGCGGCACTTCTACGAGGTCGTGTCCGCCGGCAAGGGCACGATGGCGAGCTACGCCGCCCAGGTGCCGCCGGCCGACCGCTGGGCGATCACCGCCTATGTCCGGGCGCTCCAGCTCAGCCGTGACGCCGCGGTGGCGTCCCTGCCGGCGGCCGACCGCGCCGCCCTCGACGGAGCCCGGTGATGCGCCGCCGCCCGATCTCCCTCGCGGCCGGCCTCGGCGCCCTCGGGCTGTGCGCCCTGTTCGCCGCCTGGGGCTGGCCGGTGATGCCGTCCTACCTCGCGGCGTGGCTGGTGCTGATCGCGCTGCCGGCCGGCGCCCTGCCGCTGCTGATGGGGCTGGAGATCGCCGGGCTCGGCGCCGGCCCGATGGCGGCGAGCCTGCGCCGGCTGCTCGGCCTGCTGCCGGTGGCCGGGCTGCTGCTGCTGCCGGTCCTGGCCAACCTCGAGCCGCTCTACGGCTGGAGCCGGGGCGAGGCGCCGGCGACGCCGTTGGCCGGATCCTGGTTCACCCCGGTCTTCTTCTGGCTGCGCAGCCTCGCCTATCTGGCGGTCTGGCTGTGGCTCGCCGGGACCTTCCGGCGCCCGCCCGGCGACCCGCCGGACCCGCGCCGGCGCTCGCGCGCGATGCTCGGCCTCGGGCTCCACGCCCTCGTCGCCACCCTGGCGGCGGAGGACTGGGTGCAGTCGGTCGATCCGGGTCTCGGCTCGACCGCGTTCGGCCTCCTGATGATGACGATCCAGGCCAGCCTCGCGCTCTCGGCCGCCGCGCTGATCGCCGCCCGCGACTCGTCCGGCCGGCCCGGCCGCGACGGGCGGACCGCGGCCGCCTTCGCCGACCCGATGCTGGTCCTGCTCGCGATCTGGAGCTTCCTGCACGCGGTGCAGTACCTCGTGGTGTGGTCGGCCAACCTGCCGGACGAGGCGCGCTGGTACCTCGCCCGCGGCGGCCCGCTCGGCCGCTTCGCCGCCTGGACCGCCGTGGCGGTGGTGGTGATCGCCGCCCTCGCGCTCGCCCCCCGCCGCTCGGCCGGGCGGCCGGCGATCCTCGCGGCGGTGGCCGGGATGATCTTCGCCCTGCACGGCGGCGAGCTGTTCTGGCTCGTCACCCCGGCCTTCCGCGGCGGCTTCCGGTTCACGCTCGCCGACGGCCTCGCCCTGATCGGCGTCGTCGGGGTCGCCGCCGGCCTCTACGCGCCGGTCGAGCGGCGCCTGCGGGGAGGCACCTCGTGAGCGCGGAGCGCGGGCCCGGTCTCGTCGCGGCGATCGTCGCGGCCTTGGCCCTGCGGGCGGCGGGCGCCGTCCCCGGCCGGACGACGCCGGACTCCGCCGGCGCGGAGGGGCACGGCCACCCGGCCGGGTTCGAGAGCGAGGACGTCGATGTCGGCCGCACCGCCTGGATGGTGCTGGCGCTCGCCGTCTCGGTGGCGGCGGCGATCGGCGCCGTCGCGTTCCTGATGCACCTGTTCGGAGCCTGGACCCTGGCCGAGACCCCGCGCTTCACGCCCCAGCAGACCGCGACCCTCCGCCCGCCGCCGCCGAACCTCCAGGGCGACCCCTATGCCGACCTCGCCCGGCAGGAGGCGCGCGACCGCGCCGCTCTGGCGGGCTACGCCTACACCGACGCGGAGCGCCGCCGCGCCCGCATCCCGGTCGAGCGGGCGATGACCCTGATCGAGGGGCGCTCCCTCGGCCCGGTCGAGGGCGCGGGCCGGTGACGACCTCCGACCTCGCCCTTCAGCTCTGGCCGCCCGCCGCCTCGGCCACCGCCGTCGAGACCGACTGGCTGATCCTCGCCTTCACGGTCCTGACCCTGCTGCTCACCGTGCCGGTCTTCGTCGCGATCACGTGGTTCGCCATCCGCTACCGCGAGGGCGTGCGCGCCGACCGCTCGTCGTCGGGGGTGCGCAGCATGCCGATCGAGATCAGCTGGATGCTGATCCCGTTCCTGCTCACCCTGATCTTCTTCGCCTGGGGCGCGCGGCTGTTCTTCATCTCGAAGAGCCCGCCCGCCGACGCGATGGTCGTCGAGGCGATCGGCCGGCAGTGGATGTGGAAGTTCCAGCACCCGACCGGCCAGTCCGAGATCAACGACCTCCACATCCCGGTCGGTCAGGCGATCCGGATCCGCATGACCAGCCAGGACGTGATTCACGCGCTCTACTTCCCGGTCCTGCGGATGCAGATGGCGGTGCTGCCCGACCGGACCACCGAGATGTGGTTCAAGGCCGACCGCACCGGCACCTACCGGATGTACTGCTCGGAATATTGCGGCACCGACCACTCGCGGATGGACGGCCGCCTCGTCATCATGACCCAGGCCGAGTACGCCGCGTGGCTCCAGGATTCGGGGGCGCAGCAGGGCGGGCAGGCCGGCGCCGGCCGGGCGGTCTACGAGGCCTATGGCTGCGGCAACTGCCACGATCCCGGCGCCCGGGTGCGCGCGCCGTCCCTCGCCGGGCTCTACGGCCGGCCGGTGGCGCTCGCCGACGGCCGCACGGTCGTCGCCGACGAGAGCTACCTGCGGCAGAAGATCCTGAACCCGAACCGCGACAGGCTCGCGGGCGGCGGCCGGCAGGTGATGCCGGCGTTCCAGGGCGTGATCGCCAACGACGACCTCGACCGGCTCGTGGCCTACATCAAGGCGACGGGTCCGCGGGCAGAGCAGGAGGACCCGCGATGAGCGGCAGCGCGACCACCGGCGACGCCCACGCCTTCCGCGACCCGCAGACCCCCGACGCCACCCTCGACCGCGAGGCCGACTACCTCCACGCCGAGCACACCCTGCGCTCGTGGTTCTTCACCACCGACCACAAGCGCATCGCGCTGCTCTACCTTGCCAGCATCACGGCGTTCTTCGTCCTCGGCGCGGTCACCGCCGGCCTCGTGCGCCTCGCCCTCGTCGTGCCCGACGGGCAGGTGTTCTCCAACGACACCTACAACAAGCTGTTCACCATCCACGGCGTCGTGATGGTGTGGTTCTTCCTGATCCCGAGCATCCCGGCGACCTTCGGCAACTTCCTGATCCCGCTGATGATCGGCGCCCGGGACCTCGCCTTTCCGAAGCTCAACCTCGCCTCGTGGTACGTGTTCATGACCGGGGCGTTCTTCACCCTGGTCAGCGTCGTGCTCGGCGGGGTCGATACCGGCTGGACCTTCTACACCCCGCTCTCGACCGCGTTCTCCAACACCTGGGTCGTGCCGGCGCTGATCGGCGTCACCATCGTGGGCTTCTCGTCGATCCTCACCGGGCTCAACTTCGTCGTCACCATCCACACCATGCGCGCCCCCGGCATGACGTGGTTCCGGCTGCCGATCTTCGTCTGGACCCACTACGCCACCAGCCTGATCTTCCTGCTGGCCACGCCGGTCATCACGCTCGCCCTGGTGCTGCTAATCCTGGAGCGCGCCTTCCACATCGGCGTGTTCGACCCGGCCTATGGCGGCGACCCGGTGCTGTTCCAGCACCTGTTCTGGTTCTACTCGCACCCGGCGGTCTACATCATGGTGCTGCCGGGCATGGGGGTGATCTCCGAGATCGTCCCGGCCTTCGCCCGCAAGAAGCTGTTCGGCTACAAGTTCGTCGCCTACGCGGCGATCGGGCTCGCCTCGGTGACGTTCTTCGTCTGGGGCCACCACATGTTCGTCAACGGGCAGAGCGACCTCGCCTCGCTCGCCTTCTCGGTGCTGTCCTTCGCGGTCGCCGTGCCCTCGGCGGTCAAGGTCTACAACTGGACCGCGACGATCCATAAGGGCTCGCTGCGGCTCGACACCCCGATGCTCTACGCCATGGGCTATATCGGGCTGTTCGTCCTCGGCGGCCTCACCGGCCTCTACCTCGCGACGCTCGCCATCAACCAGCACGTCCACGCGACCTACTTCGTGGTCGCGCATTTCCACTACATCATGGTCGGCGGCACGGTGCTGGCCTTCCTCGGCGGCCTGCACTTCTGGTGGCCGAAGGTCACCGGCCGGATGTACGTCGAATCGTGGGGGCGGATCTCCGCCTTCCTCATCTTCATCGGCTTCAACGTGACGTTCTTCCCGCAGTTCATCCTCGGCTATCTCGGGATGCCGCGGCGCTACCACGTCTATCCGCCGGAGTTCCAGTTCCTCAACATCCTGTCCTCGGCCGGCTCGACCATCCTGGCGGTCGGCTACATCTTCCCGATGATCTATCTCGTGTACTCGATCTGGTTCGGGAAACGGGCGCCGGCGAATCCGTGGGACGCCCGCGGCCTCGAATGGACCGTCCCCTCCCCGCCGCCGGCCCACAACTTCCTGAGCGAGCCGAAGGCGCCCGAGATCCCCTACGACTACCCGATCCAGGCGTCCGAATCGCAGAGGCACCACTCGTGAGCGCGGCCGGGGCGAGCGAGGTCGGGGTCCGCCTCGCCGGGCATTTCGCGACCGTCGAGCAGCAGCGCCGGGCGGCGGTGCTCGGCATGTGGGCGTGGCTGCTCACCGAACTGCTGCTCTTCGCCGGGCTGTTCCTCACCGTCCTGGTGCTGCGCCTGCTCCACCCGGAGGCGGTGCAGGAGGCGGCCCGCCACCTCAAGTTCTGGATCGGCGCCGTCAACACCGTGGTGCTGATTTTTTCCAGCCTCACCATGTCCGGTGCGATCCAGCTCTCGCGCCTCGGCTGGCAGCGCGGCATGGTCCGCTGCATGCTCGCCACCGCGGCCCTCGGGACGCTGTTCCTCGTCCTCAAGGGCACCGAGTACCACGCCGACTACGAGGAGCACCTGATGCCGTTCCTCACGGAGCGGCCCTACGCCCTCGACCACCTGCCGGCCTCGCGGCTGTTCATCAACCTGTACTACGCCGCCACCGGGCTGCACGCCCTGCACCTGTTCACCGGCATCGCGATCCTGCTGGTGCTGACCCGGCAGGCGAGCCGGCCGGGCTTCCTCGCCGTGCACCAGAACCGGATCGAGATCTATGGCCTGTACTGGCACTTCATCGACCTGATCTGGATCATGGCGTTCCCGGTCCTCTACGTGCTGAACCGATAGGAGAGGGCGATGCTCGGGCTCGGCCAGGACGACAGGCGGCTCCTGTGGCAGCGGATGCGGGCCCCGGTCCTGGCCTCGGCCGCGCTCCTCGGCCTGCTTGCGGTCAACGTGGTGCTCGGCGCCACCCGGCCGTTCGCCGGGGTGTGGCTCGTCGAGATCGCGGTCGCGGGCGCGATGGTGCTGGTGGTGCTGCTGGTCTCGATGGAGGTGCGCCACGAGCCGCCGCTGGTCCGGCTGTTCGCCGGGATCGGGTTCTTCTGGGTCGCGATCCTGTTCGCGATGACGATGGTCGATTACCTCACCCGCACGGCTTGAGCCGCCGGCCGCTTCCTGGCACGCCCGGCGCCATGATCGATTCCCCGACCCGTCCGCCGTCCCGCCGCCTGCCGCGCCCGCTCTCGGCCCTGCGCGCCTTGCTCACCAGCAGCGCCGGCGGCGGCCTCGTCCTGATGGCGAGCGCGGTGCTGGCGCTCGTCGTCGCGAACGGCCCCGCCGGCGACGCCTACGCGCACGCCCTGCACGCGTATCTCGGCCCGCTGAGCCTGCTGCACTGGATCAACGACGGGCTGATGGCGGTGTTCTTCCTGCTGGTCGGGCTGGAGATCAAGCGCGAGTTCCTCGACGGCGGGCTGCGCACCTGGCCCGACCGGGCGCTCCCGGGCATCGCGGCCCTCGGCGGCATGGTCGCCCCGGCGCTGGTCTACGTCGCGCTCAACCTCGGCACGCCCGCGACCCTGCGCGGCTGGGCGATTCCCGCCGCCACCGACATCGCCTTCGCCCTCGGGGTGCTGGCGCTGCTCGGACCGCGGGTGCCGGTGTCGCTGAAGATTTTTTTGACCGCGCTCGCGATCCTCGACGACCTCGGCGCGGTGCTCATCATCGCGGCGTTCTACACCGCCGACCTGTCCCTGCCGATGCTCGGCCTCGCGGCCGGGATCGTCGCGATGCTGGCGATCCTCAACCGCACCGGCCAGCGCAACCTCGGCCCCTACCTCGTCCTCGGCGCCGCCCTGTGGTTCGCGGTGCTCCGGTCCGGCCTGCACGCCACCGTGGCCGGGGTGGTGCTGGCGCTGGCGATCCCGCTGCGGGCGAGCCCCGGCCGGCCCGACGACGCCCACTCGCCCCTGCACCGGCTGGAGCACGCGCTCCAGCCCTGGGTCGCCTACGCGATCCTGCCGGTCTTCGGCTTCGCCAATGCCGGCGTCTCGGTGGCCGGGCTCGGCGCCGACGCCCTGCTCGCGCCGGTGACCCTCGGCGTCGCCGCCGGCCTTTTTCTCGGCAAGCAGGTCGGCGTGTTCGGCGGCGTCTGGCTCGCGGTGCGCCTCGGCCTCGCCCCGCGCCCGGCCGGGGCGTCGTGGCGGCACGTCTACGGCGTGGCGCTGCTGTGCGGCATCGGCTTCACCATGAGCCTGTTCATCGGCGGGCTCGCCTTCGCGGGGATGCCCGAACTGGAAGCCGAGACCAAGCTCGGCGTGCTCGCCGGCTCGCTGCTCTCGACGATCGCCGGGGCGCTGGTGCTGGCGGGCGCGCCGCGGCCCGGTGCCGCCACCCACCCGGCGTGAGCGGGATCGCGCCGCGCGGGCTGGTGATACGATTGTCGGAACTGATCGTCCGAAAATCGTATCACGCCGCCGGGTCCGACCGCACCGCGTAGGCGCTCATGATCGCCGCGAGCAGGCCCGGGAAGCGGGCGTCGACCTCGGCGCAGCGCGACTCGTTGCGCATCTCGACGCCGCGGCGCTCCGAGCGGATCAGCCCGGCCTCGCGCAGCACCTTGAAGTGGCTCGACAGCGAGGATTTCGGGATCACCCGGTCGCCGACCGTGGACAGCACCGTGCACGCCTCGACGCAGCCCGCCGTGGCGATGCGGGCGAAGATCGCCGCCCGGGCCGGGTCGGCCAGCGCGTGCAGGATCGCCTCCGGCCGGACGTCCTCGATCGCGGGGTGGAACAGGGGCCTCATCATCCGTCCATATGGGGCTTGAATCCCGGATCGTTAGTTCCGAAGTTCCGAACTATGGGAGCATGGCCTCGTCCGGAGGCCGACCCATGCGGAAGGTGAGCATCCATGTCAAAGCTTGATGGCAAGGTCGCGGTGGTGACCGGCGCGTCGAAGGGCATCGGCGCGGGGATCGCCCGGGCGCTGGCGCGCGAGGGCGCGGCGGTGGTGGTGAACTACGCGTCGAGCCGCGAGGGCGCCGAGGCGGTGGTGGCGGCGATCACCGCGGCCGGCGGCCGGGCGGTCGCGGTCCAGGGCGACGTCACGGTGGCGGCGCAGGCGGACGCGCTGATCGAGGCGGCGGTGCGGGAATTCGGCCGGCTCGACGTGCTGGTCAACAATTCCGGCGTCTACGCCTTCGCGCCGATCGAGGAGGTGACGGAGGAGCACTACCGCCGGCAGTTCGACGTCAACGTGCTCGGCGTGCTGCTGGCGAGCCGGGCGGCGGCGAAGCACCTGACCGAAGGCGGCAGCATCGTCACCATCTCGTCGGCCATCACCGACCTGCTGATGCCGGGCTCGGCGGTCTACAGCGCCACCAAGGGCGCGGTGAACGCGATCTCGGGCGTCCTCGCCAACGAACTGGCGCCGCGCCGGATCCGGGCCAACGTGGTCAGTCCCGGCTACGTGACCACCGAGGGCACCCACAGCGCCGGCATCGCCGGCTCGGAGATGGAGGCCGGTTTCGTCGCCGACACTCCCCTCGGCCGCGTCGGCCGGCCCGACGACATCGCCGACGTCGTGGCGTTCCTCGCCTCCGACGACGCCCGCTGGGTGACCGGCGAGGTCATCAACGCCAGCGGCGGGGTGCGCTGAGGGGCGCTCCCCGAGCCGTCAGCGCCACCCCTAAATAGCCGATTTTACTCTCGGAATTCAGGCGTGAGATCCCCTCTCCCGAGTGGGAGAGGGGTAGGGGTGAGGGTGGAGACGGTTCAGGATCCATCACGAACGGTTGAGCTGCCCAGCTCGACGCTGGTTGCTTGATCCTGAACCCGAGCCACCCTCACCCCTGTCCCCTCTCCCATTCGGGAGAGGGGGACCCGCGCCACAACGTGTCCACCGGGGAAGTGTAAGCTCTTCCCCTCACGCCTCGGCGTAGCGGCCGTGGCAGTGCTTGTACTTCTTGCCGGAGCCGCAGGGGCAGGGCTCGTTGCGGCCGACCCGACCCCAGGTCGCGGCGTCGGCGGGGTCGCGCTCCAGCACCGGCGCATCCACCGCGAGATCCTGGGCGGCGTAGCCGTAGGCGCCGCCCGCCCCGCCGACGCTGCCGGTGCCCGGCAGCGCCATCTCGTTCTCGCCCGTCGCCGGGTCGAGGTGCTGGGCGAACATCGGCGGCAGCTCGGGCTGGGCCGGCTCCTGGAACATGATCTCGACCCGCATGAGCTGGCCGGTGACCTGATCGCGCAGCGAGCCGACGAGGCCGTTGAACAGGTCGAACGCCTCCGACTTGTACTCGTTGAGCGGATCGCGCTGGGCGATGCCGCGCCAGCCGATCACCTGCCGCAGGTGGTCGAGGGTGACGAGGTGCTCGCGCCAGAGGTGGTCGAGGCTCTGGAGCAGGACCTGCTTCTCGACATAGGCCATCACCTCGGCCGAGTTGCGCTCGACCCGCTCGGCATAGGCCTCGTCCGCGGCCTTGCGCAGGCGCTCGCGGATCTCCTCGTCGGCGATGCCCTCCTCCTTGGCCCAGTCCTCGACCGGCAGGTCGAGGTTGAGGTGCTGGGTGACCTCCTCGCGCAGGCCTGCGACGTCCCAGGTCTCCGGATAGGCGTCCTCCGGGATGTGGCGCGCGACCACGTCCTCGACCACGCCGTGGCGCATCTCGTCGACGATCTCGCGCACGCTCTCCTGGGCCATGAACTCGCGGCGCTGCTCGAACACGACCTTGCGCTGGTCGTTCATGACGTTGTCGTACTTGAGCACGTTCTTGCGCATGTCGAAGTTGCGCGCCTCGACCTTCTGCTGCGCCTTGGCGATCGCCCGGTTGATCCACGGGTGGATGATCGCCTCGCCCTGCTCCAGGCCGAGCTTCTGCAGCATGCCGTCCATGCGGTCGGAGCCGAAGATCCGCATCAGGTCGTCCTGAAGCGACAGGTAGAACTTCGACCGGCCGGGATCGCCCTGGCGGCCGGAGCGGCCGCGGAGCTGGTTGTCGATGCGCCGGCTCTCGTTGCGCTCGGTGCCGATGATGTAGAGCCCGCCGGGCAGGGCGGTCTTGCGGCCGGCGGCCGGATCGGCCGGCTCGCCCGAGGCCAGCACCTTGGCGCGGTTCTGCTCGATCTCGGCCTTGATCGCACCGATCCGGGCGTCGCGGTCGGGCCCCTCCGGCATGTCGGCGAGCTCCTGCTCGATGCGCATGTCGAGGTTGCCGCCGAGCTTGATGTCGGTGCCGCGGCCGGCCATGTTGGTCGCGATGGTGATCGCGCCCGGCACGCCCGCCTCGGCCACGATGTACGCCTCCTGCTCGTGGAAGCGGGCGTTCAGCACCGCGAAGCGCTTCGTCACCCGGCCCTCGCGCGCCGCCGCGTAGACGTCCTCCAGCGCCTTCGGGTCGCTGTAGTCGAGGGGCGTGTAGCCGTGCTGGACCAGGAGCCCGGCGAGGTGCTCGGAGCGCTCGATCGAGCCGGTGCCGACCAGGACGGGCTGGTGGCGGGCATGGGCCCGGTCGATCTCCTGGATGATCGCCGCGTGCTTCTCCTCGGCGGTGCGGTAGACCTCGTCGTCCTCGTCGACGCGCTCGACCGCCTTGTTGGTCGGGATCTCGACCACGTCGAGGTTGTAGATCTCCTGGAACTCGTCGGCCTCGGTCGAGGCGGTGCCGGTCATGCCGGCGAGCTTCTTGTAGAGCCGGAAGTAGTTCTGGAAGGTGATCGAGGCGAGCGTCTGGTTCTCGGGCTGGATCGTGACCCGCTCCTTGGCCTCGAGCGCCTGATGCAGGCCCTCCGAGTAGCGCCGGCCGGGCATCATGCGGCCGGTGAACTCGTCGATGATGACGACCTCGTCGTTGCGGACGATGTAGTCCTTGTCGCGGGTGAACAGCGTGTGGGCCCGCAAGCCCTGGTTGACGTGGTGGACCAGCGTCACGTTGTGGGCGTCGTAGAGGTCGCCCTCCTTGAGGATGCCGGCCTCGCGCAGCAACTCCTCGATGTGCTCGTTGCCGGCCTCGGTCAGCGAGACCGTGCGCTGCTTCTCGTCGAGGTCGTAATCCTCGCGCACGAGGCGGGGCAGCACCACGTCGATGGCGGTGTAGAGGTCGGAGCGGTCGTCGATCGGCCCCGAGATGATGAGCGGCGTGCGCGCCTCGTCGACGAGGATCGAGTCGACCTCGTCGACGATCGCGTAGTTGTGCCCGCGCTGGACCATCTGGCCCAGCTCGTACTTCATGTTGTCGCGCAGATAGTCGAAGCCGTACTCGTTGTTGGTGCCGTAGGTGATGTCGCAGTCGTAGGCGGCCTTGCGCTCGGCGTCGTCGAGGCCGTGCACGATGATGCCGGTCGACAGGCCGAGGAAGCGGTAGACCCGGCCCATCCACTCGGCGTCGCGGCGGGCGAGGTAGTCGTTCACCGTGACGACGTGGACGCCCTTGCCCGACAGGGCGTTGAGGTAGGTGGCGAGCGTCGCGACCAGGGTCTTGCCCTCGCCGGTCTTCATCTCGGCGATGCCGCTCTCGTGCAGCACCATGCCGCCGATCATCTGGACGTCGAAGTGGCGCTGGCCGAGCACCCGCTTGGCCGCCTCGCGCACCGTGGCGAAGGCCGGGACCAGGATGTCGTCGAGCGTCTTGCCCTCGGCGAGCTGCGCCTTCAGGATCTCGGTCCGGCCCCGCAGTGCCTCGTCGCTGAGCGCCGCCAATTCGGGCTCGAGGGCGTTGATGGCCTGGACGCGGGGGCGGTAGCCCTTCACCCGGCGGTCGTTGGACGACCCGAAAATCTTCTTGGCGATGGCACCGAGCATCGTGGGGACCTGCGATCGAAACGGAACTGTGCGGCGTGCGTGCTGGCGCGCCTTATAGAGACATATAGGCGCGCGCGCATCCTCCGGCAGGCTTGGCCGGAGGATGCGCGCGGACGGTCGGATTCCGGTCGGGTGCTACTCCGAGGCGAGCTTGCCGAGGCCGGCGAGGAACTGGCGCAGCTCGGTGCCGACGTTGCGGTGCGACACCTTGGCGGCCTCCTTGCTGCCCGGCAGGCCGGTGTTGTTGGTCTGGTTCTCGAACTGGCCGGAGCGCGCCGAGACGATGCCGTAATTGGTCAGGTCGTCGTCCCGCAGCCGGGCGTTCGGCACCGCGCCGGCGAGCAGGTCGCGGTCGCGGCCGAACAGGAAGTCGCCGACCCGGGCGAGGCGCGAGCGCCGGCCGAGTTCCGCGTCGGAGGTGACCGGCCCACCCATCTCGTCGGTGATGAGCTTGTGCTTCAGCTCGACGTCGGTGACGCCGCCGCGGTCCTTGTCGCTCTTGCAGCCCTTCGACATCGTGGCGGCCTCGCCCGGCCCGCCGACGAGGCCGAGCGCCTCCTCGGCCAGGGCCTGGAGCGCCAGGATCTCGCGCCCCATCTTGGCCGGGTCGCCGTCCTCGCTCCTGTAGGCGCCGCTGACGAACAGCTCGCGCACGGTGTTGGTCTGCACCCGCATCCGCGCCTTCAGGTCGGCCTGCGCCGGGACCGCCGGGTCGAGCCGGTCGTAGACGCTGCCGACGAAGCCGCCGGGCGGCGTGCCCTGCGAGCCGAACTCCGCGAAACGGTCGAACTCCCCGGATTCCGTGTAGATCTCCTTGCCGAGGTCGCCGACGAAGCGGATCATCGCGTCGCGGTTCTCGTGGAACACGTTGTCCCACCCCCCGAGCAGCCCCGAGGCCTTGCCGGTGGCCATCGGATTGATGCCGAACGAGAACGCGATCGTGTCGACCCGCACCGGCACCGCGAGGGTCTGGCCCGGGGCGGCCGGGTCGTCCATCGCCAGGGTCACGGGGGCGCCGTTAGGCGGCGACGACACCGCCTCGAACGCCGCGAACTGAGCCCGGGTGTAGGTCAGCTCCTGGTGGTCCGGCAGCAGCCGCCGCACGCCCGGCAACTCGCGCGTCGCGGTCGGCGTGATGAGGTTCACGCTGACATGGGTGAGCGCGAGGGGGGCCGTGTTGCCCGCGGCATGGCGGGCCGCCGCCTCGGCGGCGAGGCGCGGATTCGTCACGAGGGCGGCCTCGAGCACCTCGCGGGCGCCGTTCTCGTTGGCGGCCCGGCGCGCGGCCGGATCGGCGATCTTCCACATGTCGAGGACGCCGTGGCCGATCACCCGCGCGACGGTGACCGGGGCACCGCCCGGCACGGCGCGCTTCAGTTCGCTGAGCTTCAGGTTGCGGGCATGGTCGGGGCTGTCCTTCACCGCCGAACTGACGCCGAGCCCCGCGGTCTTCTGGTTGCCGGCCGCGCCGGCGAAGCGCGGGCTGATCCCCGCGGCCGGGGTGATGACGCTGAGATACTCGCGCGTCACGCCGTCCTTCGTCACCACCATCCGGTTCTGGACCGGGGCCCATTCCTGGCAGGTGTTGAGCGCGTGCGTCCGGGCGGCGGCGAAGCTCTTGCCGCCGGCGAGCTCCTTGACGTCCTTGTCCGGCACCCCGGCGGCCTTCAGGGCCGCGGTCAGTTGCGCCTGCAGGTCGGCCTTGGTCTGGGCGGCCGGATGGGTCTTCTTGTCGACCGTGTCGCCGTTCGAGCGCATGTCGGGGCGGGCGTTCATGTAGGCGGTGCACTTGCCGGTGACGAGCGTCGCGGCGAAATCCGACAGGGCGCCATGCCCGCCCGGCGCCAGCGTGATCGAGGGATCGGCGAGCACGCCCGCGACGATGTGGTCGACCGCCTGGGCCCACAGCATGTCGGAATAGGCGACGCTCTTGTCGGAGAGCGGGTCCGCGTTGCGGACGTCGTCGACGAAGGCGAGCTTGGACAGCACCAGATCCTGCTGGTGGTGAAGTTCCGTCATCAGGTTCCCGACCAGCGCCTGCCCCGGTGCCGTGCCCGGTGCGTCCGGCGTCCCGGCGAGGGTCCCGAGGGTCTGCTCCAGGCGACCGAGCGTGACGAGCTTGTCCAGCAGCCCGGCCGTCTGGGAATCCCAGCCCTCGGGCGTGTAGGTCATCGTCCCGAGGAGCGCGCCGTTGGTCTCGACCTCGGTCAGGGCGTCGCGGAGCAGGTCGCGAAGCCCGGCGGTCTCGCCGGCGAGGGCGTGGCCGCTGCCGGTGGTGAGCTGCGCGCGCAGGGCGGTGAGGACGGCCCCCTTCTCCACCACCGGGCGGAAGTCGCCGGGATGCGCGGTCTGGTAGGCCCGCAGGCCGGGATGAGCCTCGGCGAACTGCGCCTCCTTGCGGGCGTAGAACTTGCCGACCGCCCGGTCGGCGATGGTCGCCAGCGCCGCGGCGTCGAGCCGGCGGTGGCCGAATCCCGCATCGGCGCGCACCTCGCGCAGGAAGGTCGCCTGAAGGTCGCGGTTCGCCGCGTCGGCGGCCGGCCGCAGCCCCCGGGCGAGGGCGCCGGCGAGGTTGGTGGCGCCGGCGGGCTGGCCGGCGACGAAGGCCCGCGCGGCCCTGTTGCCGTCCTTCACCAGGTCCATGCGGATGTGCTGGGCGGCGTCGAGCACCCGCCGGCAGCGCGCGCCGCTCATCGAGTTGGCGCGGGTCGCCCAGTCGTCGGGCAGGCCCGCGGCCTTCGCGGCGGCCCTGGCGACGGTCAGGCCCTCGGCCTTGATGAGCGCGTCGTAGAATTCCAGCTTGAAGGTCTGGTTGGCGCGCACGTGTTCCATCGTGCCGTGCGCGAAGCTGCCGCCGTCCCGGACCGCCCGGATCCGGTCCATCAGGCCGAGCGCCGCCCCCTTGATCGCGGCCGGCCCGTTCTGCTGCCCGGTCTGGTCGAGGACGAAGCGCGTGCCCTGGAGGCTGCGGAAATGTTCGGTGGCGAGGGGGGCCCCGACGGGCATGGGGAAACTCCGTGAAGCGGTTGGATGAGGCGGGCGGGGCGCCGGGCTCGTGTGGCTCAGACGCGGATGAAGCTCTCCGGCAGGCCGGCCTCGGGCTCCGGCGCACGGTCCTGCGGCGCGTCCGGGTCGAGCACGTCGATCGGGCCGCCCCGGTTGGCGGTCTCGAGCCGCTCGACCCAGTGCCCGACCATCGCGCGGAACCGCTCCAGCCACGCCACGGCACCGTCGGCCCGCAGCCCCGCGAGGGCGCGGCGGTCCATCAGGAAGACCGCGCCGGTCGCCGGCTCGACCGCGAAGGTGCCGCCGCCGGTGCCCTGCCAGAACAGGTTGGCCGACAGCAGCATCAGGTAGATCTGCTCGGCCCGCACCTCCTCGACCTCGGGCAGGCGGGTGAACAAGGCCACCACGTCGTCGTCCGGTTCGTACTGGAGATGCAGGACGTGATCGTCGAAGGACAGGGCGAGATACCCGTCGGCATCCGCCGCGAGGTCGGCGACCCCGGTGCGGGCGCTGACCTCGGCCACGAGGCCCTGAAACTGTTCCACCGACATCCGGCCGTCCTCACGCATCGTCGGGCCGGTGGTAGGACGGGCGCCGCGGACGCGCTGTGACGCCCGGCACACGAGACGCTGCGGCACCCGCCTTGTTTCGCCGGCGGCTGCGCCGTAAGGCCCTGCAACCGGGAGTTCCGTCCTGGCGCGCCGGGAGTTCGGTCCCGGCCGGAACGATCGCGGAGGGAGCCGTCAGCCGCTCCGCCCGCAGGGAGGAAGACGCGCATGACGAACCTTGCCCGGGCGTTCGCCCGCACCACGGCCCTCGCGGCCGGCCTCGGGCTCGCCCTCGCGGCGCAGGCTCAGGCCCCCGCCGCGATCTCCGACGGCGTCGTCAGGATCGGCATCCTCAACGACCAGTCCGGCGTCTACGCCGATTTCGGCGGCCGCGGCTCGATCGAGGCGGCGAAGCTCGCGGTGGAGGATTTCGGCGGCACGGTGCTCGGCGCGCCGATCCAACTCGTCGATGCCGACCACCAGAACAAGGCCGACATCGCCTCCAACATCGCCCGCCAGTGGTACGACACCGACAAGGTCGACATGATCACCGAGCTGACCACCTCGTCGGTGGCGCTCGCGGTCCAGGGCCTGTCGCGCGAGAAGAAGAAGATCACCATCGTGGACGGCGCCGCCACGACCGATCTGACCGGCAAGCAGTGCACGCCCTACGGCTTCCACTGGGCCTACGACACCCATGCGCTGGCGGTCGGCACCGGCGGCTCGCTGGTCGAGACCGGCGGCGACACCTGGTTCTTCCTCACCGCCGACTACGCCTTCGGGCAGGCCCTCCAGGCCGACACCAGCAAGTACGTCACCGACAAGGGCGGCAAGGTGCTGGGCGCGGTGCGCCACCCGCTCAGCGCCCAGGACTTCTCGTCGTTCCTGCTCCAGGCGCAGGGATCGGGCGCCAAGATCGTCGGGCTCGCCAATGCCGGCCTCGACACCTCGAACTCGATCAAGCAGGCGGCCGAGTTCGGCATCGTCCAGGGTGGCCAGCGCCTCGCCGCGCTGCTGTTCACCCTCGCGGAGGTCCACGGCCTCGGCCTCAAGACCGCCCAGGGCATCGTGCTGACCGAGGGCTATTACTGGGACCTCGACGATCAGGCCCGCGGCTTCGCCAAGCGCTACATGGCCCGGTTCGGCCGGATGCCGAGCATGATCCAGGCCGGCACCTATTCCTCGGTCCTGCACTACCTCAAGGCGGTGAAGGCCGCCGGCACCGACGCCACCGAGGCGGTCGCCGCCAAGATGCGCGAATTGCCGGTCGACGACTTCTTCGGTCGCGGCGGCAAGGTCCAGGCCAACGGCCGCATGGTCCACGACATGTACCTGTTCCAGGTCAAGTCGCCGGACGAGTCGAAGGGGCCGTGGGACTACTACAAGCACCTCGCCACGATTCCGGGCGACAAGGCGTTCCTGTCGGCCAAGGCCAGCGGCTGCCCGCTGACGCAGTAACGCCCCGGCACGTTTCCCGTCCGGATTTCATCCCGCATCGTCGGGAACCGGGCGGGGGGCCGATGCGTCATCCGTCCCGAGGTGGGCGCCTCGGGCCGGGGTCCTCGACCCCGGGGACTGGCCGCGACCGGCCACGGAAGTCGCATCATGTTGGACGATCAGCGGCCCGGCCGGGTGCGCGAGGGCGAACATGCCTCCGCTCCGGAGACGATGCGCGGCGACGACGGCCGCGGGCGCGCCCTGCGCGAGGGCGGCGACCGGCCGGATCCCGACGACGAACAGACCGGGGACGCCGGGACGCAGGACGCGAAGACGCGGGACGAGACCCCGCGCGACGAGGGCGGCAAGCGCCCGAGCGTGCTGCGCCGCCATCCGTGGTGGTTCGTCCTCGGCGGCCTCGTGGTCGTGGTCCTCGGCGCGCTGGGCTTCTGGTACTGGCTCGTCGCGATCCACCCCTACGAATCGACCGACGACGCCTTCGTCGACGCGCGCCAGTTCTCGGTCGCCCCGAAGGTCTCGGGCTACGTCGTCGCCGTGCCGGTGACCGACAACCGGCACGTCGAGGCCGGCACCGTGCTGTTCCAGATCGATCCGCGCGACTACCGCGTCGCCCTCGATCAGGCGAAGGCCCAGGTCGAGGCGGCGCAGGCCTCGATCCGCAACATCGACGCCCAGATCGAGGCCCAGCAGGGCAGCGTCCAGGAGGCGAGGGCCCAGGTCGAGCAGGCACAGGCGGCGCTCCGCTTCGCCGAGCAGGACGCCGCCCGCTACCAGGACCTCGCCCAGCGCGGCGCCGGCAGCGTCCAGCGTTCGCAGCAATCGACCGCCGACCTGCAGCAGCGGCAGGCCGACCTGTCGCGCGCCCGCGCCGCCGTCACCGTCGCCCAGAAGCAGATCGGCGCGCTGGAGGCGCAGCGCGCGAGCGCGGTGGCGAGCCTCGCGCAGGGCCGCGCCCAGGTCGAGCAGGCGGAGCTGAACCTCGGCTACACCACGATCACGGCGGCGCAGGCCGGCCGGGTGGTGCGCCTGACCGGCGCGGTCGGCCAGTACGCCCAGGCCGGGCAGGCGCTGTCGATGTTCGTGCCCGACGACATCTGGGTCACGGCGAACTACAAGGAGACCCAGATCACCGACATGCGGCCGGGCCAGAGCGCCGACATCCGCATCGACGCCTATCCCGACCGCACGATCACCGGCACGGTCGATTCGGTGCAGCCGGGATCGGGCACCGCCTTCAGCCTGCTGCCGGCCGAGAACGCCACCGGCAACTACGTCAAGGTGGTGCAGCGCATCCCGGTCAAGATCACGGTCGGGAACTGGCCGACCGACGTCGCGATCGGCCCCGGGATGTCGATCGTGCCGACGGTCCGGGTCCGGTGAGCGCGGCGGGGGCTCCCGACAGCGCCGCGGGCGACCACAACCCCTGGATCGTCGCGGTGGTGGTCGCGATCGCGACCTTCATGGAGGTGCTCGACACCACCATCGCCAACGTGGCGCTGCGCTACATCTCCGGCGGCCTCGCGGTCGGGCCGGACGAGGCCGCCTGGGTGGTGACGAGCTACCTCGTCGCCAACGCGATCGTCCTCACCGCGTCGAGCTTCCTCGCCAAGCGCTACGGCCGCAAGGCGTTCTTCATGGCGGCGATCGCCCTGTTCACGGTGTCGTCGGTGCTGTGCGGCTTCGCCTGGAGCCTCGAATCGCTCCTCGTGTTCCGGGTGCTCCAGGGGCTCGGCGGCGGCGGCATGGCGCCGCTGGCGCAGTCGATCCTCGCCGACTCGTTCCCGCCCGAGAAGCGGGGCCAGGCCTTCGCCCTCTACGGCGTCGCCATCGTGGTCGCGCCGGTGGTCGGGCCGACCCTCGGCGGCTGGCTCTCCGACCAGTATTCCTGGCACTGGTGCTTCCTCATCAACGCCCCGGTCGGCGTCGCGGCCCTCGGCCTCGTCTACTGGCTGGTGCAGGATCCCAAATCGGCGGTCGAGGAGCGACGCCGCCTGCGCCGCGACGGCGTGCGCTTCGACATCGTCGGCTTCCTGCTCGTCGCGACCTTCCTCGGCTCGCTCGAAGTCGTCCTCGACGAGGGCCAGCGCAAGGACTGGTTCGGCTCCCCCCTCATCGTGGTGTTCGCGGTGCTGGCGGTGGTGTCGTTCGTGGCGATGATCCCCTGGGAGCTCAACCACAGGAACCCGGTGATCGACCTGCGGCTCATCCTCCAGCGCCAGTTCGGCTCGTGCTTCCTCGTCATGCTCGCCACCGGCGCCATCCTGATCGCCACGACGCAGTTCCTGCCGCAGCTGCTCCAGGACTATTTCGGCTACACCGCCACCTGGGCCGGGCTCGCGCTGTCGCCCGGCGGGCTCGTCACCTGCGTGATGATGTTCGTCATCGGCCGGGTCTCGGCGTTCGTCCAGCCGAAATACCTTATCGCCACCGGCGCGACGATCATCGCCTTCGCCATGGTCGATCTGACCAACCTCTACGGCGACCTGAATTTCGGGTTCTTCGTCTGGTCGCGGATCTATATCGGCATCGGCCTGCCGATGATCTTCCTGTCGATCACCGCCGCGTCCTACGAGGGGATCCGCAAGGACCAGACCGATCAGGCCTCGGCGCTCATCAACGTCGCCCGCAACGTCGGCGGCTCGATGGGCGTGTCGCTCGCCCAGAACGTGCTGGCCTATCGCCAGCAGTTCCACCAGAGCCGGCTGGTCGAGCACGTCGTGCCCTCCGAGCCCGCCTATCAGCACACCCTGCGCACGGTGACCGACTTCTTTGCCACCCGCGGCGCCTCGGCGGTCGACGCCCAGGGGCAGGCCATCGCCTGGATCGGCCAGCAGGTCCGGACCCAATCGGCGTTCCTGGCCTATATCGACGTGTTCTGGACCCTCGCCCTCGTCTCGGCCTGCGCCGTGCCGCTGGCGATGATCCTCAAGAGCGTGAAGCTCGGTGGCGGGGCGCCCGCCGGACATTGAGGCGCCGGGGTGTTCGCGTCGCGGACTTTTTTTCGACGCCGCGCGGAACCCGGAAGCGGGTGGCGTGTTGTGACGCTATGCCGCCCGGCGTTCACCGCCCCGGGCCGGCGCTCATGGGGCTGCTTCGCTCGCTGCCCTAGGGAGCGAAAACGGCCGCCGTCGGCCGCATCTCGCCCGGCCGGCGCATGTCGATGCGTTCGGCGATGCCCGCGACCGACTGATAGCGGTCGAGGCGACGATCGATCATGCCGTCGAGTCTCTCGTAGACCTCGGCGATCGTCAGGCTGCGCGTCTTGCGGCCGCTGCGCTCGAAGAACAGGCTGCGATTGGCCTGGGCCGCGGCGCGGAACGCCTGCTGCGCCACCTGCCCCGGCTTCTCGGTCGTCATCTCCATGAAGCGGCCGGCGCTCGCCGCGCCGAAGAAATGCGCGAGATAGTACTCGGTGGTCTTGAGGTCGCGGCCGAGCCGCTGCTCGACCCGGGCACGGTCGCGCTTCATCATCTCGCCGGCCATCAGGCTCGCCACGTAGGGGTCGCGGCGCAGGGACAGGATGCGCTGGCGCTCACTCGGATCGGCCACCGTGAGGGTGCCGCCGCGGCGCTCGATCCGCCCCGCCTCGGCCTCCAGGCCGTGCCGCGCGCCGAAGCTGCGCACCACCTCGAACCACGTCCCGGACAGGAACTGGAACAGGCCCTCGGCCGAGGAGGTCCCGGCCCGCACCTCGGGCTGGAAGCTTGATTCCTTGTCGGCGAGCGCCATCAGGTAGACCGGGTCGACCTCGGTCTCCCGGGCGGCCCGCAGGATCGTCTCCACCAGCGGCCGGGGCACCCGGTGCTCGCCGAACACGAAGCTGTCGCTGTCGGCGTCCAGCACCGCCTCGTCGGGCGCGTCGGCCTCGCCCCGGAGGCGGGCGAGGTCCTTCTCGATCAGCGACAGGGTGCTGGGCGTCTCGGCCGGGGCCGGCAGGCCCTGCCATTCGGGGCTGAGGCCGGGCACGGCCGGGTCGCGCGGCGCCCGCAGGTCGATGCGGTCGTGCGCCTCGGCCGCCGGGGCCAAAGCATCCTCGGGCAGGGTCGCCGCGAAGGCGAGGCCGACCGCCATCATGGCCACCGCCTTGCGCGACAGGGCGGCGGCCCATCCCGTGTGCGCGGAGCGCGGGCGCCGCCGGTCGTCGTGTCTCTCCGCCGCGTGCAGCCACCGGACGGCCGCGTCCTCACTCACCGTCCCACCACCGGGCACGAGTCGGCCTGCGTCGTCGGCGCAGTGCGCCGGCTCCGGGAAAACCCCCATGTCCTCGCCTTGCTTGTCACCGCCCGGCCGGGTCGCCCCGGCCGCGCCATTGCTTCGCTCACCCGCACCTCTGGCGGCCGGCTGTGACCACAATGGGACAGCGTGGCGGTACGAAACTGGGAATTTTCGAGATCCGGCAAGCCTTTAAGATGACACACTCATGCGGGGTGGCCGTGTCCACCCCGGGCGGGGTGGCCGTGCCCACCCCGGGCGGGCGATGCGTCCGGCCAGGAAATCGCGCAAAATTTATTCGGGTTGCGGCGGAACTGGGTGCGCTGCCGTGCATTTCCTCTCGCCACGTGAGCGCGGCGTCAGAAGGGGTGGCCGAGTGCCCTTGGGTGTTCCTTTGCCCTCGCAAGCCTCCTTGTCCGCTCCACAGCCGAAGGACACTCCATTCCAATGAGCATCCAGACCGGTCGCCGCCTCGGCGTCGCGTTCGTGGGCATGGGCGGCGCCGTCGCCACCACCGCGATCGCCGGCATCGAGATGATCAAGGCAGGCTCGAACCGTCTCGATGGGCTGCCCCTTGCGGGCAAGGCGGTCGCGGGGATGACCGACTACAAGGATCTCGTCTTCGGCGGCTGGGACCTCAACGGGGACGATCTCGGCGCCGCCGCGACCGGTCACGGCGTCCTGACCCGGCAGGACATCGAGAACGGTGCCCAGGTCCTCAACACCATGAGACCGTGGCCGGCGGTCGGCAGCGCCAAGTTCTGCCGCAACATCGACGGCCAGAACCGGATCGTGGCCAAGGATCACCGCGAGGCCGTGACGGTGATCGCCGCGGACCTGAAGCGGTTCCGCGAGGAATCCGGCGTCGACGACGTCGTCGTCGTGAACCTCGCCTCGACCGAGCGCTGGCCCGACCTCGACGATCCGACCCTGAACTCGCCTGACGCCTTCGAGCGCGGCCTCGATTCGAGCGACGAGGCGATCAGCCCGGCGATGCTCTACGCCTACGCGGCGATCAAGAACGGCATTCCGTATGCCAACTTCACGCCGTCGGTCGCCGCCGACGTCCCGGCGCTCGTCGACATCGCGCGTCAGCTCAACGTCCCGGTCGCCGGCAAGGACGGCAAGACCGGCCAGACGATGATGAAGACCGTGCTCGCCCCGGCCTTCAAGTCGCGGGCGCTCCACGTCGACGGCTGGTTCTCGACCAACATCCTCGGCAACCGCGACGGCCTCGCCCTCAACGACAAGGATTCGCTCCAGTCGAAGATCAACACCAAGGGAACGGTGCTGGATTCGATCCTCGGCTACCCGGTCGAGGACCATCTCGTCCACATCCACTACTACCGCCCGCGCGGCGACGACAAGGAAGCCTGGGACAACATCGACATCACCGGCTTCCTCGGCCAGAAGATGCAGATCAAGGTCAACTTCCTCTGCAAGGACTCGATCCTGGCCGCCCCGCTGGTGATCGAGATCGCCCGCGTCCTCGACCTCGCCAAGAAGCGCGGCGACGGCGGCGTGCAGGAGCAGCTCTCGCTGTTCTTCAAGGCGCCGATGGTCAAGAACGGCCACGGTCCCGAGCACGCCTTCGGCGCGCAGGAGCGGATGCTGCTCGACTGGCTCGGCGTCCACTAGCATGGCGCCGGCCTCCCCGGCGGCCGGTTCGCCGGCCGCCGCGCCCGCGCCCCTGCGGGCGCTCCTGGTCGAGCTGAACGACCTCAAGCGCGTCCGGTCTGCCGGGCGCCGCGGCTCGATCGCCGAGCGGCTCTTTCTCCAGGGATGGAGCGCCCTCGTCGGCGGCGCCGACCCCGAGGACCTGGCTCTCGACATCACCGCGACGGCGCTCGCCGCCGCGCGTCTCGGCGACATCGACGCCGCCTTCCTGGCCGCCGCCGGTTTGTCGCCCGACGAGGCGGTCGGGGTGCTCCAGGCCGGCTTCGACGACGTGGCCGGGAACATCGATCCGGGCCTGGCCCGGCGCCTGCGCGATCGTCTCGCCTCTCGCGGCGAGCGGCCGGCGGGCCCGGTGCCGGGCTTCGCCGCGATGCAGGCCGAGCAGCCGCGGGCCGGCGTCACCTGCCCGGGGCGCCCGCGCATCGTGCTGGAGCCGCCGGAGAACCACGCCGAGCATTGCCTGATGGTGGCGGTCTACGGCGTGGTGCTGAGCCCGTTCTACGGCGCCGATCCCGGCACCGTGTTCGTGGCCGCGATGGCCCACCACCTCCACAACGCCCTGATGCCGGATGCCGGCTTCACCGGCGAGATGCTGCTCGGCCCGCATCTCGACGCGGTGATCGCCCGCACCGCCGCGATGGCGCTGGCCGAACTGGAGCCGGGCCTGCGCGCCACGGTCGAGAGCGCCCGGCGCATCCTGCCCGACGATGCCACCGCCGAGGGCCGCGCCTTCCACGCCGCCGACGTGGTCGACCGGGTGCTCCAGATCGCCCAGCACCTGCGCGCCGCTTCGCTCACCATGGACACGGTGCTCGGCGAGATGGCGCTGGTCCATGACGGACCGGTCAAGGGGTTCCACGACCGCGTGCTCGCCGCGATGCACCTGCCGTGATCCCGTTCGGGCTCCTCTCGCCGGTGAGCGGCACGCCGCTGCGGGCCGACACGCCCCACTCCCTGCGGGAAGGGAAGGGGGGGCGCCGCTGGCCGGTGGTCGACGGCATTCCGTATCTCCGGGTCGGACGCGACGACCTCGTGGCCGAGGTGCTCGACCACCTCGACGCCGGCGAGGCCGATCAGGCGCTCGCCCGGCTGCTCGCCGACCAGGACGAGTGGTGGACCGAGCCGGCCCCGCCGCAGGAGGCCCTGCTCGCCCTGGTGCGCGACCGCGACACCGCCACGTTGCGCGACGCCGTGCAGCGCCTCGGCTGGGGCCGCGTCGGCGACTATTTTTTGCATCGCTGGAGCGACCCGACCTACCTCGCCGGCCTCGCCCTGCTGGAGGCGCACTGGAACAGGCCGCTCTGCGCCTTCGAGTTCGCCTGCGGCATCGGCCATTACCTGCGCGAGCTGCACGGCCGCGGCGTCAAGGTCTCGGGCGCCGACGTGGTGTTCGCCAAGCTGTGGGTCGCCCGGCACTGGGTGGTGGGGGCCGAGGCGCAGCTCGTCTGCTTCGACGCGGCCTCGCCGCACTGGCCGATCGCCGCCTCGCCGGTCGACGTGGTGCTCTGCCACGACGCCTTCTACTTCCTGCCCGACAAGGCCGGCATCCTCGACTGCCTGCGCCGATGCGCCGGCGAGGAGGGCTGGCTCGCCGTCAGCCACATCCACAACAGCGACCGCCCCGGCTTCTCGGCCGGCCGTGCGGTCTCGGCGGCCGAGATCGAGGAGCTGTTTCCCGACGGGCTGGTCTACGACGACGCCGAGCTGACCCGCGCCCTGGTCGAGGCCCGCGCGCCCCTGCCGGAATCCCCGGCGGCGCTCGCCGAAGTCGAGGCGTTCTCGGTGGTGTGCGGCCCCGGCATGCGGCCGGCGCCGCGGCCCCTGGTCGACGGCCTGACCCTGCCGCCGGAGGGCACCCGCCTGCGGCTCAATCCGCTCTACCGGCCCGACCCGGCCGGCGGCTTCTCCGTCGCCTGGCCCTCGCCGCGCTACGAGGCCGAGTACGCGCCGCGCGCCACCTACCCGCTCCGCTCGCCCGGGCCTGAGACGCTCGTCGCCTCGCCCGAATCCGTCGAGCGGGCACGAACCCGCGAGTTCGTCGCCCTGCCGGAGCGCTGGTGATGGCGGCGCCGGTCGGCTGGGGCATCGTCGGCTACGGCTGGGTCGCCCGCGACTACATGGCGCCGGGCATCCGCGCCGCCGGGCACCGCCTCGTCGCGGTCTGCGATCCCGGCGCCGAACCCCGCGCCGCCGCCGAGGCCCAGGGCGCCCGGGCGCATGCCGACCTCGCCGGGCTGATCGCCGAGCCGGAGGTCGAGGCGGTCTACGTCGCGACGCCCAACCACCTCCATCGCGGCGCCGTCGAGGCGCTCGCCGCCGCCGGCAAGGCGGTGCTGTGCGAGAAGCCGATGGCCGCCTCCCTCGCCGATGCCGAGGCGATGGCGGGGGCGGTCGCCCGCACCGGCATCCTCTACGGCACCGCGTTCGACCAGCGCCACCACCCGGCCCACCGGGCGCTGCGCGACGCGATCCGCGCCGGCCGCATCGGCACCGCGACGGCGATCCGCATCGTCTATGCCTGCTGGCTCGACCGGGCCTGGACCTCGGTGCCGGGCCAACCGAACTGGCGCATCGACCCGGCCCAGGCCGGCGGCGGCGCGCTGATGGACCTCGCCCCGCACGGGCTCGACCTGATCGAGTTCCTGCTCGGCGAGCCGATCCTCGACATCGCGGCGCTCACCCAGTGCCGGGCGCAGGGCTACGCCGTCGACGACGGCGCCCAGATCATCGGCCGCACCGCGTCCGGCGTGCTGGCGAGCCTGCACGTCGCCTACAACTACCCCGACGCGCTGCCGCGGCGGCGGCTGGAGGTGTCGGGCACCGGCGGCGTGCTGGTGGCCGAGAACACCATGGGCCAGGATCCCGGCGGGCGGGCGACGTGGATCTCGGGCCGCGACGGGACCGCCGAGGACATCGCCTTCGACGGTCACGCCTCGCCGTTCCTCGAACAGGTCCGCGCCTTCGGCCGGGCCCTACGCGAGCCCGCCGAGCGCGAGGCGTGGTCGGCCGCCCGCGACCTGCACACGATGCGCCTGCTCGCCCGCGCCTACGAGGGCGCCTGACACCGACCGACTGGAAGAAGAGACCGCCCTTGGACGCCACCCCCACCTCCGCCCCGGCCCGCGCGCCGCGTCCCTACGCTCACGGTGGCCGCCGCATCGTCGAGGGCCTGCCCGCCGACCTGCCGGACGCGGTGCGGGCCTATCTCGACGTGCTGCCGCCGGGGCGGATCGTCGGCTTCCCGCTGGCGCCCCTCGACCGCACCGGCACGCCGTGCTGGTTCGTGTCGCTCTTCCTCGAAGACCCGTACTTCGTCGGCGCGATGCCGAGCGGGATCGGCTACGGCGCCACCGACGCCGAGGCGATCATCGGCAGCGTCGCCGAGATCGCCGAGAACCTGATGCCGAGCCTCGCGCTGATCCCGCGCAAGAAGGAGCGCGCCAGCTACCACGACCTCGTGCGGGTGTTCGGCGCCGGCTCGGTCGCCGACCCGCTCACCCTCGGGCTGCCGGCGGGCAGCCCGGTCGGCCGCGATACCGTGCTCGACTGGACGCCGACGATCCGCGCCCGCACCGGCGAGACGGTGCTGATGCCCCTCGACATCGCGGCGACCGACTATTTCGAGCTGTCCGAGGGCTACCAGCCCTTCACCAACCTCATCACCAACGGGCTGGGCGCCGGGCTGGACGTGGAGTTCGCCCTCGGGCACGGCCTGCTCGAACTGCTCCAGCGCGACGGCAACGGCCTGCTGTTCCGCGCCCTCGACCAGGGCGTGATGCTCGGCCTCGACGGCGTCGGCCCCGAGACCCGGGCGATGCTCGACCGGCTGGAGGCCCTCGGCATCCGCGCGATGCCGAAATTCGCCACCGACCAGTTCGGCTTCGCCAACGTCTACTGCGTCGGCTACGACCGCGACCCGTCCCGCGCCCCCGCGCCCATCGCCCTCTCGGCCTGCGGCGAGGCCTGCGACCCCGACCGCGAGCGGGCGCTGCGCAAGGCGCTGCTGGAATTCCAGGCCGCCCGCGTCCGCAAGACCTTCGGTCACGGCCCCCTCGACCTCGCCCGCGGCATCACCCCGCCGGGCTACGTCGACGCCTTCATCGAGAAGGCGCTGCCGAGCCTCGACCTGGAGGAGAGCCGGGCGCTCGCCGCGATGCTCGACTGGATCGGCGGTCCCCCCGAGGCGGTGCAGGGCTACCTCGCCGACACGGTCTATTCCGAGCGCTCCGTGAAACCGTTCGCCGAACTGCCGACCACCGCGGCGCCGGACGGGCAGGCCCGCGGCCGCCTCGCCCGCGAGCGGCTGGAGCAGGCCGGGTTCGACGTGCTCTACGTCGATGCCTCGCCGCCCGGCGGCGGGGTCGGTGTGGTCAAGGCGATCGTGCCGGGTCTCGAAGTCGAGACGATGAGCTACTACCGGATCGGCGAGCGCAACACCCGCAAGCTCCTGGAGCGCGACCACCCGCTGATCCGCTTCGGGCAGGAGAGCGAGACCCTGCGCCCGGTGCGCCTGACGCCCGAGGCGCTGGAGCGGTTCGGCCGCCAGCCCTTGTTCGACACGGCGCTGGCGGAGCGGATCGTCGGGCCGCTCTATCCGCTCTACCGCGAGCCGGAATCGCACCACGCGCCGTTCCGGCTGGAGCGGCGGGGGAGGGCGGGATGACCTTGCGCTTCGCCTACAACACCAACGGGGCGGCCAACCACCGCCTCGACGACGCCCTCGCGCTCATCGCCGAGGCCGGCTACGACGGCGTCGCGCTGACCCTCGACATCCACCACCTCGACCCGCTGGCGCCGGACTGGCACCGCGAGGCCGAGCGGGTGCGCCGCCGGCTCGACGCGCTCGGCCTCGGCTCGGTGATCGAGACCGGGGCGCGGTTCCTGCTCGACCCGCGTGCCAAGCACGAGCCGACCCTCGTCACCCCGGACGCCGCCGGCCGGGCGCGGCGCGTCGGCTTCCTCAAGCGTGCGATCGAGATCGGGGCGATCCTCGGCTCCGAGGCGGTGTCGTTCTGGGCCGGCGTGCCGCGCCCGGGCCTCGCCCTCACCGACGCCCGGGAATGGCTGCGCGACGGGTTGGTGGAGGTGGCGGCCTTCGCGGCCGAACGCGGGGTCGTCGCGGCGTTGGAGCCCGAGCCCGGCATGCTGGTCGAGACCCTCGACGACTTCGCCGCCCTCGACGTGCCGGGCCTGCGCCTCGCCCTCGATACCGGCCACTGCCTCGTGACGCAGGAGCGCGAGCCGGCCGCCGCCGTGGTCGAGTTCGCGTCGCGCCTCGGCACGGTGGCGATCGAGGACATGAAGCGGGGCGTCCACGTCCACCTGCCGTTCGGCGAGGGCGACATGGACGTGCCGGGCGTGCTCGCTGCCTTGGAGGCGGTCGGCTTTCCGAAACTCGTCTGCGTCGAGCTGTCGCGCGAGAGCCACCGGGCCGACCGGATGATCCCGGAGAGCCTGGCCTACCTGCGGGGATGCCGAGGGTAGGGAAACACCACGCCCGAACCCTCCCCCCTCTGCGGGGCACCCTCCCCCGCAGAGGGGGGAGGGTTAAGCGCGCGCTGGACTGAAAACAGGACGCAGGCCGAGGAGCCACCACGAATGAGGATCTGCTTCGTCAGCCGGCGCTACTTCCCGGCGATCTCCGGCATGAGCGTCTACGCGCAGAACCTCCTGCGCGAGCTGGTCGAGGCCGGGCACGACGTGACCATGGTCAGCCAGTACCGCGGCGACGCCTTCGGCACCCGGGTCTATGGCGGCGGGCCGCCGCCGGCGGTGCCGGGCGTGCGGGTGATCGGGCTGGAGCAGCGGGGCGAGCAGGAGGGCGGCGACTTCGAGCGCGACATCGCCACCATGGTCGAGACCATCGCGGCCGAGCATGCGAAAAAGCCCTTCGACGTGCTGCACGCCCAGTACGGCTATCCGACCGGCTGGGCGACGCTGCTCGCCTCGCGCCGCCTCGGGGTGCCGAACGTCGTCTCGATCCAGGGCGGCGACGGCCACTGGGTCGGCTCGTGCTGCGAGACCCACCGCCTCGCCATGGTGCGGGTGCTCGCCCACGCCAACGCCCTGCTGATCGGCGGGCGCTCGTTCGTCGCCGAAGTCTGCGACCGCCTCGGCGCGGATCCCGACCGCTTCACCATCGTGCCCGGCGCGGTCGACACCGCCCGGTTCACCCCGCCGGCGGGCTGGCGGCCGGGCGATGCCGCCGAGCCGGTGCGCCTGTTCTACCACGGCCGGGTCGACCGCCGGAAAGGGGTGCTCGACTTCCTGCACGCCCTGGCGCTGCTGCGCGAGCGCGGCACGCCGTTCGCCGCCATCGTCTCGGGCATCGGCCCCGACGTCGATCCGGCGAAGGCGCTGAGCACGGAACTCGGCCTCGACGACGCGGTGCGCTTCACCGGCTACGCCGAGTACGACGCCGTGCCGGGGCTCTATGCCGGCGGCGACGTGTTCGTGTCGCCGACCTACGCGGAGGGCTTCTCCAACACCATCCTGGAGGCGATGGCGGCGGGGCTGGCGGTGGTCTCGACCCATTCGGTCGGCGTCTCCGACTGCCTGCGCGACGGCGAGAACGGCCTCATGGTCCAGCCCGGCGACGTGCCGGCGCTGGCCGAGGCGCTGCACCGGATCGTCACCGACCGCCCCTTGCGCGCCCGCCTCGCTGCGGCGGCTTTGGAGGAATGCCGCCGGGTCTATTCGTGGAAGGCGGTCGGCCGGCAGATCATGGAGGTCTACGCCGCCGTCCGGGATCGCGCCCCCGACCCGGGCCTCGACCCCGACCTGCCGCACGATCCCGCCTGCCGGTTCCGAGCCGAGCCGCACCTGCTGTGAGGCCGGACCGGCGGATCGCTGCACCGATCGGGCCGATGGGAGAAGGATCTTTCCGAATCGGGGCTGCTCGCGAAAGCTTGACCCTTCGGGCGTGCAACGGGGCGGCGCCTCGGGAGTTCAACCTCGACGGGTATGTGTGTGCCCGCAACCTCGGAGTGTCGCCGTGTTGAAGAACCTGACTCTCGCCCTGACCGTCGTCGGCGGCCTGTTCGCCGCCGCCCCGCAGGCGGCCCAGGCGGCGCCGTTCTCACCCGCGCCCGCCGTCGCCGAGACGGCGCCCGGGATGCTGGCCGAGGTGCAGTACACCCGGCGCGAGCGGATGATGCACCGGCACATGATGCATCGCCGGCACATGATGCACCGTCGCCATATGATGCGGCACGACCGCATGATGCACCGCCGGCACATGATGCGGCACCACCGCCGCCACATGATGTAAAAGCGACGCGATTCGAACCCTGCCCTTCGGGTGAAAGAAGAAGCGCGGTCCTCTCCTCTCCCCGCGGGCGGGGAGAGGGCCGCCGACCCCCTGTAGGGTCGGTGGCAAGCCCGTAGGGCGAGGGTGAGGGGGAGGTGCCGGACGAGGCTCATCCGGAGACACCCCCTCACCCTCGCTCCGGCTGCGCCTACGCTCACTTCATCGACGACAAGGTCGATGAAGTCCTCTCCCCGCCCGCGGGGAGAGGAGAAAACCCCCGCCGTTTCCATCGCTGGGTACTTCCCCTGACGCCCGTGCGCTTAGAGCAGGGAGGTTTCTGGTTCCGCTGCCGGCCAAGCAGCAAGCCCACGCCCCCGCCCCGGCGGACCCAGGAGACCCTCCCCCGCCGTGCCGACCGCCCTCGCGCTCTCGCCCCATCTCGACGACGCCGCCTTCTCCTGCGGCGGCACCCTCGCCCGGCTCGCCGCCTCCGGCTGGCGGGTGGTGATGGCGACCCTGTTCACCGCCACCGTGCCGGACCCCGCCGGCTTCGCCCTGGCCTGCCAACTCGACAAGGGGCTCGGTCCCGAGGTCGACTACATGGCCCTGCGCCGGGCCGAGGACCGCGACGCCGCCGCGGCGCTCGGAACCGTCGAGGCGCTGCACCTGCCGCTGCGCGAGGCGCCCCACCGCGGCTACGCCTCGGCGCCCGAGCTTTTCGCCGGCCCGCGGCCCGACGACGGCGTGCGCGGGCCGCTCGCCGCCATCGTCGCCGACCTGCTCGCCCAGGAGACGCCGGATCTCGTCCTGGCGCCGCAGGCGGTCGGCGGCCATGTCGACCACGTCCAGCTCGTGACCGTGCTGCGGCAGGCGCCACTGGGAGCGGTGCTGTGGTGGCGCGATTTTCCCTACACGGTGCGCGACCGTCGGCCGAAGGAGCCGTTCGGTGCCGGGTTCGCCGCGCTGCCCGAACTGGCGGTCCGGCTCGACGACGGCGAGCGCGCCCGCAAGCACGCCGCCTGCGCCGCCTATGCGAGCCAGATCGGGTTCCAGTTCGGCGGGCCGGACGGGCTCGCCGTGCGGCTCGCCGCCGAGGACGGGCGCGAGGCGTTCCGCCTGTCGGGCGCGCGGCCGGAGGATCTCCCGATCCTGCGCGCGGGCGCATGACCGGTCCCGACCGGCCTGCGCCCGATCGGGCGAAGAGCCTCGCCGACCCGGCCGCCGTGGCGGCCCGCCACGCCCTCGTCGACGCCGCCCATCTCGCGCCGCTGCGCCGGCTCTCCGACAGGATCCGGGCCGAGCAGGGCGCCCCGGTGCCGGAGGCCGACCCCCTCGACGGCGGCGTCGGGGCGCGGCTGCTCCTGCTCCTCGAAACGCCCGGTCCCGCCACCGGCCGCACCGATTTCGTGTCGCGCGACAACCCGACCGGGACGGCCGCCAACCTGTTCCGCTTCCTCGGGCAGGCCGGCATCGCCCGCGCCGACACCCTGATCTGGAACGCGGTGCCGTGGGTGATCCACGCGCCCGGCGCCCGCAACCGGGCGCCGCGGGCGGGCGAGATCCGCGCCGCCCGGCCCTATCTCGGGCCGCTCCTCGACCTGATGCCGCGCCTCGCCGTGGCGGTGCTGTCGGGCCGGGTCGCCGGGGGCTTGCGGCCCGATCTCGCGGCGGCGCGGCCGGGCCTGCCGGTGATCGACGTGCCGCATCCGAGCCCGACCTACGTCTGCACCAGCCCGGCGGTGGCCGAGCGCATCGCCGCCGGGCTGGCCGAGGCGGCGGCCGTCCTGCGGGCGTCCTGAACCGCCTGTCCTCAGGCCAGACGGGTTCACCCGATTGGCCTGGGTTTGTTGCTTGGCCTCAGGCGCCGGCGGCCGCCTCCGCGGCCTTGGCTTCGCTCCGCTCTGCGTCCGCGAGGACAGTCGTCCTCCCGGACCCGCTGCGCGGGGCGCTCTTCGCGCCCGCCGGATCGACAATCGGGTTTCACCCGATTGCCATGCCTGTCCTCTGGTCCGGCTGGCCTTCCCGGCGGCAAGCGCCTAAATGGCGGTCACGGCGGGGCTCGCCCGAGTGCCGCCGGCCGCCCCCGGCGGCCAGCGGAGTCGAACGCCGGCGACATGAACTTTGCCAGACAGGATACGCGCCTCGGGGATGCCACCCCGGCGGCGGCGCCCCGGGACACCGACCCGGCCGGGCAGGATCCCGGCTCGCCGCCCTCCGCGCCCCGGCCGGCGCAGCGGCGCTGGCGCTACGCCTGGATCGGCACCGCGGCGAGCCTCGTGCTGTTCGGGGTCTCGCTCGCGGTGCTGTGGAAGCTCGTCTCCACCGTCACTTGGGCGGAGCTGACCGACGCCTTCACGGCGACCTCGCCCAAGCGGATCGGCCTTGCCATCGTGCTGGTGGCGGTGAGCTACCTGTTCCTGACCTGCTACGACGCCCTCGCGCTGCGCCAGCTCAGGATCAGGGTGCCGTACCGGACCACGGCGCTCGCCTCGTTCACCAGCTACGCGGTGAGCTTCAACCTCGGCTTCCCGCTGCTCACCGCCGGGACGATCCGCTACTGGATCTACTCCAACAAGGGGCTCAGCCCCGGGCGGATCGCGGCGCTGACCATCGTCGCCGGCTTCACCTTCTGGCTCGGCATGGGGGCGGTGCTCGGCATCAGCCTGATCCGCGACGCCGAATCCCTGGCGGGCCTGACCTATACCAGCATCGTCCTCAACCAGGCGCTCGGCGTCGCGGTCATCGCGGCGGTGCTCGGCTACCTCGTCTGGGTGACGCTCAAGCGCCGCTCGGTGCGGGTCAAGGGCTGGCGGCTCGAACTGCCGGGCCTCAGCCTGTCGCTGAGCCAGATGCTGGTCGGGGCCGGCGACGTCTGCGCGGCGGCCGGCGTGCTCTACGTGCTGCTGCCGGCCGGCCACAACCTGAACTTCGAGAGCTTCCTGGCGATCTACGTGCTCGCCGCGATGCTCGGCATCGCCAGCCACGCCCCCGGCGGCCTCGGGGTGTTCGAGGCGACGATCCTGCTCGCGCTGTCGTCGATGCCGCGGGAATCGATCCTCGGCGCCCTGCTGCTGTTCCGGGTCTGCTACTACCTCGTGCCGTTCGTGGTCGCGCTCGCCGCCCTCGGCGCCTACGAGATCGCCAAGCGGGTCCGCCTCACCCCGCGCGAGGCCTCCGACGACGACGCCGAGACCGGATCCGCCTGAGCCCCGCCCCGTGCCGCCGCTGCCCCTCGCCCCCCGGCCCGACCCGCAGGCCCGTGCCCGCTGGACGGCGTGGCGGGGCGCCGCGATCGCCGGGCTGGTCCTGTTCGCCCTCGCCGGCTGGCACGGCGGCTACGACCTCGTCCTCGCGCTGTCCTGCGCCGCCGCGGTGGTCGCCGGCGGCCTCCTCGGCGCGCCGCGCCGGGCGCCCGCCTCACCGCCGGCCGAGAGCGCCGCCGAGGCGCGCTCGGGCATCGCCGAGGCGCTGCTCGCCAACATCCCCGATCCGGTCATCCTGATCGACCGCCGCGCCCTGGTGATCGAGGCCAACGCCGCCGCCCGGGCCCTGCTGCCGACCCTGCGCCCGCGCCACCCGCTCTCCTTCGCCCTGCGCGATCCCGACGTGCTCGCCGGGATCGAGGCGGTCCTGCGCACCGGCGAGCCGCTGAAGACCGCCTACGCGCCCCGGGTGCCGACCGAGCGCAGCTTCGAGGTGCAGATCGGCGCGCTCAAGATCCCGGGCGCCGACGGGCGCGCGCCGCCCAACGTCGTGCTGTTCCTGCGCGACCTGACCTCGGCGCGGCGGCTCGAGACGATGCGGGTCGACTTCGTCGCCAATGCCAGCCACGAGCTGCGCACCCCGCTCGCGACCCTGATCGGCTTCATCGACACCCTGCTCGGCCCGGCCCGCAACGATGCGGCGGCGCGCGAGCGGTTCCTCGGCATCATGCGCAGTCAGGCGATGCGGATGACGCGGCTGATCGACGACCTGCTATCGCTGTCGCGCATCGAGCTGCGCGCCCACGTCCCGCCGACCGCGGCCGTCGACGTGGCGCCGCTGGTGCGCCAGATGGTCGACACGCTCGGCCCGCTGGCGCTGGAGCGCGGCGTCGCGATCGCGTTCGAGGCCGACGGGGCCGGGCCGCACGCGGTGCTCGGCGACCGCGACGAGATCCTGCGGGTCGCCGAGAACCTGATCGAGAACGCGGTGAAGTACGGCGGCGACGGCGGCCGGGTCGAGGTCGGCGTCCGGCGCGAGCCGGCCGGGGAGGGGCGGCCGGCCCAGATCGCCGTCGAGGTCCGCGATTCCGGTCCCGGCATCGCCCCCGAGCACCTGCCGCGCCTCACCGAGCGGTTCTACCGGGTCGACGTCACGTCGAGCCGCCAGCAGGGCGGCACCGGGCTCGGCCTCGCCATCGTCAAGCACATCCTCAACCGCCACCGCGGGCGCCTCGCCATCGAGAGCGAGCCCGGCCGGGGGGCGGCGTTCCGGGCGCTGATCCCCGCCTACGACGCCTCGCCCGGGCCGGACGCCCGGCCGCGCGGCGAGCGCGTCACTTGAACCCGGTCGACACGGCCGTCCGGTAGCCGGTGGCGGTCGCGTCGATCAGGCGGGCGTTGGCGGCGCCGGAATTGATGAAGCCGTAGAAGTAAGCGCCCGGGCGGACCCGGTTGGCGACGCGGGCCCGCTCGATCGTCACGCCGTCGGGGAACACGATCTCGGGCGATTGGCCGGAGGTCCCCTTGCTGAGGCGGATCCCGCCGACCGAGGTGCCCTCCCACGGCTGCATCGGCGCCCGGTCGAGGTCGAAGTAGCCCATCTCGGAGAGCACCGCGTCGCGGATCACCGCGTTTCGCACCGGGCCGTACACGATGATCCCGTCATAGGCGGCGCGGGTGACGGTGGGCCGCTCGACCCGCACGTCGCTGAGGCTGTAGCCGAGCTTGATCCCGAAGGCGAAGACGTCGGAGATCACCGCGTCGTTGATGGCGAGGTTGCGGATGCCGGTCCCGCCGGCCACCACGTCGATGCCTTCCCAGACCTGATCGATCCGCGGGCGGTTGAAGGTGACGTTCTCGCTCGACGAGCCGATGTCGAACCCGTCGGCCTGCCAGGGCAGGAAGCCGGTGTCGAAGAACGCGCCGCAGCGCGACACCCGGGCGTTGGTGACGACGACTTTCGTCGACCGGGTGACAAAGCCGCAGGTCACGCCCTCCTGGACGCGGACGCCGTAGAACTTGCTCTCCTTGATGGTCGTGCCGTTGGCGTACCGGAACTCGCGGACCGGGATCGAATTCCACCCGAACTGCTTCGCACGCTCGCGGGTGAGCGGCGCGTCGCCCCGGTAGGGCGCCCAGATCATGTCGTGGAGGTGGATGTCGGTGATCGTGACGTTGCGCGAGTCGACGATCATCAGGCCGTAGCCGCGCCCGTAGCCGGTGATCTCGACCCGGTCGAGGTCGATCCGCTCGGCCTGTTGCAGCCAGATCCCGGCCGAATCGCTGCGCGAGCCGATGTCGGGGTGCCGGCCGCGATCCACCGTCACGTTGACGAAGTTGATCCGGATCTGCCTGTCCGGCGCGGCCGGTCGCACCAGCAGGGTGCGGATCGACAGGCTGCGGCCGAGCGCCGCCAGTTCGGCCTGCGGCACCGCCGGGTCGCCGCAATCCACCACCGCGGCCGCATCCTCGATCGCCGGGCAGGTCTGCGTGATGGCGCGGGACGTATCGAACGGCTCGGCGATCTGGACCAGGGTCGCGTTCCTCAGGCAGACGCTCTTCTCGATGCGCAGCATGCCGTCGACGCGGTAGGACTGTCCCTCGCCGTCGAGGCAGGACTGGTCGGACACCGCGAAGGCGCGCGCCAGCGCCGCGGTGTCGTCGGCATCCGGCCGGCCGGTGGCGCCGAACTCGCGCAGGGTGCGGGTGGTCGCCGGCTCGAAGCGCGGCGGAGCCGGATCGTCCGCCGCCCGGGCCCCGGCCAGGGTGACGAGGACGAGGGCGGGCAGCGCCAGAAGCCTGAGCCGGCGGGCGGTCGGACGGGTCGTCATCGGCGGAATCTCCGTGAGAGGGAAGGCCCGGCCCTCACGGGCAGGCGACGAGGACCCGGCCGGCATAGTCGGCGGCGGTGGCGCTGGCGGCGCCGGGCCGGCTCGTCGCCACCTCGTCGGGAATCAGCTGCTCGCCCTCCTGGGCGTCCTTCGCCGGCCGGCTGACCTTCAGCACGCAGGCCGGGGCGCCGGCGAGGCGGACGGCCTCGGGGCCCGGGGCCATCGCGAACGAGACATAGAAATCCGGGTCGTCGTTGCCGAGGACCAGGGCCCGCACCGCCGCGGTCGGGGCCTGCGGCGTCAGGGTGAAGTGCAGGGTCAGGCGGCCGTCGCGGTACTCGGCCCGAGGCTCGCTCGCCGGGCCGAAGGCGACCGGGCGGCCGTTGAGCTTGACCGCGGTGAAGAACGCCGTCTCGGCCATCGCTTCGATCCGCTCCCGCGCCATCGCCGCGAGCCTGTCGGGATCGGGCACGCCGTCGCGCTTCGAATCGAGGTTGATGACCGCGAAGGCGGAATAGTCGGGGTCGAAGGTCCAGCTCTGCCGCAGGGCGGCGAGGCGGCCGCCGTCGAGCACGATCTCGGCCCTCGTCCGCACCCAGACATGCGGATGCGCCAGGGCCGGGCCGGTCCCCGCCACCAACCCCAGGACGACGGCCGCGGCCCTCGCGATGTTCGTTCTCGTCATGGCGGCGTCTCTCGCCGAGGACGGCGGCGAAACCATGTTGCCGCCGCGCGGCAGCCGTGCCCGGTGCGCCGCTGCCGCGCCGGCAGGCGGATCCCATATGATCCTGTCGAGCCAGGAGCCGTCCCGATGTCCGCCCAGCGCCTCACCCTGCCCGTCGAGGGCATGACCTGCGCCTCCTGCACCGGCCGGGTCGAGCGCGTGCTCGGCGCCCTGCCGGGGGTGAGCGGGGTCGCGGTCAACCTCGCCACCGGGCGGGCGAGCTTCGACCTCGCCCCGGACAACGATCCCGGCGCGATCGTCCAGGCGGTCGAGGAGGCCGGCTACGCCGTCCCAGAGACCGCGACCGACCTCGCCGTCGAGGGCATGACCTGCGCCTCCTGCACCGGGCGGATCGAGCGCGCCCTGCGGGCGGTGCCCGGCGTGCGCGAGGCGAGCGCCAACCTCGCCACCGGGCGGGTCACCGTGCGCCACCCGGCCGGCCTCGTCCCGGTGACCGCCCTCGAGGCGGCCGTGCGCGATGCCGGCTACGAGCCCCGGCCCGCCGCCGCGCCCGCCCGGACCGGGCCGGCGCCGTCGTCCGAGGCGGACGCCCTGCGCCACGACCTCGTGACCGCGGCCGTCCTCGCCGCCCCGGTCGTCGTCCTCGATATGGCCGGACATGTCGCCGGCCACGGCGGCTTCGGGCCGTGGAGCGCGGCCGTGCAGGCTGTGCTCGCGACCCTCGTCCTCGCCGGGCCGGGCCGGCGCTTCTTCCGCCGCGGCGTGCCGGGGCTGCTGCGCGGGCACCCGGACATGAACGCCCTGGTAGCGCTCGGCACCGGCGCGGCCTACGGCTACTCGCTGGTCGCGACCCTGGCGCCGCACTGGCTGCCGGAGGGCACCGCCCACGTCTATTTCGAGGCGTCGGTCCTCATCGTCACCCTGATCCTGCTCGGCCGATTCCTGGAGGCGCGAGCCAAGGGGCGCACCGGCGCCGCCATCGCCCGCCTCGTGTCCTTGAGTCCGCGCACGGCGCGGGTGATCCGGCCCGACGGCGAGGCCGAGGTCGAGACCGGCAGCCTGCGCCCCGGCGACCGGGTCCGCGTGCGGCCGGGCGAGCGCATCCCGGCCGACGGCCGGGTGGAGGAGGGCGAGTCGCGCCTCGACGAGAGCATGCTCACCGGCGAGCCGGTGCCGGTGCGCAAGGGCCCCGGCGACCCGGTGACCGGCGGCACCCTCAACGGCACCGGGGGCCTCACCGTCGCGGTCGAGCGGGTCGGCTCCGACACGGTCCTGGCCCAGATCGTCCGGCTGGTCGAGGCGGCGCAGGGCTCCAAGCTGCCGATCCAGGCGCTGGTCGACCGGGTGACCGGCTGGTTCGTGCCCGCCGTGATGGCGCTGTCGGCCGCGACCTTCCTGGCCTGGCTCGTCCTCGCCCCCGGTCCGTCGCTCGGCCTCGCGATCGTCAACGCCATCGCGGTGCTCATCATCGCCTGCCCCTGCGCCATGGGGCTCGCCACCCCGACCTCGATCATGGTCGGCACCGGGCGGGCCGCCGAGCGCGGCGTACTGTTCCGCAACGGTGCGGCGCTCCAGGCCCTCGACGGCATCCGGGTCGTCGCCTTCGACAAGACCGGGACGCTGACCGAGGGCCGGCCCGCCCTCACCGACCTGATCCCGGTGCCCGGCCAGGACCCGGATTCGGTGCTCGCCCTCGCCGCCGCCCTGGAGACGCGCTCCGAGCATCCCCTCGGCCGGGCGGTCGTCGCCGCGGCAGAGGCCCGCGGGCTCGCCGTGCCGGCGGTCTCGGCCGTCGAGGCGGTGCCGGGCTTCGGCCTCGCCGGGCAGGCCGGCGGCCGCGCCGTCCTGATCGGGGCCGAGCGCCTGATGGCCCGGCACGGCATCGCCACCACGGATCTCGCCCCGCAAGCCGTGCGGCTCGCCGAGGCCGGAGCCTCGCCGGTCTACGTCGCCCTCGACGGCCGTCTCGCCGCCCTGCTGGCGGTGGCCGATCCGGTCAAGCCGGGCGCCGCCGAGGCGGTGGCGGGCCTGCGTCGGCACGGCCTCGCCGTCGCCCTCGTCACCGGCGACGCGCGCCGCACCGCCGAGGGCGTCGCCCGCCGCCTCGGCATCGACCTCGTGCGGGCCGAGGTGCTGCCGGAGGGCAAGCTCGCGGCGGTCCGCGACCTGCGGGCGGCGCACGGCACGGTCGCCTTCGTCGGCGACGGCATCAACGACGCGCCGGCGCTCGCCGAGGCGGAGGTCGGGCTGGCGCTGGGCACCGGCACCGACGTGGCGGTGGAGAGCGCCGACGTGGTGCTGATGTCGGGCGACCCCGCCGGGGTCGGCACCGCGCTCGCCCTGTCGCGGGCGGTGATGCGCAACATCCGCCAGAACCTGTTCTGGGCCTTCGCCTACAACGCCGCCCTGATCCCGGTCGCGGCCGGAATCCTGCGGGTCTTCGGCGGTCCCCTGCTGTCGCCGGTCCTGGCGGCGGGCGCGATGGCGTTGTCGAGCGTGTTCGTGGTCGGCAACGCCTTGCGGCTGCGGCAGGCGTGATCCGATTCCCGGACGATGAATTCGGGATTCCGTGTCATACCAACGGCCCAAGATGCTGACGCATCAGCTTCGATCTCGGGCAAGCCCGAGATCGACAGGCCATTGATCCATCTCGAATTTTCGATGCCGAGCCCGGACGTTCGGGATCTTGGGCTTGACGACAATTCGAGAACGGAACCAACGCTCGTTTTCAACGACCGTCGGTATCATACGAAATCCGATTGATCGCTTCGAGATGCGGATTTCGGCTTCGCTCAAGCGCCGCGCGGGCTGATGATACGATTTTCGGAACTGATCGTCCGAAAATCGTATCACACCCGGGAGGGGGGATCCCGCGCCTGGACATTCGACCGTGCGATCAGTCGTTTAGAGCCGGCTTCCGTTTCGAGGCGCCCGGTCCCTCGACCTGGACGACCGGAGGCCGCGGATCGGGCGGCCGTCTCGGCGCAGCCGGCGTTGCGCAAAACCTCGTCCGCGACCTCGCTCGATGAATTTTTGCCGGGCTCACGGCACCGGTCATCCAATCTTAATCCGCGTTCCTCACCGTGCGACACGATGGGCCGAAGGTGGCAAGCGCCTGCGATGCGGAGCAACACCGAATCACGCGACGCGAAGGACGACCGTCAACCTGCGATCCGTGATGCCGAGGCGGTGATCGCGTTCCTGGACCAGATCCGGAACGGATTGGCCTTGCAGGGAGTGCTCCTGTTCGGCCTGGAAGGGCTCGCGCCGCTTTGGGCCGGGCGCGGCGCGGCCGCATCGCCCGAGGTCGCGGCGCTGTGCCGGGCCGTCGCGGGCGACCGCGTCCGGATCGTTGCGGATCTCGGCGCCGCGCCCGGCCCAAAGCGGCGCGACCACCCGGCGGTGGCCGGTCCGCCGGGATGCCGTTTCCTCGCGACGCAGCCCCTCGGGGACGGATCCGGCGTCCTCGCCCTGGTGGACGACCGCCCGCGCCGCCTGTCGGATGCCGAGCGCAGGCGTTTCGCCGGCTTCGCCGATGCCCTGGCCTGTCTCGCCGGTGCCTTGCGCACGGTCACGGCGTTGCGGGCGGCCCTCGACGAGCAGGGGCGGGCCCTGGCCCATAGCCGCAAGATCTTCGACCGCGCCTCGGCGGCGGCGCGGATCGGGGTCTGGGAGTGCAGCCTGCCGGACGAGTCCCTGACCTGGACCGATCAGGTCTACGCGATGTTCGACCTGCCCCGCGACGCCCCCCTCGATCGCAACCGGATCGTCGGCTGCTACACCCCGCTCTCGCGGGCCGCGCTGACCGCGATGCGCAACCAAGCCATCGCCGAACGCGGCGGCTTCAGCCTTGATGCCGAGATCGTCACGCCCCTGGGTCGTCGGCGCTGGATCCGCATCAACGCGGTGGTGGAAGCCGAGGACGAGGCCCCGGTGCGCATCTTCGGGATGAAGCAGGACATCACCGAGGAGAAGCTCCTCGCCGACCGGACCCGCTATCTGGCCGAGTTCGACACCCTGACCGGCCTGTCCAACCGGGCGACATTCCAGGCGCGGTGCGCCGACTTCGACCAGTCCCCGCCGGGGCGCCGGCCCTTCGCCGCCCTGCTGCTGGTCGACCTCGACGGCTTCAAGCCGGTGAACGACACACTCGGGCATGCCGCCGGCGATGCCTGTCTGGTCGAGATCGCGACACGGCTCCGGACGGTCTGCCGCGACGGCGACGCGGTGGCGCGGATCGGCGGGGACGAGTTCGCCATCCTGCTGCGCACGGCCCCGCCCGGCCACGCCGAGGAGACGGCCGGGCGCCTCGTCGCCGCCCTGCAGCGGCCGATCGCCTGGGGCGGCCGGGTCTTCGCAGTGGGGGCCTCGATCGGCGTCGCCCATGCCGGCCGCCGATCGTCGGCGGAGCTGTTCTCGGCGGCGGATGCGGCGCTCTACGCGGCCAAGGGGGAGGGCCGCGGACGCTTCCGGGTCGCCGCCGGAGACGAGCCCCGCGGCGCCGAGCCCCTGGACGCCGCCTGACGGTCGTCCCCCTACGCCACCGCCTGCATCCCCGGCACCAGACGCCCCTCGTGCACCGCGTGGCACGCCACCCCGTCCTTGAACGGCGGCACCTCGGCGACGCAGCGCGCGTTGGCGAACGGGCAGCGCGGGTGGAAGGTGCAGCCGGAGGGCGGGTCGATCGGGTTGGGGATCTCGCCCTGGACCGGGATGCGCTGGCGGCCGGTGTGGCTCATGTCCGGCACCGCGTCGAGCAGCATCCGGGTGTAGGGGTGCTTCGGCGTCGCGAACAGCTCGCGCCCGCCGCCGATCTCGACGAGGCGGCCGAGATACATCACGCCGATCCGGCTCGCCATGTGGCGGACCACGGCGAGGTTGTGGCTGATGAACAGGTAGGTCAGGCCGAAGCGGTCCTGAAGGTCGCGCATCAGGTTGAGGATCTGCGCCTGGACCGAGACGTCGAGGGCCGAGGTTGGCTCGTCGGCGACCAGGAACTCGGCGTTGGAGGCGAGCGCCCGCGCGATGGCGATGCGCTGGCGCTGCCCGCCCGAGAAGGCGTGCGGGTACTTGCGGCCGTCGTCCGGGTGCAGGCCGACCAGCGTCAGCAGTTCGCCGACCCGGGCCTGGATCTCGCGCTCGCCGCGGATCAGGTCGAAGGCGCGGATCGGCTCGGCGATGATCCGGTCGACCCGCCAGCGCGGGTTCATCGAGGCGTAGGGGTCCTGGAAGATCATCTGGATCCGCCGGCGCAACTGGCGCCGGGCGGCCGCGGCCCGCGGGTCGGTCATCGACACGCCGGCGATCGCGACCTCGCCGTCGGAGGGCGGCAGCAGGCCGACCACCATCCGGGCGACGGTGGACTTGCCGGAACCCGATTCGCCGACGACCGCGAAGGTCTCGCCCTTGGCGACCTCGAAGCTGACGCCGTCGACGGCGCGCAGGATCTGGCGCGGCTGGCGCTCGATCATCCGGTTGAGCCAGGGCCGCGACACGTCGAACAGCCGGCGCAGGTTCTGGACCCGGACGTAGTCGTCCTGGCGGGGAAACGGAGGCGTCATGCGGCGGCTTGTCCGGACTCGTCGTAGAGGTGGCAGGCGACCCGGTGCGAGCCGACCGGCAGCGGCTCCGGCCGCTCCACGGTGCAGCGCGAAAACACCTTCGGGCAGCGCGGGTTGAAGGCGCAGCCGGGCGGGATCGCCGAGAGGCGCGGCATCGATCCGGGGATCTGCGCCAGCCGTTCGGCGGAATGGGCGAGCGTCGGGATCGCCCCCATCAGGCCCTTGGCGTAGGGGTGGAGCGGGTCGCCCACCACCGCGTCGACCGGCCCGATCTCCGCGACCCGGCCGGCATACATCACCGCGACCCGGTCGGCGGCCTCGGCGATGACGCCCATGTCGTGGGTGATGAGCATCACGGCGGTGCCGTGGTCGCGCCCGAGCCGCTTGAGCAGCGCGATGATCTGGGCCTGGACCGAGACGTCGAGGGCGGTCGTCGGCTCGTCGGCGATGATGAGTTCGGGCTCGGCGGCGAGCGCCAGCGCGATGACGACGCGCTGGCGCATGCCGCCGGAGAACTCGTGCGGGTAGCCGTCGATGCGCCGCTCCGGCGCCGGGATGCCGACCTCGGCGAGCAGGTCGATCGCCCGCTGGCGCGCCGCCCTGGCCGAGAGGTCGGTGTGGGTGCGGATCGTCTCCTCGATCTGCCGGCCGACCCGGTAGAGCGGGTTGAGGCTGGTCAGCGGGTCCTGGAAGATCATGCCGATGCGCCGGCCGCGCATCTGCCGCATCCGCTCCGGGGGCAGGTCGTCGATGCGCTCGCCGCCCAGACGGATCTCGCCGCCGGCGATGCGGCCGGGCGGGTCGATCAGCCCGATCACCGCCGAGCCGGTGACCGACTTGCCGGCGCCGGACTCGCCGACGACGCCCAGCACCTCGCCGCGGGCGATGTCGAACGACACGTCGTCGATGGCGGTGAGCACGCCGCGGCGGGTGGCGAACTCGACCCGCAGGTTGCGGACCGAGAGGATCGGGGCGGAGGACGCGGGAGGAGGGATCATCTCGGGGGGAGGGGGCATGGACACGGTCACTGGAGCTTCGGGTTCAGCGCGTCGCGCAGCCAGTCGCCGAGCAGGTTGATCGCCAGGACGAGGCCGGCGAGCGCGAGGCCCGGGAAGGCGACGATCCACCACTCGCCCGAGAACAGGAAGCGGTTGCCGGTGCGGATCAGGGTGCCCAGCGAGGGCATCGTCTCGGGCAGGCCGGTGCCGAGGAACGACAGCGTCGCCTCGGTGATGATCGCGAGCGCGAGGTTGATGGTGGCGATGACGAAGACCGGGCCGGTTACGTTGGGCAGGATGTGGCGGGTCAGGATCACCGGCGCCGACAGGCCGATGAGGCGCCCGGCCTGGACGTAGTCCTTGTTCTTCTCGACCATCACCGAGCCGCGCACGGTGCGGGCGTACTGGACCCAGAACGACAGCCCGATCGCCACGATGATGAGGGCGAGCTGGGCGTCGACGTCCATGTGGGCGCCGGCCACCGCCTTGGCGACGCCGTCGACCACGAGGGCGATGAGGATCGCCGGGAAGGTGAGCTGCACGTCGGCGACCCGCATGATGATCGTGTCGACGAAGCCGCCGACATAACCGGCGATCAGCCCGAGCCCGATGCCCAGCGTCCCCGACACGACGACGCCCAGCACCCCGATGAACAGCGACAGGCGCATGCCGTAGAACACCGCCGAGAGCACGTCGCGGCCCTGGTCGTCGGTGCCGAGCCAGAACGGCGCCTGCCCGTCCGCCGCCCAGATCGGTGGCAGGCTGGCATTCATCAGTTCGAGCTGGGCCGGGTCGTAGGGGTTCTGCGGCGAGATCCACGGCGCCAGCACCGCGACCGCGAAGAACAGCACGGTGGCGACGAAGGCCGCCATCGCGAGCTTGGAGCGCCGGAAGCTGGCGTAGAGGTCGGAATCGAGGAAGCGGGCGAGGCGCGAGGCCGGGCGCGGCGCCGCCTCCGGCAGCGTCGCGGGGGTGGTGGGGGCGGTGGTGGCCATGGAGGGCTCCGCGATCAGGCCGGACGTCGCACGGCGACGCGCAGGCGCGGATCGACGACGGTGTAGAGGATGTCGACCACGAGGTTGATCGAGACGAAGATCAGCGCGACGAGCAGCAGGTAGGCGGCCATGATCGGCACGTCGACGTTCTGCACCGCCTGGACGAACAGCAGGCCCATGCCGGGCCACTGAAAGACCGTCTCGGTGATGATCGAGAACGCGATGATCGAGCCGAGCTGGAGCCCGGCCACGGTGATGACCGGCACCAGCGTGTTCTTGAGCGCGTGGCCGAAATGGATCGACCGGGTGGTGAGGCCCCGCGCCCGGGCGAAGCGGATGTAGTCGGTGCGCAGCACCTCCAGCATCTCGGCCCGCACCAGCCGCATGATGAGCGTCATCTGGAACAGCCCGAGGGTGATCGAGGGCAGGATCAGCGCGCGCAGGCCGGACGCGGTGAGGAAGCCGGTGGTCCACCAGCCGAGCCGCACGGTGTCGCCGCGCCCGAAGGAGGGCAGCCAGCCCAGCGTCACCGAGAACAGGAAGATCAGCAGGATGCCGATCAGGAAGGTCGGCAGGCTGACGCCGACGAGCGACACGACCTGGAACAGCTTGGCCAGCGCGCCGTCGCGGCGCAGGGCCGAGTACACGCCCATCAGGATGCCGAAGACCAGGGCGAACACGGTCGCGCACAGCGCGAGTTCCAGGGTCGCGGGCATCCGCTCGGCGATGAGCGACGAGACCGGCTGGCGGAACTGGTACGAGTTGCCGAACTGCCCGCGCAGCGCGTTGCCGACGTAGCGGGCGAACTGCACAACGACCGGGTCGTCGAGGCCGAGGCTCTCGCGGATCTGGAGCCGCTCGGCGTAGGGAGTGTCGGGGCCGACGAGCTGGTTCACCGGGTCGCCGGCGAAGCGGAACATCGAGAAGGCGATCAGCCCGACCGCGAGCAGAACCCCGATGGATTGCAGCGCGCGGCGGAGGACGAAGGCGAGCATGGCGGGTGAGACATCCCGGTCTTGAGCGGGAACGGCCGGGCGTGAGGCCCGGCCGCTGGCACCGACGGACGAACCGCCTAGAGCACTTCACGATCGCGCGGCAACCGCGAAGCTCTCTAGGTCTTTGATTCTGGCGCATTTTCTTCAACGAAACGGTATCCGCTTCGTCGGAAAATGCTCTGGCGGATCACTGGTCCTTCTTGACCCAGTACAGCATCATCTGGTCGTCGGCGCGCGGCGCGACCTTGACCTTCTTCGACACGCCCCAGGCCAGGGCCTGCTGGTGCAGCGGGATGTAGCCCCAGTCGTTCTGGATGATCTCGTAGGCCTGCTTGATCATCAGGTTGCGGGCCTCCTGATCGGTCTCGCGCTCGATCTTGTCGGTCAGCTCGTCCACCTTCGGGTTGCAGTAATTGCCGAGGTTGGTCGTGCCGCGCGCCGAGCCCTTGTCGCCGCGGCAGCCGGCGATCTCGAACAGGATGTTGTGCGAATCCTGCGACGACGGCGTCCAGCCGAGCAGGTAGAACGAGGTGTCGAAGTTCGGCTTGAGCACCTTGGCGAAGTACTTCGCCTTCGGCTGGGCGATGAGGTTGACCTTGATGCCGACGCGGGCGAGCATCGAGGTGATGGCCTGGCAGATCGCCTCGTCGTTGACGTAGCGGTCGTTCGGGCAGTCGAGGGGCACCTCGAAGCCGTTGGGGTAGCCGGCCTCGGCGAGCAGCGCCTTGGCGCGGTTGGGGTCGTAGCCCGGGCGCTTGAACTCGCCGGCCAGCGAGAACAGCGGCGGGGCGATCAGCAGGGCGGCGGCGCTGGCCTGCCCGCGCATCACCCGCTTGACGATCGCGTCCTCGTCGATGGCGCGGTAGAACGCCTCGCGCACCCGCACGTCCTTGAACGGGTTCTTGCCCTTGACGTTGGAGCCGCGCAGCTCGTCGCTGCTCTGGTCCATGCCGAGGAAGATCGTGCGCAGCTCCGGCGACGAGATCACCTCGGTGCCGGCATTGCCGTTGACCCGGCTCTGGTCCTGGAGCGGCACCGGCTCGATCCAGTCGACCTCGCCCGACAGCAGGGCGGCGACCCGCGTGGCGTCGTTGCCGATGGTGGTGAACACCGCCTCGTCGAGGTTGGACTCGACCGGGCCCCAATAGTTCGGGTTGCGCTTGAACACCGTGCGCACGCCGGGCTGGTGCTCGGTGATGATGAACGGGCCGGTGCCGTTGGCGTTGAGCGCGGCGTAGCTCGGGGTCGTGGCGGCGGCCGGCGTGGGCTTCAGGGCGTCGTGCTTCTCGGCCCAGGTCTTCGACATGATGTACCAGCTGCCGAACTGGTAATGCGCGATCGGGTTCGGCGTCTTGAGCACCATGTCGACGGTGGTGTCGTCGACCTTCACGAAGGTGGCGTCGCCCGGGACGTTGGTCTGGAAGTTCGAGCCCGGCGCCCGCACCCGCTCGGCGGAGAAGATCACGTCGTCGGCGGTGAAGGGCGAGCCGTCGTGGAACTTGACGTTCTTGCGCAGGTGGAAGCGGTAGCGGGTCGGCTCCGGCATCTCCCACTTCTCGGCGAGGCCGGGGATGAACTTGAGGTCCTTGTCGCGGGTGATGAGCGACTCGTAGACCGCGCCGTGGGCCGCGATCGTGAACGTCTCCTTGAGGGTGTAGGGGTCGAGGGACTTGATGTCGCCCTGGAACGCGAAGCGGAAGGTCGTGGCGGCCGCGGCCGGCAGGGGCGCGGTGGCCGCGAGCGCCGCCGCGACGGCGGCGGAGGCGGCGAGGCGCGACAGGACCGAGCGGGTCTTCACCAGGGACCGAGTCTTCACCAGGGACATGGACGGACGAACTCCGGGAGGCGCGAAAGGTCCGATTGGACGCTACGGACACGGGCAATGCAACCCCAGGGCATGGATCGACCCCGGGCCAGCAGGCGGGCCGCGACGACCCGCTCCCCTCCGCAGCAAGAGCAGGGCCAGCCATGATGCGACGCCCTGCCGCATAACCTCAAGTCGTGCCGGAGCCGGCGCAAGCGCCGGGATCGTATGCGGATCCTCCCGGCGGCCATGCCCGCGGGGCGGTTGACCGCACCGGCGGCCTTCGGCTTGCATGCGCGCACGCGGCGGTTGTCCGCCCGCCCTTCCGGAACCACACCATGCCTGTCGTCAACCGCATCGCCGCCCTCACCGACGAGATCACCGCCTGGCGGCGCGACTTCCACCAGCACCCCGAACTGCTGTTCGCTGTCGACCGCACCGCCGGTCTCGTCGCCGAGCGGCTGCGGGCCTTCGGCTGCGACGAGGTCGTGACCGGGATCGGCCGCACCGGCGTCGTCGGGGTGATCCGCGGCCGTCAGGCCGGGTCGGGCCGCACCGTCGGCCTGCGCGCCGACATGGACGCGCTGCCGATCGAGGAGGCGACCGACGTCGCCTACCGCTCGACGGTGAAGGGCAAGATGCACGCCTGCGGCCACGACGGCCACACCGCGATGCTGCTCGGCGCCGCCAAGTACCTCGCCGAGACCCGCAACTTCGACGGCACCGCCATCGTGATCTTCCAGCCCGCCGAGGAGGGCGGCGGCGGCGGCGACGCGATGGTGAAGGACGGGCTGATGGAGCGCTTCGGCATCCAGGAGGTCTACGGCCTGCACAACAAGCCCGGCCTGCCGCTCGGCAGCTTCGCGATCCGGCCCGGCCCGATGATGGCGGCGGCCGACCGCTTCGTCATCGAGATCGAGGGCCGCGGCGGCCACGCGGCGGCGCCGCACGACTGCATCGACACGGTACTGGTCTCGGCCCACGTCATCACGGCGCTGCAGTCGATCGCCTCGCGCAACGTCGATCCGGTCAAGTCCGCGGTGGTCTCCGTCACCACGATGCATGCGGGCGACGCCTTCAACGTCATCCCCCAGACCGCGACGCTCACCGGCACGGTGCGCTGCCTCGACGAGGCGGTCCGCGACCTGTGCGAGGCCCGGCTCGGCGCCGTCGCCGAGAGCGTCGCGGCGGCCTTCGGCGCCACCGCCCGCACCGCCTACCACCGCGGCTACCCGGTGACCGAGAACCACCCCGATCAGGCCGCCTTCATGGCCGACGTCGCCGCCGAGGTGTCGGGCGAGGCCCTGGTCGACCGGACCTCGCCGCCGCTGATGGGCGCCGAGGATTTCTCCTACATGCTCAACCGGCGGCCGGGCGCCTACATCTTCATGGGCACCGGCGACGGCCCGGGCCTGCACCACCCCGCCTACGACTTCAACGACGCCGCCACCCCCTACGGCGTGTCGCTGTGGGCGCGGCTGATCGAGCGAGCGATGCCGGCGGCCTGACGCTCCGGCGTGCGGGGATCGTCTCTCCGCACGCCCGGCCCCCGGAGGGTGAATCGACGATGATCGCGACGGGTCGCGGACCGGACGATCATGTCAGCGTTTCCTAACCGACGACTGGGATGACCCTGCGTCCCCGGCGACCAGGACTGGCGCCGCACCGCGCCGCGGGGCATGGTGGCCTGCCTGCGACGCCGTGAGGCACGGGCCAACCGGTCGCGGGCAATCGACGGCTTTGACGGATGCCGAGGTTCGGTCTAGATCTGTAATACGTTAATCGAAGCAAGAATCGTGCCGGCCTCGGCGGGTATGCGCCGTGTGCCGTGGGGTGGCTGATGGGATTGCTGCAACGGCTCGAGATGCGCCAGGGACAGGCCCTGGTGATGACGCCGCAACTCCTGCAGGCGATCAAGCTCTTGCAATTGTCCCACCTCGACCTCGCGACCTACGTCGATGCCGAGCTGGAGCGCAACCCGCTGCTGGAGCGGGCCGAGGTCGAGGCGCACGAGCCGGCCGACGCCCGCGGCGAGGCGGCCGACGCCCGCGAGGACGGCGGAAGCGCGGACGGCTTCGACGGCGAGCCCGCGGCCGAGCCGTGGCTGTCGCACGACCTCAACCCGAGCCGCAGCGAGATCGAGGGCGACCTCGGCACCCGCCTCGACAACGTCTTTCCCGACGAGGGGCCGGCGATGCGCGAGGCACCGGGGGGCGAGGGCCTCTCGCTCACGCCCGCGCCGTGGGGCAGCGCCGGCGGCAGCTTCGACGGCGAGGCGCCGGACTTCGAGGCGAGCCTCACCGTCGAATCGTCCCTGCGCGAGCATCTGGCGGCGCAGCTCGACCTCGCCACCCGCGACCCGGTCGAGCGGCTGATCGGCGGTTTCCTCATCGACGCGGTCGACGAGGCCGGCTACCTGCGCGAGGATCTGCCGGCGCTCGCCGGGCGCTTCGGCGTGCCGCTGACGACGATCGAGCGGGTGCTCGGCCTCGTCCAGACCTTCGATCCCTCCGGGGTCGGCGCCCGCGACCTCGCCGAGTGCCTCGCGATCCAGTTGCGCGAGCACGACCGCTTCGACCCGGCGATGGCGGCCCTGGTCTCGCGCCTCGATCTCGTCGCCAAGCGCGACTTCGCCGCCCTGCGCCGGCTGTGCGGGGTCGACGACGACGACCTCGCCGACATGCTCGCCGAGCTGCGCCGGCTCGATCCCAAGCCCGGCCGGGCCTTCGGCAGCGGCCCGGTCGAGGTGCTGGTGCCCGACGTGTTCGTGCGCCCGGCCCCGGACGGGTCGTGGCTGGTCGAGCTCAACAGCGAGGCGCTGCCGCGGGTGCTCGTCAACCAGAGCTACTACGCGACGGTCGCCCGCGGGGCGAAGACCGACACCGACAAGGCGTTCCTGTCGGACTGCCTCCAGACCGCCAACTGGCTCACCCGCAGCCTGGAGCAGCGCGCCCGCACCATCCTGAAGGTGGCGAGCGAGATCGTCCGCCAGCAGGACGGGTTCTTCGTCAACGGCGTCGCCCACCTGCGGCCGCTCAACCTCAAGACCGTCGCCGACGCGATCGGCATGCACGAATCCACCGTCTCGCGGGTGACCTCGAACAAGTCGATCGGCACCAGCCGCGGCACCTTCGAGATGAAGTACTTCTTCACCGCGGCGATTCCCGGCGCCGCCGGGGCCGCGGCGCATTCCTCCGAGGCGGTGCGCTACCGCATCAAGCAGCTCATCGACGCCGAGCCGGCCAACGACGTGCTCTCCGACGACGCGCTGGTGCAGCGCCTGCGGACCGAGGGCGTCGACATCGCCCGCCGCACCGTCGCCAAGTACCGCGAGAGCCTGCGGATCCCCTCCTCGATCGAGCGCCGGCGCGAGCGCTCGGCGATGGCGGCGCGCTGAGGCGGTCGGCCGTCGGGGCCTCGACCGCGGCGCCCGAACCCTCCCCCGCACTGGGGGGAGGGTTGGCACGGTACGGAAACGGAATTCCCGCTCCGTAAAAATTCGGCAACGGCATCAGACCCTTGGAAGGCGGTTTCGATTTTTGGTCAGGCCCGTTCTCCGCGCCCCGGCCGCCGCTCGCGTTGACTTCACCTTCCGGCATTCATAGCTCTTCGAGGGCAGCGGTCCGGTTCGGATGCGTCGCTCCGGATCGCGGCGGGATCACAACAGCCGGAGGGAGCTCATGGCAGCGTTGCGGGTGACGGGTCGCGGTGTGGACCTTGGGGAAGCCCTGAGGACACGCGTCGAGGACCGCATGGCGTCCACGCTCTCGAAATACTTCGACGGGGGCTATCACGGCCATGTCACGGTCGGCCGCGACGGCAGCGCCTACCGCACGGAATGCGTGCTGCACCTCACCTCCGGCATCACCCTCGAAGCCTCCGGCAACGCCCAGGACGCTCCCGCGAGCTTCGAGCAGACCGCCGACCGCATCGAGAAGCGCCTGCGGCGCTACAAGCAGCGCCTGAAGGCCCACGCCAACGGCGGCAACGGCCACGCCAAGGAGACCGGCCCGCTGCCGGCGCTGGAGGCGGCCTATTCGGTGTTCGAGGCCCCCGAGGAGGACAGCGGCGACCATCCCCCGGTGATCGCCGAAAGCACCCGCTCGCTCCATCGGCGCTCGGTCAGCGAGGCGGTGGTCGAGCTCGACCTGACCGGGGCCCCGGTTCTCGTCTTCGTTCACGCTGGCACGGAGCGGGTCAACGTCGTATATCGTCGGAGCGACGGCGCGATCGGATGGATCGATCCGCCGGAACGCGGCACACCGTGACCGGTTCGGACCCGGCCCACGGATTGCCTCTGGGTGGAGTCAGTGCGGGATGATCCGTCCCGCCGGTAGAGGCAGCGGTCTCGATGCCATTGCTGGAATTCCTCAAGCCGGAGGCAGTCCTCCCGGCGCTGCGGGCGCAGGGGAAGAAGCAGGTTCTCCAGGAACTGGCCGCCCAGGCGGCCAGGCACCTGCCGGACCTCGACGAGCGGGAGATCTTCGAGACGCTGCTCCAGCGCGAGCGTCTCGGCTCCACCGGCATCGGCGAGGGCGTGGCGATCCCCCATGGCAAGCTGCCGGGCCTCGACCAGCTCTTCGGGCTCGTCGCCCGGCTCGAGCGTCCGGTGGATTTCGAGGCCCTCGACGGCCAGCCGGTCGACATCGCCTTCCTGCTGCTCGCCCCGGAAGGCGCGGGGGCGGACCATCTCAAGGCGCTGGCCCGGGTCGCCCGGGTCCTGCGCGAACCGGGCATCCTCGACCGGATCCGCGCCGCCCGGGACGGCGACGCCCTCTACGCCCTGCTGACCCAGTCGCCGGCGCGGGCGGCGTGATGCGCGCGACCGCGATGGCCGGCGGGCTCGCGCTCGCCCTGCTCGCGCCCGTCCTCCCGGCGGCGGCCGCCGACGGCACCTGCGCCCGCGACCTCCTGGTGGCGCAGTCGTCGCAGAGGGTGGCGATCGACCGCCTCGAGACCCTCGGCGACAGCGAGGCCGACCGCTGCCGCGGCTGGCGCCAGCACGTCGACACGATGCGCCGCGCCGCCGCGGTCTACGGCCGCTGCCTCACCGGGCCGGAACGGGCCGGGCGGCTGGAGCAGGTCCAGGGCCAGGAACGCGAGTTCAGCGCCATGCTGCAGACCCGCTGCAAGGGCCGCTGAGAGGGATCACCGCTCCAGCGGGCCCGCGACCTTGACCGGATGGCCGCGGCTCATCAGGTAGGCGGCCCGCGAACCCTCCGGGTCGGTCTCGATCCGGATCCGCATCCAGGCGACCAGGAACTTCACGTATTCGGAGGCGAGCAGCCGCGCCGCCGACGGGTGGCGCCACCAGGCGGAGAAGTCGAACCCCTCCGGCACCACCGGGTGCGGCACGATGCGGTCGTTGGCGGCCAGGGCGTGGTCGAGTTCGAGCAGCGTGCGCGGCATGTGGTAGTTCGAGGTCACCACCGCGACCGAGCGGAAGCCGTTGTCGCGCATCCAGCGCCGGGTCTCGATCGCGTTGCCGATCGTGTTGCGGGCCCGGTAGTCGAGGTCGACGCAGCAGGCGATGAGGTGGTGCTGGCCCGGGTTGAGCCGGGCGATCTCGTCGCGGCTGGTGCGCTCGTTGACGCCGCTGATGAGCAGGCGCCGGCCGTAGCCGCCGGCGAGCAGGTCGATCGCGTCCTCGATGCGCTGGGCGCCGCCCGTCAGCGCCACGATGCCGTCGGCCCGGGCCGAGGGCCGCTGCTCGGTGCGCGCCACGTCGGCGACGAAGACCAGGAAGCCGGCGCCGAGCGCCAGCGCCGCCGCGGCGCCCAGGGCGAGGACCCCGAGCCCGGCCGTGCGCATCCAGCCGCCGCGGCGTGCCGGCGCCTCGCCGGTCCAATCCCCCGCATCGGCGGTTCGCAACTTCATCCGGCGCTTCATCCGCGGGCCATCGTGGCGTGAGAGGATAGTGCCGATTGCGGCGGCCGAGAGGCAACCCCCGGCCGCCCGGTTCGTTCGCGGCCCGGCCCCCGGTTCAGGCGAGGAAGCGCCGCACGGTCAGGCGCGAGACCACGCCGGTGACGACCGAGGCGATCACCCCGATCAGCACCACGCTGGCATAGCCGCGCCACGAGATCTCGAACCCGCCGAACAGCGCCTCGATCTCGTCGCCCGCCGGGCTCGCCCGCCACAGCCGCGCGAGCCACGCCGCCAGCGCCAGCAGCGCCAGGGCGGCGCCGGCCCCGACCGCGCCGCCGCGCAGGCCGAGGCGGAAGAACCGGCGCTGGAACTCGCGGGCGATGTAGTCGTCGCCGGCACCGACGAAGTGCAGCACCTCGACGACCTCGCGGTTGCCCGCCATCGCGCCGCGGGTCGCGAAGGTGACGGCGAGGCCGGTCGCCACCAGCACCAGCGCGACGACGCCGACGCCGATGCCCACGAAGGTGTGCGCCATGGTCGAGAGCCGCGACAGCCACAGGGCGTGGTCGTCGAGGCTCGCGGCGCCCGGCAGCGCCTCGGCGAGGCGGGCGCGCAGGGCCGGCAGGTCGGCCGGGGTCCCGGCCCCGGCGAGCCGCACGGTGATGAGCCGCGGCACCGGCAACTCGCCGAGATCGAGCCCGCTGCCGAGCCACGGCTCCAGCAGGTGCTCGGATTCCGTCTTGCTCAGCGCGCGGGTGCCGGCGATGCCGGGCGCCTCCTTCGCCAGGGCGACCGCGCGGGCGACGTCGGCCTCGGTGTCCCGGCCCGGGCCCGGCCGGACCTGGATCGTGACCTCCTGCGAGACCGCGCCCTGCCACTGCGCCGCGCTCGACGCGACGATCTCGGCGGCCCCGGCGCAGAGCGCGGCGAGGAAGGTGAGGATCGCGATCACCGCCGCCAGCGCCCGGCTGGCGCTGCCGTCGGTCGGCACCAGCGGGGCGTTGCGGCGCAGCGATTGCGGCAGGGCGGCCGGCTCGGCCGGCGCCCGCTCCGGGCCGGCGCTCATCGCGCGGCCCCGCGGCGGGAGGGAAGGGGAGGCCGCATCAGCCCTCGATCCGCAGGTGGTTGTTGCCGAGGACGAAGCGGCGGGCGTCGACGAGATCCATCAGGGCGTGGTCGTGGGTGGCGATCAGCACCGAGGTGCCGAGGCGGTTGAGTTCGATGAACAGGCGCAGCAGCCGGCGGCCGAGCTGCGGGTCGACGTTGCCGGTCGGCTCGTCGGCGAGCAGCAACTCGGGCCGCGCGATCAGCGCCCGGGCGATGGCGGCGCGCTGCTTCTCCCCGCCCGACAGCAGCGGCGGCAGGACGTGCATGCGCTCGCCCAGGCCCACCCAGCGCAGCAGCTCCACCACCTCGGCCCGGTAGCTCGTCTCGGCCCGGCCCTGCACCCGCAGCGGCAGGGCGACATTCTCGTAGGTGGTGAGGTGGTCGAGCAGGCGGAAATCCTGAAACACCACGCCCATGCGCCGGCGCAGGCCGGTGAGGCGCTGGCTCGAGATGCCGCTGACCTCCTCGCCGAACAGCGAGACGAGGCCGCGGCTCGGCCGGGCCGAGAGCAGGATCAGCCGCAGCAGCGTCGTCTTGCCGGCGCCCGACGGCCCGGTGAGGAACTGGAACGAGTGCGGGGCGATCGCGAAGCTGACGTCGCTCAGCACCTCGGGGCCGACGCCGTAGCGCATGCCGACGTTCTCGAACCGGACCACCGACTCGTCGGCCCCTGACAGGAGGCTGCCCCCGCTCACCCGATCCGCTCCGGCTCTCGCCCCACGCTGCGCATCCCCTGATCCGTGCTGATGATTCGCGCGGCTTTACCACGCATTAAGCCTGCGGCGGGAGCGTGGGGCTGCGGGGCCGTGCCGCGCCCCGTCCTGATTCGCCATGCTGATCGTCTGTCCGTCCTGCGCCAGCGAGTACACGCTCGACCCCGACCGCATCGGCCCGGGCGGGCGGACCGTGCGCTGCGCCGCCTGCCGCGAGCCGTGGTTCGTGCCGCCGCCGGAGGCCGCCTCCGCGATCCTGTCGCCGCCCGGGGAGGCGGTCAACACCGCCGGGGCCGCGCCGCCGGCCCGGCGTCCGGGCCGCGGCCGGGGCCGGGCCTAAGGCGCCCGGCACCGGGGGCGGGGGGCGCTCGCCGCCCTGCTCGTCCTGGCCGCGGCGGGGGCGGCCGTGCTCGGCCGGGAGCCGGTGGTGCGCGCCCTGCCCCAGACGGCGAGGCTGTATGCCGCGGCCGGCCTGCCGGTGAACCTGCGCGGGCTCGCCCTGCGCGACGTCGCGGCCTACCAGGTCCCGGCCGGACCCGGCGGAGCGGGCCGGCTCGTGGTCGAGGGCGACGTGGTCGGGGCCGCGGCGGCGCCCCGCCCGGTGCCGCCGATCGCCGTCGAGATCCGCGACGAGGCCGACCGGATTCTGTACCGCTGGACGGCCGAGCCGCCGCGGGCGGTGCTGGAGCCGCAGGAGCGCGCGCGCTTCCGCGCCGAGCTGTCGGCGCCCCCCGCCCGCGGCCAGCGCGTCGTGATCCGCTTTGCCGCGGTTGACACCGGCGAAACTCCCGTCAGCCTTGCGTCGGCGTCCCCCGCGCACGAAGAGGTCCGATGAGTTCCACCCTGCCCCGCGTCCGCGTCCTGTTCGACGAGGCCGCCATCGCCGCCCGCAACGAGGAGATGGCACGGTCCATCGCCGGCGAGCCGCTGAAGGATCTGCTCGTCGTCGCGGTGCTCAAGGGCAGCTTCATGTTCGCCGCCGACCTGATCCGGGCGCTGCACCGGGCCGGCCTCGCCCCGCAGGTCGAGTTCATCCACCTGTCGAGCTACCGCACCTCGACGGTGTCGTCCGGGCAGGTCGAGATCCTGCGCGACGTCGAGAGCGAGGTGCGCGGCCGCGACGTGCTGCTGATCGACGACGTGCTCGAATCCGGCCGCACCCTCGTCTACGCCAAGGATCTGCTGATGGCCCGCGGCGCCCGGCGCGTGATGACGGCGGTGCTGCTCGAGAAGCCCGGCAAGCGTGCGGTCACGATCGACGCCGACTACGTCGGCTTCGTCTGCCCGGACGTGTTCGTGGTCGGCTACGGCATGGACGTCGCCCATGCGTTCCGGCAACTGCCCTTCGTCGGGCTGGTCGATTACGGTGGCGGCGAGGCCGACCTGTTCGACGGCGGCCGGTGACGCGATGTCCGGACGGTGACGTGCGGAAATCGTGTCGCAGCCGGCGCGGCGTTCGCGCGAAGCCCGTCGGAACGGGTGATTTCGGTGCGCCGGGAACCTAGGCCGCAGCGTGAACTTGACCTAGGTTGATAAACGATCGCCGCTGCGATCCCGGAGGCCGAGAGACGAGACCCATGGCGCGCATCCTGCTGGTCGACGACGAGGAGCCGATCCGCGGCTTCCTGAAGCGCGGTCTCGAGATGGACGGGCATTCGGTCGTGACCGCCATCGACGGCAGCGACGGCCTCGACCGCCTCACCGAAGCCGAAGGCGCCTTCGACCTGCTGCTGACCGACATCCGCATGCCGCTGATGGACGGCATCGCCCTGGCGCTCGCGGCCAAGCGCGACTTCCCGCTGCTGACGATCCTGCTGATGACCGGCTTCGCCGACCAGCGCGAACGCGCCCGCGGCCTCGACGCGATCGTCTCGGACGTGCTGACGAAGCCGTTCACCCTCGCCGACATGCGCGCGATGGTGAAGCGGGTGCTCGCAGGCAGCCGCGAGGCGAGCTTCGCCGCCCGTTGAGGGCGACCCGGTGAGGGCGACGCCTCATACGATTTCCGATCGATCGCTTCGCGATGCGGAAATCGACTTCGCTCAAGCGCCGCGCGGGCTTGTGATACGAAACCCGGAAGCGATCTTCCGGATTTCGTATCAGTTGCTTACCGGCACGGCCGTCCCTTGCGGATGAAACGGGGCGGCGGTCATCTGCCCCCTTTGCATTCGTCGAAAGCGGCATTCGGTGTGGCAGGACTCCCCTCTCCCACTCGGGAGAGGGGATCCCGCGTTCAGAAATTACTCATCAAGTCAGTCACTTGGAGACAGTTTCTATTTAGTCGTCGCGGTAGACCCGCTCCCGGCGCTCGTGCCGCTCCTGCGCCT
>NZ_SACP01000001.1 GCF_004004555.2 Methylobacterium oryzihabitans
AGAACGTCCGCGACGCCCCCGACGGCCCGGTGCTGATCCACGTCGTCACCCAGAAGGGCAAGGGCTACGCTCCCGCCGAAGCCGCCGCCGACCGCGGCCACGCGGTGGTCAAGTTCGACGTGATCTCGGGGGTGCAGGCCAAGGCCAAGCCGAACGCGCCGGCCTACACCCGGGTGTTCGGCGAGAGCCTGATCAAGGCGGGCGACGCCGACGACAAGGTGGTGGCGATCACCGCCGCGATGCCGTCGGGGACCGGGGTCGACCTGTTCTCGAAGGCGCATCCCGACCGCACCTTCGACGTCGGCATCGCCGAGCAGCACGCGGTGACGTTCGCGGCCGGCATGGCGACGGAGGGCTACAAGCCGTTCGTGGCGATCTACTCGACGTTCCTGCAGCGCGGCTACGACCAGCTCGTGCACGACGTGGCTTTGCAGAACCTGCCCGTGCGGTTCTGCCTCGACCGGGCCGGGCTGGTGGGGGCGGACGGCGCCACGCATGCCGGCGCGTTCGACCTCGCGTATCTGTGCTGCCTGCCGAACATGACGGTGATGGCGGCCTCCGACGAGGCCGAGCTGGTGCACATGGTGGCCACTGCGCATGCGCACGATGCCGGCCCGATCGCCTTGCGCTACCCGCGCGGCGAGGGGGTGGGGGTCGACCTGCCGGAGCGGGGCGAGGTTCTGGCGATCGGCCGGGGCCGTGTGGTGCGCCGTCCGGCGAACGCCCGGGTGGCGCTGGTGAGCCTCGGCACGCGTCTGGCCGAGGCGCTGAAGGCGGCCGACCGCCTGGAGGCGTCGGGGATCGGGGTGACGGTGGCGGATGCGCGGTTCGCCAAGCCTCTGGACGAGGCGCTGCTGCTGGATCTGGCCGGGAGCCACGAGGTTCTGGTGACGCTGGAGGAGGGCTCGGTCGGGGGGTTCGGCGCGATGGTGCTGCACCTGCTCGCCGAGCGGGGGGCGCTGGATGGCGGCAAGGTGCGGGTTCGGACGCTGACGCTGCCGGACAGCTACCAGGAGCACGACACGCCGGAGCGGATGTACGCCGAGGCGGGCCTGGACGCCGCCAGCATCGTCAAGGCCGTCGAAGCCGCTCTGCCCTCGCGGGAGGCGCGGGAGGAGCGAAGCCGCCTGCGTCTCGCCTGACGCAGAGCCCCTGATGCACGGGCGGCACGGCCGCCCGCCGCATGCCGGCCCGGCCCTGCCGCGGCTTGTCGCCACCGATCCGGGATGTCAGAAGCGGCGGGCCTCGCAGCCTGCTGCTCCGGCACCCTTTTTTCTCACGAGCGGCCCGCCGCTCCGGATGACGAACGCGCGATGATCGAGGCGGCGGACCGCACCCAGTCTGAAGCCCGGCCGGAGGTCGGCCCGGTCCTGGTCACGGGCGCGAGCGGCTTCCTCGGCCCGGCCCTGGTCGACGTGTTTCGCGCCGCCGGCTTCGCGGTGCGGGTCCTCGTGCGGGCGTCGAGCCCGCGCACCAACCTGACCTGGACCGACGTCGAGGTCGCCGAGGGCGACATGCGCGACCCCGCGGCGGTGGCGACCGCGATGGCGGGCATGCGCTACCTCGTCCATGCCGCCGCCGATTACCGGCTGTGGGCGCCCGACCCGGAAGAGATGGTGCGCACCAACCGCGACGGCACCCGGGTGCTGATGCAGGCGGCGCTGGCCGCCGGGGTCGAGCGGATCGTCTACACGTCGAGCGTCGCGACGATCCGCCCGCACGACGACGGCACCCCCGCCGACGAGACCCGGCCGCTGACGCCCGAGACCGCCATCGGCGCCTACAAGCGCAGCAAGGTGGTGGCCGAGCGCGTGGTCGAGGAGATGGTCGCCCGCGCCCGGCTCCCGGCGGTGATCGTCAACCCCTCGACGCCGATCGGGCCCCGCGACGTCAAGCCGACGCCGACCGGCCGCATCATCCTCGACGCCGCGCAGGGCAAGATCCCGGCCTTCGTCGATACCGGCCTCAACCTCGCCCATGTCGACGACATCGCCCGCGGGCACCTGCTGGCGCTGGGCCGCGGCCGGATCGGCGAGCGCTACATCCTCGGCGGCGAGGACGTGATGCTGGCGCAGATGCTCGCCGACATCGCCCATTGCGTCGGCCGCAAGCCTCCGACGGTGCGGCTGCCCCGCGCCGCCGTCTACCCGATCGCCCTCGTGTCCGAGCTCGCCGCCCGGGTCACCGGCAAGGCGCCGCTCGCGACCCTCGACGGGGTGCGGATGTCCCGCTACCGGATGTTCTTCTCCGACGCCAAGGCCCGGGCCGAGCTCGGCTACACCGCCCGTCCCTACCGCGAGGGCCTGCGCGACGCGGTCGCGTGGTTCCGCCAGGCAGGATACCTGACATGACCACCGCGACCGAGGCGCGCTCCGGCAAGTCGCACCGCGACGAGAACTTTCCGGTCGCGTCGCACCTCATCCATCCCCGCCATCGCGGCGCGATCCTGGCGTTCTACAACTACGTGCGCGCCGGCGACGACGTCGCCGACCACACCGAGCTGTCGCCCGAGCGCAAGATCGACCTCCTCGACGGTCTCGCCGACGCCCTGACCGGCGCGGGGCCGGACGACCCCGAGGCGGCGCCGCTGCGCGCCGCGCTGGCCGCGCGCGGCCTGCCGCCGCGCCACGCCCTCGAACTGCTCGACGCCTTCCGGATGGACGCGCGCAAGACGCGCTACGCCGACTGGGACGAGCTGATCCATTACTGCCGCTACTCGGCGATGCCGGTCGGACGCTTCCTGCTCGACGTGCACGGCGAGGATCCGGCGGTGACCTGGGGCCCGTCCGACGCGATCTGCGCCGCGCTCCAGATCATCAACCACCTCCAGGATTGCGCCAAGGACTACCGGCGCAACGACCGGGTCTACCTGCCCCTCGACACGCTGGCCAGGCACGGTGCCTCCGTCGAGGACCTGGCGGCCGAGCGCGCCTCGCCGGCCCTGCGGGCGGTGATCGCGGCGCTCGCCCACCGCACCCTCGGGCTCCTGGAGGAGGGCCGCGCCCTTCCCGACCTGATCGACGACACGAGGCTCAGCCTCGAGATCGCGGCGATCCACCGCCTCGCCGTCGTCCTGGCCCAGGGCCTGACGACCCGCGACCCGCTGAGCGAGCCGGTCCACCACGGCAAGGCCGCCTTCGCGCTGATCGCGCTCCAGGGCGTCGTCGCCTGCCTCGCCCGCCGGCCGTTCCGCCGCCGCGTCCTCGCGCTCCGGGGAGCCCGTCCGTGACCGCCGCAGCGACCACCGCCCCCACCCCGGCCGAGGCCCCGGCCCAGCCGGCCGCCGGCTCGTCGTTCTACACCGCCATGCGGCTGCTGCCGGCGGCGCAGCGCGACGCGATGTACGCGGTCTACGCCTTCTGCCGCGCGGTCGACGACGTTGCCGACGACGGCGGCGCCCGCGACGTGCGCGCCGCCGAACTCGCCCGCTGGCGGGCCGACATCGACGCGCTCTACGCCGGCGGCCCGGTTCCGGCGCGGGTGCAGACCCTCGTCGGCCCGGTGCGCGACTTCGGCCTCGAGCGCGAGGATTTCCAGGCGGTCATCGACGGGATGGCGATGGACGCCGAGGCCGACATCGTCGCCCCGGACGCCGCGACCCTCGACCTGTATTGCGACCGGGTCGCGAGCGCGGTCGGCCGGCTGTCGGTGCGGATCTTCGGCCTCGCCGAGGCGCCGGGCCGCGACCTCGCCCACCATCTCGGCCGGGCGCTCCAGCTCACCAACATCCTGCGCGACATCGACGAGGATGCCGAGCGCGGCCGCCTCTACCTGCCGCGCGAGCGCCTCGCGGCGATCGGGCTGGCGCGCCCGACCCCGGAGGCCGCCCTCGCCCATCCCCGCCTCGGCGAGGTCTGCACGGCGCTCGCCGCCGAGGCCGAGGCGCATTACGCCGCGTCCTGGCGGATCATCGCGGGCGCGCCGCGCAAGGCGACCCGGGCGCCGCGGCTGATGGCGGCGGCCTACCACCTCTATCTCGACGCCCTCACCCGCCGCGGCTGGGCCGCGCCGCGGGCCCGGGTCAAGCCGGGCAAGCTGCGCCTCCTCGCCGTCGCCCTGCGTCACGGGATTCTCTAGGATGAGCGGAACCGTCCACGTCCTCGGGGCCGGGCTGGCCGGCCTGTCGGCTGCCGTGCGGCTCGCGCGGGCGGGCCGGCGGGTCGTGGTGCACGAGGCGGCCAAGCAGGCCGGCGGCCGCTGCCGCTCCTACCACGACGCCGCGCTCGGCCTGACCATCGACAACGGCAACCACCTGCTCTTGTCCGGCAACCGCGACGCCCTCGACTTCCTCGCGCTCGTCGGCGCTCCCAAGGATGCGCTCAGCGGGCCCGCCGAGGCCGAGTTTCCCTTCGCCGACCTGCGCACCGGCGAGCGCTGGACCCTGCGGCCCAATGCCGGGCGCCTGCCGTGGTGGGTGCTCGCCGCCGACCGCCGGGTGCCGGGCACCCGGGCCCTCGACTACCTCGCGCCGCTCGGCATCTTCCGCGGCGCCGGCCGCGCGGCGACGATCGGCGAGAGCATGGCCTGCGAGGGCGTGCTGTGGGAACGGCTGTGGCACCCGGTGCTCCTCGCCGCCCTCAACACCGAGCCGCGCGACAGCGATGCCGGCCTCGCCGCGACCATCCTGCGCGAGACGCTCGGCGCCGGCGGCCGGGCCTGCCGGCCGCTGATCGCCGTCGAGGGCCTGTCGACCGCCTTCGTCGATCCCGCCGTCGCGACCCTGGAGCGGGCCGGCGCCTCGCTGCGCCTCGGCCGGCGCCTGCGCGGCCTCGGCCTCGGCCTCGGGAATGGGCGCGTCGAGCGTCTCGACTTCTCGGACGGCAGCGAGACCCTCGGACCCGGCGACGCCGTGGTGATGGCGCTGCCGGCCTGGGTCGCCGCCGACCTGCTGCCCGGCCTCGACGTGCCGGGTGAGCACCGCTCGATCGTCAACGCGCATTTCGCCGTCGCGCCCCCGCCGGGCTCGCCGCTCCTCCTCGGGGTGATCGGCGGCACGACCGAGTGGCTGTTCTCCTATCCCGATCGCTTCTCCGTCACGGTGAGCGGCGCCGACCGGCTCCTCGACGTGCCGCGCGAGGAACTGGCCGCGACGATCTGGGACGAGGTGGCGCGGCTGTCCGGGCAACCCGGCGCGCCCCTGCCCCGGTGGCAAATCGTCAAGGAGAAGCGGGCTACCTTCGCGGCGACGCCCGCAGAGGCGGCCCGCCGGCCGGGAGCGGCGACGCGCTACCGCAACCTCGCCCTGGCGGGGGACTGGACCGCGACCGGGCTGCCCTCGACCATCGAGGGCGCGATCCGCTCGGGCGCCCGTGCGGCGGCGCACCTGTCGGAGCGGGGATCCGCGGAGCTGCGCGGCGCGGCGTGAGCAGCGATCGTCCCGCAGGCGCGTTTCATGCTTGGCGGTACGACCATCGAAGGTGCCTCACGGCACCGCATGACGAGGACCGGATGCGGCAGGACAGGCCGCACAACAGGAGTGCAGGGACAGTGGGCAAGGTCGAGACGCTGAGCCGCGTGGGAACGCAGGGCATCGCTCTGGAGGATGTCGAGCGGCGGATATCGCAGGCGTCCCGAGCGCTCGGCCAGCTCGCCGGGCCGGACGGCCACTGGTGCTTCGAGCTGGAGGCCGACGCGACGATCCCGTCGGAATACGTCCTCTATCACCATTTCCGCGGCTCGATCCCGACCCCCGACCTCGAAGCCAAGATCGCGAACTACCTGCGCCGCACCCAGAGCGCGCAGCACGGCGGCTGGTCCCTCGTCCACGAGGGCGGCTTCGACATGAGCTGCAGCGTCAAGGCCTACTTCGCCCTCAAGATGATCGGCGATTCGCCCGACGCCCCGCACATGGCGCGGGCCCGCGACGCGATCCTGTCCCGCGGCGGCGCCGCCCACGCCAACGTCTTCGCCCGCACCCTGCTCGCGCTCTACGGCGAGGTGCCGTGGACCGCGGTGCCGGTGATGCCGGTCGAGGTGATGCTGCTGCCGAAGTGGTTCCCGTTCCACCTCGACAAGGTCTCGTACTGGGCGCGCACCGTGATGGTGCCGCTGTTCGTGATCCAGGCCAAGAAGCCGCGGGCGAAGAACCCGCGCGGCGTGCGCATCCAGGAATTGTTCACCCAGGCGCCCGAGCGCGTCCGGCACTGGCCGGCCGGCCCGCAGGAATCCTCGCCCTGGCGCCCGGTCTTCGCCGCGATCGACCGCGTGCTCCAGACCGTCGAGGGCGCGTTCCCGGCCGGCTCGCGGGCGCGCGCCATCGACAAGGCGGTCGCCTTCGTCAGCGAGCGCCTCAACGGCGAGGACGGCCTCGGGGCGATCTTCCCGGCGATGGTCAACGCGGTCATCATGTACGAGTGCCTCGGCTATCCCGAGGACCATCCCCTCGTCGTCACCGCCCGCTCCTCGGTGGAGAAGCTCGTCACCGTCAAGGAGCACGAGGCCTACGTACAGCCGTGCCTGTCGCCGGTCTGGGACACGGCGCTCGCCGCCCACGCGATGATGGAGGTCGGCGGGCCCGACGCCGAGAAGCGGGCCAAGCGTGCCCTCGACTGGCTCAAGCCGCTCCAGGTGCTCGACATCAAGGGCGACTGGGCCGCCTCGAAGCCCGACGTGCGCCCGGGCGGCTGGGCGTTCCAGTACGCCAACCCGCACTATCCCGACCTCGACGACACCGCGGTCGTCGTCATGGCGATGGACCGGCTGCAATCCCGCCGCTCCCCGAGCGAGGACGCCGCCGATTACGGCACCGCGATCGCCCGCGCCCGCGAATGGGTCGAGGGGCTGCAGAGCCGCGACGGCGGCTGGGCCGCCTTCGACGCCGACAACACCTACCACTACCTCAACTATATTCCGTTCTCCGACCACGGCGCGCTGCTCGACCCGCCGACCGCCGACGTGACCGCGCGCTGCATCTCGATGCTGGCGCAGCTCGGCGAGACCAGGGACACCAGCCCAGCGATGGCCCGCGGCATCGAGTACCTCATCGCCGACCAGGAGGAGGACGGGAGCTGGTACGGCCGCTGGGGGATGAACTACATCTACGGGACGTGGTCGGCCCTGTGCGCGCTCAATGCCGCCGGCTTCGACCCCGAGGCGGCGCCGGTGCGCAGGGCGGCGGCGTGGCTGGCCGCGGTCCAGAACCCGGACGGCGGCTGGGGCGAGGACGCGGTGAGCTACAAGCTCGAATATCGCGGCTACGAGCGTGCGCCGAGCACCGCCTCGCAGACCGCCTGGGCCTTGCTCGGCCTGATGGCGGCCGGGCAGGCGGAGAGCCCGGCGGTGGCCCGCGGCATCAACTATCTCACCCGCACCCAGAGCGCGGACGGGCTGTGGGACGAGGAGCGCTACACCGCCACCGGCTTCCCGCGGGTGTTCTACCTGCGCTATCACGGCTACGCGAAGTTCTTCCCGCTCTGGGCGCTCGCCCGCTACCGCAACCTCAAGCGCGGCAACAGCCTGCGGGTCGCGGTCGGGATGTGATACGATTTTCGGACGATCCGTTCCGAAAATCGTATCACCAGCCCGCGCGGCGCATGAGCGAAGCCGATTTCCGCATCGCGAATGCGATCCGCCAGGATCGCCTGAAGCGATCAGTCGGAAATCGTATGACCTCCCGTGCCCGGAACCGTTGCGGGCGCTGCGGGCTTGTGCGGTCCTGACGGCCTCGCGGGCCCGCGTGCGTGCGTCCCGCCGGGAGAGTCGCGATGACGCTGTACAGCTACCACGTCTCGCACGAGCAGATCCCGCCGCGGGACCTGCTCGACCTCGTGCGGCGGGCCGAGGAGGCCGGGTTCGACGGCGCGTTCTCGTCGGATCACTTCCAGCCCTGGGCCGGCGTGCAGGGACAGTCCGGCTTCGCCTGGAGCTGGCTCGGCGCGGCGATGCAGGCGACCCAGCGCCTCACCTTCGGCATCATCAGCGTGCCGGGTGGCTGGCGCTACCACCCGGCCGTGCTGGCCCAGGCGGTCGCGACCCTCGGGCAGATGTTCCCCGGGCGGATCCCCTGGATCGCGCTCGGCAGCGGGCAGGCGATGAACGAGCACGTCGTCGGCGCGCCGTGGCCCGGCAAGGCCGAGCGCAACGCGCGCCTGCGCGAGGGCGCCGAGATCATGCGGGCGCTGCTCGCCGGCGAGACCGTGACCCGGCACGGCCGCATCCCGGTCTCGGAGGCGCGGCTGTGGACCCGGCCCGAGACGCCGACCCGGCTGGTCGGCGCCGCGACGACGCCCGAGACCGCGGCGTGGCTCGGCACCTGGGCCGACGGGCTGCTGACCGTCGGGACGCGGCCCGACGCGCTCGCGCCGGTCGTGGACGCCTTTCGCGAGAGCGGCGGCGCCGACAAGCCGGTCTTCCTCAAGATGGACGTGAGCTGGGCCGCCTCCGCCGCCGAGGCGCTGCACCAGGCCCATGCGCAGTGGCGCTTCAACCAGCTCGGCAGCCCGGTCTCGTGGGAACTGCGCAGCCCGGCGGAGTTCGAGGCCGCCTCCCGTTTCGTCCGGCCCGAGGACATGCACGAGGCGGTGCTGGTCTCGCACGACCTGACGGCGATGGCCGACCGCATCGCCGCCTGCGCGGCGCTCGGCTTCGACAGCATCGACCTGCATCAGGTCGGCGGCCATCAGGCCGCCTTCATCGACGCCCTCGGCGAGCGGGTGCTGCCGGGCCTGCGCCGGCGCAAGGCCCCGGCCGCGAACTTCGATCCGTTCGCGGCGCCGGTCACCGGTTCGGGCCGCTGACCGAACTCAAGGCTTGCGCAGCACCGCGAGCGACTGACCGAGGGGGCCGGCCTCGCCCCAGGGCGCGTCGCCGCCGGCGAGGATCGCCTCGACGGTCAGCCCGAGCCGCTCGGCCCACAGCACCATCACGGACGGCTCGATGAGCTGATTCAGCGGCACGTCGACCTTGTGGCGCCGCGCGGCCACCGTCTCCTCGAAGATCCGCCAGTGCGCCGCGTTGCCGAACTCGATGAACGACACCACCGCCGTGCCGCCCGGCCGCAGCACCCGCCGCATCTCCTCCAGGTAGAGGTAGGATTCGATGTGGTTGAGGTGGGTCAGCACGCTGAACGCCGCCACCATGTCGCGCGAGGCGTCCGGCAGCGGCAGCGTCAGCTCGTGGTTGACGATGTAGCGGTAATCCGCGGGGGTGCGGGTACGGGCATAGGCGAGCAGGTCCGGCACCACGTCGATGCCGACGTAGTCGAGGGAGAGCTGCTGCGACACCGCATGGGCGAGGCGCCCGCTGCCGCAGCCGAAATCGAGCAGCGCCATGCCGTCGGCGATGCCGTAATGGCGCAGGATCGCGGTCTCGACCCGGCCGACATGCTCGTAGCCGCCGCCGACCGCGAGGCTCATCGCCTCGTCGACCGGGTGGCTGCGCAGCAGGGCGGCCACCGCCCGCTGGTAGTCGACGACGAAGTGGGGCTTGGCGGCCCGCGTCCCGGCCCCGAGCCGCGCGGCGGCGGCGCGGCAGGCCCGGGTCAGTCGGCGCATCACTGGGGTCGGTCCTCGCTGCTTGTGGGAGTGGGGGCTGACGGCAGTGCCGGTCACAGCCCCGACCCTCCCCCCTTTACGGGGGAGGGTGCCCCGCGGATGCGGGGCGGGAGAGGGGAACGCGACGGCTCAGGGTGTGGCGCCAAGCACGGCTGTCGAGCCAGATTCGGCAGCCGGGTTCCCCTCTCCCGGCTCGCTTCGCTCGCCGCCCTCCCCCGCAGAGGGGGGAGGGTTCGGGTGTGATACGCCCGAGGGACGTCGTCGGCCCGCCGGGCCCTTCCGCTAGAAGTACGACTTCAGCACGCCGCGCCGGCGCACGTCGAGCGTGGCGCAGTGGAACGAGCCGCCGAACGGGCCGTAGGACAGGAACGGGGTCGGGATCGGGTCGAAGCCCCAGTCCTTCAGCGCCTTGATGAGCGTCGGCTGGCTGGCGTCGACCACGATCTTCTTCTCGTCGATGGCGAGCACGTTGATCGAGGTCCAGGGCGAGCACATCGAGATCTTGCTCATGAAGCCCTCGACGGGGTCGGGGCGCGGGGCGATCAGCACGTCCCACGTCTTGAGCACCGCCGGCAGCTTCTCGACGTCGATGTAGTCCGGGTTGACCAGCACCTTGCCGGGCGCGAGCGGCATGAACGACGAATCGATGTGCATCGGCTGCGGGCAGCGGCTCTCGATCTCGTGGATGCGGAAGCCCGGGCCGAGGTGGCGGCGCAGCCACTCGATGCCCATCAGGTTGGTCACGTTGGAGCGGGTGACGAACAGGTCGCGGCCGCAGCGCACGAAGTCGGCGGCGTCGAAGACCGGCTCGAACTCGTTGACGGTGAACTGCATCGGCTCGCCGGCCTTCAGGTTCGGCACCCGGTACTCGTAGTTGTACAGCTCGTCGGTGAGCTGCGGCCGCGGCGCCGAGGTCCAGCGCGCGCCGGCCCGGAAGTATTCCTTGAACAGCGAGCGGTAGGCGTCGCCCTCGAAGTAGCGCGAGCGCCAGCACATCGGGCTCTCGATGATCTCGTCGCCGATCACGAGGTACGGGTCGCGCGGGCAGGCGACGCAGAAGCCGCGGGAGGTCCAGCGCGGCGCCCGGAACTTCTTCGAGAAGTCGACCGAATCGGGGCGGCGGATCGTGACGCCCTCGCCGGCCAGGATCCTGATGAAGCCGTCCAGCTCCTGCTGGGCGAGCTTCTTCATGAACTTCGGGTACTTCCAGCCCGAGGCCAGCCGGTAGAACGGCTGCGCCGCCCGCGGCAGGTTGAAGATCACGGTCAGGTGGTGGGTCGGGATCGTGGCGCCGTCGAGGGAGCCGACGATCACCTCCTCCAGCGGGTCCCACTCGTTCCACGCCATCACGGGCGATTGCGGCGCGGGCGCGCGGGCGCCGGAGACGCCGCCATAGCCCGGCAGGTCGTGCATGGCCTCGTCGGCGGCGGGCCGCTCGGCCTCGAAGGTGGTGTCCCGGTCCATGGCTCAGATCCCCCCGGCCGTTGCTCGGCCGGCCTCTTGACGCGCGATTCAGGCGGCAGCGGGGCACGCGGGCCCGGCGCGGAGAAAGCACGCACTGGCAAGTGTTTATGGCGGCGGCCGGCTTAAGCCGGATGCCCCGGTGGCGGTGCCGGATTGGCCGGCAGTGTGGCCGGGCGGTGATAGACAACGCTTGCCAAAGCTGCAACGTGCCCTGAGCAAGGCGGGTGCTTGGGCCGGCGCTTTGCGCGCCACCCGTTGCACGAACAACGCGCTTCTCCGGTCGCGTCTCTGACCGGATACACTGAAAGAGGACCATGAAGCACCTGACCTCCCTGGCTCTCGTCGCCGGTCTGTGCACGGTCGTCGGGCTCCTGGTCTCGTCGGGCCTCGAGGCGGTGATGGCCGCGACCTGGAGCGCCGGCTGGGGGGCCGCCCTGGTGGTGCTCGCGCGCTTCGTCGCGGTCGCCTGGGCCGGCTTCGGCTGGTGGGTGGTGTTTCCGGCGCACAACCGCCCGACCCTCGCCACCTGCGCGCGGATCCGCTTCGTGCGCGAGGGCATCAACACGCTGCTGCCGGTCGCCCAGGTCGGCGGCGACCTCATCGGCGCCCGGCTGCTCACCCGCCGCGGCGTCTCCGGGGCGCTCTCCGGCGCGAGCATGTTCGTCGACCTGATGGTCCAGGCCCTGACCCAGTTCCTGTTCACGGTGCTCGGCCTCGGCGTTCTCGTCGCCCTGGGCGGCGAGGGGCCGATCGTCGAATACGTCGAGATCGGCCTCCTGCTCGCCGCCCCCGCCCTGCTCGCCTTCTACCTGATCCAGCGCCGGCACGGGCATCGCCTGCTCCAGGGCGCGATCTCGCGCTTCGCCGGCGGGCGCGAGTGGCGCGCGCTGGGCGCCGTCGACGCGCTCTACGACGCCCTGCGGGGCCTCTACGCCAACCCGCGCCGGATCGGCAGCGCCATCGGCATCCATCTCGTCGGCTGGCTCATCGGCACCCTCGAAGTGTGGGTCGTCCTGCGCTTCATGGGCTACGAGGCCGGCTTCCTCGAGGCCCTGGTGATCGAGAGCCTCGCCCAGGCGGTCCGCGGCGCCGCCTTCGCGGTGCCCGGCGCCCTCGGCGCCCAGGAGGGCGGGCTGATCGCGCTCTGCGCCGTGTTCGGCATCCCGGCCGAGGCGGCGCTGGCCCTGTCGCTGGTCAAGCGCCTCGCCGACCTCGCGGTCGGGCTGCCGAGCCTGCTGCTTTGGCACCGGATGGAGGATCGCGGCGAGCCGGAGCCCGCGCTCCCTGCCCCGCCCGCCGCCGGAGGCGGCCTCGGCGCGTCGCTGCGCAGCCTGCTGCCGGCCTCGCCTCTCGCGCCGGCCTATGGCTACGCGGCCGCCTCGCCTTATTCCGGCGCGGCTTGCGTGGCCTATGCGGCCCCGCCGCCGGTCCCCGGGCCGGCCGAGACCAAGACGGGAGACGAGTATCGTGCGTAACCGACGAGAGATGCTGCGCGCGGGCGCAGCGGCCGTCCTGCTGGCGGGATCCGCGGTCCCGGTCCGGGCCGCCGACGACCCGGCGGTCGCCCTGGTGGAAGCCCTCGTCGCGACCTTCCAGGAGGCGCTCAAGCAGCCGGACGTGCGCGGCCGGGCCTCCGTGCTCGCGGAACCCCTGGCTCGCTCCTTCGACCTGCCGGCGATGCTGCGCCTCGCCATCGGCACGCGCTGGAAGGACATTCCGGCCGACAAGCAGGCGGCCCTGACCGAGGCCTTCGGGCCCTACCTCACCGCCACCTACGCCACGCGGCTGGCCGCCGCCGCCGGCAGCACCTTCGCGGTGCAGCCGAAGAGCGAGGCCCGCGGACCGGGCCGGCTGGTCCAGAGCACCGTCACCGACCGCAGCGGCGACCCGTCCCCGGTCGACTACGTGATCGGCCCGGACGGCAAGATCACCGACGTCTTCCTCCAGGGCACGGTCAGCGAGGCGGGCACGCTGCGCACCGGCTTCTCGGAGCCGCTGAAGGAGGGCGGGCCGGACGCCCTGCTCGCCCACTTGCGCAAGTCGACCGAGACGATGCTGGCCGCCTCGCCGCCCAAACCCTGATTTCCGCGCGCGATCGCGGCCCGGCCGCGAAGCCGCGGCCACGGCCGCGCATCGCCGCCCCACCCCTTGCCGGGACATCCGCGACCGCCATGGACTGGACCTGGATCTCGACGCTCTTCCTCGGCCTCGCGACCGCGGGCTGCCTCTACGCCCTGACGGCGGCGTGGCTCGCCGGCCGCCTCGCCCGCCGGCTCGCCCCGCGCCTGCCGGCCGGCACGCCGCATCCCTCGGTGACGGTGCTGAAGCCGCTCTGCGGCCTCGAGCCGAACCTGTTCGAGAACCTCTCGACCGTCTGCACCCAGGCCTATGCCGGGCCGGTGCAGGTGGTGTTCGGGGTCCAGAACGCCGCCGATCCGGCGATCGCGGTGGTGCAGCGCCTGCGCGCCGCCCATCCCGACCTGCGGATCGACCTCGTGGTCGACGCGCGCCAGCACGGCTCGAACCGCAAGGTCTCGAACCTCGTCAACATGGCGGGCGCCATCGCCCACGACGTCGTGGTGCTCGCCGACAGCGACATGGTGGTCGCCCCCGACTACCTCGACCGGCTGGTCGCCGAACTCGCCCGGCCGGGCGTGGCGGGCGTGACGTGCCTGTATCACGGCGTCCCGGCCCATCGCGGCGTCTGGGCCCAGCTCTCGGGGCTGGCGATCGACACCCAGTTCCTGCCCAACGTCCTCGTCGGCACCGCGCTCGGCCTCGCCGAGCCGTGCTTCGGCTCGACCATCGCGTTCCGGACCGCCGACCTCGCGCGGATCGGCGGCTTCGAGCGGATCAGGGACGACCTCGCCGACGACTACGCCCTCGGGGCGGCCCTGCGCGAGACCGGCGGCGTGGTGGCGATCCCGAACTTCACCATCGGGCATACCTGCGTCGACGTCTCGCTCGCCGAGCTGTGGCGGCACGAGACCCGGTGGAACCGCACCATCCGCAACGTCGACCCGGCCGGATACGCCGGCTCGTTCGTCACCCACGCCTTCCCGCTGGCGCTGATCGGCGCGCTGGTGCCGGGCGCCGGCGTCCTCGGGCTGGCCGTCGCGGCCTTCGCGCTGGCCTGCCGCATCGCCCTGTGCCTGCGGGTCGAGCGGGCCTTCGGCCTCGTCCCGCACGCCTACTGGCTGCTGCCGGTGCGCGACCTGCTGTCCTTCGCCGGCTTCGCGTGGTGCTTCGTTTCCGGCGCCGTGACTTGGAAAGGTCATGATTATCGCGTCGTTGCGGACGGCACGCTGATCCCGGAGCCCGGCCTCGCCCAGGAAACCGGCGCTCCCACCACCTGATCCCGCCCGCGCCCGGCGCGGCCCCGCAACCCTGCGAAAGATCCTCCGATGCGGACCCTCTTCCTCCAGGCCCCCACCTTCGACGGCTTCGACGGCGGCGCCGGCTCGCGCTACCAGGCCAAGCGCGAGATCAAGTCGTTCTGGTACCCGACTTGGCTCGCCCAGCCGGCGGCCCTGGTGCCGAACTCGAAGCTGATCGACGCGCCGCCGCACAACATCAAGCTCGACGAGATCGTGGCCCAGGCCAACGATTTCGACCTCGTCGTGCTGCACACCTCGGTCCCGTCGTTCAAGTCCGACGTGAGGACCATCGAGGCGATGAAGGCGGCCAACCCGCGGCTGATCGCCGGCCTGATCGGCGCCAAGGTGGCGGTGGACGCCGCCGGCGCGATGGCCCAGGCCCCAGTGGTCGATTTCTGCGCCCGCAACGAGTTCGACTTCACCGTCAAGGAGGTCGCCGACGGCGTGCCGATGGCGGAGATCAAGGGTCTCTCCTACCGGAACGCCGACGGCGTCGTGGTCCACAACGAGGACCGCGAGATCATGACCGACATGGACCAGTTGCCGTTCGTGACCTCGGTCTATAAGCGCGACCTCGAGATGGAGAAGTACTTCATCGGGTACCTCAAGCACCCCTACATCTCGTTCTATTCGGGCCGGGGCTGCAAGTCGCGCTGCACCTTCTGCCTGTGGCCGCAGACGGTCGGCGGCCACACCTACCGCACCCGCTCGGTCGCGCACGTGATCGAGGAGATCAAGTACTGCCTCAAGGAATTCCCGCAGACCAAGGAATTCTTCTTCGACGACGACACCTTCACGGACAACCTGCCCCGCGCGGAAGAGATCGCCCGCGAGCTCGGCAAGCTCGGCGTGACGTGGTCGTGCAACGCCAAGGCCAACGTGCCGCGCAAGACCCTCGAAGTGCTGAAGGCCAACGGCCTGCGCCTGCTGCTGGTCGGCTACGAGTCGGGCAACCAGCAGATCCTGAACAACATCAAGAAGGGCATGCGGGTCGAGGTCGCGGAAAAATTCACCAAGGATTGCCACGACCTCGGCATCGCCATCCACGGCACCTTCATCGTCGGCCTGCCGGGCGAGACCAAGGAGACGATCCAGGAGACGATCGCCTTCGCCAAGCGCATCAACCCGCACACCATCCAGGTCTCTCTGGCCGCGCCGTATCCGGGCACCTTCCTGTACAAGCAGGCGGTCGAGAACGGCTGGCTCGACGTCGAGAATGCCGAGTTGGTCGACGAGAACGGAGTGCAGATCGCGCCGCTGCACTACCCGCACCTGTCGCACACCGAGATCTTCAACTCGGTGGAGGAGTTCTACAAGAAGTTCTACTTCCGCGCCCCGAAGATCGCGTCGATCGTCAGCGAGATGGTGCGCTCGCCCGACATGATGAAGCGGCGCCTGCGCGAGGGCGTCGAGTTCTGGCACTTCCTGCGCGACCGCCAGACCGGCGCCAAGGCGGCGTAAGCGTCTCTCCTCCGCGACGATGCGACGGCCGGGCTCCTGCCCGGCCGTTCGCGTCTGGGCCCCGGCACGACAGGATTCCGGCAGCGTGGCAGATCGTGACAGGCGCCTCGTCGTCACCTCGGACGATTTCGGCCTCAGCCGCGAGGTCAACGAGGCGGTGGAGCAGGCCCACCGCGACGGGATCCTCACCGCCGCGAGCCTGATGGTCTCGGCGCCCGCCGCCGCCGACGCGGTCGCCCGGGCCCGGCGGATGCCGTCGCTGCGGGTCGGTCTCCACCTCGTGATGGTGGAGGCGTGGCCGACCCTGCCGGCGGCGCGCCTGCCCGCCCTCGTCACGGCCGACGGGACGATGCGCACCGACATGGAGCGCCTCGGCCTCGACCTCGCGCTGAAGCCCGCCGCCCGCCGCCAGCTCGCCGACGAGATCGCGGCGCAGTTCTCGGCCTACCGGGCCACCGGCCTGCCGCTGGACCACGTCAACGCCCACAAGCATTTCCACGTCCACCCGCTCGTCGCCGGGATGGTGCTGCGGATCGGTCGCGGCCACGGCATGCGGGCGATCCGGGTGCCGCTCGAATCGCGGGCGGTGCTGGCGCGGGCCGAGCCCGGCGCGGTGCTCGGGCGCGCCCTCGACACGGCGCCCTGGGCCGCCCTGCTCGGCTGGCGCGTCCGCCGCGCCGGGCTGCTGACCCCCGATCACGTGCTCGGGCTGGCGTGGTCGGGCCACATGACCCCGGGCCGGGTCGCCGGCTGCCTGCGGCATCTGCCCGCCGGCCTGACCGAACTTTACGCCCATCCGGCGACATCCGGCGGATTCCCGGGCGAGGCGCCGGGCTACGACTATGCCGGCGAACTCGCGGCCCTGACCGCGCCGGAGAGCCGGGAGGCGTTGCGGGCGTCGGGAGCCCGAAGCGGCGGATTCTCGGATTTCCTGTGAGGTCGGGCCGCGGTGTCCGCCCGGGACCCTCCCCCCTCTGCGGGGGAGGGTGGCGAACGCAGTGAGCCGGGAGAGGGGAACCACGTTTCCGAATTTATCTCGGCAGCCGTGCAGGGCGCCACTTCCGGCACCGTCGCGATCCCCTCTTGCGGGACTATCGTCCCGGCCCGCCCGGCTTTCGCCGGGCACCCTCCCCCGCAGAGGGGGGAGGGTCGGCGGTGCATCAGCGTCTGCCCGCCATCGATGTGAAAAACCCCGGGACCAGACTGGGTCCCGGGGCTTCCACCATCACACGAACCGGCGGGCCACCGCCGCTTCCGGTTCCGGCTTGCGCGCCGGCTCCGGCTGCGGCGCGTCGGCCTCCTTCGGCTTCGGCGGCGGGCCGAGGAAGGCCGGGACGATGAAGAACGCGGCGAGCAGGGTGAAGAACAGCGACAGGGCGAGCAGCTTGCCCATGCTGGCGGTGCCGGGATGGCTCGACAGCATCAGCGACCCGAACGCGGTGCCGGTGGTCAGCGCCGAGAAGAAGATCGCCCGGGTGAGGCTCGACGCCAGCAGGTCGGCGATGCCGGCCCGCCACGCGATCACGTAGTAGATGTGGAAGGCGACGCCGACGGCGAGCATCAGCGGCAGCGCAATGATGTTGGCGAAGTTCAGCGGCATGCCGAGGAGATAGAGCGCCTCCAGGGTCCAGAACGTCGCCAGCACCAGCGGTCCGAGCGCCATCGCCACGTCCCATGGCCGGCGCAGGGCGAGCGACAGCAGGATGAAGATTGACACCAGGGCGAGGAGCGCCGCCTGAACGAAGGCGCCGAGGATGGTATGGCTCGATTGCAGCGTCGCCACCGGCGCGCCGGTGGCGTGCGGCGCGAGGCTGAGCACCTCCTTGGCGAAGCGGTCGAGCACGACGTTGTCGTTGGAATTGCCCTTCGGCTGCGCCTCGACCCGGGCACGGCCGTCGGCGGCGATCCATTCCGAACGGATCCGGGCCGGCAGGTTCTCCAGCGTGATTTTTTCCGGCGCGAGCAGGCTGCGCAGGCGGGTCAGCAGGCGCTTCAGGTTCGGCACCGTGGCCTCGGTCGCCGCCTCGCGCACCTTGGGATCGGCCGCCGCGAGGCGGTCGAGGGTGTCGACGAAGGCGAGGAGCTGCGTCTGCGGCTCGCCCGACCCGTTGCCGGCGACGCCGCGAAGCGCCGTGGCGGTGGACTTGATCGCCGTGACGATCTCGGAATCCTTCGGCGCCGGCGCCACCCGCGGCGGGTTGAGGGCCGGGCTCAGCACCTGGGCCGCGTCCTCGATCGTCGCGAGCTTCTGGTCCTGGTCGGGCGGCACGAAGGTGTTGATGCTGATGACGTCGGCGACGCCCGGCAGTTGCAGCAGCCGCGCGGTCATCGGCGCCACGGCGTCACGGTTGGGCACCAGCACGTCGATGCTGTTGGGGCTGTTGCGCGGGTCCTTGCTGAGGTCGAGATAGGTCGCGACCGATTCGACCTTCGCGCTGCGCAGGTGCATCGGGTTCGAGTCGAACGGCAGCCAGTACAGGAACGGCAGGCCGGCGATCGTGACGGCGCCGGTCGCGACCAGCACCAGGGTGCGGTGCTTGAGGATCCAGTGGTCAACCGCCGCCAGCGAGGCGACGCCGACGTCGTCCTTCTCGCCCGGCGGGCGCAGGACCGCGATCAGGGCCGGCAGCAGGGTGAGCGAGAACAGGTAGGCGACGATCATGCCGACGCCGGCGATCAGGCCGAGCTCCGACACGCCGCGGAAGTCCGTCGGCAGGAAGGCGAAGAAGCCGGCGAGGAGCGAGATCGCCGCCAGCGTCAGCGACCAGCCGACGCCGCGGGCCGCGGCGCGGATCGCCTGTTCCAGGTCCGGCCGCTCGAACCGCTCGGAGCGGTAGCGGACCGCGAACTGGATGCCGAAATCGATGCCGAGGCCCACGAACAGGGCCGCGAAGGCGACCGAGATCGGGTTCAGCTCGCCGACCATCAGCAGGCCGAGCGCGGCGGTCACGATCAGCCCGGCGAAGGTGGTGATCATCACCGCCAGGATCAGCTTCGGCGAGTGCAGGGCGAGCCAGAGGAACAGCAGGATCGCCGCGATCGTCAGCCCGTAATTCAGGAAGGCGTCGTCGGCGAGCGTCGCGAACTCGTCGTCGGCGACCGCGACCTGCCCGGTGAGGCGCACCCGCACGCCGTTCTCGGGCGTCAGGTGCAGGTCGCGGACGGTGCTGCGGATCAGCGCCGTCGCGGCGGCGCCCGGTTCGAGGGCGTCGTAGTCGAGCACCGGCTTGGCGATGACGAAGCGGCGCAGGTCCGCCGGCTCCGCCTTGCCGCCCGACAGGAGGAGCTGCCAGGAGAGCTGCGTCCGCTCGCCCTTCAGCACCTTGTCGAACACCTCCCGCATCTGCCCGACCGGGCCGGTGAGGTCCTCGACCTTCGCCTGCCCGGCCTTGATGCCCTGGGCGCCCATGCCGAGGGCCTGCATGATCCCGCGCAGCGACGGGTCGGCGGCGAGCGGGCCGAGCAGGCCCTGCTGCTGGATCAGCTGCTCGGTGGTCTGTTCGAGGTCCTTCTGGCCCATCAGCAGCAGGCCGTTCTTGTCGAAGAACGCGCCGCCGTCCGGGCGGTAGACGAGGGGCAGGAGATCCTTGTGCCTGGCGAGCGCGTCGGTGAGCCGGGAGGCGGCCTCGTCGGCCTGCTCGGGCGTCTGGGCGTCGATCACCGCCACCAGGAGGTTGCTGCGCTGGGGGAACGCCTTCTCGAACTGGATCTCGTCGTGGCGCCAGGGCACGTCCGGAGCGATCAGCCGCTCGACGTCGGTGTTGATCCGGAACAGGTGGGCCGCGGTTCCCGCCCCTGCGACGGTCAGGATCAGCGCCAGAACCAGGACGAGCCAGCGCCGATGCACTGAGAACGCGACGAGCCGTTCGATCACGATGGAGAGCCTGCCTTCTGCATGCATGGCCCGGCGCGCGTCCCGATCGTGGATCGGAGGCCCGCCGGGCGTTGGATCGTGCCGCGGGCTCGTGCCGCGTGCCCCGGCCGGGTGCGCGACCCGGCCGGTCGGACGACCGGCGCCGCGACGGCCCAGGGTCGCCTGACCACGCCCGAACGTCTTGGCGCGCTACGTAGTGTTTGCCATGCCCGATTGCAACGCATGACGGTGGAGGAAGGGTGTACGGCCGGTGGTCCGCCGGCCCTCATGCTGCGGTGCAGCGTCGCAGCCCGCCCTGCCCGGCATTCCCCTCGGCGGCAGAGGCGGAAAAAGCGTCGAGTTTCGGCAACACTTAGACCGGTTCGAACCTACCTTGCTGGAATTCCGCCGCTTTTCGCGCTAATCAGCGCCCTTGGCAAAGCGAACGGCATTCAAGGAGCCTTGATCTTGGGCATCCCTCTCCGGTACGTCGCGAAGATCGGCGGCTACATCCTCAAGCAGCACCTCACCGGCCGGAAGCGTTATCCGCTGGTCATGATGATGGAGCCGCTGTTCCGCTGCAATCTCGCCTGCGCCGGTTGCGGCAAGATCGATTATCCCGACGAGATCCTCAACAAGCGGCTGCCGGTCGACGAAGCACTGGAATCGGTGCGCGAGTGCGGCGCGCCGGTCGTCGTCATCGCAGGGGGCGAGCCGCTGCTGCACAAGGACCTGCCGCAGATCGTCGAGGGCATCATCGCGCAGAAGAAGTTCGCGATCGTCTGCACCAACGCGCTGCTGCTCGAGAAGAAGATCTCGCAGTACAAGCCGAGCCCGTACTTCACCTGGTCGATCCACCTGGACGGCGACAAGGAGATGCACGATCAGTCGGTGTGCCAGCGCGGCGTCTACGACAAGGCGGTGGCGGCGATCGCCAAGGCGAAGGAGCTCGGCTTCCGCGTCACGATCAACTGCACCTTCTTCAACAACTCGAAGCCGGAGAAGATCGCCGACTTCTTCGACAGCGTGTCCCGGATGGGCATCGACGGCATCACCGTCTCGCCCGGCTACGCCTACGAGCGCGCGCCCGACCAGCAGCACTTCCTCAACCGCAAGGCGACGAAGGAGCTGTTCCGCGGCGTGTTCCGGTACGGCAAGCAGAAGGGCCGCGAGAAGTGGACCTTCCAGCAGTCGGGCCTGTTCCTCGACTTCCTGGCCGGCAACCAGACCTATCACTGCACGCCGTGGGGCAACCCGACCCGGACGGTCTTCGGCTGGCAGAAGCCGTGCTACCTGCTCGGCGAGGGCTACGCCAAGACCTTCAAGGAGCTGATGGAAACGACCGACTGGGACGCCTACGGCACCGGCAACTACGAGAAGTGCGCCGACTGCATGGTGCATTCCGGCTACGAGGCCTCGTCGGTGGTCGACTCGGTCAAGAAGCCGTGGAAGCCGCTGGTCTACGCCCTGCGCGGCATCAAGACCGAGGGCGAGATGGCTCCCGAGATCTCCCTCGAGAACCAGCGCCCGGCCGAGTTCGTGTTCTCACGCAACGTCGCCCAGAAGCTCTCCGAGATCCGGGACGCCAAGGCCGACACCAAGAAGCGCGCGACAGCGGCCTAACGCGGCGAACGCCGCCGAGGAATCGCGGGCGAGGCGCACCAGCCCGCCCACCTTGGCGTCGCGGCGGGCGACAGCCGACAGCACGGCGAGCAGATCCGGCTCGCCGTTCGGCTTGAGCGCCTTGGCGATCGCCGCCGGCAGCGCCCGGCCGGCCGGATCGCACACCACCCGCACGGCGCAGAACGGCACGCCGTGCGCCTGCGCGAAGGCCGCCGCGACGTGGGATTCCATGTCGACGGCCGCCGCTCCGGTCGCGGCGTGCAGCTCCGCTTTGGCCGCCGGCGACAGCACCGCGGCATCGACCCCGGCGAGATCCGCCGCCACCACCCGCATCGGCGCCCCGGACAGACGCCCGATCAGCGCCGCGGCGGAGGCGGCATGGGCCGGGACGCGGCCCTGCGCGGTCACGACCCCGCTCGCCACCACCACGTCGCCGGGCTTCAGGGCCGGGTCGAGCCCGCCCGCGATGCCGAAGCTGACGACCGCGCGGCAGCCGGGCTGCCCCCGCGAGAGCAGCATCGCCCGCAGCCGCTCCGGGTCGCCCCCGGCGCCGATCGTCGCGACGCCCGGCCCGGCGGCGAGGCGCGCCTCGCGGGCGAGGCCGGTCACGGCCAGCACCGGGTGGGCGGCGGCAGCCGCGTGGTCCTCGACGACGATCATGGCAGCGATTCCGGACAGGGACGGGCGCGGGGCGACGACGCCCCGTCGTGCCCCCGTCATACCAGCGCCGGTGCGGCGGCCGTGTGGCCGCGGGAGCACGCCCCCCCGCCGCGACGGTCAGGCGGCGGCGGCCATGCCGCAGCTCTGGCCGCCGTCGACCGGCAGGCAGATCCCGGTGATGAAGCGGGATTCGTCGGAGGCGAGGAACACCGCGGCGTGGGCGACGTCCCAGGCCTCGCCGAGGCGGCCGAGCGGCACCCGCCGGTCGCGGCCGGCGGCGACTCGGCCGGTCGCCCGGCACTCATCGGCGAGCGAGGTGTCGAGCAGGCCCGGCAGGATCGCGTTGGCGCGGATGCCGTCGCGGGCGTACTGCATCGCCACCGCGACCGTGGCCTGGTTCACCGCCGCCTTGGCCGCCGCGTAGGCGAAGGCCGGGGCGCCGGGCCAGCGGATCGAGGCCACCGAGGAGATGTTGAGGACGACGCCGCTGCGGCGGGCGCGCATGCCCGGCAGGATCGCCTTGCAGGTGCGCCAGACGCCGCCGACATTGGTCTCGATCACACGCAGCCACCCGGCCTCGTCGAGATCCTCCGGACCGCCGGCTTCCGCGAGCCCGACATTGTTGTGCAGGATGTCGAGGCGGCCGAAACGTCGCTCGGCCGCCGCGGCGGCGCGCTCGACGGCGGCGTAATCGGTGACGTTCGCCGCCAGCGCCTCGGCCTCGTGGCCCTCCTCGGCGATGATGTGGGCGGTCTCCTCGGCCGCTTCGCGGTGGCGGTCGACGCAGACCACCCGGGCGCCCTGGCGCGCGAAGGCGACCGCCACCGCCTTGCCGTTGCCCCAGCCGGTCCCGGCGGAGCCCGCCCCGAACACGATGGCGATCTTTCCGATCAGACGGTCGGACATGGCACTCTCCTGCGCCCCCCAGGAGAGCGGAAAACCGGCCGGGTCCGCAACGCGGCGCGGAGCAGAGCCCCCCTCCGGTTCCCGCATGGATCGGGGTGCCGGACCGGTCATACGAAATCCGATCGATTGCTTCAGGCGATCCTGCCGGATCGCTTTCGCAATGCGGATTTCGGCGTCGCTCGAGCTCCGCGCAGGCTTGTGATCCCGTTTTCCGGAAGTCACCTTCCAGAAACGGTGTCAGTTGTTCGCCGGCTTTGCGGTCCCTTGCCGATGAAACCGGGCGGTGGTCGTCTGTATCCGTTGCTCCGATCGAAGGCAGCTTTCGTTTTGGCGCGCCTCCCCTCTCCCGAGTGGGAGAGGGGATCCCGCGCTCCAAAAATTCAATTTTGAAATCAGATACTTGTAGCCAGTTTCCATTTAGGCCGCGGCGGCCCCGACGCGACGGGTGCGGCGCCAGACCAGGGCGGCCCCGGCCGTGGCCAGGGCGACCTGCAGGAAGCTGCCCTCGCCGAGATGCCCCGGACCGACGTCGAGATGCAGCGCCAGCCGCACCGCGAGGCCGAAGGCCAGGAAACCGGCGCAGAAGACCAGGACGGCGACGAGGAGTGCGACGAACCCGTTCATGACACCCACCTCCGTGAGCCCGCAGGACCGTCTCGGCTGCTCCGGGCGGAGTCACGAGGGCGTGATTCGGCCGAGCGTCCCGATCCTGCACCATCCGCCGGAGCGGTGACCACTCCGACGAACGGTGAACAGCAAGAGCCGCGCCAACCTCGTTGCGAGGCCCGTCAGCCCGGCTGGGTCGCCCGCATCGAGGGCCGGGCGTCGAACGCCGCGAACCACGCCGCCGCCGCCGGATAGCGGTCGCGCCAGCCGATGTCGGCGAAGCGCAGGTCGAGGTAGCCGAGGGCGCAGCCATAGGTGATCGCCGCGATGTCGACCCGGTCGCCGAGGCCGGGAGCCGCCGCCTCGATCGCCGCGAGGCCGCCCTCGATCTTCGCCCGCTGGCCCTCGACCCAGGCCGGCGAGCGCTCGCCCTCGCCGCGCACCCGGGTCTCGTAGACGGTGAGCAGGGCGGCATCGAGCAGGCCGTCGCCGGTCGACTGGGCCGCCAGCGCCGTCCAGCGGGCCGGACCGGCCGGCGGGAAAAAGCCGCCGCCGCCGAGATCGTCGAGGTACTCGCAGATCACCCGGCTGTCGGCGAGGACGGTCCCGTCGTCGAGCACCAGCGTCGGCACCTGCCCGAGGGGATTGCGGGCGACGATGGCGGCGTCGCGGTTCACCGGGTGGGCGGCGCCCGGCAGGAGTTCGAGACGGTCGACGAGGCCGAGTTCGTGGGCCGTCACCATCACCTTGCGGACGAAGGGCGAGGTCTTGGAGTGGAAGAGCTGCATGGCGTTTCCTCGGGTCCGCGGCACCGGCGGAGCCGCCCGTCCGTGTAGGGCCGCGCCGCCGCGATGGGGAGAGGCCGGCGGCAGGGAAATCGCCGGCGGACCGACCGAGCGGCCGGGTCGCGGCTTAGGCGAGTTGATCGAATGCTCGCGACCGGGGGAGCTGGTCCGCCCGTAATGTTCCGGGTCCAATGCCGGCTCCGAACACTCCCGTAACCGCATCGCCGGTCGACGCAGAGGACGGAGTATTAAGCTTTGTCGTCATAGACACCAGCGAGACGCCTTCGATTCTGGACGATCCATGCTCCGCCTCGGCATCCGCTCCCGCCTCTACGTCGGCTTTGCCGGTCTCGTGGTCCTCACCGCCGGTCTCGGCGGCTTCTCGATGCTCCAGCAGGGACAGCTCGTGGAGCAGTACGAGAAGCGCGCGCTGCTCGACGACCTGTCGCGCTCCTCGCTCGCGGTGAGCGGCTCCGCCGCCACCCTGGCGGGCCTCGCCGAGCAGTACCGGCTCGCGCCGCGACCCGAGCAGATGACCGAGATCGAGGCGACCCGCCGGTCGATCGAGGAGACCGGCACCGTCATGGCCAAGCGGGCGATCGCCGAGGACCGCCGCCGGCTCTACGGCGAGATCCGCGACCGGGCGCAGGACCTGAAGCCCGAACTGCAGCGGCTCGAGGCGGCCGGCCGCAGCATGGCCGAGACCAAGGACAGGCTGTTCAAGGGCGGCGACGAGCTGACCCGCGCGACGACCGCCCTGCTGACCGACATGCGCGCGCGCGGCTCCGACGCCCAGACGGCCCAGGGCGCCGCGGTCGAGAGCGCGATGCTGCTGGTCCGGGTCTCCAACTGGCGCTTCCTCGCGACCCAGGATCCGAACGGGCCGGCGACCTTCGCGACCAATGCCGGCCGGGCCGAGGCCGCCCTCAAGGCGCTGCGCGGGCTCGATCCGTCCGGCGCCTTCGCGCAGCCGATCCGCGCCGCCGATGGGGCGCTCGCCGCCTACGTCGCCGCCTTCCAGGCCTACGGCGCGGCCCTGGGCGAGAGTCGCACCGCCTACGACACCGGCATCAGGCCGCGGGTGGCCGCGATCATCCAGGCGACCCAGGTGGTGCGCGGCAAGCTCGAGGAGGTGGTCGGCGAGATCGCCGCGACGACGAGCGCGATGACGGCCCGGACCCGCACGATCCAGCTCGCCCTGATCGCCTTCGCCCTCGCGGTCGGAGCCGGGCTCGCCGTGGTGATCGCCCGCAGCATCATCCGGCCGGTCGCCGGGATGACCGCGGCGATGAAGCGGCTGGCGGCGGGCGAGACGGGCCTCGACGTGCCCTCGCGCGACGCCACCGACGAGATCGGCGAGATGGCCGGGGCGGTCGAGGTGTTCCGGCAGAACGCCATCGCGCGCTGCGAGCTGGAAGCCCGGCAGATCGAGGAGCAATCCGCCCGCCAGCGCCGCGCCGACCGGGTCGACGCCCTGGTCCGGAGCTTCCAGAGCCGGGTCGCGGGCTCGCTCGAGATCGTCACCTCGGCCGCCACCGAACTCGACGCGACCGCCCGCACGATGACGAGCGTCGCCGACACCACGAGCCATCAGGTCCAGGCGTCGAGCGCGGCGGCCGACCAGACCTCGGCCAACGTGCAGACCGTCGCGGCCTCGGCCGAGGAGATGGTCGCCTCGCTCCAGGAGATCGAGCGGCAGGTGCTGCGCTCCAACGAGGTCGCGGGCGACGCCGCCCGCGAGGCCGAGGCGACCGATGCCGCGATGGCGCGCCTGAGCCAGGCGGCCGAGCGGATCGGCTCGACGGTGAGCATGATCGCGTCGATCGCGGGACAGACCAACCTGCTGGCGCTCAACGCCACGATCGAGGCGGCGCGGGCCGGCGAGGCCGGACGCGGCTTCGCGGTGGTGGCGGCCGAGGTCAAGGAACTGGCGAGCCAGACCGCCAAGGCCACCGAGGAGGTCGGCGGCCAGATCGCGGCGATCCAGGGCGCGACGGCCGACGCGGTGTCGGCGATCCGCCAGATCGGGCGCACGATCGGGATGGTCAACGAGATCGCCGGCACCATCGCCTCGACGGTGGTGGAGCAGAACGCCGCCACCGGCGAGATCTCCCGCAGCGCGACGGAGGCGGCGCGGGGCACGCAGGACGTGTCGACCTCGATGGCCAGCGTCCTCGCCTCGGCGGGCGAGACCGGCAGCGCCGCCTCGCAGGTGCTGATGGCGGCGGCCGAACTCGCGACCCAGTCGCTCGCGGTCAAGCAGGAGGTCGACGGCTTCCTGCGCGACATCCAGGCGGCGTGACGCGGCCGCCCGAGGCTGCGGAAAACCCTAACGGACGCGCGCCGCCGGAGACCGGGTCTCCGGCGGTTTCGCGTCCGATGCCTTGGCGTCCGGCGACTTGGCGGGAGCGGGCGGGCGCGGGGTCTCCACGCCGAGGCGCCGCACCGGCCAACCGTCGCTCCACCGCTCCATGTCGCTGAAGCGCGGATTGGCCTTCAGCGTTGCGCCATCCTGCCCGGCGAACGCGGCGGCGGCGGCCATGTCGAAGGTCTTCCAGTAGGCGAGATAGTCGAGGCTGTCGGTCCCGGCGTTGTTGATCTGCGCCACCAGCGTCGTCTGCTCGCCGGTGAGCGCCATGTCAGGCGTCCACTTGAACGGCGGCGGCTTCTGCTTCGGATCCTTCGGCGGTTCCGGCGGCGGCTTGATCGCGCCGGCATCGTAGGCCGGGTTGCCGCCGGCCGGCGAGGCCAGGGTGGCGGACAGGGCCGGGAAGCCGTGGTCGTCGGAGAGCGCGCGCAGCAGCAGCTTGCGCTCCACCGGCACGGCGCTCGCCTCGCGCATGATCCGGCGCGCCGCGAGGTCGGCGGCGCGGGCGTCGCGATCGCCGATCACCGTGACGATCAGGGTGGTCGGAGCGATGCGGCCGAGGTCGTGCAGGGCGACGCCGCGGGCGCGGTCGTCGCGGGCGATGCCGCCCGGCATCACGCCGAAGATCAGCTTCGGGGTCGGCAGCCCGGTCTCGGCGGCATGGGCCGCGAGGTTGGCGGCCAGCGGCACTCCGGCGAGGTGGCCGATGAGCGCCACGCGGGACAGGTCCGGCTTGGCGGCCTCGTCGGAGGCGAGGTCGGCCAGCGCATCCTTCAGCAGCCCGGCCGCGACGCTGCTCGCGTCGGCGGGCCGGGTGCGGTTGACCTCCTGGAAGCGCGGAAACAGCACGAGATAGCCCGAGCGGGCGAGATGCTCGATCCAGGCCCCGTAGACCTGCGGGTTGGTCGCCCCCCAGGCATGCAGGAACACCGCCACCGGCCGGCCCTGCGCCGCCGGCGGGGTGTTGCCGTAGAAGGCCAGGGTCACCGCACCGCTGCGCCCGAGCGCACGCTTCACGACCGTGGCGGCACCGTAGGCGGAACCCCCGGGACCCTCCTTGGGCTGCGTCGGTGGCGTGGCGGCCACCGCCCCGTATGCGCCGGCGAGGCCGAGCGTCAGCGTGAGGGCGAGGCGGAGGCGGGTGCGAGCGGGCATGGACCGGGCGGGTGAGATATCGGAAGGGGCGCGCGGTCACCCCACACCACTTCGCCCGCAATCACAAGACGTCTCGGGGTGTCCACAGGTCGACACCGCGGAGGCAGCAGCGCGTCGCCGATGTCGCCGGACCTCGGATCGTCGCCGGTCTGACGGGCGGTCCACCATCATCACGGATGAATCTCGGACGGTCCGGCCCCTGTCCGACCGGGCTGGCCGGGCGATTGCCTCCCGAGCCGCGAAAACCGCTTCGTCCCGTGAAATCCGCGCGGTTGCTCCGCGACCCGCGTCCCGGCCTCGCTCACACGCCGTCGGAACGCTCCTCGGCGGCGGGACGCAGCCGCTCGATGAGCCGGGCCAGCTCCTCGGGGACCGGGCTCGCTCCGGCATCGCCGTAGAGCGCGCGCAGGTCGTGCCCGAGCATCGGCAGCAGCAGCGCGTCGGAGAGCGACGAGGCCGTCGACTGGGTCTGGCCGTAGCTCGCGGCAAGGTTGCTCGGGATGACCTTCATGACGTGCGCTGCGGGCGGACGGCCCGGACTCCGGGAGCGAGGTGTGACGGGGAGGGTCTCCGAACCGCGCGGGGGCCGTTCGGGACCCGGCTTTCGGGCTGCCCGGACAACGCGCGGGGTCCGGTGCGGTTGCGTCCTGCTCTCCCGCAGCCGCGAAGGCGGGTGACTTCGATCACCCGGTGCCGGCGTCGCCGACCTGCGAGCCGCCGCCGTGGAAGCCGGCCGCCTGCTCGACGAGGGTGAGCACATCGAGGGCGCGCCAGGGCTTGGGCACGAAGATCGCCGACATGCGCAGGTCGCTCGGCTGGTCGCTGGCGTCGCCCGAGGTCAGCAGCACGTGCACCCGCGGCCACGTCACGTTGATGATGCGTGCCAGCTCGAACCCGCCGATCGGTCCCGGCGTGCGCACGTCGGAGAACACGACGTTCACCTCGTCCGCCCGCTCGCGGAGGATGTTGAGGGCCTTCTCCGCCGTCTCGGCCTCGATGACCCGGAACCCCGTCTCCTCCAGCAAGGTCGCCGCGAGGAAACGCTCTTCCGGTTCGTCCTCGACGACCAGGATGACGGGCTGTGTCTTCGCGGGGGAACCGGAGGCGGTCATAGTGCTGGAACGAGCGTCCTCGCCACTGGTTGCATCGCTCGCTCAGGATCGATGATCCTGTCGGGAACCGTGGCTTTCAGGCTACGCCATGGGCCTTGAACCAGTCGAGCATGCGGCTCCAGCCGGCCTCGGCGGCGGGTTTGCGGTAGCTCGGGCGGTAATCGGCGTGGAACCCATGGGGCGCGTCCGGGTAGATCTCGAACTCGACCGTCCGGCCGGCGGCCTTCGCCGCATCGCGGGCCTTCTCGACATCGGCGACCGGGATGCCGGAATCGGCCGCGCCGTAGAGCCCGAGCACCGGGGCGCGGATCTCCGTGATGACGTCGGCGGCGGTCCTCGGCTGGATCGGCGTGCGGGTGCCCCCGAAATTGCCGTACCACGCGACCCCGGCCTTGAGGTTGGCGTTGTGGGCCGCGTAGAGCCACACCGTCCGGCCGCCCCGGCACCAGCCGGTGATGCCGAGCCGCCCCGCATCGCCGCCGGCCTCGGACGCCGCCCAGGCGGCGCTGGCGTCGAGGTCGCCCATCACCTGGGCGTCCGGGGTCTTCGACACGACCTCGCGGACGATCTCCTGCACGTCGGTCATCTTCGACACGTCGCCCTGTCGGGCGAACAACTCGGGCGCCACCGCGACGTATCCGGCCTTGGCGAGGCGCCGGCAGATGTCCTTGATGTAGTCGTGGACCCCGAAGATCTCCTCGACCACGAGCACGACCGGGAACGGACCCTTGCCCTGGGGCTTCGCCCGGTAGGCCGGCATCGGCCCGTCGCCGACCGGAATACGGACCTCGCCGGCCTCGATGCCGGTCTCGTCGGTGTGGATGACCTGGGCCTCGACCCGGGTGGTGGCGAGGGTGAGGCCGGTCATCAGCCCGGTCATCACGAAGCCGCGGCGGGAGAAGGGCGGCGTCACCAGCCCGTCGAGGCCCTGGAGATCCCGCGCCTGCAGATCCTGGCCGTCGTGAGTCGCGTCCATCCGGCGATCCTCCCTGATCGGGGCGCATCATGCGGAGGATCGCCCGCGGGGCAAGGGGGCGGAACGCCCCCTCCCCCGCTCACATCGGGTCCGGACCGCGACCCATGGCGGCGACGCCGGTGCGCGAGACCTCGACGAGGCCGACCGCCGCCATCAGGTTGACGAACCGGTCGACCTCCTCGGTCGCGCCGGTGAGCTCGAACACGAACGAGGTCAGGGTGGCGTCGAGGGTACGGGCGCCGAACGCGGCGGCGAGCCGCATCGCCTCGACCCGGTGGTCGCCGCGGCCCGCGACCTTCACGAGGCACAGCTCCCGCTCCAGCGAGTCGCCCTGGAGCGTCAGGTCGACCACCCGGTGCACCGGCACCAGCCGGTCGAGCTGCGCCTTGATCTGGTCGATCACCGCGTTGGTGCCCGCGGTCACGATGGTGATCCGCGAGATGTGGCGGGCGTGCTCGGTCTCCGAGACCGTCAGGCTCTCGATGTTGTAGCCGCGCCCGGAGAACAGCCCGGCGATGCGGGCGAGCACGCCGGGTTCGTTGTCGACGATCACCGCGAGGGTGCGGCGGTTGACCGGCTCGACCCGGACCGGATCGGGATAGTGTGTGTTCATGGCGTTCACGGATGGTCTCCCGCCCCGCTCGGTGGCGTGTCGATGAGTGATGGAAATGAACGAAGGCCTTCACCGCAGGCGGTGGAGATCCGGTTCAGGACGGCGTCGAGATCGTTCAGGACATCGTCGTTGAGGAACCGCAGGACGGTGAAGCCGGATCGCTCGATCGCCTTCGTCCGCCCGGCATCGTACTCGTGGTTCCAGGCGTGCTGCCGTCCGTCGAGCTCGACGACGAGCTTGCGCTCGAAGCAGAGGAAATCGACGGTGTAGAGCAAGAGTGGAACCTGACGTTTGAACTTCAGACCGTTCAAGCGTCGACCGCGAATCGACCGCCACAGGACGTCCTCGGCGGATGTCGCGTAGTCCCGCAAGGTTCTGGCGAAGCGCCGGGGTTCCGTCGTCATCGCGACCGCTCCTGTCTTTCTACGGATCCGAACAACAAGCCGAGTCGGAGGACGAACGCAGGGTTTCCTTAGCCGGGGCGGAGGACACAACGGGAAAGGATGGGGCGTCTCCCCTCTCCCGAGTGGGAGAGGGGCCGGGGGTGAGGGTGGCTCGGGGTCAGACTAGAGCGTCAACGGTTGAGCTGTGCGGCTCGACGCTTGGTGCTTGATCCTGAAGCCGAGCCACCCTCACCCCTACCCCTCTCCCACCCGGGAGAGGGGATCCCGCGCTTGGATTTACAACAAGATTGCCCCGCACGGCCCCACCGAGCCGACCTACACCAGCATCTTGCCTTCTTCCGAGATCACGTCGCCGAGATCGGCGCCGGTCTCGCCGAGATAGTCCGACAGGAGCATCTCGTTGTGAGCCTTGCCCGACGGGATCATCGGGAAGCAGTTCTCCTTCTTGTCGACGATGCAGTCGAAGATGACCGGACCGTCGTAGTCCAGCATCTCGCGGATCGCCGCGTCGAGGTCGCCCGGGCGCTCGCAGCGGATGCCCTTGGCGCCGTAGGCCTCGGCCAGCTTCACGAAGTCCGGCAGGCTCTCGGAGTAGCTCTCGGAGTAGCGCGAGCCGTGCAGCAGTTCCTGCCACTGCCGCACCATGCCCATGTACTCGTTGTTGAGGATGAAGATCTTGACCGGCAGGCGGTACTGCACGGCGGTCGACATCTCCTGGATGTTCATCTGGATCGACGCCTCGCCGGCGATGTCGATGACGAGCGCGTCGCGGTGGGCGAGCTGGGTGCCGATCGCGGCCGGCAGGCCGTAGCCCATCGTGCCGAGACCGCCGGACGTCATCCAGCGGTTCGGCTCCTCGAACTTGTAGTACTGGGCCGCCCACATCTGGTGCTGGCCGACCTCGGTGGTGATGTAGGTCTCGCGGTCCTTGGTCGCCTCGTAGAGGCGCTGGATCGCGTGCTGCGGCTTGATCGTGGTGCCCGACGGCCAGTAGCCGAGGCACTCGCGCGCCTTCCAGCCGTTGATCTTCGACAGCCACTCGGTCAGGCGTCCCTTGTCGGGGGTCGTCTCCAGCGACCGCCACGCCGCGAGCATGTCGCCGAGCACCGAGGCGCAGTCGCCGAGGATGCCGAGATCGGCCTTGACGGTCTTGTTGATCGACGAGGCGTCGATGTCGACGTGGATCTTCTTCGAGAACGGCGAGAAGGCGTCGAGGCGCCCGGTGATGCGGTCGTCGAAGCGCGCGCCGATGCAGATCATCACGTCGCATTCGTGCATCGCGAGGTTGGCCTCGTAGGTCCCGTGCATGCCGAGCATGCCGAGGAACTGCGGGTCCGAGCCCGGATAGGCGCCGAGCCCCATCAGCGTCGAGGTGACCGGAAAGCCGGTGACGCGCACGAGTTCGCGCAGCAGCCGCGACGCCTCGGGACCGGAATTGATGACGCCGCCGCCGGTGTAGAAGACCGGGCGCCGGGCGCCGGCCATCAGCTCGACCGCGGCGCGGATCTTCTGCGGGTCGCCCTGGATCGTCGGGCGGTAGGTCTTGTGGCCATTGTCGGCCGGGCGGGCGTAGAAGCCGGCGGCGAACTGCACGTCCTTCGGCAGGTCGATGACCACCGGGCCGGGCCGCCCGTGCGAGGCGACGTAGAACGCCTCGTGCAGGATCCGCGGCAGGTCGTCGATCGATTTGACGAGGTAGTTGTGCTTGGTGCAGCTGCGCGTGATGCCGACCGTGTCGCATTCCTGGAACGCGTCCGACCCGATCAGGTGGGTCGGCACCTGCCCGGTGATGCAGACGAGCGGGATCGAATCGAGCAGCGCGTCGGTGAGCCCGGTGATGATGTTGGTGGCGCCCGGGCCCGAGGTGACCAGCACGCAGCCGACCTTGCCCGACGAGCGGGCATAGCCTTCCGCGGCGTGGACCGCCCCCTGCTCGTGCCGGACCAGGACGTGCTTGACGCTCTGCTGGTGGAACAGCGCGTCGTAGATCGGCAGCACCGCGCCGCCGGGATAGCCGAACAGCGTATCGACGCCCTGATCCTGCAGCGCCCGGATGACCATCTCGGCCCCGGTCATCATCTCGCCCGCACTCATCGGTCCGCTCCGTCCTGATCTCTCTCTCGGGTTCGTCCAGGCAACAAAAAAGGGCCCCGAAGGACCCTGCATGCGCCACCGCCCGGTTCGCGGGCTCTCTCTCAAGCCCGCCCGGTCAATGGCGCCCACGGTACAATAAGGATCGCACGCATCGTTCGAGGCCTGCCCTGGCGGAGAGTGGCGCGGACCGTAGGCCGGTCTCGCGCACGGGTCAACCGGGATATTCAGGCCGCCGTCGTCTGCGGCCGCAGGCGGGCGCGCAGGCCGGCGGCCGGCTTGGTGCGGATGTCCATGGCGTTGCCGCGCCAGGTGATGCCGCGGGCGATCCAGGCCGCGGCCCAGATCGGCAGTAGCACGACGTCGCGCACGAGGCAGGCGAGCGGCAGCCGCCACGAGCGGTGCCAGCCCATCCGGCCGGCGAGCCGCCATTCGGGGCCGTACCACGCCGCCGCCACCGCGAGCGCGGCGAGGAGCCCGGCGCCTCCGCCGAGGGCGGCGTAGCCGGCGAGCATCGCCGGCACGGCGCCGATGCCGATCTCGGGGGCGAAGAACAGCGGGAAGGTGACCCGGCGCAGGCGCGCCCAGCGCAACTGCCGCGACCACACCTCCGCGGCCCGGCGCCGGCCGAGAGGCTGCGGGAACGGCGCCGCGACGAGGTGGACCCGGCGCCCGGCGGCGCGCACGAGCTTCGTCGCCGCTGCGTCCTCGGCGATCTCGGCGGCGAGCGCCCGGATCCCGCCCTGCCCGTCGAGGAACGGGCGGTGCCACAGCATGCTCTTGCCCTGGGCGAAGCCGAGCCCGAGGCTCTCGCCGGCATATTGCCAGCGCGCCTGGAGGGTGTTGAGGAACGCGCACTCGACCTCGGCCCAGAACCCCGCCGGGCGGGTGCCGACCGGGGTCGAGCAGACGAGGCCGGTCGCGGGCGTCCAGGCGGCCCGGAGCCGCTGGACGTACTCCGGCGGCATCAGCACGTTGGAATCGGCGAGCACGATCCAGTCGTGGGCCGCCGCCTCCCAGCCGCGGACGCAGTTGTTGAGCTTCGGATTGTCGCCGACCCGCTCCTCGCCGACGATGAGGCGGCTTCGCACCGCCGGATGGGCCGCCATCAGCCGCCGCACCAGCGGCACCACCGGATCGCTGCTGTCCGCGACGCAGAAGACGAGTTCGTAGTCGGGATAGTCGAGCCGGAAGCCCGAGCCGAGGGTCTCCTCGCTGAAGCTCTCCAGTCCGCAGACCGGGCGCACGATCGTCACCGGCGGCAGCGGGCCGGCCGGCGGCTCCGCCCGGCGGCCGAGCCGGCGCGCCGCCAGGGCGAGGCTGGCGAGATTGACGAGGGTCAGGCCGAGACAGAGGGCGGCGAGCAGGGGGCCGGTCATGCGGGGTCCTCGGTCATGCAAGGTCCTGGGTCGGCGTCGCGTCGTCCGTCTCTCGGGCAGCATCGTTGCAGTGATGTGACATGCTCGACCGATGATCCGGCGCAATGGCACGCCTGCAACACCCGGCGCCCTGGACCCCGCCAGCCGGCCGCGGCTACCCTCGTGCGAGCGCCGCCGGCGGCGCGATGCCCACCCGGGATGCCGCATGACCCTCACGCCCGATCCGCGCCCGACCCTCGCCGCGCCGGACGACGACCCGCATCTCTGGCTCGAGGAGGTCGACGGCGAGCGGGCGCTGGCCTGGATCGAGGCGCAGAACGCCGCGACCCTCGACCTCGTCGCCGACGGCCGATTCGCCGCCGACCGCGACGGGCTCAAGGCCGCCCTCGACCGGCCCGACAAGATCCCGGGCATCGCCCGCCGCGGCGGCCACCTCTACAACCTGTGGCAGGATGCCGGGCATCCCCGTGGGCTGTGGCGTCGCACCACCCTCGACTCGTACCGCGGCGAGACGCCGGACTGGGACGTGCTGCTCGACCTCGACGCGCTCGCCCGGGACGAGAGCGAGGACTGGGTCTGGGCCGGCGCCAACGGTCTGCCGGGAACCCACGACCGCGCCCTGGTCTCGCTGTCGCGCGGGGGCGGCGACGCGACGGCGGTGCGCGAGTTCGACCTCGACGCGCGCCGCTTCGTCGAGGGCGGCTTCGCCCTGCCGGAGGCGAAGTCGATCCCGGTCTGGCTCGACCGCGACACGCTGCTGGTGGCGAGCCCGCTCGGCGACGGCATGGCGACCGCCTCGGGCTACGCCCGCACCGTGCGGCTGTGGCGCCGGGGCGAGGACTTTTCCGCCGCTCCCGTGATCTTCGCCGCCGATCCCGCCAGCATGGTCGCGTACGGCTATCCCGACCGCGACGCGCGGCCCGAGCGGCTGGTCTTCGTCGAGCGCACCGGGTTCTTCGACGGCGTCACCCATCTCGGCGACCGCTCGGGGCCGAAGACCCGCCTCGACCTGCCGACCGATGCCGACGCGCACTGGCACCGCGGCTTCCTCGCGGTCCGTCCGCGCACGCCGTGGACGGTCGGCGCGGTCACCTACCCGCCCGACAGCGTGCTCGGCATTGGCTTCGAGGCGTTCCTCGCCGGGGCGCGCGATGTCCGGGTGCTGTTCGAGCCGGGGCCGCGGCGGGCGCTGCAGGGCTTCTTCTGGTCCGGCGGCCGCCTCGTCGTCTCGGTCCTCGACGACCTCGTCGCCCGCTTCCCGGTCTTCACCCCCTCGGAATCCGGCTGGGCCGAGAGTGCGGTCGCGGGCCTGCCCGAACTCGGGATGGTCAACGTCTGGTCCCTCGACACCGACGAGGAGGAATCGAACGGCGACCTGCTCGCCAGCGCCAACGACCCGGTCACGCCCTCGACCCTGATGCTGACCCGGGCCGACCTCCCGGCCCCGACCGTGCTGAAGCAGGCCCCCGCCCTGTTCTCCACCGATGGCCTCGTGGTCACCCGCCACGAGGCGGTCTCGGTCGATGGCGAGCGCATCCCCTACGTCCAGGCCGGCCCGCCCGGCGAGACCGGCGAGGCGCCGGTGCATCTCTCGGGCTACGGCGGCTTCCAGGTCTCGAACCTCGCCGGCTACTCGGCGGTGCTCGGCCGGCTGTGGCTGGCCAAGGGCGGCACCCGGGTGGTGGCCAACATCCGCGGCGGCGGCGAGTTCGGCACCCGCTGGCACGAGGCCGGCCGGCGCGAGGGCAAGGCGCTGACCCACGACGATTTCGCGGCGGTCGCTGCCGACCTCGTGCGCCGCGGCGTCACCCGCCCCGGCCGCCTCGCGGCGGAGGGCGGCTCGAACGGCGGCCTGCTCATCGCCAACATGCTGACCCGCTACCCGGAGCGGTTCGGCGCCCTGCTCTGCACGGTGCCGCTGATCGACATGCGCCGCTACCACCGGCTGCTCGCCGGGGCGAGCTGGATCGCCGAATACGGCGACCCGGAGGTGCCGGCGGACTGGGAGTTCCTGCAACGGATCTCGGCCTACCACGTCGCCGAGCCGGGAAAACCCTACCCGCCGATCCTCATCGCCACCTCGCGCCGCGACGACCGGGTCCATCCCGGCCACGCCCGCAAGATGGCGGCCAAGCTCCAGGCGATGGGCTACGACGCCCGGTTCTACGAGCCGGAGGCGGGCGGCCATTCCCACGGCAAGAACAGCGCCGAGGTCGCGTCCTTCGCGGCGGTCGGGGCCGCGTTCCTGCGCCGGGCGATCGGCTGGGAGCCGGAGGTGGCCTGAGCCCCGGGCCGGGCCGGCGCGCCTGCGTACTCGCCGGCGGGAACTCCGGTCCCGCTCGCGCGTCGTTCGGGCGCCCTCCCCTGGACAGGACGTCCCCCGATGCGCGCCCCCACGCTCCTCGCCGCAGCCCTCCTCCTCGCGGCCGGGAGCGCGGGGCCGGCCGCGGCGGCGGTGCTGATCGCGGTCGACAAGAGCAGCCAGCGGATGACCGTCTCGGTCGACGGCCGGGTGCGCTACGACTGGCCGGTCTCGACCGGGCGCGACGGCTACGACACGCCCGGGGGCCGCTTCTCCCCGTCCCGGATGGTGGTGGACCACCGCTCGCGCGAGTGGGACGACGCGCCGATGCCGCACGCGATCTTCTTCACCGGGCGCGGCCACGCGATCCACGGCAGCAGCCACGTCCGCAGCCTCGGCGCGCCGGCCTCGCATGGCTGCGTGCGGCTCGCGCCGGCCAAGGCCGCGCTCCTGTACAGCCTCGTCAAGGCCGAGGGGCTCGGCGCGACCCGGGTGGTGATCGGCGGCGACGTGATGCTCGCCTCCCGCCGCGCCCCGACCCGCGCGGTGGCCCGGCGGGCGGTCGAGCCGGCGGCGACCCGCGTCTCGCGCCGGCCGGCCTGGCCCGGCGACGACGGCTGGGACGGCTACGGCTCGCCCTGGCCGGCGGCGCGGCCGGTCTCCTACGCGCCGACCTACTCCTACGGCAGCCCGTCCTGGTAGGGGGATCACCGCGCCCGGCGGCCAATTCCGGCGGAAATGTGGGAGCTTCGCCGTTGACAGACCGGGCCGTTCCTAAGAAAAAGGCCACACGCGCGGTGTGGCCTGAGTCTAGGGAGGAAACGCCCAAAGAGGGCAACAGCACCGCGACGCCATCGCCGTGCTGCATCGCAAAAGCTACGCGACACCGCGCGACCACTCAAGTGCCCTATAAGTGCAATCCGGCGGTTCGCAACCGCTTGGTGCAGCGTGATGCAGGAAAGCCACGCTCCGGCGCCACGCCGGTGATGGAGGCTCCATGACGGAGTCGTGGCCAGTGAGGCCGATCCGTGTGCGCGGGCAGGTGCTCCAGGTCAGCGAGGCCGGGCCCGAGGACGGTCCGATGATCCTGCTGCTGCACGGATTTCCCGAATCGCGCCTCGGCTGGCGCCGTCAGGTCGGCCCGCTCGCCGCCTCCGGCCTGCGGGTGATCGTGCCCGACCAGCGCGGCTACGCCCGCAGCAGCAAGCCCGGGCCCCTCGCGGCCTACCACCTCGACCGGCTGGCCGGCGACGTGATCGGACTCGCCGACGCCTTCGGGCGCGAGCGGATCGCCCTCGTCGGCCACGACTGGGGCGGGCTCGTCGCGTGGTGGACGGCCGCACACCATCCCGAGCGCGTCGCCCGGGCGGCGATCCTCAACGCGCCGCATCCCGACGTGGTCGGCGCCTATGCCCGCCGGCACCCGAGCCAGCTCCTGCGCAGCCTCTATGTCGGGCTGTTCCAGGTGCCGCGCCTGCCGGAGGCGCTGCTGCGGGCCGGCGGCTTCGCGGCCCTGCGCCGGGCGCTCGCGACGTCGAGCCGACCGGGCACCTTCGACGCCGCCGCCCTCGACGCCTACGCGGCCGACTGGGCCAAGCCCGGCGCCCTGACCGGGATGCTGAACTGGTACCGGGCCCTGCGCCTGCCGCGTGCACCGGCCCCCGCACCGGTGCGCCCGCCGGTGCTGGTGCTGTGGGGCGAGCGCGACACCGCCCTCGAAGCCGGCCTCGCCCGCGACAGCCTGCGCCTGTGCCTCGAAGGCCGGCTCGAACGCTTCCCGGAGGCGACCCACTGGGTCCAGCACGAGGAGGCCGAGGCGGTGAACGTCGCGCTGATCCGCTTCCTGCACGAGGACGCGGCCGCCTGAGCGCTTGTGGCGCCGGGGCCTCACCCGGCCGCCGCCGGCTCGCCGCCGGGTTGACCCCTCGCCCGCCGGCCGCCATCCCGGTCGGGTTGAACACCCGCGTCGCGAGGGGAGAGAAGCGATGAAGCACCGGATTCTGGCCCTGGGCTGCGCCGCGGCCCTGGCCGCGCTGACGGGCGCCGCACCGGCCGGGGCGGCCAGCCTGCTCGACAGCGGGCCCCTGGCCGACTTCCTCACCGTGTTTCGCCAGCAGCCGGTCTCGCGCGAGACGATCGGCTGGAACAGCCCCTACGCGCCCGGCACGGTGGTGATCGCCACGAGCCAGCGCCGGCTCTACTACATCCTGCCCGACCAGCAGGCGGTGCGCTACGGCGTCGGCGTCGGCCGCGACGGCTTCTCGTGGTCCGGCACCAAGACCGTGACGATGAAGAAGGAATGGCCGTCCTGGCGCCCGCCCGAGCAGATGCTCAAGCGCCGCCCCGACCTGCCACGCTACATGGCCGGCGGCAGCGACAACCCGCTCGGCGCCCGCGCGCTCTATCTCGGCTCGTCGCTCTACCGCATCCACGGCTCGAACGAGCCCGAGACGATCGGCGCCGCCGTGTCGTCGGGCTGCATCCGCATGACCAACCGCGACGTCATCGACCTCTACAACCGGGTCAAGGTCGGCACGAAGGTCGTGGTCATGCCGTGACGGGATCGGGACGGGCTGGACCCCGCGACCGGGCTCCGTCCGGCACCGCGCGGTGTCCTGCCCGCCTCGTCAGGGAACCGACGCTGTCGTATCGTTCTCAGGACCCGGATCGCCGTGAGACCTGACATGGACAGCATCGGACGAGAGGAGGAAGCCGGCAATAGCCCGGACGGGCCGCACATCGCAGCGGCTAGGGATGTCGAGGCGTCCGCCATGTCGGATCTCGCCGCGACGATCGCCCTGGCACGAGCCGAGTTCGGTATCCGATGCTTCTGGAACACGCCGGTTCTGGTCGATCCGCGGGATGATGCCCGCTTGGTGGCGGATCGCCTCAGACGGTACGGCGGACGTCGCGGCTGGGACGTCGCCGCGTGCATCGACAAGGCGGTCGCGGCGACAGCGGGTCCGGTTCAGTGGCGCTGACCCATTTTCAGCGCGAGGTCCTGATCCGACTCTCCCGCAACCGCTCTCCGGACAGCGTCTTCGCGGGAGGTACGGTCGCGAACCGGAACGGCGCCCGCATCTCCCAGGATCTCGATATCGAGCACGGCACCACGGACGCCGTCCTGCGATCGTCCAGGCAGGACCAGGCGACGTTGCTCGCCGCCGGTTATGAGGTCGAGGAAACTCCGGCAAGCCGGCCTCGCGCCGGCTTCGTCGAGGTTGAATGCCGGAAGGACGGCCACTCGCTCCTGCTCGATTGGATGCATGACACGACGATCCGCTTCCTTCCGGCTGTCGAGGACGCCGACTTCGGCTGGCGCCTCCATGACGCGGATATCGCGCTGAACAAGCTTCTCGCTCTGGCGGGGCGCCGGGCGGCCCGCGACTATTACGATGTCGTCACGCTTCACGAACGCGGACTTCCGCTCGTGGCTCTGGCCTGGGCGGCTCTCGGCAAGGACGCCGGGATGACCCCCGAACTAGTGCTGGACGAGGCGGTCAGGAATTCACGCTACAGCGCGGCCCACCTGGAGACCGAGATCGTCGTCGATGGTGTTCTCGACCCCGTCGCGCTGAAGAGGAGCTTCCTTGGGGCCGTCGCGGAAGCAAGAGACCTTCTGCCGCGGCTCACCTCCGAGATCCCCGAGACCGTCGGCCGTTTGCCGCTCGGACTCGACGGCCGCGTGGTCGTGCCGGATCCTGATGCCTACCGCCGCGGCCGGATGATCTTCCATCCCGCGTCGGCCGGCGGAGCCTGGCCGCACGCCCTGGGAAGGAATCCTACTCCAGATCCTCCCCGAACGCCGTGACCGAGAAGGCGGGGTGGTAGTACGGGTCGTCGCGGATCGTCGCCCGCCAGCGGGCGGCGAAGCAGCCGGCCTCGGCCTCGAAGCGGACCCGCTGCGGGCCGACCGAGGGGCCGCGGCTCACCGATTCGTGGTGGGCCAGCACCGCCCGCGGCGTCCACAGCGAGCGGTGGCCGGTGGCGGCCAGCCGCAGGCAGAAGTCGATGTCGTTGAAGTCGATCGGAAACGACGCGGCGTCGAACCCGCCGACGGCGTCGTAGCGCTCCCGCGTCACCGCGAGGCAGGCGGCGGTGACGCCCGCGACCTCGTGCGCGACCCGCAGCCGCCCGAGATGGCCGGGCGTGCCGGCCGGCCGGTTGCGCAGGATGTGCCCGGCCCGGCCGCCGAGGCCGACGACGACGCCGGCATGCTGCAACCGGCCATTGCCGTAGAGGAGCTTGGCCCCGACCGCGCCGATCCCCGGGCGGACCGCCAGCCGCACCATCTCGGCGAGCCAGTCCGGTTCCAGCACTTCGACGTCGTTGTTGAGCAGCACCACGACCGATCCGGTCGAGGCCGCGACGCCGTCGTTGACCAGCGCCGAGAAGTTGAACGGGACCGGACGGTCGAGCCGGCGCACCCGCCCGTCCCCGGCGAGGCCGGCATAGAGCGCGTGCACCGCCGGGTCGGTCGAGCCGTTGTCGACGATCACCAGTTCGAGCGCCGGATAGGCCGTCCGCTCCAGCACGCCCAGGACTGCGGTGCCGATCAGGTCCGGCCGGTCGCGGGTCGGGATCACCACCGAGACGAGCGGAGGCGGATCGGGCAGCGGCCACAGCAGGTCCGAAACACCGTCCGCCACCCGCACCGTCGCGGGCGAGCCGGCGCGGGTCAGTGCGGTGGCGATCGAATCCGGCGCGTCGGGCGCCTCGCTCCCGCCGGCGCTGCGGCACAGCAGGCGGGCGACGTGGCGCACGCGGTCGGGCGCGGCGGCCGCTGCCGCGAGGGTGAGGGCGCGGGCGCCTTCCTCCGGACGCCACGGCAGCCCGGCGGCGAAGCCTGCGCCGAGCAGGAGCGGCCGGCCCGGATAGGCCGGGCCGCCGACGAGGGCGAGGTCGGGGCTCCAGCCCGGCTTGAGCCGCGGCTGCCGGCGGCCGTCCCGGCGCGCCTCCTCGTCGCCGTAGGCGAGTGCGGCCGGGTCGGGGCCGGCGAAGCAGGCGGCGAGCTGCGCCAGCGCGTCCGGCGCCGGTTCGTCGCCCGGCGCCAGGAACCCGACCGCGTCGGCGTCCGGGAAGGCCGGTGCGGCACCCGATACTTCGCGGACGCGCGCGTCGTCGGCGACGGCGGGCGGCGCGCCGCCGGTCCAGCGCAGGACCAGCCGCCAGTCGCGGTGGGTCTGGCCGGCCAGCGCCGTGAGGCTGCGCCGCACCGCTTCGACCTGATCCGCGGCCGCGTCCATGCGCAGGCCGACCCGGACCGTCGTCTCGGGCGCGCGGTCGAAAGCCGGCTCGACCGGGCGGGCGCGGCCGTCCCGCCACGTCTCCCAGGCACCGAGCGGGCTCACCGCCGCGGCGAGGCGCAGGGTGTTGCGGAACCGGCGGGCGTCGCCGCGGGCGAGGACGTAGAGCGCCACCGGCAATGAGCGCGGACGCCGGCGGGCGGCGAGCGCCAGGACGCGAAGCGTGGAGAGCAGCGCGGCTTCCTCGATCCGGAAGCCAGATTCGGGCGCGGCGAGCAGGATGGCCTCGGTTCCCGCCGGCACGAGGCCGAGCCAGCGCCCGCGGCCGAGCACCGGGCCCGGCAACAGGGCGTCCTCGGGCGGGGCGCCGTCGCGCAGGAACCGCAGCATCGGGCGCACCGGCCGGGCGAACAGGTCGGCGGCGTAGGTCAGGCGCAGCCAGCGGCCGGCCGGCGGCGGATCGAGGACGAGCCGGCGGGAGAAGTCCGGGTCGTCCCCATGCGGGACGACCCCGAGGCGGGTCCTCACCCGGGCTGTTCGGCCGGCGGCGCCGCGGGCTTGCGGCGCGGGGCGCGGGCCGGCTTGGTGGCCGCCCCGCCGAGGCCGACCTCGATGTCGAACTCGGTGGCGTAGGCGGCCGGCACCGACAGCCCGTCCTCGACCACCGTGAAGGTCCCGCTCGCCTGACCGGGCGGGATCGTCGCCGCGGCGCGCTGGGTCCGGCGGGTGACGATCTCGGTGCCGCGCTTGATCGAGACCGTGACCGGCGCGTCGAACCGCCCGGGCGAGCCGCCCGGTCCGAGCAGGGCCCGCCCCTGCACGCCGACCCGGACCAGGATGGTGCCGCCGGGGCCGGGCGTGCAGGACCGGCTGACCTGCGCGATCGCGATCTGGCTCCTCACCCCGCCGCCGCCCTGGGACTGGATCGCCGAGCCGCCCTCGGCGATCTCCGGGACCGGGCAGTAGGCCACGTCCTCGGTGGATGCGGGCGCCTCCGGCGGCTTGGTGGTGCCGCCGTAGCGCAGCATGTTCATGAACGGGTTGCCGTCGTCGGCGGGCGGCGTCTGCGCCCGGGCGCCCGGAGCCAGGACCAGGGCCGCGACCACAAGCCCGACCCGGCCCGCCGTTCGTGATCCAGCGGTCACCGTCCCCGTCCCTCCGTCATTGCAGGCTGTCGACCCCGGGGCCGAAGCCCTTGAGCGACAGCGGGATGCCGACCCCCTCCTCGGGGGTCTGGAACACGATGAAGGTCGCCTGCTGGCCGGCCTTGAGCTGGCCGATCAGCTTGTCGTCCATCACCACCTCGGCGACGCAGCCGGTCGAGAGGCAGCGCACGAAGGCGGTGCGGCCGACGTCGTTCTGGTCGATCTTGAGGCCCAGGCCGGACGGCAGCAGGATGCCGAGGGGCGCCACCACCCGCAGCAGGGTGCCGCGGTTGTCCGCCGTCTTCAGCACGATCACCACGAGGGTGAGGTTCGGCCGGTCCTCGGCCGCCACGTACTGCACCAGGGCGCATTGCTCCGACTTGGCGCCGGCCGGCGTCTCGCAGCGCATCTGCCAGTCGTCGAAGGTCTGCTTCACCGCGCCCTGCGCGAGAGCGGGCGCGCTCGCCAGAACCGCCAGGGTGCCGAACAGGCCGGCCCGCAGGCGTCGTCCGAACCGTCGCATGCTGTCCCGCACGCCTCTCACCGTTCCGCTGCCGGGCGCCGCCGCAAGCGGTGCCGTCGAGCCCGGGGCGTTCGGACCACGCGGGGCCCCGGCCTGTCAAGGACGCGCCCGGGAGACACACCGCTCCACAATCGCGCGGGCCGGATTTTTTGCACGCCGCCGGCCAACCATTCCGCTGCTAAGCTGTTGGAACACCGCACACGCCCTCGAACGGACCGCCCGCCGATGCGACGCACCACCCCCGCCCTCCTGATCGCGCTGCTGCCCCTCGCCGCCGCGCCGGCCCTCGCCGGCGGCCTGCCGGTCGACGAGACCACCTACATCGAGCGCTCGCTGGAGCGCGACGGGGCGCTGACCGTCGAGCACCCGCCGGTGCGCCGCAACCCGTGGGGCCGGCGCAACGGCAGTAGCGCCGAGATCGCCGGCGGCTGCCGCGAGGGCGGGCTCGTGCGCCGGTACGACGAGACGGGGGCGGTGATCGTGCGCCAGCGCGAGATCTGCGACAGCATCGCGCCGCGCACCCTGAATCCGGGCGAGGTCGATCCGCGGCCGGCGTGGCCGGTGGTGCCGCTGGCGGTGGTCCGGGCGCGGGGCTGATACGATTTTCGGACGATCAGTTCCGAAAAATCGTATCATCAACCCGCGCGGCACTTGAGCGAAGCCGGTTTCCGCATTGCGAACCAATCAATCGGAAACCCATGATACCAACGGTCGTTGACAACGACCTTTGGTTCTGCTCTCGAATTTCCGCCAAGCCTCTCGCTTAATTTCGGAAATTCGAGTTCCGGACATGGTGTCGTCAGCCCGCGCTGGAGCCGGAGGCTCCACGCGCATGAGCGACGTCGCTGTCGCGATGCGGACATCGTAGGACCGGTCGAACGGCCGCCCCGGCCCTCCCTCCGCTGCGGCCGGGACGGTCGCCGTGGCGGCCGAGCTGGATTCCGGTGCCGGCTCGGCCGCGCGACCGTCACCGCCGGATCGATCGGAGACGCAGACGCTCCCGACATGGAAACCGGCTCCAAACACTTGATCCAGGAGCATGATTTCGAGCGCGGGATCCCCTTTCCCGAGTGGGAGAGCCTGTTTGAGCGATGGTCCATCGTATTTATCGCGCGAAGCACCCCTCTCCCGGACGACTGAAGCGATAGCGGAAGGAGATCCGGGATCCAGACGTCAGATGTGCCGCGAAGCGGCTCAGTCTGACAGCACTGTCGCTGAGTATGGACGCTTCGCGACTTGTTGTACTGGATCCCGGATCTCCTTCCACTGCGTTCCAGTCGTCCGGGAAAGGGGGAGCTTGTTATTTAGATCGAGACTCAAACAGGCTCTGAGAGGGGATTCCGCGCTCCAAAAATCCAATCTTGAAATCAGATACTTGGAGCCGGTTTCCAGTCAGTCCCGCTCCGCCACCGTGACGTGCAACGCATCCCGCAACGCGACGATCTCGTCGCGCAGGGCGGCCAGTCTTTCGGGCGGCTGACCGGCCGCGCAGACGACCTCGCCCGGGAACGGCAGCGCCCGCTGGCGCAGGTCGCGGCCGGCCTCGGTGAGGCTGATCCGCATCAACCGTTCGTCGGCCGCGTCGCGGGCACGCTGGATCAGGCCCGTGCCCTCCAGCCGCTTCAGCAACGGCGTCAGCGTTCCGGAATCGAGGTAGAGCCGCTGCCCCAGCGCCTTCATCGTCTGCCGGTCCTCTTCCCACAGCAGAAGCAGCACCAGATATTGCGGATAGGTCAGGCCGAGCCCGTCGAGGAGCGGCTTGTAGACCCGGTTGAAGGCGTGCGCCGCCGAGTAGACGGCAAAGCAGATCTGGTTCGCCAGTGTCAGGGGGCCGTCCGCCTCGCAGGTGGGCGGCATCTCCCGCTCCGGACCGGGCTCCGGCATGCTCGTCCCTCCTGAGGACTGCGATCGGGGCGGCGGCCCCGCCGCAGCGCCGTCGTGGTGTCCGACATCGACGGGGAGATTTCAAGTTGCGCGCAATCTGATTTTTGGCTATCGAATATCGCGAGCGGGCCCGGACGGCCCGGCCGCACCAACCACGGAGGGATCCGATGTCCGTCGACGTGAAGTACACCACCGAGGCCACCGCCACCGGAGGCCGCGACGGCCGCGCGAAGACCCAGGACGGCTCCCTCGACGTGGCGCTGGCCACCCCGAAGGAACTCGGCGGCGCCGGGGGCCCCGGCAACAATCCCGAGCAGCTCTTCGCCGCCGGATACTCGGCCTGCTTCCTCGGTGCGATGAAGTTCGTCGGCGGCCAGGAGAAGATCAAGGTTCCGGCCGACGCCACGGTCACCGCGACGGTCGGCATCGGCCCGCGCTCGGAGGGCGGCTTCGGCATCACCGCCAGCCTGACGATCTCGCTGCCGGCCCTCGACCGCGCCACCGCCGAGACGCTGGTGGAGAAGGCGCATCAGGTGTGCCCGTACTCCAACGCCACCCGCGGCAACGTCGACGTCGCCCTCACCATCGCGTGATCCCGGCGCGGGGGCGGCCACGCCCCCGCCACACCCGTCGAACGACTTCCGGTCGATCGCTCGGCGACGGCGTCGCAGTCGTGTTCGCGACGCGAAATTCGGCTTGGCTCGGCGCCGCGCGGGCCCGTGATGCGGTTTTCGGAACGGACTCGTCCGAGAACCGTATCACGGGCGCCGCAGGCAGGCGGCGGCGAGGCTCAGGAAGGCGCGCGCCCGATGCGACAGCGCCCGGCCCGCCTCCCAGTCGATGCCGTGCTTCTCCTGGGCGCCGAGTTCGCCGAACGTGAGCGCGGTCTCGTCCGGCTTGAACATCGGATCGTAGCCGAAGCCGCGCTCGCCCCGCGGCGGCCAGACCAGTTCGCCGAAGACCCGCCCCTCGAACAGCTCCTCGTGCCCGTCCGGCCAGGCCAGGACCAGGGCCGAGACGAAATGCGAGCGCCGGTCGGTGGCGCCGCGGGCGGCGAGTTCGCGCTCGATCCGGGCCATCGCCCCGGCGAAATCCTTCGAGCCGCCCGACCAGCGGGCCGAGAACAGGCCCGGCGCCCCGTCGAGCGCGTTGACGCACAGGCCCGAATCGTCGGCGAAGGCCGGCAGGCCGGTGGCGGAGGCCGCCGCCCGCGCCTTGATCGCCGCGTTCTCGGCGAACATCGTGCCGGTCTCCTCCGGCTCCGGCAGGTTCAGCTCCCCGGCCGACACCGCCTCGACGCCGAACGGCGCCAGCAATTCGCGCATCTCGACGAGCTTGCCGCTGTTGTGGGTCGCGATCACCACCTTGCCGGTGAGGAGCCGGGCCATCGGGAAGTCTCCCTGAGATACGTCGTCGGGCTGGTCAGCCCACGGCCTGCTTCTGGAGGGCGACGAGGTCGGCGACCCCGGCCTTGGCGAGGCGCAGCAGCCCGAGGAATTCCTCCTCGGTGAACGGCTTCACCTCGGCGGTGCCCTGGACCTCGACGATCCCGCCCGAGCCGGTGATGACGAAGTTGGCGTCGGTCTCGGCGCCGGAATCCTCGTCGTAGTCGAGGTCGAGCACCGGCGTGCCCTTGTGGATGCCGCACGACACCGCCGCGACGTGGTCGCGCATCGGATCGACCGAGATGATCGAGCGGCCGCGCATCCAGGCGAAGCACTCGTGCAGGGCGACCCAGGCGCCGGTGATCGCGGCGGTGCGGGTGCCGCCATCGGCCTGGAGCACGTCGCAATCGACCACGATCTGCCGCTCGCCGATCGCCGGCAGATTGACCACCGCGCGCAGCGACCGGCCGATCAGGCGCTGGATCTCCTGGGTGCGCCCGGAGGGCTTGCCGGCATTGACCTCGCGGCGGTTGCGCTCGTGGGTGGCGCGCGGGAGCATCGCGTACTCGGCGGTGACCCAGCCGCGGCCCGATCCGCGCAGCCAGGACGGGCCGCGCTCCTCCAGCGAGGCGGTGCACAGGACCCGGGTCTCGCCGAACGTCACGAGGCACGACCCTTCGGCATGGCGCGACACGCTCCGCTCCAGCGTGACCTTGCGCAGCTCGTCGGGTGCGCGCTTCGAGGGACGCATCGGGTTCTCCTGTGCCGGACCGGGGCCCGCGCTCTTAGGCGCTGGCAGCCCGCGCGACAAGCCGCCCATCGGGCCGCGCGGCGGCGCGGGTCGGCAGGCGAGCCGTGCGTCCGGCGCCGGCGGCCAAGGCGCGGGCGGCGGTTGACGAAGGGGGGCCGGAGACCGACCTTGGGTGGTCGAACCGCCCCGATCCCATGCCCCTCATCGCCCGCCTCCTCGCCTCCGCCGCCGACTGGTTCGGTGCCCCCGCGGCGGCCGCCCCCGACTTGGCCGGCCCCGCCATCGCCGCCGCCGCGCTGCTCGTGCACGTCGCCCGGGTCGACGGGTCGCTGGCGCCGGTCGAGCACGAGCGGCTCGCCCGCCTGCTGCACGGCGGCGGGCTCGCCGCGTCGCCGGCGGAGGCCCTCGCGCTGATCGGGCGGGCGATCGCGGTCGACGACGAGACGCGGGACTTCGCCGACCTCGTGGCGCGGGTCGGGCGCGACGCCCCGGAGGCGGAGCGGCTCGGCCTGCTCGGCATGGCCTGGGCCATCGCCGCCGCCGACGGCACGGTGCACGAGTTCGAGGACGATCTGGTCTGGCGGCTCGGCCAGCTCCTCGGCTTCGACGACGCGGCGATCGCGGCGTCCCGGGCGATCGCCCTCGCGGCGCAGGCGCCGCAGGGAGCGGCGCCGTGAGACGGGAGGACGCGGCCGCGATCGGCAAGCCGGTGCTGATCGTCCTCCACCAGGAGGCCTCGACCCCCGGCCGGCTCGGCCGCCTGTTCCTGGAGCGCGGCCACCCCCTCGACATCCGCCGCCCGCGCTTCGGCGAGGCGCTGCCCGACACGTTGCGCGACCATGCCGGCGCGGTGATCTTCGGCGGTCCGATGAGCGCCAACGATCCCGACGACTTCGTGCGCACCGAGATCGACTGGATCGACGTGCCCCTGCGCGAGGGCGCGCCGTTCCTCGGCCTCTGCCTCGGGGCGCAGATGCTCGCCAAGGGCCTCGGGGCGACGGTGCGTCCGCATCCGGAGGGGCGGGCGGAGATCGGCTACTACCCGCTGCTGCCGACCGAGGCCGGCACCGCCTTCGCGGCCGAGATCGGCCAGCCGTGGCCGTCGCACGTCTATCACTGGCACCGCGAGGGCTTCACCTGCCCGGCGGGCGCGACCACGCTCGCCACCGGCGACGACTTCCCGACCCAGGCGATCCGGGTCGGGCCGGCGGCGTTCGGCTTCCAGTTCCACCCCGAGGTCACGCACGCGATGATGTGCCGCTGGACCGTGCGGGCGGCCGAGCGCCTGAAGCTGCCGGGCGCCCAGGACCGCGTGCGCCAGGCCGAGGGCCGGCTGATGCACGATCCCTCGGTGATGCGCTGGCTCGACGCCTTCCTCGACCACTGGCTCGGCGATCCGGGGCGCTGACGCCCGCGACCCTCGCCCGCCACCCCCACGAGCCGCCCGCCGCCATGATCGTCAGCCTGACCCTCCTGCTGCTGTGCCAACTCGTCGGGGAGATCCTGGCGCGGGGCCTCGCCCTGCCGCTGCCGGGTCCGGTGATCGGGATGGCGCTGCTGCTCGTCGTGCTGGTCCTGCGCGACCGCCGGCCGGGCGGCCTGCCGCCGCCCCTCGTCGACGGCACCCTGGAGAGCACCGGCAAGGGCCTGCTGGCCCATCTCTCGCTGCTGTTCGTGCCGGCCGGCGTCGGCGTGGTCGGGCGGCTCGACGTGCTGGCGGCGCACGGGGTCGCGCTCGCCGTCACCCTGGTGGTCTCCACGGCGGCGGCGCTCGCCGCCACGGTGCTGACCTTCACCTGGGTCGCACGCTGGACCGCGAAGGCGACCGCGAAACCCCCGGGGACCGGCCGATGACGAACGAGTTCGCGGTCTGGGTCTTCCTGTCGCGCAGCCCGCTGCTGTGGCTGACGGTGACGCTGCTCGCCTACGTGATCGCCGACCGGGTCTCGGCCGCCACCGGCCGCCATCCCCTCGCCAACCCGGTGCTGCACGCGATCTGGATGATCGGCCTCGTGCTGTGGGCCACCGGCACCGCCTACCCGGTCTATTTCGAGGGCGCGCAATTCGTGCACTTCCTTCTCGGGCCCGCCACCGTCGCGCTGGCGATCCCGCTCTACGAGCACCGGGTCACGGTGATGCGGGTGCTGGTGCCGATGCTGGTGGCCCTGCTCGTCGGCTCGACCGTCGCGCTCGGCACCGCCATGGCGACCGCGCGGCTGTTCGGCGTGCCGGAGGGCATCCTGGTCTCGCTGGCGCCGAAGTCGGTCACCGCGAGCGTCGCCATGGGCATCAGCGGGGCGCTCGGCGGCGACCCGGCGCTGACCGCCGTACTGGTGATCCTCACCGGGATCATCGGGGCGATCCTGGTGACACCGCTGCTGAACCTCCTCGGCATTCGCGACTGGCGCGCGCGGGGCTTCGCCGCGGGGCTCGCCGCCCACGGCATCGGCACCGCCCGGGCGTTCCAGGTCAGCGAGGTCGCCGGCACCTTCGCGGGCATCGCCATGGGGCTCAACGCCCTGCTGACCGCGATCCTGGTGCCGGTGGCGATCACGCTGTTGCGGTAGGGAGCAGATCGGATCGGTTTGACCGGTCGAAGGGTTGTTTAGGGCAGATAGCGGATCGTGCGCCCTCGTCCTCGACCTGCCGTCGCAGGGTTAGGTTTGCGATGCTGTTGTGCGCGATAAAATCGCAGGACCCTCATCTTCATCCTTATTCGTGGGCATGGTTCCTGAGAGCCTAGGAGCTTGAACACAACGCCACGTGGCACGCCAACAGCGGCATTGTGCCATCACGCTTGACTTTTTATATGAGAAACGACATCATGCTTGAGTGGTTAGCCTACCTGAGGATCCTGTGTCTCTGACGCGCGAACGGACCGACCAGATCCTGCGGGGTGATCTCAACCCCGAGTATATGGAGGCAGCATTGAAATCCCTCGCTTGGGGGTATGATCGGCTCTACCAGGAGTTGGCCGACAACAACGCTATCAACGACGCCATGCGGCATGAACAATTCGGCCATCGACGCGGCACGTGCGCTATAGATGCCCTTCTAGAAAACGCCAAAAAGCACGGCGTCCCATATGATATCCGTCGTCTCGACTGCAATGGGCAGAACAAACTGCTTGTAAGAATGGGTCGCTTGGTCTTGATGCAAGAACCGGTTCTAAGTTTTCGCGACGATCCGAGGGTGTCTGATTTCAAGCTGAAATTAGCAAATTTATATGGATTAATGAACCAACTTGAGCTGGATCTTGGTGATGGATATTATCGCGATAGTGAATGGGCTGGGTGTATTCTTTCGGTTCTTTTGCATGGGGCGGCTGGACCGAAATTCACGCGTGATCACAAAAAGCTGGGTGGCGTAATGCTTGCTGTGCCAGACGCGGAATACAGTTCATGGGTTCATCGGCTCGATCTTTACGAGTTAGCAATGCACGGTCGCAATGGAAAAGATTGGACGCCGAAGAGTGCGCCGAGTGAATATTCGCTCCTCCAGCCGGATAACGTGATTATCAATCCAAAGCGCAAGAATTCGAAGAGATCTGAAAGATGAGCATCGGCGTTCAGGCTTTTCAAGGAGCTCGCCTTAACGAGGCGCGACGCGCGCGAGGTATGTACAAGAAAGTACTTGGTGACTTGATCGGGGTAAGCGGCACTGCAATAAGCCGGTATGAAGATGGCTTGGATAAACCTCAACATGAAAAATTATGTGCTATTGCAAGTCATTTAGGTTTTTCATATGAATTCTTCCTCAAGCCGACATGGAATGAAAAAATTGGGCTCGTGTTCTGGCGCTCTCGGAATGCGGAAACAAAAACTGCGCGCGATATGACTGAACAGCGCATGCGCTGGCTATGCGAAATTTTCGCGTTCCTCGAAGACGAAGTCACGTTCCCAGTATACACGCCACCAGAAACCACTTCGGTCGAAGATCCCCGTCAAATCACTCCCGAAATTGTCGAATGCGCTGCCGAACAGGTGCGCGAACAGTGGAGGTTGGGAAATCATCCCATTCCTGATGTCGCGCTTGCGCTAGAAAATGCTGGTATTCCAGTGGTTAATTTGGAAATACCTTCAGATAAGCAAGATGGTTTCTGTTTTTATTCGCGCCATCTGAAGCGTTCTTTCGTAGGAATAAATATCTATGATGTAAGCTGCGCGCGAGCGCGCTACGATTGTGCGCACGAGCTCGGACATATGGTCCTCCACTCGCAAGTCACACCGCAGCAAGAACGCGATCCCTTACTTCACAAGCTCATTGAACAGCAAGCCCACCGCTTTGCTGGTGCGCTCTTGTTTCCCAGGAAATCATTCTTCGAGGAAGTTAGGAGCCCATCCCTTGACTATTTTGCATCATTGAAAAAGCGTTGGGGGCTGTCTATCAGCGCGATGATATTTCGGGCTTATAATCTGGGCCTGATAGACGATCAAGATAGATCTGTTTTATATCGCAATCTGACGCGAAGAGGTTGGCGCGGAGCGTTGCGTGAGCCATTTGATGACCGCACTGTCATGCCTCTTGAGCGCCCGCGTATGTTCAAGCGCGGCGTCGAGGCACTGCTAAGTGAAGGATATTATACACGGTCTGGCCTTCTAGAATGCTTGTCGCTTCCCGAACAGGAGGTTGAGCAGATAACTGGTGTTGAGTCAGGGTTCTTTCGCTCTGGCGAACTCGTTCAACTCGCCGTTCCGAAGAACTCCAGGGCGTTTAGGTCGTTCGACCTCGAGAGTGGCGAGATTATCGAGTTTTCGCGACGGTTTAAATCATGAACGACTGCACGGTGGGCCAGGTGTTGGAGATTTCATTTGCTGCCTTATAGCAAGACGATCAGTCCGAAAGCGTATTAGACCTCTCTGGTTAGGGTCGAGACCCGATCTATTTGACTGCGTGATTGGCCGCTGAGGTTCGAAAATAGCGCCCTACATTTGTTCAAGCCGATTGGATTTCACACTACTGGTCGGCCGGCGCTACTGCGCCGGCACCGCCTCGCGGGTGTCGACCGGAGCGAACACGCCGTCCTCGCGCCGGCGCATGTCGATCCGGCGCTGGTGGAAGGCGTCGAGGGTCGAGCGGTGGCCGATCGAAACCAAGGTGGTATCGGGCAGGCGCTGGCGCAGGATGCGGTAGAGCGCCGCCTCGGTCGGCTCGTCGAGGGCGGCGGTGGCCTCGTCGAGGAAGAGCCAGTCCGGCCGCTCCAGCAGCGCGCGGGCGATGGCGAGCCGCTGCTGCTCGCCGAGCGACAGCGACTGCGCCCAGGGCGCGACCTCGTCGAGACGCTCGGTGAGGTGGGGCAGGTGCGCCGCCACCAGAGCCTCGCGGATCGCCGCGTCGTCGTGCCGGCCCGAGGCGTCGGGATAGGTCGCGGCGGCGCGCAGGCTGCCCTGCGGCAGGTAGGGCCGCTGCGGCAGCAGCATCACCCGGGCGTCGGCCGGCAGCGTGACCTCGCCCTCGCCGAACGGCCAGATTCCGGCGAGCGCCCGGAACAGCGTCGACTTGCCCGAGCCCGACGGGCCGGCGAGCAGGGTCGTCTCGCCGGCGCGCAGGGACAGGTCCGGCACCGCGGCGATGCGGCGGCCGTCGGGCAGGTCGAGGCCGAGACCGGCGATGCGCAGCACCTCCCCGGCCTCGCGGCCGACATGGAGCCGGCTCGCCGCGGTCAGGGCCTCGGCCCGCTCCATCGAGGCGTCGAAGGTGACGAGCCGGTCGACCTGCGCCTTGTAGTCCGCCAGCGTCACGTAGGCGGTGATGAAGAACGACATCGTGCCCTCGACCCGCGCGAAGGCGCCGGCGGTCTGGGTCATCTGTCCGAGGGCGATCTGGCCGCTGAAGTAGTACGGCGCCACCAGCACGTAGGGGATCACCACGTTGAGCTGCTGGTAGCTGACCGTGAAGGCCGAGAGCTTCTTGCGCCGGTCGACGATGGCGTAGAAGTTCGCGATCAGGGCGGCGAAGCGGTCGCGCAGCAGGCCGCGCTCGGCGCCGCCGCCCGACAGCAGGGCCACCTGCTCGCCGTATTCGCGCAGGCGCGCGAGGGAGAAGCGGAAATCCGCCTCGCGCCGCTGCTGCTCGAAGTTGAGCCGGATCAGCGGCTGGCCGATCCGGTGGGTCAGCCACGTCACGAAGGCCGAGTAGATCAGCGCGCCCCAGACCAGGAAGCCCGGCACGTGCCAGTCGGTCCCCGGCACCGTGAAGGCCGCCGAGATGCTCCACAGGATCACCGAGAACGAGACGAGGTTCGACACCGCCGAGAGCAGGCTGATGGCGAGCGTCTGGGTCGTCTGGGTGAACTGGTCGACGTCGTCGGCGATGCGCTGGTCGGGATTGTCGGCCTGGAGCCCGGTCAGGCCCATGCGGTAATGGGTGTCGCGGCCGAGCCAGCGGTCGACGTAGTGCCGCGTCATCCACGACCGCCAGCGGATCCGCAGATACGACTGGATCACGTACTGGATGATCGCGCTGGCGACGTAGATCGACGCCCAGAGGCAGAACACCGAGAACAGCAGCGACCAGAACGCCGCCGCGTCCTTGCTCTGGATCGCATTGAACCAGTCGCGGTTGAAGTACGACAGCCGGACGTTGATCGCGACCTGGGCGAACTCGATGCCGATGACCAGGGCGGCCATGGTGAGCGCGACCCAGCGCTCCTGCAGCCGCACGGCGGGCAGGGGCCACAGGCGGATCTCCGTCATGTCCCGGGTGGTGTAGTACGGGACGGTGAGCCGCCAGATCTGCAGCAGCGCCTGCTTCAATCCGTGCATGGAGGTCTCCGGGGCCGCCCGCGGGAGCGGGAGGCCGTGAGGGGCGTGGGCAGCGTCGTCCGCTGGAGCCGCGCCGCCTTGGGTCAATCCCATGTCAGGACCATGGCGGCGCGGCCGTGGCAAGTGAAGCTCCGTTCACGTTCCGGAAGCTTCGGCGTCACGGACACAACCGGACCGCGAGCGGCTGCCCCGCGGCCGCCGCAATCCGCCGCGATGATCGCCGCCCTCGACGCGGCCCGCGGGCCGCCCTCCCGCCGCCGCCCGGGCGGCGCGCCAGACCGGATCGACCTCGAACGCATGACGGCCCTCTCGATCCTCGACCTCGACGCGGTGCGGGCAGCGCCCGTCTCCCGCGAGCCCTATCCGCACCTTCTCGGCACCTCGGTGCTGCGGCCCGACGCCGTCGACGACCTGCGCCGCGACTTCCCGGCGATCGCCAAGCCCGGCTACCTCACCCTCGACGAGATCGACCTGTCGGGGCGGTTCCGGGACCTGATCGAGGAACTCGAGAGCGACGCGTTCTCGGCCGAGATGGGCCGGATCTTCGGCATCGACCTCGTATCGTGCCCGCGCCTGACCACGGTGATGAAGCGCTCGCAGCCGAAATACGGCGCGATCCACACCGACGGGCCGTCCAAGGTGATGACGCTGCTCGTCTACATGAACGACGACTGGAACGCCCCCGAGGCCGGGCGGCTGCGCGTCCTCTACGACGGCGAGCGGTTCGAGCCCTACGCGGTCGAGGTGCCGCCGACGATGGGGACGATGTTCGCCTTCCTGCGCAGCGACTCCTCCTGGCACGGCCACCGGCCGTTCGAGGGCGAGCGCCGGGTGGTGCAGGTCGCCTGGGTGCGCGACGCGGCCGAGCTGGAGCGCAAGAAGAAGCGCAACCGCACGGCGCAGTTCCTCAAGGGCATCTTCGGCCGCTGAGGACCGCTCGGCCGCGGATGCCGTCCGCGGCCGTCGGGGGGATGGAGACGCACCCCGCCCGGTCGAAGACCGGCGGGGCGCCGGGTTGTCGAGGGGCTCCGCGTGGTGGGGCCGGCTGGGGGCAGGATGAGGCCAGAGGAGCGGGTCGGCCCGGAAGCGGCCGTCGTCCCGGCGACGAGACCGGGGCGGCGCTGGCTCGCCCTGCTGTGCGCGGCCGCGGCCGCTCTGCTCGCCGGTCCCGCCGTGGCGCAATCGGACCTCGAAGTCATCCCGGCCGACGCCAGCGCCCTGTCGAAGCCCTACCGCTCGACGATCCCGCAATTCCGCCGCCGCCCGCCGCCGCCCGCGCCGGTGCCGGCGGCTCCGGCCGAGCCCGCCCCGGCGGGCGCCGCCGAGGCCCCGTCCTGGCGCGATCCGCCGAACCCGGCGAGCGCGGCGGTTCCGGACGTCAAGGCGCCGCCCCGCTTCCTCGAACCCGACGAGCCGGAAGCCGAGGACCCGCCGCCGCCGCGCCGCGAGACGCCGCGGACGCGCCGCGCCGTGGCCGAGGACGAGGCGCCGGAGCCGGCACCGGCGCCGCGGCCGGCCTATATCGGCGTGTGGGGACCCAACGCCGCCGCCTGCGCCGCCCGCCGCTCGGCCCGCCGCGGCTTCATCCCGGCGGTGATCCAGGCGGGCTCGGCGGTGGCCGGGCCGACGACCTGCCGTTTCGGCGAGGTCCGGCGCGCCGGCGGCGCCTGGGTCACGGCCGCCGCCTGCCGCAATGCCGGGCGGCGCTGGACCTCGCATGTCCGCCTCGCGGTCGAGGGCAACCGCCTGACCTGGACCAGCGAGCGCGGCGCCACCTCGTACCTGCGCTGCGGCCGGCGCTGAGCCGTCTCCCGGAACCCGCGCGGCCCCCACGGCATTCGCCCTGGACGCGGCATCGCCTGCGGCGCGAGGAGGACGGCATGATCCTGACAGCCTGCGAGGGCCGCTTCTGGCAGTACGAGGTCGCCGAGCACGAGGACGGCTACGCCGTGCTGATGCGCGACCGCGACACCGGCGACCTCGACGCCGACGGGATCACCCTGTTCCGCACGATGCCGGTCGCCTTCGCGTATGCCGAGATGTCGGCGGCCTTCGACCGCTACGTCGCCGAGGAGGGGGACGAGGCCGGCGGCGAGACCGCGCGGCTGGTCGAGACCAGCGAGCGGACCTTCCTCGACCTCAGCGGCCGGCGGCACGACGGCGGCATCCCGGCCGCCGCGGCGGAGGCGTGGGCGCGCTGGGACGAGGACGGGCCGCGCCGGGCGCTGCACTGACGCTCAGGAATCGAGGCGGCGCAGGACCTCGGCGGCGGCCCGCTCGCCGTCGAGGGTGGCTCCGCCGACCGTCATCGCGCCGCCGCCGGCGGTGGCCTCGCCGGCGAAGTACAGCCGTCCTCCGACCGGCCGGCGCAGGGCGTCACGGGCGGCGAGGTGGCCCGGCCGGACCAGCGAGTAGCTGCCGCGCGACCACGGGTCGCTCCACCAGCCCGCGAGCCGGCCGCCGGTGACGGTGCGGCGGGCCTCGCCCCCGAGGGCGTCGGCGAGGTGGTCGGTCGCGGCCGCGACCGCAGCGGCCTCGCCGGCCGCGCACAGCTCGCGGGCGGCGTCGCCCCCGACATGCAGCACCGCGACCGGGCGGCCGAAGGGGCGGGTTTCCAGGTAGGCGGTGAGCCCGGCGCCCGGCCCGGAGCGCACCAGCACCGCGTCGTGCCACTCGCGCCCGGCGAGACGGCCGGGGTCGAGCGCGAGCGCGATCTTGGTGTAGGCGCCCATCCGCAGGCCGGCGACCGCCTCCGCGGTCGCGGCGGGAAGCGCGGGCGCGAACCGGATCGCGTCCGCGGCGAGGACGCCGACCGGCACCGTCACGATCGCCGCGAGGGCGGTGAGCGTGCCGCCGGACGTCGCGAGGGCGACCCCGGACCCGCTCCAGTCGATCGCCGTGACCGGCGCCGAGAGCCGCACCGGCAGCGCCGCGTGGCGGCGCGCCACCAGGGCCCCGTAGCCGTCGACCCAGATGTCGTCGCCGGCCCAGAGCCGGTCGTATTCCGCCGCCGAAACCCGGTCGGCCTCCTCGCCGAGGGACAGGCGGGCGAGGCCGGTCGCGGCCGCCGCGAGGGCGGGGTCGCCGGTGCCGGCGAGCGCCGCGAGGGACCGGTCGGGCCCGGCCGGATGATCGATGAGCCCCGACAGGCGCCCGAACGCTGCCCGGCGGCGCAGGCGGGCCTCGTCGGGCGCCGGGGCGCCGTCGAGGATCAGCCGCGGCCAGCCGGCGCCGTCGTCGCCGGTGCGGACCCCGTCGGCGGCGGCGATCGCCTTCCAGGGGTTGCGCTCGGCCCAGTGGATGTACTGGGCCCCGGCATCGAACGCGCTCGCCGGCCCGAGGGAGGCGTCGGTGAAGGCGCGCCCGCCGATCCGCGAGCGGGCCTCCAGGACCACCACGCTGTGGCCGCCGCGCCGGATCGCCTCGGCCGCCGCGAGCCCGGCGGCGCCGGCCCCGACGACCGCGACGTCGGTCTGCGCCGCCCGCGCGGCGCCGCGCAGGGCGACGAGGCCGGCCCCGGCCAGGGCCCCGCGGCGGAGCAGGCTGCGACGGCTGACGAGCATGAACGTCTCCCGCGACCGGTGACGCCCGTCACATCGGCGACGCGCCGCGGACGGCAAGACGACGCGGCAAAACACCACCGCGGGCTGCAATCCCTCCGGGTCGCGATTGGCGCTGGACTCCGGCGGCCGGCCTGGGGCAAGCGCAGCCACAACGGGGCGCGAGGCCCCGATCCCCGGGAGGATCGTCGTGACCCAGGTGCCCTCAACCCCCGCCCGCGTCGCCCTCGTCACCGGCGCCGCCCGCGGCATCGGGCTCGCGGCGGCGCGCCGCTTCCTCGCCGAGGGCTGGCGCGTCGCGCTGCTCGACATCGACGGCCCGGCGCAGGAGGCCGCCGCGGCCTCGCTCGACGAGGCCGAGCGCACCCTGGCGCTGACCTGCGACGTCGCCGACCCGGCGGCGGTCGCCGCGGCGGTGCGGGCGGTGGAGGCGCGCTTCGGCCGGCTCGACGCCCTCGTCAACAATGCCGGCACGGCGGTGTTCAAGCCGCTGCTCCAGACCAGCCACGCCGAGTGGTCGCGGGTCCTGGCGGTCAACCTCGACGGGCCGTTCCTGTGCAGCCAGGCGGCGGCCCCGGTGATGGCGCGCGGCGGCGGCGGCAGCATCGTCAACATCACGTCGATCTCGGGCCTGCGCGCCTCGACCCTGCGGGTCGCCTACGGCACCAGCAAGGCCGCGCTTGCCCACCTCACCCGCCAGCAGGCGGTGGAACTCGCCGGCCTCGGCATCCGCGCCAACGCCGTGGCGCCGGGCCCGGTCGAGACCGCGATGGCGAAGGCGGTGCACAGCCCGGCGATCCGGGCCGACTACCACGACGCGATCCCGCTCGCCCGCTACGGGCTCGAGGAGGAACTGGCGAACGCGATCTACTTCCTGAGCAGCCCGCAGGCGAGCTACATCACCGGACAGGTCCTCGCGGTCGACGGCGGGTTCGATGCCGCCGGCATCGGCCTGCCGACCCTGCGGCGCACCGAACCCTGAGGTCCGGACCAGCCTTTTTCGGGAGACGACGATGGCCGACACGACCGGGACGCAGGCCGAGGCCGACGAGGGCGCGCCGCGGGGCGACCTCACGGTTCGCACCATGGCGATGCCCGCCGACACCAACGCCAACGGCGACATCTTCGGCGGCTGGGTGATGTCGCAGATGGATCAGGCCGGCGGCATGGCCGGGGTCGAGCGGGCGCAGGGACGGGTGGTGACGGTCTCGGTCGAGGGGATGAGCTTCCTGCGGCCGGTGCGGGTCGGCGACGTGCTCTGCGTCTACACCCGGGTCACGAAGGTCGGCCGGACCTCGATGCGGATCGGGATCGAGGCCTGGGCGCGGCGCTTCCGCTCCCAACTGCGCGAGAAGGTCACGGACGGCACCTTCACCTTCGTGGCGATCGACGACGAGGGCCGGCCGCGGCCGATCCCGCCGATGCCGGCCGCCGCACCCGCGCCCTGACCCGATGTCGTCGCCGTGCCAGGCATGCGGCGCCTGCTGCGCCTACTCGGCCGACTGGCCGCGCTTCAGCACCGAGGACGACGCCGAGATCGCGCTGATCCCGGCGGCCTACGTCGACGACCCGGCCGGGCGGATGCGCTGCGACGGCGACCGCTGCTCGGCGCTCGCCGGCGAGGTCGGCCGCGCGGTGAGCTGCCGGGTCTATGCCGTGCGGCCGGAGGTGTGCCGGACCTGCGAGCCCGGCGACCCGGAATGCGAGATGGCCCGCCGCCGGTACGGGCTGCCGCCGCTGTGAGAGCCTGTTCGACTCTTGATCTAAAGAATGGACTCCCCTTTCCCGGACGACTGGAACGCAGTGGAAGGAGATCCGGGATCCAGCACAAGAAGTCGCGAAGCCTCCATATGCAGCGACAGTGCCGGCACACGGAGCCGCTTCGCGGCACATCTGACGTCTGGATCCCGGATCTCCTTCCGCTGACGCTTCAGTCGTGTAGGCCCATTCGGGCCGGGAAAGGGGTGCTTCACGCGGAAAATACCATCGACGGCCGCTCGAACCGGCTCTGACACGGTTTTCGGAACCGATCGTCCGAAAACCGTGTCAGAGGCCGCATGCGACCGGCGGCAGGTCCCCCGCCCTACCCGGCGTCGCTCGCTCCCATCCCGATCTCGTGCGGGTCGGTGGTCGCCGCGCGGATCGGGCTCTTCGCCTTCGGGATGATCGTGAGGGCGGTGAGCGCCAGGGGATCGAGGCCGTGATCCTCCTGGGTGCAGTAGGCGACGAGCTGGTCGCGCATCTTCGGGGTCCAGAACGCCACGATGTGCTTGTGGATGCCCGCCACCGCCTCGTCCTCGGGATAGGAGCGGAAGAAGGTGGCGATCTGGTTGGCCATGCGGACGAGCTTCTGGTTCGGGTCGGCGGTCATGACGGGTCCGGAGCGGTCGGGGCGTGGACGAGCCGGTCGCCGCCCTCGAACACCGTCACGGTGTCGTGGCGGGCGATGGCCGCGAGGGTGAGGCCGTGCAGGCGCGCGCGCGCGACGGCGAGCGAGGTCGGGGCGGAGATCGCGACGAGAATCGCCGCGCCGAAGCTCGCCGCCTTCTCGACCATCTCGAACGAGCACCGGCTGGTGATGACGAGGAAGCCGTCTTGCGGCCGGGTGCCGGCGCGTATCAGCGCGCCGATCAGCTTGTCGAGGGCGTTGTGGCGGCCGACATCCTCGCGCACGGCGGCGAGGGCCCCGTCGAGCCCGGCCCAGGCGGCGGCGTGGACCGCCCGCGTCTCGCGGTTGAGGCTCTGGGCGTCGCCGAGGGCGGCGAGCGCCCGCTCCACCGCCGCGAAGCTCACCCGCACCCCGTCCGCCGCCCGGCCTTGCGCCAGCGGCAGGTCGGCGAGGTCGTCGATGCCGCAGACGCCGCAGCCGGTGCGCCCGCTCATCGCGCGCTTGCGCGCCAGATGCTCGCGCAGGCGCCCGGGGGCGAGGTCGACGAGGAGGCGCAGGCCACCCTCGCCCTCCTCGATCGCGGCGCCGCGGATCTCGTCGGCGGCCTGGACGATCCCCTCGGTCAGGCTGAACCCGTAGGCGAAGTCCACGAGGTCGGCCGGCGTCGTCATCATCACGGCGTAGGGCACGCTGCCGTAGATCAGGTTGACCGGCGTCTCGACCGCGAGGGGGCGGCTGTCGTCCCGCCCCTCCGCGGCCTCCCAGGCGACGACCCGGGTCGGGACCCGGATCGCGGTCGCGCCGGCCTCATTCGGCGGCATCGAGCTGTTGCGCGATGCGGGTGAGGGAGATGTCTTCCTCATAGAACCGGGCCTGCCAATCGGACGGCCGGTTGGTACGCCGGACCTGCACCGCCGTCACCTTGTACTCGGGGCAGTTGGTGGCCCAGTCGGAATAGTCGGTGGTGATGACGTTGGCGCCGGTCTTGGCGTGGTGGAAGGTGGTGTAGACGACGCCCGGCTGCATCCGCTCGGTGACGCGGGCCTTCAGCGCGATGTCGCCAGACCGGCTCTCCAGGGCGACGAGGTCGCCGTCGACGATGCCGCGGGTCTCGGCGTCGAACGGGTGGATCTCCAGCACGTCCTCCTCGTGCCAGCGCGAATTGTGGGTGCGCCGGGTCTGCGCCCCGACATTGTACTGCGACAGGATCCGCCCCGTGGTGAGGATCAGCGGGAACTTGCGGGTCGTGCGCTCGTCGGTGGGCACGAACTCGGTGATCATGAACTTGCCCAGTCCCCGCACGAAGCGGTCGACATGCATCATCGGGGTGCCGAGCGGCGCCTTGTCGTTGCACGGCCATTGGATCGAGCCGAGTTCCTCTAGCTTGGCGTAGGACACGCCCGAGAAGCTCGGGGTGAGCCGGGCGATCTCGTCCATGATCTGCGACGGATGGGTGTAGTCCATCGGATAGCCGAGCGCGTTGGCGAGCAGCATCGTGCCCTCCCAGTCGCCGTAGCCGCCGAGCGGCGCCATCACCTTGCGCACGCGGCTGATCCGCCGCTCGGCATTGGTGAAGGTGCCGTCCTTCTCCAGGAACGAGGCGCCGGGCAGGAAGACGTGGGCGTACTTGGCGGTCTCGTTGAGGAAGATGTCCTGGACGACGATGCACTCCATCGCCTTGAGGCCGGCGGTGACGTGGTGGGTGTCGGGGTCGGACTGGGCGATGTCCTCGCCCTGGATGTAGAGGCCCTTGAAGGTGCCGGCGACGGCCTCGTCGAGCATGTTGGTGATGCGCAGGCCCGGCTCGGCCGAGAGGGTCGCGCCCCACAGCGACTCGAAGGTCTCGCGGGTGGCGTCGTCCGAGACGTGGCGGTAGCCGGTCAGCTCGTGCGGGAACGAGCCCATGTCGCACGAGCCCTGGACGTTGTTCTGGCCGCGGAGCGGGTTCACGCCGGCGCCGGGCTTGCCGATGTTGCCGGTGGCCATGGCGATGTTCGCCATGCCCATCACCATGGTCGAGCCCTGGCTGTGCTCGGTGACGCCGAGCCCGTAATAGATCGCCGCGGCGCCCCCGGTGGCGTAGAGCCGGGCGGCGGCGCGCAGCTCGGCGGCGTCGACCCCGATCATCTCGGCGACCTCCTCCGGCGCGTGGCGCCGGTCGGCGACGAAGCGGGCCCAGACCTCGAAATCGACGAGGTCGCAGCGGTCGCGGACATAGGCCTCGTCCACGAGGCCCTCGGTCACGATGACGTGCGCCATCGCGTTGATGAAGGCGACGTTGGAGCCGGGCTTCAGCGGCAGGTGGTGATCGGCCCTGATGTGGGGCGACTTGACGAGGTCGATCTTGCGCGGGTCGGCGACGATGAGCCGGGCGCCCTGGCGCAGGCGCTTCTTCATCCGCGAGCCGAAGACCGGGTGGCCGTCGGTCGGGTTGGCGCCGATCACCAGGATCACGTCGGCATCGGCCACCGAGGCGAAGTCCTGGGTGCCGGCCGAGGTGCCGAGCGTCGTCATCAGCCCGTAGCCGGTCGGCGAATGGCAGACCCGGGCGCAGGTATCGACGTTGTTGTTGCCGAAAGCCGCGCGGACCAGCTTCTGGACGAGGTAGGCCTCCTCGTTGGTGCAGCGCGACGAGGTGATGCCGCCGATCGCGTCGCGGCCGTACCGCGCCTGGATGCGCTTGAACTCCGACGCCGCGCGGTCGATCGCCTCGGCCCAGGTCACCTCGCGCCACGGATCCGTGATCCTGTCCCGGATCATCGGCTTGGTGATGCGGTCCTTGTGGGTGGCGTAGCCGTAGGCGAAGCGGCCCTTGACGCAGGAATGCCCCTCGTTGGCCTTCCCGCCCTTGTAGGGCACCATCCGCACCACGCGCTCGCCCTGCATCTCGGCCTTGAACGCGCAGCCGACGCCGCAATAGGCGCAGGTCGTGACCGCCGAGTGCTCCGGCTGACCCATCGCGATCACCGACTTCTCGGTCAGGGTCGCGGTCGGGCAGGCCTGCACGCAGGCGCCGCAGGACACGCACTCGGAGTCCATGAAGTTGGTCGGGCCCGACGCCACCCGCGAATCGAAGCCGCGCCCGGCGATGGTCAGCGCGAAGGTGCCCTGCACCTCCTCGCAGGCCCGCACACAGCGATTGCAGACGATGCACTTGGCCGGATCGTAGGTGAAGTAGGGGTTCGACTCGTCCTTGGGCAGGTATCGGTCCGAGGTCTTGTGGACGTGGTTCTCGCCCTCGCCGTAGCGCACCTCGCGCAGGCCGACGGCGCCGGCCATGTCCTGCAACTCGCAATCGCCGTTGGCGGCGCAGGTGAGGCAGTCGAGCGGGTGGTCGGAGATGTAGAGCTCCATCACGCCCTTGCGCAGGCGGTGGAGCTTGTCCGACTGGGTGTGGACCACCATGCCGTCCTCGGCCGGCGTGGTGCACGAGGCCGGCGTGCCGCGCCGCCCGTCGATCTCGACGAGGCAGAGCCGGCACGAGCCGAACGGTTCGAGGGAATCGGTGGCGCAGAGCTTCGGGATCTGCGTGCCGGCGTGCATCGCCGCCGCCATCACCGAGGTGCCGGCGGGCACCGTGACGCTCTGGCCGTCGATCGTCAGCGTCACCGTCTTGTCGGCGACGCGGATCGGGGTGCCGTAGTCGATTTCCTTGATGAGGGCCATCGACGCCTCCTCACTCGGCCGCGAGCGGCAACGGCCGGCTGCGGTCGAAATCCTCGGGGAAGTGGGTGATCGCGCTCATGACCGGCACCGGCGTCAGGCCGCCCATGGCGCAGAGCGAGCCGTCGGTCATGACCTCGCAGAGGTCGGCGACCAGGGCGAGATTGGCCTGCGCGTCCTCGCCCGCGATGACCCGGTCCATGGTCTCGCGCCCGCGCACCGCGCCGATGCGGCAGGGGGTGCACTTGCCGCACGATTCGATGGCGCAGAATTCGAAGGCGAAGCGGGCCTGGCGCGCCATGTCGACGGTGTCGTCGAACACCACGATGCCGCCGTGGCCGACCAGCCCCTTCTTGGCCGCGAAGGCCTCGTAGTCGAGCGGCGTGTCGAGGAGCGCGTCGGGGAAATAGGCCCCGAGCGGCCCGCCGACCTGCACCGCCCGCACCGGCCGGCCCGACGCGGTGCCGAGCCCGAACTCCTCGATCACCTCCCGCACCGTGATGCCGAAGGCGAGTTCGATCAGGCCGCCCTGCCGGACGTTGCCGGCGAGCTGGATCGGCAGGGTGCCCAGCGACCGGCCCATGCCGTAATCGGCATAGGCCTGTCCGCCATGCTCCAGGATCCACGGCACGGCGGCGAAGGACAGAACGTTGTTGACCAGCGTCGGCTTGCCGAACAGGCCCTTCAGCGCCGGGATCGGAGGCTTGGCCCGCACGATGCCGCGCCGGCCCTCCAGGCTCTCCAGCAGCGAGGTCTCCTCGCCGCAGATATAGGCGCCGGCTCCGAGCCGGACTTCGAGATGGAAGCTCCTGCCGGAGCCCAGGATGTCGGCGCCGAGCACGCCCGCCCGCTCGCCGGCCGCGATCGCCGCCTTCAGGGTCTCGTAGGCCTGGGGATATTCCGAGCGGAGATAGATGTAGCCCCGGGTGGCGCCGGTCGCGACCGCCGCGATGGTCATGCCCTCGATGAGGGTGAAGGGGTCGCCCTCCATCAGCATCCGGTCGGCGAAGGTGCCGGAATCGCCCTCGTCGGCGTTGCAGACCACGTATTTCTGGTCGGCTTCCGCCAGCATCACGGTGTTCCACTTGATGCCGGTCGGGAAGCCGGCACCGCCGCGGCCGCGCAGGCCCGACGCCTTCACGGCATCCACCACGGCGACGGGTTCGACCGCCAGCGCCCTTTCCAGCCCGCGATAGCCGCCATGCGCCCGGTAATCCTCGACCGAGACCGGATCGACGATGCCGCAGCGGCCGAAGGTGAGGCGCTGCTGGCGCGCGAGGTAGGGGTGCTCCTCCGGCCGGCCGATGCGCAGCCGGTGGGCGCCGCCCTCGGCGAGCCCGGCATCGAACAGCGACTCGACGTCGCCCGGCCGCACCGGCCCGTAGGCGATGCGGCCCTCCGGCGTCGCCACCTCGACCAGCGGCTCCAGCCACAGCATGCCGCGCGAGCCGGTACGCACGATGCGGATGTCGAGCCCGCGGGTCTCGGCGCTGCGGGCGACGGCAGCCGCGACCCGGTCGGCACCGAGGCCGAGCGCCACCGCGTCGCGGGGGATGAAGACCATGACGCTCACGACAGCCGCTCCGTCACCACCGCCTGCAGGGTGTCGGCATCGAGCCGGGCGAGCGGCTGGCCGTCGATCAGCGCCGCCGGGCCGCAGGCGCACAGGCCGAGGCAGAAGACCGGCTCGACCGTCACCGCGCCGTCGCGGGTGGTCCCGTGCCAGTCGACACCGAGCCGGGACAGGATCTCGTCGTGGAGCGCGTCCGCGCCCATCGCCTGACAGGCCTCTGCCCGGCACAGCTTGACGGTGCGCCGCCCGGCCGGCGCGGACCGGAAGTCGTGATAGAAGGTGATGCAGCCGTGGACCTCGGCCCGCGACAGGTTGAGCGCGTCGGCGATCAGCGGCACCGCTTCGGCGTCGACGTAACCGAACGTCTCCTGCAGCGCGTGGAGGATCGGCAGGGTCGCCCCCTCCCGCTGCGTGTGCTCGGCGATGATCCCGGCCGCCCGCGGGGCGTTCCAGGGCTCATGTGTCGGCATCGTTCCCAACCCGAAATCGTTGTCGTTCTAAGGTGGAGGGTGGGCGTCGACGCCCCGGGAATCAATCGCGCGGTTCGGTGGAGCGACAGGGAATTTTTGTTGAACGGGCCTGCTGCACTGCGAAGAAGCTGGATGAAATCGGGGTGTGGAGCGTGGCGGTTCAGGGTGAACGCTGCTGCCCTACTCTTCGCCGATCAGGCGGCACTCGATCGGGATCGGCCGAGCCGCGGCCTCGCGCAGGGTGCCCTCGAAGATGCCGCAATCGAGGACGTTGAGCGGACCGCCGTCGCGACCGGAATAGACGTTGACCAGCACCATCCGCTGGCCGGCCATCAGCGGATCGATCCCGTCCGGCCGGTAGCCGTCGCCGACGAGCCGGGCCCGGGCGGAATCCGAGCGGATCGGCACGGTCTCGCGCCCGAGCGCGATCTCGCCCTCCGGCAGGGTGCGGGCGATCCGGTGCGGCGGCCGGAAGCTGTAGAAGGCGGTGACCTGGACCGGGTCGCGGCTGCGGTTGAGCCGGTCGGCGGCCTTGGGCGACAGAGTCACGGTGACGAGGATCGGCAGGAACGGATCGCCGATGGCGGTCGCGTGGGCCGGGCCCGTGGCGGCGAGCAGGGCCGAGAGGAGGATCCGGCGCATCGGGGGGCGTCTCCGGCGCCGGGTGCGGCGCAGGCGGACGGCGTACCGCATCGGCGGATAAGACGAGGTTGAGCGGCGGGGCGCGATTGCGGGGGTATTGTTCGGATCCCGGCAGGGTTGCCATCCCGGAAAACGGGATCTCCGCTCGCACGATGTAATAGGGACGCTTTCCCTTTCCCGGACGACTGGAGCGTCAGCGGAAGGAGATCCGGGAACGAGCACGAGGAGTCGCGAAGCGTCCGTCCTCGGCAACGGTGCCGGCGGACTGCGCCGCTTTGCGGCACTTCCTGTGCTGGATCCCGGGTCGCATTCCGCTGGCGCTGCATGCGCGCAGGTCCGGAACGGACCCGGAAAGGGGGGGCCTGGTGCACAGATCGGCGCGGTTCCGCCGATACTGAGTAGGGGGCCGGCTCCGATCGAGCCGGCCCCTCTCGCATCGAGCAGGCGACCTTCCGAACATTTCCCGTGCGGAGACGCCGAGAGGCCCCCGCCTACTTCGCCTTCAGGAACTCCGCCACCTCCAGCAGCACGAACTCGTTGTCGTCGACCGTGTGCGGGTCGCGGCTGGCCGAAAACGGTAGGTTGTTGTCGTTGCCGACGACGATGTGGCGGTCGTCGACGATGTCGACGTTCTCGATGGTGAAGAACGGGAAGGTCAGCACGCCTTCGGTGAGGGGTTTTCTCGCCTTCTTGGCCGGGTCGGCGATCCGCATGAGATCGATGGAGCCGATCTTGCGCACCGGGCCGCCCTGGTTGGCGTCGGTCATCTCGACCTTGTAGACGCGCTTGAACGTCGCCGGCGTCGAGAAGCAGTCGGGACGCTTCTCTCCCGCAGGGCAGGCCTTGCCGGCATCGCCCTCGCCGTCGTCACGCTCGATGACGAGCCCGGTCGTGGCGTCGATGAGGTTGAAGTCGCCGATGGCGTTGCCGTTGGCCTCGAGCGGGTAGGTCCAGAACCGGCCGGTCCAGTCCTGCTTCGCGGTGTCGAACTCGAGGATGCGCAGCACCTCGCGGCCGTCGCGCTTCTCCCAGTCCTTGGCCTCGGCGTTCCACAGCGGGCCTTCGAGCAGGGCGTAGAGGCGGCTGCCGTCCGGCGAGGCGGCCATGCCCTCGAAGCCCTTCGAGCGGCGGGCGTTGAAGCTGACGGTGCCGGTCGGCGTCGCCGGAGTCGTCACCGCCATGTGGTCGGGCGAGCGCACCGGCTTGCCCTCGGCCCTGGTCTCGACCACCGACTCGACCTTGCCGGTGCGGTCGATGCGCACGAGGTAGGGGCCGAATTCCTCGCCGATCCAGAACCCGTCGCCGACCGGCTGGAGGCTCTCGGGATCGAGGTCGCTGCCGGTGAGGTAGCGCGACGCGGTGCCCTCGTTGGCGATGCGGAACGGCACCTTCCTGTCGGGATCGCGCAGGAATACCGTCTCCAGGCGCTCGACGCCGCCCTTGTCGAAGTCGATCCGGTAGCGGTTGAGGTAGAGCATCGCGTCGGGCGAGTTCGCCTTGGCGCCGAAGCCGTTGTCGGTCAGGACCCAGAAGGTGCCGTCGGGCATCCGCTTGATGCCGGAGTGGCCCTGGAGCGGCTGGCCCTTGAGCGGCAGCTTCAGCGAGGTCGGCCGGCCCATCGACTGCGCCTCGACGGTGCCGACCGCCGCCACCCGGCGCCCGGTGGTGAACTTGCCGGGGTTGGCGAGGTCGGCCGGGGCGTCCTCGGGAGCGGCGACGTAGGTCTCGGCCGGCAGGATCGCGTGGCCGGCAAGGACCGCCGGGTAGCTCTGCGGCTCGGCGAGGGCGGCGGAGGCCGCCGAGAGCAGGAGGGCGGCGGCGAGCAGGGAGCGTCTGGGCATCGGGGCCTCGCGTGAAGGGCGGCGCCCTTCTGCGCGGGCCGCGTGTCAGACGGGTGACAATACAACCGTCAGCGCCGGGTCGTCCCGAGATCGGCGGTGGTGAGCGGCAGGGTGCGGATGCGGCCGTCGCGCTCGACCTGCAACTGGACCTGCTGGCCGAGACCGGCCGCCTCGACCGCCCGGGTCAGGTCGGCGAGCCGGCTCACCGGCTGTCCGTTGACGCCGACGATGACGTCACCGAGTTCGCCGGTCTGGGGATCGACGCCGCGCAGCCCCGCTGCCGCCGCCGGGGAGCCCGGCACGACGCGCACCACCACGACGCCGTCGATGCCGAGCCGCGCCGTCGCTTCCTCGCGCGCCGCCACGATGCCGATGCCCGGGCTCGGCGTGCGGCCGGTGCGGATCAGTTCCGGCACCACCCGGTTCACCACGTCCACCGGCACCGCGAAGCCGATGCCGGCGCTGGCGCCGGACGGCGAGAAGATCGCGGTGTTGACCCCGATCACCCGACCGGCGGAGTCGAGCAGAGGGCCGCCGGAATTGCCCGGATTGATCGCCGCGTCGGTCTGGATCACGCCCGAGAGCTCGCGCCCTTCCGCGGTCGGCAGCCGGCGCTGGAGGGCGCTGATGACGCCGGTGGTGAGGGTGTGGTCGAGGCCGAACGGGTTGCCGATGGCGTAGGCGAACTGCCCGACCTTGAGGTCGCCGGAGGTGCCGATGGCGATCGGCGGCGGGGGGTTCGCGGTGCGCCCGAGCCGCAGCACCGCAAGGTCGTAATTCGGCGCGGTGCCGACGAGGGTCGCGGGCACGACCTCACCGGTGGAGAGCCGCACCGCGATCTCGGTCCCGCCCTGGATGACGTGGTTATTGGTGACGACGTGGCCGGCGGCGTCCCAGACGAAGCCGGTGCCGGTCTGGTCGCCACTGCCGCCCTGCGACTGCTCCTCGCCGCTATAGGGGTCGAACCGCGCCGTCGTCCGGTTGCGGTTGCGCGCGAAGACGTGGACGACCGACGGCGCCGCGCGCTCGAACAGCGCGACCGTCGAGGCCTCGGCCGGCGCGAGGTCGCCGCGCGGGGTCACCGCCCGGGGCTCGTCGGCGGAGAACAGCAGCGCGGTCAGGTAGGGCTGGGCCACGAAGGCGGCGAGCAGGCCGAGGGCGGCGAACAGGGCGACCCGCACGAAGCGATCGGGCAACGGGCGAACTCCAAAATCGATCGCTCCGAAAATAGCCCTTCAAAAATCTCAGGACAGACCCAGGAGAGCATCTTTTTTTTCAAAGCGCATATGGTAGCAATGAGAGACCTAGATAAGCTGAGCGATAAATTATGACGACCTATCTACAGAATGTCTTTGTTAAAAATGGAGTTCCGACATTTACGTTCGTTGAGCCAGTGGAGTTTGATAGTATTGTTGTAAATTTAAGAACTCCTGGCCGTCCGATGATTATCGAAGGACCGTCTGGAATTGGAAAAACAACCGCTGTACTCAAGGCAATCGAAAAATCTGGCTATAGCGCGGGATTCACAAAACTTTCCGCGAGAAGATTAGATGATATTGAGTATATAGAGCTAATACCAGAACTTGCCGGTACTGGTGCAATTATCGTGGACGATTTTCATAAATTTTCGTCTGACATCAGACGAAAAATCGCGGATCACGCAAAATACCTAGCTGACACTCAAGCGGAAAACAGTAAAATCATACTAATTGGCATAAATGACGCCGGTAGGGGGCTAATCGAGTTTGCGAGCGATTTAGCCAATCGTGTTGATATTATTAGATTCGAAAAAAATCCAGACACAAAGCTACTGGAATTGCTCAAAAAAGGTGAAGAAGCGCTAAATATTACTCTCAATATAAAGGACGACATTGTAAAAGAAGCCAGCGGTGGATTTTATATTGCGCAGATGTTGGCGTTTGAGGCTTGCTTGATCGCCAAGATTCTTGAAAGACCTGCCTCTCCTATCATAACTGAAGTAAGCTTCGAGAATGTAAAAGCTGAGGTTTGGGAGAGGCTGAAAAATACATTTTATCCAATCTGCAGAAAATTCTCGCGAGGGGCAAAATTCAAGAGTACTGGATTGGCTGCGTATCTGAATGTGTTGCATTGGCTTTCTACTGAGGGACCGTGGTCGCTCGATATCAAGGAGGCAGTACTGAGACATCCCGAATTGAAAGGCAGTGTTAATCAAATTGTTGAGAAGAAACATCTTGCAAAATTTTTGTCCGCTGATAGCGAACTCTCTACTGTCTTCAATTACGATGACGACGCAGCGCGCTTGGTTGTCGATGACCCGCAATTTGTATTCTTTATAAGAAATATCTCATGGAGCAAACTTGCAAAAGATATCGGATATAGAGGTAAATCTTTCAATAAAAAATACGACTTTGCGCTATCTTTCGCAGGAAGCCAGCGAGAGCATGCAAAATCTTTGTTCGATAAGTTAACAGCCGCAGGCTATAAAGTTTTTTACGATAAAAATGAAACTTACCGAATGCTGGCCGCCGATGTTGAGGGGTATCTTGCTCCGATCTATCAATCTGATGCTAGATATGTAATATGCCTCCTCAGTAAAGAGTACCCCACAAGGATCTGGGCAAAATTCGAGAGCGAGGCATTTTCAGAACGCTTTAGCAAGAACGAGGTGATACCTATAATGATCGACGGGTACCAGCCGGATTTTACTTCAACGAATTGGAAAAAAGCTCATTTGTCTCTCTCACAAGGTTGCGAATTTGATAAAAATATTACTGAAATAGTAGATATACTGGATCATCGCGCCCAGTTAGATCTTTCAAATGAGGGTCACGATTGAAAATAAAGATCAATGGTCCTCAATTTTATAGCTGTAGGTTGTTTTGGCACTTACGAGGTTAGATCGTACAGTTTTGCACTCCCGATCAGAATGGATTGCTATTGCTGATCAAAGGGACCATGCTGGAAGGAGTCCCTCCTGCCCAGGTCGTCCATGCTCCGCAAGCCGCACCGCGTCCTCGCCGCCCTCTTCGCCCCCTGCCTTGTCGCGCTCCTGTCCGCCACGGCCGACGCCTCGCCCCGGCAGCGGCGGATCGAGGCGTGCAGCCAGGCCCGCAGCGACGGCGAGCGGCAGGAGCGCGGCTGCTGGCGGCTGCGGCACGAGACCGGTGCGGGCTTCGCGGTCCATGGCGGAGCACCGGTGGCTGGGTTCTACGCCGACGCGCCCGCCGACCGGGAGAGCGCCGAATCCCGGGCGGCCCAGCGGCGCCGGGACTGGACACGGGCCAGGGCGCTGGCCGGGGCGCAGCCCTGACCACGGCCGCGGGCGGGTTGATCCTTGATCCCATGGCCTCGGACGGTGGCGCGGCCTATACTGGGTCGAACGCCATCAACGAGAGCCCGAGGCCATGATCCGCGATACGGAGACCCGCGACACGGAGACCCGCCGCCCGGCCAGCCGGATCCCGAACTTCTCGGGGATCGCGTTCGCGCCGACGCCGTCCGCCGCGGCCTCTCCGGCCGCGGGCGAGCCGTGGATGACGCCGGAGGGCATCCCGGTGAAGCCGGCCTACGGCCCGGGCGACCGCGACGGCCTCGACTTCCTCGACACCTATCCGGGCATGGCGCCGTTCCTGCGCGGCCCCTACCCGACGATGTACGTCACCCAGCCCTGGACGATCCGGCAATATGCCGGCTTCTCTACGGCGGAGGATTCCAACGCCTTCTACCGCCGCAACCTCGCGGCGGGTCAGAAGGGCCTGTCGGTCGCCTTCGACCTCGCCACCCACCGCGGCTACGATTCCGACCACCCGCGGGTCTCGGGCGACGTCGGGATGGCGGGCGTCGCGATCGACTCGATCTACGACATGCGCACGCTGTTCGCGGGCATCCCCCTCGACCAGATGACCGTGTCGATGACGATGAACGGCGCGGTGCTGCCGATCCTCGCGCTCTACATCGTCGCGGCCGAGGAGCAGGGCGTGCCGCCGGGCAAGCTCGCCGGCACGATCCAGAACGACATCCTCAAGGAGTTCATGGTCCGCAACACCTACATCTACCCGCCGGCCGGGTCGATGCGGATCATCTCCGACATCTTCTCCTACACCTCGGCCCACATGCCGAAGTTCAACTCGATCTCGATCTCCGGCTATCACATGCAGGAGGCCGGAGCGACGCAGGATCTCGAACTCGCCTACACGCTGGCCGACGGCGTCGAGTACATCCGGGCCGGGCTCGCGGCCGGGCTGACCATCGACCAGTTCGCCCCGCGCCTGTCGTTCTTCTGGGCGATCGGGATGAACTTCTTCATGGAGGTGGCCAAGATGCGGGCGGCGCGCCTGCTCTGGGCCAAGCTCGTCAAGGAGTTCGAGCCGAAATCCCAGAAGTCGCTGGCGCTGCGGACCCACTCGCAGACGAGCGGCTGGTCGCTCACCGCCCAGGACGTGTTCAACAACGTGACGCGCACCTGCGTCGAGGCGATGGCGGCGACGCAAGGGGGCACCCAGTCGCTGCACACCAACGCGCTGGACGAGGCGCTGGCGCTGCCGACCGACTTCTCGGCCCGCATCGCCCGCAACACCCAGCTCTTCCTGCAGCAGGAGAGCGGCACGACGCGGATCATCGATCCGTGGGGCGGCTCGTACTACGTCGAGCGGCTGACCGCCGACCTCGCCGCCCGCGCCTGGGAGCACATCCGCGAGGTCGAGGCGCTCGGCGGCATGGCCAAGGCGATCGAGGCCGGCATCCCGAAGCTGCGCATCGAGGAGGCCGCCGCCCGCACCCAGGCGCGGATCGATTCCGGCCAGCAGACCATCGTCGGCGTCAACAAGTTCAAGCCCGACGGCGACCGGGCGATCGACCTCCTGCGGGTCGACAACGGCAACGTCCGCTCGCTCCAGATCGACAAGCTCAAGCGCCTGCGCGCCGAGCGCGACGAGGCGGCGGTGGCGGCGGGGCTCGAGGCGCTGACCCGGGCGGCGGGCGGGGGCGGCAACCTGCTGGCGCTGGCCGTCGAGGCGGCGCGGGCCAAGGCGACGATCGGCGAGATCTCGGAGGCGCTGGAGCGGGCCTGGGGCCGGCACCGGGCCGAGATCCGCTCGATCTCGGGCGTCTACAAGCGGGAGATGGGCGGCATGTCGGGGGCGGTCGAGCGGGTGCGCGGTCTGGTCGAGGCGTTCGAGGAGGCGGACGGGCGCCGCCCCCGCATCCTCGTCGCCAAGATGGGCCAGGACGGGCACGACCGCGGCCAGAAGGTGATCGCGTCCGCGTTCGCGGATCTCGGCTTCGACGTCGATATCGGCCCGCTCTTCGCCACCCCCGAGGAAGCGGCGCGGCAGGCGGTGGAGAACGACGTCCACATCGTCGGGGTGTCGTCGCTCGCCGCCGGCCACCTGACGCTGGTGCCGGAACTCAAGCGGGCGCTGACCGAGGCGGGCCGGCCCGACGTGATGATCGTGGTCGGCGGCGTGATCCCGCCCGGCGACTTCGACGCCCTGAAGGCGGCCGGCGCCTCGGCGATCTTCCCGCCCGGCACCGTCATCGCCGAGGCGGCGGTGACGCTGATCGCCGAACTCAACGACCGCCTCGGCTACGCGCCGCGGCAGGCGGCGGAGTAGACCCAGGCCCGCGGGCGGCGACCGGCCGCCCGCGCACGGGCTGCTGCGCTACCGGAACAGCGAGGCCATGCCGCCCTGGCCGCGGCCGAGGCCCTGCTTGGCGACGGCGTTGTTCGGGTCGATCGCCACCGCGCGCTGGTAGCTCTCGACCGCCTCCTGGCGGCGGTTGCTCTTCTCGTAGGCGAGGCCGCGGTAGGCCCAGGAATCGGCGTCCTTGTTGTTGACGTTGAGCGCGGCGTTGTAGTCCTCGATCGCCTTGTCGAACTGGTTGGTGGCGATGAGGCTCTGGCCGCGGGCGGCGTAGGGCGCGCTCACGAACGGGTTGCGGTCGATGGCGGCGTCGAAGTCGCCGATCGCGGCGCGGTGCTGCCCCTGCGCCTGCCGCACGAGGCCGCGGGCGTGGTAGGCCTCGGCCGATTCCGGCGTCAGGCGGATCGCCTGGCTCAGGTCGGCGTAGGCGGCCTCGAAGTTGCCCTGGGCGCGCTGGAGGTTGGCGCGGCCGATATAGGCGGCGCCGTAGTTCGGGTCGACGTTGATCGCCCGCGAGAAATCCTGGAGCGCGGCGTCGTTGCGGCCGGACTGGCGGTAGGCCAGGGCGCGGTTGCTCAGGGCCGAGGCGGAGTTCGGGTCGAGCTGGATCGCCTTGGTGAAGTCGGCGATCGCATCGGTGTAGGCGCCGGCGCGGGCATAGGCGGCGCCGCGGGTGTTGTAGGCGGCGGCATCGCTCGGGTTGCGCGCGATGACGTCCGACAGCGAGGCGATGTTGGTCTCGGTGGCGCCGGACTTGTCGGCCGCCTCCAGCACCGCGAATTGCCGCGTCGAGGTGGCACGGCTGACGGTGTCGCAGCCGGCGAGCGCCAGCGCCGTCAACGCCGTCGCGCCGAGCATCCGCGCCGCACGGCTGTGGCCGATCACAGAGTTCATCGCCCGATCCCCCGGAGGCGGCCGGTCCTGCCGCTCACCCCTCGTCGTTCCAGTCGCTCGTCACGGCCTCACGGCCGGTGACGAAGCCCGCGCGGCCGGCCCGGGCCGCGCGAGGTTCCGTGGCGGAACGATCTCGGATCGCGGTGAATGCCGGCTTAAGGCGCCGGTGTCCCGCTTCGGGTTCCGATGTGGCGAAGGTGTGGCTGGCCGCCGCGGCAGCCGGCCCGGCGGGCCGGGCCGCGAGCCGATGTGGCCGGAGGGCCACATCGTTCGGGCTCTAGGACCGCAGCCGCGTGACGTGGCCCATCTTGCGGCCGGGCCTCGCCTCGCCCTTGCCGTAGAGATGCAGGTGGGCGCCGGGCTCGGCGAGGTAGGAGGGCCAGTCGTCCGCCTCGGCCCCGACGAGGTTCAGCATCTCGACCGCCGCGCCGCCGACCCGGCCGGGATCGCCGAGCGGCCAGCCGCAGATCGCCCGGACGTGCTGGGCGAATTGCGACGTCAGGGCACCCTCGATGGTCCAGTGCCCGGAATTGTGGACCCGCGGCGCGATCTCGTTGACGACGAGGCCGGTGCGGCCGTCGGCGGCGCGGACCACGAACATCTCGACGGCGAGCACCCCGACGTAGTCGAGGGCGTCCGCGATGGCGCGGGCGATCCGCAGCGCCTCGGCCGCCGCCTCCGGCCCGAGGGTCGGCGCCGGGACGAGGGTGCGGGCGAGGATGTGGTCGCGGTGCTCGTTGGCGCAGGGGTCGAAGGCCGAGAAGCCGCCGGACGCCGTGCGCGCCGCCACCACCGAAACTTCGGACTCGAACGGCACGAAGCCTTCGAGGATGCAGGGCTGGCCGCCGAGTTCCGCCATCACGGCGGCGGGATCGACCGCCTCGCCGGCCTGCAGCATCCGCTGGCCCTTGCCGTCGTAGCCGAAGCGGCGGGTCTTCAGCACCGCCGGCTGGCCGAGTTCGGCGAGCGCCCGGGCGAGACCGTCGGCGTCGTCCACCGCCCGGAACGGCGCGGTCGGGATGCCGAGCTCGGCGACGAAGCTCTTCTCCGTCAGCCGGTCCTGGGTGGTGGCGAGCGCCGCGGCGCTCGGATGCAGCGGCCGGCGGGCGGCCAGGATCTCGGCGGTCGGGCGCGGGATGTTCTCGAACTCGTAGGTCACCACGTCGACGGAATCGGCGAAGGCCGCGAGCGCCGCCGCGTCGTCGTAGGCCGCCACCGTGCGCCGGCCGGCGACCTCGAAGGCCGGGCTGTCGGCATCGGGAGCGAAGACGTGGACCTTGAGCCCATAGGCCGCCGCCGCGAGCGCGATCATCCGGCCGAGCTGGCCGCCGCCGACGATGCCGATCGTGGCGCTGGGTTGCAGGGAGGCCGTCATGGCGCCTCCGACACCGGGCGCTCGGCCACCGCCTCGCTCTGGCGGGCGCGCCAAGCGTCGAGGCGGGTCGCGAGGTCCGGGTCGTGCAGGGCGAGGACGGCGGCGGCGAGCAGGGCGGCGTTGACCGCACCGGCCCGGCCGATGGCGAGCGTCCCGACCGGGATGCCGGCCGGCATCTGCACGATCGACAGCAGGCTGTCCTGCCCCGAAAGCGCCTTCGATTCCACCGGAACGCCGAAGACCGGCAGCGGCGTCATCGCGGCGGCCATGCCCGGCAGGTGGGCGGCGCCGCCGGCTCCGGCGATGACGACCTGGAACCCCGCGGCCCGGGCGCCCTTCGCGAAGGCGACGAGCCGGTCGGGGGTGCGGTGGGCCGAGACGATGCGGTCGTCATGCGCGATGCCGAGCGCGTCGAGCGTCTCGGCGGCGTGGCGCATCGTGGCCCAGTCCGACTGGCTGCCCATGATGATCGCGACCGGGGGCGATGCCGCCATGTCTGGCCCGTTCCTTCGCTCGCCGCGCCCGAAACGAGCGACGGCGCGGCATGTGCCGGGAAGCGCCCGGCCCGCGCGAACCGCAAGTAGCGGCGCCTCCCCGGCGCCGCAAGCACCCTGCCCGGCCGTTCCAGGGCCATCGCTTCAGAGCGATTGCCCTGGTTTCCCGCTTGGCCTCAGGCGCCGGCAGTCACATCCGTGACTTTGGCTGTCGCTCCGCTCTGTGTTCGAGCGGACATTCGTCCCTTCGGAGCCGCTCCGCGGGGCGCTCTTCGCGCCCGCCATGCAGCGTCGCCCTGCGGGCGACCGCAGGACGATCGCTGAAGCGATGGCCCTGCCGGCCGTTCCCCTACGCGATGATGTCTGGGGTGAGCTGGTCCTCCAGGAAGGTGATCCGGTCGCGCAGGGACAGCTTGCGCTTCTTGAGCCGCTGGACCTGGAGCCGGTCGCCGCCGGAGAGCTGCATCAGCGCCTCGATCGCATCGTCGAGATCGCGGTGCTCCTGCCGCAACCGCGTCAGTTCCTCCTCGTACTCCGCCGCCGATTCCGCACTCAACTCGAACGCCATCGCCTTCCGTCCCGCAAAGCCGCCAGCAAAGCATGCGCCAGCGGCCGGATTCCGGCAAGGCCGGGGCAGCGGGGATACCCTTGCCGGGTGCCGTTGCCGGATGCCCTTGGGTTCGGCGCCGCGCCGGCCTATCTCCCTTCGCGCCGGACGCGCCGGCGCGAGGGCCACGGGGATGGATGCGGGGACGGCCTATCTGCTGGTCGACGTGGCGGGCACGCCCTGCGCCCTGCGGCGGGAAGCGGCCGACGAGATCCTGCCGCTGCCGCGGCTGTGGCGCCCGCCCGGCGCCCCGGCGGCGCTGGCCGGATTCCTCAACCTGTCGGGGGAGGCGGTGGCGGTGCTCGACCTCGCGGCCCTGCTGGGCCTCGCCGCTCCGGCCGGCCGCGGCCTCTACCGGCACCTCGTCCTGTGCACCGCGCCGCGGATCGCCCTCCTGGTCGAGCGGGTCACCGACCTCGTCACCGTGCCCCCCGACGCGGTGCGCCCCGTGAGCGGCGCCGCGACCCTGAACGGCTGCGTGGCGGAGGAGATCCGCCTCGGCGACCGGCTCGTCCACGGCCTCGCGGTCGAGCGGATCCTGCTCGCCGAGGAGCGCGGGCGGCTCTCCGACGCGACCCGGGAGGCGCAGCGCCGGCTCGCCGAGTGGGCCGCCTGAGCGCCGTCGCGCCCGCCCGTCCCGACCCCGATCCGGCCTTCGCGGCGCTGAAGGCGCGGGTGATCGCGCGCACCGGCCACCACTACTACGCCGACAAGGACGACCTGCTGTGGGAGCGGCTGCACAAGCGCATCCGCGCCTGCGGGCTCGCCGACGGCGCCGGCTACCTCGCGCTGCTCGACCGGTCGGAGGCCGAGTGGACCGCGCTCGAAGCCGAGATCACCATCGGCGAGACGTTCTTCTTCCGCTACGCCGAGCAGTTCGCGGCCCTGCGCGAGACGATCTTGCCCGAGCGCATCGCGGCGAGGGCCTGCGAGCGGCGGCTGCGGATCTGGAGCGCCGGCTGCTCGACCGGGGCCGAGACCTATTCGGTCGCGATCCTGCTGCGCGACCTTCTCGGCGAGCGGCTGCCGGACTGGCGGATCAGCCTCACCGGCACCGACATCAACCACGCGGTCCTGGCGGCGGCGCGCCGGGCCGAGTACGGCGCCTGGGCGATGCGGACCCTGCCGGCACAGGAGCGCGCCCGCTACTTCCGCGAGGCCCGGCCGGGCGTGTTCGCCCTGCGGCCGGAATTCCGCTCGCTCGCCCGGTTCGAGGCGCAGAACCTGATGAGCCTCCTCGACGGCACCGCCTCGCTGTCGCTCACCGACTACGACCTGATCCTGTGCCGCAACGTGCTGATCTACTTCCACGCCGACGTGGTGCAGGCGGTGGTGCGGGCGCTGGCGGCCCGCCTGCGGCCCGGAGGCTGGCTGCTGCTCGGCCATGCCGAGCCGAACCCGGCCTTCGCCGCCTTCCTGCACCCGGTGAGCCTGCCCGGCACCGCCGCCTACCGGCGCCTCGACGACGAGGCGGCCGCCCCTCCGGAGCCGCCGGTCGCCTGGGAGCCGCTGCCCCTCCCGGAGGCGCCGGTGCCGGTACCGCCGAGGCCGGCTCCCCCGGTCCGCCTCCCAGCGGCGCGGCCGCTTCCGGCGCCCGCACCGTCCCCGGAGCCGGCCTCCCCCCTCGCCGCCCTGCGGGCGCTGGCCGATGCCGGCGACCTCGACGGCGGCTGGGACGCCTGCCGGGAGGCCCTGCGCGCCGCCCCGACCGACCCGCGCCTGCGCTTCTACGAGGGCCTGCTCGCCCGGGCGCGGGGGCGGCCGGAGGAGGCCGAGAGAGCCTTTCGCGGGGCGCTCTACCTCGATAAAGGCTTCGTCATGGCCCATTACCACCTCGGACTGACGCTGATCGCCGCCGGCCGGACCGAGGCCGGGCGCCGGGCGCTGGTCAACGCCCTGCGGCTCGCCGACGGCCTGCCCGGCGGGACGGTGCTGCCCGAGGGCGACGGGCTCACCGCCGGGCTGCTGCGCGACACCGCGCGGCCGCTCCTCGACGCGGCGGCGCCGTGACCACCGGTCCCGTCCGCCCGGACGCCGAATCGGCCCTCGGCCCGGAGCGCGTCGCGGCGCTGCTCGACGAGCGCACCGCCCGGCTCGCCCGCCGCGGCGCGGCGGCGCCGGCCGTCCCGACCCGCCGGGTGCTGCTGTGCCGGGCCGGCCCGGAGCTGTTCGGCCTGCCCCTGGAGGCGGTGGCCGAGGTGTCGGCCGCCCGGCCCTGCACCCCGGTCCCCGGCGCGCCGCCGGCGCTGGTCGGGCTGTCGGGCCGCAACGGCGTCCTCGTCAGCGTCCTCGACCTCGCCGCCTGCCTCGGCCTCGCCGCCGGCACCGCCGAGGCCGGCCACGTCGTGCTGCTGCGCCGCGAGGCGCCGCGGATCGCGCTCCGGGTCGCCCGCGCGCTCGGCGCCGTCGAGGCGACCGCCGACGAGGCCGCCGGCCGGGCGCCGCGCCACGGCATCGCCGGCCACGCCCGCGCCGGCGGCGAGGGCCTCGCCCTCCTCGACCTCGACGCCCTGCTGCGGCCCTATCTCGCCGGCGCCCGGAGCGCGGCCCCGGCCTGACGCCGTCCCCCCTTCCATCGGAGCATGAAGCCAGCGTGTCGATCTCGATCGGGAACCGCATCCTCCTGGGTTTCGCCGCCGTCATCCTGGTGATCGTGGCGCTCGGCCTCTACGCCCTCGGGCAGATCGGCGAGGTGCGGACCGCCACCGACACGATCGTGTCGCGCGACCTCTTGGTGATGCACCAGCTCGAGCAGATCCGCGAGAGCCAGCGCCGGATGAGCGACCTGCGCGACGAGGCCACCACCCGCTACTTCCTGCGCGCCCTCAACCGCGACCCCGGGCCGAAGGAGGAGCCGGCCGTGACTTGGCGCGGCGTCGCGGCGGCGACCGAGACCGCGCTGGCCTCGGCGATCAGCACCGCCAACAGCTACCGCACCTCCGCCCTGGCGCCCGACCGCATCGCGGCCTGGCAGCGGATCGGCGAGACCCTGACCTCGGCGAACGTGGAGCTGCGCGGCCTGCGCACCGCCACCGAGCGCCAGTTCGAGGCGCTCTCCGCCGGCGACGTCGCAGGCGTGCAGGCGGCCGAGATCGTCCTCGACCGCGGCCAGGACAACTTCGTGCGGATCATGAACAACGCCCGCGACGCCCTCGACGGCGCGATCGAGGCCGGCCAGCGCCGGGTCGGGCAGATCTACGACGAGAGCCGGCTCTCGACCATCGCGGCGCTGGTCGCCTGCGTGGTGATGGCGGTGGTCATCACCCTGCTGATCCGCCGCTCGGTCGTCGGCCCCCTCGACACCGTGATGGCCTTCGTCGGGCGGATCGGCGAGGGCGACCTCACCGGCCGGGTCGCGGAGGGCGAGGGCGACGAGATCGGCCGCCTCGGCGGCGTGCTCAACCGGATGATCGGCAACCTGCGCGAGCTCGCGACCCAGAACCGCGCCGCCACCGCCAACCTGAACGCCGCCGCGGCCGAGATCCGCGCCTCGGCCCAGGAGCAGGCGGCGAGCGTCGAGGAGCAGTTCGCCGCCGTGCAGGAGACCGCCGCCACCGTCGACGAGATCACCCATGCCGGGGCGCAGATCGGCAAGCGCGCCCAGGAGGTCATCGCCACCGCCCAGGCCACCGCCCAGACCTCGCAGGCCGGCCTGCGCGCCGTCGACGAGACCGCCCGCGCCATGGACGCGATCCGCGAGCAGAGCGAGGCGGTCGCCGAGAACATCGTCTCGCTCAGCGAGAAGACCCAGGCGATCGGCGAGATCATCGCCACCGTCAACGACGTCTCGGAGCGCACCCACCTGCTCGCCCTCAACGCCGCCATCGAGGCGGCGGCGGCCGGCGAGAGCGGGCGCAGCTTCGCGGTCGTCGCCGCCGAGATGAAGGGCCTCGCCGATCAGGCCAAGGAGGCGACCGGGCAGGTCCGGGCGATCCTCGGCGACATCCAGCGCGGCATCAATTCCTCGGTGATGCTGACCGAGGAGGCGGTGAAGCGCGTCGCCGCCGGCAAGGAGCGCAGCGACACCACCCACGCGACGATCGAGGAGATCACCGCGCGGGTGCAGGAGAGCGTGCAGACCTTCCAGCAGATCGTCGCCTCGACCAACCAGCAGCAGCTCGGCATCGAGCAGGTGATGGGCGCGCTCCAGAACATCCGGCAGGCGAGCCAGCAGACCGCCGCCGGCACCCGGCAGGTCGAGACCGCGGCGGCCAACCTCAGCGAACTCGCCACCGCGCTGCTGGCCCTCGCCGAGCGCTACCGGCTCTGACGCGGCCGTGTCCGTGGACATCCGTCCCCTGCTCCTCGCGGCCTTCGACGCCGAGCACCGGGAGCATCTCGGCGCGATCCGCGAGGCGCTGGCCGCCGCGGAGGCCGGCGGCCCGGCCGACTGGAACGACGTCTTTCGCCGCGCCCACAGCCTCAAAGGCGCCGCCCGGGCGGTCGACCTGCCGGCGGTCGAGGAGATCGCCCACCGCCTCGAAGCCCTGTTCGACCGGGCGGTGCAATTCGCGGGATCAGACCGAGCGGGGCTCGACCGGGCGACCGGTGCGGCGGTGGAACTCGCCCTCGACCGGATCGAGGGCCTCGTCGCCGCCCTCGACCGCGAGCCGGACCCGGCGGCGCCGGCCGACGTGCTCGCCGCCCTCGACCGCTGCCTGGACCCCGGACAGGCGCCGGCCGGCCCGAAGCCGGCCGTGCCGGCCCCGCCCGTCCCCGAGCCGCAGGCGCCGCCAGCCCACGAACCGCAGGCGCCGCCAGCCCACGGACCGCAGGCGCCGCCAGCCCCTGAACCCGAGGAGGCCGAGGACGCGCCGCCCGCCGCCGATGCCGCGCCGGCGCTCACCTACCTGCGCATCGCCAGCAGCCAGCTCGACGGGCTGTCGCGGGCGGTTCACGGGCTGACCGGCGCGCTCCAGGGCCAGGAGGCGGTGGCAGGATCGGTCGCGGCCCTCGCGGCCGGCGGCCGGGCCCTGCGCCGGGACGCCGACGCGATCCAGGAGCGCACCGGCGAGGTCGCCGCCCTCGCCCGCCGCCTGCGCGAGCAGGGCGACCCGGCGGCGGCCCTGCTCGACGGCCATCTCGACCGGGTGCGGCGCCTCGACGGCGAGGCGCGCGCCCTCGCCCGCGGGCTCTCGGCCCTGGCGCGGGTCCAGCACGGCAGCGCCAACGCCCTCGACGGCGCCGCCCGGCGCCTGCGCGGGGAGGCCGACCGGCTGCTGCGGGTGCCGGCCGAGACGGTGTTCGGCGGCTTCGGCCGCATGGTGCGCGACCTCGCCCGCGATTCCGGGCTCGCCGTCGAGGTCCATCTCGTCGGGCTCGACCTCCAGGTCGATCGCGGCCTGCTCCAGGCGCTCAAGGACCCGGTGCTGCACGCCCTGCGCAACGCGATCAGCCACGGTGCCGAGCCGCCGGAGATCCGCCGCGCCGCCGGCAAGCCGGACGCCCTCGCGGTCGCCCTCGCGGTCGCCACAAGCGGCGGCGAGCTGGTGGTGACGGTGCGCGACGACGGGCGCGGGCCCGACCCCGCCCGCATCCTCGAGGCCGGGCGGCGGCAGGGGCTGGTCGCCCCCGGCCACCGGCCGACGCCGGAAGAGATCCTCGACCTCGTCTTCGCCCCCGGCTTCTCGACCGCGGAGCGGGTCGACCGCCTGTCCGGGCGCGGAGTCGGGCTGTCGGTCGTCGCCGAGGCGGCGCGGCGCCTGCGCGGCCGTGCCCGGCTGCGGCCGGCCCTGCCGGCCGGCGCCGAGGTGACGATCGCGGTGCCGCTCTCGGCCGCCCGCCAGCCGCTGCTGATCGTCGAGGCCGGCCGCACCGGCGACGGCGCGCCGCAGAGCTACGCCCTGCCGGGGGCGGCGGTCGCCCGGCTGCTGCGCTTTCCCGTGGGAGATCTCCTGTGGACCGCCGGAACCCCGGGGGTCCGGATCCCGTTCGCTGGCCGTGATGTCGTCGTTCCGGTCGCTCCCCTGGTCTCGCTGCTCGATTCCGTCCCGGCCCCGATCCCGATCCATGACGGGTGGGTGCGCGCCGCCCTGCTGCGCCACGGCGACGGCGCGGCGGCGGTGGCCGTCGACCGCCTGCTCGACGTGCGCGACCTCCTGGTCGGCCCGGCGCCGCCGATCGGCGGCGATCCCGCGGTGATGAGCGGGACCGTGCTCCTCGCCGACGACCGGCCGGCCCTGGTGCTCGACCCGGCGGGGCTGTGCGCGCGGGCGGGCGGCGGCGGCCTCGCGGTCGCGGCTCAGGCCGCCCCGGGCGGCGCGACGGCGCCTCGCCGCACCCCGACCGTGCTGGTGGTCGACGATTCGATCACCACCCGCACCCTGGAGAAGAGCATCCTGGAGGCGCACGGCTACCGGGTCTTCGTCTGCGTCGACGGCCAGGACGGCCTGGACCGCCTGCACCGCGACGGCGGCGAGATCGACTGCGTCGTCGCCGACGTCGAGATGCCGCGCCTCGACGGGTTCGGGCTCCTGCGCGCGATCAAGGCCGACACGCGGCTGTCGCGGCTGCCGGTCATCCTGATGACCTCCCGCGGCGATCCGGCCGACATCCGCCGCGGCCTCGACCTCGGCGCCAACGCCTACCTCACCAAGCAGAAGTTCGACCAGCGCGAGCTTCTCGACACCATCGGGCAATTGCTGTGAGCGCGCCGGTCCGGGTCATGCTCGTCGAGGATTCGCTGGTGGTGCGCCAGCTCCTCGCCCACATCGTCAGCCGCGATCCCCGCCTCGCCCTCGTGGCCGCCGTCGCCTCCGGCGAGGAGGCCCTGCGCGAGATCCACCGGGTCTCGCCCGACGTGATCTCGATGGACATCCGCCTGCCCGGCATCGACGGGCTGGAGACGACCCGGCGGATCATGGCCGAGCGCCCGACCCCGATCGTCGTCGTCGCCGACGCGGTCGAGGATGCCTCGCTCCGGATCTCGATGAACGCGCTGCGGGCCGGGGCGCTGAGCGTGGTCGAGAAGCCGGTCGGAACCGGACACGCCGCCTACGAGGCGATCTCGGGTCAGATCTGCACCCAGTTGCGCATCATGAGCCAGGTGCCGGTGATCCGCCGCCGCGCCATCGGCGCCGAGCGCCTCGGCCGGCCGGTCCCCGACCTGCCCGCCGAGGCGTTTCGCGAGCCGGGCATCCCGAGCCACGTCGCGGTCGCGGCCTCGACCGGCGGCCCGCCGGCCTTCGCCCGGCTGCTCGGCGCCCTGCCCGCCGATTTTTCCGTCCCGATCCTTCTGGTGCAGCACATGGGCGCGGCGTTCATGGAGGGGTTCGCCGACTGGCTCAACGGAGTCGTGCCGCTGCGGGTGGTGCTGGCGCAGGACGGCGTCCGCCCGGTGGCGGGCCACGTCTACGTCGCGCCGGGCGACCGCCACCTCGCCCTCGGCCCCGCCGGCCTGCTCGCGACCTCGGACGAGCCGCCGGTCGGCGGCCAGCGCCCCTCCGCCACCGTCCTGTTCCGTTCGCTCGCCCGGGTCGCCGGCCCGCGCGGGCTCGGGGTGCTGCTCACCGGGATGGGCGAGGACGGCGCCGCGGGCCTGCGCGACATGCGGGCGGCCGGGGCCGCCACCATCGCCGAGCACGAGAGTTCGGCAGTGGTCTACGGCATGCCGGCGGCCGCCGTGCGTCTCGGCGCGGCGGGCTCGGTCCTGCCCCTCGACCTCATCGCGCCCCGCCTGCTGCGCGCCGTCCAGCCGGGAGTCCCGGCGCCGGGAGGCCCGGTGCCCGGAGGTGCCGCGTGAGCGCGCCGGAGCCGGCGGCAGCCCCGCACATCCGACCGGCGGCAGCCCCGCAGATCCTGCCGGCGGCGCCCACCCCGCGAATCCTGCTGGTCGAGGATTCGGAGACGCAGGCGCTGCAACTTCGCCTGCTGCTGGAGGCGAGCGGCTTCGCGGTGACCCGCTGCGCCACCGCCGAGGCCGCCCTCGACGAGCTGAACCGCGGCCTGCCCGACCTCGTCGTCGCCGACTACCACCTGCCCGGGATGAACGGCGACGAGCTCGCCCGGCAGGTGCGGTTGTCCCTGCGCACCCGCGCCACCCCGGTGCTGATGCTGACCCAGGCCGAGGGCCGCGACCTCGAACGGCAGGGCCTGGAGAGCGGCGCCGACGCCTACGTGCCGAAATCGGCCGACCGCGACCTGCTGATCCTGCGCATCCGCGCGCTGCTGCGCGAGCGCTCGGGGCCGGCCGCGGCCGATCGCGGCGCGCCGTCGTTCCGGCGCGCCCGCATCCTCGTGATCGATGCCAGCGCGACCTTCCGGACCTACCTCGCCGCGCTGCTGTCGCAGGAGGGGCACGAGGTCGTCACCGCCGGCTCGCCGGACGAGGCGCTGGCCGCCCTGGAGGCGCCGGGCGCCGCGGTGGACTGCGTCACCGTCGATCTTCTGGCGAGCGGCTACGACGCCGTCGCCCTGTGCGGGCGCATCGCGGCGATCCGGTCGGCGGCCGCGCCGGGTGCTGCCGCGGCGGGCCTCCACCTCGTCGGCATCGGCAGCGAGGCGGCGTCGAGCAAGGACCTGCTGGTGCGCGCCTTCGCGGCCGGCGTCGACGACGTGGTGCCCAAGAGCGCCGACGGGCAGGTGCTGGCGATCCGCGTGCGGACCCTGGTGCGGCGCAAGCTCCTGGAGGAGGACAACCGCCGCGTCGCCGACGAGATGCGCCAGCACGAGCGCGCGGTGGAGCGGGCCCAGGCCGATGCCGCCGCCTCCGAGGCCAAGGCGGCGCTCGCCGGCGCCCTGGCCCGGGCCAACCGCGATCTCGAACAGACCAACCAGCAGCTCAAGGACGCCCAGGCCCAGCTCGTCCAGGCCGCCAAGATGGCCTCGCTCGGCGAACTGGTCGCCGGCATCGCCCACGAGATCAACAATCCGCTCGCCTTCATCCTGGCGCATCAGGGCACGGTCGAGCGGCTGATCGGCGAGGTCGCGGCGCAGTCCGACGACGCGCCGGAGCCGACCCGCAGGGCGCTGGCCAAGGCCGGCGACCGCGTCCGGTCGATGCGGCTCGGCCTGACCCGGATCCAGGACCTCGTCGTCAACCTGCGCAAGTTCTCGCGCCTCGACGAGGGCGAGATGCTGAGCGTCGAGGTCGAGGACGCGATCGACAACGTGCTGGCCCTGCTCCAGCACAAGCTCGGCAGCCGCATCGCCGTCGAGCGCCGCTTCCACGGCTCGCGGGAGATCCACTGCACCCCCGCACTGCTGAACCAGGTGGTGATGAACGTGCTCGGCAACGCCGCCGACGCGATGCCGGACGGAGGCACCATCACGATCGAGACCGCTCTCGCGGGCGAGGCCGACCTCATCCGCATCTGCGACACCGGGCCGGGGGTGCCGGAGGATCTGCGCCAGCGGATCTTCGAGCCGTTCTTCACCACCAAGCCGATCGGCGCCGGCACCGGGCTCGGCCTCGCGATTGCCTACAGCGTCGTGCAGGCCCATAGCGGCACGATCGCCGTCGAACCGGCGCCCGGGGGGGGCGCCTGCTTCGTCATCAGCATCCCGCGGCGGGATGCGCGAGCGGAACGGACGTGATGGAGACGGAGCCCGTGCGAGGCACGATCCTGGCCGTGGACGACGAGCCCGACATCCTGGTCGCGCTCGAGGACCTGCTCGAGGACGAGTACCGGGTCCTGACCACCAGCCGGCCGGCCGAGGCGCTGGAGATCCTGGCCGCCGAGCCGGACGTCGCCGTGATCGTGTCCGACCAGCGCATGCCCGGCCTCACCGGCGACGCCCTGCTGGCGCGGGCGCGGACGATCACCGACGCCCAGGCGATCCTGCTCACCGGCTACGCCGACCTCTCGGCGGTGGTCTCGGCGCTGAACGGCGGCGGGATCACCGGCTACGTCACCAAGCCGTGGAACCCGGACCTGCTGCGCAACACCGTGCGCACCGCCTACGAGCGCCACCGCCTCGCCCGCGACCTCGCCACCGAGCGGGCGCTGCTGCGCGGCCTGCTCGACCATTCCGCAGACGCGATCGCGTTCAAGGATGCCGAGGGGCGCTTCCTGCGCCTCAACCGGCGCAAGGCCGAGGGGCTCGGCACCACGGTCGAGGCCTGCCTCGGCCGGCGCGAGGAGGATCTCCTCGACGCCGACGCCGCCGAGGCGATGATGCGGGCCGACCGCGCCGCGATGAGAGCCGAGACCTCGACCGAGACCGTCGTGGCGAGCGGCCCGACGGGCAGCCCGCGCGCCGCGCAGATCGTCCGGGTGCCGATCCGCGACGCCTCCGGCACCGTGGTGACGCTGGCCAGCATCGAGCGCGACGTCACCGAGCAGCGCCTGCTCGAGGCGCGCCTGCGGCAGGCCGACAAGATGCAGGCGCTGGGCACCCTGGCTGGCGGCATCGCCCACGACTTCAACAACCTGCTCACCGCGATCCTCGGCGGCCTCGAACTCGCCCTGCCGAAGGTCGAGGGCGACCCGCGCCTGTCGCGGCTCCTCACCAACGCCACCCAGGCCGCCCAGCGCGGCGCCGCCCTGACCAAGCGCCTGCTCGGCTTCAGCCGCCAGCGCGAGCTGCAGTCGCGCGTCGTCGACCTCAACGCCCTGGTCGAGGGCATGGACGACCTGCTCGGGCGCAGCCTCGGCGGCTTCGTCCAGGTCGAGCGGACGCTGGCGCCGACCCTGTGGCCGGTGCGGGTCGATCCCGACCAGATGGAACTGGCGATCCTCAACCTGTGCATCAACGGCCGCGACGCGATGCCGGAGGGTGGCGTCGTGGCGCTGGCGACCCGCAACGAGACCGTGGCCGGCAGCGCCGACCCGCACCTGCCGGACGGCGACTACGCGGTGGTGGCGATCGAGGACAGCGGCACCGGCATCCCGCCCGAGATTCTCGGCCGGGTGTTCGAGCCGTTCTTCACCACGAAGCCGGTCGGCCAGGGCACCGGGCTCGGCCTCGCGATGGTGTTCGGCCTGTTGCGGCAATCGGGCGGGACGGTACGGATCGACAGCACGGTCGGGCGCGGCACCCGGGTCGAGCTGCTGCTGCCGCGCTCGCACGAGGTGCCGGAATCCGCCGCCGGCCCCGACGCCGGAGCGGTCGCCGCGCCGCGGCGCGCCCGCATCCTCGTGGTCGACGACGACCCGCAGGTGCGCCACGTCACCGCCTCCTTCCTCGCCGGCTTCGGCTACGACGAGGTCGAGGTCCCGGGCGGCGAGGACGCCGTGGCGCGGCTGGAGCGGGAAGCGTTCGACCTCGTCGTCGCCGACCTCGCGATGCCGGGCATGACCGGCCTCGACCTCGCCGAGACGGTGCGGCGGCGCTGGCCCGACCTCCCGTTCCTGCTCGTCACCGGCCACGCCGAGGCGGCGCGGATCCCGCCGGGCTGCGAGGTGCTGGAGAAGCCGTTTCCCTCGGCCGATCTCGGCACCCGGGTCGCGGCGCTGCTCGGCGCCGACCGCGGTCGGCGATGACGATGCGCCGCGCGGGCTTCGATCCGGATCGTGAACGGATCGTCCAAGAACCGCATCGTACCAACGGCCCAGGATGCTGACGCATCGACTCGATCTCGGGCCGGCACGAAATCCACGGGGCCGTAGACCCATCTCGAATTTCTGCTAAGTCTCTGATCTAATGTGGGAAATTCGAGAGCAGAACCAAAGGTCATTTCCAATGACCGTTGGCATCACACCGACAGCCAGCGCCGCACCTCGGCCTCGACCATCCCCGAGCGCGGCCCGGCCTCGACCACCTGCCCGCGATCCATCACCGCGTAGGTGTCGCACAGGTCGCGGGCCCACTCGAAATACTGTTCGACCAGCACGATCGCCATCTCGCCCTTGCCGCGCAGGTAGGTGATGGCCCGGCCGATATCCTTGATGATCGAGGGCTGGATGCCCTCGGTCGGCTCGTCGAGCACGAGGAGGCGCGGGCGCGTGACGAGCGCGCGGCCGATGGCGAGCTGCTGCTGCTGGCCGCCCGACAGGTCGCCGCCGCGCCGGTGCAGCATGTCCTTGAGCACCGGAAACAGGTCGTAGACCTCGGCCGGGACGTGGCGGTCGCGGCGCTTGAGCGGCGCGAATCCGGTCTCCAGGTTCTCCTTCACGGTGAGCAGCGGGAAGATCTCGCGGCCCTGTGGCACGAAGGCGACGCCGCGGCGGGCGCGGTCGTAGGGGGCGAGCCGGCTGATGTCCTCGCCGGCCAGTGTGACGGCCCCCTTCGAGACCGGCTGCTGGCCGACGATGGCGCGCATCAGCGAGGTCTTGCCGACGCCGTTGCGGCCGAGCACCGCCGTGACCCGGCCGGCCTCGGCGGTGAGGGAGACGCCGCGGAGCGCCTGCGCGGCGCCGTAATGGAGGTCGATCGCCTCGACGTTCAGCATGGATCGGGACCCGGAGAAAGATCAGCGGCCGAGATAGACCTCGACCACCCGCGGGTCGGCCGAGACGGAATCGATCGAGCCCTCGGCCAGCACCGCGCCCTCGTGCAGGCAGGTGACGCGGCAGCCGAGGGCGCGCACGAAGGCCATGTCGTGCTCCACCACCACCACGGCGTGGTCGCGGGCGATGCGGCGCAGCAGCGTCGCGGTGGCCTCGGTCTCGGCGTCGGTCATGCCGGCGACCGGCTCGTCGACGAGGAGGAGCTTGGGGTCCTGCGCCAGCAGCATGCCGATCTCCAGCCACTGCTTCTGGCCGTGCGACAGGTCGGCGGCGGGCCGGCGGCGGTGCTGGACGAGGCCGGCGGTCTCCAGGATCGCGTCGATGCGCGCGGCCTCGACCCGGTTGCGCCAGCCGAACAGCGACGCGGCCGAACCGCGCGGCCCCTTCAGCGCCAGCAAGATGTTGTCGGCCACCGTGTGGCTCTCGAACACCGTCGGCTTCTGGAACTTGCGGCCGATCCCGAGCCCGGCGATGGCGGTCTCGTCGAGGCGGGTCAGGTCGTGGCGGCCGTCGAACATCGCCGTGCCGGTGTCGGGCCGGGTCTTGCCCGTGACCACGTCCATCATCGTGGTCTTGCCGGCGCCGTTGGGGCCGATGATCGCCCGCATCTCGCCGGGCGCCAGGGTCAGCGATAGGCCGCGCAGCGCCCGGTAGCCGTCGAAGGTGACGCGGATGTCGTCGAGGTAGAGCAGCGCGCTGGTGAGGCGCGACGCCTCGGCGGGCGCGGTCAGGGTGGCGGTGCTCACGAGCCGCGGCCCTCCTCGGCGAGTTCGGGCGCCAGCGCGTCGGGCGCCGGTCCCGGCAGGCGGGCCTTGGCGCGGCGGCTGCCGAGCCGCTCGATCAGCGTGCCGACGATGCCGCGGGGCAGGAACAGCGTGACGAGGACGAACAGGGCGCCGAGCGCGAACAGCCAGGCATCCGGCAGCACCCCGGTCAGCATCGTCTTGGCGTAGTTGACCAGCACGGCGCCCAGCGCCGCGCCGACCAGCGTGCCGCGGCCGCCGACCGCGACCCAGATCACCGCCTCGATCGAGTTGGCCGGCGCGAACTCGGACGGGTTGATGATGCCGACCTGCGGCACGTAGAGGGCGCCGGCGACCCCCGCCATCGCGGCCGAGACCGTGAACGCCACGACCTTGAAGTGCTCGGTGCGGTAGCCGAGGAAGCGGGTGCGCGATTCGGCGTCGCGGATCGCCACCAGCACCTTGCCGAAGGCCGAGACGGTCATCGCCCGGGCGACGAGGTAGCCCAGCGCCAGCGCGAGCGCAGTGAGCACGAACAACGCCACCCGCGTGCCCTGCGCCTGGACGCTGAAGCCGAGGACGTCCTTGAAATCGGTGAGCCCGTTGTTGCCGCCCAGCCCCATGTCGTTGCGGAAGAAGGCGAGCATCAGCGCGAAGGTCATCGCCTGGGTGATGATCGACAGGTAGACGCCCGTCACCCGCGACCGGAAGGCGAGCCAGCCGAACACGAAGGACAGCAGCCCCGGCAGCACCAGCACCATCACGGCGGCGAACGGAAAGATGTCGAAGCCGTGCCAGTACCAGGGCAGCTCCTTGTAGTTCAGGAAGACCATGAAGTCGGGCAGGACCGGGTTGCCGTAGACGCCGCGCGGGCCGATCTGGCGCATCAGGTACATGCCCATCGCGTAGCCGCCGAGGGCGAAGAACGCGCCGTGGCCGAGCGAGAGGATGCCGCAATAGCCCCAGACGAGATCGAGGCTGACCGCGAGCAGCGCATAGGCGAGGTACTTGCCGAGCAGCGACACGAGGTAGGTCGGGACGTGGAGGGGCGAGCCCTCCGGCATCGTCAGGTTGAGCACCGGCACCAGCACGGCGGCGGCGGCGAGCACGGCGAGGAAGACGGCGCCCTTGCCGTCGACGAGGCGCGATCCGGTCACGATTCCACCGCCCGGCCCTTGAGGGCGAACAGCCCGCGCGGACGCTTCTGGATGAACAGGATGATGAACACGAGGAGCAGGATCTTTCCGAGCACCGCGCCGGCATAGGGTTCGAGGAACTTGTTGGCGACGCCGAGCGACAGGGCCGCCACCAGCGTGCCCCACAGGTTGCCGACCCCGCCGAACACCACGACGAGGAACGAGTCGATGATGTAGCCCTGGCCGAGATTGGGCGAGACGTTGTCGATCTGCGACAGCGCCACCCCGGCAATGCCGGCGATGCCCGAGCCCAGGCCGAAGGTCATGGCGTCGACCCACGGCGTGCGGATGCCCATGGCGGCGGCCATGCGCCGGTTCTGGGTCACGGCGCGGGTCTTGAGCCCGAACGAGGTCGCCTTGAGGATCAGGTTGAGCCCGACGAACACCGCCATGGCGAACACCACGATCCACAGCCGGCCCCAGGTGATCGACAGGCCGAACAGGTCGAAGGCGCCGGACATGTAGGACGGCGCCCCGACCTCGCGGTTGGTCGGGCCGAACACCGAGCGCACCGCCTGCTGGAGGATCAGGCTGATGCCCCAGGTGGCGAGCAGCGTCTCCAGCGGCCGGCCGTAGAGGTGGCGGATCACGAGACGCTCGATCAGCACCCCGACCGCGCCGGCGGCCAGGAAGGCAAGGGGGATCGCGATCGGCAGCGACCAGTCGAACAGGTCCGGCGCACTGCGGCGGAACCCCTCCTGGACCAGGAAGGTGGTGTAGGCGCCGAGCATCACCATCTCGCCATGCGCCATGTTGATAATGCCCATCACCCCGAAGGTGATGGCGAGCCCGATCGCGGCGAGCAGCAGCACCGAGCCGAGGGAGATGCCGTACCAGGCGTTCTGGACGTTGGCGACGATGGCGAGCCGGGTCTCGATGCCGGCGATCGCCCGGGCGGCGGCGTCGCGCACCGATTGGGCCGGGTCGGCGGCGAGCCCGCGCAGCAGCGCCATGGCGTCGCCGTCGCCGCGCTCCCGCAGGGCATCGACGGCGCCGAGGCGGTCGATCTCCGGGGTGCCGGGGCGGGCGAGCAGAGCGGCGGCGCGGGCCTCCTGAAGGGTGCGGCGCAGGCCGGCATCGGTCTCGCGGGCGATGGCCGCGTCGAGGGCCGGGAGGGCCGCGGCGTCGCGGGCCTTGAACACCGCCTCGGCGGCGGCCCGGCGGGTGGCGGGGTCGGGCGCCACGAGGTTGAGGGTGCCGGTGGCGGCGTCGATGGCGCGGCGCACGCGGTTGTTGACCCGCACCGGCTTGAAGCCGTCCGCGCTGGCGAGGGCCGCGCCGGTCCGGGCGTCGGCGAGCGCGGCGCCGTCCCTGATGGCGAGCGCCCGGTCGTCGGCGCGATAGAGGAGCCGCCCGTCGGCCAGCGCCCGCAGCACGGCGCCCGCGCGCGGATCGCCGGTGGTGGCGAGAGCGGCGATGCCGGCCTCGATGTCGCCGTAGCTGTCGCTGGCGAGCCGGCCGTAGGCGGCATCCGCCGGGCTCTGCGCGGCGGCCGGGACGGCGAGCGCGGCGCAGCAGAGGGCGAGGAGAAGGGCGAGCCAGCGGCGCATCCGGGGGGGTCCGATGAAGGGTATCGAATGAGGCGCGCGTTCAACCCTCCCCTGCTGCGGGGGCGGGTGGCGAGCGAAGCGAGCCGGGGCGAAGCCCCGCGAGAGGGGAACCACGTTTCCGAATCTGGCTCGGCAGCCGTGCAGGGCGCACCCTGGATCAGCGTCGCGTTCCCCTCTTGCGGGACTATCGTCCCGGCCCGCCCTCCTGCACGAGTGCTTCGCACTCGCTGGAGGTCACCCTCCCCCGCGGAGGGGGGGAGGGTCGGGGCGTCGTGCCGGTCAACCCGCGCTCACGCGCCGCCGCACTTGCCGGTCTTGGTGTTGTAGTTGCCGCACTTGAGCTTGACCCAGTCGGCCTCGAGGTCCTTGGAGCCGTCGAGCTGCTTGGACCACGCCTCGCCGGGGATCAGGCCCTCGGTCTTCCACACCACGTCGAACTGGCCGTTGTCCTTGATCTCGCCGATGAAGACCGGCTTGGTGATGTGGTGGTTGGGCAGCATCTCGGAGGTGCCGCCGGTCAGGTTGGCCTGCTTGGTGCCCGGCAGCGCGTCGATCACCTTGTCGGGATCGGTGGTGCCGGCCTTCTCGACCGCCTTCACCCACATGTTGAAGCCGATGTAGTGCGCCTCCATCGGGTCGTTGGTGACGCGCTTCGGGTTCTTGGTGAAGGCGTGCCACTTGGCGATGAAGTCCTTGTTCGCCGGCGTGTCGATCGACATGAAGTAGTTCCAGGCGGCGAGATGGCCGACCAGCGGCTTGGTGTCGATGCCGGCCAGTTCCTCCTCGCCGACCGAGAACGCCACCACCGGGATGTCGGTGGCCTTCACGCCCTGGTTGGCGAGTTCCTTGTAGAACGGCACGTTGGCGTCGCCGTTGACCGTCGAGACCACCGCGGTCTTCTTGCCGGCCGAGCCGAACGACTTGATCGACGAGACCCGCGACTGCCAGTCGGACTGGCCGAACGGGGTGTAGTTGATCGAGATGTCCTCGGCCTTCACGCCCTTCGACTTGAGATAGGCTTCGAGGATCTTGTTGGTGGTGCGCGGATAGACGTAATCGGTGCCCTCCAGCACCCAGCGCTCGACCTTCTCCTCCTTCATCAGGTAGTCGACCGCGGGAATCGCCTGCTGGTTCGGCGCCGCGCCGGTGTAGAACACGTTGCGCTCGCTCTCCTCGCCCTCGTACTGGACGGGGTAGAACAGCACCGAGTTCAGCTCCTTGAACACCGGCAGCACCGACTTGCGCGACACGCTGGTCCAGCAGCCGAACACCGCCGTGACCTTGTCCTTGGCGATCAGCTCCCGCGCCTTCTCGGCGAAGAGCGGCCAGTTCGAGGCCGGATCGACCACCACCGCTTCGAGCTTCTTGCCGAGGAGGCCGCCCTTCCTGTTCTGCTCCTCGATGAGCATCAGCATGGCGTCCTTGAGCGTCGTCTCGGAGATCGCCATCGTGCCCGAGAGGGAGTGCAGGATGCCGACCTTGATGGTCTCCTGCGCCGTCGCGGCACCGGCCGCCAGCGCCATGCCGCCCGCGACAGCCGCCCGGGCCAGCCACGTCTTCCAGGACATCGTCATCGTTTCCGTCCCCTGACCACGCATCGGTCACGGCGCTGCTTGGCAAACCATGTGCCAGCCGGGGCACCGCTCAATGGCCAAGCTCGACCGCCCATCCCCTGGGCGTCTCGCCGGTAGTTTCGGCACTTTGTCGCCTAAAAGGCAGGCTTTTGCCTGATAATTAAACATTTCGACGGCGTGGCGCTGCCGTAGGGAACGCCAAGCTCGGCCGCGGCGTTCCGGTTCCCTGCGCGCGGGAGGATCGGGGCGGTGATCGAGGATCTCTGGTACAAGAACGCGGTGATCTACTGCCTGTCGGTCGACAGCTTCATGGACTCGGACGGCGACGGCGTCGGCGATTTCGAGGGTCTGGAGCGACGGCTCGACTATCTCCAGGGACTCGGCGTCACGGCGATCTGGCTGATGCCGTTCCAGCCCTCGCCCGGGCGCGACAACGGCTACGACGTGTCGGACCATTACGGCGTCGACCCGCGGTACGGCACCCTCGGCGACTTCGTCGCCTTCACCCACGCGGCCAAGCAGCGCGGCCTCAAGGTGCTGATCGACCTCGTGGTCAACCACACCTCCGACCAGCATCCGTGGTTCCGGTCGGCGCGGTCGAGCCCGGATTCGCCCTACCGCCACTGGTACGTGTGGTCGAAGACCAAGCCGCCCCACGCCGACGAGGGCATGGTGTTCCCCGGCGTGCAGACGACGACCTGGACCTACGACCGCGAGGCGAAGGCGTACTACTTCCACCGCTTCTACGAGTTCCAGCCCGACCTCAACACCGCCAACCCGATGGTCCAGGCCGAGATCCTCAAGATCATGGGGTTCTGGATCCAGCTCGGCGTATCGGGCTTCCGCATGGACGCGGTGCCGTTCGTCATCGCCAGGAAGGGTCCCGACGTCTCCGGCGAGCCCGAGGAGCAGTTCGGCCTGCTGCGCCTGTTCCGCGAGTTCCTGCAGTGGCGCCAGGGCGACGCGATCATCCTGGCCGAGGCCAACGTGCTGCCGAAGCAGGATCTCGACTATTTCGGCGACGACGCCGACCGCATGCACATGATGTTCAACTTCCAGGTCAACCAGCACCTGTTCTACGCACTCGCCTCCGGCGACGGCCGTCCGCTGGCCAAGGCGCTGAAGAAGACCCGGTGCCGCCCGCCTTCGGCGCAGTGGGCGCTGTTCCTGCGCAACCACGACGAGCTCGACCTCGGCCGCCTCACCGAGGCGCAGCGCCAGACCGTCTTCTCGGCCTTCGGCCCCGATCCGGGCATGCAGCTCTACGACCGCGGCATCCGCCGGCGTCTGGCGCCGATGCTCGGCGGCGACCGGCGCCGGCTCGAACTCGCCTACAGCCTGATGTTCACCCTGCCGGGCACGCCGGTGATGCGCTACGGCGACGAGATCGGCATGGGCGACGACCTCTCGCTGCCCGAGCGCGAATGCGCCCGCACGCCGATGCAGTGGTCGGACGAGCCGCAGGGCGGCTTCACCAAACACCCGTCGCCAGGCAACCCGCCGATCAGCGGCGGTCCCTACGGCTACGAGCACGTCAACGCCGCCGAGCAGCGCCACGACCCGCAATCGCTGCTGAACTGGATCGAGCGCATCATCCGCATGCGCAAGGAGGTGCCGGAGATCGGCTGGGGCGACTTTTCGGTCCTCGACGCCGGCACGCCCGGCGTGCTGGCGATCCGCTACGACTGGCGCAACAACGCGGTCCTGTGCCTGCACAACCTGAAGGCCGAGCCTCAGGAGGTCGCCTTCGCCACCGGCCTCGACGGCGACGGCCGCCACCTCATCGACCTGCTCACCGGCGAGCGCAGCCTCGCCGACGGCAACGACCGCCACACGGTGCTGCTGGAGGGTTACGGCTACCGCTGGTACCGGGTCGGCGGGCTGGATTACCTGCTCAAGCGCAGTCCGATCTGACGGCCGGCCATTGCATGGAATCAGCCTGGATGAAGTCACGGATGACCTCGATCGCTCGATCGGTATCGTCGCCGAGCAGGCTGTGCCCACAGCCCTCGAAGCGCTCGAACCGGACGAGATCGTGGGGAAGCGACCCGACCAGGGTCTCGCTGCACGCTGGAGGTGTCATCGGGTCCCGGTCGCCGGCCATCACCAGCACCGGGCAACGGATCCGGGCGAGATCGGCCCTGTAATCCATTCGGCCCTGCTCGTTGCGGGGTCCGTTGAACCGCATCGCCACGTCGTGCCGTATCTGGCAGCGGCTCAAGGCTCCGGTGCCACGGGCGCTGTAGAGCGGCAGACAGGTCTCCATGTAGGCGCCTCGCCGCTCCGGCGTCGGATTCTGCCAGTAACTCTCGGCCACGGAACGGGCTCGCGGGCCGCCGAGGTGGTCGAACATCGCCAGGATCGGCTCGATCTCAAATCTCGCCAACGTGCTCGCGAGAATTAATCCACCCGGGTGTTCGGGATGGCGCGTGGCATAGGCCTGAGCGACGTAGCCGCCGAACGAGGCACCGAATACGATCGGTCGCTCGATGCCGAGGACATCGCACAGCGCCTTCACGTCGTCGCCCCACTGGGCGAGCGTCCAGTGCTGCGGGTCGCCGTCATCACTGCGGCCGTTGCCGCGATGATCGACGTAAACAATCTGCGCGAGATCGCTCAGGGAGGACAGGGCCGGTTTGAAGACCGTGTGATCGATGCCCGGTCCGCCATGCAGTGCGATGAGTGTCGGCGTCGAACGCATCCTCGGCCCATCAGGGACAAGACCGGCTCCCTCGACATCGACGTAAAGTCGCACGCCGTTGACCTCGATGCGCATGATCGCCTCCTGCCGTGGCGGCAGGGATAGTCAACGCGCGGGGCCGTTGCCAACCCGCGTCGGCGGCCTCATGGCCGACTCCGATGCCTCGGACATGGGCTCCACGAGACCGACCCGCTCAGACCAGCCGGCTCTGCTCGATCGCCGCGGCGACGAAGCTGCGGAACAGCGGGTGCGGCTCGAACGGGCGCGACTTCAGCTCGGGGTGGAACTGCACGCCGATGAACCACGGGTGCCCCTCGACCTCGACGGTCTCCGGCAGCAGGCCGTCCGGCGACAGGCCGGAAAAGCGCATCCCCTTCTCCTCCAGCCGCTCGCGATAGGCCATGTTGACCTCGTAGCGGTGGCGGTGGCGCTCGGCGATCATCGTGCCGCCGTAGATCTCGGCGATGCGCGAGCCGGCCGTGAGCTTCGCCGCGTAGGAGCCGAGCCGCATCGTGCCGCCGAGGTCGCCCTCGGCGATCCGGCGCTCCAGCTCGTTGCCCTTCATCCACTCGGTGAGCAGGCCGACCACCGGCTCCGCGGTCGGGCCGAACTCGGTCGAGTTGGCGTCCGGGATGCCGGCCAGCGAGCGGGCCGCCTCGACCACCGCCATCTGCATGCCGAAGCAGATGCCGAAATACGGGATCTTCTTCTCGCGGGCGTAGCGCGCCGCCCGGATCTTGCCCTCGGCCCCGCGCTGGCCGAAGCCGCCCGGCACCAGGATGCCGTTGAGCCCCTCGAGGAACGGCGCCGGGTCCTCGCGCTCGAAGATCTCGGCCTCGATCCATTCGAGGTTGACCTTGACCCGGTTGGCGATGCCGCCGTGGGTCAGCGCCTCGATCAGAGACTTGTAGGCGTCCTTGAGCCCCGTGTACTTGCCCACGATGGCGATCGAGACCTCGCCCTCGGGGTTCCTCACCCGGGCCGAGATGTCGCGCCAGCGGTCGAGCTTCGGCTCGGCGCCGGCATCGAGGCCGAAATGGGCCAGCACCTCGCGGTCGAGGCCCTCCTCGCGGTAGGACAGCGGCACGTCGTAGATCGACGCGACGTCGCGGGCCTCGATCACCGCCGATTCGCGCACGTTGCAGAACCGGGCGAGCTTGCCGCGCTCCTCGCGCGGGATCGGCCGGTCGCAGCGGCACAGCAGGATGTCGGGCTGGATGCCGATCGAGCGCAGCTCGGCGACCGAATGCTGGGTCGGCTTGGTCTTCAGCTCGCCCGCCGACGGGATGTAGGGCAGCAGCGTCAGGTGGATGTAGACGCACTGGCCGCGGGGCAGCTCCTGGCCGAGCTGGCGGATCGCCTCGAAGAACGGCAGGCCCTCGATGTCGCCGACCGTGCCGCCGATCTCGACCAGCACGAAGTCGTAGGCGTCGTTGCCGTCGAGGACGAAGTCCTTGATCGCGTTGGTGACGTGCGGGATCACCTGGATCGTCGCCCCGAGGTAGTCGCCGCGGCGCTCCTTGGTGATGATGTCGAGGTAGATCCGCCCGGTGGTGATGTTGTCGGCCTTCGTCGCCGGCACGCCGGTGAAGCGCTCGTAATGGCCGAGATCCAGGTCGGTCTCGGCGCCGTCGTCGGTGACGAACACCTCCCCGTGCTGGGTCGGGCTCATCGTGCCGGGATCGACGTTGAGATAGGGGTCGAGCTTGCGCAGCCGGACCTTGTAGCCGCGGGCCTGGAGCAGGGCCGCGAGGGCGGCGGAGGCGAGACCCTTGCCGAGGGAGGACACCACGCCGCCGGTGATGAAGACATACCGCGTCATGGGACCTGCTCCATACAGCGGCGCGGCTCGGTTGCCAAACGCCGGAACTCAACGGGAGACGGCCCCGAGGGCGGGGCCGTGAGGGGATCCACGGGATCCAGCGGCCGGAGGCGGTCCGGCCGTCGCGGTGGCGCGGGGACGCGCGGCCTCAGCGCGACTGCGGCGCCTCGGGAGCGGCCGGCGCCGCCGGAGCCGGAGCGGGCGTCGGCGCCGCCGGAGCCGGGGCCGCGGATCCGCCCTGCTGCTGGCGCAACTGGTCGAGGAGGTTGCCGGCTGGCGCGTTGCCCGGCTGCGCCGGTGCGCCGGGCTGGCGGGTGCCCTCGAAGATCGAGCGCGGCGCGGCACCGCGGTGGGACATGATCGCCAGCACCATGCTGGTGGCGAAGAACAGGGCCGCCAGGATCGCGGTCGCGCGGGTGAGGGCGTTGGCCTGGCCGCGGCCGGTCATGAAGCCTTGCGTGCCGCCGCCCCCGCCGAGGCCGAGGCCGCCCTCGGAACGCTGGAGCAGCACCACGGCGATCAGCGCGAGGACGATGATCAGGTGGATGACGATCAGGACGGTCTGCATCGGGATCCCGGGACGGCGCGAACGCGCGCGTCGATATGCCGGAGGCCGGCGCGCCGCGCGGCGCCCGGTCCTCAACTCCGCCGGGCTCCTACACGAGAACCGCGCGGAGGCCAAGCGCGGCCGGAGCACCTCGCAGGGCCATCGCTTCAGAGCGATTGCCCTGGTTTCTTGCTTGGCCTCAGACGCCGGCAGTCATACGATTTCCGATTGATCGCTTCGCGATGCGGAAATCGACTCCGCTCAGGCGCCGCGCGGGCTGAGGATACGAAATCCGGAAGCCATCTTCCGGATTTCGTATCACATCCTTGACTTCGGCTTTCGCCCCGCTCTGCGTTCGAGCGGGACATTCGTCCTCTCGAACCCGCTCCGCGGAGTGCTGCTCGCACCCGGCATGCAGCGTCGCCCTGCGGGCGACCGCAGGACAATCGCTGAAGCGATGGCCCTGGAGCACCTCGTTCCTGTGGACGGCGACGCCCGGCCGGTCCGCCCCGGCACCGTACCCGGAATTTCCGGCTGTGCGCGTGAGCACTCCCTACTCTATCCTCGCGCCGGGTTGCCCCAGGGGAGCATGGACGGGCCGATGACGATCCCAAATCCCGCCGGCGGGCCGCAGAGGGCTGCCGTCGCATTCGATGCCCGCCTCGACGGGCTGATATGGCTGGCCGTCAAGGGCTTTCTGCTCTCGATCGTGACCTTCGGCATCTATCGTTTCTGGTACGTGACCGATCTCCGGCGCTTCTTCTGGACGCGCACCGCCGTCGCGGGATCCCCGGCGGAATATAATGGCACCGGCAAGGAGCTTTTCCTCGGCTTCCTCGTCGCGCTCGCGATCCTGGTGCCGGTCTATCTCGTGCTGTTCGGCCTCTCCGTGGCCGTCCCGGCCTTCGCCTCGGTCTCGGTGGTGGTCTCCTTCGTCGGCCTGTTCCTGCTCGGCCAGTTCGCGATCTATCGCGGGCGGCGCTACCGCGCCACGCGCACCCTGTGGCGCGGCATGCGGCTCGGCCAGGACGGCTCGGCCTTCGCCTACGCCGCCCGCGCCGGGGGCTGGTGGCTGGTGATCGTCCTGACCTTCGGGCTCGCCTTCCCGTTCATGCGGGCGGATCTGGAACGATACCGCATCAACCACACCCTGGTCGGCACCAGCCGGATGACCTCGACCGCCAGCGGGCGCAGCGTGCTCGGCCCGTTCCTGCTGATCTACCTGCTGGCTTTGGGGCCGCTGGTCGGCGTGGGCCTCGCGATGCTGGTCGCGGCGGATTTCTCGCTGCCCACCGACCTGATGATCCCGAAGCCGGGCGGCAATCCGGGCGACTTGATCGTCAACCCGGCCTATGACGGCTCGACCATCGGCCTCCTGGCGAAAATCGGCATCGGCACCCTTGTCCTTTGCGTCCCGGCGGCGCTGCTGCTGGTCCCGTATTACCGCGCCCGGGAAACCCGCGCCTTCATGGCTGCGGCGCGGCTCGGCGGCGTCGGCCTCGAATCGACGTTGCGCGCCCGTCAGTTCTACTGGCCCTACTTCGTCTACGCGCTGTCGGGACTGGGCGTCCTGCTCGCCCTCGGGATCGCCGCCACGCTGCTCGCCGCCGTCAGCCAGAGCACCGGAATCCATGGGCTCTACGCGCTCCTCATCCTCGTCTACCCGGTCGTGCTGCTGCTGTTCGGGGCTCTCTACGTCCGGCAGGTGCAGGCGCGGCTGTGGGCGGCGGTGGCGACTACGACCGCGGTGGTCAACCCGGGCGAACTCGACGCGATCCTGGCCTCGGCACGGGCCCCCGGCAGCGGCCTGCAGGAGGGCCTCGCCGACGCCCTCGACGTCGGCGGCTCGCTCCAGATCGGCTTCTGACCGTTGGAAGACTCACCGCCACCGTCCCTCCCGCCGGTCGAGGCCGAGGGGCGCTACTTCGACGGCACCAGCGCCCGGCCGCATCCGGTGTCGCTGCGCCTCGACGACCGCCTCCGGATCGACGGCTCCGACCTGACCCGGGACTGGAACCCCCTCGACCTGCGGGCCGGCGATTCGGTGCCGCCGCTGATGCGGGTCGGCCCGGCCGGGGCGGCGGAGCGGGTCGAGTTCTCGGACGCGGCGCTCGCCGCCGCCCTGGCGCAGCGTTCCCCCGATCTTCACCGGCGAGAGGAAGCGGGCAGCGTCCTGCGCCTCGTGCTGTGGTCGGTCGCCGCCGGGGTGTCGGTGCTGCTCGTCGCGCTGTTCGGGGTGCCGCACCTCGCCCGCGTCCTCGCCCCGCTGGTGCCGGACGCCGTCGAGTCGCGGCTGGGCGCCGCGGTCGAGCCGCAGGTGCTGCGGCTGCTCGGCAACCCGCCGGCCTGCGCCGAGCCGGCCGGGCGTGCGGCCCTCGACCGTCTGGTGGCCCGGCTCGTTGCGGCGGCGCCGGCGGGCGGCGCCCTGCCGGCGGATCTCGCGGTCGGCGTGCGCCGCCACGGCATGGCCAACGCCCTCGCGCTGCCGGGCGCCCGGGTGATCCTGCTGTCGAACCTCATCGCCCGGGCCACTTCGCCCGACGAGGTCGCGGCGATCCTGGCGCACGAACTCGGCCATGTCGGCGTGCGCGACCCGACGCGCTCGCTGATCCGCTCCTCCGGCACCTCGTTCCTGCTCAGCCTCGTGCTCGGCGACCTCACCGGCTCGACCATCGTGGTGGCGGTCGGCGAGGCGCTGCTGTCGGCGGGCTACAGCCGCGACGCCGAGCGGGCGGCCGACGCCTACGCGGTCGACCTGATGGGACGGGCCGGCGGCAACGGCGCCGCGCTCGCCGACATCCTCGAACGCATCGCCGGTGACGACAAGGAGAGCGGCAGCCTCGATTGGCTGCGCAGCCACCCCGTCACCCGCGAGCGGGCGGCGGCGATCCGCGCCCAGGCCGGCCCCGAGGCGCCGGCCCGGCGGATCATGCCGCCGGAGGAGTGGGCGGCCCTGAAGGGGATCTGCCCGACGTCGGAGCCGTGATCCGGAAATGGCTCTAAACGACTGATCTCAAAGTCAAGTTTTAGAGCGCGGGATCCCCTCTCCCGAGTGGGCTATCGCTTTTCCCGAGTGGGCTATCGCTTTCACACATCTCCGTCTGATCGTTCTCACCCTATGAAAACCGCGCGCCTCTCCTCTCCCTTGTGGGGAGGAGCCGGAGGTGGGGGTGGTGCAGGTGGCACCGCCGCGCTCTACGCGGCGCCACCCCCACCCCTAACCCCTCCCCACAAGGGGGAGGAGAAAGCGCGAGCATTGACAAGGGGTTGGTCTTCAGAGGCGAAGTGTGAATCTGCAAGCCCGAGTGGGAGAGGGAGACCCGCGCCTCGTCGAAAACCGCCCTCGAAGACTAGACTGGGCACAGACGACCGCTGCCCCGTCTCATCCGCAGGGAACTGCAAGGATGGACCGGCGCCGGCCCGTCAGCGATACGCCGCGGCGATCCCGAGAAAATCTTCGGCCTTGAGGCTCGCGCCGCCGACCAGGGCCCCGTCGACGTTCTCGACCGCCATCAGCTCGGCGGCGTTGCCGGGCTTGACCGAGCCGCCGTAGAGGATGCGGACCCCCCTGCCCTCCTCGCCGAGCTTCGCCACCAGCTCGCGCCGGATCAGGGCGTGGACCTCGGCGACGTCGGCCGGGGTCGGGGTGAGGCCGGTGCCGATCGCCCAGACCGGCTCGTAGGCGATCACCGTGTCGGCCGCGGCGGCGCCGTCGGGCAGCGAGCCGGCGAGCTGGCTCGACACCACCGACAGGGTGTGGCCGGCCTCGCGCTCGGCCCGGGTCTCGCCGACGCAGATGATCGCGATCAGGCCGGCGCGGCGGGCAGCGAGCGCCTTGTCGCGGATCTCGGCATCGGTCTCGTGCTGGTCGGCGCGGCGCTCGGAATGGCCGACGATGACGTGGCTGGCGCCGCAATCGGCGAGCATCTCGGCCGAGACGCAGCCGGTATGGGCGCCGCTCGCCGCCGGGTGCACGTCCTGGCCGCCGATGCGGACCGCCGAGCCCGCCACCGCCTCGGCGAAGGCGCCGATCAGGGTCGCGGGCGGGCAGACCAGCACGTCGATGCGGGCCGCCAGCGCCGGGTCGACCCCGTCGCGGACCGCCTCGACGACGCCCCGCGACCCGCGGGTGCCGTTCATCTTCCAGTTGCCCGCCACCAGCGGCCGCGGCCGATCGCTCGTCATCTCTCGCTCCCTGAAGCCCGAACCGCGGCCGTAACAGACCCCTCCCCGGGGCGCAAACCGCCGGCGGCCGCGCGCTTCCCGGGCGGCTCCGAATGGTCTATCGCGGGCGCGACAGGTCCAGGACACAGAGGCCCCGGCATCCGGGGCGCCTTCGAGGAACGCGATGCTGCAGGGATTCCGCGCCGCCAGCCAGAGCTGGCTCGGCAAGATCGTGGTCACGATCGTCTTCGGCATGCTGATCGTCGGCCTCGCGATCTTCGGCATCGGCGACATCTTCCGCGGCGGCGGCAGCAATGCGGTCGCGACCGTCGGCAGCACCCAGATCAGCACCGAGGCGGTCCGCACCGCCTACCAGAACCAGCTCCAGCGCCTCGCCCGCCAGACCCGCCGCAGCCTCACGCCCGATCAGGCCCGGGCGCTCGGCCTCGACCGGCAGGTGCTCGGCCACCTCATCACCGAGGCGACCCTCGACCAGAAGACCCGCGAGATGGGCCTGCGGGTGTCGGACGCCGCCGTGATCCGGCTGATCCAGGAGGAGCCGGCCTTCAAGGGGCCGGACGGCAATTTCAGCGTCGACGCGTTCCGCGACACCCTGCGGCAGGCCGGGCTGACCGAGGCCGGCTTCGTGCAGGAGCAGCGCGCGGTCGCCGCCCGGCTCCAGCTCGCCGAGGCGGTCACCGCCGACCTGCCGGTGCCCCTCGCCGCCCGCGAGGCGATCCACCGCTACAACGCCGAGCGCCGCAGCGCCGCCGTGATGACGCTGCCCGAGAGCGCCGCCGGCGAGGTGCCGGCTCCGACCGACGAGGAGATCACGGCGTTCTACAACGACCGCAAGAGCGCGTTCCGGGCGCCGGAAACCCGCACGGTTTCCCTGCTCGTCCTCGACCCCGCCGCGCTCGCCAAGCCCGATGCGGTGCCGGAGGCCGACGCCCGCGCCCGCTACGAGGCCGAGCAGGGCAAGTTCGGCACGCCCGAGCGCCGCACGATCCAGCAGATCGTCTTCCCCAACGAGGCCGACGCCGCCGCGGCGCTGGAGCGCATCCGCTCGGGCGCGGCGACGTTCGAGGCGGTCGCGACCGAGCGCGGCCTCGACGCCAAGGCCCTCGACCTCGGCACCGTCACCCGGGCCGAGCTGTACGACCCCGCCGTCGCCGAGGCCGCCTTCGCGCTGGCGCCGGAGACGGTCAGCGCCCCGGTCCAGGGCCGGTTCGGCAGCGTGCTGCTGCGCGTCGCCGCGGTCCAGCCCGGCTCGGTCAGGCCGTTCGACGAGGTGGCGGGCCAGATCCGCGCCGAGATCGCCCGCGAGCGCGCCGTCGACGGCCTCGACAAGGCCCACGACGCGGTCGAGGACGAGCGCGCCGGCGCCAAGCCGCTCGCCGACATCGCGAAAGAGCGCGGCCTGCCGCTGATCGCGCTGCCGGCGGTGGACGCCCAGGGCCGCGACAAGCAGGGCAACCCTGTCGCCGGCATCCCCGACAAGGACACGACGCTCGCCGCCCTGTTCCGCTCCGAGATGGGGGCCGACAACGAGGCCCTGCGCACCCGCGACGGCGGCTACATCTGGTACGACGTCACCCATGTCGACCCGGCCCACGACAAGCCGCTGGACGAGGTGCGCGACGCCGTCGCGGCGCAGTGGAAGGCCGACGAGATCGGCCGGCGCCTGTCGGCCAAGGCCCGCGAGGCGGTGGAGCGCCTCGACAAGGGCGAGGCCGTCGAGGCGGTGGCCGCTTCCCTCGGCGTCGAGGCCCAGGAGGTCGCCGACCTCGCCCGCAACCGCGGCAAGGACGGGCTCTCGACCGAGACCGTCGGGCGCATCTTCGCGACGCCGGTCGGCAAGGCCGGCTCGGCGGCGGCCGGCAGCGGCCGGGTGGTGTTCCGGGTCACCGGCGCCACGGTGCCGGCCTTCGTCGCCACGGCGCCCGCCGCCGGTGGCGTGGAGCAGCAGTACCGCACCGCGCTCGCCGACGACATCCTGGCCGAGTACCTCGCCGACGTGCAGAAGCAGGCCGGCGTCTCGGTCAACGAGGCCCTGTTCCGCCGCGCCATCGGCGGCGAGAGCTGAGCGATCCCGATGCTGGTCCTGCCGACGCCCGAGGACGCCGCCTCCGCCTACGCGGAGGGGCGCCCCGTCCTGCTGCGCACCGTCCTGGTCGCGGATCTCGAAACCCCCGTCGCCGCCTTCCTGAAGCTGCGCGCCGTCGAGGGCGGCCCGGCCTTCCTGCTCGAATCGGTCGAGGGCGGCGCCGCGCGGGGGCGCTACTCGATGATCGGCCTCGACCCGGACCTGATCTGGCGCTGCGAGGGCGGGCGGGCCTCCCGCGCCGCCCTGCCGGACCTCGCCGCGTTCGTTCCCGACGACCGCCCGCCGCTGGTGGCCCTGCGGGCGCTGATCGCCGAGAGCGCGATTCCCGCCGAGCCCGGCCTGCCGCCGATGGCCGCGGGCCTGTTCGGCTATCTCGGCTACGACATGGTGCGGGAGATGGAGCGCCTCGGCGCCCCCGGCCCCGACCCGATCGGCGTGCCGGACGCGATTCTGATGCGGCCGACCGTGATGGTGGTGTTCGACGCCGTGCGCGACGAGATCAGCGTCGTCGCCCCGGTCCGGCCGCAGCCGGATCGGCCGTTCCGGGCCGCGCACGAGGCGGCGCTGGCCCGCCTGGAACGGGTCGCCGACGCCCTCGAAGGCCCGCTGCCGGTCGAGGCGCGGATCAACCCGGCGGAGATCCCGGTCCCCGCCCCGGTCTCGAACACCGCGCCCGACGCGTTTCGCGGCATGGTCGCCCGGGCCAAGGAGTACATCGCCGCCGGCGACATCTTCCAGGTGGTGCTGTCGCAGCGCTTCGAGGCGCCGTTCGCGCTGCCGGCCTTCGCCCTCTACCGGGCGCTGCGGCGGGTCAACCCGGCGCCGTTCCTGTGTTACCTCGACTTCGTCGGCTTCCAGATCGTGTGCTCGTCGCCGGAGATCCTGGTGCGGGTGCGCGACGGCGCGGTGACGATCCGGCCGATCGCCGGCACCCGGCGGCGCGGCGCGACGCCGGAGGAGGACCGGGCGCTCGCCGACGACCTGCTCGCCGACCCCAAGGAGCGGTCCGAGCACCTGATGCTGCTCGACCTCGGCCGCAACGACGTCGGGCGCGTGTCGGAGATCGGCAGCGTGCGGGTCACCGATTCGTTCTTCCTCGAATACTACAGCCAGGTCATGCACATCGTGTCGAACGTCGAGGGCCGGCTCGACCCGCGCCACGACGCCCTGGCGGCCCTGGCGGCGGGGTTTCCCGCCGGCACGGTCTCGGGCGCCCCGAAGGTGCGGGCGATGCAGATCGTCGACGAGCTGGAGCGGGAGAAGCGCGGGCCCTATGGCGGCTGCATCGGCTATTTCGGCGCCGACGGGCAGATGGACACCTGCATCGTCCTGCGCACCGCGGTGGTGAAGGATGGGCGGATGCACGTCCAGGCCGGGGCCGGGATCGTGCACGATTCCGACCCCGAATCCGAGCAGCAGGAATGCGTCAACAAGGCCAGGGCGCTGTTCCGGGCCGCCGAGGAGGCGGTGCGGTTCGCCGCCCAAACCCGGCGCGGACAATAGCCACGCTCGGTCCGGTGGAATCCTCCAGCACCGCCCAAGTCCCGCCCAGGTGGCGCCGTAGACCAGCCCCGCGGCCAGACCATGCAACGACAGGACCGGGCCCGGGCCCGGGATCCCGTCGACCATCGCACTTCACGACAGGCGGCCCGTCCGGATGCACCCATGCTGAAAACCGCCTTCGTCGCCGCGCGTGACCGCCAGCGCCTCCAGGAGATCGCCGGAATCCTGATCGGGTTCGGGGTCAACAAGGTCGTGGACCGGCTCGGGCTGCGGGCGATCCCGCGCCTCGCCTGGCGCAGCACCCCGGCGGTCGACCTGACCCGGCTGTCCCAGCCCGAGCGGCTGCGGCGGGCGATCGAGGCGCTGGGGCCGACCTTCATCAAGCTCGGGCAGGTGCTGGCGAGCCGCGCCGACCTGCTGGCGCCGCAATGGACCGAGGAACTCGCCAAGCTGCACGACAAGGTCGCGCCGGTGCCGTGGGAGGTGATCCGCCCGCAGCTCGAGGCCGATCTCGGCGCTCCGCCGGAACAGATCTTTTCCGAGTTCGACATCAACCCGATCGCGTCGGCCTCGATCGCGCAGGTCTATCGGGCGCGGCTGGAGAGCGGTGAGGAGGTGATCGTCAAGGTCCGGCGGCCGGGCCTGCAGAAGATCATCGAGGCCGACCTGCGGCTCCTGTCGCACGCTACCCGGATCGTCGAGACCGAGTGGCCGGAGATGGCCCGCTACCGGCCGCACGAGCAGATGCGCCACATCGCCAACGGCCTGCGCGAGGAGCTCGACCTCAACAACGAGGCGCGCAACTGCGAGCTGCTGGCGTCGCAATTCGCCGACCGCGACGACATCGTTTTCCCGAAGATCTACTGGGAATGGACCTCCGAGCGGGTGCTGGTGCAGGAATTCATGCACGGCATCCCGCCGACCGACGGCCGGCGCCTCGACGAGGCCGGCCTCGACAAGGTGGTGCTCGCCCAGCGCGGCACCGACGCCTTCCTGCAGATGGCCCTGATCGAGGGCGTGTTCCACGCCGACCCGCATCCGGGCAACCTGCTGGCGCTGCCGGGCAACCGCATCGGCTTCATCGATTTCGGCATCGTCGGGCGGCTGTCGCAGCGGCGCCGGTCGCAGCTCCTGATCCTGATCGGCTCGATGCTGAAGGAGGATGCCGACGGGCTGATGGCGGTGCTGCTCGACTGGACCGGCGCCAGCAACCCCGACCTGACCCGGCTGGAGGCGGCGTCCCAGGCCTTCGTCACCCGCCACAACGGACCGTCGCTCAATCTCGGCCTCGTGCTGACCGACTTCATGACCATGGCGCGGGAGAACGACCTCGCCATGCCGACCGACCTCGCGATCCTGTTCAAGGGCCTCGTGACGGCGGACGGGGTGATGCGCCAGCTCGACCCGAACTTCGACCTGTTCGCCGCGGCGGGCCCGACGGTGAAGCGCACCATGCGGGCGCGCCTCAGCCTCAAGGACCTCAAGCCGCGCTTCGAGGGGCTGGCGACCGGCCTGTTCGGCGCCGCCTCGGAACTGCCGACGCTGATCCACCTGATGCTGGTGCGGCTCAAGCAGGGCCGGGTCACGGTCGAGATCGAGCTGAAGGGGATGGACAAGCTCACCCGCGGCATCGAGCGGGCGGCGGCCCGCGTCGCGGTCGGCCTCGTCGTCGCCGCCTTCGCGACCCAGCTCGCCCCGAGACTGATGGAGCACGGCACCCCGGCCTTCGCCACCATCGGCATCCTGGTGCTGACGATCGGGATCGGCTGGATCCTGCTGCTCGCCCGCAACCGCTGAGGCGGCCTCGCCCCCCTCCACCTGCGACGAAGCCCCGGAACGGTGCCGTTCCGGGGCTTCGCTGTCCTGGGTGTGGCGTGGATCAGTGGGTGCTGCGCCGCGGGCCCCGGCGGGTCCGCAATTCGGTCGCCGCGCGGGTGGCGTGACGGGGGCTGCGGAAGATCCGCCCTTCGAGGGCGTGGTAATCCGGGTGGGCGGAGAAGAAGCGGAAGCCGCCGGGCTCCGGGACGACGATGCCGGCGGAGGTCTCGCCGATCTCGACGATGCGGGCTGATTGCATGGCACGGGTCTCCTGCCGCCGGCGCGCGTCGGGCCGGCGAGGCGCCGGATCGAGGCCGGCGCGGAATCTCGGGAAAGGTTCGGGACGGTCAGGCGCGGGGCCGACAGCGGTCCCTGGCCGCGCGGGCCCGCTGCCGGGCCGCGTGGGCTCGGCCCGGGGCCCACCCTCGGGTCGTTCGCATCACAATCTCCAGATCGCGCGGAGCATCCGGGCCCGCACCGACGCGGGGGAACCGTCTCCCGGCACCGCGGCGCCCCGGGCCGGACCGGTCCCGAAGCACGCCCGGATCCTCGTCGGAGCAGGGCTCGGTGTCAAGCAAGATGTTCTTTCTGTAGAACAGCTTGAAAGAGAGCAACGTTCTCGCTGGTCCCGGCCCCGGCAAAATCACCTTCTTTTTACTCGTCCAAACTGGAACCCGGGCCGCGCCTTCCGTGGGGCACACCGCCCGCGCGGGAAGATCCGTTCTTTTTAACAAACATTATGGCGGCGGCGTCGGAGCCGGTAGGGCTTGGCGCCGCGGGCTCGGCGGGCCCAGGATGAGGGAGGTGCCGCATCCACGCGGCCGCCCCGGAGAGCGCCATGCACAGCGACCCGCATCATCCCCACGATCACGACCACGACCACCCCTCCCCGTCCGACGGCGCGCCGCGCTGGAAGCACGACGGCGTCCAGGTGATCGCGGGCGACCGCCTCGACCCGAACACCGCGCAGACACCCGGGATGTTCCGGCAGGCGGCGATCAACCACGCCCGCGTCGGGGCGCAGAAGATCTGGGCCGGCACGGTGGCGATCGAACCCGACGCCAAGACCGGCGTCCACCATCACGGGGCGCTGGAGAGCGTCATCTTCGTGGTGCGCGGGCGGGCCCGCATGCGCTGGGGCGAGCGGCTGGAATTCGTCGCCGAGGCGGGGCCGGGGGATTTCATCTACGTGCCGCCCTACGTCCCCCACCAGGAGATCAACGCCTCGCCCGACCAGCCGCTGGAATGCGTCCTCGTGCGCTCCGACAACGAGGCCGTGGTGGTCAACATCACCGACATCGAGCCGGTCGAGCGTCCCGAGACGGTTTTGTGGATCGACCCTATTCACCGGCCGTGACGCAGCGCCATCCCTCCGGAGACCCCACGAAATCAGATTTGCTGGGCGCGATTCCGGCCCTGCGAAGCATCAGGCAGCTAACCGGCCTAGACCGTCGCAAAGGAGAGAACGCCAAGGCCACGCTTCGGTTCCGTGGTGTGGCATAAAATAGTCTCCGATTTCGCAAAATCAGAATGCCCCCGGGTCCTGTTAACACTCTATTAATCTCCCTGACGGAGCCTTTGGGAAAGAGTGAGTAACAGGATCCTCCGATGCCGCAGCCGCAGCTTCGTCCCGAACTGACGTCCGACGCCGAATGCCCGGTCCCGCTGGAGACGCTGGGCGCGATCTACCGGGGCGACCGCGAGGAGGTGGACGCGATCGTGGCGGGCATCCCGCCGCGCACCCGGGCGCGCCTCGCCTCCTACCTCTACAGCAAGAGCCACCTGCACGCGATCGGGCTGCGGGTCGCCGCGACCTGCGAGGAGTTCGACCTCGTCCAGGTCGCCGGGGTCGCCGGTTCGGTCCTCTACGCCCAGTCCCGGACCCGCACCCGCCCGGCGGAGGCCCGCGCGCCGGCGACGCGCCGCGTCAGCCTCGCCGGCTCGCTCGCCGCCCGCGGCGCCGCATGACGCCCGTCGGGGCGACTCCCTCCCTCTCCGCCAGTTCCTCTGTTCCCCAGCGACGACGATCCGGGCCGGGCGCGCCTTCGCGGGTTCATACGGCTTCCGGCTGATCGCTTCGCGATGTGGAAACCGGCGTCGCTCAGGCGCCGCGCGGGCTGGTGACATGGTTTTCGGAACTGATCGTCCGAAAACCATGTCACTCGTCGGCCATCGGGTCCGCGCCCGGCGGCCGCAGGGCGTCGAGTTCGGGCATCAGCACCACGCTCTCCTGCTCGTTCGGGTCGGTCCGGGCGATCACCGCCGTGCAGGTCTCGGTGCGGCTGGCGTTGTAGGGCAGGTGCGGGACGTTGGCCGGGATGTAGACGAAGTCGCCCGGACGGGTCCACATGTGCTCGGACAGGTCGTCGCCGTACCACATGCCCGCTACCCCCGAGAGGACGTGGAGCGCCGTCTCGTGCGATGCGTGACGGTGCGCCTTCGCGCGGGCGCCCGGCGGCATCGAGACGAGCTGCAGGTGGATCCCGGCGGCGCCGACCGACTCGGCCGAGATCGCCGGGGTGTAGGTCAGGCCCTGCTTGCCGACGTAATCCGGCTCGGCGCGCACCACCCGGCAGGTCGGTCGCTCGCTCATGCGCTGTCTCCCGTCGCGGACCGTCCGATCCTACCGCAGGCGGCGGGGCGCCGTCAGCCGCCGCGCTCGCGCTTCTCGCGGAACACCAGCGCGAGGTTGCGCAGGTAGATCACCGTGCCGAGGCTCTGGCCGAGGATGAACACCGGGTCGCGCCGGTAGAGCGCGTAGCCGAGCAGCACCGCCGAGCCGCCGAGGGAGAAGAACCAGAACGAAACCGGGATCACGCTGCGCCCGGCCCGCTCGCTGGCGACCCATTGTACCAGGAACCGGGCGGTGAACAGCGCCTGCCCGAGCAGCCCGACCAGCACCACGAGGTCGACCGGGCCGGCGAACAGCGACGCCAGATAGGCGCCGAGCCCGTGCATGATGTCGGCGACCATCAGCCCGCCTCCCCCTCGCCGCCGGCCAGCTCCGGCACACGGCGCCGGCGGCGGATCAGCCACCACACCCCGGCGAGGTCGAGGATGCCGACCCAGAGCCGGTCGAACAGGCCGTAATTCGACTGCCCGCTCATCCGCGGCCGGTCGACCACGTCGACATGGACCACCCGGAAGCCCTCGCGGGCGACCAGCGCCGGCATGAAGCGGTGCAGGGCGTCGAAATACGGCAGCCCGAGATAGACCGCGCGGCGAAACACCTTCAGGCCGCAGCCGGTGTCGCGGGTGGCGTCGTTGAGGATGCGGCCGCGCACCCCGTTGGCGATGCGCGATTGCAGGGTCTTGAGCCGGCCGTCCTTGCGCCCGATCCGTTGGCCCTGGGCGAGGCCGGCCCGCGGCCCGGCCGCGTCCAGCGCCGCGACCAGGGCCGGGATGAAGGCCGGATCGTTCTGGCCGTCGCCGTCGAGGGTGGCCACCACGGCGCCGCGGGCCGCAAGGACGCCCGAGCGCACCGCCGCGCTTTGGCCGCAGCTCGCCTTGTGGCGCACGACCCGCAGCATCGGGTGGCGGCGCGCCGCCTCCGCCAGAGCCGTCGCGGTGCCGTCGCCCGAGCCGTCGTCGACGTAGACGATCTCGAACGGGGCGAGCGGCGCGCAGGCTTGCGCGATTTCGGCGGCGAGCGGCGCGATGTTGGCCGCCTCGTTGCGCACCGGCACGACCACGCTCAGGCGCATCCCGGCGGCGGAGGGCGCGGCCGGCGGCGTCGCCAGCTTCTCGGCGTCGATGGGGACGATCTCGGTCACGGCGTCACCGCGTAGGCGGTGAGGCCGACCGGCTTGCCGCCGTTGATGTTGAACCCGGTGACGCGCCCAACTTGCGCCGGCGCGAGGCCGGTCGAGGCCGTGGCCGTCGCGAAGGCACCGGCGAAGCGGTCCTCGACGTAGAGCAGGCGGCAGCCGCCGCCGGCGAGGAACGACGCCGCCTCGGGGGCGGTCTCCAGCATGTCGAGGTCGGTCCCGGTCAGGAAGACGAGGCTCGGCTCGCGGTAGCCGAGGGTGGCGACGAGCGGCCGGCACGGCAGCGTCCCGCGCAGGGCGGCGAGGCGCGGCGACACCTTCAGCGCGGCCAGGGCCGGCTGGACCAGACCGAACACCGCCGGCCCGGCGACGGCGCCAGCGATGACCGCCACGGCGAGCGCCCGTTCGGGCGCGCCGTCGGCGAACAGCCGCCACGCCAGCGCCGCGACGGCGAGCGCCACCGCGAGGGCGGCGAGGCCGGCCGCCGGGACGGCGCCGTCGAGGCGCCAGCCGGCGAAGCCGAGGCCGAGGATCAGCCCGAGGGGGATCAGCGGCACCAGCAGCGCGACGAGGCGCGCGCCCGGCCGGTCGCGGTGCACCGCCCCGGCGGCCACCGCCATCACGGCGAGGATCGCCAGCGCCGGGCACAGCGGCAGGACGTAGTGCGGCAGCTTCGTCGGCACCGCCTCGAAGACGAGCCAGGACGGGACGACCCAGGCGATCAGGAACGCGACCGCGTCGTCGCGGCGCCGGGCGAAGGCGAACGGGAGCGCCATGGCGGCGAAGGCGGCGGCGGGCCAGAAGGTCGCGAAGATCACCAGCAGGTAGGTACCGGGCGGCGCCCAGTGCTGGGTCTGGGCGGTGCCGACCTTGCCGAGCATGTCGTGTCCGACCGCCTCGCCGAAGAAGGCGCCGTGGCTGCGCAGCGCGATGGCGACGAACCAGGGCGCCACCAGCACCAGCACGAGGGCGAGGCCGGGCAGCGGGCGCAGCCGCGCCAGCCACGCGCCGGAGCGCGCCTTGACCGACAGCGCCAGCGCCGCGAGGCCGGCGAAGAGCGGCACCATCGGTCCCTTGACCAGGATGCCGAGCGCGACCGCGAGCCAGAAAACCAGGGCGGTGCCCCAGCCGAGCCGGGCCTCGCGCGACAGCCACGCCCGGGCGAACGCTCCCATGGCGGCGACCGTGGTCGCGGTGAGGAGCGCGTCGGTCTTGGCCAGCCGCGCCTCGGCGCCGAGCATGGCGGAGGCGCAGACCAGGGCGGCGGCGAGGAAGGCGAGGCGCCGGGGCAGGAAGGTGAGCGCCGCCCAGTAGCTCAGCAGCACGACCGCGACCGCGCCGGCGAGCGAGGGGAGGCGGTAGAGCGCGATGGTGGTGCGGGCCTCCGGCACGCCGAGGCGCTCGGCGGCCGAGACCACGGCGGCCTGGGCCCAGTAGATCCCGACCGGCTTCTTGTGCCGGGCCTCGCCCTGGAAGCGGATGTCGACGAGGTCGCCGGTCTCGAGCATCTGCTTGGAGGCCTGCGCGAATCGCGGCTCGTCGCGGTCCATCGGCTGGAGCGAGGCGAAGCCCGGCAGGAAGCAGACGAGGGCGAGGGCGAACAGCAGCGCGCAGGCGGTCGCGTGGCTGCGGGCGCCGAGGGAGAGGAGGGAGTCGGCGTAGGCGCCCGCCACGGCGGCGAGGCCGGGGCGGCGCCCGGCGGCGAGGCTCGTCATGCACAGATCCGGGGCCGGCCCGGAGGGCCGCGCGGCGGGCGCCGATGTCGATGATCCCGCCCCGAAAGTCAATTTCTTTGGCCTGGGGCGGCAGGTTCACCGCTTTGGAGCAGTCTGACTGGCGCTCGTCCTTACGTGGCTGTTAGGAAATGAAACAGACCCGCGCCTCCCCTCTCCCGAGTGGGAGAGGGGCCGGGGGTGAGGGTGGCTCGGGTTCAGAATGGAATAGTGAGGGTTGAGCTGCGCAGCTCAACTTCTCGTGTTTTATCCTGAACCGTCTCCACCCTCACCCCTACCCCTCTCCCACTCGGGAGAGGGGATCCCGCGCTTTGGAATTCGACCGCCAAATCAGTTGCTTGGAGTCAGTTTCCATTTAAGCCGGGTGCGCGGTGGGCTCGAACAGGAAGCCGTCGCGGGCCGGGATCGGCACCGACAGGCTGACGCCGCAGGACGAGCGCGACAGCCGCCACGGCCGGTCCAGCGTCGCGCGCACCGCCTCGGACGGGCGCAGGCGGCGGGCGGCGCCGTCCTCGGCCACCTCCTCGATCGTGAGGAAGCCGTAGACCTGCAGGCGGGAGGCGAGGAGCTTGGTCGCCCGGTCGCCGGCCGCGACCGGCAGGCTGCCGGCCTCGTAGACCGTGTCCATCAGCCGGCGCTGGTCGCGGCGGGCTGCGGCCACGACGGGGCCGGGACCGAGATCGGGGTCGAACGCCCCGGAAGCCGGGATCGGAACGGCACGGGAGCGCCGGAACGGCACCACGGTGCCGGCTTCGTTCGCGTGCTGACGCATACGCATAACCCTGGGTCGCGTTCAAGTCGGGCCGCATCGTCGCCTGACGGCGAATCGCGGCGTCGAGCGCAGCATTCGACCGATCGGTTTAACGCGCGATTGACCACGCGCCGCGGCTCCGGCATCGGCCTGTGCCAGAACGGGGCGCCGCGCTCCCCGCGCCGAGGCCGCTCCATGACCCCTCCTCCCGCCCTCGCGATCGAGGACGTCGCCTGCCGCTTCGGCGCGGTGCAGGCCCTCGACGGCGTGTCGCTGGAGGTCCGGCCCGGCGAGGTGGTGGCGCTGCTCGGCGATTCCGGCTGCGGCAAGAGCACCCTCCTGCGCATCGTCGCCGGGCTGGAGCAGCCGTCCCGCGGCCGCATCGCCATCGACGGGCAGGTGGTGGCCGGGGCCGGCCCGTCGGTGCCGCCGGAGTCCCGCGGCGTCGGCCTGATGTTCCAGGACTACGCCCTGTTTCCCCACCTCACGGTGGCGCAGAACGTCCGCTTCGGCCTCGCCGGGCGGACGCGGGCGGACGGCGACCCGGCCCTCGACCTCCTGGCCCAGGTCGGCCTCGCGGCCCTCGCCGAGAGCTACCCGCCGACCCTGTCGGGCGGCGAGCAGCAGCGCGTCGCGCTCGTGCGGGCGCTCGCGCCGCGGCCACGTCTGCTGCTCCTCGACGAGCCGTTCTCCAACCTCGACCGGCGGATGCGCGACCGGGTGCGGGAGGACACCGTGGCGCTGCTGCGCCGCACCGGCACCACCGCGCTGCTGGTCACCCACGATCCCGAGGAGGCGCTGGCGGTGGCCTCGCGGGTCGCGCTGATGCGCGGCGGCCGCATCGTGCAGGTGGCGAGCGGCGAAACGCTGTATCGCCGCCCGGCCAGCCTCTTCGCCGCCCGCTTCCTCGCCGACGCCGCCGAGATCCCCGGAACCTGCCGGGACGGCGCCGTGGCGACGCCGCTCGGGCCGGTGCCGGCGCCGGGCTTCTCCGAGGGCGTCCGCCTGCGGGTCTGCCTGCGGCCCGAGGCGGTGGTGGCCGGGCCGCCGGGGAGCGGGACGCCCGCCCGGGTGCTGCGCCGGACCTTCCTCGGCGCCGCGACCCTGCTCCACCTCGCGGTGCCGGGCCTCGACGCGCCGTTGCGCGCGCGCCTCGCCGGGCGCGGCCCCTACGGCGCCGGCGACGCCGCCGGCGTGACGCTGAGTCCGGAATCCGTCCTCGTGCTGCCCGACGAGGATTAAAGTCGCGCGCCGGACGTGACGCTGCTGAGTCAAGTCGAACAGCTTTACATTGAAACAAGTCTAATATATTGTGCTTGCTTTCATGGCCGTTCTGTCTCTCTACGGGGTGCCTCTCCGTGGAGACATCCGCCTTGTCACGCCATCGCTTCGCCCTGGGTCTGCTGACGCTCGCCGCGCTCGTCTGCGGCCCCGCCCGCGCGCAGGCCCCCGCCCCGGCCTCCGGCGAGGTCAACCTCTACACCACCCGCGAGCCCGGCCTGATCCGCCCGCTCCTCGACGCCTTCACGGCGAAGTCCGGCGTCAAGGTCAACACGGTGTTCGTCGACAAGGGCCTCGCCGAGCGGGTCGCCGCCGAGGGCGCGCGCTCGGCGGCCGACGTGCTGATGACCGTCGACATCGGCAACCTGATCGAGCTGGTCGACAAGGACCTCGCCCAGCCGGTGCGCTCGCCGGCGATCGAGGCGGCGGTGCCGGCCTCCCTGCGCGACCCCGAGGGCCGCTGGCTCGCCCTGTCGATCCGCGCCCGGGTCGCCTACGCCAAGCCGGGCCTCAAGGGGCTCGACGGCATCACCTACGAGAGCCTCGCCGACCCCAAGTACAAGGGCGAGGTCTGCCTGCGCTCGGGCCAGCATCCCTACAACACCGCGCTGATCGCCGCCTATCTCGTGAAGCACGGCGAGGAGAAGGCCGAGGCGTGGCTGCGCGGGCTGAAGGACAACCTCGCCCGCAAGGCCGGCGGCGGCGACCGCGACGTCGCCCGCGACATCGTCGCGGACCTCTGCGACATCGGTCTGGCGAACTCGTACTATGTCGGGCTGATGCGCAGCGGCCGCGGCGGCCCCGAGCAGAAGAAGTGGGGCGACGGCATCACGGTGGCGCTGCCGGTCTTCGAGGGCGGCGGCACCCACGTCAACGTGTCGGGCGCCGTGGTGGCGAAGTCCGCCCCGAACCGCGACAACGCGGTCAAGCTGCTCGAATACCTCGTCTCCGACGAGGCGCAGGGCCTCTACGCCAAGGCCGACTACGAGTATCCGGTGAAGCCCGGCGCGCCGGTCGACCCGCTGCTCGCCGAACTCGGCCCGCTCAAGATCGACGCCACGCCGCTCGTCGAGATCGCCCGCCGGCGCAAGGCCGCGAGCCTGCTCGTCGACAAGGTCGGCTTCGACAAGTAGCCGGCGGGACCCGGCTGCCATGCCGACGGAGCGTGCCGCGCTGGGCCGCCTCGCCCCGCGCCTGCGCGCGGCCGGTCCGGCCGCCTGGAGCCCGCGGGTCTGGGCCCTGGTGGCGGGCTTCGCCGCCCTGCTCGTGCTCGCGCCGCTCGCCTCGCTCGCCGTCGAGGCGCTGCGGGGATCGAGCGGGCTGTGGCCACACCTCCTCGCCTACGTGCTGCCGCAGGCGGTGCGCGACACGGTGCTGCTGCTGGCCGGCGTCGGACTCGTGGTGGTGGCGGTCGGGGCGGGGGCGGCGTGGCTCGTCGCCGCCTACGAGTTCCCCGGCCGGCGGCTGCTCGACTGGGCGCTGCTGCTGCCGTTGGCGGTGCCGACCTACATCGTCGCCTACGCCTATCTCGACCTGCTGCACCCGGTCGGACCGATCCAGAGCGGGCTGCGGGCGCTCTTCGGCTACGCCCGTCCGCGCGACCTCGTGCTGCCGGACGTGCGCTCGCTGCCGGGCTGCATCCTGCTGCTGGGCTTCGTGCTCTACCCCTACGTCTATCTGCCGGTGCGGGCGCTGTTCCTGATGCAGTCGGCGAGCCTGATCGAGGCCGGCCGCAGCCTCGGGCTCGGGCCGGCGGCGGTGTTCCGCCGGGTCGCCCTGCCGCTCGCCCGCCCCGCCCTGGCCCTCGGCGCCAGCCTCGCCCTGCTCGAGGCGCTCAACGACATCGGGGCGGCGGAATTCCTCGGGGTGCGCACCCTGACGGTCTCGATCTACGCCACCTGGGTCAACCGCTCGGACCTGCCGGGCGCGGCCGGCATCGCCCTGGTGATGCTCGTCCTCGTGCTGGCCCTGATCTCGGTGGAGCGGGCTGCGCGCCGGCGCCGGCACTATGCCGGAGCGGCCCAGCGCTCGCGGCGGATGAGCCGCACGCGCCTGTCGGGCCTCCCGGCCCTCCTCGCCCTCGGGCTCGGCCTCGCGCCGGTGACGGTCGGGTTCCTGCTGCCGGCGGGCTACCTCGCGGTCGCGGCGCTGGAGCGCCTCGGCAGCGCCGGCCTCAGCGCGGCGATCGTCAGCGAGACGCTGGCCACCCTCGCCTATGCCGGCGTGGCGGCGCTCTTCGCCACGGGCCTCGGCCTCGTGGTCGCGGCCGGCCCCCTCCTCTCGGCGGGCGGCGCGGCGTGGCGGGACGCGCTGCTGCGCTGCGCCACCCTCGGTTACGCGGTGCCCGGCGCGATCCTGGCGATCGGGCTGATGCCGCCGCTCTCGGCGCTGGACGGCGCCCTCGACGCCCTGAGCCGTCAGATCACCGGCACCGGTCTCGCGCTGGTCGGGCTCGGCAGCGGCACCGCCCTGGTCTACGCCTACGTCGTGCGCTTCCTCGCGATCACGGTCGGGAGCAGCGAGGCGGGGCTGGCCCGGGTGCCGCGCTCGCTCGGCGACGCCGCCCGTGTGCTCGGCCGCGGCCCCGGCGGCGCGCTGGCGCGGGTCCACCTGCCGCTCACCGCCCCCGCCGTGCTGAGCGGCGCGCTGCTGGTCTTCGTCGATTGCGTCAAGGAACTGCCGGCGACCCTGCTGCTGCGCCCGCTCAACGTCGAGACGCTGGCGACCCACCTCTACGGCGAGGCGGCGCGCGGCACCTACGAGGACGGCGCGGTCGCCGCCCTGCTGATCGTCGCGGTGGGGCTGCTGCCGGTGGCCCTGCTGCTCAGGGTCTCGACCCCGAAGACGTGACGCCGTCGGCCAGCATCGCACGCACCCGCGGGGCGACGCGGGTGCCGTAGAGTTCGATCCCGCGCATCAGCCGCTCGTGCGCCAGCGGCCCGGCGCTGTACTTGAGCTGGAACCGCGACAGGCCCAGCGCCGTCACGGTGGCGGCGATCTTGCGCGCCACCGTCTCGGGCGAGCCGAGATAGAGCGAGCCGTGCGCAACCTCGTGCTCGAACTCGTCGCGGGCCATCGGCGGCCAGCCGCGCTCGGCGCCGATGCGGTCGCGCATCCGCTTGTAGTCGGGAAAGAACTCCTCGCGGGCCTGGGCGTCGGTCTCGGCGACGTAGCCCGGGGAGTGGACGCCGAACGGCGGCACCGGCCGGCCGAGCGCCGCGAAGGCGCGGTGATAGAGGTCGACATGGGGGCGGAAGCGCCCGGGCGCGCCGCCGATGATCGCGAGCATCATCGGCAGGCCGTACTGCGCCGCCCGCACCACCGAGTTCGGGCTGCCGCCGACGCCGATCCAGGTCCGCAGCGGCGTCTCGACGGTCGGAAACACCCGCTGCCCGTCCAGGGGCGCCCGGGTGGTGCCCCGCCACGTCACCGCCCCGCCGGCGAGGAGCGCCGCGAACAGGTCGAGCTTGTCCTCGAACAGCGTCTCGTAATCGTCGAGGGCGTAGCCGAACAGCGGGAACGATTCGGTGAACGAGCCGCGCCCGAGGATGACCTCGGCCCGCCCCTCCGACACCGCCTGGAGCGTGGCGAAGCGCTGGAACACCCGGACCGGATCGTCCGAGCTCAGTACCGTCACGGCCGAGCCGAGCCGGATGCGCCGGGTCCGCCCGGCGATGGCGGCGAGCACGGTCTCGGGCGAGGAGACGGCAAAATCCTCGCGGTGGTGCTCGCCGACGCCGAAGAAGTCGAGGCCGGCCTCCTCGGCCTGCACCGCCTCGGCGACGACGTTGCGGAGCACCTGTGCGTGCGGGAGGAGGGTCCCGTCCGGCGCCGCGGTCACGTCGCCGAAGGTGTCGAGGCCGAGTTCGAGGGTCTGCGTCATGCCGGCCACCATGGCGCAGGCGCGTCACAGGGGGAATGGCCGCGCCGCGGGAGCAGGCATGCGGCGCGCCCGGGGTCAGGCCGGTGCGACGCGCCCGTGCTCGGTCGGCCGGACCAGCAGCCACAGGCCGATCGACACCGGCACGAGGTTCCACAGGATCCCGTGCGCGAAGGCGGCGGCGTAGGTCCCGCTGAGATCGAAGATCACCCCCGAGACCCAGCCGCCGAAGGCCATGCCGAACAGCGTCGCCATGATGACGAGGCCGACCCGGCCGCCGGCCTCGCGGGCCGGGAAGATCTCACGCACGATGATCGCGTAGGCCGGCACGATCCCGCCCTGGAACAGGCCGAACAGGGCCGAGACCACGTAGAGTGAGACCAGGCCGTCGAACAGCAGGTACAGGACCAGGGCGACGCCCTGGAGCGAGGCGCCGAGGAGCAGGGTGCGGACGCCGCCGATCCGGTCGGCGAGGAAGCCGGACCCGACCCGGCTGACGATGCCGAAGCCGAGCATCAGCGACAGCATCTCGGCGCCGCGGGCGACGCCGTAGCCGAGGTCGCCGCAATAGGCGACGATGTGGACCTGCGGCATCGCCATCGCGACGCAGCAGGCGAAGCCCGACAGCACCAGCAGCCCCTGCACCAGCCGCGGCGAGGCCACGCCGAGTGCGCCGTCCCGCCCCGCGGGGGCGGCCGTCTCGACGGCGGGCGCTGGGCCGCGCAGGAGCAGGGCGAGGGGCACCATGGCGGCGAGGCAGAACAGGCCGAGGCCGAGCTGGGTCAGGCGCCAGCCGAAGGCCGCGACCGCGGCCTGGACCAGCGGCGGCCACAGGGTCCCGGCGAGGTAGTTGCCCGCGGCGCAGAGCGAGACCGCGATGCCGCGCCGGCGCACGAACCACAGCGAGATGTCGGCCATCAGTGGGCCGAACGCGCAGGAACTGCCGACGCCGATGAGCAGCCCGTGGGCGAGGGTGAAGCCGGCGAGCCCGCCCGACAGGGCCGACAGCCCGAACCCGATCGCGAGGCAGACGCTGCCGATCAGCAGCGGGGTGGTGACGCCGAACCGGTCGGCGAGCCGCCCCATCAGCACGCCGCCGAAGGCGAATCCGACCATCGTCATCGTGTAGGGCAGCGACGCCGCGGCGCGGGCGATGCCGAACTCCGCCTGCACGGCGGGCAGCACCACGACGACCGACCACATGCTGGCGCCGCCGAGGGTCGACAGCAGCACGGCCACGACGAGGCGTCGCCAGGCGGCGGCGGAATCCGGCCCGTCGGCCGGCAGCGGGGAGGCGGTCACGGGCGTTTCCCTGAAAGCGAGGCCCGTCCGGACTTGGCGCCGGATCGGGCAGGACGCGGCTCTAGCAGGCGCCCCCGGATGCCGGTAGCCGCCCGGGCGCAACCCCGTCCGGCGTTCTGGAGGAGCCAGCGGATCCGGGTTCCGTCAGGCCCAGGCGAACAGGCCGAGGCCGGCATGGATCTCGTCCCTCGTCGCCCGGGTCAGCGCGCGGGCACGCCCGGTCCCGGCGCGCAGGACGTCGATCACGCCGTCGCGGTCGCGGGCGAGGGCCGCCCGGCGCTCGCGGATCGGGCCGATCAGGTCGCGCAGCAGGCCGGAAAGCCGGCGCTTGAGCGCCACGTCGCCGAGGCCGCCGCGGCGATAGTCCCGCTTCAACGCCTCGACCGCCACCGCGTCGGGATCGAAGGCGTCGAGATAGGTGAACACCACGTTGCCCTCGACCCGGCCCGGGTCGCTGGCGCGCAGGTGGTCGGGATCCGTATACATCCGGTGCACCGCCGCATCGATCTCGGCGTCGGAGGCCGACAGCGGAATGGCGTTGCCCTGCGACTTGCTCATCTTGGCGCGGCCGTCGACGCCCGGGAGCCGTCCGTGGCGCGGCACCAGGGCCTTCGCCTCCGGCAGCACGGCGCGGCCGGCCTGACGGTTGAGGCGGCGGACGATCTCGTTGGTCTGCTCGATCATCGGCACCTGATCCTCTCCCACCGGGACCAGGGTCGCCTTGAACGCGGTGATGTCGGCCGCCTGGGCCGCGGGGTAGCACAGGAAGCCGGCCGGGATGTCGCGGCCGAAGCCGCGGGCCTGGATCTCGTCCTTGATCGTCGGGTTGCGCTCCAGCCGCGCCACGGTGACGAGGCTGAGATACAGCATCGTCAGTTCGGCGAGCGCCGGCAGCGCCGACTGGACGCAGATCGTGGTCACGGCCGGATCGATGCCGACCGCGAGATAATCCAGCGCGACCTCGACGACGTTGCGGCTGACCCGGGCCGGGTCGTCGGCGTTGTCGGTGAGCGCCTGGGCATCGGCGAGGAGCAGGAACTGGCGGTGGCTGGACTGAAGCGCGACGCGGTTGCGCAGCGAGCCGACGTAGTGGCCGAGATGGAGCGGACCGGTGGTGCGGTCGCCGGTGAGGATGACGGGTCTGTCGGGGGGCATCGGGCTCTCCGGGGAGGGAGCCGCCGCGTCGGGACCGGATGCGGGGAACGACCGAGCCTGCCGAAACGGCGGCATCGGTCGCAAAAAGATGACGACGGCCGCTTCCTCAGAGGAAGCGCCACCAGGCGAAGCAAGGGGAGTGGCCGGCGCGGGTCATCGCCGCCAGGCTCGCATGCCGGCGTTCGGTGCGCAAGCGTGGCGTTGACAGGCGCCCCCGGCCCCGGTACCGCAGCCCGATGACGACCCGGTCGCCCCTCGCCGCATCGTATTCCGCGCCGCTCACATAGCGGCGGGATGCGTGTCGTCCTTCAACCGCTGCGGCACGCCGGCGGTTGGGATCCGAGGATGGGGACTGCACCGGCTCCGCGGCGCCTCGCGGAGATCCCCTCGTGCCCCACACCTCCACGGACGCCCCGGCTCTCGGACTGATCGGCTTCGGTGCCTTCGGCCGGCTCGCGGCCCGCCAACTGCGGCGGCATTTCCGGGTCCTCGCCTACGATCCCGCGGCGGCGGCGGACGAGGCGGGCGTCGCATTCGTCGGCCTCACCGAGGCCGCGTCCTGTCCGGTCGTCGTCCTGGCGGTGCCGGTCTGCCGTCTCGCCGAGACCGTCGCGGCGGTGGCGCCGCACCTTCGGCCGGGGGCCCTCGTCCTCGACGTCGGCTCGGTGAAGGAGGAACCGGCGCGCCTCATGCGCGAGGGACTGCCGGACCATGTCGAGATCGTCGCGACCCATCCGCTGTTCGGGCCGCAGAGCGCCCGCGACGGCCTCGCCGGGCTCAAGATCGCGGTCTGCCCGGTGCGCGGCCGGTCCGCCCGGCGGGTCGCGGCGTTCCTGCGACGGGCCTTCGGCCTCGACGTGATCGTGACGACGCCGGAGGACCACGACCGCGACGCCGCCCTGGCGCAGGGTCTCACCCACCTCATCGCCGGGCTCGTGGTGCGGATGGAGCCGCTCCCGAGCCGCATCACCACCCGCAGCTTCGACCTGCTGATGGAGGCGGTCGGCATGGTCCGGCACGACGCGCCGGAGGTGTTCGAGGCGATCGTGCGGGCGAACCCCTACGCCGCCGAGATGCGGCGGCGGTTCGCGGCTCTGGCCGGAGCGGTCGACGGGTGAGGCGCAGCCGGCCCGACGATGGCCGGCCCGCGGCGGGGCCGGCCGGTGCGGTTGCGCTCAGGCGTTCTTCAGCGCGACCCGGTACGTGCCCTCGGTCTTGGACCGGACCTCGTCCTCGCTGACGCCGTCGGCGAGCTCGATCAGGCTCATGCCGCCGTCGCCCTTCTTGTCGATGGTGAACACGCCGAGATCGGTGATGACCATGTCGACGACCTGGGTCCCGGTCAGCGGCAGGTCGCAGGCCTTGAGCAGCTTGGCGCTCTCCGAGCCGTCCTTGCCCTTGGCGACGTGCTCCATCACCACCACGACCTTCTTCACCCCGGCGACGAGGTCCATCGCGCCGCCCATCCCCTTCACCATCTTGCCGGGGATCATCCAGTTGGCGAGGTCGCCGTTCTCGGCCACCTGCATGGCGCCGAGGATCGACAGGTCGATGTGGCCGCCGCGGATCATCCCGAACGAGTCCGACGACGAGAAGTAGCTCGTGGTCGGCAGTTCGGTGATGGTCTGCTTGCCGGCGTTGATGAGGTCCGGGTCCTCCTCGCCCTCGTAGGGGAACGGCCCCATGCCGAGCATGCCGTTCTCCGACTGGAGCTGCACCGACATGCCGTCCGGGATGTAGTTCGACACCAGCGTCGGGATGCCGATGCCGAGATTGACGTAGAAGCCGTCCTGCAGCTCCTTGGCGGCGCGCGCCGCCATCTGGTCGCGGGTCCAGGCCATGGGTCGGTCCTCCTCGGGTTAGATGGCGCCGCCGCCGGTCGGCGCGGGAGCCGGCGCGGCGTCGGGGGCCGCCTCCTGGCGCTTGCGGGTGGTGCGCTGCTCGATGCGCTTCTGCGCGTCCGGCACGTGGATCATCCGCTTCACGAACACGCCGGGCGTGATGATGTGGTCGGGGTCGATCTCGCCCGGCTTCACCAGGTGCTCGACCTGCGCGATGGTCATCCGGGAGGCGGTCGCCATCATCGGGTTGAAGTTGCGCGCGGTCTTCCGGTAGACGAGGTTGCCCTCGGTGTCGCCCTTCCAGGCATGGACCAGCGAGACGTCGGCGAACAGCCCGCGCTCCATCACGTAGGTCTCGCCGTCGAACTCGCGGACCTCCTTGCCCTCGGCGATCAGGGTGCCGACGCCGGTCTTGGTGAAGAAGGCCGGGACGCCGGCGCCGCCGGCGCGGATGCGCTCGGCCAGGGTGCCCTGCGGGTTGAACTCGATCTCGAGCTCGCCGGCGAGGTACTGCTTGGCGAAGGTCTTGTTCTCGCCGACGTAGGACGAGATCATCTTCTTGATCTGGCGCGTCTCCAGCAGCACGCCGAGGCCGACGCCGTCGATGCCGGCGTTGTTGGAGATCACCGTCAGGTCCTTGGCGCCGCTCTCGCGGACGGCGTCGATGAGCACGTCCGGGATGCCGCACAGGCCGAAGCCGCCGGCCATGATCGTCATGCCGTCGCGCAGCACGCCCGCCAGCGCCGCGGTGGCATCGGGATAGACCTTCTTCATTCTCGCTTCCTCTCCTGGCCGGCTCTCCCGGCCGGCACAGCGCGAGGCCGGCCGACCTCCCGCGCGTCTGTGACGCTTCGCCGCCTCCTTCTAGAGCCCCGCTGTGCGGTGCCGCAAGGACCCTCGGGCGGTGGCGGGCGCGCGGCGGCGGCGGACGGCGGTGGACGGCGGCGGTCCCGGCCGGCGGGGCGCGAGACAAAACCTGTCGGCCGGGTTAAGGAGCGCACCGGGGGATGGCGATTTTCGCCGGCCGTGTCTTTCGGGGCGCGGTCGACCGGGCCTGACCGTCGCGAACTGGCCCGTCGAGAAACTGGGGTGCGATGCCGCGCTGGTCCGTCCTGATGCTGTGCGCCGCCACCGTGCTCGTGGCCGGCGCCTCCGGCCTGACCTGGACGGTGGCGACGCCCTGGGCGGTGGCCCTCGCGGACCGGGCTCTGGCTCCCTACGGCCTCGCCCTCGACGCCGCCGGGCCGGTCGAGCTCTCGCTCCTGCCCGCGCCGGCTTTGTCCTTCGCCGGCATCCGCCTTCGCAGCCGCGACCACCTCCTGGCCGAGGGCGGGACGATGCAGGTCCAGTTCGGCCTCGGCGGCCTCGTCTTCGGCCGGGCCGAGGTCGCGGCGGTCGCGCTGTCGGGCACCCGCTTCACCCTGCCCGAGGAGCCGGACTGGGCCGCGCCCGGCGCCGACCTGCTCGACCGGCTGCCGGAGAGTTCGGAACGGCTGTTCCCGCGCCGCCTCGTCCTCACCGACGCCTCCCTCACCGTGCCGGACGCCCGGACCGGCCTCGGCGAGACGGTGAGCGGCCTCAACCTCGTGGCGACCTGGCCGCGCGCCTCCTCGGGTCTCTCGGTCACCGCCTCGCTGGTCTGGCGCGGGATCCCGGCCACCGTCGCGGTCTCGGGGCTGCGCCCGGCCGCCCTCGCGGCCGGCGAGGCGAGCCCCTTCGTCGCCTCGGCGACCTGGGCGGCGGCGAGCCCGGGCGCCGGCAGCCTCGACCTCGAAGGCACCGGCCAGTGGCAGGCCGGCCCGCGGCTGTCGGGGAGCGGCCGGCTGCTCACCGCCTCGCTGCCCGACACCCTCGACTGGCTCGGCGGCCGGCTTCCCCTGGCGCCGCTGGTCGGGGCGATGAGCCTGGAGGGCCGGTTCGAGTCGCGGCCCGACCGCATCGAGCTGCCGGACCTGCGCATCGGGCTCGGCGGCAACAGCCTGGAGGGCGCCGGCGCGGTGGTGCTCGGCGGCGGGCGGCCGGCGGTCTCGGCGACCCTCGCGGCGGAACGGTTCGAGCTCGACCTGCCGCCCGGGAGCCTCGCCGGCTGGGAGCGCCGATCCCTCGACCTCGCGCCCTATACCGGCGGCGACCTCGACCTGCGCCTGTCGATCGGTGCCGCCCGCCTCGGCACGCTCGGTGCCGAGGACGTCGCCGGCGGGCTGCTGATCCGCGACGGCGTCGTCGAGGCGACCCTCGGGCGCGCGACGGTGCGGGGCGGCACCGTCAAGGGCCGCGCCACCCTGGTCTCCGGCAGCGCCGGCCTCGACGCCAAGGCGCAGGGCAGCCTCGACCGGGTCGATCTCGGCGCGGTGCTGGCCGATCTCGGCGCCCCGCGCTGGCTCCTCGGCCGGGCCCGCGGCACCCTGAGCCTGGAGGGCAGCGGCTGGGACCTGTCGGAGATCAGCCGCCGCGTCGCCGGCCGCGCCTCGCTGACGCTCGACGGCGGCGAGATCCTCGGCCTCGGCCTCGCCGACATGTCCCACCGCACCGGCGCCGCCCTGCGGCGGGGCGGGCGCACGCCGTTCGAGCGCGCCCAGGTCACCCTCAGCCTCAGCGACGGCGTCGGCGACATCGTCCAGGGCCAGATCCGCGGATCGGCGGTCGCGGCGGGCCTGCGCGGCCGGGTGTGGCTTCCGGACCGCCGGCTCGGCCTCTGGGTCGAGATCGAGCCCCGGCTCCCGGCGGGCGCCGACACCGCCGCCGGCCTCGTCGAGATCAGCGGTCCCTGGGCCGAGCCGGCGATCCGCCTCGTCCCCACCCGCAACCCCGGTCTGCCGGCGGCGGCGAGCGCCTACGCGCCCTGATCGCCCTGCGGCAGCGGCCGCCCGGCGAGCACCGCCTCGGCGAAGGCCGGCACGGTGCGGGAGGCCGGGCCGTAGCAGGCGGTGTCGAACGCCCCGGCGGTGTCCGAAGGGGCGAGGTTGATCTCGTGGGTCGGAATGCCGTCCGCCCGCGCCCGCGCGACGAAGCCGGCCGCCGGGTAGACCGAGCCCGAGGTGCCGATCGCGACGAACAGGTCGGCCGCCGCCAGCGCCGCCTCGATCGCGTCGAGGTGCAGCGGCACCTCGCCGAACCACACCACGTCCGGCCGCATCCCGCCGCGGGCTCCGCAGGCGGGACAGGGGGTGTCCGTCCCGAGATCCGTTTCCCACGGCGTGCCGGCACCGCAGGCGAGGCAGCGCGCCCGCATCAGCTCGCCGTGCATGTGCACGACCGCGCCCGCGCCCGCGCGCTCGTGCAGGTCGTCGACGTTCTGGGTGCACAGGAACAGGCCTCCGCCCGCCGCGGCGAGGCCGGCCTGGAGCCGCGCCAGCGCGGCATGGGCGGGGTTGGCGGCGGCGGCCTTCACGCCGGCCCGGCGCAGGTTGTAGAAGGCGTGGACCTCCTCGGGATCGCGTGCGAAGGCCTCGGGGGTCGCCAGCCGCATCGGGTCGAAGCGGCGCCACAGCCCGCCCGGATCCCGGAACGTCCCGAGCCCGCTCTCGGCCGAGATTCCCGCGCCGGTGAGCACGAACAGGCGGGTCCCGGCCGCCGGCCGCGGGGCGATCATCGTGCGTGATCCTGGTTCGTCAGTAACGGGCCAGTCTGAACCATCATTTTTTCTCCGCCGTTGACGTTCTGGCAATGCTTGGCATGGACAATCGTCCCGTCTCATCCTAAGTGAGGAAGGGCTCCGGGCGTGCACAGGCGCCGGGCCCATCCGAACAGATCGCTTCAGGACACTCAATGACGCGCAATCGCGCGAGACCGTCGTTCACGGTCGAGATCAAGCGCAACCGCCCTGCCCCTGTCCTTGCCGCCGGCGATGCCGACCACGTTCCGAGCGAGCCGGTCAAGCGAAGCTCGGGCCGCGGCCTCTGGGAAGGAACCAGCCTCTTCGAGGAGGTGGCGGCCGCCGAGAGTTCCGGCCGCTTCGACTCCGAGCCGCTCCCCGAGCCGGTCGCCGCCAAGGCGCCCTCCCCCGCCGCGGCGCAGCCCCGCCGGGTGCTCCCCAGCCTGATCGCTCCGCCGGAGCCGCCGGCGCCCGAGCCGATCGAGGTCCACCGCGAGGAGCGGCTGCCGCCGGTGCGCCGGCCCCAGGCCCTCGAGAAGAAGGCCAAGCCCGCGCAACGTCCGGCCCGCACCGCCTTCGTGTGGCCCGAGGACTGGCCCGACGAGCCGGTCGTGACCGTCGCGCCCCCGCCGGCGCCCGCTCCCAGGCTGATCGAGCCGCAGGAGGACGCGTCCGCCGCGGCCCCGAGCGAGGCCCGGCCCCGTCCGCCGCGCCGCCGGGACGCCGACCTCAATGCCGGCCAGCGCTGGAAGCGGCGCCTGCCGCGGGTCTGCTGGTAGGACGCGCCGTCCCGGCCGGATCCGGCCTGCAGGGAGGCGCGGCGCCGGCGATGCAACCCGCGCCGTCCTACCGGCTGGTGATCCTCGACTTCGACGGGACGCTCGCGGACACCTTCCCGTGGTTCGCCGGCGTGCTCAACGCCACGGCCGCCCGCTACGGCTTCCGGGCGGTGGAGCCGGATGCCGTCGAGACCCTGCGCGGCCTGGATGCCCGGGCCGTGATGCGCCGGCTCGCCGTGCCGCGCTGGAAGCTGCCGCTCATCGCCCGGCATATGCGCCGCCTCGCGGCGCGCGACGCCGCGACCCTGGCGGTGTTCCCCGGCATTCCCGACATGCTCTTCCGGCTGCGCGGCGGCGGGATCGCGCTCGCCGTGGTCTCGTCGAACCGCGAGGACGTGGTGCGCCGCGTCCTCGGCCCCGACAGCGCCGCCCTGATCGGGCACTACGCCTGCGGCGCCGCGACGTTCGGCAAGGCGAGGGCATTCCGACGCGTCGTGCGGGCGGCCGGGATCCCCCCCGACGCCGTGCTCTGCCTCGGCGACGAGCTGCGCGACCATCAGGCCGCCGCCCGGGCCGGCCTCGCCTTCGGGGCGGTGACCTGGGGCTTCACCCGTACCGTGGCCCTGGCGGAGGCCGGGCCCGACCATCTGTTCGCCGATCCCGCGGCCGTCCTGGCGGCACTGCTGCCCGAGCGCGCGACCGGCGTGAGGCCGGACGATGACCGGACGGTCGCTTGCGGCGACCGCGGGCAGCCGCTTTCGCGATGCGAGCCCCTCGCGGCGCAGGGCTCGGCGAGTGCCGGACCAGTGTCCGGCGCTGCAACCGGACCCTGCTCCGAACCATCGCGTTCGCCGCGTGCTTCGGAACCGAGCGGCACGCACTCGGCAGGACGTGCTTCGATCGAGTCCGAGGATGGGCGCACGCTCCGTTGATACGATTGCCGGACGTGATCGTCCGAAAGTCGCATCATGCCAACGGGCGTCGAAGCCGGCCTTCGGTTCCGTTCTCGAGTTTCCGTCAAGACAAGGTACCGAACGTCTGGGCTCGGCATCGACAAGTCGAGAGGGGTCGATGGCCCTGTCGATCTCGATCTTGCCCGAGATCGACGTCGATGCGTCGGCATCTCGGGCCATTGATATCAGACGTGCTCCCGACGACCCGGAACCGGTTGCTCGATGGCCGCCGCAGGGCGGGACCCGGAGCGCGGCCACTGCCGCAGCGCCAGCAGCAGCGCCAGCCCGGCCGCCGCCATGGCGGCACCCGCGAGCGACACCGCCGGGTAGCCGAGCCCGGCATCGATCACCCCGCCGCCGAGCGCCGCGCCGACCGCGTTGCCGAGGTTGAAGGCGCCGATGTTCATCGCCGAGGCGAGGTTCGGCGCCTGCGCGGCCTCCGCCACCACCTTCATCTGCAGCGGCGGCACGATGGCGAAGCTCGCCACGCCCCACAGGAAGATCAGCGGGGCGGCGGCCGCCTCGACCCGCATCCCCGGCGCGAACAGCACCAGCAGGAGAACCAGGGCGGCGAGCGAGCCGATCAGCGTGCCGTCGAGGGAACGGTCGGCGAGCCGCCCGCCGAGCCAGTTCCCGGCGGTCAGGCCGAGCCCGTAGACCACCAGCATCGCGGTGACGAAGGACGCGGACGCCCCGGTCTCGACCCGCAGGATCGGCGCGATGTAGGTGAACACCGTGAACATCGCGCTCGCCCCGACCACGGTGAGGAGCAGGGCGGCCAGCACCGGCCCGCGGGCCAGCACCCGCAACTCGGCGCGCAGGTCGTCGCGGCCGGCGACCGGCAGCGGCGGCAGCGAGAGCCGCAGGGCCAGCATCGCGAGGGCGCCGATCGCCGCGATGCCCCAGAACGCGGTGCGCCAGCCGACCTGCCCGCCGATCCAGGCGGCCAGCGGCACGCCGCCGACCGTCGCGAGGGTGAGCCCCGAGAACATCGCCGCGACCGCGCCGGCCCGGCGCTCCGGCGCCACCACGCCGGCGGCGACCACCGCCCCGACGCCGAAGAAGGCGCCGTGGTTGAACGAGGTGACGATCCGCGCGGCGAGCAGCATCGCGTAGCCGTCGGAGACGGCCGAGAGCAGGTTGCCGAGGGTGAAGATCCCCATCAGGCCGATCAGCAGGGTCCGGCGCGGGGTGCGGGCGAAGGCGAGCGTCATCACGGGCGCGCCGACCAGGACCCCGACCGCGTAGGCGCTGACCAGCAGCCCCGCCGCGGGAATCGAGACGCCGAGGTCGCCGGCGATCACCGGCAGCATGCCCATCGGCGCGAACTCGGTGACGCCGATGCCGAAGGCGCCGACCGCCAGGGCCAGCAGGGGTGGGTTGATCCGCATCGAAAGCTCCGTCCGCTTGTGCTGCCCGGGCACTTGGCGGATGAGACGCGGGGGCGGTAGTCCCGGGCGCGGACCGACATCCGTGCGCCGGCGGCACGAATGGAGACGCCGATGCTGCGGGACGGGGCCGACCGGGCGGCGGAGATGGCCGCCTTCGTGGCGGTGGCGCGGGAGGGCAGCCTGTCGGCGGCGGCCCGCAGCCTCGGGCTGACGCCCTCGGCGATCAGCCGCATCGTCGCGCGGATCGAGGCGCGGCTCGGCGTCCGGCTGGTGGTGCGCACCACCCGCCGCCTGCGCCTGACCGCCGAGGGCGACGCCTACGCCCGCGCCGCCCGCCGCATCCTCGCCGACATCGCCGAGACCGAGGCGGCGCTCGCCGATCAGGCCCGCCCGCGCGGCAAGGTGCGGGTCAGCGCCGCCACCGCCCACGGCCGGCTCGTGATCGTGCCGCTGCTCGGCGAGTTCGTCGCCTGCCATCCCGGGATCACGGTCGAGGTCGACCTCAGCGACCAGCTCGCCGACGTGTTCGGCGGGCGCGCCGACGTCGCGGTCCGGTTCGGGCCGCTCGCGGATTCGCCCCTCACCGCCCGCCGCCTCGGCGAGACCGGCCGCACCGTCGTCGCCTCGCCGGCCTATCTCGCCCGCGCCGGGGTGCCGGCGACGCCCGCCGACCTCGACCGGCACAACTGCCTCGATTTCAGCTTCCGCCGCATCGAGCCCGGCTGGCCGTTCCGCGAGGACGGGCGCGAGGTCGTGCGGGCGGTGTCCGGCAACCTCACCGCCAACAACGGCGAGACCCTGGTGCAGCTCGCCCTCCAGGGCGTCGGCATCACCCGCGTCGGCAACTTCCACATCGGCGAGGAACTGGCCTCGGGCCGGCTGGTGCCGCTGCTGGAGCCTTACAATCCGGGCGACCGCGAGAGCATCCACGCGGTCTTCGTCGGCGGCGCCACCACCCCGGCGCGGGTGCGCGTGCTGGTCGATTTCCTCGCCGAGCGGATGCGCGGGCCGGGACGGGGGTGAGGTTGCCGCGGAGGCGCCGGCCGGCTATGCCGGTGTCCGGGTCCGCAGTTCACCCAGGCGTCACCGTCCCGCGAGGGAAGCTAAACCTGCTCGTCTCGTCCTCAGGCCACCTCGTTCTCGTGCCCCGTCGACAAGCCGGTGACCCTCGCACCCCCGCTCCGGGGACGGCACGCGGAGAGCGACCGTGCCAAGAGACCCGATCCCGTTCTCGGCCCCCGACCTGTCGGCGCTGGCCAAGGCGCTGCGGCGCGAGCTGGCGTCCCGCGACGCGCTGCCGAGCCACCTCGACCTGCTCAACATGCTCGCCCGCGCCGCGGGCCGGCGCAACCACCAGCACTTGCGGGCACAGGCGCTCGCCGGTCCGGCGGTTCCGGGAGCGCCTCCCCCGCCGCTTGCGGACGACCCCGTTGTCCTGAAGGCCCTGCGCCACTTCGACGGCGGCGGAGGACTCGTGCGCTGGCCGGCGCGCACGCGCCTCCAGCACCTCTGCCTCTGGGTCCCGTGGTCGCGCATCCCGCGCGGCCGGAGCTTCAGCGAGCGGGAGATCAGCGCGCACCTCAACACGCTGCACGGCTTTCGCGACGCGGCCATCATGCGGCGCACCCTGTGCGCCCTCGGGCTGATGACCCGCACCGCCGACGGCCGGGTCTACCGAAGGGTCGAGGTCGCGCCATCGCCGGAGGGGCTGGCGCTGATCCGGCGCGTCGGCTCGGCCGCGGCGGCGCAACGGTAATCGGATCTGCTTCGGAGGAGCCGTCCCTCAGAGCCGCGGGGACATGCCGAAGCCCTGACGCGGTGGGGCTGTCCCCGCCCCGCCGCACCCGGTAGGATCCCGGCATGGTCTACGACGTCATCATCATCGGCATCGGCGGCATGGGCAGCGCCGCCGCGTGGCAGCTCGCCCGGCGCGGGCAGCGTGTACTCGGGCTGGAGCGGTTCGACATCCCGCACGCCATGGGCTCGTCGCACGGGATCAGCCGGATCATCCGCCTGCCCTACCACGAGGACCCGGCCTACGTGCCGCTGCTGCACCGCGCCTACGAGCTGTGGCGCGAGCTCGAGGCCGAGACCCGCGAGGAGATCCTCGTCATCACCGGTTCGATCGACGCCAGCCCGGAGGATGCGCGCACCTTCCAGGGCGCCCTCGCCTCGGCCCGGCTGCACCGCCTCGACCACGAGGTCCTCACCGGCGCCGAGGTCAACGCGCGGTTTCCCGGCTACCGGCTGCCGGCGGCGCACCGGGCGGTGTTCCAGGCCCAGGGCGGCCTCGTGGCGAGCGAGCGGGCGATCGTCGCCCATGTCCGCGCGGCTCAGGCCGCCGGCGCCACCATCCGGGCCCGCGAGGCGGTGCGGGGCTGGGAGGCGTCGGGCGGGCGCGTGAGCGTGACCACCGACCAGGGCCGCTACGAGGCCGAGCGGCTGGTGCTGACCGCCGGGCCGTGGATGGGCGACCTCGTGCCCCTGCTCAAGCCGGTGGCGATCCCCGAGCGGCAGGTCCTGGCCTGGCTCCAGCCGACCCGGCCGGAGCTGTTCGCCCGCGAGCGCTTCCCGGTGTTCAACCTCATGGTCGAGGAGGGGCACTATTACGGCTTCCCGGTCTACGAGGTGCCGGGGTTCAAGTTCGGTCGCTACCACCATCTCGGCGAGACGACCGCGGCCGACGCGCTCCGGCGCGAGCCGGACGAGGCCGACGAGCGCCTGCTGCGCAGCTTCAGCGAGCGCTACTTCCCGGACGGCAGCGGCCCGACCATGGCGTTGCGCACCTGCCTGTTCACCAACACGCCCGACGAGCACTTCATCCTCGACCACCACCCCGACCATCCCGAGGTGGTGCTCGCCTCGCCGTGCTCGGGCCATGGCTACAAGTTCTGCTCGGTGATCGGCGAGGTGATCGCCGACCTCGCCACCGGCGACGGCACCACCCGGCACGAGATCGGCTTCCTGCGCGCCGGGCCGCACAGGCCCGGGCTCGCGGCCTGACCAGGAGGGGCGGCCTCAGCGCCGCCCGCCATGCGGGCCGGGTCCGCCCTGGCCGCCGGGCCCCGCCGGGCGCTCTGCCCCGGGACCCCGCCCCTCGGCCCGCACCGCTTCGACCCGCAGCCGCCCGTCGGCCCCCACCCGCGCCTCGATCACCGCGAAGCCGTCCCGGACCCGTGTCCCGGCCCCGTCGAGGACCAGCCCGGAGCCGAGGCGCAGCGTCCCGCCCGTTCGCGTGACGTAGCCCTCGACCGACAGGCGCGCGACGCCCGGCCCGAACCCGGTCGCGGCCTCCTGCGCTCCGCTCACCGCGAGGCCGCCGCGGACCGACTCGCCCTCGACGGTGACGCGCCGGCCGACCAGGGCCGGGTCGAGGCCGCGCAGCCGCAGGGCGCCGATCTCGACGCCGCCGTCGCGGGCCCGGCGCACCGGGCCGGTCACCCGGTCGCCGGCCTCGCCCGCCGGCTCGATCAGGCTCGCGGCGATGCTGCCGTCGGGCCGCCGCAGCCCGCTCACCGCGACCCGGTCGCCGACCCGCCACGTTCCCGCCGGCCCGATCAGCCCCGCGGTGGTCACGCGCTGGCCGAGCACCCGCAGGCGGCCGCGGGCGACCGCCTCGACCGGCCCGGACACCTCGCGCTCGACGGCGATCCGCCCGGTCGCGAGGCCGCTCCCGCCCTCGCGCGCCACCACCCGCACCACCTGGCCGCGGCGCAGGGCGGCGACCGAGGCCGGGCGGCCGTCGACCGTCACCGCGGCGTCGGCCGGATAGGCGATGCGCAGCCCGTTGACCACGATGCTGCCGAAGTCGCGGATGGTGCCGACCACGCCGGTCCCGCCGATGCCGCGGTCGCCCTCGGGGTCCTGGCCGGGGCCCGGCCGGATCCCGGTGCCGCCGATGCCCTGGTCGAGGACCCGGTCGCCGGCCGGCCGCGCCGGCCGGGGCGCGAGCACGCCCGCCGCGGCGGCGAGCCAGTGGAGCACGCGGCGGCGGCTCGGGGTTAAGCGCACGGGCGTCGTCCTCATGCGGCCGGGTCCGGCCGGGGCGCGGCCGGATCGGGCCGGGGCGCGGCCGGCGCCTCCTCGGCGTAGACGTAGACCCCGAAGTTCCAGCGCGCGTCGCCGCCGGGATCGGTCTCGCAGGCGGCATGCGCCTCGCGGTTGGCCTCCTGCAACGCTGCCATGGCGATCTCCCGGGCCCGCGCCTCGAGGCGGCGGGCGAGGTCCGGCGACAGCCCGTCGTAATGCACCGCCCGCTCCAGGAAACGCGGCCTGTCGTCGAGGATGTTGGCCACCGCCGCCGCGATGTGGTCGTGCAGGTTGCGGCCGAAATAGTAGAGCTGCTGCTCGCCGCCGCCCTGGGGCACGAAGGCGGCCTCGGCGAGCACGATGCGTCCTTCCGCGTCCTGCACCGCGAGGCCGCGGTCGAGCCATTCGTCGAGCACCGCCCGCGGGCGCAGGTCGCGGGTCACCGAGGCGACGAGGCTCTCGAAGGACGGCCCGTCCTCGCCGGCGCGCGGCAGCGGCCGGGGCCGCCCCTCGGCATCGGTGAAGTCCGGCGCCGCCAGCCAGCGGGCGATGATGCGGCTGGTGCGCGAGACCGAGGCCGGTACCGCGCTCACCGGCGCGCCGGCCCCGCGCAGGCGGCGAACCTCCTTGCGGTGGATGCCGGTGAGCAGGCTGACCCGGCTGTCGGTCTGCTCCTTGCCCGGCAGGGCGAAATCGTACTCGGCGACGTTGACGTAGAGCTCCCGCAGCAGGGTCGTCAGCGCCGGGAAGGTGATGCCGGTGCGCACGAACAGCCGCACCAGCGGGCGCAGCAGGCGGGCCAGGGGCGCCTGGAGCCGCGCGCCCTCCGGCGGCAGCGGGGTCGAGACCGAGTCGGACATCGCCGTCCTTGTACCCGAGGCGGAGTGGGACACAATCCCACGAAATATCCCGGTCCGGCTGTTTTGGCTTGACGTGGGAAATTTGCACACATACCGGAACGGCGTGGTCAGATTTCCCACGGACTCGAGATGAACCGCGCCGCTCCCACTCCCTACCGGCCCGCCGCCCTCGCGCCGCTCCGGCCTGTCGTCCCCGGCTCGCCGGCGGCCCTGCACCGCCCGGTGCCGCCGCTCGCGGCGCTGGCGCGCGGCCTCGCCGTGCTGGCGGCCCTGGCGCTGCCGGTCGCCGCCGCCTCGGTGGCGGATCTCGCCCACCCGGCGCCGCGGATCGTCCGGTGAGCGACCCGGTCCGGCTCCCGCCGGAGGGCCTCGGTCCGCGGACGGTGCTCGCGGCGCCGGAGGACGGCGGCGAGACCGTCGTGCTGGCGGCCCTCTGCCTGATCATCGGCGGGGCGATCGCCCTGCTGGCGCTCCAGGTGCTCTGCCTGACCCGGATCCTCTGACCGTCGGGCGTCCACGACGCGGGCTCCGGCGGGCTTGTCCCCGGCGGCCTCCGCTCCCTCCACCAGAACGGCAATCCCCCATGACCAAGACAACGGCCGCCGGCCTCGCGCTCCTGTGCGGCGCCGCCCTCGCTCATCCCGCCCTGGCCGCCGACCTGCCCGCCCGCGCGGCGCCGCCGGTCTTCACGCAGGTTCCGGTGTTCGACTGGACCGGCTTCTACGCCGGCGTGAATCTCGGCTACGGCACCGGCAGCGACGGCCGCCGCTTCACCGATCCGACCTACGGCACCGTGGCGCCGGGCGACGCAAGCGGCGGCATCGTCGGCGGCGGGCAGGTCGGCTACGCCTACCAGTTCACCCCCGGCTCCGGCTTCGTCGCCGGCCTCGAGGCCGACATCCAGGGCACCGGCTTCGGGCGGCGGCGCGCCGGGCTCGTCGACACCCTGCCCTTCACCGACGTGTCCCCGAGCCTCGACTGGTTCGGCACGGCGCGCGGCCGGCTCGGCTACGCCTTCGACCGCTTTCTCGTCTACGGCACCGCCGGCTTCACCTATGGCGGCGGCAGCCTGCCAAGCGTCGCCTCGACCTATGCCGGCACCCTGCCGGACACCCTGCGCACGGGCTGGACCGCCGGCGGCGGGCTCGAATACGCCGTCACCGACCGGCTCAGCGCCCGGATCGAGGGTCTCTACGTCAACCTCGACCGGCGCGGCGGCACCGGCGGCGTCACCTACGACACCGCCACCACCGCCTTCTACGGCGTGTCGCGCAGCCAGTACGAGTTCGGCCTGATCCGGGCCGGGCTGAACTACCGCTTCTCGGCGTTCTGAGCCCGTCCCCCCGAACGCGAGGGATGCCGAGAGGGCCGGGATCCTGCGGGCTCCCGGCCCACCCCAGGTCTCACGCCATGCCGGTCGCGTCGGCCACGAGGTGCAGGGTCGCCCGCAGCCCGGCCATCAGCCCGCTCTCGTCGACCCGGAAGCGCGGCGAGTGGTTCGGCGCCGCCGTCGCCGGGTCGGTGCCGGGCGGCGTGATGCCGACGAAGTAGTAGAAGCCCGGCGCCTCCCGGGCGAAGTACGAGAAATCCTCGCTCGCCATCACCGGGTCGATCCGCCGGGCCCTGTCGCCGAACAGGCGCGCCAGGGTCGGGGCGCAGCGGTCGGTCAGGGCGGCGTCGTTCTGCACCGACGGGTAGCCGTTGCGGTCCCAGGTCACCTCGGCCCGGCCGTTCATGCCGGCGGCGATCGACTGCGCGATCTCGCCGACCCGGCGCCGGATCGTCGCCCGCTGGCCCTCGTCGAAGGTGCGCAGCGTCCCTTCCAGCTCGGCGCCCTGCGGGATGATGTTGTTGCGCACCCCGCCCCGGAAGATGCCGACGCTGAGCACCGCCGGGTTGCGCACGATGTCGGTCTCGCGGCTGACCACGGTCTGCAGCGCGGTGACGATCGCCGAGCCGATCACGATCGGATCGACCCCGTTCCACGGCATCGCGCCGTGGGTCTGACGCCCGGTGACCGCGATGCGGAAGCGGTCGCTCGCCGCCAGGGTCGGGCCCGGGCGGTAGCCGACCTGCCCGGCCGGCAGCGCGCTGACCACGTGGAGGCCGAACACCATGTCGGGCTTCGGGTCGCGCATCGCGCCCTCTTCCACCATCAGGCGGGCGCCGGCGGGGCCGTCGCTCATCACGCCCTCCTCGGAGGGCTGGAACAGCAGCTTGATCGTGCCGGGCAGGCGCGCCCGCCGGGCGGCGAGCACCTGGGCCGCCGCCATCAGGATCGCGACGTGGCAATCGTGGCCGCAGGCGTGCATCACCCCGACCTGCTGGCCGCCCCATTCGGTCTTCACCGTCGAGGCGAAGGGCAGGTCGACCTCCTCGGTGACCGGCAGCGCGTCCATGTCGGCGCGCAGGGCCACGACCGGGCCGGGCCCGCCGCCGCCCGTCAGCACCGCGACGAGGCCGGTGCGGGCGACGCCCTCGCGCACCTCGTAGCCGAGGCCGCGCAGGTGGGCGGCGACCAGGGCGGCGGTGCGGTGCTCGCGGTCGCCGAGTTCAGGATGGGCGTGGATGTCCCGCCGCCAGCCGATCATCGCCGCCTCGACTTCCGCCGCCGCGCGGTCGAGGTCGCCGTGGACCGGCCGCGCCGGCGGCGGCGCCTGGGCGTCGGCGACCGCCGGCAGGAACGCCAGGGCCGCGCAGGCGCAGGCCCGCTTCAGCAGGGTGCGGCGATCGGAGGAGACCGCCTCCGCCCGGAACCCGTTCGCCGCGCGCAATCTGGTCCGCATCGTCGCCTCCCGCCGGTCCGGCCGCCGCCTGACGCAGGGTAGGACCGACCGGGCTGAAGCGGAAGCGCCGACCTCACGGGTGCAGCCTCGCGCCCTTCACCGCCTTGTCGACGTCCTTGCGCGGCCCCCGCAGGGCGAGGCCGACGAGGTCGGGTGCCTCCGCCGGCTCGGCCCGGAAGGCGTCGCGGTTGGCCGCGTCGTGCCCGGTCGCGAACATCGCCCGCACGTAGGCGGCACAGGTCAGGCCGCGCTCGCCCGCGATCCGGTGGGCGCGGGCGAGGTCGCCGGGGTCGGCGGCGAAGATCAGCATCGGCTGGCCGAGCAGCCGGGCGAAGACCCGTCCCGCCGCGTCCTCGTAGGGCTCGCCCATCGCCTCGGGCGCCGCCCCGGCGATGCCGGTCGCCAGGAACGCCGTCACGTTCAGTTTCTGCCAGGGTGCGAGATCCCCTGCGACCAGGATCGCCACCTTCGTCTCGAACATTCGCCGCTCCCGTGCCGATGGAGGGTGCGGATTAGCCGGGGCGGGAGCCGGCGTCTGGAACGTCCGTGCGCGGGGCGGTGTCGGCGGTGCGCTCCGCAAGCAGTGAGACGCGGTCTTTACGGCAGCCTCCGCGCTCGTAAGCTCGGGCCGCCGACACGGACAACGATCGCATCGCTCGCAGAAGCCGTGCGGGGAGGACGACATGGTCAAGATCCTGGCGGGACTGCGCATCGTCGAGGGGTCGGCCTTCGTGGCGGCCCCGCTGGCCGGCATGACGCTGGCGCAGATGGGCGCGGACGTGATCCGCTTCGACCGCATCCGCGGCGGGCTCGACCACGCGCGCTGGCCGGTGACCGAGCAGGGGCGCAGCCTGTTCTGGGCCGGGCTGAACAAGGGCAAGCGCAGCCTCGCGGTCGACATGGCGACGCCCCGCGGCCAGGAGGTCGTGACCCGCCTCATCTGCGCGCCCGGCGAGGGCAACGGCATCTTCCTCACCAACCTGCGCGTGCGCGGCTGGATGGACTACGACGCGCTGCGCCGACACCGCGAGGACCTGATCATGATGTCGGTGACCGGCGACCGCCACGGCGGGCCGCAGGTCGACTACACGGTCAATCCGGCGGTGGGCTTTCCCGGCGCCACCGGGGCGGAGGGCTCGTCCGAGCCGGTCGGGCACGTGCTGCCGGCCTGGGACTGCATCACCGGCCAGCAGGCCGCCCTCGGCATCCTGGCGGCCGAACGCCACCGCCGCCTCACCGGCCGCGGCCAGGTGGTCGAGCTCGCGCTCAAGGACATGGCGCTCGCCATGCTGGGCAATCTCGGCATCATCGGCGAGGTGACGGTGAACGGCGTTGACCGCCCGAAGGTCGGCAACGCGCTCTACGGCGCCTACGCCCAGGACTTCACCTGCCGCGACGGCGAGCGGGTGATCGTGGTGGCCCTGACACCGCGGCAATGGGACAACCTCCAGGCCGCCACCGGTACCACGGCCGAGATGGCGGCGCTGGCCGCGCGGCTCGGCGCCGACCTGCGGCACGAGGGGGAGCGCTACCGCCACCGCCACGGCATCACGGCGGTGCTGGCTCCCTTCTTCGCGAGCCGGCGGCTCGACGAGTTCGCGGGCGACTTCCAGGCCCGAAGCGTGACGTGGTCGCGCTATCGGTCGTTCCGGCAGGTCGTCGAGGAGGATCCGGACTGCTCGACCGACAACCCGATGTTCTCCCGCTTGGATCACCCGGGCATCGGCGCGTACCTCACACCCGGCAACCCGATCGTGTTCTCGGACGTGGAGCGCGTGCCGCCGACCCGCGCGCCGAGCCTGGGAGAGAACACCGACGAGATCCTGGCCGAAATCGGCTACAGCGACGGAGAGGTTGCTCGCCTGCACGACGACGGGGTGGTGGCCGGACCGCGCCCGTAACGGCCGCGACGCCGGACGCCGTCGTCTTGCCGAGCGAAGAGCCTCCGCCGGGCGTGAGCTGCTCCTCGGATGGTCAAGACGACGGTTCCGCGCGCGAGAGAGGATCCGCGCCACCGGCCCGGTACGCCGCCGGGGTGACCCCGTAGGCCCGCCGGAACCACCGGCCGAGATGGCTCTGGTCGGCGAAGCCGCAGGCGGCGGCCACCGCGGCCGGAGTCTCGCCGGCCTTCAGGCGGCGGCGCGCCTCGACGAGGCGGATCTGGACGAGATAGGCGTGGGGCGAGGTGCCGTAGGCCGCCCGGAAGGCGCGGACGAGCTGGAACCGGTCGGCGGCGCCGGCCTCCCGCGCCAGGGCGTCGGTGCCGGGGTCCTCGGCGAGGCCGGCATGCAGGCGATCGCGTGCGCGCTGTGCGACCGCCGGCTGCCGGACCGGCGCCTCCGGTCCGGGGACGGCGCCGAGATGGCGGCACAGCCCGGCGCGCACCGCGTCGAGGGCGGCCTCGCGGGCGAGGCGCGGCCCCGGCCCGGCAAGGCCGCGGCAGGCCCGCAGGATGGCCCGCCCGAGGGCGGGATCGTCCGACAGGGTGGCGCGGAAGCCGCCGCGGGCCGGCGGCAGCGGTCCGTCGCGGCCGAGCCACGCCTGCGGCAGGTACAGCATGGCGTAGGAGAACCCCTCCGGCGTCACCGCCTGCCCGTCATGCGCCTCCCCGGGCTCGATCAGGATGACGCGCCCGGCGGTGCTGCGCCGGCGCGCCCCGCGGCAGAAGAAGTCCTGTACCCCGTGGCCGGTGACGCCGACGAGCCATTCGTCGTGGCGGTGCAGGTCGTAGGCGTGGCCGGAGAACCGTGCCTCGACCGCCTCGATCCCGGAATCGGGATCGCGCGTCAGGCGGAGGAAGTCGGGGCCGGGCATCGGGCGAGGGTAGCACGGGTGCCGGTCCGGCGGGAGCACGGCCCGCGCCGGCGGGCCCGGTCCGCGCTACCGGAATCCTGGCCGTGCCCTATCTTGCCCGCGGGACCGCGGCCGCCCCGGCCCTGCACGGCGACCGCCCCCTCGGTCGTGCCCGTCGTCCCGTCGCGGCCCCACGCCCGGCGACCGATGCGGAGGAGAGGACACCCCATGCGCCGTCACCGCCACGCCAAGATCGTCGCCACCGTCGGCCCCGCCAGCGCCTCGCCCGAGCGGCTGCGCGCCCTGTTCCTGGCCGGGGTCGACACCTTCCGGCTCAACTTCTCCCACGGCAGCCACGAGGACCACGCCAAGGTCTACGCGGCGATCCGGGCCATCGAGGACGAGACCGGCCGGCCGATCGGCATCCTCCAGGACCTCCAGGGGCCGAAGATCCGCATCGGGACGCTGGCGGGCGGACGCCTCGACCTCGCCCTCGGCGACCGCATCCGCTTCGTGCCCGGGGGCCGCGCCGGCGGCGCCGACGCGATTCCGCTGCCCCACCCGGAGATCTTCGCCTCCGTGGCGCCGGGCCAGGACCTGCTGATCGACGACGGCCGCGTCCGGGTGCGGGTGGTCGGGCTCGGCGACGACGCCATCGAGGCCGACGTGGTCACCGGCGGCACCATCTCGGACCGCAAGGGCGTCAACCTGCCCGGCACCGTTCTGTCGCTGTCGCCGCTGACCGAGAAGGACCGGGCCGACCTCGCCTTCGGCCTCGACCTCGGGGTCGACTGGGTCGCGCTGTCCTTCGTCCAGACGCCCTCCGACATGATCGAGGCCCGCGGCCTGATCCGCGGCCGGGCCGGGCTGATCGCCAAGATCGAGAAGCCTTCGGCGCTGGAGCACATCGACGACATCATCCGCCTCGCCGACGGGGTGATGGTCGCCCGCGGCGACCTCGGCGTCGAGCTGCCGCCCGAGGACGTGCCGGGCCGCCAGAAGGAACTGGTCCGGGCCTGCCGCCACGCCGTCAAGCCGGTGATCGTCGCGACCCAGATGCTGGATTCGATGGTCGCGGCCCCCTCCCCGACCCGGGCCGAGGCGTCCGACGTCGCCACCGCCGTCTACGACGGCGCCGACGCGGTGATGCTGTCGGCGGAATCGGCGGTCGGCCAGTACCCGATCGAGGCGGTCTCGATGATGGACCGGATCATCCGCCGCACCGAGCAGCACCGGCTCTACCGCTCCCTGGTCCAGGCCACCGAGCCCGACGTGGAGGACACCCCGCCCCACGCGGTCGCGGCCGCCGCCGCCGGGCTCGCCGACGCCATCTCGGCCAAGGCGGTGGTCGCCTTCACGCTGAGCGGCACCACCGCCGCCCGCATCGCCCGCCGGCGGCCGGACGTGCCGATCCTCGCCACCACCCCCGACCGTGCGGTGTCGCGCCGGCTGTCGCTGTACTGGGGCGCCCACAGCGTGATCTCGGAGGACGTCGCCTCCTACGAGGCGATGGTCGCGCGAGCCGAAGAGGTGGCGCAGCAGGAGGGCTTCGCCCAGGCGCCGGACCTCGTCGTCGTCGTCGCCGGCATCCCGTTCAAGACGCCGGGCACCACCAACAACCTGCGGGTGGTGGAACTCGGCCGCTCCGGCGCGGCCTGACCGCGTCGCGGGCGCGTTGACTCCGGTCGGCGGCGGCTCCTATCACCGTCCCATGCGCCGCCTCCGGCACCAGCCACTTCCCGTGAGCGCGATCATCGCGGTGATCGCGCTCTACGCGCTGGTGCTGCGGGTCTTCCTCGGCGGGCTGGCGCCGACCGACGTCGTGCCGGCCGCCGAGGTGATCTGCGCCCACGACGACGCCGGCGCGCCCCTCGGCAAGGATCCGGCCTGCCCGCAGCACGCCTGCTGCGTCGCCGCCCAGGTCGTGCCGCCGGTCTCGTCGCCCGCCCTCGACGCCGTCACGGTGGCGTGGCCGCTGCGCCGGGTCATCGCCGCGCTCCGCCCGGCCTCCGAGGCGCCGCCGGCCCGGGCGCCGCCCCGCCCCCGCCCCGATCCCCGAGGTCCCCCGCTCGCCTGACCGATCCGCCGTTCCGGTCGCTTCCCTCGCGCCCGGCCCGATCGCCCAGACCCGGACCTCTCCTCCATGTCGACTCTCGCCCGAGGCCTCGCGCGCCCGTCGCCCGATGCCGTCTACCGCGCCGTGTGGCGCTGGCACTTCTATGCCGGCCTGCTCTGCCTGCCGTTCCTGATCCTGCTCTCCACCACCGGCGCGCTCTACCTGTTCAAGGACGAGATCACCGCCGCTCTGTTCCCTCGCCGCACGGTGGTCGCGCAGCACGCCGCCGCGCCGCTCTCGCCCGACCGGCTGATCTACATCGCCGCGCAGGCGGTGCCGGACGGGACCCCGGTGACCTATCTCGACCCGGCCGGCCCGACCGCGCCGGCCGTCGTCACCCTGGCGGGCGGGGTCGCGAAGACCCTCGTCACCCTCGACCCGTGGACCGGCGACGTGCTCGACCGCACCCGCGCCGACCGCGAGCCGATGGCGGTGGTGCGCCGCCTGCACAGCCTGTCGTATTTCGGGCCGGTGGCGAACGGCGTCATCGAGGTCGTCGCCGGCTTCACCCTGATCCTGGTCCTGACCGGGGCCTACCTGTGGTGGCCGCGCCGGCAATCGGGGGGCGTGGTCACCGTGCGCGGCACGCCCCGGCGCCGGGTGTGGTGGCGCGACCTCCACGCGGTGACCGGCCTCGTCGCCGGGACCGGGCTGTTCTTCCTCGCCGCCACCGGCCTGCCGTGGTCGATCCTGTGGGGCCAGGAGTTGCGCGCCCTGTCGAACCGCGCCGGCCTCGGCCAGCCGGAGGCATTGTGGGCCGGCGTTCCGGTCTCGGCGGTGCCGGCGGGCGCGGTTCTCGATCAGGCCGGCTGGGCGCTGGAGGCGGCGCCGCTGCCGCGCTCGCAGCCGCGGGACGCCGCCCCCATCGGCATCGACCGCGCGGCCGGAATCCTGCGCGACCTCGGCATGCCGGCGGGCTACGAGCTGTCCCTGCCGGTCGGCGAGACCGGCATCTACGCCGCCGCGGCCTATCCTCGCGACGTCACCCGCCAGCGGATGATCTCCCTCGACCAGTACAGCGGCCGGCCGCTCGTCGACGTGCGTTTCGGCGAGATCGGCCCGGTCGGGCGGGCGATCCAGTACGGCATCGGGATCCACAAGGGCGAGCTGTGGGGGCGGGCCAATCAGTTGGCGATGCTGGCCTTCTGCCTTGCCACGATCCTGCTCGCGGTCACCGCCGGGGTGATGTGGTGGAAGCGCCGCCCCGCCGGCGGCCTCGGCGTGCCGCCCTGGCCGCACGACCGCCGCGCCGCCGTCACCGTCACGCTGATCGTCGCGGGCCTCGGCGCGCTGTTCCCGCTGACCGGCTTCGCGATCCTGGCGATGATCCTGGCGGATGCCGCCGGCCAGGGCGTCGCCCGCTGGCTGCGGGCGCCGGCGGCGGCGTGAGGTGGGGGGCGGCCCGGGCTTCCTCACGGCCACGGCCGGCCGTTGCCCGCCGGGCGTTCTGCTGCGTGGACCGAAGTCGGAAGGACGTCAGCGGCGGGAGGCGAGTCGCTTCCGGTGGCGGGGAGGTTTCGCCTTGTTCAGGTCGTGCAGGATCTGAAGGTTGGTGAGGCCCGCCAGGGGCGACAGGTCGCTGACCTGTGTGTTCATCAGATAGAGGCTCTGGAGGCTGGTGAGGCCCGCCAGGACCGACAGGTCGCTGACCTGTGTGTTCATCAGATCGAGGCTCTGGAGGCTGGTGAGGCCCGCCAGAGGCGACAGGTCTGAACCGCCCCGGGTTTCCCGGAGGCTCCAACTTCTGAGAGGATGGAGCCATGACGAAGCGAACAAGCCCGTTTTCCCCCGAGGTGCGCGAGCGTGCCGTGCGGATGGTGCGCGAGCACGAAGGCGAGCACGGCTCGCAATGGGCAGCGATCCAGTCGATCGCGGCCAAGATCGGCTGCTCGGGCGAGACGCTGAGGAACTGGGTTCGCCAGTCTGAGCAGGATCAGGGCGTACGTCCTGGCCAGACGACGGACGAGCGCGAGCGGATCAAGGCGCTTGAACGTGAGAACCGCGAGCTGCGCCAGGCCAACGAAATCCTGCGCAAGGCGTCGGCATATTTTGCCATGGCGGAGCTCGACCGCCGGTCGCGGCCATGATCAGCTTCATTGACGATCATCGGGAGATCTACGGGGTCGAGCCGATCTGCAGGGTACTGCCGATTGCCCCGTCGACCTACTACGTGCATGCCGCCCGGCGTGCCGATTCCGAGAAGCAACCGGTTCGTGCTCGCAGCGAAGCCGCGTTGATGATCGAGATAAAGCGCGTGTTCGAGGCCAACTTCTGTGTCTACGGTGTACGCAAGATCTGGCGGCAGCTGGCCCGGGAGGGGATCGTGACCGCTCGATGCACGGTGGCGCGGCTGATGCGCCGATTGGGCTTGGCGGGGGTGGTGCGTGGCAGGACCGTGCGCACCACGATCCCCGACCCGGCTGCTGCCTGTCCGCTCGACCGGGTCAACCGCCACTTCAAGGCTCCCCGACCGAACGCCTTGTGGGTCAGCGACTTCACCTACGTAGCGACGTGGTCGGGCTTCGTGTACGTGGCGTTCGTCATCGATGTGTTCGCCCGGCGCATCGTCGGCTGGCGGGCCTCACGCAACGCTCACGCGAGCTTCGTCCTGGATGCCCTGGAGCAGGCCCTGCACGAGCGTTGTCCCGTTCAGGGCAGCGGACTGGTGCATCACTCGGACCGCGGCTCGCAATACTTAGCTCTACGGTACACCGAGCGCTTGGCTGGAGCAGGGATCGAGCCGTCGGTCGGCAGCGTCGGCGACAGCTACGACAACGCCTTGGCGGAGACGATCAACGGCTTGTTCAAAGCGGAGGTGATCCATCGGCGCGGGCCGTGGCGTTCCTTCGAGGCGGTCGAGTACGCCACCCTGGAGTGGGTCGACTGGTACAACAACCGTCGCCTCCTCGCGCCAATCGGCAACGTCCCTCCCGCCGAGGCCGAAGCGCGCTATCATACCCACGTCCGCGACCAAGCCTTGGCCGCCTGACCCAAGACAAACAGCCTCCGAAAAACCCGGAGCGGTTCAGTCGCTGACCTGAGTGCCGCTCAGAGTGAGGCTCTGGAGGGTGGTGAGGCCCGCCAGGACCGACAGGTCGCTGACCTGTGTGTTCCTCAGATCGAGGCTCTGGAGGGTGGTGAGGCCCGCCAGGACCGACAGGTCGCTGACCTGTGTGTTCCTCAGATCGAGGCTCTGGAGGGTGGTGAGGCCCGCCAGGACCGACAGGTCGCTGACCTGTGTGCCGCTCAGATCGAGGCTCTGGAGGGTGGTGAGGCCCGCCAGGACCGACAGGTCGCTGACTTGTGTGCCGCTCAGATCGAGGCTCTGGAGAGTGGTGAGGCCCGCCAGGGGCGACAGGTCGCTGACCTGAGTGCCGCTCAGATCGAGGCTCTGGAGGGTGGTGAGGCCCGCCAGGACCGACAGGTCGCTGACCTGAGTGCCGCTCAGATCGAGGCTCTGGAGGGTGGTGAGGCCCGCCAGGGGCGACAGGTCGCTGACCTGTATGTTCATCAGAGTGAGGCTCCGGAGGGTGGTGAGGCCCGCCAGGACCGACAGGTCGCTGACCTGTGTGTTCATCAGAGTGAGGCTCTGGAGGGTGGTGAGGCCCGCCAGGACCGACAGGTCGCTGACCTGTGTGTTCCTCAGATCGAGGCTCTGGAGGCTGGTGAGGCCCGCCAGGGGCGACAGGTCGCTGACCTGTGTGCCCATCAGATCGAGGCTCCGGAGGGTGGTGAGGCCCGCCAGGACCGACAGGTCGCTGACCTGTGTGCCGCTCAGATCGAGGCTCTGGAGGGTGGTGAGGCCCGCCAGGGGCGACAGGTCGCTGACCTGTGTGTTCCTCAGATCAAGGCTCTGGAGGGTGGTGAGGCCCGCCAGGGGCGACAGGTCGCTGACCTGTGTGTTCATCAGATAGAGGCTCTGGAGGGTGGTGAGGCCCACCAGGGGCGACAGGTCGCTGACCTGTGTGCCCATCAGATCGAGGCTCCGGAGGGTGGTGAGGCCCGCCAGGAGTTTCAAATCATCGAGTTGCGTGAAAGCGAAGTTCAGATCGTGAAGGAAGGGCCGCCATTCGGCCGGCGGCGCGCGACCCTCCAGGATCATCGCGCGGGCCTGTGCCTCCACATCATCCGGCACCGGCTGCGCCGGTGCTCCCGGAAGCGCCGCGCGGGCACCCGCCGGTCCCTCCTCCACGAACAGCCGCAGCGCGTGCCGCAGGTCGTCCGGCCACGACGCGGACAGGGCGTCCACCTCCGCCTTCCCTGCCGCGAGCATCGCCCGCGCCGTCTCGGCGCGACCCGCGCGATCCGGATCGGCCTCGGTTCCAGGCAGGCGGGCGAGGGCCAGGGCTTCGGCCCCGGCGAGGATCAGGTTGCCGGTATGGCCCACCGCCCGGGCGCCGGCCTTGGCGCCCTGGAAGTCGTCGGGTGCAGCGGTGTCGCCGAGCAGGCCGAGTTCGGCGGCGTCGCGGTCGGTGATGGCCTTCCTGTCCCGGGCGACGCGGGCGAAGTCGCGGGCGGGCTGAAAAAGATCCTCCCGGGCGAGGAACCGGCCGGCAGCATCGTCCAGCGCCGCCACGGTCGGGAAGCCGCGCAGCCACGGCGCGGCGAGGCGCACGAGGTCGGTGAGCAGGCCGTGGAGGTCGGCGTCGAGGGGCTCGTCGTGGCGGCCGGGATCGTTCTGGAGGCGGGTGTCGGTGTCGAGGAAGCGGCCGAGGCGCAGCAGCGCCGCGTAGGCCTCGCCGAGCTGGTCGAGCACGGCTTGCGGCTCGCCCTGCACGATGGCGCACAACATCTCCGCCGTCGCCGGCAGGGGCTTCCAGGTGCGCGAATTGCCGAGCCGTCGCGCCTCCCCGGCCAGATCGGCGGCGGCGGCACAGATCGCCCGCTGCAATTGCCGCCGCACCGGATCGGCCGCGGCGCGGGCATCGGTCGGGCGCCTCGTGCGGTCGAGGGTGAAGTGGTCGCCCTCGGGAATCCAGAGCCCGCCGGCCGGGTCGCGCTTCGCCCGGGCGACGACCAGGGCCGCCTTCTCGTGCCGCGCGGCGAGGAAGGCTTTGCGCAGGGCCTCGCGGGCATCAGCGTGGCGGGGGTTGCCCTCCGGCCCGAACAGGGCGCGCAGGACCGGCTCGATTGCGTCGGGCAGCGCCGTGCCCTTGCGCCAGTTCGAGACCGTGCGGGGCGAGACGTAGTCGTTGTCGCGACCGCTCGGCACCTCGCGGGCGAAGCCAGCGTCGGTCCACGGCTCGCCGGCCGAGCGGGCCGGGCGCGTCCCCCCGCTCAGGTGCCCCGCCAGCAACGCCGCGAAGCGCCCTTGGGCACTGTCAGGCTCCGCGGGTTTGCGGGGCATTGCGGGACCGTGCGGGGGAGAGCCTCAGCATTGCGGTCAGGATGGCGTGAATGAGGAGCCGGAGCAACCAGAGGAATCCCGAGATGACCGGCCCCCACGACCTCGACCACCACCGCCGCTGCTATGCGGGGCTCGCGACCGCCTATGTCGCGATCGTCCTTCTGTATGCCGCTCACGGCGACATGGCCCACGCCGCCTGCGTCCTCGCCGTGGCGCTGATCTACGCCGCCCTCTCGCTCGCAGCGTGAGAGGGTGACCTCGCTAGGAGCCGGCAGGGACCTCCCCGCCCTGCCGCTCGTTTGGCGCCCTCGCAGGCCGTGCGGTGCAGCCCGGGTTGCCGCCCCGCCCGCCCCACCCGAAAGTCCAACCCGCCGCCCGCGCCCCCCGCCGTTGCGCCCCGCCGGAGCCTCGTGCAAGGGTCCGGCGATGGTCGCCCCCCGACTCCTGCCCCTCCTCTGCGCCCTGCTGCTGCCGGGGCCGGTCCTCGCGGCCGGGGAGCCGGTCAAGGCGGCGTTGTTCCCGGTCGAGCTGCTGGAGCCGGGCGTCGTCGTCGCCCGCCCGCTGCGGCCCGACGAGACCCGCCGCCTCGGCCTCGCCACCGAGGAACTGCGCCGGCAGATCGACGCGAACGGCGCCCTCGCCCCCGTCGATCTCGCCCCGCAGGCGGCCCAGATCCGCAAGGACGCGCCGCTCTACAAGTGCGAGGGCTGCGCCGAGCGCATCGCCCGCGAGGCCGGCGCCGCGGTCGCGGTCTACGGCTACGTCCAGCGCAACACCAATCAGGTCCTCAACGTCACCATCACGATCACCGACACGGCGAGCGGCAAGGTGCTGCGCGGCGGGCAGGCGGTCATCAGCGGCGACACCGACGAGACCTGGCGCCACGGCGTGCGCTGGGTGGTGAAGAACCGCCTCCTCGCCGAGCCGCTGCCGGACCGCTCGTGATGCCGCCCGCCGATTCCCGCCGGGTGCGCCTCCTCGTCAGCGTCCGCGACCCCGCCGAGGCGGCCCTGGCCCGCGCCGCCGGCGCCGACCTCGTCGACGCCAAGGATCCCGCCCGCGGCGCCCTCGGCGGCCTGCCGCCGGACGAGACCCGCGCCGTGATCGCCGCCGCCGCCGGCGGGCCGACCAGCGCCGTCGCGGGCGAGCCCGCCTCCGGGGAGGAAGCCGCCGCGATGCTGGCCGCTCTCGCGGGATGCGGCGCCGACTACCTCAAGATCGCGGTGCCCCCCGGGCTCGACCCGGCCGTCCTGCGCCTGCCCGTCGTGCCCCCGGTGATCGCCGTGCTGTTCGCCGAGGACGGGCCAGACCCGGCCATCGTGCCCGTCCTTGCCGCAGCGGGGTTTTCCGGCGCGATGATCGACACGCGCGTGAAGGACGGGCGCCGCCTTACCGACCACCTCGCCCTGCCGCAGCTTGCCGCCTTCACCGACGCCTGCCGGCGGGCCGGCCTGCTCTCGGGCCTCGCCGGGTCGCTCCGCCTCGACGACATCCCGGCCCTCGCGGCCCTGGCACCGGGCTATCTCGGCTTCCGTGGCGGGCTCTGCGCCGGCGCCGACCGCCGCGGCGGCCTCGATCCGGCCCTGATCCGCGCGGCGGCGCGGCGCCTCGCCGCGGCGCCCGCCGACGCCGCGGCGGCGTAGAACGCCGCGATGGTGCGCGACCTCACCGTGGTGAAGATCGGCGGCAGCCTCGTGGCCGAGAGCGGCCGGCTGCGCGGCCTCCTGTGCGCCCTCGCGGACGGCGCCGAGGGCCCCTGCGTCGTCGTGCCGGGCGGCGGCGGCCTCGCCGACGCGGTGCGGGCGGCCCAAGGAGCGCTCGCCTTCGACGATTCCCTCGCCCACCGCCTCGCCCTCTCGGCGATGGCCGGCATGGCCCGGATCTTCGCCGCCCTCGAACCGCGGCTCTCCGTGGCGACCGATCCGGCCGTGGCCCTGGCAGCGGGCGGGATTCCGGTCTGGGACCCCTCCCCGCTCCTCGACGGGCATCCCGACATCCCCGAGACCTGGGACGTCACCTCCGACAGCCTCGCCCTCTGGCTCGCGGCGGACCTGCGCGCGGCCCGCTGCCTGATCGTCAAGTCCGCCGACCCGCCGCGGGACGACCTGCTCGACGCGGCCTTCCCGCTCTTCGCGGCGCGGTTCGACGGGGACATCCTGGTGCGAGGACCCGGCAAGGAATGGCTGCGCGCGGGCGCTGCCCGCACCCGCCGGGCGCCGCCCGGACCCGCCGGGGGCACGGCCCCCGGGCCCCGGGAGTGCGCGGCGTGAGCGAGCACCTCGTCTTCGTCACCGGCAAGCTCGCCCGGGCGCGGCTGGAAAAGGTCGCCGCGACCCTGCCCAAGGACCGCTTCACCTGGAGCATCGCCGATGCCGGCGTGAAGGTCGCGGCGCTGATGACCGAAGAGATCATCCGCCGCCGCATCGCCGTGCCGGAGGGCGCCACCCGGATCATCCTGCCCGGCCGCTGCCGCGCCGACCTCGACGCCCTCTCGCGTCATTTCGGCGTGCCGGTCGAGCGCGGCCCCGACGAGATCATCGACCTGCCGGCCCATCTCGGCCTCGCCGGCCGCACCCTCGACCTGTCGCGGCACGACCTGACAATCTTCTCGGAGATCGTCGATGCCTCGCGGCTGACGCCGGAACAGATCCTGGCCCGGGCCCGCGACCTCGCCCGCCGCGGCGCCGACGTGATCGATCTCGGCGGCCTGCCCGACACCCCCTTCCCCCATCTCGAGGACACGATCCGCCTGCTCAAGGCCGAGGGACTGGCGGTCAGCGTCGATTCGTTCTCCCGCGACGAGCTCGCCCGCGGCGCGAAGGCCGGGGCCGACTACCTGCTCAGCCTCAGCGAGGACACGCTGGACCTCGCCTTCGAGACCGGCGCCGTGCCGGTGGTGGTGCCGGTGCGGCCCGACGACCTCGATTCCCTCGACCGCGCCATCGACCGGATGCGGCGCGCCGGCCTGCCCTTCCTCGCCGACCCGATCCTGGAGCCGATCCATTTCGGCTTCGCCGCCTCCTTGGTGCGCTACCACGAGATCCGCCGCCGCCATCCCGACATCGAGATGATGATGGGGACTGGCAACCTCACCGAGCTGACAGAGGCCGACAGCGTCGGCGTCACCGCGCTGCTGGTCGGACTCTGTTCGGAACTGGCGATCCGCAACGTGCTGATCGTGCAGGTCTCCAACCACACCCGCCGCACCGTCGAGGAGCACGACGCCGCCCGCCGCGTCATGTACGCCGCCCGCGCCGACGCGGCGCTCCCCAAGGGCTACGGCCGGCAGTTGCTCAGCCTGCACGACAAGCGCCCCTACACCCTGACGCCCGACGAGATCGCGGGGCTGGCCGCCGAGGTCCGCGACCCGAACTACCGCGTCGCGGTGGCCGAGGACGGGGTCCACATTTACAACCGCGCCGTTCACGCCACCGGCACCGACGCGATGGCGTTCTTTCCGCAACTCGACGTCGCCGGCGACGGCGCCCACGCCTTCTATCTCGGCGGCGAACTGACCAAGGCCGAGATCGCCTGGCGCCTCGGCAAGCGCTACGTCCAGGACGAGCCCCTCGATTGGGGCAGCGCCGTCGATGCGGTTGCCGAGGACACCACCCGGTTCAAGCAGGCCGGCCACACCCGCCACAGCGGCGACCGCGCCGCCGAGGATCTCCCCCCGACGAACACGCCGGCGGCCGGGCGGGTCGTCTGCGGCGTCGTCGTGCCGGACGAGGCGGAGTGAGCCGGTGCCGCTGATCCTCGAAACCATCGTGACGACGCAAGGCCCGGACGGCGCCCTGCACCTCGTGCCCTTCGGACTCATTCAGGAGGGCGAGGATTACGTCGTCGCCCCGTTTCGGCCCTCTCCGACGATCCTCAACCTGGAGCATTCGCCCTACCTCGCCGCCGCCGCCCCCGCCGACATCCGGGTCATCGCCGGCTGCGTCACCGGCCGGCGCGACTGGCCGACCCTGCCCTGCACCCGCATCCCCGGCCGCCGCCTCGCCGACGCCTACGGGCACAGGGAGCTGGAGGTGGTCGAGACCCGCGACGACCCGGTGCGCCCGCGCTTCCGCTGCCGGGTGGTCCACGAGGAGGCCCACCGCGTCGTCGCCGGCGACAACCGCGCCAGGGCCGCGGTGCTGGAGGCCGCCATCCTGTCGACCCGGCTGCACATGCTGGCGCCCGAGAAGGTCGCAGCCGAGATGCGCTACCTCCACATCGCCGTCGCCAAGACCGCCGGCGCGGCCGAGCGCGAGGCGTGGTCCTGGGTCGAGGACAAGGTCGCCGCGGCGCTCGGCTGGGGAGAGGCCGAGAGGCTGCCCGTCCCCGACGATCCCTGATCGTCCGTTCGTTCGATGACGATCCGTGATCGTCCATTCGTTCACTATCCGCCGGGGGCGCACCGCCCCATCTTGCCGGCGGAAAAAGGAAGGAGACGCCTGAATGAAGCTCGTGATCGGGGGCGCCCTCGCGGCGCTCGTCGCCCTGGCGCCGTTGGCGGCGCAGGCGCACGGCCCCTCGCGCAAGAAGGTGGAGGAGAAGATCACCATCAACGCCCCGCCCGAGAAGGTCTGGGCCGTGGTCGGCAACTTCCAGGACATGAGCTGGCTGCCGCCGGTCGAGAAGACCACCGGCCAGGGCGGCAACGAGATCAAGGCGACCCGCACCCTCACGCTGAAGGGCGGGGCGACGGTGGACGAGGAGCTCTACAAGTACTCGGCCGAGAACCGCAGCCTGTCCTACCGGATCAACAAGGTCGACGTGAAGACCCTGCCGGTCAACAACTACTCGTCCACGATCAAGGTCGAGCCGGCCGACGGCGGCCAGTCGACCGTGACCTGGGACGGCGCGTTCTACCGCGGCTACATGAACAACGACCCGCCGCCGGACCTCAACGACGAGGCGGCGATCAAGGCGGTGAAGGGCCTCTACCAGGACGGGCTGCAGGGCCTGAAGGCGAAGATCGAGAAGGGCAACTCGTGACGGGCCGCGCGGCCCGGATCCTCGGGCCGCTCCTGGTGCTCCTGGCCGCGCTCCCGGCCCGGGCCGAGGAGGCGTTCGTCACCGCCCAGAGCGCCGAGGTGGTCGAGGTCGTGGACCTCGACGCCCGCAAGGTGGTGGCGACGATCCCGGTGCCGGGCGCGCCCGCCGGCATCGCCCTCTCGCCCGACCGGACGCGGGCCTACGTCACCGCCCCCGAGGCCAAGGCGCTGGCGGTGATCGACACCGCCGCCCGCACCGTGACGAAGACCCTGGCCCTCGGCGGCGGCCCGCTCGGCGTCGGGGTCAACCCGGTCTCCGGCGCGGTCTACGTCGCCGACTGGTACGCCAAGCGCCTGTGGGTGGTCGATCCGACGACGCTGGCTGTGGCGGGCGAGATCGTGGTCGGCACCTCGCCCTCCGGCATCGCCGTCACCGGCGACGGCCGGTTCCTGCTCGCCGCCGACCGCGACGACGACGCGGTCTCCCTCGTCGACACCGCCACCGGCCGGCGCCTCGCGGCGATCCCGGTCGGCACCCGCCCGTTCGGAGTCACGATCGATGCCGAGGGGCGGCGCGCCTACACCGCCAATGTCGGCTCGAACGACGTCTCGGTGATCGACCTCGCGGCGCGAAAGGAGATCGCCCGGGTCCCGGTCGGTGAGCGGCCCTACGCGGTGGCGCTGACCGGCGGGCGCGCGTTCGTCACCGACCAGTACGGCGGCACGGTCAGCACCTTCGACACCGCCACCCTGGCGCCCGGCCCGCGCATCGCCGTCGGCGACTACCCCGAGGGCATCGCGGCGAGCCGCGACGGCCGCCGGATCTACGTCGCCAACTGGGAATCGAACACGCTGAGCATCATCGACACCGCGACCCTGACGGTCGTCGGACAGGTGAAGACCGCGGACGGGCCGCGGGCGTTCGGGGATTTTTTAAAGTAGACGGCGCCGGATCCGGCGTCTTGCGGGAGACTGCGGCGGCCCCTAACCTCAAGGTTGCCGCCGGAGCCCCGCGATGACCGACGCTGCCCATCCCGACTCCGACGACGGCCGGTTCGACAAGGGCGGCGAGGCCGACGACCCGCCACCGCGGCCTCTCGCACTGGCCCACCTGCAATTGTCGCCGATCGAGAACAAGCCGGCGCGGCGGTTCCAACTCCGCCTCACCCTCGCCTGCAACATCGACACGATCGACGGAGCCGATGCCTCCTACGAGTTGCGGCTTCGGCAATGCCATGTCCATCTGGTGATGCAGAATTGCACGCTGGATTACCGCTCGGCCTATTCCTGGACCCTGCCCGGGGAAGTTTTTTCCGGGACTTCCACGGAAACGTCGCGGAAGGCGGCGTCGCGGCGCGGCGAAGCCGCCGCCGAGGCCGGGCTGGCCGGCAAGTTCTTCGGCCATCTCGGCGTCAAGGGTTCCGGCAAGATTTCGGCCCAGCGCAGCTCGGGGCAGACCGCGGAGGAGTCCTTCACGTCGCAGCACTCGCTTCAGATCATCGGCTTCATCGGCGAGAGCTGGTTCGTCGGTGACCAGTTCCGGGGCGATCCCCGGCATGGCGGCTACCTGCGGGAGCGGTACTTTCACGAGCGTGGCAACGACCCGCTCTGTGCCGTCGACGTCAAGCCCGGCGCTGCCCTGGCCACGGTCACGGCGGAAGTCCGCGTGCGGATGGGGCAGCTCGATGGCTATCTTCTCGACCCTCTCGGTCGACCCAAGCGGGAGATCGGCGCCGGGGAAGCCGAGGACATCGCTCGAAGCCTGAAGGACCGGCTGAGCGGGATGGTTGTCGGCAAGACCCTGCGCGCACAGCAGGCCGACCGCTATCCCGATCTGCCGCCCAGCGTCTTCGTTCTGGCGACGGACGTGGTGCGGGCGCACATGCCGCGGGAGCGCACCACGGCACTCTCGGCGCCAGTCCTGCCTGCCATTCCCGCGGGGCTGCCGACACGAACGACGCGGCGCCAGAGCAAGTCAAAGCCGTGAGCTTCGCACCCGACGATCCGCTGTGGGCGACCCTGGCGGCGATCGAGGCCGAGCCGAGCGGCCAGTTCCGTGATCTCGTTGCTGCCGCCCGTCTCGATCCGGCGACCGATTTCCGCGGAGCGGATCTATCGGGCTGGCCGCTTGCGGGGGCGGACCTGTCCGGATTCGATTTCACCGCTACGGATCTGCGTGGAACCGGGCTGCGCCACGCGGTGCGTTGGGAAGGGCTCGTGCTAGCTGAGGCCGATCTCGATCCGGCGGATCGAGTGTGGTGGGAGAGGCTCGGGGGTCGATCAGACCCGCCGTCCCAACCGCCTCCCGACTTCTCCCTTGAGGCTGCGCACGAGATGATCCTCGCCGGGCAGGCGCCTCCGCCGGAGTGGCGGCCTTGGATCACGTCACTCAATTTTTTCCGTGCAGATCTGAGCGATCTGACGCCGCTTGCGGGCCTGAGCCGGCTGAAGAACCTCATCGTGGGCAGCACGTCGGTGCGCGATCTGACGCCGCTTGCGGGTCTGAGCCGGCTGACAAGCCTCGACGTGAGCCGCACGTCGGTGCGCGATCTGACGCCGCTTGCGGGTCTGAGCCGGCTGACAAGCCTCGACGTGAGCCGCACGTCGGTGCGCGATCTGACGCCGCTTGTAGGCCTGAGCGGGCTGGCGAGCCTCGACGTGAATTACACATCGGTGAGCGATCTGACGCCGCTTGCGGGCCTGAGCGGGCTGACGAGCCTCGACGTGAGTTGCACGTCGGTGCGCGGTCTGACACCGCTTGCGGGCTTGGTCGGGCTGACGCGCCTCGACGTGAGCCGCACGTCGGTGAGCGATCTGACGCCGCTTGCGGGCCTGAGCGGGCTGACGAACCTAGACATGAATTACACGTCGGTGAGCGATCTGACGCCGCTTGCGGGCCTGAGCGGGCTGACGAACCTAGACATGAATTACACGTTGGTGAGCGATCTGACGCCGCTTGCGGGCCTGAGCGGGCTGACGCGCCTCGACTTGAGCGGCACGCCGGTGAACGATCTGGCGCCGCTTGCAGACCTAAGCGGACTGACGCGCCTCGACTTGAGTCGCACGTCGGTGCACGATCTAACGCCACTTGCGGGCTTGAGCGGGCTGACGCGCCTCGACGTGAGTCGCACGCCGGTGCGCGATCTAACGCCGCTTTCGAGCGCGTGCCGCCTGACAATATTTATGGATAATGATGTCATAAAATATAAATTGCCGCCGAACAAATCGGGGCAGATGATAGAGCTTATACCATTATCTTGACGCCTTTGCCGGCGTCCAGAGCGGTGGATCAGAACCAAACCGACCGCCACCTCGATGTCCTCACCCCTCCGGATGCCGCTCGCGCCAGCGCGGGCCGGGGCCGCGCATGTAGTGCAGTTCGGGCCGGTACGGGTCGGTGAGCGCGGTCGTCAGGGTCTGCCAGACCCGGGCGATGCGGCCGAGGAACGCGGTCGGCATCCAGTCGTCTCCTGCGCGGCGATGCGGTCCCGCCATCCCGAGCACGCAGCATGCCGCCGCCCGGTTGCCGGACCGTTGACGCAGGATCCCCTACCCGAGGGGCGGTTTCGCGGCCGGATCGGGGCGGCTAGATCACGCCCGCGAGAGCGAGCGCCCCGGCGGCGATCACCGCCAGCATCGCGCCCCACAGGTCGAGCGGCACCGATTGCCACAGGGCCGGCGCGGTCTCGGCGGCGGCGGGCCGGGCGGCCCGCATCGGGGCGGTGTGGCGCATGTCGTCCTCCCGAAGCGGCCGTGCCGGCCGTCGACGTTCCATCCCGGGCACCCGTCTGCGCGGGCCTCCCTCCACCGATCTACACGCGCCTGCCCAAGTTGACGACAGGCCTTGATGAGTTCGTCGGCAATTCCACGGCAGCCGACCGCTCAAACTTGCGCCCATGCGCAAGCATTGCCTCATTGCGATGCAGTCGCGGCGTCCGTGGACGGTGCGGAGGGCTGCATCCGGCGCCCTTGCTCCCGCGGCCCCGGCCGTGCTCGGTTGCGTCGCAGTCCCGAAGGAGCCGCCGATGACCACCCCGACCGACCTCGTGACGATGCGTGCCGGCGACCTCGCGGCGGCGATCCGCACGAAGCGGGTCTCGGCCCGGGAGGTGATGCAGGCCCATCTCGACCGGATCGCCCGGCTCAACCCGGCGGTGACCGCGATCGTCGCCCTGCGCGACCCCGACGCCCTGCTCGCCGAGGCCGACGCGGCCGACCGCGACCTCGCCGCCGGGCGCCTGCGCGGGCCGCTCCACGGCCTGCCGCACGCGGTCAAGGACACCGCGCCGGCCCGCGGCCTCGTCACCACCCTCGGCTCGCCGCTGTTCCGCGACACCGTGCCGGCGGTGGACGCCCCCCACGTCGCCCGCCTGCGCGAGGCCGGCGCGATCCTGATCGGCAAGACCAACACGCCGGAATTCGGCCTCGGCTCGCACAGCTACAACCGGGTCTACGGCACCACCCGCAACGCCTACGACCCGTCGCGCAGCGCCGGCGGGTCGAGCGGCGGCGCTGCGGCGGCCCTCGCCCTGCGGATGGTGCCGCTCGCCGACGGCAGCGACTTCGGCGGCTCGCTGCGCAACCCGGCCGCCTGGAACGGCGTGCTCGGCCTGCGCCCCTCCGCCGGCCGGGTTCCGGCGCGCACCGACGAGGTGTTCCTGCCCGAACTCGCCGTCACAGGGCCGATGGCCCGCAACGTCGCCGATCTCGGCCTGCTGCTCTCGGTCCAGGCCGGCTACGACCCGCGCACGCCGAACTCGCTCGCCGACGACCCGGGCGTCTTCGCCGATCCGCGCCCGCGCGACCTCGCCGGCCTGCGCATCGGCTGGATCGGCGACTGGGGCGGCCATCTGCCGTTCGAGCCCGGCATCCTCGACCTGTGCGAGCGGGGTCTCGCCGTGTTCGAGGCGCGCGGCGCGCGGGTCGAGCCGCTGGTGCCGGACTTCGACCCCGCGGCGATCTGGCGGTCCTGGCTGGTGCTGCGGCACTGGCTCGTCGGCGCCTCGCTCGCTCCGCACTGGCGCAAGCCCGAGACGCGGGCCGAGCTGAAGCCGGAGGCGGTGTGGGAGATCGAGGGCGGGCTGAAGCTCGACGCCTTCGCGGTCCAGTCCGCGAGCGTCACCCGCAGCGCGTGGTGGAGAACCGTCTGCGACCTGTTCGAGCGGTTCGACGTGCTCGCCCTCCCCTCCGCCCAGGTGTTTCCGTTCGACGCCGGGCTCGACTGGCCGCGCAGCATCGCCGGCCGGCCGATGGACACCTACCATCGCTGGATGGAGGTGGTGGTGGCGGTGACGCTGTCGGGCTGCCCGGCGCTCAGCGTGCCGGTCGGGCTCGGGCTCGAGGGTTTGCCGATGGGGATGCAGCTCGTCGCGCCGAACCGCGGCGAACTGGAACTCCTGCGCATCGCCGCCGCCTACGAGGAGGCCACCGGCTTCGACCGCGTCGTGCCGCCGCTGGCCGGCGGACCGGTTTAGACCCGACGCCCGTCTTGCCCCCGGCCGGGGCCGGGTTCATACATTTCGGGACGCGAAGCTCGGCCGCGATTGAATCGGCCGGCAGCAATCCGGGAGGACACGATGAAGCCATTGCTGATGGCCCTGCTCGCCGCCGTGGCGGTGCCGGCCGCCGCCCTCGCCCAGCAGGAGGCCGGCGACACCAAGGCCAAGGTCGACAACCTGGAGAAGCTCCAGGGCTTCAAGCCGACCGGCGTCGCCGAGCCGCCGCCGATCCCGCAGACCGGCCGGCGCGCCGACGCGATCAACCGCACGCTGCAGAAGATCAAGGTCCCGGACGGGTTCAAGATCGAGCTCTACGCCGTGGTGCCCGACGCCCGCGGCCTCGCTGTCGGCCCCAATGCCGGCGTGGTCTTCGTCGGCACCCGCAAGTCGAAGGTCTACACCGTCACCGACCGCGACAAGGACCGGGTCGCCGACGAGGTCAAGGTCTTCGCCCCCGGCCTCGACTTCAAGATCCCCAACGGCGTCTGCTTCTCCCGCGACGGGGTGCTGACGATCGCGGAGCAGAACCGCGTCCTGGCGTTCCCGGCGGCCGAGTTCTTCTACGAGAGCCCGGACGTCGCCGCCGCCGTGGTGGTCAAGCAGGGCGAGCTGATCCCGCCCTCCGAGGAGAGCTACAATCACACCGCCCGGATGTGCCGCATCGGCCCTGACGGCAAGCTCTACGTCTCCCTCGGCCAGCCCTACAACGTGCCGCCGAAGGAGAAGGCCGACCTCTACGCGAAGACCGGCATCGGCGGCATCATCCGCATGGATGCCGACGGCAAGAACCGCGAGGTCTACGCCACCGGAATCCGCAACTCGGTCGGGATGGACTTCGCCCCCGACAAGACCCTGTGGTTCACCGACAATCAGGTCGACGGCATGGGCGACGACCAGCCGCCGGGCGAGCTGAACCAGATCACCAAGCCGGGCCAGAACTTCGGCTTCCCGTGGTACGGCGGCGGCGCGGTGCGCACGGTCGAGTACAAGGACGCCACGGTCCCGGCCGACGTCGTGCCGCCGAAGGCGGAGCTCCCGCCCCACGCCGCCGATCTCGGCATGATCGTCTACAAGGGCCGGTCGTTCCCGGAGAAGTACCGCGGCGGCGTGTTCACCGCCGAGCACGGCTCGTGGAACCGCACCACGCCGATCGGCGCCCGGGTGATGTACGTGCCGGTCAACAAGGACGGCACCGCCGGCAAGCCCGAGCCGTTCGCCGAGGGCTGGCTCACCGCCGACGGCGAGTATCTCGGCCGCCCCGTCGACCTCGCCACCCTGCCGGACGGCTCGCTGCTGGTCTCCGACGACACCGCCGGCGCGATCTACCGCATCTCCTACGAGAAGTAGGTTTTCGGGTTTTCGGAAGGCGGGGCTCCGGTCCCGCCTTCCTTCGCGGGAACACCCCATGATCCTCCGTCTCGTCCCCCTCGCCGTCCTGCTCCTCGCGCCCGCGCTCGCCCAGGCCGGCGACGCCAGGGCCGGCCGCGCCAAGGCCATCGCCTGCCAGGCCTGCCACGGCCTCGACGGCGTCTCGAAGCTGCCCGACGCGCCGAACCTGTCCGGCCAAGTCGAGCCCTACCTCGTCAAGGCGCTGACCGAGTTCCGCGACGGCACGCGCAAGAACGAGGTGATGTCGGTCGCCGCCCAGGAGCTCACCGACGCCGACATCGCCAACCTCGCGGCCTATTACAGCGGCATCCAGGTCGAAGTGATCCCGCCGGGGTGAGGGACGGGTCCTTGCGGGCCCGGCGGACCTACCAGCGATAGGTCAGGGTTCCGAACACGCTGCGGCGGAACCCCTCGAAGACGTAGCCGCTGTAGAAGCCCGCGGTGTAGTAGCGCCGATCGAACAGGTTCGTCGCGTTGACCGACAGGATCGCACCCTTCCAATCCGGGTTGAGCCGCGCGAGATCGTAGCTGATCGACGCGTCGACGACGGCGTAGGACGGGATGTCATCGACGTTGGTCGCATCCGTCCGCGAGCCGATGTAACGCACGCCGGCGCCGGCGCGGAGGCCGCCGAGCGGCGACCCGAGCGGGAAGGCGTAGTCGGCGAAGAGCGAGACCGTGTTGGCCGGGGCGTTGGGCAGGCGGTTGCCGATGAGCCTCTGGTTCGTGTCCTTCGTGACCTTCGTGTCGAGATGGGAGTAGCCGAAGACGAGGTTGAAGCCGTCGAACAGGCTGGCCTTGCCCTCAAGCTCGAACCCCTTCGCCACGGCCTCGCCGGTCTGGATGAAGAAGCCCGGGTTGCGCGGGTCGGCGAGCGGGATGTTGGTCTGGGTGATGTCGAAATACGAGGCGGTGAAGAGCGCGTTGGTGCCGAGGGGCTGCCACTTCACGCCGCCTTCGATCTGCTTCGCCTCGCGCGGATCGAGGGCCGCCCCGCCGGCGCGCTGACCCGCGATCTGCGGGTTGAAGGAGGTCGAGTAGGACACGTAGGGAACCACGCCGGCATCGAACTCGTAGCCGAGGGCGACGCGGTAGCTCAGGGCGGAGAAGTCCTGCTTGCTGACCGTCGTCCGGTTCAAGGCCGGCAGCGGGATGTTCGGGTAGGTGGTCACGGTATCGATCTGCTGATCGACCCAATCGTTGCGCACGCTGCCGGTGAAGATGAAGCCGTTCCACTTCATCTGATCCTGGAAGTAGGCACCGATCTGCTGCTGCGTGGCGCGCGACGCGATGTTCGTCCGGTCCGGGAAGGTGAAGCCGTAGTTGTAGACCGGATTGTAGAGATCGATCAGCCGCGTTCCGGCAGCCGCCGGATAGCCGAGCGGGAAGGTGCGCGCATCGTTGCGGTGGTAGTCCTGGACGTCGACCCCGAAGACGACGTTGTGCCTGATGCCGAAGGTGTCGAATTGGCCTTCGACGTGGTTGTCGGCCAGGATGCCGTAGCTCGACTGCCGGCGCAGGTACGGGACGACCGCCACCGAGAGGAACCCCGGCGGCGAGAAGCCGGGAACGGCGCCGACGACGTCGGCCTTGGTCGAGGCCTCGTAGATCCGGAACGCCGAGTGGAACAGCCATCCGGGCGCAAACGAATGGTCGAGGATGTAGCCGATCTCCTTGTTCTCAAGGAGGAAGGTATTGAAGTTCGGCTGGCCGACGAAGACGTTTCTCGGATAGAAGCCGCGGACGCTCGGGATGATCGAGCCGACGATCGGCAGGCTCTGCTCGGAGCCGCCACCGCGGAACTCGGCGTATTTGGCGAGCACGGTGAGCGAGGTGTCGGCATCCGGCCGCCACGTGATCGCTGGCGCGATGAAGGTGCGGTCATCGGGCGTGTACCGGACCTGGGTGTCGGAGTTGCGGATCAGGCCGGTCAACCGATAGGCGAAGTCCGGCGCTCCCTCGACCGGCCCGGACAGGTCGAAGCCGGCCTGGATCCGGTTGCGGTTGCCGCCCTGGATGAAGACTTCGTTGAACGGCGTGAAGGTCGGGCGCTTGGACACCAGGTTGATGATGCCGCCGGGCTGCCCGGCGCCGTAGAGCACCGAGATCGGGCCCTTGATGACGTCGATGCGCTCGTAGGCGTAGGGCTCGACATTCTGGTCGAACGAGTTGAAGCCGTAGCGCAGCCCGTCCTCGTAGACGTTGTCGAAGTTGTTGGCGCCGAAGCCGCGCAGGACGAAGGTCGGGCCGCCCTGGCCGGCCGGATAGTCGATCGCCTGGACGTTCGGCGTATAGGCCACCGCGGTGTTGAGATCCTGCACGCCGCGGACGTCGAGTTCCTCGCGGGTGATGACGCTGACGGTCGCGGGCGTCTCCAGGATCGAGTCGTTGCCCTTCATGCCCGCCGTCGAGCGGGTGGCGACGAAGCCGGTCGTCCCGAAGGTCGGGTTCTGGGCCGCGACGGAGATCTCGTCGAGAGCGATGGCGCCACCATCCATGGGCTGGGCCTGGGACGGCGTATTGGAGGCGCCGGGCGGCTTCGACGCCTGGGCCCGGGCATCCCGCGGGCCGGCCGTGAGGGTGGCGATCGCAACCCCCGTCACCAGAGCCACGCGCACGCCCATGCCTGCATGATCGGCCCAGTGAGTCCAACGCATCGAGCAGCCCCGGCAGAGGTCATCAGGGGCCTCGCCCTTCGCATCGCCGCCGCGGAGAGGCCTGGATGTCGATTATGGAGCCCGCATTTCGAAATCAAATGACAAGACGAGGCCCAGCATAGAATCGATTTAATCTATTTTACGCCGCGCCAGACAACCTAGCGATAAGTTACTGCCGGTAAGAAATTTTCCAAAATATCTCGAATGACTATAATTTGAATGAATGCGGCCCGCGGAAGACGCCGCTGAGGAGAGTGTCATATTTGTCATACCGCGTACCGGGCGGCGCGGATTCGGTTCGCGCGATCCTCGAGACCTGGGGGGTCCTGCCTTGCGCTGCGTCCCGACCTTCGGCAGCTCCCCTACGGGGCCGCCGGTTCGGCCCGCTCCAACGGCAGCGTCGCCTCGGCCCAGCCGTCGGTGCCGTCGGGATACCAGTGGACGCTGGTATAGCCGTGGGCGAGCGCCCGCTTGGCGGCGTTCCACGACATCCAGCACTGGCGCTGGCAGAAGAACACCACGGGCCTCGCCCGGTCGCCCCTCGTCGCCGCGTCGAGCTCGCGCCGGAAATAGGCGTCGGTCTCCGGCGCCAGGGCGCCGAAGCCGGTATTGGCGAGCCAGCGCGCGCCCGGGATGCTGTCGTGCGGCGGATCGCGCCAGATCGTGCCGGCGGGGAGCGCCGCCGGGCGCGGCGGCAGCGGCAGAACGTCGATGAAGGGGCTGCCCGCGCGCCACAGCGCCTCGGCCTCGGCGGTGGTCACCACCCGGGCGCCTCGGAGCGTGGCCGGCGTCGGGGCGCGGTAGGCCTCGCTGCGGTAGCCGGCGGGCTCGGGCGGGGGCGCCTCGGCCCGGGCGGGCGCGGCGAGGAGCAGCAGGGCGGCGACGGCGTGGCAGACCCTCACGGCTTGCCCTCCGCCGGCAGCGGCCGGTTCTCCTCCTCGTCGAGGAGCGGCACCGCGTAGTCGCGCAGGACCGCCTCGATTTCGGCCCGGCGCTTGCGCAGGGCGGTGTTGAGGATGCGCTTCCAGTCGTTCTCGTTGGGCCGCACCGCCATGGCGATGCGGTAGGTCATCGAGGGCCGGTCGGGCTCCTGGAGCAGCGGCACCACCTCCATCGGCACGCCGCTCTGCCGGGCGAGCCAGCCGGCGGCGGGGCCCCACAGCACCGCGGCGTCGAGCCCGCCCGCGGCGAGGTCGGCGACGATCTGGCCGGCCACGGTCTCGTGCGGCCGGTCGGGATCGAACAGGTAGGGCGCGTAGGCCCGCATCGTGCCTACTAGACCGACCTCGCCCATCCGGTTCACCGGCGGGGTGCCGGCGACGACGCCGATGCGGCGGCCCTTCAGCCGCGGGTCGTCGAGGCGCGCGACGCCCGACAGCTCGCCGCCGCGGGTCACCAGCACGTAGGCCGAGCGGTAGTACGGGTTGGTGTTCTGGACCTGCTCGGAGCCGAAGGCGGAGCCGACGATGACGTCGCACAGGCCCGAGCCGAGCGTGTTGCGCACGAAGCCGGGTCCCTGCGTCAGCCAGTAGCTGCGCAGCTTCACCTTCAGCTCGTCGGCGATGATCGCGGCGATCCGGCTCTCGAACCCCTCACCCCTGCGCGACGAGAACGGCATGTTGCCGGGATCGGCGCAGATCCGCAGCGCGTCGGTGGTGACGAGGTCGGGCAGGTGCTGCGCCGGGGCGCGCGAGGCCCCGGCGGCGGCGGCGAGGAGCGCGAGTCCGACGACCCGCGCGCAGGACCGGGAGCCCGTCATCAGCCGCCCAGGCACTCCTTCTCGGCCTTCTTGACCGCCTCGGGCTTGTCCTCGCGCTCGCCCGGCCGCACGCGGCCGATGGCGCCGGCGGCGCGGGCCTTGAGGTAGACGTAGAGGTCGTCGGCGTAGCACATGACGTTCTTGTTGTCGCCGAAGGCCGGCATCACCTGCTGCTGGCTGGCGCTGACCTCCTGCTTGCCGCCGGCGAGGATGCCGATGAACTCCTCGTAGGACAGGCGCTTGAGCGAGTCCTTCAGGGCCGGGGCGTAGGTCGAGCCCATGCCGTCGGGGCCGTGGCAGACGTGGCACTCGGCGTGGTAGCGCCGGTAGCCGGAATAGGTGAACCAGTCGACCTTCTTGCCGTCGTTGGTGACGCGGAAGGTCGGGTGGCCCTCGGCGTCGCTGTACTTGCCGTCCTCGACCTTCACGGCGGCGTCCTTGGCGAGGAGCTTCTCGTCCTTCTCGGCGGTGGGATCGTTGGGGCTGAGCGAGTTCGCCAGCGCGGGGTCGGGCTTCTTGGAATCCTCAGCATGTACGGCAGCCGAAGCGGCGGCTGCTAGGGCGAGGCCGGCCAGGACTGGCCGCAGGACAGCTTTGCTGAGGTGTAGCAACGGACGTTTCTCCCCGTATTTCAACGGAAGATCCTGGGCCTCCCGCCGCGACGACGTTCGGCCGCGTTATCAGAGCCACTCTAAAGGACAGGTGCCGGCGCGGAAACCCGCGCCGGCACCCTCTTTAGTGCAAGTCCCTGCGGCTCAGTTCGGCAGGTTGAACACCGTGAGCTGGCCGCCGAGGTTGGTGTAGCTCGACAGGGCGGCGTAGCCGCCGACCGCGCCGAGGCCGGCATTCGGGTCGGTGAGGCCGGCCGCGAGGCCGATGCCGGCCCAGCCGCCGACGCCCGACAGCACCGCGACGTGCTGCTTGCCCTTGTGCTCGTAGGTCATCACGTTGCCGATGATGCCCGACGGGGTCTTGAACTTGTAGAGTTCCTTGCCGGTCTTGGAATCGACCGCCTTCAGGTAGCCTTCGAGGGTGCCGTAGAACACCACGTCGCCGGCGGTGGCGAGAGCGCCCGACCACACCGAGAACTGCTCAGGCAGCGACCACTTGATCTTGCCGGCCACGTTGTCCCAGGCGATGAAGTTGCCCATGCCGCCGTGGCTGTTGGGCGCCGGGTACATCGACAGGGTCGCACCGACATAGGGCTGGCCCGGGGTGTAGCTCACCCGGAACGGCTCGTAGTCCATGCAGACGTGGTTGGTCGGCACGTAGAACAGGTTGGTCTTGGGCGAGTAGGCCGCCGGCTGCTGGTCCTTGGTGCCGAGCGCCGCCGGGCAGATGCCCTTCGAGTTCACGTCCTCGCCGTTCTGCTCGGTCGAGTACTTGGCCTGGACGAGCGGACGGCCGTAGGTCTTGGACGACTTGTCCATGTCGACCTTGGTGGCCCAGTTCACCACCGGATCGAACTTCTCGGCGACCAGCAGCTCGCCGTTGGTGCGGTCGAGGGTGTAGCCGAAGCCGTTGCGGTCGAAGTGGGTCAGCAGGGCGCGGTCCTTGCCGTCGACCTTCTGATCCGTGAGGATCATCTCGTTGATGCCGTCGTAGTCCCACTCGTCGTGGGGGGTCATCTGGTAGACCCACTTGGCCATGCCGGTATCGGCGTCACGGGCGAAGATGGTCATCGACCACTTGTTGTCGCCGGGGCGCTGCTTCGGGTTCCAGGTCGAGGGGTTGCCCGAGCCGTAATAGACGAGGTTCAGCTTGGGGTCGTAGGAGAACCAGCCCCAGGTGCAGCCGCCGCCCTGCTTCCACTGGTCGCCTTCCCAGGTCGCCAGCGACGAGTCCTTGCCGACCGGCTTGCCGAGATGGGTGGTCTTCTCGGGGTCGACCAGCATCTCGCCGTCCGGACCCATCGAGTAGCCGCGCCAGGCCTGCTTGCCGTCCTTCAGGTTGTAGGCGGTGACGTGGCAGCGCACGCCGTACTCGCCGCCCGAGATGCCGACGATGACCTTGTCCTTCACCGGCAGCACGGTGGCGGTGTTGGTCTCGCCCTTCTTCGGGTCGCCGTTGACCACCGACCAGTTCACCTTGCCGGTCTTGCCGTCGAGCGAGACGACGGTGGTGTCGGCCTGGTGCAGGATCACGGCGCCGTCGGCGTAGGCCAGACCACGGTTGACCGTGTCACAGCACATCACCGGGATGACGTTCGGGTCCTGCTTGGGCTCGTACTTCCACAGGATCTTGCCCTCGTTGTTGAGGTCGAGGGCGTAGACGATGTTCGGGAACGGCGTGTGGACGTACATCACGTTGCCGACGACGAGGGGCGAGCCCTCGTGGCCGCGCAGCACGCCGGTCGAGAAGGTCCAGGCGACCTGGAGCTTGTTGACGTTGCCGGCGTTGATCTGGTCGAGCTTGGAATAGCGCGTGTTGGCGTAGTCGACCGTCTGAAGCACCTGCTCGGCCGGATTGGCGCTGCGCTTCAGGACGTCGTCGTTGGCCAGGGCTGGCGTGACACCCAGGACACCGGCGCTCAAGGCAAGGAGATGGACCGCTCTCATGGATTCCTCCGACAGGTGCATTCTGCCCCACGGGCCGGGACGGCACGCGGCGCACGGCACCTGTTGTTCGCGCTTGGGGATGTCGACGTGCTTCGGCAGCGTGTCACAACAGGCATCGTTGAGGTCGGACCCGGCTTTGCCTTGAGGCCCCTTGCCATGTTTGCGAACCGATCACCGCCCTCCCCCGACGGCATCGTTGAAACCGAAGCTTGAAGGAACTCTAAGAGAAAAATGAGCTGCGTCAACCGCGGGAACCGCGGCGGAACGTCGTTCAGGCGGTCCGATCGGGCGGACTAAAGTACGATTTCCGTTGGATGATGCTCTGCATCATGAATTTGTTGCGACGCAACATCAACGACTTGTGTAGCGAACCGGGAAAGTGCCTCGGACCGGCGGCTATTCCCATTCCAGTTCCTGGTAGGCGGTGGTGGCATTGCGGGCGTTGAAGGCCTCGAAGAGCTGCCACTGCCCGGCCTCGCCGGACGCCGCCTCGCCGGCCCGGTCGATCGGCCGCCCGTCGCGCACCATCGCGCGCACCTGCGCCTCCAGGGCGGCGAGGTAGCGGTCGATCGGTCCGGCCGCCGCCGGCCACGGCACCGCGGCCGGGCCGTGGCCGGGCACCACCCGGGCCGCCGGGTTGTCGCGCAGGCGGCGCAGCACCGCGATCCAGCCGGCGAGCCGCCCGTCGAGGGCCGGGACGTGGCCGACGAACAGCAGGTCGCCGAGGAACCAGGTGTCGGTCGCCCGGTCCCGGACCGTGAGGTCGCTGTTGCTGTGGGCGGTCGGCCAGGCTTCGAGATGCAGGACCCGGTCGCCGAGGTCGAGGTCGCGGGCGTCGTCGACGAGGAGCGTCGGCGGCACGATCCGGGTGCCGGCGAAGTCCGGCCCGACCAGGGCGGCGTTCGATTGCAGGTAGCTCCCGGCCCGGGCGGCGAGCGCCTCGGGCAGGTTGCGGTGCCCGACGACGACTGCACCCTCGAAGGCGGCGTTGCCGAGCACGTGGTCGGGGTGGACGTGGGTGTTGACGACGTAGCGCACCGGCAGGGCGGTGCGGGCGCGGATCGCCGCGAGCAGCCGGCGCCCGGCCGCGAGGCTGCCGCCGGTGTCGATCACCGCCACCGCGTCGCGGCCGATCACGAAGCCGGCATTGCCGATCGCCCCGGCATTGTCGCGGGCGGCGAGCGCGTAGGGCGCGGCGTAGACGAACACGCCCGGCGCCACCTCCTGCACCGGCAGCGGCGCCGGCGCATCCTCCGCGCGGGCGGAGGCGGACAGCAGCAGGGCGGCGAGGACGGCGCGGCGGGTCGGGCGTCGCATGATGATCCTCCGGCGGCGCTACTCGGCCACGGTGGCGGGGAAGCGCCCGGCGAGGTCGCGCCGGACCGCCTCGCCCCAGGTCCGGTCGCGGGCCGCCCGCGGCGTCGGCAGCGGCACGTCGCCGACGAGGCTCGCCGGGCGGCCCGAGAGCAGCAGCAGCCGGTCGGCGACCGCGAGCGCCTCGGGCACGTTGTGGGTCACCATCAGCACCGCGGCGCCGCGTCGCGCCGCGGCGCCGAACACCGCCCCGCGCAGGGAGGCGGCGGCAGCGTCGTCGAGCGACACGAACGGCTCGTCGAGGACGAGGAGCCCCGGCGCCAGCGCCAGCGCCCGGGCGAGCGCCACCCGCCGGGCCATGCCGAGGGAGAGTTCGCCCGGATAGCGCGGCCGCCACGGCGTCAGGCCGAGTTCCTCGAACAGCCCGTCGAGGGGCTGGCCCCGCTCGGGCCGCGGCAGCGACAGCCGCACGTTGTCCTCGACGCTGCGCCAGGGCAGCAGCCGCGGCTCCTGAAAGACCATGCCGATGCGCAGCGAACCGGGATCGGGCACGACCTCGCCGTCGAACTCGCGGTCGAGGCCGAGGAGGATGCGCAGGGTCGTGGTCTTGCCCGCCCCCGAGGGGCCGATGAGGCAGACGGTCTCCCCCGGCGCGATGGCGAAGGCGAGGTCGCGCACCGCCTCCACCGCCTCCTCGCGGGCGCGGGAGGTTCTACCCCGGTAAGTCTTGCGCCGGATCGCCAGCCGCAGCAGCGGCGCGGCGGAGGGGTCAGCGCCAGCGGCGGGCATGGTCGTCGAGGGGGCGCAGCAGGAGGGCGTCGGCGGCGAGCATCACGGCGCTGAACACGAGGCTGTAGCCGAACAGGGCGGCGACGTCGAAGAGCTGGAAGTAGTACGAGATCGCGTAGCCGACGCCGTTCGGCCGCCCGAGCAGCTCGACCACCAGCACGATCTTCCAGGCGAGCGACAGGCCCGAGCGCGCCGCCGCGACGGCGAACGGGGCGATCTGCGGCAGCATGACGTGGCGCAGCCAGGTGCGCCGGTCGTAGCGGAACGCGCGGGCCATCTCCTCGAGGTCCGGATCGAGCCCGCGGGCGCCCTCGCGCATGATGACGGCGACGTTCGGCATCTTGTTGAGCGCCACCGCCAGGATCGCGGCGGTCTCGGTCAGGCCGAGCCAGATATAGGCCAGCACGGTGATGACCAGTGCCGGGGTGTTGAGGAGGACGAGGAGCGGCGTGTCGAGCAGGCGGTCGGCGGCGCGGGAGCGGCCGAGCACGATTCCGAGCGCGCTGCCCGCCGCCATGGCGGCACAGAACGACACCGCCACCCGCGCCAGGGTGGCGCCGACGTTGCGCCACAGGTCGCCGGACTGCGCCTCCCGCACCAGGAAGGCCGCGACCGCCTCGGGCGAGGGCAGGGTGCGGGCCTCGGCGAAGCGGGCGGCGACCCACCACAGGGCGAGGAGCGCCAGGGCCGAGGCGAGGCGGGCGGCGAGGCCGGTCATGCGGGTCGTCGCGGTCCCGCCCTCAGCAGATTTCGCAAAAGTGGCCCCCGGTTCTGCGACAGAAATCTGCGACGCAACAGCAACCTGAGCGGAGGAAGCGTCGGCTTGCCCACAGTCCACGACACAGGGGGCTGCGCGGTGCGGGAGCGACGGCCGAGAGCGTGAACCCTCCCCCGCAGAGGGGGGAGGGTCGATGCGCGGTGGCCGTCGCTCCCACACCCGCCAGCCTCCTCTGTCGTGTACCGTGCGGCTTGCCGACGCAAGTCTGCCTAGCCATTCCGGCCGGGGTCCCAGTACAGCCCCTCGGGCAGGGTCGTGGCGGCGCCGAGCAGGCGCTCGCCGCCGAGCCGCGCCAGCACCGCGACGAGGCGGGCGGCGTCCGCCTCCTCGGCCGCGACCGGCCGGCGCGGGATGCCGTCCAGAAATTCCCGCCGCAGGGCGTCGAAGGTCGCCGCGTCCTCGGCCGCCATCAGCGGGCGCACCAGCGTCCACGCGGTCGCGTCGTCGGCGAGCGCCTGCTTGGCCGCCCGCGACGCCCGGGTGAAGGCCGCCATCTCGGCGGTCCCGCGCGCCAGAAGCGCGTCGTCGAAGACATAGCCGAGCAGCGCCACCGGGCCGGTCACCCCGAAGCCGCGGGCGATGGCGTCGGCATCGGTGAGGCGGCGGAAGCCCTTCGCCTCGAGCCGCGCGCAGAAGGTCCAGTAGAGGAGCGCCGCGTCGAGTTCGCCGGATTCGAGCTTCTGCATCAGCAGCGGCGGCGCCGCGAAGGCCGGCCTCGCGTCGCGGTCGAGGTCGATGCCGTCCGCCTCCCGGGCACGGGCCCGCAGCAGCAGCCAGTTCTTGTCGAGGGGGCCGCCGGCGACGCCGAGGCGCTTGCCGGCGAGGTCGGCGAGGCTCTTCAGCGGGCTGTCGGCGGGCACCATCAGGGCGCCTTCGCTGGAGGAATAGGGCAGGAAGCGCACCGCCCGCCCCTCGGCCCGCAGCCGGGCGGCCCAGAGCAGGTCGGAGACGATGAGGTCGACCTGCCCGCCCTGGAACGCGATGCGTGCGGCGTCGCTTCCGGCGAGCTTCACGCCCTCCAGCGCGAAGCCCTGGGCGGCGTCGAGGCCGCGGGCGCGGATCACCTCCGCCTCCCACGACACGGTGCCGAACGGCAGCAGGCCGAGCCGCAGCCCCGCGCCGCCTTGCGCGGCAGGGCCGCGGGGTCCGGGCACCAGCGCCGCCGCGCCGGCCGCCAGCATTCCGCGCCGCGTCAGCATGGCGCTCCTCCCTGCCCGCCGGCTCCGGCGGATCGTTGTCGGGCCCACTTAGGTGCCGCTGCCGGCCACGTCCACCGCACCTTCCCCCTTTGGCCGGCATGGATCGCGGCGTCACTTGAACTAAGGTCGGGCGACCGCCCAGGGAGGACCCGCGGATGACTGCCCAGCGCGACGCCGTGCTCGACGCCGACACGATCACCGGGCGCCTCGCCCGCGACCTGCCCGCCTGGCACCTGGAGGACGGCTGGATCAAGCGCACCTACAAGACCGGGAGTTGGAAGGGGACCCTGATGGTCATCAACACCGTCGGGCATCTCGCCGAGGCGGCGTGGCACCATCCGGACCTCACCGCCTCCTACGCCTGGGTCGAGGTGCGGCTCACCACCCACTCGGCCAAGGGCGTGACCGAGAAGGACCTCGCGCTGGCGCGCAAGATCGAGGAGGTGGTGGGCTGGCAGCCGGGCCTGGAGGGCGGCGCCCTCGAAGGCACGCCGACCGACCCGCGCTTCGCCTACATCAAGTACGACAAGTAATACCAACGGTCATTGAAAATGACCTTTGGTTCTGCTCTCGAATTTCCGCTAAGCCTCTGGCTTAGTGTCGGAAATTCGAGATGGGTCAACGGCCCCGTCGATCTCGGGCCTGCCCGAGATCGAAGATGATGCGTCAGCATCCCGGACCGTTGGTATAAGGGCCTCGTAGCGCGCCAGGTCGGGCCCGGCATTCCTGCCGCCGAAGAGCCGGGCGGCGAGCGCCCGCGGTCCGGGCCGGCTCGCCAGGGACAGGGCGGCGTGGAGCAGGCGGATGCCGAGCCGGCTGTCCGGGTTCATCAGCCGCGGTGCGAGCTTCGGCACGCCCTGGGCCTGCCCGACCATCGGCCGCATGGTGCGCTCGTAGGCGGCGAACGCGGCCGGCAGGTCGCCGCCGCGGACCATCTCGCCGGCCAGCACCCGGGCGCCGGTGACGGCGAGCGTCGCGCCGATGCCGGCGAGGGGCGTCGCGCACCAGGCCGCGTCGCCGGTCAGCACGACGCGGCCGTTCGACCAGCGCGGCATCCGCACCTGCCGCAGCACGTCGCAATAGAAGTCGTCGGCGCCGTCCATCGCGGCGAGCACCCGCGGCGCCTCCCAGCCGGCATCGGCGAAGCGCTCGCGCAGCCACGCCTTCTGCCGCTCCGTGCTCCAGTCCTGCTCGCCGCCCGGCGGCTTGCGGATCCCGAGCATCGCCCGGGTCGTGCCGTGTCGGTCGGGGCGCAGCGACACGCTGCGGCCGCCGGGGGCGTGGTACCAGCGCCACATCCGGTCGTCGCCCGGTTCGCGGGGGATGGTGAAATACGCCAGGGTCAGGTCCATCCAGCGCGCCGTCGCCTCGCCGCGGAAGACGAGGTCGCGGGTCGCCGATCCGACGCCCTCGGCGACCACCACCGCGTCGAAGCGCTCGCTGGCGCCGCCCGCGAAGGCGACCTCCACCCCCTCTCCGTCCGGCACGAGTCCGGCGACGCGGTCGCCGAAGCGGAAGGCGGCGCGGTCGCGGGCGGCGTCGTGGAGAAGGCGGGCGAGATCGCCGCGCAGGATCTCCATCTCGGCGGTCGGCCCGTCGCCCTCCCCGGCCGGGAACCGCGCCGCGACCCGGCCGCGCGCGTCGATCCAGGCGGTGCCCTCCTCGCCGGTCCCGCGCTCCAGCGCCGCCCGTTCCAGGCCCATGCCGCGCAGGACCTCGCGGCCGACGCCGCGCACGTCGATGTTCTGACCGCCGTCGCGGAAGGCCGGTGCCCGCTCGACCACCGTGACGTCGACGCCGGCGCGGGACAGCCACCACGCCGCGGTGTTGCCGGCGATGCTCGCGCCGGTGATGAGGACCCGCCGGGCCACGCCGCACTCTCCCGTCCCGCAGCGGTCGCCGGGCGACCGCTGCGGGGATAGAGGGCCGCCCGGCGCCGCGGGCAAGGGCGGCTCATCCGGGCGCGCGCACCCGCCGGCACGCGGTCTTGAGGTAGGCGCCGCGGCCGAGATCCTCGCGCAGGCCGGAGCGGGCGACGATCTCCTGCCAGCCGAGCGCGCAGCCGAGTTCGTTGGTCACCCGCGTCATCCGCACGTCGAGGGCGTGCGCCTCGTCGCATTCCTGCACCGGCACCGCGGCGGCGCAGACCAGCACGATCGCCAGGAAGCCGTTCATCGCCCGATCCCTCCGCCCGGAGCGGTCAGGATGGTGCGGCGCGCCGCTGCGCCAAGGACCCGGCGGCTCCGCCTTCAGTCCACCTCGGCGATCCGCGTCGGGTCGAAATCCCGGCCCTCGACCGGGTTGGCGAGGCAGCGGGTGCCGTGCAGCGTCAGGTCGTGGGCGGCGTGGAAATGGCCCGAGAGCCACAGGGCCGGCCGGCTCGCCGCGGGCAGGTCGGCGAGCAGCGTCGTGGCGTAGAAGGCCGGCACCCACCACGGCACGCCCGGCGCGTCGCGGTAGCGGTCGGCGGCCTCGGCGATCGGCGGATGGTGGGTCACCGCGACGGTGGGACCCGGATGCGGGACGGCGAGGGCCGCCGCGAGGCGGGCGCGGTCCTCGGCATGGGCCGCCATCGCGGCCTGCGGCGTCCAGGGGGCGCCACCGCCCCGGCGGATCGCTCGGTATTCCCGCGAGCCGGTCGCCGACTCGGTCATCCGGGCGGCCGCGAAGGCGACCGGGTCGGTGGGACGGCGGGGATCGTCGGCGGCGAGCCAGCGCCCGGCGAGGCGCCAGTCGCTCCACAGGGTCGCGCCGACGAAGCGCACGCCGCCGATCACCGCCGCCGCGCCGTGGCGCAGCAGCACGATGCGCTCCCGGCCCGCCGCGGCGTTGATCCGCTCCACCTCGGCTTCCAGCGCGGCGAGGAGGTCCGGCGCGGTGCGCGGGTCGCCGTCGGGCGCGTAATGCTCGTGGTTGCCCGGCACCAGCACCACCGGGCGCTCGCCGGCGAGGTCGAGCAGCACCGACAGACCGTCCTCGGGCCGACCTTCCCAGACGTCGCCGGCGCAGACCAGCACGTCGAAGGGGCGCGTCGGGCGCGGGATCGCGGCCGGGTCGCGCCGCTCCAGGTGGAGGTCGGAGAGCGGGAAGACGCGCATCAGGCGGCGGCCCGCCGTTCCTCGCGGGCCGCCTCCCACACCTCCCAGGCGGCGCCGGCATTGAGCGCCGCGATGCCGAGTCCGGTGACGAGATCGGGCCAGGGCGACAGGGTCGCGGCGGTGACGAGGCCGGCGGCGATGATCGCCAGGTTGGCGAGAGCGTCGTTGCGCGCCGACAGGAACGCCGCGCGGGTCAGGCTGCCGCTGCCGCCGCGGTGCCGGGCGAGGATCAGCGCGCAGGCGAGGTTGACCGCGAGGGCACCGAGGCCCGCGAGGGTCAGCGGCACCGGGGCCGGCGGGACGAGGTCGTGGACCTTGCTCCAGGCGGCCCATAGCGTCGCGAGGCCCGGGACCAGCAGGATGCCGGCCAGCACCATGCCGAGCCGGGCGCGGGCGGCCGCCCCCCAGCCGAGCCCGACCAGGATCAGCCCGTTGACCGCCGCGTCCTCCAGGAAGTCGACGCTGTCGGCGATGAGCGAGACCGACCCGATGGCGAGCGCCACCGCCGCCTCGATCCCGAAATAGCCGAGGTTCAGCCCCGCCACGAGGGCGACGGCCCGGCGCAGGCCGGCCGGATCGTCGGAGGATCGCATGCGGGACGCTCCCTTGCGGTCGGTGGTTCAGCCGTCGCGCTCGACCGGGGCGAAGGGGCGGGTCTCCCACTCGCGCAGGAGCCGCCACGCCTCGCCGGATTTCAGCTCGTCCATCGAGAATTGCGAGTAGCCGAGATGGGACAGCCACGCCCGGCGGTCGGGATAGACCGGGCGCTCGATGTCGGCGAGCGCCGTCAGGCCGACCGGTGCGGCGGCGCTCGTCGTCGAGACGAAGACCGGCGTTCCCATCGTGACCGCCTCGACCGCGACGTTGGACGAGTGGGTGACCAGCGCGTGCGCGTCGGCCAGCGCCTCGGGCAGGGACGGCATGTCCATGCCCTTCTGCGGCTTGACCCGGACCACCAGCGGGCGGTCGGTGACCTGCCGCAGTTCCTCCAGCGTGCGGTCGAGCCAGCCCTCGCAGCGATGGGCCTTCACGAAGTGCTCCGTCGGCGGGCAGACCAGGATGTGGCGCCCGTTGCGGTTCCACGGGCGCAGGTCGACGGCGTGCGCGGCGATCCGATCGGGCGGGCAGACCCTGACCGGGCCCGCCTCGTGGCGGTTATGGGTGATGCGGTAGTTGAGGTAGTGGCCGCGGGAGAAATAGGCGTGGTCGATGTAGAGGAAGTGGCCGCCGCTCGCTCGCGCGTACTCGACCACCCGGTCGCTGCCCCGCAGGACGCCCCAGACGACGACCGTCCCGTCACGCGGGCCGGTCTCGTCCTCGGCGTGCCGGTCGACGGTCCGGCCGAGGCCGCCCGCGAATGCGTGGAGGATCGGGTTGCCGGCGCCGCCGCGGTTGAGGAAGAGGTGCAGAGGCTCCGGGATGCTGCCGGTCGTCTCAGCGGAAGGCGGGGTCTGGTGATTCATAGAAGCTTTCCGCGTGCCGGACGATCGCAGCCGCGAAGTTGTCCCAGCTATGGTCGATCACGGTCGGCCGGATGTCGGCCTCCAGGGCGAAGGCCTGCTCGACGAGCTCGGCGATCTCGTCCGGCGCCGCGTCGATGTCGAACAGGAAGCCGTTTTCCCCGTGCGTGATGAGGTCCGTGGCGAAGCCGGTCCGGCTCGCGACCGGGACCGCGTTCGCCATCATCGTCTCGATTAGCGGGATCGGTCCGCCCTCCATCGTCGACAGGCTCAGGAAGACGTCGAAGCGGTCGTAGATCGCGGGATACCCGTCGTAGGTCGCCTCGACATAGGAGAAGTTCGGGGCGGCCAAGAGCCGGTCGAACTGCTCGAACGCGCTCCAGTTGCGGCCGACGAGGACGAAGCGCCGGTGCGGCATCCGCTCGACGAGATCGAGCAGCGCGCGCGGCCGCTTGCGCTCGTAGAACGCCGAGGACAGGCCGACGACGCCGGTTCCGCGCGCGTGCGCCCGGAACAGTGCCGGGTCGGCGCCTCCCAGGACGACGCAGGAGCGGCCGGGTTTCAGGCCGATCCGCGTCCAGGCGCGTTCATGCTGCGAGCAGGTGAAGACGACGCGGTGCGCCCGGTTGAAGGCGGCCAACTGGTCGTCGATCGACACCCTGATGTCGCGCGGATGAGTATACCAGACCAGCGTCGCACTGTCGAAGATGTGGGGGTTGCGCTGCGCAAGAAACTCGTAGGTCGAGTAGTGGGCGAAGAAGTAGTTCCGAGCCGGAGGCAGTCGCTTGAGCTGGTGGACGATCTGCCACGAGCCGGGCTGGCGCGACCCGATCTCCCGGCAGATGGCCTCCAGGATCCATCCCGAGCCCGGCTTGCCCGGCATGACGAAGAGCCAGTCGAGGCGATCCCCGGTCGTCGGCCCGCTCGCGGTCATGCTGTCTCCGAATTTGCTCGGCCGGCTCGTGGCTGAGGGTGTGTCAGCCTTGGCTGCTTGATAGAGGAGGTCCCGCGGGGCCTGCAAGTCCAGGTGGCCGGCCGCTGCGGGGCGCAAGGGGGCATCGCGGCGCGCGTCGGAGGCCGGAAGGCCCGCCCTCCGACCCAGGGCAATCGCTTCGGAGCGAATACCCTGGTTTTCCGCTTGGCCTCAGGCGCCGGCAGTCACATCCGTGACTTTGGCTTTCGCTCCGCTCTGTGTTCGAGCGGACAATCGTCCCCTCGAACCCGCTCCGCGGGGCGCTTTTCGCGCCCGCTATGCAGCGTCGCCCTGCGGGCGACCGCAGGACAATCGCTGAAGCGATGGCCTCGCCCTCCGACCAATCTCCACTGGCTGCGACCGCGCCGGCCGTGCGATGGCTGTCGCCCGTGTCCGAAGGGAGAGAACCGCCGATGCTGCCCGAATTGCGCGTTCTGTACTTCGAGGACCTCAGCGTCGGGTTGGCCGAGACCCTGTCGAAGACCATCGCGGCCTCCGACGTGGTCGGCTTCGCCGAGATCACCGGCGACCGCAACCCGATCCATCTCTCCGAGCACTTCGCCGCCCGCACCCCGTTCGGCACCCGCATCGCCCACGGGCTCTACACCGCCGGGCTGATCTCGGCGGTGCTCGGCACCCGCCTGCCCGGCCCGGGCGCGGTCTATATCAGCCAGAGCCTCAACTTCCGGGCCCCGGTGCGGATCGGCGACACCGTCGACGTGACCGTCGAGGTCGCCGAGCTGGTGCCGGAGCGCCGCCGCGCCCGCCTCGCCTGCACCTGCAAGGTCGGGGCCGAGGTCGTCCTCGACGGCGAGGCCCTGGTGAAGGTGCCGGCCAGGGCCGAGGCCGACCCCCTGGCGGCCCGCCCCGCGAGGGGGTAACCGGGGGCGCGTGAGCGCCCCGACCCCGATCGACGACCCCGCCGACCCACGCCTCGCCGACTACGTCGCGGTGCGCGAGCGCGACCTCGTCGGCCGGCAGGGGCGCTTCGTCGCCGAGGGCGAGGTGGTGCTGCGGGTGCTGCTCTCGCCCCGCGCCCGCTTCCCGGTCGAGTCGGTGCTGGTCTCGCCCGAGCGCCTGCCGGGGCTCGCGCCGCTCCTCGAACCGCTGGCCGCCCCGGTCTACGTCGCCTCGCAGGCGGTGATGCAGGCGGTCGCCGGCTTCCCGATCCATCGCGGGGTTCTGGCGATCGGCCGGCGCGGAGACGACCCCGACTCCGACGCCCTCGTGCCGGACGGCCCGGCGCTCCTCGTCGGGCTCGTGGGGCTCGCCAACCACGACAACGTCGGCGGCGTTTTCCGCTGCGCCGCCGCCTTCGGGGCCGACGCGGTGCTGCTCGACGCCGCCACCTGCGACCCGCTCTACCGCAAGGCGATCCGGGTCTCGGCCGGCACCGCCCTGACGCTGCCTTTCGGGCGGGTGGCCTGCGCCGACGACCTGCTCGCCCTGTGCGCCCGCCACGCCCTCGAACCGGTGGCGCTCAGCCCCGGCGGCGCGCAGGACCTCGCCGCCCTGCCGCCCCTGCCCCGCGCCCTGCTTCTGCTCGGCACCGAGGGGGCGGGCCTGCCCGAGGCGGTGATGGCCCGCGCCCGCCGGGTCCGCATCGCCATGGCGCCGGGGGTCGATTCCCTCAACGTCGCGGTGGCCGGCGCGGTGGCGCTGCACCGGCTCGCCGGGGGGCGGCTGGGCGGAGGAGGAGGCTGAAAATCTCCGGATTCCGCAGCGCGACTCGAAACTTTTTCCTCGCGCGACAAAGCGCGTCAGTTGCCGGCTCGCGTTGGCGCCCCAAAACTTGACCTTAGGCGGGGCGACCGGGGGGCGGTCCCGCGGGGAGCTTTTCGGGGAGTCGGGCGTTGTTGCAGCCGCGGGACGGGTACCGGGCCCTGACGGGCCGGAAGGCGGTGGTGGTCGGGGCCGGTCCCGGCGGCCTCGCGGTGGCACTACTCCTCGCGCGCGAGGGCGTGCACGTCACGGTTGTCGAGAAGGAGGCCGAGGTCGGCGGGCGCACCCGCACCATCACGGCGCCGGGCGGCTACAAGTTCGACATCGGGCCGACCTTCTTCCTCTATCCGCGCATCCTCGCCGACATCTTCGCCTCCTGCGGCGAGCGGCTGGAGGATCACCTCAAGCTGGAGCGGCTCGACCCGCAATACCACCTCGTGTTCGAGGGCGGCGGCGAGATCCGGGCGACGCCCGACGTCGCCGGGATGGAGGCCGAGATCGCCCGCCTGTCGCCGGAGGATGCCGGCAACGTCCGCCGGTTCCTCGACGACAACCGGGCGAAGCTCGACGCCTTCCGGCCGGTGCTGGAGCAGTCCTTCGACACCCTGCGCAGCATGGTCTCGCCGGCGATGCTGGCCGCCCTGCCGCTGCTGCGCCCGCACGCCACCGTCGACAAGGATCTCGCCCGCTACTTCAAGGATCCGCGGGTCCGCCTCGCGTTCTCGTTCCAGACCAAGTACCTCGGGATGTCGCCGTTCCGGTGCCCGAGCCTGTTCACCATCCTGAGCTTCCTCGAATACGAGCACGGCGTCTATCATCCGGTCGGCGGCTGCGGTGCGGTCTCGGAGGCGATGGCCGGGCTCGCCCGGCGCCTCGGCGTGGTGTTCCGCCTCGGCACCGCGGTCGACCGGGTGGTGTACGAGGGCGACCGCGCCGTGGGGGTCGAGGCCGGCGGCGAGCGGCTCGACGCCGACGCGGTCGTGGTCAACGGCGACTTCGCCAAGGCGATCCGCGACCTCGTGCCCGAGCGCCACCGGCCGCGCTGGCGCGACGCCAAGCTCGACCGCGCCCGGATCTCGTGCTCGACCTACATGCTGTATCTCGGCATCGAGGGCACGGTCCCGAAGGCGCTCGGCCACCACACGATCCTGCTGTCCGAGGATTACCGCCGCAACATCCGCGAGATCACCGAGGGCGTGCTGCCGATGCAGCCCTCGGTCTACGTCCAGCACGCCGGCTACACCGACGGCGGCATGGCGCCGCCCGGCCATACCAGCCTCTACGTCCTCGTCCCGGTGCCGAACCTGCGCGCCGGCATCGACTGGGCGACGATCGGCCCGTCCTACCGCAAGCTGGTGCTGGAACGCCTCAAGCTCCTCGGCCTCGACGACATCGAGGAACGGATCCGCTTCGAGCGCGTGGTCGACCCGACCCAGTGGCGCGACGATTTCGGCGTCAACGAGGGAGCGACCTTCAACCTCTCGCACGACCTGATGCAGATGCTGTACTTCCGGCCCCACAACCGTTTCGGCAAGGGGCTCTACCTCGTCGGCGGCGGCACCCATCCGGGATCGGGCCTGCCGGTGATCTACGAGGGCGCCCGCATCACCGCCCGGCTCGCGGTCGAGGATCTCGCCCGCGCTCCCGCCCGCGCGCCCCTCGTCGCCACCGGCGGCGAGGTGCCGGCGTGAGGGGCGGCCCCGCCGCGGCGGCGTTCGCCGCGCTGACGCTCCTCGCGGCGCCGGCGGCGGCCGTGCCCCTCGCCGTGGAGGTCGAGGGCGTCGCGCCGGGCGGCGGGCGGGTCTGGGTCGCGGTCTGCGCCGGCGGCCTCGACGAGGCGTCCTGCGGCGAGGGGCAGAGCGCCCCGGCCGAGGCGGGCGCCCATCGCTTCGCCTTCGACCTGCCGCCGGGCACCTACGCGGTGCTGGCCTATCAGGATTCCAACGGCAACGGCCGGCCCGACCGCACCGCGCTCGGCCTGCCGGTCGAGCCCTACGGCCTCTCGAACGGCGCCGGCCGGCGCGCCCGGCCCGACTTCGCCTCCGCCGCCTTCACCCTCGGCGAGCGCGGCGCCGGCATCCGGGTCCGCCTGCTGCGGGCGCTCGGGGGTCGCTGAGGCGGCCCTGCCGCAGAGTTGCCGTGACCGCAGGGCATGATCGGACGGAGGACGCCCGCGGCCGCAGCCCGGGCATGCCGTGAAGGCAGGAGGAACCGACCTGACCGCCGACCAATCCGGCTCCCACGCCCTCGCGGTGGCCCCGCTCCGCGCGGCGCCACCGGCCCCCCCGGGGGCGGCCGTGGTCGCCGCCGCGGACGTCGCCCTGTCGTATCGCGGCACGCCCGTCCTCGCCGGCATCGACCTCGCGGTGCGGGGGGGCGAGGCGGTGGCCCTGCTCGGCCCCAACGGCGCCGGCAAGACCAGCCTGATGCGCCTCCTCGCCGGGCGGCTCAGCCCGACCGCCGGCACCGTGCGGGCGGGCGGCGGCGACCCGTTCCGCAGCCGTGCGGCGCGCCGGGCGATCGGCTGGGTCCCGCAGGAGATCGCCCTCTACGGCCGCCTCACCGTGCGGGAGAACCTCGACGTGTTCGCCCGCCTCGCCGGGCTGAAGCGGACGGAACGCGCCGCCGCGGTCGAGCGGGCGGTGGCGCTCGCCGGGCTCGACGCGGTCGCGGGCGACCTCGTCGGGCTGCTGTCGGGCGGTTACCAGCGCCGCACCAACATCGCGGTCGCGCTCCTCGCCGGGCCGGCCCTGGTGCTCCTCGACGAGCCGACCCAGGGCATCGACCGGGTGGCGCGCGCGGCGATTCACGGCGTCCTCGAGGGCCTGCGCCGGGACGGCACCGCGATCCTGATCGCGACCCACGACTTCGCCGAGGCCGAGCGCCTCGCCGACCGGGTGCTGGTGCTCCATGGCGGCCGCATCGGCCTCGACGGACGGCTCGCCGACCTGCTGGCGGCCCTGCGCGCCGGCCCGCCCGAGCACGAGGTCGCCCTCGACGACGCCCCCGGCTCCGCCGGCGCCGAGGCCCTGCGGCGGGCCGGCTTCGAGCCGGCGGGACCGCTGATCTGGCACCGCGGCCCGCGGGCGCCGGGGGCGGGGCCGCAGCGCGACGGCGCCGCGCTGCTGGCGCATCTGCGCCGCCAGGGCGTGCCGGTGCGCGAGATCCGGGTGCGCGAGCCGGGCCTCGACGCCCTCTACCTCGACGCCATCAGGGCCCGCGAGGCCGCGGCGCCATGATCGGCGCCGCCTTCCGGGTGATGTGGCTCACCCTGCGCCGCGACCGGGCCGCCCTGACGATGGCCTTCGTGCTGCCGGCGGTGATCTTCTGCGTCTTCGCGGCGATCTTCTCCGGGGCGGTCGGCGACCGCATCCGCCTGCATGTCGGCCTCGCCGACGAGGCCCGCACGCCGACCACCGCCCGCCTCGTCGCGGCCTTCGCGGCCGACCCGGCGATGCGGGTGCAGATGCTCGACGGCGACCCCGTCGCGGCGGTGCGCCGGGGCGAGGTCGATGCCGCCCTGGTGCTGCGCGCCGACCTCGCGGCCGGTCCCGCGGGGGCGGGCGAAACCGCTTCGGGGGGCGAAGCCCCTCGCCCGATCCTGCTGATCGAGAACCCGGCCCGGGCGCTCGCCACGCCGATCGTGCTCGGCCAGCTCCAGCGGGTGCTCAACGAATCCCTGCCCGACGTGGTGCTGTCGCGGGTCGTCGCCGACGTCGAGCGCGCCGGCAAGATCGGCCCGGACGAGCGCGCCTTCCTCGACCGCACCTTCGCCGAGAGCCGCGAGCGCCACGAGGCGTTCTCCTTCGCGGCCCTGGTCGAGCGCGAGAGCACCGCCCGCGGCGGCGGCAACGAGCGCGTCGCCTACTACGCCGGCGCGATCGCGGCGGTGTTCCTGCTGTTCGCCGCCATGCAGGGCGCCCTGACCCTGGTCGAGGAGCGCCAGTCCGGCCTCAACGACCGCCTCGCCGCCGGCCCGGGCGGGCTCGCCGTGGTGGTGGCCGGCAAGTTCCTGTTCCTGGTGCTCCAGGGGGTGCTCCAGACCGCGGTGATCTTCGCCGCCGCCGCCCTGTTCTACGGCGTGGTGCTCGGGCCACACTTCTCCGCCTGGCTCGTCACCGGGGTGCTGGCCGCCGCGATGGCGGCCGGCCTCGGGCTCGCCGCCTGCGCCGCCGCCCGCACCCGCCAGCAGGCGCACCTCGTCTCGACCTTCGGGGTGCTGCTGCTGTCGGCGGTCGGCGGCAGCATGGTGCCGCGGTTCCTGATGCCGCCCTGGCTCCAGAGCCTCGGCTGGCTTACCCCCAACGCCTGGGCGATCGAGGCCTTCCAGAACGCCCTCAACGAGGGCGCCGCGGCGGCGTGGCCGGCCTGGATGGTCCTCGCCGGGCTGGCGGCGGCGGGGCTGGCGGCGGCGGTGGCCCTGGTGTCGCGGCGGGGGGCGTGAGGACCGGAAAGCGACGAAAATTTGTTGTTTCGGCCTGCTGAGCGCCTTACTTCTCCTGGTGAAGCAAGAGTCTCGGCATCATGTTGTACCGCGTCGAGATCGAGAACTTCTTCTCGATCCGCGAACCCCAGGTGATCGACCTTCGGGTGAACCGATCGGCCGAGGACTCCTCGGGTCGTCTGGCGCCGCTTTGGCGTGGCTCCGGCGAGGCCGCTCCGAAAGTCGTGGCCTTGTTCGGCGCCAACGCCGCGGGCAAGACCAATGTCCTGAAGGCGCTGACCTTTCTCGTCTGGTTCATCAGGCAGAGCTTCAAAGAGGCGCCGGGAGCACGGCTCCCGGTCGATCGTTTCAACGATCCCGAGACCTTGCGCGCGCCCACACGTTTCGCGGTTCATTTCGGCGGGCCCGAGGATATCTCCCGGAGCGATCAGGCCGACGCGCCGCAATGCGGCTACGTCTACGAAGTGTCGATCGGACCCGGTCCGACTCCCTCCGTACTGCATGAGGCGCTGCACTACCGGCCGAGCGGTACCGCGCGACGCGTCGCGCTGTTCGAGCGCCGTGGCGAAGGGACGGTGACAGCCGGTAAGGCGTTCGGCCTGGCGAGCTACCGACCGGCATTATCGAAAATTCTCCGACCTGAAGTCAGTGTCGTCTCGACGTTGGCTTACCTGAACCATCCCTATTCGCGCTTGTTGTGGGACGCGGCAGGGACGATCCAAGGAAACATCGTCTTCGACAGGGTCGAATTCAACGAACACGCGTTGATCGGGTTTTATGCAGACAGACCGGAATTCATCAATAAATTCAACCAGACAGTCGGCCGGATCGATCTCGGAATCCAGTCGATGGAAGTCAGTCTCGGACGCCAGGGTCCCGAGGCCAAGTTCACGCATCATGGTCTCGCGGTGCCGATGCCGCTTCAGTATCAGAGCCATGGGACGCGCCAGTTCCTCAAGCTCTTCCCCTTGCTGGCGGAAACGCTGGACACGGGCGGGATCGCCATCATGGACGAACTCGACGCCGCCATCCACCCGATGCTCCTGCCGGAAATCGTCCGCTGGTTCCATGATCCGGAGCGCAATCCGCACGACGCGCAGCTCTGGATGACTTGCCACGCGGCCTCCCTGCTCGAGGATCTCACCAAGGAAGAGGTTCTGTTCTGCGAGAAGGACGCTCGAGGACAGACCCACGTCTATGGTTTGCGCGATATCCAGGGCGTTCGCCGGACGGACAATTTCTACAAGAAATATCTCGGTGGCATGTTCGGTGCGGTGCCGCAACTCGGATGAGGCGGCCTCGCATCCCGCAGAGGCGCCGCGTTTTTCTCGGCTGCGAGGGTGAGAGCGAGCAGAGCTATGGGACCTTCCTGGCCCGCCAGGTCGAGGCGCGGCATCGCCGCCTGCACCTCGACACGGTGCTGCTGCGCCCGGGTGGCGGTGATCCGCTTGCACTCGTCGAGCGTGCTGCGGCGGAGATGCAGCGACGGTCGAGGAACCGGGGTGGCTAAGTCGCCCAGGCCATCCTGATGGACAGCGATCGGCTTGGGGCGGTGCCTGCGCGCGATGCACGCGCCGTGGCCCTTGCCAAGCAACACGGATTTCGCCTGATTTTGCAGGAACCTTGCCATGAAGCGTTTCTGCTTCGTCATCTTCAAGGTTGTGAGCGCGTCCGGCCGCCGGACGCCGAGCACGCCCTGACCGAACTCACCCGCCGCTGGCCCGACTACCACAAGGGCCTTCCGGCCGACGGGCTTGCCGGTCGAATCGATGCAGCGAGCGTCCTTCGCATCGCCCGCCTTCACACGGAACTTGCGGCGTTCCTGGCCGACATCGAGTTCGCGATGGATTGACGCTGGTGGAGCCTGTCGACGGCATGCGGGAGGGGACGCCCCAGAGAGACGCCGCGGCGGCCGGGGTTGACTGCCCTCCCCCGCGACCTCCCGCACCGTTGACCGCCCCCTCCCGGCGCCTAGCTTGCCCTGAACAAGCCGTGGCGGATCCGCGTCCGGCGCGTCCCGGGAGTGTCGCCGTGAAGAGGTCTGGATCCTCGGTCGCCGTGGTCGGCGGGGGGTTGGGTGGTCTGGCAGCGGCCTGCGTGGCGGCGTCGCGCGGGCACGACGTCACGCTCTACGACAAGAACGCCTGGCTCGGCGGCAAGGCCGCGGTGCTGCACGAGGGCGGCTTCCGCTTCGACATGGGGCCGACGATCCTCACCGTGCCGCGGGTGCTGGAGCGGATCTTCGCCGAATCCGGCCGCTCGGTTCACGACTACATGGACCTGCGCCGGCTCGACCCGCAATGGCGCTGCTTCTTCGACGACGGCAGCCGCATCGACCTGCGCGAGGACGTCGCCACCATGGCGGCGGAGATGGACCGCTTCGCCCCCGGCCAGGGCGCCGGCGACGGCTACCGGCGGTTCCAGGCGATCTCCGAGCACCTGCACGGCGTCTCGGAAAAATTCTTCTTCTGGAAGCCGGTCCAGGACCTGTTCGACACCATCAACATCCGGGAGAACATGAACCCGGGCACGCTCAAGGACGTGCTGTCCCTGCGCATGCACGCCTCGGTGGCGAGCACGATCCGCGGCAAGGTCAAGGACGCCCGCCTCGCCCAGATGCTCGACCACTTCGTGCAGTATGTCGGGTCCTCGCCCTACGGCGCCCCGGCGGTTCTGTGCGCCATCGCCCACATGCAGGCGGCCGAGGGCGTGTGGTACCCGATGGGCGGTACCCGCGCCGTCGCCGAAGGGCTGATGCGGCTGGCGCAGGATCTCGGCGCCACGCTCAAGCCCGACCACGAGGTCGAGGGGCTGGCGATCGAGAAGGGCGCGGTGACGGGGCTTCGCACCCGCTCGGGCCTCGTGCCCTACGACCGGGTGATCTCGAACATGGACGCGGTGCGCACCTATCGCGAACTCGTCGGCGGCGAGGTCGGCCGGTCCTACGAGAAGAAGAGCTTCGAGCCGGCCTGCTCGGGCGTCGTGCTCTATCTCGGCCTCAACAAGCGCTACGACCACCTCGCCCACCACGACTTCGTGTTCTCGCGCGACCCCGAGGAGGAGTTCGACGCGATCTACCGCAGGGGCGAGCCGGCACCGGACCCGACCGCCTACCTCGCGGCACCGAGCGTCACCGATCCATCGGTCGCTCCCGAGGGCGGCGAGGCGCTCTACGTCCTCGTCCACACGCCTTACTTGCGCCCGCACCACGACTGGTCGACGATGCTGCCGGCCTACCGGCAGGTGATCCTCGACAAGCTCAAGCGCACCGCCGGCATGGAGGACATCGAGGAGCGCATCGTCGTCGAGCGCCACCTGACCCCGGCCGACATCCATTCGCGCTACAAGGTGCTCAACGGCGCGATCTACGGGCTCGCTTCGCACGGGCGGATCATGGGGGCGTTCAAGCCCGGCAACCGCTCGCGGGAGGTGCGCGGCCTCTACCTCGCCGGCGGCGCCGCCCATCCCGGCCCGGGCATGCCGATGGTGATGATGTCGGGCTGGATCGCCGCCGACACCCTCGACCGGGACGCCCGCGGCGAGGATCTGCGGACCGCCTCGTGAGCCGGCCGGCGCGCCCCGATCCGGTCGCGGCGCGCTCCGCCCTCGTCTGGCGCTTCATGGCGGCGTATTTCCGCCGCTACCTGCGCCGGCACCTGAACGCCGTGCGGGTGAGCGCCTGGGGTGCGGCGCCGGCCCTCCCCGGGCCGCTGGTGGTCTACAGCAACCATCCGGCGTGGTGGGACGCGGCGCTCATCATCGCGCTCGCCGACCGCTACTACCCGAACCTCGAGAGCTACGCGCCGTTCGACGCGGTCATGCTGGAGCGCTACGGCGTCTTCGCCCGGATGGGCGCGTTCGGGGTCGATCTCGACAGTCCGCGGGGCGGAGCGGACTTCCTGCGCGCCTCGAAGACCATCCTGGGTCCCGGGCGGATGATGTGGATCACCGCGCAGGGGCGGTTCAGCGACGTGCGCGAGCGCCCGCTGGGGCTACGCCCCGGCGTCGCCCGGCTGGTCGAGCTGGCGCCCGACGCGACCTTCGTTCCGCTCGCCCTCGAATACGCCTTCTGGGAGGAGCGCGGCGCCGAGGCCTGCGCCGCCTTCGGGACGCCTGTCCCCGGCCGCGACCTCCTCGCCCTGCCCCGCCCCGACCGTCTCGCCCGCCTGGAGGCCGACCTGACCGCGACCCTCGACCGCCTCAGCGGGGACGTGCGGAGCCGCGATCCCGCCCGGTTCGGCCTGCTCCTCGACGGGCGGCGCGGCGTCGGCGGGATCTACGACGGCTGGCGCCGGCTCGCCGCCCGCCTGCACGGGCAGCGCTTCGAGCCCGGCCATCGCGGGGGGGCGCCGTGACCCTGCTCGCGTGGCTCGCCCTCGCGCTGGCGCTGCTGCCGGCCGTGACGGCGGCGGTGAACCTTGTCGTGCTGCGCCCGCCGCGTCCCGCCACCGGCGAGGATCTGGTCTCGATCCTGATCCCGGCCCGCAACGAGGCGGCCAATCTCGGGCCGACCCTCGCGGCGGCCCTGGCCTCGACCGGCACCCCGGTCGAGGTGGTGGTCGCCGACGACCATTCCACCGACGGCACGCCGGAGATCGTCGCGGATCTCGCCGCCCGCGACCCGCGCCTGCGCCTCGTCGCGGTGCCGGCGCTCCCGCCGGGCTGGACCGGCAAGAACCACGCCTGCCACGTCCTCGCCGGGGCGGCGCGGGGCCGCCACCTGCTGTTCATCGACGCCGACGTGCGCCTCGCGCCCCACGCCGCCGCCGCGCTCGCCGGCGAGGCGACGCGCCGCGGCGCCGCCCTCGTCAGCGGCGTGCCGCGGCAGGTCACCGCCAGCCCCGGCGAGCGGCTGACCGTGCCGACGATCAACCTGCTGCTCCTCGGCTACCTGCCGGTGCCGCTGATGCGCCGCCGGCCGCACGACCCGTCGCTGGGCACCGCCTGCGGCCAGCTCGTGCTGATCGCGGCCGACGCCTACCGCGCGACCGGCGGCCACGGGGCGATCCGGGCCGGGCTGCACGACGGGGTGCAGTTGCCGCGGGTGTTTCGCCGCGCGGGCCTGCGCACCGACCTCGTCGCCGGGGCTGGCCTCGCCGAATGCCGGATGTACGACGGCTTCGCCCCGGCCTGGGCCGGGTTCTCGAAGAACGCCCACGAGGGGCTGGCGACGCCCCGCGCCCTGCCGGTCTGGACGCTGCTGCTCGCCGGCGGCCATCTCCTGCCGATCCTCGTCTCCGCCGCGGCGCTCGCCGGCGCCGCGCCCGCCGGCCCGGCCTTCGCCGCCCTCGCTCTGTCCTTCGGCACCCGCACCGCCATCACCGTGGCGGCGCGCGAGGACTGGCGCACGATCCCGCTGCACCCGGCGATCGTCGCCGTCGCCCTGGCGCTGCAATGGAACGCCCTGCTGCGCCCGCGCCGGGCGGGCGTCGCGCAGTGGAAGGGCCGCACTTACCCGGTTTCCGATTGATCGCCCGGCGAACCGACGATCGGCGCAAGCCAACCTTAAGGACGGGATGGTCCTCTGGGCGTTCACGCGCCGCATTCGAGGAGCCCGGGACATGAATCTCGCCGAACTGTTTCGCGCCCGCCGGCGCTACGAGCGGACGGAGGTGGCCCTGCCCGGCCGGGCGCTGTTCCGCGACGGCCAGAACGTGCCGTGCATCATCCACGACCTGTCGGAGAACGGGAAGGAGAAGGGCTGCGGCATGCGGGTCGAGCTGATCGGCCACCGCGGCCGGGTGCCGGAGGAGTTCGTCGTCCACATCCCGTCCCTCGACCGCATGATCCGCTACCGCCCGTCCTGGGAGCGCAACCTCAGCGAGGAGCAGCCGGAGACGGCGGCAACCAAGCCGTGATACGGTTTTTGAACGATTCGTTTACAAAACCGTATCGAAGCCCGCGCGGCGTCTGAGCGAAGCCGATTTTCGCATCGCGAAGCGATCAATCGAAAATCGTATGACGGCCGCGGGCCGACTCACGCCTTGACGATGTGCGCGCCCGTCAGCCCGTTCCGGGCCATGACGTTGCGGGTGTCGACCACCAGCGGCGCGTGGGCGGCGACCAGCGCGTAGTCCACCCCGTCGTGGTCGGTGGCGACCAGCACCGCGTCGGCCGCCGCCAGCGTCTCGGGCGTCAGCGGCACCGAGCGGCGGCCGGTGAGGTCCGGGTGCTCGCGGGTCGGCGGCAGCACCGGCACCAGCGGATCGTGGTAGAGCGCCCGCGCCCCGCGCGCCTCGACCAGCCGGATCAGGCGCAGGGACGGGCTCTCGCGGGTGTCGTCGATGTTGCGCTTGTAGGCGAGGCCGAGCACCAGCACGGTCGATCCCGAGACGGTGCGCCCGCGCCCGTCGAGGGCGGCGGCGAGGCGCTCGACGACGTGGTGGGGCATGCGGGTGTTGACCTCGCCGGCCAGCTCGATGAAGCGGGCCGGCACGTCGAATTCCCGCGCCTTCCAGGCGAGGTAGAACGGGTCGATCGGGATGCAGTGGCCGCCGAGCCCCGGCCCGGGCCAGAACGGCATGAAGCCGAACGGCTTGGTGGCTGCGGCGCCGATCACCTCCCAGACGTCGATGCCCATGGCGTCGTAGACGAGCTTCAACTCGTTCACGAGCGCGATGTTGACGGATCGAAAGATGTTCTCGGTGAGTTTCACCGCCTCGGCGGCGGCGGCGGACGAGACCGGCACGGTCTCAACGGTGAGGGCGCCGTAGAGCGTCTGCGCCAGTTCGGCCGAGACGGGGTCGTCGGCGCCGACCACCTTCGGGATGCGGGCGGTGTCGAAGGCCGGGTTGCCCGGATCCTCGCGCTCGGGCGAGTAGGCGAGGAAGACGTCATGGCCGACCCGTAGCCCCCCGGCTTCGAGGATCGGCCGCATCACCTCGGCGGTGGTGCCCGGCCAGGTGGTCGATTCGAGCACGACGAGCTGGCCCGGCCGCAGGGCGGCGGCGATCGCCCGGGCGGTGGCCTCGACGTAGGACAGGTCGGGCTCGCGGTGGCGGGTGAGCGGCGTCGGCACGCAGATCAGCACCGCGTCGGGTTCGCCGAGCCGCGCCATGTCGCCGGTCGCCGCGAAGGTGCCGGCGGCCCGGGCCTCGGCCAGCGCGTCGCCGGGAATGTGGTGGAACGCTCCCTCGCCGCGGTTGAGCGCCGCGACCCGGCCCGGATCGACGTCGAAGCCGAGGACGGGGAAGCCGGCCTGCAACGCCGCCAGCGCCAGCGGCAGCCCAACATAACCGAGCCCGACGATGCCGACGAGCGCTCGCCGCTCCCGCAGCCGCGTCCCGATCTCCGCCCCGAACCCCGTCATCCGCCGCTCCGCGTCACGTCGGGGGCAGATGCCGGCCGGGAGGGCGGGCTGTCAAACCACAGGACGCCGCTACGCCTCGACCCAGGCCGTCTCGCCCGCGGACCACGCGGCGGGGGCGGCATAGGCGGCGCGGAACAGGGCGTCGAGGCGCCGGCGTTCGGCCTCGACGACGGGCCCGTCGAGGGCGACCGGACGGCAGCGGCCGTTGCTGCCCGCCGGAACGAAGTCGGGATCGTACAGGCGCAGGGTGGAACTGGAGAACCAGGGCCGCGAGCCGAGATCGAGGTAGCTCTCCGCCGGCAGCCCTTCCGCGAGCAGGAGGTCGTGGTCGTCGAGTTCGACGTGCCAGTACATCACCGTCTCGACCGGCATGCGGGCGATGCTGGTGCCGTTCACGAGGCACATCACCGGCACGAGGTGGTCGCCGACCAGCACCGGGTGGCCTTGGGAGAGGAACAGGTCGCGCTCCGGCAGGCCGCCGCCGAAGGCGCCGGCGCGGATGCGGACCGGCTGGCTGTCGAAGGGCAGCGGCCGGCCGGCCTCGCCGAGGGAGCGGCGGCCGATCCACACCACCGGGCGCCGGGCGCCGGACGCGGTGACGACGCGGTCGCCGATGCGCAGGGTCTCGACCGTGATCGCCCCGCGGGTGGTCAGGATCCGCGTGCCGGTGACGAAGCACATCGCGACGTCGGTGGCGAAGACGTCCTGGCGGAAGGTGGCGTCCTCCGTCTCGAGGAAGGCGAGCCTCGTGCCGTCACCGGACACCGCCAACGGTGTCTTGGCGCTGGTCTCCGTGCCCGGCAGCCGGGTGATCGCCCCGGTGGTCAGATCCTTCACGAAGACATCGGTACGGCCGTTCGTATCGCCTGGGACGAGATTGCTCGCGTCGCTGGAGAACGCGACCTTGGTTCCGTCCGGCGACAGCACGGGGCTCACGCTGCCGCCGTTGGATTGTGCCCCGTCGCCCGCGATCGAGGCACGGGTGATGGACCCGGTGCTCAGGTTCTTGACGAAGACGTCGGCGCGGTTGTTGGTGTCGCCGGGGACGAGGCTGGTCGCGATGCTCGCGAAGGCGATCTTGGTTCCGTCGGCGGAGAAGGAGGGACTGATACTGTCGCCGTTGCCCGCCCGGCCTCCGGCATCCCTGGAGACCAGGTCCAGCCGGCCGTTGCCCAGATCCTTCACGTAGACGTTGCTGTTGTTGCCGGGCTGGCCGGGAGGCAAGTCGCGTCTGGTGGCCGAGAAGGCGAGCTTGCTTCCATCGGACGACCACGTCAGCGAGGAGCCGGGGTCGAGGGCCGCGGTCGAGACGCGGGTGAGGGCGCCGGTCGTCAGATTCTTGACGAACAGGTCGAGGTCTTCGGCGGTGTCGCCCGCGACGAGGTTGGGCACGTCGCTCTGGAACGCGACCTTGGATCCGTCGGGCGACAGCACCGGGTTGAAGCTCCCGAGGCTGCCCTGCGTCCCGTCCGTGGCAACGGAGGCGCGGACGACGGCGCCGGTGTTCAGGTCCTTGACGAAGACGTCGCGGGCGCCGTTGGTGTCGCCGGCGACGAGGTTGTCGGCCGTGCTGCGGAAGGCGACCTTCGTCCCGTCCGCCGACAGCGACGGGGCGATGCTGGATCCGTTGGCCTGATCGCCGCTGGCGGTGGTGGAGACGCGCGTCACCGCACCGGTGACCAGATCCTTGAGGAAGATGTCGGCTTCGCCGTTCGTGTCGTCCGGAACCAGATTATCGGCCGGGCTGGCGAAGACGATCCTGGTCCCGTCCGCCGAGAACGACGCATAGTCGCTGGGCCCGTTGGCCGATGTGCCGTCGGCGGCGGATGCGACGCGGATGACGGCCATGCGGTTCACTCCCGGTACTCGCTGCGAGAATACAGCCTCCTGCTTCCCTTAAGTCATCGCGGGCGAGTTTGTCCCGATGTTTCCGGCCGCAACTTCGCCGTCCCTCGGACCTGTGGCCCACATGCCGCACTGCAACATGCGTCCGGCACCGACGCGGCTCCTCGAACCCGTCTCGTACGGAATCCGGAAGATGACTTCCGGATTCTGTATCGCAGCCCGCGCGGCGCATGAGCGAGGCGGAAATCGCATCAAGTCCGCGGCGGCTGGGGCGGGCGGCGGGGCGGGCGGACCGCGCCGTCGAACTGCTTGCCGGGATAGGACGGCATCTGGGCGAGATCCGCGAAGCCCGGGATCGTCTCCATGTGGCGCACCATGCGGGCGCGCATCTCGGCGTCGGGCAGCGGGCCGCGCAAGGCCGCGATGTTGTCGCTGGCGTGGTCCGGGTTGGTGGTCGCCGGCAGCACGCAGGTGACGGCGGGGTGCGAGATCACCCACTTGAGGAAGAACTGCGCCCAGGTGTCGGCGCCGATCTCGCGGGCGAAGTCGGGCAGCGGCCGGCCCTCGACGATCCGGAACAGGCGCGCCTTCTCGAACGGCATGTTGACCAGCACCGCGATGCCGCGGTCGGCCGCCGCCTTGAGGATGCGGTCCTCGGCCTGCCGGGTGTGGATCGAGTAGTGGACCTGGACGGTGTCGATCTCGCCGCGCTCGACCCACTGCGCCAGGGCCGGGAAGTAGGGCAGTTCGTGGTGGGTCACGCCGACGAAGCGGATGCGCCCCTCCTGCTTCCAGGCATTGAGCAGCGGCACCATGATGTCGACGTTGACGAGGCTGTGGACCTGCATCACGTCGATCCGCTCGCGCCACAGCCGCTGGCGCGACTGCTCCAGGCTGCGGCGGGCATGCGAGTCGTCGCCGAGATACTCGCCGGTGCTCCAGACCTTGTTGGTGATGAACAGGTCGTCGGTGATGCCGAGCGCCGTGGCGAAGTCGCCGACGCTGACCTCGGACATGCCATAGAGCGGCGAGGTGTCGACCACCCGGCCGCCGCCCTCGTAGAAGCGGCGCATCACCTCGCGCAGGTGCTCGCGCGGGCGGCCGGGCAGCACGTCGAAGGTGAGGTAGGTGCCCATCCCGACCGCCGGCAGGCGCTCGCCGGAGCGCGGCAGGGTCTTGAAGGCGAGGGCCGCGGATCCCGCCGGCTGCGCCAGGGCGGCGGCCGGCGCGAGGGCGGGGGCCGCCGCGGCGGCCCCGAGGGCGCCGAGAACGGTGCGCCGCGAGGGCCGGGAAAAGGGGATCCGATCGGCGCTGTCCACTGGGCTGCTCCGGGCCGCTGCGAGGGGTACAACCCCTTGCAGGGCGCGGCAGGGCGTTGGCAAATCTGGGGTTGTTCCGCCCGCCACCGGCCTCAACCGGCGGCGGGCCTTGCGCCCCGTGGCGCTCACCCGCACAAGGCGGCCATGCTCCGCGTCAACGACCTCACCTACCGGATCGGCGAGCGCCTGATCCTCGACCGCGCCAGCTTCGCGTTGCCCGAGCGGGCGCGGGTCGGCCTCGTCGGGCGCAACGGCGCCGGCAAGACCACCCTGTTCCGCCTCATCCTGGGCGAGATCGGCAGCGAGGGCGGCGAGATCGCCCTGCCCAAGGGCATCCGCATCGGCGCGGTGGCGCAGGAGGCGCCGGCCGGTCCCGAGACCCTGCACGCGGTGGTGCTCGCCGCCGACACCGAGCGCGCCCGCCTGCTCGCCGAGGCCGAGACCGCCGAGGGCCTGCGCCGGGCCGAGATCGAAACCCGCCTCGTCGACATCGACGCCCACTCGGCCCCCGCGCGGGCGGCCGCGATCCTGCACGGCCTCGGGTTCGACGCGGCGGCGCAAGGACGCCCCTGCGCGGACTTCTCCGGCGGCTGGCGCATGCGCGTCGCGCTCGCCGCCGTGCTCTTTTCCGAGCCCGACCTTCTCCTCCTCGACGAGCCGACCAACTACCTCGACATCGAGGGCACCCTCTGGCTCTACGACTACCTCGAACGCTATCCCCGCGCCGCGATCGTCATCAGCCACGACCGCGACCTGCTCGACACCTCGGTCGACCACATCCTCCACCTCGACCGCGGCGGGCTCACGCTCTATCGCGGCGGCTACACCTCGTTCGCCCGCCAGCTCTCGGAGAAGCGGGTCCTCCAGGCCAAGGCGAAGGCCAAGCAGGAGGCCGAGCGCGCCCACCTCCAGAGCTTCATCGACCGCTTCAAGGCCAAGGCGACCAAGGCCCGGCAGGCGCAGTCGCGGATGAAGCGGCTCGCCAAGATGGAGCCGATCGCGGCGCTGATCGAGGACGACGTGCCGGTGATCCACCTGCCGAGCCCGCCCCGGGTGCTGTCGCCGCCTCTCGTCAGCATGGAGCGGGTCTCGGCCGGCTACGGCGACCGCACCATCCTCAGCGGCCTCAACCTGACGCTCGCCCCCGACGACCGGGTGGCGCTGCTCGGCGCCAACGGCAACGGCAAGTCGACCTTCTGCAAGCTCATCGGCGGGCGCCTCGCGCCGCTCGCGGGCGAGCTGCGCCGCTCGGGCAAGATGGACGTCGCCTATTTCGCCCAGCACCAGCTCGACGAGCTGCGCCCGGCCGAGAGCGCCTACGCCCATGTCCGCGACCTGATGCCGGACGTGCCGGAAGCCCGGGTGCGGGCGGCGGCCGCCCGCCTCGGCTTCGACAGCCGCAAGGCTGACACGCCAGTGTCGCAGCTCTCCGGCGGCGAGAAGGCGCGCCTGCTGATGGGGCTCGCGGCCTTCCACGGCCCCCACCTGCTGATCCTCGACGAGCCGACCAACCACCTCGACATCGAGAGCCGGCAGGCCCTGATCGAGGCGATCAACGACTACGAGGGCGCGGTGATCCTGGTCAGCCACGACCGCTTCCTGGTCGAGGCCTGCGCCGACCGGCTCTGGCTCGTCGGCAACGGCAGCGTGAAGCCCTACGACGGCGACATGGACGATTACCGCCGCCTCGTCCTCGCCGGCCCCGAACCGGAGACGGCGCGGGCGACCGAACCGTCCGGCGGCGCCAGGGCGGTCGAGCGCCGCTCCAACGCCGAGCGAAGGGCGGCGCTCGCCCCGGTGCGGCGCCGGCTCGACGCGGTCGAGGCCCGGATGGAGAAGCTGTCGGGCGCCATCGCCAAGATCGACGCGGCGCTCGAGGACGGCAGCGCGTTCCGGTCCGACCCGGCCAAGGCCGGCGACCTCGCGCGGATGCGGGCCGAGGCCGCCGCCGCGCTCGCCACCGCCGAGGAGGAGTGGCTCGCGCTGAGCGCCGAACTGGAGGGCGCGTGAGGGTCCGGCAGGATCGATTTCGAATAAATAAAAAGCGGCACGTTCGAGCAGCGCTCGTCCGTGCAGCATAAATACAACCGCCCACAGAATTGAAACCGACAGTCTAGACCTGTTCCAGGCTGCTGGAGCATCAGTCTTGTCCGCGGCGACGCGGGGGATAGACAGAGGGGATCGTCGTCGTCTTCGGAGGCTTCGCCCGTGCCCCTGCGTCCTGCCGCGTTCCCGCTCCACCGTCCGCCGGCCCGCCGCCGGCTCGCCGTCCTGCTCGGCACGGTCGCGCTGACCGTACCCGCGGCGGCGCAGGACTCGACCATCCAGCTCCAGGAGATCGACGTGGCGGGGGCCCGCCCGGCCGAGACCGGCCCGGCCCGCGGCAACGGTGCCGTCACCAGCGGCGGCGGCGGGGGGCCGAGCGGCGTCGTCGGCTACACCGCCAAGGCGAGCCCGACCGCGACCAAGACCAACACGCCGCTGATCGAGACGCCGCAATCGGTCTCGGTCGTGACCCGCCAGCAGCTCGACGAGCGCAACGTCCAGGACCTCAACCAGGCGCTCGCCTACGCGCCCGGCACCTCGACCGACGTGTTCGGCTTCGACCCGCGCTTCGACGCCTTCTACATCCGCGGCTTCTCGGCCACCTACGACGGCGTTTTTCGCGATGGCTTGCGGCAGGCGGCGGTCGGGCTGGCGGTGCCGCGCATCGAGCCCTACGGCACCGAGGCGGTGACGATCCTGCGCGGGCCGGCCTCGGGCCTCTACGGCCTCGGCTCGCCCGGCGGCATCGTCGACGTGACCAGCAAGCGCCCGGTCTTCGCGCGGTTCGGCGAGGCCTGGTTCCAGGCCGGCAACTACGACCGGTTCCAGGGCAATTTCGATTTCGGCGGTCCGGTCGAGGGCTCGGACGGCACCATGGCCTACCGGCTCACCGGCGTCGTGCGCCGGTCCGACACCTTCCTGCCCGGGGCCGCCGACGACCGGTTCAACATCGCGCCGGCCTTCACCTGGAGACCCTCGGCCGACACCACCCTGACGATCCTCACCGAGTTCCAGAACTCGAAGCTGCCCGGCACCTCGGCGTTCTACAACTTCCCGAACTATCGCGTCTCGCGCTACTATCAGGGCGATCCGGCCTTCAACGCCTTTACCCAGCAGCAATACCGCGTCGGCTACGCCTTCGAGCACAAGTTCGGCCCGGACCTGATCTTCCGCCAGAATTTTCGCTATTACGGCGTCAACGGCGACTTCCCCTATGTCCAGATCGACGGCGTCACCGGCCTGACGGCGGAACGCTCGACCGGCCTGTTCATCGAGAACCTGCACTCGGTCGCGCTCGACACGCAGCTGGAGGGCCGCTTCGCCACCGGCCCGGTGAGCCACACGCTGCTCGGCGGCGTCGACTACCTGCACTACACCTGGGACCGCCTCGCCGGCCTCGGCACGGCGCCGGACCTCGACCTCGCCAGCCTCAATTACGGCCGCCAGTTCATCCCGCGGCCGACCCTGAACATCACGGCGAACCAGAGCCAGGATCAGGTCGGCCTCTACCTGCAGGAGCAGGCGAAGTGGGACCGGTGGATCCTGACGCTCACGGGGCGGCACGACTGGGTGTCGTCGGGCACCCGCAGCAGCTTCGCCGGCGTGCCGGGCACGCCGCAGGACCAGACCGACGGCGCCTTCACCGGCCGCGTCGGCCTCAACTACCGGCTGGCGCCGGGCCTCGTGCCCTATGCGAGCTACGCCACCACCTTCACGCCGCAGGTCGGCGCCGACTTCTTCGGCCGCGCCTTCAAGCCGGCGACCGGCGACCAGATCGAGGCCGGCATCAAGGCCGAGATCCCCGACACCAACATCACCGCCGCCTTCGCGGGCTTCGACATCACGCAGTCGAGCATCCTGCGCCAGGACCCGAACAGCTTCGCCAACCAGGTCGCGACCGGGGAGGTCCGCTCGAAGGGCTTCGAGGCCGAGCTCGTGGCGAATTTCGGGCCCGGCACCAACCTGACCTTCGCTTACACACACCTCGACTTCCGCTTCGTGCGCCAGACCTCGCTGGTCACGCAGGCGCCGATCGACGGCAACGCCCTCTCGGGCATCCCCGGCGACACGATCAAGGTGTTCGGAACCTACCTGTTCCCGCCGAGCTCGCCGCTCTCCGGCCTCCAGATCGGCGCCGGCATCCGCTATGCCGGCCCGAGCTTCGCCGACGACGAGAACACCGCCCGCAACAAGGCCGTGACTCTGGTCGATGCGCTGGTCGCCTACGACTTCGCGGCACTCGACCCGAAGTACAAGGGCTTCCGGGCACAGATCAATGCGTTCAACCTGTTCGACCGCGACTACACCAACTGCCAGGCCGGCTTCTGCTACCGGGGCGCGCCCGCGACCGTCATCGGCAGCCTGATCTACCGCTGGTGAGCCGGCGGCGCGGGGTAGGACGGGGAGGAACATATACACGGGGGGAGCATTGTCCGGCATTCCCGGAGGCAGCCGGCCGATGGCCCAGCAGATCCCCTTGTCGCCCGATTCCGTGGTCCCGGTCGCGTCCGATCCGGACGGGACCCACCCGGTCGCCGCCGACCTCGCGTACCAGCGCCACGTTCTCGTCAACGTGGCCTATGTCGGGACCCCGGGCGCCGGCGACCGCAACTGGGTCCTGGTCGATGCCGGGGTGTTCGGGTCCGGCCCGGCGATCCGCAGGGCCGCGGCGGCGCGCTTCGGCGCCGATGCCCGCCCGGCGGCGATCCTCCTCACCCACGGCCATTTCGACCATGTCGGCGTACTGGAGGATCTGGCGCGCGACTGGGACGCCCCGGTCTGGGCGCACCCCCGCGAGATCCCCTATCTCGACGGCTCGACCGCCTACCCGCCGGCCGATCCCGGCGCCGGCGGCGGTCTGGTGGCGCGGCTTTCGCCGCTGTTTCCGCGCTCGCCCGTCGACGTGTCGGAGCGCCTGCACCGCCTGCCCGAGGACGGCACGGTGCCGCCCCTGCCGGGCTGGCGCTGGATCCCCACGCCGGGCCACACGCCCGGCCACGTCTCGTTCTGGCGCGAGGCCGACCGGGCGCTGATCGCCGGCGACGCCGTCATCACCACCGCCCAGGAATCGGCCTACGCGGTCGCGGTGCAGGAGCCCGAGCTGCACGGGCCGCCCGCCTACTTCACCCCGGACTGGGCGGCGGCGGAGTGCTCGGTGCGCGCCCTCGCCGCACTGGAGCCGGATCTCGCCGTCACCGGCCATGGCCGCGCCGCCCGGGGGCCGGGCCTGCGCGCCGCCCTCCACGCCCTCGCGCGCGACTTCCGCACCGTCGCGGTGCCGAAGGGGCGGGGCTGAGCCATGGATCGGCCGGGGCCCGGCCGCGTTGTCCGCTCGCTACAGGGAGAGACGTCCATGAGAACCCTCGCCATCGCCGCCGTGCTGATGCTCGCCGCCGGCCCGGTCCTGGCCCAGGGCCGGCCCGCCGGCTCGTCCTCGGCCGCCTCCGGCAACGCCGAGAGCAACAACAAGCCCGCCGCCAACAGCGCCGGCGGAACGAGCGGCACCGGCGGGAAATAAGGAACGGTCAGCGCCGCGGCATCCGTCCCGACAGCGTCACCGCCGCCCGAACAGCCGCTCGATGTCGGCGCGCTTCAGCTCGACATAGGTCGGGCGGCCGTGGTTGCACTGGCCGGAAAACGGGGTCGCCTCCATCTCGCGCAGGAGCGCGTTCATCTCCTCGGGCCGCAGGCGCCGGCCGGCGCGGATCGAGCCGTGGCAGCTCATCCGCGACAGGACCGCGTCGAGGCTCCGGCCGAGCGGGTCGGCGCCGCCCTCGGCGAGCGCGTCGACCACGTCGGCGATCAGCGCCCGCACGCTGCCGCCCTTCAGCGCCGCGGGCACCTCGCGCACCAGCACCGCCCCGTGGCCGAACGGCTCGAGGGCGAGGCCGAGGGCGTCGAGGTCGCCCACCGCCCCGACGAGGCGGTCGGCCTCAGCGGGATCGAGTTCGACCACCTCGGGGATCAGCAGCCCCTGCCGGGCGATGCCGCCGGCCGCCCGTTCGCGCTTCAGCCGCTCGTAGACGAGGCGCTCGTGGGCGGCGTGCTGGTCGACGATGACGATTCCGTCCGGGGTCTGGGCGACGATGTAGGTCTCGTGGAGCTGGGCCCGGGCGGCGCCGAGGGGATGCTCCGCCGCCGCGGGCTCGGGATCCGCCAGCTCCGGCCGCAGGTCGGCGCTCGGCAGCGCGAGGTCGCCGTCGAAGCGGGCCTGCGCCGCCTCGGCGAAGCCGGGGGCCGGCGCCTCCCTCCGCTCGGGCAACGGCCCGGCCGGCATCGTCCCCGGGGGACGCTCCGCGAAGGACGGGGCTTCGGAGGCGGGATCCGGGAACGGCAGGCTCGCCGGGCGCAGGCTGTCCAGGGTCCGGGCCGCGACGGTGCTGGCGCTGCGCCCGCCGGCGCGGCGCAGCGCCTCGTGGATTGCGCTGACGATCAGGCCGCGCACCAGGGCCGGGTCGCGGAAGCGCACCTCGGTCTTGGCCGGGTGCACGTTGACGTCGACCGCCGCCGGGTCGCAGGTGAGGGCGAGGGCCAGCACCGGGTGGCGGTCGGAGGCCATCACGTCGGCGTAGGCGCCGCGCACCGCGCCGAGCAGCAGCCGGTCGCGCACCGGCCGGCCGTTGACCACGAAGTGGACATGGGTCGCGGCGGCCCGGTGGAAGGTCGGCAGGCCGACATGGCCGTCGAGGGCGAAGCCCTCGCGCTCCAGGCTCAGCGGCGCGCAATTGTCGCCGAATTCGGGTCCGAGCACCGCGACGAGGCGGCGCAGCCACGAGCCGGCGCCGGGGGCCTCCGCCGGCAGGGTCAGCCCGCCGACGCCCTCCCCGCCGAGGATGAAGCGGATGCCCGGATGCGCCACCGCGAGGCGGCGCAGGATCTCGGCGACCGCCGCCGCCTCGGTCCGGTCGGCCTTGAGGAACTTCAGCCGCGCCGGGGTGGCGGAGAACAGGTCGGTGACCTCGACCCGGGTACCGCGCCCGGCGGCGGCCGGCCGCACCGGTCCCCTGATCCCGGCATCGACCACGATGGCGTGGCCGCTCGCGGCCTCCGCGGTGCGCGAGGTGATGGACAGGCGCGCAACCGCGCCGATCGACGGCAGCGCCTCGCCGCGGAAGCCGAGCGTGTCGATGCGGGCGAGGTCGCCGTCGGGCAGCTTCGAGGTCGCGTGGCGCTCGACCGCGAGGGCGAGGTCGTCCGGCCCCATCCCGGCGCCGTCGTCGACGACCCGGATCAGCCGCCGGCCGCCGGCCGCGATGGTCACCTCGATCGTGCCCGCGCCCGCGTCGATGGCGTTCTCGACCAGTTCCTTGACCGCCGAGGCCGGCCGCTCGACCACCTCGCCGGCGGCGATGCGGTCGACCAGGACCGGGTCGAGGCGGCGGACGACCGGGCGGGCGGGGGGCGGGGCGGACATGACCGGAATATAGGGGGCTCGGTCTGGCCTGCGAAGGCGCCCGCGGCGCCGGGGATCCGCCGCCGTGGAACCCCGGTCCCGTCCGGCCGTTGGCTTGGCGGTTGGAACGGCTCGGCAGCCGGGGACCCGCCCGGCTCCGATCGGGAGGCGCCCCGCACCGGTGTCGGCCGTTCCGCCGCACGACGTCGCCAAGCATGACACCGTCATGGCGGCGGACGCAAAGCCTGAGGGGGCGGCGCGCCCGCGGACGAATGCCCGGTCGGCTCCGGTCGGTCGCGGGTGCGGAACGTCACGTCAGACCACGAGGCCCCCGATGCATCGTTTCGCCCTGCCCTTCCTCGCCCTCGCCGGGTTGAGCGCCCCGGCGCTCGCGCAGCAGCCCGGCCTGTCCGGCCGGCCGCCGGCGCTGCTCGTCCACGGCAATTACTGCGGGCCCGGCAACAACGCGCCGCTGCCGCCGGTCGATGCCCTCGACGCCGCCTGCGCCCGCCACGACGCCTGCACGCCCCGCGGCGGCCTGCCGTCCCGCGCCTGCAACCTGCGGCTCCAGCGCGAGGCGGAGCTGATCTCCCGCGATCCGCGCCAGCCCGACGACCTGCGGGCGATGGCGGGCTTCATCGCGGTCGGAGTCGGCATGATCCCGTCCGGCTCGGGCTTCGCCGTCGCCGCCCCGGCCGCTCCCGTCCCCGCCGGCGGCGTGCGGGCGGCGACCCACGCCCCCGCCCTCCTCGACGACCCCGATGCCGGGGAGGGCGACGACTGAACGTCGCGCTCAGTCGTCCGAGCCGCCGGCGCGCCCGCGCGGGTAGCCGAGATCCAGGGCGATCACCGCCGCCAGCGTCATCGCGGCGAGGGCGTACCAGGTGATCGCGTAGACGAGGTGGTCGTTGCGGAACGCCACCACCGTGAGGCCGCCGACCGGCAGGATCCCGGGGGCGGTCGCCTCGGCGTCGACGAAGTAGGGCGCGACCTCGCTCAAGCCCCGGGACCGTGCCAGGGCGGCGACGTCGCGGGAGTACCAGCGGTCCGCGGCCGGATCGTTGCTGCGCAGGAAGGCGCCGCCGGGCTCGCTCGGCCGCAGCAGTCCGGTCAGCGTCACCGGCCCCTCGGGCCGCTGCCAGCCGGCCGGGTCGCGCCGGTCGGCCGGCACGAAGCCGCGGTTGACCAGCACGTCGAAGCCCTCCGGGGTGTGGAGCGGTGTGACGACCCAGTAGCCGCCGCCGAGCGCCGTCACCGCCTGCACCAGGGCGGTGCGGTCGTGCCGGAAGCGGCCGGTCAGGGTCAGGCGGCGATAGGCGTCGCCGGGGCCGATCGCCGGCCACTCCGCCGGGCCGGGCGGCGGCCCCGGGGGGGCGTGCAGCCGGGCCTCGACCCGGGCGATCAGATCGAGCTTCCAGGCCCGGCGCTGCACCTGCCAGGTGCCGAGCCCGACGAGCGCCGCCACGAGGGCGAGGCCGACGAGGTTGAGCACGACGAGGCCCGCACGGGAGCGCCGCGCGGGCCTGGGGCCGGAGGCCATCGGGCGGTCCGCCTCAGGGATGGCGGTGCAGGACGTCGCCCGGCGCCAGCGGCATCATGTTGGTGTTGAGGTGGTGCATGACCCACAGCGAGCCGGTGAGGGTGATGACCACCAGCACGATCGTGAAGATCAGCGCCAGCACGGTCCAGCCCCCTTCCGAGCTGGTGTTCATGTGCAGGAAGTAGACCATGTGGACCACGATCTGCACCACCGCGAACGCCATGACGACGAGGCCGGTCCACAGCGCGCTGTCGATCGGGCGGGCCATCACCAGGGCGAACGGGATCGCGGTGAGGATGACCGACAGCACGAAGCCGGTGACGTAGCCCCGGAACGAGCCATGGCTCGCCTCGTGGTGGCCGTGCCCGTCGCCGTGGTGGGCCGAGTCGGCCGCGCTCATTGCAGGACTCCCATCAGGTAGACGAAGGTGAACACGCCGATCCAGATCACGTCGAGGAAGTGCCAGAACATCGACAGGCACATCAGCCGGCGCCTGTTCTCGGGGATCAGCCCGCGCTGGTGGACCTGCACCATCAGGGTGGCGAGCCAGACGAGGCCGAAGGTGACGTGCAGGCCGTGGGTGCCGACGAGGGCGAAGAACGACGACAGGAAGGCGCTGCGGGTCGGGCCCGCCCCCTCGTGGATGAGGTGGGCGAACTCGTAGAGCTCGATGGCGATGAAGGCGGCGCCGAACAGGCCGGTGATGGCCAGCCAGCGCTGGGTCATCGGCTGGTTGCCCTTGTCCATCTCCAGCATGGCGAAGCCGTAGGTGATGGACGAGAACAGCAGCATCGCGGTGTTGAGCGCCACCAGCGGCAGCTCGAACAGGTCGCTCGGCGACGGCCCGGCCGCGTAGCTGCGGCCGAGCACCCCGTAGGTGGCGAACAGCACCGCGAAGATGAGGCAGTCGCTCATCAGGTAGATCCAGAACCCGAGCAGGGTTCCGTTCTCCGGGTGGTGGTCCTCCTCCTGGTGGAAGACCGGGGCGGTCCCGGGAGGAGCGGTGTCGGTGTGCATCATCGGGGTCAGACCTGTCCCGCCAGCAGCGCCGTGCGCCGGTCCTCGGACCGGACGACGGTGTCGGCCGGGATGTGGTAGTCGCGGTCGTAGTTGAAGGTGTGGAGGATCGTCACCGCGAGCATCGCCACGAACGACAGCGCCGCGAGCCACCAGATGTACCAGATCATCGCGAAGCCGAAGACGACGCTCAGGCCGCCCAGGATGACGCCGGTGCCGGTGTTCCGGGGCATGTGGATCGACCGGAAGCCCGAGACCGGGCGGCTGTAGCCGCGCTTCTTCATGTCGGACCAGGCGTCGAGGTCGTGGATGACCGGGGTGAAGGCGAAGTTGTAGTCCGGCGGCGGCGACGAGGTCGACCATTCCAGGGTGCGGCCGTGCCACGGGTCGCCGGTCTCGTCGCGCAGGGCCTCGCGGTTGCGGATCGAGACGAAGAGCTGGACGATGAAGGACAGGATCCCGAGCAGGATCAGCCCGGCGCCGCAGGCCGCGACGACGAACCAGATCTGCAGCGAGGGATCGTCGAAATGCTGGGCGCGGCGGGTCACGCCCATCAGGCCGAGCACGTAGAGCGGCATGAACGCGACGTAGAAGCCGACGAGCCAGAACCAGAAGCTCATCTTGCCCCAGAACGGGTCGAGCCTGAAGCCGAACGCCTTCGGGAACCAGTAGTTGACGCCGGCCAGCATGCCGAACAGCACGCCGCCGATGATCACGTTGTGGAAGTGCGCGATCAGGAACAGCGAGTTGTGGAGCACGAAGTCGGCCGGGGGCACGGCGAGCAGCACGCCGGTCATGCCGCCGATGACGAAGGTCACCATGAAGCCGACGGTCCACAGCATCGGCACGTCGAAGCGGATCCGGCCGCGGTACATCGTGAACAGCCAGTTGAAGATCTTCGCCCCGGTCGGGATCGAGATGATCATCGTCGTGATCCCGAAGAACGAGTTCACGTCGGCGCCCGAGCCCATGGTGAAGAAGTGGTGCAGCCACACCAGGTAGGACAGGATGGTGATGACCACCGTGGCGTAGACCATCGAGGCGTAGCCGAACAGGCGCTTGCCGCAGAAGGTCGAGGTCACCTCCGAGAAGATGCCGAAGGCCGGCAGGATCAGGATGTAGACCTCTGGGTGGCCCCAGATCCAGATGAGGTTGAAGTACATCATCGGATTGCCGCCGAGGTCGTTGGTGAAGAAGTGCGTACCAACGTAGCGGTCGAGCGACAGCAGGGCGAGGACGGCGGTCAGGACCGGGAAGGCGGCGACGATGAGCACGTTGGTGCACAGCGAGGTCCAGACGAAGATCGGCAGCTTCATCATCGACATGCCGGGGGCGCGCATCTTCACGATCGTGACGATGAGGTTCACGCCCGACAGCAGCGTCCCGATGCCGGCGATCTGGAGCGCCCAGATGTAGTAGTCGACCCCGACGCCGGGACTCATGTCGGCGCCCGAGAGCGGCGGGTAGGCGAGCCAGCCGGTGCGGGCGAACTCGCCGACGAACAGCGAGATCATCACGATGACCGCGCCCGAGGCGGTCATCCAGAACGAGAAGTTGTTCAGGAACGGGAAGGCGACATCGCGGGCGCCGATCTGCAGCGGCACGACGTAGTTCATCAGCCCGGTCACGAACGGCATCGCCATGAAGAAGATCATGATGACGCCGTGGGCGGTGAAGATCTGGTCGTAGTGGTGCGGCGGCAGGAAGCCCTCGTTGGCCCCGAAGGCGACCGCCTGCTGCGAGCGCATCAGCAGCGCGTCGGCGAAGCCGCGCAGCAGCATCACCAGCGCCAGCACGACGTACATGATGCCGATCTTCTTGTGATCGACGCTGGTCATCCAGTCCCGCCACAGCGGGCCCCAGAACCGGAAGTAGGTGATCGCGGCGAGCACCGTGATGCCGCCGAGCGCCACCCCCGCGAAGGTGACCTGGAGGATCGGCTCGTGGAACGGGATCGATTCGAGCGTGAAGCGCCCGAACAGGAACTTCTGAAGGCTGTCGGAGAACATGGAACCCTCGTTCGAGGAGTGTCCCTCGGGAAAGGATGGAATCAGTTGCTGCGCTGGGCCGGGGCGACCGGGTCCTGCGGGGCCGCAGGTCCGTCGCCGCGGTCCGGCTGCGGGTCGGAGCCGCGCACGGCCGGGTTCTTCCCGTCGGGCTTCATGCCCTCGGGCTGGACCTGACCGCGGGGCGGCCGGTGCGAGGCCGGGGTGGTGGCGCCCGGCGGCTCGTGGCCCTCGCGGACGTGACGGTTGTCGTACTGGAGCTTCTCGCGGTTCTCGTGGCTCTCGGGGCCGGCGCCGCCGGCGGCGTCGATGCGCATCATCTCGTTCATGCACATCTTGCCCGGCACCGCGCACATGTTGACGATCAGGCCGTAGAGCCCGTCGGCGACCGACTTGTAGTAGGTCACCGGCACCTGCTCGCTCGGCTTCTCGAGGTCGAGATAGGCCTCGCGGCTGAGGTCCTTGCCCTCGGCCTTGGTCTTGGCGACCCACTGGTCGAACTCGCCGCCCTGAAGGCCGAGGAAGCGGAAGGTCATGCGCGAGAAGCCGCTGCCGCTGTAGTGCGACGACAGCCCGTTGTAGTCGCCGGGCTTGTTGATGACCGCGTGGAGCTTGGTCTCCATGCCGGGCATCGCGTAGATCATGCCGGCCAGCGCCGGGACGTAGAAGGCGTTCATCACCGAGGAGGCGGTGATCTTGAACTCGATCGGCCGGTCGACCGGGGCGGCCATCTCGTTGACGGTGGCGACGCCGTATTCGGGGTAGAAGAACAGCCATTTCCAGTCGAGGGCGACGACCTGGACGGTGAGGGGCTTGACCCCCTCCGGCACCGGGCGCCCGGCCTCGATGCGCTGGAGCGGCCGGAACGGGTCGAGGACGTGGGTGCTGATCCAGGTCAGCGCGCCGAGCGCGATGATGATGATGAGCGGCGCGGTCCAGATCACGACCTCGAGCTGGGTCGAGTGGTGCCAGTCCGGGTCGTAGACCGCCTCCTTGTTGCTCTCCCGGTAGCGCCAGGCGAAGACCAGGGTCAGGGCGATGACCGGCACGATGATGAGCAGCATCAGGCCGGTCGAGGCGAGGATCAGGTTGCGCTGCTGCACGGCCACGTCGCCGGAGGGCTGCATGACGACGAGGTTGCAGCCGGCGAGCATCGCCGCGAGGGGAACGAGCGCGAGGCCCCGCGCGAGGCGGCCCGTCAGGCTGCGCGGGCGGGGCGGGGCGTGGAGGGAGTGGGCCAAGGGAGCTGACCTGTTCAAAGGTGCCGGCGCGGTCGGCGCGGCCGGGAAGTCTGCCGGGCGGCCCCGCGGGAGGGGCCGCGGAGCGATCGGGACGGGCGGGGCGGCGCCCCGCCGGGAGCCTCGCGGCCGCTCACATCTGCCGCATCTCGGACCGGTCGATCAGCAGCGCCGCGATGGTGCAGACCGCCCCCGACAGAAGGTAGAGGCCGACGCAGGCGAGCCCGTACTCCGCCGACAGGCTGAGCGCGACGAGCGGCGCGAAGCCGGCGCCGAACAGCCAGGCGAGGTCGGAGGTGAGCGCCGCGCCGGTGTAGCGGTAGCGCGCGCCGAGCCGCGAGGTCACCGCGCCGGCGGTCTGGCCGTAGGACAGGCCGAGCAGCGCGAAGCCGGTCGTGACGTACATGGTCTGGCCGATCGCGCTCTCGCCGAAGATCAGCGGCGCGAGCGTGCTGGCGAGGGCGAACAGCCCGATCAGGCCGGCGCTGATGAGCAGCGCCTTGCGGCGGCCGATCTGGTCGGCGATCAGCCCCGAGGCCGCGATGGCGCCGGCGCACACGATCGCGCCGGAGAACTGCACCATCATGAACTCGCCGGCCGAGCGGCTGGTGAACAGGGTGATCCAGCTGATCGGGAAGATCGTCACGAGGTGGAACAGCGCGAAGCTCGCCAGCGGCACGAAGGCGCCGAGCAGCACGTCCTTGGCGTGGTGGCGCAGCAGCTCGGAGACCGGCACCGGCTCCAGCTTGCCCTGCTCCATCAGGCGCACGAACTCGTCGGTGGCGACGAGGCGCAGCCGCGCGAACAAGGCCACGACGTTGATCGTGAAGGCGCAGTAGAACGGGAAGCGCCAGCCCCAGGCGAGGAACTCCTCCTCCGACAGGTTGACGACGAAGAACGAGAACAGCGCGCTCGCCAGCATGAAGCCGAACGGGGCCCCGAGCTGCGGGATCATCGCGTACCAGCCGCGCCGCTCGCGCGGGGCGTTGAGGGCGAGCAGCGAGGCCAGCCCGTCCCAGGCGCCGCCGAGGGCGAGGCCCTGGCCGATCCGCAGGGCGGCCAGGATGTAGACCGCCGAGATGCCGATCTGGTTGTAACCGGGCAGGAAGCCGATGACCGCGGTCGAGAACCCGAGCAGGAACAGCGCGATGGTCAGCTTGACCCCGCGGCCGTGCCGGCGGCCGATCTCCATGAAGATCGCGGTGCCGATCGGCCGGGCCGCGAAGGCCAGCGCGAAGGTGGCGAAGGAGTACAGCATCGCGGTCAGCGGGCTGGACGCGAAGGGGAAGAACACCTTCGGGAACACCAGCGCGGCGCCGATGCCGAAGACGAAGAAGTCGAAGTATTCCGACGCCCGCCCGATCACCACGCCGGCCGCGATCTCGTTGGGATTGACCTTGTGGTCGGTCGAGACCAGGCGGGCGTCGCGCTCGAGGGCGCTGGACGAGGACGCGGATGTGGCGGGAGGCATCGTGGGCACCCCGAAGTGCGGCGGCGAATGGAGTTTGGTGCCGTCTGCTGCGGCGCCGCGAGGGGTAGCCGAATTGCTAACCCTCGGCAAACGGGTTTTCGTGCGGCATCCGGCTGCTGCGTCAAACCATGCAATATCTTGCACAAGTTCCCCGAGGACTGCTGTGTTGTGGGCGAGGCAAAGTACCGCCGCGCATTCAGCACTGTCGGCGGTGGTCGTTCGGGCCGGCGTTGCCATGCGGGGAAGACATGCGCCGGCCCCGCTTCCGGCTGAGACACGACGCAGCACCCGGGACCGCGGTCGCGGCGGCCGGGTCAGGAGCACGACGATGCCGAACCCCCTCCTCCGCCCCGGCACGGCCGCGGACATCCCGGCGGTCGCCCGCATCTACGCCCACGCGGTCGTCACCGGCCGGGCCTCGTTCGAGACCGAGCCGCCGGGCGAGGACGAGATGGCCCGCCGCCGCGCGGCCCTCGTCGCCGGCGGACATCCCTACCTCGTCGCCGAGGTGGAGGGCCGGGTGCTCGGCTACGCCTATGCCGGGCCCTACCGGCCCCGCCCGGCCTACCGGTTCACGGTCGAGGATTCGGTCTATGTCGACCCGGCCGCGACCGGCCGCGGCCTCGGCCGCCGGCTGCTCGGGGCGGTGATCGCCGCCGCGGCCCGGGCGGGCCACCGGCAGATGATCGCGGTGATCGGCGATTCCGGCAATGCCGCCTCGATCGGCCTGCACGCCGCCCTCGGCTTCGCGCCCGCCGGGGTGCTGCGCGCGGTCGGCTGGAAGCACGGCACCTGGCTCGACACCGTGCTGATGCAGCGGGCGCTCGGCCCGGGCGACGGCACGCCGCCGGAGCGCTGACGACGCTTACCCGTCATTAACCGCGTTCGTTCTAGCTCTCTTAACCATGAGGCGGCGGTCGTTCCCCGGGCGGGTCCGATCGGGGGGAGCACGGTCCCGTGACGGACGAGCGGCCACAGGAGCGGCGCCAGAGGCGACCGGGAGCCGGAGCGGGCCGCGGGCGCCTGCCGGCGGCCGTCCTCGCCCTCGCCGTCGCGGCCGGCGCCGCCCGGGCCCAGACCGCCGATGGCGGCTCGGCGCTCCGTCTCGGCCTTCCGTCCGCGACCACGTCCGCCCAGCGCAACACCGCCCCTGGCGCGCAGGGCACCACCCCGACCGCTCCGGGCAGGGCCTCCGGCGCACCGGGCGCCCTTCCGGCGGCCGGGACGCCCTCCGTGGCCGGGACGCCGTCCGGGAGCCGTCCGCGCACCCCGCCGCAGCGGCGCACGCGCCCGCCCACCACGGCGATCATCCGGGCGGTGACGCAGGTGCCGGCCGAGAGCGCGGCCCTGCGCACCATCGTGCAGGTGCCGGTCTCCGGCCTGCCCGACATCGTCGCCTCCGGGGCGCCGCTGCTGCGCCGCCGGATCGACCCCCTCGATCCCTACGGCCCGGTCGGGATCCGGGTCGGCAACGTCGTGCTGTACCCGGCCCTGCAGCAGAGCGTCGGCTACGACACCAACCCGGACCGCGCGGCCACGGCGCGCTCCTCGGTGGCGTTCCGCACCGACGGCGAGCTGCGCGTGCTCAGCGACTGGCCGGTCCACCAGCTCGCGGGCGAGATGCGCATCGGCTATCTCGACTATCCCGACAACAAGGCGGCCAACCGCCCGGACGGCGACGGCTCCCTGCGGCTGCGGATCGACGCCGCCCGCGACACCCGGTTCGAGGTCGAGGGCCGCTACCTCATCACCACCCAGCGCACCGGCAGCCCGGACCTCAACACCGCGGTGCGCGAGCGCCCCCTCGTGGCGGCCTATGGCGGCACGGTCGGGGTGGTGCAGGACTTCAACCGGCTCCAGGTCTCGCTGCGCGGCCTCGTCGACCGCCAGACCTACGAGGACGCGGTGCAGCTCAACGGGGTGGTGGTGCCCCAGAGCGACCGCAACGCCAACCAGTACGGCCTGCGCCTGCGCACCGGCTACGAGCTGCGCCCCGGCCTGACGCCGTTCGTCGACGTGCTGCTCGACACCCGCATCCACGATCGCGCGGTGGATTTCTCCGGCTTCCGGCGCGATTCGGACGGCATCACCGCCCGGCTCGGCACGACCTTCCGGGTCAGCGAGCTGCTCAGCGGCGAGGTCTCCGGCGGCGTGCTGAGCCGCTCCTACGTCGATCCGCGCCTGCGCACGCTGACCGGGCCGGTGGTCGACGGGGCGGTGATCTGGGCCGCGACGGCCCTGACCTCGCTGCGGGTCGGTGCCTCGACCGGGGTCGCCGAGACCATCGTGCCGGGGGCGAGCGGCATCCTCAACCGCACCGCGGTCGCCGAGGTGACCCACGACCTGCGCCGCAACCTGCGCCTGAGCCTCGTCGGGCTCGCCTACGAGAACGAGTACCAGGGCGTGTCGATCCTCGAACGCGGCTACTCGGCCGGCCTGCGCCTCGACTACCGCCTCAACCGCTGGCTCGGTCTGCGCGCGAGCTACACCCACGAGCGGCTGAAGAGCACCGCCTCGTTCTCGAACTTCGTCTCCGACACGTTCCTGGTCGGCGTGCGGGTCAATCCCTGACCCGTCCGAGGCCGGGAGGCCCTGGACACGGCGCGGCGCCCGTCGTCTTCTGACGGAAAGACGAAGGGGGCTCCATGCGCAGGGTGACGAGTTTCGGGATCGCGGCAGCATGGCTGGCGGTGGTCCCGTCCTGGGCCCAGACCGGCCCGAACCTGACCGCGCTCAAGGGGCTGGCGCCGGTCAGCGCGCTGGCGCGCACGCCGGAGGGGCGGGCGGCGCTCGCCGCCAACCTCGCGGTGACCGGCGGCATCCAGTCCGGCGCAGCGGGCCAGCCGCTGCTGCTGCCGCTCGCCGAGCAGCGCCAGCTCGCCCTGCGCGACTGCTTCATCACCGACGGCAACGCCGCCGAACTCGCCGACGGGCTCGGCGCGCGGCTCGGCGGGATCTACCAGGGCAAGGCGCGCTACGCCGACTACAAGACCTTCACCAGCGTCGCGCCCTCGGTCGCCGACCTCCTCGGCTACACCAACAACATCACCAAGTCGGATTCCAACGCCGGCAAGTTCTTCTTCGCCAACGCGACCACCAACGGCAAGGCGCCGGTCTCCGAGGCCGCGGCCGCGATCCTGGCCGCGCAGGGCGGCACGCCGGACGTGTTCGGCCGCGCCTACGACCGCCCGGCCGGCAGCCAGGGCGCCGACGCCTACGGCAACTCGCGCCCGTTCCAGACCCTGCCGCAGCTCCACGCCTACCGGGGCCTCGACTATTTCGGCCGGCAGTCGCACAGCCTCGACTGGCTGCACGGGCCGAACCAGGATCTCACCGACAGCCCGTCCTACCCGAGCGGCCACACCACCTACGGCTACACCGAGTCGCTCGTCCTCGCGATCCTGGTGCCGGAGCGCTACCAGCAGATGATCGCCCGCGCCGCCGAGTACGGCAACAACCGCATCGTCGTCGGCGCGCACTACGCCATGGACGTGCTCGGCGGGCGCACCGTCGCCCTGCACGCGGTCGCCCACCTGCTCGCCAACGACCCGGCCTATGTCGGGCAGGTGCGCAAGAACCCGGCGGTGCTCGACCCGATGAGCACCAGCGCCAGCGACCCGGTGGCGATCACCGACTACCGCGCCGCCGTCGCGGCCGCCCGCGCCGACCTGCAGGCCGTCCTGCGCGACGGCTGCGGCGACACGCTCGCGGCCTGCGCGGGCACCGACGACGGCCGCTTCCGCGACCCCGCCGCCAACAAGGCGCTCTACGACGCCACCCAGACCTACGGCCTGCCGGTGGTCCATCCCGAGCGAGCGGGTACGACCGAGGATGTCGGCCGGATCGCCCCGGAGGCCGGCCACCTGCTCACCGCGGCGTTCCCGGCGCTGAGCCTCGACGAGGCCAACGCGATCCTGACCCGCACCCAGGGACCCGGCGGCGGGTTCCTCGACGACGGCTCGGCCTTCGGTCTCTATTCCCGCCTGAACCTCTACGCCGCCGCCGGCGAGGCCGCGGCGCTCGCCGCCCGCAAGGGGCCGCCGGCGCAATCCTCGCTCAAGCCGTGAGAGCCCCCTCGGTCCGGCAGAGCGAAGCTAAGCGGATATCGCAGAAGTGGCCCCCGTTTTTGCGACAAAAATCCGCGACAAACCAAGAATCCAAAAGCCTGGTTGACTCTAGACTTAAAGACTATGCGCCCCATTTCCCCACGACTGAAGTGTCAGCGGGAGGAGATCCGTGGTCCGGATGTCAGATGTGCCGCGAAGCAGCTCCATATGTCAGCACTGTCGCCGGGTATAGACGCTTCGCGACTTCTTGTGCTGGATCCCGAATCGACTTTCGCTGTGTTCCAGCCGTCCGAAAAATGGGGGTCTTCGCGCGATCGATGCGAGGAACAGTCGCTCAAACAGGCTCTAGAACACTTCACGATCGCGCTGCAATCGCGAAGCTTCTCTAGGTCTCTGATCTTGCCGCATTTTCTACGACGAACCGGTATCCACTTCGTTGGTAAATGCTCTAAGCGGATGAAGCGTTGGGCCGCCAACGCAAGTTTGCTTAGGGGCCAAGCCCGGGCTGGCCTGTTCCTGAGAAGGTCTGCCGAGGGCGATAGCGTAGCCGCAGCGCTGTGGCCAGCTCGAGTGGCGCCATCACGCCCGGATCGTGACAGCGGACTGGAACCGGACGGACCAAATCTTTATATATGCCGTTACGGAATGTCCATTCCGACGCAGGGCGAGATGGCCGCTGCCTCGTTGATCCTCAACATGAAGAAGACGTACCCGGATGGGGCGATTCTTCAACTCGTCGCGTGGCGGCTACCGGACCCGGAGTGCGTTCGTGGTTCGACGCACAGGTTCAAGTACCGCCTCTTCTATGGCGTTCCGGGAACCCGGCTCCTGAGCTACGACAATGAGGCCGGCAAGGGCGATCACGTTCATCGGGGCGCAGTCGAGGCCCCGTACACCTTCATTTCGGTGCGCGAACTGGTCCGCGTGTTTCTCGACGAGGTGCGCACGATGCGCGGAGGTGAGCTATGAGCGGAGACATCGATATCGAGATCGGGACGTCGGCCGAGGAGATGGGACGGCGGTTCGTCGACGCGTGGGAAGCCGCGGAGCGGGGCGAGGCGAGCGAGCCCCGCCAGGTGCTGGTATTCCACGATTTCGAGACGCTGATCTCGGTCCTGTCGTCGACCCGTCTCCACCTGCTCAGGCACCTCGCCCGCGAGCCGGCCCCCTCGATCCGTGCCCTCGCCGGAAGCGTGGGACGGGACTACCGGCGCGTCCACGACGACGTGACCGCGCTGGTCGAGGCGGGGCTGATAGAGCAGCACGGCCGCCGTCTGACCGTCGCCGCCCGATCCGTTCATGCCCGTCTCGATCTCAGCGGCGCGCCGCTCTGACCTGGTGCCGGCCGGTCCCGCCGCAGGGCCTATTGCTCCTGGCCTGCCCCCGCCCGCCGTCCGTCGATGATGTCGGTGGCGGCGCGGAACGCGCTGTCGGCGTCGAGGGCGGTCGTGTCGATCACCACCGCGTCGGCGGCGACCACCAGCGGGGCGGCGTCGCGGCCGGCGTCGCGGGCGTCGCGGCGGCGGATGTCGTCGAGCACCGCCTCGTAGGCAGCGGCCTCGCCGCGGCCGCCGAGCTCGCGGTGGCGGCGGCGGGCGCGTTCCTCCGCCGAGGCGGTGATGAACAGCTTCACCGGGGCGTCGGGGCAGACCACCGTGCCGATGTCGCGCCCGTCGAGCACCGCCCCGCCCGGGGCGCCGGCGAAGCGGCGCTGCCAGTCGAGGAGGGCCGCCCGCACCGCCGGCACCGCCGAGACGATCGAGGCGGCCTCGCCCATCTGGCGGTCGCGCAGGCGCGGGTCGTCGAGGCTGCCGGCGTCGAGGGTGCGGGCGGCGGAGGCCGCCGCGTCGGGATCGGCGAGGCTGCGGTCCTCGTCGATCAGCGCCATCGCCACCGCCCGGTAGAGCAGCCCGGTATCGAGGTGCGGCAGCCCGTAATGCACGGCGAGACGCCGCGCGAGGGTGCCCTTGCCGGAGGCCGCCGGCCCGTCGATCGCGATCACCATGGCGTCACTCCCCCTGCCGGCGTCATTCGGTGATCGCGGCGCCGAGCGCGCGCATGGTCGGCAGGAAGCTCGGGAAGCTCGTGGCGATCATCGCCCCGTCGTCGACCGTCACCGGCGCCGCCGTGGCGAGGCCCATCACCAGGAACGCCATCGCGATGCGGTGGTCGAGATGGGTGGCGACGGTGCCGCCGCCCGCCGCCGGCGTGCCGTCGCCGTGGACCAGGAGGTCGTCGCCCTCGACCGCGTGGGCGACGCCGTTCGCCCGCAAGCCGTCGGCGACCGCGGCGAGGCGGTCGGATTCCTTGACCCGCAGCTCGTGCAGGCCGCGCATCCGCGTCGTGCCCTCGGCGAAGGCCGCCGCGACCGCGAGCACCGGGTACTCGTCGATCATCGCCGGGGCGCGCTCGGGCGGCACGTCGACGCCCCTGAGGCGGCTCGCCCGCACCCGCAGGTCGGCGACGGTCTCGCCGCCCTCCTCGCGCTCGCGCAGGCGTTCGATCTCGGCCCCCATCTCGATCAGCGTGGTGAGGAGCCCGGTGCGCAGCGGGTTCATCATCACCCCCTCGATCACCACGTCCGAGCCCGGCACGATCAGCGCCGCCACCAGCGGGAACGCCGCCGAGGACGGATCGGCCGGCACCACCACCTCGGTCGCCCGCAGGGTCGGCTGGCCGGTGAGCGCGATGCGCCGCCCGTGGCCCTCCGGCCCGCAGGGCTCGACCGCGACGGTGGCGCCGAACAGGCGCAGCATCCGCTCGGTGTGGTCGCGGGTCGCCGCCGCCTCGACGACGGTCGTCGTGCCCGGGGCGTTGAGCCCGGCGAGCAGCACCGCCGACTTGATCTGCGCCGAGGCCACCGGCGTCTCGTAGGTGACCGGGATCGCCTCGGCCGGGCCGCGCAGGGTCAGGGGCACCCGCCCGCCCTCGGCCTGCGCCACGATCTGCGTCCCCATCCGCTCCAGCGGATCGAGGATCCGCCGCATCGGCCGCTTGCGCAACGAGGCGTCGCCGTCGAAGGTCGCGGTGACAGGCTGCCCGCCGACCACGCCCATCATCAGCCGCGAGCCGGTGCCGGCATTGCCGAAATCGAGCACGCCCTCGGGATCGCTCAGGCCGCCGATGCCGACGCCGCGCACCCGCCAGCGCCCCTCCCCGTCCCGGTCGATCCCGGCGCCGAGCGCGCGCGCCGCCGCGATGGTGCGCAGCACGTCGTCGCCCTCCAGCAGGCCCTCGACCCGGGTCTCGCCGAGGGCGAGCAGGCCGAGGATGATCGCCCGGTGCGAGATCGACTTGTCGCCGGGCGGCCGCAGCGCCCCGCGCAAGGCGGCACCGGCGGCGGCGGTGAGGGGGGACGGAGCGGAATCGTGCGACACGGGCGGCCTGACGTCGGTTGCGGTGGCGGGGCGCGGGCGGCGCCGGGGGCAGGCGCGGGCGGCGGGTCGTTACCACGGGAGGGGCCGCGCCGTCATCCGCCCTGTTCGGGCGTCCTCTGCCAACCGCCTCGGCGCCATTTGACAGCGACCGCGCCCGCGACTAACCGGGCGCACTTCAAGAGAAAATCGAGAGGCTTTTCCACCGTGGCCAGACCGGAACTCGGCTTGAAGCGCCAGTGCATGAGCTGCGGCGCCAAGTTCTACGACCTCAGCAGGGATCCTGCCGTGTGCCCGAAATGCGGCACCGTCTATCAGGTCGCGGCCCTGTCCACGACCCGGATCCCGGCCCCGCAGGTCGCCAACCGTCCGGCGCAGGACGACGAGGAGGAAGAGACCAGCGGGCCGGAGATGGTCTCCCTCGACGAGGTCGAGGCCGCCGAGGAGGAGGGCGCCGAGGCCGTGGCCGACGACGACGCCGATGTCGGCGATGCCGGCGGCGACGACGACGACACCTTCCTGGAAGAGGACGAGGAGAGCGGCGACGACGTCTCCGACCTCATCGACGGCGACATCGAGAACGACGAGGAATCGTAGCCGCCGCGCCGTCCCGGCGCGGGCAAGCATCTGATCGGGCAGGCGAATCCGGCCCGGTCACGAAAACTTCGCAGAAACCCCGCCCCGGGGCTTGTGTCCGGACCAAGCCCCTCATATACAGCCGCTCACCGGCGGCGGCGCCCCTCTCGGGGCGCTCCGGCGGTCCCGCGGCGATCCCAAGCGCCGCAGCGGAACCGGGGCCATAGCTCAGTTGGGAGAGCGCTTGAATGGCATTCAAGAGGTCGGCGGTTCGATTCCGCCTGGCTCCACCAACTCTCCTCATCGAGGGTTGAGACGGGTTGCTCCGCAGCCCGTGGGAACATGAGGACCCGCGGCTTCCCCAAGGCCGCGGATGGGTACGGGGTCATAGCTCAGTTGGGAGAGCGCTTGAATGGCATTCAAGAGGTCGGCGGTTCGATTCCGCCTGGCTCCACCATCCTTCCTCGCTCGCTGAATTTCTGAAAGTCGATGGGTCCGGCGCTCACCATCCTCCGCGGGATGGGGTGAGCGCAGGGACGGCAGCCGCCACGGCGCCTGTCCGCTCCCCTACTCCGCCGCCTGCCGCAGCCGCGGCGGCTCCTCGGATTTCGGCGGTGATTCCGCCGGCTTCGCCCCGCGCCCCGACAGCCACGTCGCGAGGTGGTCGAGGTAGATGTAGATCACCGGCGTGGTGAACAGCGTCAGCACCTGACTCACCGCGAGCCCGCCGACCATCGCGTAGCCGAGCGGCTGGCGGATCTCGGCGCCGGTGCCGGTGCCGAACATCAGCGGGATGCCGCCGAGCAGGGCGGCCATCGTGGTCATCAGGATCGGCCGGAAGCGCAGCAGGGCGGCCCGGCGGATCGCCTCCTCGGGGCCGATCCCTTCGGTGCGCTCGGCCACGATCGCGAAGTCGACCAGCATGATGCCGTTCTTCTTCACGATGCCGATCAGCAGGACCACGCCGATCAGCGCGATCAGGCTGAAATCGTAGCCGAAGGCCAGCAGCATCGCGAGCGCCCCGACGCCGGCCGAGGGCAGCGTGGACAGGATCGTCAGCGGGTGGATCAGGCTCTCGTAGAGCACGCCGAGGATCAGGTAGACCACCACCAGGGCGGCGAGGATCAGCAGCGGCACGGTCGCGAGCGATTGCTGGAACGCCTGGGCGGTGCCCTGGAAGCCGGTGGCGAGGGTCGGCGGCACGCCGAGTTCCTTCGCCGCCCGGTCGATCGCCGCCGTCGCCTGCCCGAGCGCCACCCCGGACGCGAGGTTGAAGCTGATCGTCACCGAGGGGAACTGGCCCTGATGGTTGATCGAGAGCGGGCGCACCGGATCGGTGCTCCACGTCGCGAAGGCGGCGAGCGGCACCTGCCCGCCGGTGGTCGGCGACTTCACGTAGATGCTGCGCAGCGAATCGGGCGACGCCTGGAGCGCCGGCAGCACCTCCAGGATGACGTGGTAGCTGTTGAGCTGGGTGAAGTACTGGGCGACCTGCCGCTGTCCGATCGCGTCGTAGAGCGTGTCGTCGATGAGCTGGGGCGTGATGCCGAAGCGCGAGGCGGCGTCGCGGTTGATCGCCAGCGTCAGGGTCGTGCCGCTGGTCTGCTGGTCGGTGGCGACGTCGCGCAGCTCCGGCAGGGTCCTGAGCCTGTCGAGCAGGCGGGGCGACCATGCGTTCAGCTCGTCGAGATTCGGATCCTGGAGCGTGTACTCGAACTGGGTGCGCGAGGCCCGCGCGCCGGTGCGCACGTCCTGCGACGCCTGGAGGAAGACCTTCACGCCCTCCAGACGGTCGAGCTGCGGCCGCAGGCGGCCGATGATCCGGAAGGCGTCGGCCTGCCGCTCGTCGCGGGGCTTGAGCGTGATGAACATCCGGCCCGAATTGAGCGCCTGCCCGCTGCCGCCGATCGACATCGCGACGCTCGCCACGTCGGGGTCGGCCTGGATCACCCGGCCGACCGCCTCCTGGCGCTCCTTCATCGCCGAGAACGAGATGTCCTGCCCGCCCTCGGTGATGCCGACGATCAGGCCGGTATCCTGCTGCGGGAAGAAGCCCTTGGGGATGACGACGAACAGGTACGCGGTGAGCGCCACCGTGGCGAGGAAGCTCAGCAGCGTGACGACGCGGTGGCGCAGGGCGACGTCGAGGGCGGAGGCGTAGGCCGCCAGCAGCCCGTCGAAGACCCGTTCGCTCCAGCGGTACAGCCGGCCGTGGCGCTCCTCGGCCGGGGGCCTGAGCAGGCGTGCCGCCATCATCGGGGTCAGCGACAGCGACACGAAGGCCGAGACGCCGATCGTCATCGACAGCACCACGGCGAATTCGCGGAACAGCCGGCCGATGATGCCGCCCATCAGCAGCAACGGGATCAGCACCGCGATCAGCGAGACCGAGATCGACAGGATGGTGAAGCCGATCTCGCCGGCGCCCCTGAGCGCCGCCTGCATCGGCGCCATCCCTTCCTCGACGTGGCGGGCGATGTTCTCCAGCACCACGATCGCGTCGTCGACCACGAAGCCGACCGCGATGGTCAGCGCCATCAGCGACAGGTTGTCGAGGGTGTAGCCGGCGATCCACATCAGCGCGCAGGCGCCGAGCAGCGCCAGCGGCACCGTCACGCTCGGGATCACCGTCGCCCAGAGCGAGCGCAGGAAGCAGAAGATCACCGCCACGACGAGCGCGATGGTGAGGACCAGGGTGAACTGCACGTCCTCGACCGAGGCCCGGATGGTCTGGGTGCGGTCGCTGAGCGTCTTGACCACCACTCCGGCCGGCAGCGCCGCGGTGATGCGCGGGAGTTCCGCCTTGATCCGATCGACCGTCTCGATGACGTTGGCGCCCGGCTGCTTGAAGATCACCAGGAACACGCCGCGCTGGCCGTTGGCCCAGGCCGCCTGCTTGGCGTCCTCCGGCCCCGCCACCGCGCGGCCGATGTCGCGCACCCGCAGCGGTGCCCCGTTGCGGTAGGCGATGATGACGTCGTTCCAGTCCTTCGCGGCGGTGAGCTGGTCGTTGGCGTAGACCGTGTAGCTGCGGGTGGCGCCGTCGAAATTGCCCTTCGGGTTGTTGACCGTGGTGAGCGAGAGCTGGGTGCGGACGTCCTCCAGCGAGAGGTCCTTCGCCACGAGCTTGGCCGGGTCGATCTGCACCCGGATCGCCGGCTTCTGCTGGCCGCCGATCAGCACCTGGGCGACGCCGGAGATCTGGCTGATGCGCTGGGCGAGCTGGACGTCGGCGGCGTCGTCGACCTCGATCAGCGGCAGGGTGTCGGACGTGGCCGAGAGCAGCAGGATCGGCGAATCGGCCGGGTTCACCTTGCGGTAGGTCGGCGGGCTCGGCAGGGTCTTGGGCAGTTGCCCGCCGGCGGCGTTGATCGCCGCCTGGATGTCGTTGGCTGCGGCGTCGATGTTGCGCGACAGGTCGAACTGCACGGTGATCGACGAGATGCCGAGCGCGCTGGTCGAGGTCATTTGGCTGACCCCGGGGATCTGCGCGAACTGACGCTCCAGCGGCTGCGCCACCGAGGAGGCCATCGTCTCGGGGCTGCCGCCGGGCAACTGCGCCGTGACCTGGATCGTCGGGAAGTCGACCTGCGGCAGCGGCGCCACCCCGAGCAGCGGGTAGGCGACGATTCCGAGGAACAGGATCCCGGCCATGATGAGCGAGGTGGCGACCGGGAAGCGGATGAACCATCCGGACAGGCCGCCTCCGGCCGGGGCGCTCGTTTCCTGCATCCTCAGCGCGCCTCGTCCTGGGCCAGCGCGGCGCTGCCGGCCGGCCGGGTCTCGGCCACCGCCGCGCCCTCCTGCACCCGCGACTGCCCGCGCCAGATCACGGTCTCGCCGGGCGAGAGCCCCTTGAGCACCCGGGTGCGACCGGATTCGGAGCGCCCGACCGCGACCGGCCGCAGCCGCGCCGTCCCGTCCTCGACCACGAAGGCGTAGAGGCCGTTCGGGCCGTGCTGCACGGCGTCGTCCGGCACCGTGACGGCGTCGGCGACGGTGCCGATCCGCATCCGGGTCGAGACCGACAGGCCGGGCCACAGGGCGTGGTCGCGGTTGTCGAACGACGCCTTGAGCCGCACCGTCCCGGTCGCGGTGTCAACCTGGTTGTTGACGAGGTCGAGCCGCCCCTCCGAGAGCCGGGTCCGCCCGTCGGTGCTCCACGCCTCGACCGGGACCGGGCCGGCGGCGAGCGCCCCGGCGATCCCGCGCAATTCGTCCTCCGGCGCCGTGAAGACGACGAAGATCGGCTCGACCTGGGTGATCGTCACGATCGCGGTCTGCTGGGCGGCGGTGACGATGTTGCCGACGTCGATCAGCCGGAACCCGGTCACGCCGGCGATCGGCGCCTGGATCGAGGCGTAGGAGAGCTGCGTCGCGGCGTTGTCGATCGCCGCCTGGTCCGCGGCGATCTGGGCGGTGAGCTGGCTCACCTGGGCGCCCTGGGTGTCGGTCTGCTGGCGCGAAGCGTAGTCGCCGAGCTTGGTGTAGCGCTCGAGGTCGGCCCGGGCGTTCTTCAGGTTGGCCTCGTCCTGGGTCTTCTTCGCCCGCGCCCCGTCGAGGGCGGCCTGATAGGGCCGCGGATCGACCTGGGCCAGGAGGTCGCCCCTGGCCACCACCTGCCCCTCGCGAAAGCCGATCCGCTCGATCGCGCCGTCGACCCGGCTGCGCACCTGCACGGTGTTGTAGGCCTGCACCGTGCCGAGGCCGCCCAGCACCACGCCGAACGGGCCCTGCTCGACCCGGGCGAGCGTCACCGGCACCGGGGCCGGCGCCCGCGCGGCGGGTTTCTCGGCCGGGGCGTGCAGCCGCTGCCAGCCATAGGTTCCCGCGGCGCCTGCCAGCACGGCCGCCAGAATCAGCCACCCGCCGCGGCGTCGCGGCGTTCGGGTTCGTCCTGTTTCCATCGGATGACGTCCGTCCACCAACCTGGATCTCGTCCACGGCGGATCAAGAGCCCTGGCGGGGCTCCGCAGACGATCACCCTGTCACCGGACTGTTTCTGCAATGTTGGCGAGACCTGCGCCGGTCGCCCGGGCGGGCTGCATCAGGGGCACGCTTGGGCGCGCGGCGCCCTATCTTGCGGGAAGCCGGCGCGCGGTGCCGCGCCGGCGCACGGGAGATGATGCCATGATGCACGCCGTTCGCGCCGGCCTCGCCGGCCTTGTCCTGCTCGCGGCCCCCGCCGCCCGGGCCGAGACCCTCACCTTCGCGAGCCCGCTGACCGGCGCGAGCGAGGTGCCGCCGAACACCAGCCCCGGCAAGGGCGAGATCAAGGCGCAGTACGACACGGCAACGAAGACGCTGACGTGGCTCGGCACCTATGCCGGACTGACCGGACCTGTCACCGCGTCCCATTTCCACGGCCCGGCCGAGCCCGGCAAGAATGCCGGCGTGATGGTGCCCGCCCCCGCCGGCGAGAGCCCGTTCTCCGGCACCGCCACCCTCACCGACGCCCAGGCCGCCGAACTCACCGGCGGCCGGGTCTACTTCAACGTCCACACCGCCGCCCATCCGGGCGGCGAGCTGCGCGGGCAGATGGTGAAGGCGCCGTAGCGCCGTCTCCCGCGGGGCGCCCCGCCCTCACCGCATCGCGTCGGCCTTGGCGATCAGCGCCTCGGCCATGCGGATCGACGCGATGTCGATCAACCGGCCGTCGAGCGAGACGGCGCCGCGGCCGGCCTTCGCCGCCTCCTCCATCGCCGCGAGGATGCGGCGGGCCTTGGTCACCTCGGCTTCGCTCGGGGTGAACACCTCGTTGGCGAGTTCGATCTGCGAGGGGTGGATCGCCCACTTGCCCTCGAAGCCGAGCGCGGCGCAGCGCTTGGCCGCCGAGCGGTAGCCGTCGGGATCGGAGAAGTCGCCGAACGGGCCGTCGATCGGGCGCAGGCCGTAGGCCCGGCAGGCGACCAGCATCCGGTTCTGGGCGAACAGCCACGGGTCCTGCCAGTGGGTTTCGCGCCGGCCCTCGGCATCCTTGTCGGTGAGCACGGAGAAGTCCGGGTTGACGCCGCCGATCACCGTCGAGCGCGCCCGGGTCGAGGCGGCGTAGTCGGCGACGCCGAACGACATCGCCTCCAGGCGCTTCGAGGACTGGGCGATCGCCTCGACGTTGGCCATGCCGAGCGCGGTCTCGATCAGCACCTCGAAGCCGATCCGCTTCTTGCGCTTCTTGGCCTGCTCGATCTGCGTCACCAGCACGTCGATGGCGTAGACGTCCGCCGGCACGCCGACCTTCGGGATCAGGATCATGTCGAGGCGCGGGCACGCCTCCACGATGTCGACCACGTCGCGGTACATGTAGTGGGTGTCCAGCCCGTTGATGCGGATCATCATCGTCTTCGACCCCCAGTCGAGGTCGTTGAGCGCCTGGACGATGTTCTTGCGCGCCTGCTCCTTGTCGTCGGGCGCGACCGCGTCCTCGAGGTCGAGGAAGATCACGTCGGCGGCCGATTGCGCCGATTTCTCCATGAAGGTCGGGTTGGAGCCGGGCACGGCCAGCTCGGAGCGGTGCAGCCGGGCGGTGGCCTGTTGGATCAGGGTGAAGCTCATCGGGGTTCCTCCAGGTGACGGATGCGGCGTTCGGGGCCGGATCGCACGGTGACGGATATGGGGCGGGTGTGGCGGGGAGACGTGGGGCGGACCCTCCCCCCTTTGCGGGCTCGCAGATTCACACAACGGGTAGTGCGGGTTCTCCTCGCCCCGCTTGCGGGGAGAGGCCTTCGTCCCCCTCGTTGGGGGCGAAGGGAGCCCGCAGGGCGAGGGTGAGGGGGCGAGGCCGGAAGAGGCTCCTCCGGCCTCGCCCCCTCACCCTCGGCTGCCGCCTCGCTCAGCCGACGACAAGATCGGCAGAGCCCTCTCCCCGCAAGCGGGGCGAGGAGAGATCCCGCCTCTCTCGGGAAGGTGTGAATGCTGTAGCCCGCAGAGGGGGGAGGGTCGGGCGCTGCGCCCTCACCCCGTCGCCCCGAACCCGACCGCCGTGCAGTTGATCGACAGGAGCAGGGCCGACTTCAGCGCCTCGCGGCGGGCCGGATCCTCCTCGCGGCGGAAGCGGCGCAGCAGTTCGACCTGCTCGCGGCTCACCTGATCGATCACCGGCAGCCGCTTTTGGAGCCGGGCGCGGTATTGGGGGAAGCGTTCCGCCACCGTGGCGTCGCCGCTGACCCGGCACACCATCGCGCAGGTGAGGTGGTACTCGGCCTCGATCATGGGAAAGATCGCGTCGCGGACCCCGGCGTCCTCGACCAGCCCGGCGAAGTCGCGGGCGATGGCGAGATCGACGGTGAGCAGCGTCTTCTCGACCTCGTCGAGGATGAGCCGAAGCAGGCACGACTCCGCGAACATCCGCCGCAGCAGCGCCTCGCCGGCCTCGCCCCGCACCTCGAGAAAACTCTGGAGCGCGCTGCCGACGCCGTACCAGCCGGTGATGACGTGGCGGTTCTGCGCCCAGGCGAACACCCACGGGATCGCCCGCAGGTCGGCGAGGCTGCGGGCGCCGAAGCGCCGGGCCGGGCGCGAGCCGATGTTGAGCAGCGCGATCTCGTCGAGCGGGCTCGCGGCGCCGAAATAGGTCACGAGGTCCGGGTGCGCGATCAGCTTGACGTAGGCCGCCCGCGAGGCGCCCGACAGGGCTTCGAGCGCGTCGTCGAAGTCCGGCCGCGGCTCCCGGTCCCGCTCCGAGGTCAGCGCGTGGGCGAGCACCGAGGATGCCAGGAGTTCCATCTGGTAGGCGGCGGTGCCGCGGTTGGCGTACTTGAACGACACCACCTCGCCCTGCTCGGTGGTGCGGAACCGGCCGCGGATCGAGCCCGGCGGCTGGGCCGCGATCGCCCGCGCGGTCGGGGCGCCGCCGCGGCTGACCGAGCCGCCGCGGCCGTGGAAGAACGCGATCGGCACGCCGGCCGCCTCGCCGACTGCGGTCAGCCGGGCCTGAGCCTTCGCCAGCTCCCAGTTCGCCGCGACGTAGCCGCCGTCCTTGTTCGAGTCGGAATACCCGATCATCACCTCCTGGACCCCGCCCTGCCAGCGGGTCGAGCGGCGCACCACCGGCACGGCGAGCAATTCGCGCATGATCGCCGGGGCGGCGCGCAGGTCGTCGATGGTCTCGAACAGCGGCACCACCGGCAGCGGGCAGATCTCGACCCCGGCGGCGTCGAGGAACAGCCCGGCTTCCTTCGCCAGCAGGTAGACGCCGAGGATGTCGGCGACCGAGTGGGTCATCGACAGCACGAAGGCGCCGAACGCCTCGCGGTCGAGGTCCTGGCGCATCGCCCCGACGAGGGCGAAGGTCTCCAGCGTCTCGCGCGCCTCGTCGGGCAGCGCCTGGAACGAGCGGGCGCCCTCCCGCGGCCGGGCCAGTTCGGCGTCGAGCCAGGCGCGCCAGACCGGCGAATCGACGTCGGGCGCCGGCGCGTCGTCGCCGTGGCCGAGCGCCCACAGCGCCTGGAGCGCCCGGGTGGTGCGGGTGGTGTTCTCGCGGATGTCGAGGCGCACGGTCGAGAAGCGGAAGATCTCGACCATCCGCCGCACCGGCCGCACGAGGTCGGTGGCGAGCGACGGGCAGCGCGCCGCGGCGAGCCCCTGCTCCAGCACCCGCAGGTCCGTGATGAGGCTGTCGGCGTCGGAATAGTCCGGCGCACCGGTGATGGCGTCGCCCTCGTTGCGGGCGATCGTCGCCTCCAGCCGGCGCTGGATGCAGGTGAGGAACTGGCGGTAGGGCTCGCCGGGATTGCGCCGGGCGATGCCGCGGGGATCGCCGCTCACTGCGAGCCGCTGTTCCAGCTCGGCCCGGAAGGTCTCGGGCACCCGCAGCGAGCGCTCGGTGATCGACAGGGTGCGGCCGAGCGCCGTGACGCCGTCGCGGTAGCGGCGCAGGCTGGCGAGCGCGTTGCGGCGCAGGGTGGCGCGGGTGACGGCGGCGGTGACGAACGGGTTGCCGTCGCGGTCGCCGCCGATCCACGAGCCGAACTGGAAGAAGGCCGGCACCTCGAAGGTCTCGTCGGGATAATGCGCCCGCAGGCTCTCCTCCAGGGAGACCAGCACCTCCGGCAGCATCTCGAACAGCGTCTCGTCGAAGAAGTGCAGCCCCCAGGCGACCTCCTGCTCGACGCTCGGCTTCTCGAGGTGGAGTTCGCCGGTCATCCAGACCAGCTCGATCTGGTCGCGCAGGTCGGCCATCAGGGCGGTGCGCTCGCGCTCGGTCCAGCGCGGCAGTTCGAGTTCGCGCAGCAGCAGGTAGATCCGGCGGAATTTTTCCAGCACCGTGACGCGCTTGGCCTCGGTCGGGTGCGCCGTCAGGGTCGGGCGGATGCGCAGGGTCTTGAGCAGGGCGTGGATCTCGCCGGCCGGGATGCGGCGGCGCACCGCCTCGGCGAGCACGGCGCTGAACGAGCCGGTGAGGGCGTCGCGGCCCTGCCCGCGCTCGATCTGCCGGCGCCGGCGCATGGCGGTGTTCTGCTCGGCGATGGAGATGAGCTGGAACCAGATCCCCTGGACCTGGAGGGCGCGGGCCATCAGCTCGGGCGACATGCCCGAGATGTTGGCCCGTCCGTGCAGCACCGCCTCCAGTTCCGGCTCGTGGCGCCGGCACACGTCGAGGAGCGAGACGAACAGGATGTCGGTGGCCTCCCGCGAGGAGGTGCCGGTGATGACCGGCGGCGCGAAGGCGAGGTCGAGCGCGGGCATCTGCATGGTCGGGATTCCCGTGTGGCGGGATGCATGGAACGCCGGGGGCGGCGTGACCCTCCCCCCTCAGCGCAGGGCTGTCCGGGGAAGGGAGCGCGCGGGATTTCTCCTCTCCCCGCGGGCGGGGAGAGGACTGCGGACCCCTTGTCGGGTCCGCAGTGAGCGCAGGCGCAAGCCGGAGCGAGGGTGAGGGGGTGGTGCCGGAGGAGTCTCTTCCGGAAACACCCCCTCACCCTCGCGGCGATCCTGACGGATCGCGCTTGCTGCATCTCCTGAACGGAGACGCAGCCCTCTCCCCGCCCGCGGGGAGAGGGGAAACCCGCGCTATTCATCTCCCCGGACAACCCTGCGCAGTGGGGGGAGGATTTGACTGCGACGGCAGCGTCACGCCGCCTTGCGGCGGGTCGCCATCACCTCGGCCATGGTGGTGCCGAACTCGCCCGGGCTCGGCGCCACGGTGAGGCCGTAGGAGCGCATGATCTCCGCCTTCTCGGCGGCGCTGTCGCCGGCGGCCGAGATGATCGCGCCGGCATGTCCCATCCGGCGGCCCTTCGGGGCGGTGAGGCCGGCGACGAAGCCGACCACCGGCTTCGACATGTTGTCCCGGATCCAGGCCGCGGCCTCGGCCTCCTGCGGGCCGCCGATCTCGCCGATCATCAGCACCGCGTCGGTGTCCGGGTCGGCCTCGAACAGCGCGAGGTGGTCGAGGAACGACGAGCCGTTGATCGGGTCGCCGCCGATGCCGACCGAGGTCGAGATGCCCAGCCCCACCGCCTTCATCTGCGAGGCGGCCTCGTAGCCGAGCGTGCCGGAGCGCGAGATCACCCCGATATTGCCCTTGAGGTAGATGTGGCCGGGCATGATGCCGAGCATCGATTGGCCCGGCGAGATGATGCCGGCGCAGTTCGGGCCGACCACCATCGAGCGGCGCTCCTTGGGGTAGCGCTTGAGGTAGCGCTTGACCCGCATCATGTCCTGGGCCGGGATGCCGTCGGTGATCGAGCAGATCAGCCGGATGCCGGCGTCGGCTGCCTCCATGATCGCGTCGGCGGCGAAGGGCGGCGCCACGAAGGTGATGCTGGTGGTGGCGCCGGTCTCCCGCACCGCGTCCTTCACGGTGTTGAAGACCGGGATGCCGAGATGGCTGCGCCCGCCCTTGCCCGGCGTGACGCCGCCGACGACCTTGGAACCGTATTCCAGCATCTCCTTGGCGTGAAAGCTGCCCTTGTCGCCGGTGATGCCCTGGACCAGGATCGGGGTCGTCTCGTCGATCAGGATGCTCATGGCGTCGCTCCTCAGTGGGTCGTGCGCGCGGCTTCCACCGCGCGGACCGCCTTCTCGGCGGCCTCGGTCAGGGTGTCGGCGGTGATGAGGTCGAGACCGCTCTTCTCCAGGATCGCCTTGCCGGCCTCGACGTTGGTGCCGGCGAGCCGGACCACCAGCGGCACGCCGATCTTCACCTCCTGCGCCGCCTGGACGACGCCCTGGGCGATCCAGTCGCAGCGGTTGATGCCCGCGAAGATGTTGACGAGGATCGCCTTCACGTTCGGGTCGGACAGGACCAGCCGGAACGCGGTGGCGACGCGCTGGGGCGAGGCGCCGCCGCCGACGTCCAGAAAGTTCGCCGGCTCGCCGCCGGCATGCTTGATCATGTCCATCGTCGCCATGGCGAGGCCGGCGCCGTTGACGATGCAGCCGATCTCGCCGTCGAGGCCGATGTAGTTGAGGTTGTGCTCGGCGGCCTGGGCCTCGCGCGGGTCGCTCTGCGACGGGTCGTGCATGTCGGCGATGGCGCGACGCCGGAACAGCGCGTTGTCGTCGAACGACATCTTGGCGTCGAGCGCCAGCACCCGGTCGTCCTTGGTGACGACGAGGGGGTTGATTTCCAGCATCGTCGCGTCGCAGTCGCGAAACGCCCGGTAGGCGCTCATGATCGTCTTCACGGCGCCGCCGACCTGCTTGATGTCGAGGCCGAGCTGGAACGCGAGTTCGCGCGCCTCGAACTGCTGCAGGCCGACCGCCGGCTCGACCACGACCTGAAGCAGCGCCTCCGGCTCGGTGGCGGCGATCTCCTCGATGTCCATGCCGCCGCGCTGGCTGGCGATGACCCGCACCCGCTCGGCCTTCCGATCGAGGACGAAGCCGAGATACAGCTCGCGGTCGAACGGGTCGGCGGTCTCGATGTAGACCCGCTGCACCGGCTTGCCCTCGGGGCCCGTCTGGTGGGTGACGAGGCGGCGACCGAGCAGGTCCTTGGCCGCGTCGCGGACCTCGTTGTAGGTCTTGCACAGCCGGATCCCGCCGGCCTTGCCGCGGGCGCCGGCATGGATCTGGGCCTTCACCGCCCAGTGCCAGCCGCCGAGTTCGGTCGCGGCGTAGACCGCCTGATCCGGGCTGAACGCCACCGCGCCCTTCGGGATCGGCACGCCGAAGCTCGCGAGCAGTTCCTTGGCCTGGTACTCGTGGACGTCCATGGATGCCTCCTCGTGTGATTGGCCGATCGTTCGCCCCACGATGCGGGAGTCGGTGTCGACCGGGACTTGTTCGATGCCGTTTCGAGGGTGTCGTCGGGTCGGCACCCCTTTCCCGGACGACTGAAACGCAGTGGAAGGAGATCCGGGATCCAGCACAATAAGTCGCGAAGCGTCCCTATCGAACAACAGTGCCGGCAGACTGAGCCGCTTCTCGGCGCTTCTTTCGCTGGATCCCGGATCTCCTTCCGCTGACGCTTCAGTCGTCCGGGAAAAGGGCGGAGATCCTTTCGCGGACGGGGTTGCCCACTCGCGCTGCTGCCCCTAGCCGACCGGGCAAAGCTTCCCCGTTCCCGGGGCGCAGAGCGTCCCGGGTCGATTGTCGGTACAGTCCGGATCGGGTGGCGGACAGTGAAAGACCTGTCCGCCCCGTCCCGAACTCAGACCAGCTTGTTCTTCACGACCGCGTAGGTCGTCTCGTTGAGATCGCCCGCACCGGCGAGCAGATCCTCGAGTTCGTCGAGGCGCGACTGCGCGAAGGCGCGGTCCTCGATCGCCTTGGCGTTCACGTAGACGTTGAGGGCGGCGCTGCGCAGGCCGGCATGGGCCGACAGCACGGCGACGCCGGCATCGCTGATGACGTTGAGGTTGCCCTTGTCGGCGACGATCTCGGCGAGGTCGATCACCGCCCGGCAGGCCCGGCAGCAGGCGAGCGGCACGTCGGTCGCCTGCCGGAGCGCCACCTGGATCGCGGCGGCGCGGGCCGTCTTCTCGTCGTCGGTGCCCTTCGGCAGGCCGTAGGCGCCCATCACCGCGTCGAAGGCGGCGACGTCCTCGGCGATCATCCCGGTGAGCGCCGCCCGTAGGTCCTCGGCCCGGGCCAGGACCTGCCGCAGCTCGTCCTCGACCGCGGCGTACTTCTTCTTGCCGATGGTGAGGTTGCACACCATCGAGACGAGGGCCGCCCCCATGGCGCCGGAGATCGCCGCCGCGCCGCCGCCGCCGGGCGTCGGCTGGGCGCTGGCGAGGCCGTCGAGGAAGTGTCCGATGGTTTCCATCGGCGTCGTGTCGGTCGTCATCACGCCATCTCTTTCGCGAGCGCGTAGATCTCCTCGGCGTCGAGGACCGACTCGGTGCTCTCGAACAGCCGGGCGACGCAGGCGCGGTGCAGCTTGAGCTTCAGACCGCCGATGCCGAGCGCCCCGAACACCCGCTTGCCGTGACGCTCCTTGCCCTTGTCGGTCGCCTCGATGCCGCCGAAGCCGAGCGGCGGCTGGGCGTTGTAGTCGGCGAGGAAACGCAGGGCCGGCTCGTCGCGCCACTGCGCCTCGGGCAGCAGTTCGAGCCCGATCGCCCCGGCCGCGAACGCGACGTCGGCGCCCTTCACCGCGGCGGCGCGGGACTCCGCATCCGGCGTCTCCCGGGCCTCGACGGCGACGCCGAAGCGCGTCTCGATCGCCCGGGCGGCCTCCTCGGCCTTGGCCCGGGAGCGGCCGGTGAGCACGACGCTGGCGCCCTCGCGGGCGAGCAGCGCCGCCGAGCGCATCCCGACCGGGCCGGTGCCGGCGAGCACCACGGCGCGGCTGCCCTTGAGCGAGCCGGCGGCCTTGGCGACCAGCGCGACGCCCGCCGCCGCGGTGGTGTTGGAGCCGTTGGAATCGAGCATCGAGGAGACGCGGAACGGCCCGAAGAACCGCTTCTGCACCGCCGCGAACACCGCCTCGCCGGCCGCCATGTTGCCGCCGCCGACGAAGATCGCCGTCGATTTCTTCTCGGAGCCGCCGCGGGTGTAGATCGTGCCGTCGACCAGCGCGCCGACGCTCTCGGGCGTCACGTTGCCGTAGCCGGCGATGTTGTCGGCGCCGCCGTCGTAGCCGACGACCGTGTCGAACACGCTCGGGACCGGGTCGGTGTCGAACAGGAAAAGCAGTTTTTTCATGGCATCCTCTGCCTGCCGGGGCCCAGGGCGGGACCGCCCGGCCTCTGTCTCGCACGGCGGCCGGCTACTCGACCACGTTGACGGGTTGGCCGGCGACGAAGGCCTCGATGTTGTCGACCACCTGATCGGCCAGGATCTGCATCGCCTCCTTGCTCGCCCAGGCGACGTGCGGGGTGACGATGAGGTTCGGCAGGTCGAGGTCGAGCAGCACGTTGCCCTCGACCGGCGGCTCGGTGGTGAGCACGTCGAACCCCGCCCCGCCGATGGTGCCGCTCTGGAGCGCCTCGGCGAGCGCCGCCTCGTCGACGAGGCCGCCGCGGGCGGTGTTGATGAGGATCGCGTCGCGCTTCATCCTGGCGAGCTCGGCCCGCCCGATCATGTTGCGGGTCTCCGGCGTCAGCGGCGCGTGCAGGGTGATGACGTCGCTCTCGCGCAGGATGGTGTCGAGATCGACCAGTCCGTCCTGGGGAAACACGTCGTAGGCCAGCACCTTCATGCCGAGCGCCTCGCCGCGCTTCGCGATCGACTTGCCGAGCGCCCCGTAGCCGACGATGCCGAGCGTCGAGCCGGCGATGTCGCGGATCGGGTAGTCGAAGTAGCAGAACTGCCGCGACCGGTTCCAATCGCCGCGCCGGGTCGAGTTCGCGTAGGGGACGATCGCCCGCCGCAGGGCGAAGATCAGCCCGACCACGTGCTCGGGCACGGTGTTGAAGGCGTAGTTGCGGATGTTGACGACGGTGATGCCCTGTTCCTTCGCCGCCGCCTTGTCGACGATGTCGGTGCCGGTGGCCGCGACCGCGATCAGCTTCAGCTTCGGCAGTTGCCGCAGGGTCTCGGCCCGCATCGGCACCTTGTTGACGACGGCGATGTCGGCGTCCTTCAGGCGCTCGACGATCTCGCCCGGCGCGGTCACGTCGTATTCCCGGTACTCGTGCGGGAAGCCGGGCGCCCTCAAGCGGGCGTCCAGCGTTTCTCGGTCGAGGAAGACGATACGATGCGACATCGGTTCTGGCTCCGGCCGGGCCGACGACGGCCCGTTCGCGACAGCATCAGGTTGCGGGCCACGGGTCCAGAGCGGATCCGCGGCCCGTCCCCGCCTCATCAGGCCGCCGCGCGCTGTTCGGCCGTCTGCGTCGCGCCGCGGAAGTGGGTCTGCGCCGCCGCGACGCCGCTGCCCGGCTGGACCTGGATGCCGGCGTCGCACATCGCCATCTCGGCCCCGGCCAGCGCCCCGAGCAGCATCAGCTCGTTGAGGTCGCCGAGATGGCCGATGCGGAAGAGCTTGCCGGCGACCTTCGACAGGCCGGCGCCGAGCGCCATGTTGTAGCGGCGATAGGCGATGTCGATCACCTCGGCGCCGTTGATGCCCTCCGGCACCATGATGGCGCTCACCGTGTCCGAGTTCCACTTCGGGTCCTGGGCGCACAGGGTCAGGCCCCAGGCCTTCACCGCCGCCCGAGTGCCGTCGGCGAGGAAGCGGTGGCGGGCGAAGACCTGCTCCAGCCCCTCCTCGAACAGGCACCGCATCGATTCGCGCAGGCCGTAGAGCAGCGGCAGCGCCGGCGTGTAGGGGAAGTAGCCGGTGGCGTTGGCCTTGGCCTGGTCGGCGAAATCGAAGTAGCAGCGCCGGCACTCGGCGGTCTTGGCGGCGGCGAGCGCCCGCGGGCTGACGCAGACGATGCCGAGGCCGGCCGGCAGCATCAGGCCCTTCTGCGAGCCGGTGATGGCGCAGTCGACGCCCCATTCGGAGGCCCGGAAGTCGATGCTGCCGATCGACGACACGCCGTCGACGTAGAGCATCGCCGGGTGGCCGGCGGCGTCGATCGCCCGGCGCACGGCGCCGACGTCGCTGGTGACGCCGGTGGCGGTCTCGTTGTGGACGACCAGCACCGCCTTGATCCGGTGCTCGCGGTCGGCGCGCAGGGCCTCCTCGATCCGGTCGGGATCGGCGCCGCGGCCCCATTCCTCGTCCTGGACCTCGACGTCGAGCCCGACCCGCTGGGCGAGGTCGATCCACAGGGTGCTGAACTGGCCGAAGCGCGAGGCCAGGACCTTGTCGCCGGGCGACAGGGTGTTGGTCAGCGCCGCCTCCCAGGCGCCGGTGCCGCTCGACGGGAAGATGAAGACCTGTCCGTCGCGGGACTTGAAGACCTTCTTCAGGTCCTCGAACAGCGGCAGGGTCAGTTCGGGGAAGGACGACGAGCGGTGGTCCTCCATCGGCACCACCATCGCGCGCTGGACCCGGTCCGGCACGTTGGTCGGGCCCGGCACGAAGAGGAAGTTGCGGCCCGGCCGACGCGATCCTGCCCAGGGAGCTGCCATGGTGTCCTCCAAAGATCCTGTCTCGTGGCCCGCGCCCGGGATGGGGCGGCGGGAGGGTGACCGGGGGGCCGGCGCGGCGGCGATCCGCCGGCCGTCGTACCCCTCGTGTCCGCGGCGTGGTCCGGCCGGTCCGTGCAAGAGCAGCCTCCGCCGCTCGCCCCGTTTGATCGTCCGACGGCCCCGGCTCGCGGCCCGGCATCACCGTGAGCCGGACTATGCGAGCCCGCCGGTGAGAAGGAAAACTGAAAAAACTTGGATGGACATTCAGAAATTTCGAAGTCGTACTTTCTGGCGAAGACGGACTTGTACTTTCTGGCAAGGCCAGGAACCTTTTCAAGATCTTCGAGCGCCCTGGGCGCCTCCGGGGCCGCGCGCGTATCCGGACGGCGACGGTAAGCCGCGAACCAACCGCAGGTTCACGCATTGATACGCAAGGACAAGCTCACGATCCGGAGACGGTCATGCTGAAGGTGATCTTGGTGGCTGGCGCGCTGGCGGCCGGAACGGGCGCTGCCGCGGCCCGGGACGGCGCGACGCTGGAGGAGGCCGGCCTGATGCCGGTCGAGGTCGTCGGGTTCCAGTCGGCGATTCCCGCCGGGCTGCCGATGTTCGCGGCCCTACCGAAGATGGCGCCCGGGGCCGAACTCGACCTGCGCAGCATCGACACCAGCGGCCTCGTCGCCTTCGCGCCGACGATGCCGGGCTTCGACCCGAATGCCGATATCGCGACCGGGTCGGTGCGGCCGATGAAGTAGGGCGATCACGCCCCGGCAAGCACTGGGGCGCCCCGTCAGCCGAGCGACGCCACCCGCGCCGCCGCCTCGAATTCGGCCCGGCGCGCCTCCAGGCGCGCCTCGGCCTCTGCGTCGCGGCCCCAGATTCCGGCCTGGAACGTCTCGTCGACATGGGCGGCCGCCCAGGCCGCCTCCGGTGTCGCGGCGCCGTGGACGACCGCGAGCGCCAGCAGCACCGAGCCGGACAGGGTCGTCATCGCGTGCAGGGCCGCGAGCCGGGTCGGGCTCTCCACCGACTCGATCGCCCGGCGCAGGGCCGCGATCGTGCCCTCGGGCTGGGTCACGTGCATCACTCCCTCGCTGAGGATGAAGCGAGCGCCCAGCGCGTCGCGGGCCCAGTCGAGCACGGGATCCCAGGCCGCCGACTGTTCGGCGACGAGGCGCCCCGGATCGCCGGCCCGGTAGACCAGCAGGTCGCTGCCCGCATAGGCCACGAGGTCGTCCACCACCTCGGCCCGCCGCTCGGCGACGCCGTCGAGGGCGGAATTGACGAGGCGGGTGAGCGGCATCCGGGTCGGGTCGATCACCGCGACCTGCGCCTGCCACTCCGCCGCCAGCGCCTCGGCCAGGGCCGCCTGCGCCACCCGCAGCGCGCGCCGGCCCGGCGTGTTGGCTCCGCGCCCATCGAGCACGAGGCGCCACCCGCCCGCCTCCTCGGCCACGCCGGCCTGCTCGTAGAAGCGCTTCGGCAGGCTCGGCCGTCCCGCAGCCCGGGCAACGCGCAGGGGATCGTCGGCGGGGGTGGGTGCGGGGGCGTCGGTCATGGGAGGGAGATAGGGAACGAGAGTTCTGGTTGCGAGTCGACTGGGACCTCGTTGGAGGGCCTGCGTCGCGCGCCGCGGCGGTCCTCGGGGAGGATCAGATGCCCCGCTCCACCAGCACCCGCTCCAGCTCGGCGTAGGACGCGACCATCCGGTCGGCGCCGGCCGCGATCAGCGCCTCGGGCGTGTGGTAGCCCCAGGTCACCCCGAGGGCGGTGACTCCGGCGGCGCGGGCCATCGCCATGTCGTAGGTCGAGTCGCCGATCATGACGGTGTCGGCCGGGCTCGACCCGGTCTCGGCCATCGCCTGTTCCAGCATCGCCGGATGCGGCTTCGAGGGCGCGTCGTCCGCGGTCTGGATCGTCGCGAACCAGCCGTCCCAGCCGTGGGTCGCGACGAGGTGGTCGACGCCGCGGCGGGATTTCCCGGTGGCGATGCCCAGCACGGCCGCCGGACCGGCATGGAGGCGCGCGATCAGGTCGGCCGCGCCGGGAAACAGCGGCTCGCGGATCGCCGCCTCGGCGCGCAGGCGCGAGAAGGCGCCCTTGTACGCCTCGGCCAGTTCCGCCACCGGGCCGTCCGGCCCGACCAGGACGGTGAAGGCCTGGGCCAGCGACAGGCCGACGACCGACAGCGCCCGCTCGCGCCCCGGCGCCGGCAGCCCGACGGACGCGAACGCCTCGGCCTGGGCGGCCACGATCATGTGCTGGCTGTCGACGACGGTGCCGTCGATGTCGAAGACGACGAGGATCACGGCCTGACGCTCCCCGTCACCGTCACGGGCGCCCCCGCGCCGGCTGTCCGGCCGGCGGCTGGATCCGCTCGTAGCCGAGGCGGCAGCGGGTGAGGAAGCGGCGGCGCGCCCCGCCATGGAGGTTGCGCCGGTGCGAGGCCCGGTTGCAGGCGGCGTAGGAGGTCCGCCGTCGCACCCGCTGGCCGGCCGCCTTGCCGTCGCCGCGGGGAGGCGCCGCATCGGCGCCGCGTCCCGGCTCGGCCGGCGTCCGGTCGGCGGGCTTTCCGCCCGCCCGCCCGGCCTCGGCCGGCGAGGCGGGGGCGGGCGCGGCGGCGGGCGCCGGAGCCGGCTGCTGGGCCCGGGAGGTCGGCGCCAATAGGGCCGTTCCGGCGAGGCCGAGCAGGCCGAGGCAGGCGAGCGCGACAGGTCTCATCGGGCGGGCTCTCGTTGGTGGATCGACGCGGCCGGACGGCCTGCCCCCAGAATAAGGCGACGGCGCAGGTTGCCAAGCGGCACCGGGCGCCGTCAGTTCTCCGGCGCCTCGACGATCGGGTCGTAGCGGGAGGCGTCGAAGCCGAGCAGGTTCCAGCTCTGCGCCATGTGCGGCGGCAGCGGCGCGGTCACGTCCACCGGCTGACCGGTGCGCGGATGCGGGATGACGATGCGCCGAGCGAGCAGGTGCAGCCGGTTCTGGATGCCGCCGGGCAGCTCCCAGTTCTCGATGTCGAAGTATTTCGGATCGCCGACCAGCGGGTGCCCGATATGGGCGGCGTGGGCGCGCAACTGGTGGGTGCGCCCGGTCACCGGCTTGAGCGAGAGCCAGGCGAGCTTCTGGCCGGCCTGGTCGACGGTGGCGTAGTAGGTCAGCGCGTGGCTCGCCCCCTCGTCCCCGTGCTGCGCCACCCGCATCCGCGCGTCGGCCTCCCCGACCTCCTCCTTGGCGAGGTAGGTCGAGACCCGGCCCTGGCGCACCCGCGGCACGCCGGCGGCGAGCGCCCAGTAGATCTTGCGCGCCGCCCGCGACCGGAAGGTCTTGGCCAGCGTCGCGGCGGCCAGCCGCGTCTTGGCGACGATGAGGCAGCCGGCGGTGTCCTTGTCGAGGCGGTGGACGAGGCGCGGCTTCTGCCCGTCGCCGTCGCGCATCGCCTCCAGCAGGCCGTCGACGTGGCGCGTGGTGCCCGAGCCGCCCTGGACCGCGAGGCCGAACGGCTTGTTGAGCACCATCATGTCCCGGTCCTCGTAGAGGATCAGGGAGCGCAGGAAGGCGAGGTCGGATTCGGCCCGGGCGGGGCTCGGGCCGGTCGGACGCGGCTGGTCGAGCTTCAGCGGCGGCACCCGCACGCTCGCCCCGGGTTCGACCCGGTCTGCGGCCTTGGCGCGCTTGCCGTCGACCCGCAGCTCGCCCTTGCGCACGAGGCTCTGGATCCGGGTGAAGGGCAGTTGCGGGAAGCGGGCGGCGAGGAAGCGGTCGATCCGCATCCCGGCCTCGTCGGGCGTCACTTCGAGGGTCTGGACGCCGGTGGCGAGCGCCGCGGCGGTCGCCGCCCGCACCTCGCGCCGGGTCGGGGCGCCCTCGGGGCGGGGCGCGGCCGGGTTCGGGGCCGCGCGAGGGCGTGGGGCCGCAGACTCCCGGGGCGGACGCGGGCCGGCGGGCTTCAGGCCGGCCGGCTTGTCCCTCGTGGGCTTGGTCCCCGCAGACTTGGCACTCTGAGGCTTGGCACCCCCAGACTTGGCACCCGCCGGCCGCCCGGCGGGAGGGCGCGGGGCCGGGGGGGCGCCCTGCTCCCAGGGGGCGGCGTCGCCGAGGTCGCGCCCGGCCGCGGCGCGCTCGGCGGCGTCGCGCGCGGTATTGCGCGGCCCGGTGCGGGCACGGCCGTCGTCGCGGCGTCCCACGGGTGCGAAGGAGCGTCCGCCCGGGCCGGTCCGCGACCGCCCGGGACCGCCGCGGTGGGGAGGCTTGCCCGTCATGCGGCGCTGGTAGCACCGGCCCCGCCCGGCGGCAAACGGCCGCGAGGCCGGTCAGGCCCAGATCACCTGTGAGAACCCTTCCGCCCGCCCCCGCGGCGGGCCCGGCAGCGCCGCCCGCTGGTCGATCTGGAACCGGCGCACCACGTCGTCGGCTAGCGCGGCGAAGTCCTCGGCCGCGCGGCTGCGCGGGCGCGCGCCGCGCAGGGGCCGGCGCAGGGCGAAGGCCTCGCTCACTGCCACGTCGGTGCGGATGCCGCGCACCATCTGGCCGGGCCCGAAATCCGTCCGCAGCCGGCCGAGCACGCCACGCTCGACGTTGGTGCGCAGGTCGATCCGCATCGGCGCCACGGCGAGGCCGAGCCGGGCGGCGTCGAAGCGCAGCATCACGTCGTGATAGGCGCGGGCGAACTGGCGCACGCCCTCCAGCCCGAGCGGGTCGAGGGTGGTCGGCACGATCACCCCGTCGCTCGCCATCAGGGCGCAGACCGCGAGCGCCGCGGCGGAGGGCGGCACGTCGAGGAGCACGAGATCGTAGCCGGCGGCGAGCGGGCCGAGCGCCTCGGCGAGGCAGCGCGGATCGCCGGCGACGATCTGCCCGTCGAAGTGCCGGTCGGCCGGGATCAGGTCGACGCCGTCCGCGGCGGTGGCGCGCAACCCGTCGCCCAAGGCGCCGCGCCGGCCCCGCAGCGGCGTGTGGGCGTTGGGCGCGCCGGGATCCGCCGTGATCCCGAAGCCGAGCCCGGCATGGCCCTGCGGATCGAGGTCGACCACCAGGATCCGGTGCCCCCTTCCCCCGAGTTCGGCCGCGAGATTGACCGCGGTGGTGGATTTCCCGGTCCCGCCCTTGCAGTTGGCGATGGAGAGAACCCGGGTCATGGCAGAACAGGGCGAGCAACGCGCGTCATGGCGGCCAATGTGCGGGCCGTCCGAGGCCGGCGTCAACGGTCGTTTCGGCGTTCGTCACGGAAGCGTCACGGTGCGGCGGGGCCGCATCGTCACCCCTCGTCGGCCTCGCGGCGGGCCCGCTCCTCGGCCCACCACGCCATCCGCTCTGCGACCCGGCGCTCGAACCCGCGCTCGCCCGGCCGGTAGAACGATTGCCGCCCGAGGCGCTCGGGCCAGTAATCCTGGCCCGAGAAGGCGTCCGGCTCGTCGTGGTCGTAGCGGTAGCCCTCGCCGTAGCCGAGCCGGCGCATCAGCTTGGTCGGCGCGTTGAGGATGGTGCGCGGCGGCGGCAGCGAGCCGTGCTCCTTGGCGGTGCGGGTCGCGGCCTTGTAGGCGGTGTAGAGCGCGTTCGATTTCGGCGCCGTCGCGAGGTAGACGGCGGCCTGGGCCAGGGCCAACTCGCCCTCCGGCGAGCCGAGGAAGTCGAACGCTTCCTTGGCGGCGTTGGCCACCGCCAGGGCCTGCGGGTCGGCGAGGCCGATATCCTCGACCGCCGCCCGCACGAGCCGCCGGGCGATGAACAGCCGGTCCTCGCCGGCATCCAGCATCCGGCACAGGTAGTACAGGGCGGCGTCCGGGTCCGAGCCGCGGATCGTCTTGTGCAGCGCGCTGATGAGGTTGTAGTGCCCCTCCTGCGCCTTGTCGTAGACCGGCGCCCGGCGCTGGACGAGATCCTGCAGCAGGGCCGCGTCCAGGATCTCGCCGTCGCGGGCCGAGCGCCACACCTCCTCGGCGAGGGTCAGGATCGCCCGGCCGTCGCCGTCGGCCATCCGCACCAGCGCCGCGCGCGCCTCCGCGTCGAGGGGCAGCGGTTGCCCGGTCGCGGCCTCGGCCCGGTGGAGCAGGCCGGCCAGCGCCGCCTCGTCGAGGGCGCGGAACACCAGCACCCGGGCGCGCGACAGCAGCGCCGCGTTCAGCTCGAAGGACGGGTTCTCGGTGGTGGCGCCGACGAGCGTGATCGTGCCGTCCTCCATCACCGGCAGGAAGGCGTCGAGCTGGGCCCGGTTGAAGCGGTGGATCTCGTCGACGAACAGCAGGGTGGCCCGGCCCGCCGCCCGCCGGCCGCGGGCCGCCTCGAACACCTTGCGCAGTTCGGCGACGCCGGAGAAGATCGCCGAGATCTGCTCGAAATGCAGGTCGGTGCCCTGCGCCAGCAGGCGGGCCACCGTGGTCTTGCCGGTGCCCGGCGGTCCCCAGAAGATCAGCGAGCCGAGGCTGCGCCCGCGCAGGAGCCGGGTCAGCGCCCCGCCCTCCCCGGTCAGGTGCTCCTGGCCGACCACCTCGTCGAGGCGGGTCGGACGCAGGCGGTCGGCGAGCGGGCGGGGCGCATCGCCCCCGGCTGAGGCGAAAAGGTCGGGCATGCCCGCATCAACACCGGCCGGCCCCGCCTCGGCAAGGGCCGGACTCACCCCGGCGCCCCGAGGGCGAGGGGGTCGTCGTCGGGCTCGGCGGCGAGGCGCACGAGGGTGCGGCGCAGCCAGCGATGGGCCGGGTCGTCGTCGTAGGAGGCGTGCCACAGCATCGAGATCGCGACCTCGTCCAGCGCCACCGGCGCCGGGCTCACCGCGAGGCCGAGCGCCGCCGCGAACGAGGTCGCCAGCCGCGCGTGCATCGTGGTCAGAACCGGGGCGCTGCGGACCAGGAACGGCACCGCGAGGAAGCGCGGCGTCGTCACCGCGAGGGTCCGGCGGCGGCCGATCAGCGCCAGGGCGTCGTCCACCACCCCGTGCGCGGTCTCCTTCAGGCTGGTCAGGACGTGCGGGAAGCGCAGGTAGTCGTCGAGGCTGATCGGCGGCTCCAGCCCGACCAGGGCGGCGTTGAACATGCACAGGTAGTGCTCGCGGTAGAGCAGCCGGCGCTTGTGGTGCGCCTGCCCGTCCGGGAAGAGGCCGAGGCCGAGATCGACCCGGTCGGCGTCGAGGTCGGGCAGGATCCGGTCGCGGTCGACCGAGCGCAGCAGCAGGCGCACCCCCGGCGCCGTCTCGCGCAGGAAGGCGAGCAGCCGCGGGCCGAGCAGCACCTCGATGCTGTCGGGCATCGCCAGGGTGAACACCCGCTCGACCGTCGCCGGATCGAAGGCGTCGTCCCGGCGCACCAGCGCCTGCACCTGCCGCAGGGCCGCCCGCACCGGCCCGGCCAGCGCCATCGCCCGCGGGGTCGGGCGCATGCCCTCCGGGGAGCGGGTCAGCAGCTCGTCGTCGAACAGGCCGCGCAGGCGCCCGAGGCTGCTGCTCATCGCCGACTGGCCGATTCCGATTCGTGCCGCCGCCCGGGTGACGCTGCGCTCGGTCAGCAGCGCGTCGAGGGCGACCAGAAGGTTGAGATCGACCCGAGCAAGATCGACATGATCAATAGTCACTATCGATTCAATCGGTTTGATTCATGTTGCGACGCAAAATAGATCGGGAGTCGGAACGGGGCCGGCGCGGCCCCGACGACATCGGAACGAGCCGCATCATGACACGTCTCACTCTCTCGCTCGCGGCCATTTTCGCCGCCCTCGCCGGCACCGCGACCGCCGAACCCCTCGCCCCCGCCGCCGGCCGCAGCCTGCGCCTCGGCGACCTCGAGGGCGTCGCCTACTACACCGCCGAACCCGCCGGCCACCGCGTCGTCGTCACCCTCGCCGAACCGTCGGGCCGGCCGGTCCGGGTCGAGGCGGTGCTCGCGCCCGATCAGGCCGTGACCCTGTCGGTGCCGCGCGAACCCGGCGCCGCCCCGGTCTCGGTGGTGCTCCGCCGCAGCGGCGACGCCGTCACGGTGACCGACACCGCCGAGCCCGGCCGTCGCGAGGCCGCGGCCCGGTTCTGAACCACCCGTGTGATACGGAATCCGGAAGATTGCTTCCGGATTCCGTATCATCAGCCCGCGCGGCGCCTGAGCGGAGTCGATTTCCGCATCGCGAAGCGATCAATCGGAAATCGTATGATACGGATTTTGGACGGTTCGTTCAAAAACCGTACGACGCCGATTCGGCAGGGTCCGGCATGACCCTGGCCCCTCGCCCCCGTAACGTTCGAAGCGTCGGCGGATGCCGTTCCGGGGAGGAGCGCCTCGTGCGATCGACCCTGCGGCCGGGAGACCCGGTGATCCGAGAACCGGGACCCTCCCATCGTCGCGGTCCGTGCCGGCACCGACCTGCCGCCAGGACGCGTGTCGGCAGCAATCGCCGATGCCACTACAGGAACAGAGGCATCGACCGCGGTCCGCGGTCGATACAACCTGATATACTTGCGTACTCAACCAAAAATAGTCTCGATTGCAATCGAACTCTACGAAATCGATCCGTGTTGATAACGATCCATTAGCATCTCGTTCGTACAGTTCGAACCCACGGATCGGCGAGGCAGGATCCTGCCGCGGTCGAGCGGGCGACGCGAGTGTCCCGTCGATTGACGCCGTGAACCTTCCGGTCGCGACCTCGGTTCGGGCCCGACGCCTGCACGAGCCGTGAGATGGACGATTCCGCCGGACCGGCTGGAAGGACCCACCCGGCCTGGGCGGCAGGTACGGGGGAGGATGCGCGGGATGGCGCTTGATTTAGTCACGCTCCAGATCGCCAGCATCGTCAGCCGCGTCGCGTTCGTGTCCGTGTTCCTCATCACGCTGCTGCGGGATCCGCGCGAGGTCTATTTCGGGCTCTGGGCCGGGGCCCTGTGCTGCTCGCTGACGGCCAGCGTGGCGTCGGTGGGAGATCCGTCGGCACTCGCCGTGACGCTCGGCAAGGGGATGATCGTCTACACCCTCTATGGTGCGAGCATGGCCCTGTCCTGGGGCGGGTTGCGGCTGTTCTACGGCCGGCCCGTCGCTCCGGCGCGGATCGCCGTGCTGACCGCCGCCCCCGGCCTGCTCTTCGGCGGCCTGTCGGTGCAGGGGGCGACGGTCTGGGCCCTCCAGGCCGTGTTCGCGTCGATCGCGGTCAGCACCGGGCTCTGCGTCGCCGAGATCCTGCGGACTCCCGCCCGGTTCCGCCTCTGGACCCAATACGTCGTCCTGTCGGGGTTCAGCGGGTACCTCACGGTTTTCCTGCTGTCGATCGTCGTGGTCCAGTTCGCGGGCGACCGCCTCGCCGCGCCCGAGAGCGGCGTCTACTCGCTGCTGGTCGACCAGTTCTGCGGCGTCTTCATCCAGGTCGGATACCTCGCGATGGTGAGCGAGCGGGCGCAGGTGCGGCTCGGCCGCCTCGCCGAGACCGACTCGCTGACCGGGCTGGCGAACCGGCGCGGCCTCGTCGCGGCGCTGGCGCGGGGAGCCGGCATCGGCCGCCCGGTCGCCGGCGCCGTCGTGCTGGTGGACATCGACCGCTTCAAGGCGATCAACGACACCCACGGTCACGAGAGCGGCGACCGGGTGCTGGTCGGCGTCGCCGAGCGGCTGCGCGGCGCGCTGCGGCCGGGAGACGTCGTCGCGCGCTGGGGCGGCGAGGAGTTCCTGGCCGTTCTCGGCACGGGCGACGCCGCCGCGGCCGTGGCGGTCGCGGAGCGCCTGCGCGTCGCGGTGGCGGGCGAGCCGTTCGCGATCGACGGCGGTGCGCTCGTGGTGACGGCGAGCCTCGGGGTCTCCGTCCTGGCGGCGGACGAGGCGCGGATCGATGCCGCCGTCGCCCGGGCCGACGCGGCGCTCTACGCGGCCAAGAACGGCGGCCGCGACCGGGTCGTGCTGCGGCCGCCTTCGAAGCCGGAATCCGGCGGGCGCCGGGCGGACCAGACCGCCGGCCTACGCAGCGCCGTGGCGCCGATCCGCGCCGCCGCCCGGCCGCATTCCGACTTCGCGTGATCGCAGGGCGGGTTCCGGACGCGCCGGACCGGACGCCCTCATGGCTTTACAGGACAGTGCCGGGACGATGATCCAGACCATGACGAGAGACCGTCGTTCGCTCTTCCACGCCGCGTCCCGGATCGCGTGGGCGCTCGCGGCGGCGCTCTGGGTCGTCGGGCCCGCCTCGCCCGGCCGGGCGGCCGAGCCCGGGCCGGACGCGGCGCCCTCCGGCGGGCTGACCGCCGGGAGCCTGCTGATCCGCGGGCGGCTCATCGGGTCGATCCCGGTCGGACAGCATTCCCGGATCGAGCCGATCGGGGGCCGGATCATCACCCCGACCCGCGCCCTGCCGGATGCGGACGCGACCTACTTCCTGACCGACCGCATCGCGATCGCGGGCCAGGGCGGCATCCTCCCGACCCGAACCTCGATCCGGGGCTCACGCGTCGGCGACCTGCCGGTCGGCACCACCTGGAGCGCCAGCCTCAACGGCGCCGTGCAGGTCCATGTCCTGCCGCACGCCGCCTTCAACCCGTATCTCGGCGCGGGCGTGGGCTACACGGCGCCGATCGCCTATCAGCCCGCAAAGCCGCTCGTGACCCCGATGAAGGCCGACCCGCAGGTGGGGCCGATGCTCCAGGCGGGGTTCGACTATCACCTCGGCGGCCGCTGGTACGCCAACATGGAGATCAAGCGGTTCTTCCTGCCGACGCTGGTCTCCCGCATCGGGCCCGGCAGCGCGACGGTGGCGCTCGACATGGTGATCGTCGGCGCCGGCCTCGGCTACCGCTTCTGAGCCCAGGCGGCCCGCCCGATCCCCTCGCGCCCGCCGGAATGCTATCCCGGCCTCTACGATAAGGACTTGCACGACGACGATTCGGGAGGAGACCGGCATGGACGACGAGAGCTTCCGCACCTGGGCGCATCGCGCCGCCGACTGGTCGGCCGACTACCTCGCCGGCGTCGCCGACCGGCCGGTGCGGGCCCAGGTCGCCCCCGGCGAGGTGTTCCGTCAGTTGCCGGAGACGCCGCCCGACCGGGGGGAGGCGATGGAGGCGATCTTCTCCGACCTCGACCGCATCATCCTGCCGGGCATGACCCACTGGCAGCATCCGCGCTTCTTCGCCTACTTCCCGGCCAATGCCAGCCCGCCCTCGGTGGTGGCCGAGTTCGTCACCGCGGCGCTGGCGGCGCAGTGCATGCTCTGGCAGACCTCGCCGGCTGCGACCGAGCTGGAGACCCGGGTCCTCGACTGGCTGCGCCAGATGATCGGCCTGCCCGAGGGGTTTGCCGGCGTGATCCAGGATTCGGCCTCGGGCGCGACGCTGGCGGCACTGCTCACCGCCCGCGAGCGGGCGCTCGGGTGGCGCGGCAACGCCGAGGGGCTGGCCGGGCAGGCGCCGGTGCGAATCTACGCCTCGGCCGAGGTGCACAGTTCGGTCGACAAGGCGGTGCGGATCGCCGGGATCGGCGACGCGAACCTCGTGCGGGTGCCGGTCGCCGGGCCGCTTCACGGCATGGACCCCGCCGCCCTCGACGCGGCGATCCGGGCGGACCGCGACGCCGGCCTCCTGCCGGCCGCGGTCGTCGCCTGCCTCGGCGGCACCGGGATCGGCGCCTGCGACCCGATCGACGCCGTGGCGGAGGTGGCCGGGCGCCACGGGCTCTACCTCCACGTCGATGCCGCCTGGGCCGGCAGCGCGATGATCTGCCCCGAGTTCCGCGGCCTGATGCAGGGCGCCGAGCGGGCCGACAGCCTCGTGTTCAACCCGCACAAGTGGCTGTTCACCCACTTCGACTGCTCGGCGCATTTCGTGCGCGACCCGAAGGCGCTCACCGACACCCTCGGCCTCAAGCCGAGCTATCTGCGCACCCTCGGGCGCGAGGGCGTCACCGACTACAACGAGTGGTCGGTGCCCCTCGGCCGGCGCTTCCGCGCCCTCAAGCTGTGGTTCGTGATCCGCTCCTACGGCGTCGAGGAACTGCGGGCGATGATTTGCCGCCACGTCGCCTGGGCCGGGGAACTCGCCGGCCTCGTCGCCGCCGAGCCGGGCTTCGAGGTCGTGACCGCACCGGTGCTGTCGCTGTTCAGCTTCCGCTACGTGCCGGCCGGCCGCGACGACCTCGACGACCTCAACCTGCGCCTCGTCGAGCGGCTCAACGACGACGGCCGGATCTACCTGACCCAGACCCGCCACCGCGGGCAGGCGGTGATCCGGTTCCAGGTCGGCCAGACCGCGACCACCCGCGACGACGTGCTCGCGGCCTGGGACGTGGTGCGGGAGGTCGCGGCGGGGTTGTGAGGGCGGGGCCCGTCACGCCCCCTCCCCCGCGACCCGCGCCGCCAGTTCCCCCCGCACGTGCTCGCGAAACAGCCGCACCCGTGCGGGCAGTTCGCGCCCGGCGAGGCTGACCGCCCGCAGGGTGCCGCCGCGGCGGGCCCAGTCGGGCAGGATGCGCACCAATGCGCCGTCGCGCACCGCCCGGGCGGCGACGAGGCTCGGGATCAGCCCGATCCCGGCCCCGGCCACCGCGAGCCGCAGCACCGTGGCGTAGTCGGTGGCGCGGATCGCCGGGCGCACCGCCACCGGGTGCTCGCGCCCGTCGCCGTCCGAGAGCAGGATCGGCGCGCCGCCCGGGCGCTCGCGCGTCAGCACCACGTCGTGCTCGGACAACGCATCGAGGCTCGCCGGCGCCGGATGGCGCGCGAGGTAGCCCGGCGCCGCGTAGAGGCCGATCACGAGGTCGGCGAGCAGCGGCGCCCGGTAGCCGCCGTCGTCGGCCTCGCGCCCGCCGAGCCGCAGGGCGAGGTCGATCCGGTTCGCCGCTAGGTCTAGCCGCTCGTCGGTGATGATGAGCTCGATGGTGATACGCGGGTGCAGGGCCCGGAAGCCCGCCACGAGGTCGGGCATCACCTCGATGCCGAAATCGATCGAGGTGGTCACCCGCAGGTGACCGCTCGCCTGGCTGCGCCCGTCGCGGGCGGTCTCCAGCGCCTCGTCGAGGAGCGCCAGCCCCTCCAGCGCCCGGGCGTAGAAGGCCAGCCCCTCGGCGGTCGGCGAGACGGCCCGGGGCGTGCGGGCGAGCAGCGTCACGCCGAGTTCGCGTTCGAGCCGGGACACACGGCGGCTGACGCTGCCCTTGGTCTCCCGCAGCGAGGCCGCCGCGTGGGTGATCGTGCCGAGGTCGACGATGGCGCAGAACGCCCGCACGTCGCCGAGATGACCGCGGAAGGTTTCCGAACTCGCAACCATGGGTCGCCAAATCACCGTCTTCTGTGCGTTGCGAAACCGCCGTAAGTCCCGCCCGGCCCCTCCGGCACCGGAGGGGCCCGTTTCGAGCTTACCCCGGTTCAAGCCCACCTTCGGAGGCCCTCGGTGAAACTGTCCGTCGCTCCCGCCCTGGCACTCGCCCTCGGCCTCGCCGCTCCCGCCCTGGCCCAGACCGCGCCGACCCGCGACGCCGCCCAGATCCAGGCCGGCACCTACGCGGTCGATGCCGGCCACACCCAGGTCGGCTTCGCGGTGACGCATTTCGGGTTCTCGCACTATTACGGCTCGTTCTCGGAGGTGTCCGGCACCCTGGAGTTGCAGCCGCAGAAGCCCGAGGCCAGCAGCCTGAAGGTCTCGATCCCGGTCGGCTCGGTGATGACCACCAGCGCCAAGCTCACCGGCGAGCTGAAGGACGACAAGTGGCTCAACGCCGGCAAGCACCCGGCCGCGACCTTCGTCTCGACCAAGATCGTGCCCGAGGGCGACGGCAAGGCCAAGGTCACCGGCGACTTCACCCTCAACGGCGTGACCAAGCCCGTGACCCTCGACGTGACCCTCGTCGGCGCCGGCGCCAACCCGCTCAACAAGCGCTACACCGTCGGCTTCGACGCCAAGGGCACGATCAAGCGCTCGGATTTCGGCGTGAAGACCTACGTGCCGATGATCGGCGACGACGTGCAGCTCACCATCGCGGGCGCCTTCGAGCGCAAGGAGTAACGCCCGCTCCCCGGAGACGACCCCGATGACGAGCCCCGCCGCGCCCCGCCGCTACACCGCCGTCGCGATCCTGCTGCACTGGCTGATCGCCCTCGGCATCCTCGCGCTGATCGCGATGGGGCTCGTCATGGCCCATGCCGACATCCCGCCGATGCAGCGCTTCCAGCTCTACCAGTGGCACAAGTCCGTCGGGCTGACCGTGCTGATGCTGGCGCTGCTGCGCCTCGTCTGGCGGCTGTTCCACCGCCCGCCGCCGCTGCCCGCGACGATGCCGGCGGCCGAGCGGCGGGCGGCGTCGGCCGCCCACCTCGTGCTCTACGGGCTGATGCTCGGCCTGCCGCTGGTCGGCTGGGCCCTGGTCTCGGCCTCGCCGTTCAACATCCCGACCGTGCTCTACGGCGTCGTGCCCTGGCCGCACCTGCCGGGCTTCGCCGAGCTGTCGAACAAGGCCGCGGTCGAGGGCGCGCTGAAGCTCGTCCACGCCTACGGCGCGTGGATCCTGGGCGCCCTCGTCGTCCTCCACGTCGCGGCGGCCCTTCGCCACCACCTCGTGCTGCGCGACGACACCCTGTGGCGCATGCTGCCCGGCCTTCGCCGACCGCAGGCCGCCCCCCTCCCCCAGCCGTCAGGATCGGCCCGATGAACGCCGCCCGCCCCCTTCTCGTCGTCCTCGCGCTCCTCGCCCCCGCGGCGGCCTCCGCCGCCGACTGGACCGTCGACCCGGCCAAGAGCCGCATCGGCTTCTCCGGCACCCAGGTCGGGGCGCCGTTCAAGGGGCGGTTCACCCGCTACGAGGCCCAGATCAGCTTCGACCCGGCCAAGCCCGAATCCGGCCGCGCCGTCGTCCTGGTCGACCTCGCCAGCGCCGAATCCGGCGACAAGCAGCGCGACGAGGCGCTGCCGCAGGCCGACTGGTTCGACGCGAAGAAGACCCCGAAGGCCCGCTTCGAGGCGACCCGCTTCGTGCCCAAGGGCGGCGATGCCTACGACGCGGTCGGCACGCTGACGATCCGCGGCGTCACCCGCGACGTCACCCTGCCGTTCCGCCTCTCGACCACGGGCGACGAGGCCCGCGCCACCGGCCATCTCGACCTCGTGCGCACCGATTTCGGCGTCGGCCAGGGCCCGTGGACCTCGGGCCAGTGGGTCGCCGTGGAGGTCGGCGTCGACATCGACGTGACGGCCAAGAAGGCCGGGGGCTGAGCCCCGGCCTCACACCGGCGACCCGGCCGCCACCGTCGGCCCGAAGATCTCCTCGAAGCGGGCGCGCAGCACCGAATCGACCTCCGGCATCGTGACGAGCCGGCCGAGATCGACGAGGCTGGTGACGCCATGCGCGCGCACCCCGCACGGCACGATGCCGTCGAAGTGGCCGAGGTCCGGCTCGACGTTCAGGCTGATGCCGTGGAACGTCACCCAGCGCCGGACGCGGATGCCGATCGCCGCGATCTTGTCCTCGACACCCGCTCCCTTCTCCGGCCGGCGCACCCAGACGCCGACCCGGTCCTCGCGGCGCTCGCCGATCACGTTGAACTCGTCGAGCGTCGCGATCAGCCACGCCTCCAGCGCCGCCACGTAGCGGCGCAAGTCCGGCAGCCGCCGGTCGAGGTCGAGCATCACGTAGGCCACCCGCTGCCCGGGGCCGTGATAGGTGAACTGGCCGCCCCGCCCGGTCCGATGCACCGGGAAGCGGTCCGGCGCGACCAGATCCTCGTCCCGGGCCGAAGTGCCGGCGGTGTAGAGCGGCGGGTGCTCGACGAGCCAGACCAGCTCCGGCGCCGCGCCCGCGGCGATCGCCGCCACCCGCGCCTCCATGGCGGCCTCCGCCTCGCGGTAGTCGAGCAGCCCCTCGTGCACCGCCCAGGCGACCGGCGCCGCCCCGGGGCCCGCCCGCAGGTCCTCGGGCGCGACGGCGAGACGATCGTTTACCAAGGCTTCACCATAACGGCGGAAAGCTGCGGGAGGCGCCGGCCGGGGTTCGGCGCGGCGTGACGGCGTTGGAGCGGGCGGGCCAAGTGGCGGTACTCGACGATCTGAAGGTGGATCTCACGGTCATCCTCGGCCGCACCCGCATGCCGATCCACATGCTGCTGCGGATGGGCCGCGGGGCGGTGATCGAGCTCGAATCGACCGACACCGATATGGTCGAGATTCTCGCCAACGACCACCCGATCGCCCGCGGGCAGATCATCGTCACCGGCAACCGCATCTCCGTCGAGGTCACCGAACTGATCCGCCGGGCCGAGGTGGTGCGCGAGCCCGGCGTCACCATCGGGGAAGGCGCGGTCCTCCCGGCCGGTGGCGGCGGTTTCGACGGCTTCTGAGCGCCCGGCGCCGGGCGGCCAAAATTTCCGAACCGGACGCTTGTGGCCCCGGAATCGATCTGTTAGATGCTGCGCAGCTTCAGCGGGTTTCACCCCCGGGTTCGCCGGCCCAGCGCCAAAGACGAAGAAGCATTCCGCGGCCGTGGCGGAATTGGTAGACGCGCTAGCTTGAGGTGCTAGTTGGGCAACCAGTGGAGGTTCGAGTCCTCTCGGCCGCACCATCCTGATCTTCCAGAGGAAATCAGGATGGACGCCAGGGTGGTGGCGACGACGCCGACCCCCGTTTTGCACGTTTCGATCGTCGGCTGTTTTCCCGTCTCGCGCCCGTGTCGCGCCGGTCGGTCATGATGGACGCGGACCGGGAGACTTGGATCGCCGCTATCCGGACCGGGCCCTCCGATTCCCGACAGGGCCCTCGGCCCGGACGTGCCTTCCGGGCTTGCTCCGCCCCTTAGCCGAACGTCGCAGGTCCGTACCATCTCCCTCCCGGCGTCGTCCGAACCGCCTTCGCGCCCCGGCACGGCACGTCCGTCCGCGCCGGGTGCTTGCGGTCAGGCGGTGGCGATGTACTCGCGCAGGGCCTGATGCTCGGCCTCGACCGCCTCGATGCGGGTCTTGACCACGTCGCCGATCGAGATCAGCCCGATCATGCGGCCCTCTTCCACCACCGGAACGTGGCGGAAGCGGCCGTCGGTCATCATCTCCATCACCTCGTCGACCGCGGTCTCGCGGGTGCAGGTCTGCACCCGGCTGGTCATGTGGCGCGAGACCGGGTTGTCGAGCGCCGTGGCGCCGTGGCGGGCGACCGCCCGGATGATGTCGCGCTCCGACAGGATGCCCATCACGGTCTGCCCGGCATCGCTCACCACGAGGGCGCCGATGCCCTTCTCCGCCAGCAGCGTGGCGGCCTCGGACAGGGTGCGGTGGGGCTGGACCGTCACGACGGTGCGGCCCTTCTGCGACAGGATGCGAGCGACGGTCATCTGTTCCTCCCGGGTTTTGGGACGAGCGAACCGGCCCTGCGGGACAGCCGGGCGGGCGACCGCGCCCGCCCGGACCGCGCGGAGCCCGGCGCGCGTCCATGTGGCTGCACAGTGTGGGACGGGCGCCGAGGGATGGCAAGTCGGACGGAAGTCGACGCGGCCCAGGCGCAACTATCGAGCGCAACTCTTCAGTGCCGGCGCCGGCCGTCGAGCAGCGGGAGCAGGAAGAAGCCGGCGACGAAGCCGCCGAGATGAGCGTCCCAGGCGATGCTCGCATCGCTCATTCCCAACGGCACCGCCGCCAATCCGAACAGGAGATTGGTCGCGAGCCAGATCACGAGGAACAGCATCGCCGGCCGGTTGCGCATCAGTTCGGGGATCGTCTGCAGCCGCGCGGGTGCCGGCCGTTGCCAGGGCAGCAGGCCGGCGGCGAAGCCGGGATCGGCCGGCGGCTGGAACACGAAGCGGGTCGCCGCCGCCATCAGCCCGGACACGCCGGCGGAGGCGCCGACCAGCGGCATCGTGCTGTAGGGATCGATCGCGACGTGCACGGCGGCGCCCGCCACCGTCGCCGCGAGGCCGATCAGCCCGTAGCGCCACGGGCCGCAGCGGCGGGCCACCGGCGTGCCGAAGGCGGCGAGCCAGACGCTGTTGAGCAGCACGTGGGTCCACGAGCCGTGCAGCAGCGCGTAGCTCGCGAGCGTCCAGGGCATCGGCTGGCTGTCGGCCAGGATGTAGTTGGCGAAGGCGCTGCGGGCCTCGATCTCGAGCTGCGTGCCGGCCGAGGCCGCCTCCCGCAGGATGTCGCCGGCGCTGTCGGGCGCGAGGAAGGCGGTGATCCGGGCCGGGATCAGCGCGAGGTGCACCAGCAGCGTGACGTCCCACAGGTCGGGCAGGACCAGCGCCCGGACGGCGTGGATGAGCACGAGGAGCCCGACCGAGGCGGTGACCACGGTGGGCATGTTGAAGACCGGCACATGGGGCGGCCGGGGAAGGTCGGGGGTGGCGTCCATGCCGCCACCATGGCGGCGCGGAGGGCCGGACCGCAAGCCGCCGGGCGCGCCCGGCGGCGTCCGCGGCAGGGTCGGGTCGAACAAAAATGGGGAGAGCGTCACCGCTCTCCCCGAGGCGAGGCGATCGGTCCCGGTCCGGAGACCGGGCACGAACGACGTCTGGACCGTGACGACGCGGACCGCTGAGGATCCTCGCCCCTGATGGCTGACGGCGATAGGGCGGCGTCGGCCGCTCCGCCAGTCGGAAAATCATCGACGGATGCAGAATTCAACGGCCGTGTGACAAAAGCAACGAGTTTGCCGCGGTAACCTTAATAGAACGTTGCGCTCCGCGGTTTCGCGATCTCGGCATAGGCTCTGCTCATCGAATCACGGCGGTCCCGCACCTCCCCCGGGATGGGACGGATCACCGCCGGAACGACACGTTGCCGCACGGCACTGGCCCATTTCGAGACACCATGAAGCACCCGACCAGCAGCATGCTCCACGCCTACTGGAACGGCCTGCGCGGCGCCCGCGCCGCGCCCGAGCGCGGTGAGATCGAGCCGGGCGACATCCGGCACGTCCTCGCCGACAGCCTCATCCTCGAGATCGAGGTGCCCCGGCGCCGGGCGACGATCCGGCTCGCCGGCACCCGCCTGTGCGCGCTGTTCGGCGGCGAACTGCGCGGCGAGCCCTTCGCCGGGCTGTGGGGCGCCGCGCCCGCCGCCGATCCCTGGCGGCTGATCGAGGTCGTGGTCCAGGAGACCGTCGGCGTCGTCGTCGGGCTCGTCGGGGTGACCGAGGCCGGCGACGAGATCGAGCTCGAACTGCTGCTCCTGCCGCTGCGCCACCGCGGCAAGACCCAGGCGCGGGTGATCGGCGCCCTGTCGCCCCGGGTGGTGCCGTCCTGGCTCGGCCTGCGGCCGATCCGGGCGGTGCGCACCGTGTCGCTGCGGATCCTCAACGCCGGCGAGGGCGAGGCCGCCCTCGCCGCCCCGCCCGAGCCGGCCAACGATCCCGGCATGGAGCGCCGCCGCCGCTTCGTCGTCCACCGCGGCGGCCGGGGCTGAGCGCGGAGACTCCACCGGTCTTGGTTTCGACTTCCTGAAGTCGATCGGTGAAATTCGACCGGTTTGTTGAGCGTGGTCTTGGGCCTGAGCGCCGATCGGCGGCGGTCCGACCGGGCGAGCCCCGTTTTGCGTAAAATTGCGCGGATCCGGTTCAGGGCGGCCGAGCGGTTGCGCGGCCATCGTGTCTCCAACGACGGGGATGGTTGCGATGCGGATCGGGAGCGGGACAGGGTTCGGGGGCGTCGCCCTGGGGATCGCGGCGGGGATCGCGGCGGCGGCGGCGTTCGTGGCCGGGCCGGCGGCGGCCCAGACCCTCGCCGCCCTGCCAGCGCCCTCCGCGGCAGCGGCGGCGATGGGCGAGGCCCGCCCGATCGTGGCCTGGGTCGATTTCTGCGCCCAGTACGCGAGCGAGTGCGCGGTCGACCCGTCCGAGCCGGACACGATCGCCCTGACGCCGCGGGTCTGGCAGACGATCACCCACGTCAACCGCTCGGTGAATGCCGGCCTGCGCGCGGTCACCGACCAGGAGCACTGGGGCGTGCCGGACCGCTGGGACCTCGCCGAGGACGGCGCCGGCGATTGCGAGGACTACCAGCTCCTCAAGCGCAAGCTCCTGGCCCAGACCGGCCTGCCGCGCCGCGCGATGCGGATGACGGTCGTCATCGACGAGAAGGGCGAGGGCCACGCCGTGCTGATGGTCCGCACCGACCGCGGCGACTACATCCTCGACAACAAGACCAGCGCGATCCTGCCCTGGCACCGCACCGGCTACACCTTCATCAAGCGCGAGGGCCAGACCTCGACCGCCTGGGTCTCGCTGGGCCGCGCCACCACGCCGACCGTCACGGCGAATCAGTAGCGGGCGGCCTCGAATCGGCCGCGCTTGCGGCCTTCGATTTCTGCGTCTCGAATTGGAACCGAAGTTTGGCGTGGACGTTAATCGGGGTTTAAATTTTTCGGTTGAGCCCCGCCCGGGCCCGTGGCAGCTTGGATGCAAGAACCAAGCACACAGGTCGATGGGGCAATGCGGGCAGTTCTGGACGGTCTCGGCCGGTCAAGCCATGTCGATCGGCGCGGGGTCCTCACCCGCGGCGCCCGGGTGGCGCAAGTCGCTCTCGTCGGCGCCACGCTGCTGATCGGCGGCGCCACCACCCAGGCGCAGACCCAGACCCTCGCCGCCCTGCCCGACGCGAGCGCGGCGATCGAACGCGGCGGCAGCGCGAAGCCGGTGACCGCCTGGACCGATTTCTGCAACCGCAATCCGGCCGAATGCGCGGTCGATACCCGCGAGCCGGCCAGCGTCGAGATGACCCCCTCGCTGTGGCGCAGCCTCACGGCGGTCAACCGGCGGGTCAACAGCCGCATCAAGCCGATGGTCGATCAGGCGCATTGGGGCGTCGTCGACCGCTGGGACTTCCCGGACGACGGCTACGGCGATTGCGAGGACTATCAGCTCCTCAAGCGGCGCATGCTGGTCGAACGCGGCATCCCGCGCCGGGCGCTGCGGATGACCGTGGTCATCGACGAGATCGGCGAGGGCCACGCGGTGCTGATGGTCCGCACCGACCGCGGCGACTACATCCTCGACAACAAGACCAACGCGATCCTGCCCTGGCAGCGCACCGGCTACACCTACGTCAAGCGCGAGGGCCAGGACGGCCTCGCCTGGGTCTCGCTCAACGGCGTCGCCTCCCCTGTCACGACCGCCAACCGCTGACGGGCGGCGCCCCCGAGCGGGGGGCGCCCTCAGGCACCCGCGACCATGTGGGCGAGGTCGAGCACCACGCGCCCCGAGACCAGGCTCCAGCCGCACGCGATCATCGTCGCCAGCATCACGAACGGGATCGGCCGGCCCTCGATCCGGCGTCCCCGCACGGTGTTGCGCAGGATGATGAACGGCGCCACGAACGCCAGGACCGGCACGAACGCGAAGGCGGCAAGGCCGCCGTCCCGCAGCAGGCCGAAGCTCGCGCGGCGGGCGGTGAGCAGCTCGAACGCGCTGGCGAGCAGGCCCGCGAAGGCGAGCCCGAGGACGAGCGTCTGAAGGTTTTCGAGGGCGGCGGGGCTCAGGGCCATCGCGACAGGTCTCCGGTCGGGGCGCCGCCGCTCCCCTCCCCCGTCGTCCGGGCGGAGGATGCGCCAGCATCGCCCGCCACTCTGCCCGAGCCGTAACGATCTGTTATGGTTAACGACGCGTTATCCACAGGCCTTGCTCTGGCGTCCCGCGCCGGGACTCCGCGGCGATTCGCGCCCGGCCCTTAAACGAACCTTAACTCTCACTCACGATCATCCTCCCCGCGGCCCGATGGCGGCGCAGGTGAGGCACGGCAGATGAAGCCTGGATTCGGCGCAGTGGCGGCGGTGCCCCGGGGCGCGGCCTCCGGGCGGGTGGCGATAGACCGCCGGGCGGGCGTCGCGGCGGCGGCCCTGTTCGCCGGCTCCCTGGCCCTCACCGGCCTCGCGACCGCCTGGATGGTCCGGCCGCCGGCCCCGGCGCAGACCCGCACCGTGAGCACTCTCTCCGGCGCACCCCTGACCCTGCCGGCGGCGTGGTTCGTCCGGCCCGGGGCCGCAGCCGGTGCGACGCCCGACCGGCTGGATCTCGCGATTCCCTGGTCGGCCCTGTCGGCCTCCGGCGGCGACGACCGCCTCCACGTCACGGCGACCCGCGCCCCCGACACCGCCGCGCCCCTCGGCCCCGCCCGGCGCTATGCCCGCTTCCTCACCGCCGAGGTCCGGGCGACCCCGGACGGGCTGATGCAGCGGCGCTTCCGGACCGGCTCGCCGTTCGAGGGCGAGGACCTCTACCTCGCCCAGCCGGACGGCAACCGCTTCGCCGCCCGCTGCGCCACCGCCCTGCCAGATCCGCAGGGCGCCTGCCTCAGCGAGGTCCGGGTCGGCGACCTCGCGCTGCGGGTACGCTTCGCCGAGGCCCGGCTGCCGTTCTGGAACGAGGCGCTGGCCGGGCTGGAGCGGATCTTCGGCCGTCCGGGCGGCGCTCCCTGAGCGGGCTCAGCCCTCCAGATCGGTGTCGAGGATCGCCATCGAGAAGTTGAACGACCGGTCGCCGTCCTCGTCGTCCACCGACAGGACGCCGACGAATTCCTCGCCGATATAGACCTCGGCCGAGTCCGTCTTCTTCGGCCGGCCGACGAGGCGGATCGAGTGGTTGGAGAAGGTGCGGCGAAGGTAGCCCTCGACCTTCGTCATCTCGGTCTTGTTCACGAGTGATCTCTTCGGCTGGAGGTCGGGAGGCAGCGGCCGCGTCCCCGCGGAGCCGCCGGTGCCCGTCGAAGGCCCCGCCTTGCCACGGCGGCCGGCGACGGGCAAGGCGCCGCGGGCCGCCGACGCCGGTGGCCGGGCCGCCCTCAGATGCCTTCCATCATGTGGACGAACTGGTCCATGGCGCGGGCCGGATCGGAGCAGCCGGCCGAACCGACGACCCGGGCCGGCACCCCGACGACGGTGGTGCAGGGCGGCACCGGCTGGAGCACCACCGAACCGGCGGCGACCCGGGCGCAGGATCCGACCTCGATGTTGCCGAGGATCTTGGCGCCGGCGCCGATCATCACCCCGTGGCGGATCTTCGGGTGGCGGTCGCCGCCGTGCTTGCCGGTGCCGCCGAGGGTGACGTCGTGCAGCATCGACACCTCGTCCTCGATCACCGCCGTCGAGCCGACGACGAGGCCCGTGGCGTGGTCGAGGAAGATGCCGCGGCCGATCCGGGCCGCCGGGTGGATGTCGGTCTGGAACACCTCCGAGGCCCGGCTCTGGAGGTAGAGCGCGAGGTCGCGCCGGCCGCGGGTCCACAGCCAGTGGCTCAGCCGATGGGCCTGGATGGCGTGGAAGCCCTTGAAGTACAGCACCGGCTCGATCGCCCGGCTGGTCGCCGGGTCGCGGTCGAGCACCGCGCCGATATCGGCCCGGTAGGCGCCGCCGATGCCCGGATCGTCGGCGACCGCCTCGTGGAAGCTCTGCGCCACGAGGTCGGCCGAGAGCGACGGATGGCCCAGCCGGGCGGCGACCCGGTGCGACACCGCCGATTCGAGCGTGGCGTGGTTCAGGATCGTCGCCATGATGAACGAGGCGAGGCGCGGCTCCTCGCGCACCACGGCGTCGGCCTCCTGGCGCAGGCGGCGCCACACCGGGTCGACCGTGCCGGCGATCGGGTCCGGCTGGCGGCCGGATGGGGCGGGACTGGACGACAACGACCTTCTCCTCGTCGGCGGAGCACGGGAAATAGCGTCCCGCGGCCCTTCCTGGAAGGCGCCGCTCCGTTCTTCTCCGAGGCTGGCGGCAAGGTTCTCCGGCATCAAGCCCCACGGGGCTCGACAGGCGGGGAGGTGTCATGCGTCCGGCGCAGCCGGCGCGAGACCGGATCCTTCGGTGAGGGGCGCGGCGGGCCCCGTCTCCTGCCCCGTCTCCGCGGAGGCGGAGCCGGTGCTCGCCGCCGGTCGGGGTCGCGACGATGCTGTCAAGCGATCGGGCAGGCGACGAAGGCCGGCAGGGCCTCGGCACGGCCGGAGAGGTCGCGCAGATTCGGGTGCCGGCCGGGCGGGACACGGTCGGCCAATACGCTCTGCGTGAACCGCCACGCGACCGCCGCCGTGACGTCGGCCTGCATCGGACGCCCGCCGAACCGCCAGCCATCCGGTCCGGCGAACTCCGCCTCCAGGAGGTCGTAGGCCGCGAGCAGCTGGCCCTCGACGCGGTCGAGCCAAGGCTGGTGCTGCTTCTCGGCGGGGCGGAGGTTGCGTTCGTAGACGATCTGGACGCTCTTCTCGCAAGCGACCAGGGCGAGGCCGATCAGACGCTGTGAGAGGTGGAAGTCGGCCGTGGCATTCGGTGCGAGGCGCCGGTCGGGGGCGACGGCGCGGTCGAGGACCTCGAGGATCAGCGTCGAATCCAGCAGGACCGTCCCGTCGTCCATGACGAGCGTCGGCGCCTTCACCGCCGGGTTGACGGATGCGAACGCGTCGGAGTCGCGGAACACCGACAGCGGCTCGTGCGCGAACGGCAGTTCCATCATCCGCATCGAGATCGCCACCCGGCGGACGTAGGGGGAATCCAGCATTCCGATCAGTCGCATGACGGTCTCCGGCTCGATCGAGGGCCCCCGGACCCGCCCGGGCGGCGGCCTCAGCATCGCGGCCGGCCCGGCGCGTTGCCAGTGGAAGAAACGGCCACTATCGTTCCGATCATGCCAAACCGGCCGCTGGTCGCCATCCTGGCCTATGACGGGCTCTGCACCTTCGAGTTCGGTTGCGCCGTCGAGGTCTTCGGTCAGTTTCGCCCGGAGATGGGCCGGGACTGGTACCGCTGCGCGACGGTGGCCGCCGAAGCCGGGGCTCTGCGAGGATTGGGCGGCGTCCGGGTCGAGGCCGATGGCGGGCTCGAACTCCTGGCGGAAGCCGCGACGATCGTCGTTCCGGGTTGGCGCGGCCCGACGGCCGAGGTGCCGGCCGCCCTTGCGCACGCCCTCGCGGCGGCCCACGCCCGCGGCGTCCGGCTGGTCGGCCTTTGCGCCGGCGCCTTCGTCCTGGCGGCCGCCGGGTTGTTGCGGGGCCGGCGCGCCACCACGCACTGGGCCCATATCGGGCGCCTCGCGGCGGCGAGCCCGGACACGGAACTCGTGGAGGACGTTCTCTACGTCGACGAGGGGTCGGTCCTCACCTCGGCGGGGAGTGCGGCGGGCCTCGACCTGTGCCTTCACGTCGTGCGCAAGGATTTCGGCGCCAAGGCAGCCAATCGGGTCGCCCGCCGCCTCGTCCTGTCGGCGCACCGGGAGGGCGGGCAGGCGCAGTTCATCGACAGGCCGGTGCCGGTCCGCGCGGGAACCCGGCTCGGCGCCTTCCTCGACGGCGTCCGACTGCGGGTGTCCGAAGCCTGGACGATCGAACGCATGGCGGACGAGGCCGGCCTCAGCCTCACCGGCCTGCACCGGCATGTGCGGGCGGCCACCGGGCTGTCGCCCGGAGCGTGGCTGATCGCCGAACGCGTCCGGCAGGCGCGGGAGCTCTTGGAGGAAACGTCCCTGTCGATCGAGGCCGTGGCCCGGGCGACCGGGTTCGGTGAAGCCGTCAACCTGCGCAAGCATTTCCGGCGCGCCGTCGGACTGTCGCCACGGGCCTACCGCGTCCGGTTCGATGCCACGGCTCCGCGGTGACGGCAGCGCCGCCCTCCGGAGCGATCAGGCCGAGCGCCGCAGGGGATAGGCCGGCATCGTCACGGCGGGCATCGCCTCCCCGTCGCGGGCGACCACCACCTCGGGCGCGCCCGCCTCCTCGGCGGCCTCGAACAGGGCGAGCAGGCCGGGATCGTCCGCCGCCGCGTTCGAGGCGATCACGACCGCGTCCATCCAGGTTCCGATCGCGGTGGTCAGCGCCCGCAGCCGGGCCGGATCGCGGCCGTCGAGGGCACAGACGACCCAGCCGTAGGTCTGGCCGAGGGCGTCGAGGGTCAGGCCGAGCCCGTCGCCCTCCGCCAGCAGCGCCGCCGTCCCGCCGCGCCCGCGGCCGATCACGTGCAGCCGCGACGCACCGTCCGGCTGGATCGCCTCGTCGAACGAGGCCGTCCCGGCCATGAGGTCGGTCAGCCCGGGGGCGCCGACCGCGGGACCGCGGCCGAGCCGGATCAGCACCGCGCGCTCGCCGGAGGCCGCCGCCCCCCGGGCGAGGCTCGCGGCCAGGTCGGCCAGCCCGTCGCCGTCGGCGACCACGAGGATCCGGCGGCCGTCGCCGGCGGTCGCCAGCCCCTGCAGCCGTCCGGTCAGCGCCGAGAGGTCGTAGGCCGGTGCCGCCGGGCCTGCCGGGACCGCCGCGGTCTCGGGCGGGGCCGGCACCGCGGCCGGCTCCGCGGGCACCCGGGGGGCGGCGGGCGCCCGGCGGACCGCGACCGCGGGCACCGGGCCGGAGAGGTCGGCCCCGCCGGACGGCTCGCGGCCGTTCGGCTGGCCGCGGCGGGGCGGCCCGTCCGACAGCAGCGCGCGGGCGACGATCACGCCGGCGGCGAGCAGGAAGGTCAGCACCCCCGCCAGCGCGACGATCGGCAGCTTCTTGGGGAAGGAGGGCGTCTCCGGCACCACCGCCTGCGACACCATCCGGGCGTCGGCCGGCGCCGCGCTCGCGGCATCGCGGGCCGAGGCCTCGCGGTAGCGGCCGAGATAGGATTCGAGCTGCTCGCGCTGCGCCCGCGCCTCGCGCTCCAGGGCGCGCAGTTCGACCTCGCTGGTGTTGCCCTTGGCCACCACCTCGCGCTGGCTGTCGACGGCGGCCCGCAGGGTGTCGACCCGGGCGCCGGCGATGCGGGCGTCGTTCTCGAGGGTGCGCACCGTGCGGTCGGCGGCGCCGCGGATCTGGCCCTCGAGGTCGTTGAGCTGGGCGTTCAGCTCCTTGATCCGCGGGTGCTGCGGCAGCAGCGTGCGCGATTCCAGCGCGAGCTGCGCCCGCAGGGTGATGCGCTGCTCGACGAGGCGGCGGATCAGCTCGTTGTTGGCGACGTCCGGGATCTCGAAGGCGCGCCCGTCCTTGAGCATCTCGCGGATGAGCTGGGCCTTCGCCGCCGCGTCGGCCTGGGCGGCGCGGGCCTGGGTGAGCTGGGTCGACAACTCGGCGAGCTGCTGGGCGCCGAGGGGCTGGTTCGTCGTGCCGCCGGCGCCGATCAGCCCGTTGCGGGCGCGGAACGCCTCGACCTTGGCCTCGGCCTCGGCGACGCGGCTGCGCAGGGTCTCGATGTTCGAGCCGAGCCAGGTCGAGGCGTAGCGCGCCGTGTCGACCTTCGCGGCGGCGAGCGAGGCGATGTAGAGGTCCGCGATGGTGTTGGCGGCGCGGGCCGCGAGGTCGGGATCGCGCGAACGGAACTCGATCGTCAGCACCCGCGACTTGCCGGCGGCGTAGACCAGCAGCCGGTCGAAATAGCGCTCCAGCACCCGGTCCTCGGGCTCGCGGTCGAGGGGGTTGGGCACGAGGCCGAGCATCATCAGCAGCCGCTGCACCGGCCCGACGCCGTCGACCAGGGGATCGAATTCCGGATTGCCGACGAGGTGAAGCCGGCGGATCGCCTCGCGGGCGATGTCGCGCGACATCACCACCTGGACCTGGCTCGCCACCGCCTGCTCGTCGATCGGGTTCGTCGTGCCCTCGCCGCGCTCCTGCTGCGGCCGGGTCAACGCGCTGTCGCGGCTCTCCAGCAGCAGCTTGGTCTCGGCGGTGTAGCGCGGCGGCACGAGCTGCACGAAGGCCACCGCCAGCCCGACCGCGACGAGGGTCGGGACCACGAGGCCGAGCCAGTGCCGGCGCAGGAGCCGGCCGACATCGCCCAGCGCCAGCCCCTCCGGTGCGGGCTCGCCGGGCGCGCCCTCCTCGTCCGGGGCTCTGCGGCTCGTCGGGAGCCGCCCGGCCCTCCGGCCGGCCGGAGCGGCGTCGTCCATGGCGGAGGAGAAGGCGCGGGACATGGGGGCGTCGGTCTCGAGGAGGCGGAGCCGCGGGCGGCCCGGACCCCGAACACACCTCATTAAGATTGCCGGTCGGTTAAAGCCCGCAAGCCGCCCGGCGTGCCCCGCCGGGACCGGTGAGGCTTCCTTAACCATCTCTGTTTACTGCCCGGTCATCGGACCCGACCGGCAGCAGCGATGAACCGACGCGCCCTCCTCTCCGCGACAGCCGCCGCTCTCGCCCTCGGCGGCTGCCTGCGTCCGGCCTACCGCACCGCCCTGCTCGACGAGACCGGAACCGGCTCGGTCGGGGCGTCCTACACCCTCGCGGCCGGCGACCGGCTGCGGGTGATCGTGTTCGGCCAGGACAACCTGTCCAACATCTACACCGTCGACGGCGCCGGGCGGATCATCATGCCGCTGATCGGGGCGGTGTCGGTCGGCGGCACCACGACGCTCCAGGCGGCGCGGGCGGTCGAGGCGCGCCTGCGCAACGGCTTCGTGCGCGAGCCGCACGTCACCGTCGAGGTCGACGGCTATCGGCCGTTCTTCATCCTCGGCGAGGTGACGACTTCGGGCCAGTACCCCTACGTCAACGGCATGACGGTCGAGACCGCGGTGGCGATCGCCGCAGGCTTCGGGCCCCGGGCCGCCCGCGACTACGCCGTGGTGACCCGCGAGGGGCCGGGCGGCCTCGTCTCGGGCATCGTGCCGATGACCTATCCGGTCCGGCCCGGCGACACCGTGGTCATCAAGGAACGCTGGTTCTGAGCCCCGGGCAATCGGGTGAAACCCGATTGCCCGGGGTTTCTTGCCTGGCCTCAGGCGCCGGCGTTCGCATCCGCTCACTTGGCTTCGCTCCGCTCTGCGTCCGAGAGGACATTCGTCCTCCCGGACCCGCTGCGCGGGGCGCTCTTCGCGCCCGGCGGATCGACAATCGGGTTTCACCCGATTGCCCTGGTTCTGACCCGTCGGCGATCCCGCGCGCAGCGGCATCGTGGTGCGCCGTCCCGGCCGAGATCGGCGCAAATCGAGCGGCCGCGGCCGGCCCAGGTTAACCACCCCGACCGGACGCCCGGGCCGCGGCGGCCCGGCTTAACCCTGCAGCGATCTTCTTGCGGCCAGATCCCACGACCGGGGCGCGGGCGAGCGCCCGCCGAGAGGTCGAGGGAGAGCATCGTGGCCGTGTCCCTACTGCGCGTCGCCGAGCCCCTTCCGGAGGCCCCTCCGGAGACGCGGCCGCAGACCGTTCCGGTCGCGGAGCCGGTCCTGCGCCAGCGCATCCTCCACGTCTTCCGGGCGCCGGTCGGCGGCCTGTTCCGCCACGTCGTCGATGCCGCCCGGATGCAGGCCGAGGCCGGGCACGAGGTCGGGCTGTTCTGCGATTCGCTCACCGGCGGCGCACGGGCCGAGGCGGCCCTGGCCGGCCTCGCGCCGCGCCTCGCCCTCGGGCTGACCCGGGTGCCGATGCGGCGCAACCCCCACGCCACCGACCTCGCCGCGCTCGTGCGGCTCCACGGCCTCGTGCGCCGGATCCGCCCGACGGTGCTGCACGGACACGGCTCGAAGGGCGGGCTCTACGCGAGGCTGGTCCCCGGCCCGTTCGGGGTGGCGGCGCCGGTGCGCGCCTACACGCCGCACGGCGGCAGCTTCAACTACCACCCGGGCACGCCGCTGCACCGGCTCTACATGGCGGTCGAGGGACTGCTGAGCCTGCGCACCGACGTCTTCCTGTTCGAGAGCGCCTACATCGCCGGGCGCCACCGCGCCTTCGTCGGCCCGACCGACCGGCTGGTGCGGATCGTCCACAACGGCCTCGATACCGCCGAGTTCGCCCCGATCGCCCCGGCGGCCGAACGGCACGACCTCGTCTATATCGGCGAATTGCGCGAGGCGAAGGGCGTGCCGGTGCTGTTCGACGCCCTCGCCCGCCTGCGCGACCACGGCCGCGTGCTGTCGCTCCTCGTCGTCGGCTCCGGCCCCGACGAGGCGACCCTGAAGGCGCGGGTGGCCGAACTCGGCCTCGACGGCGCGGTGACGTTCGAGCCGCCGCAGCCGATCCGGCAGGCGCTGAGCCGCGGGACGGTGATGGTGGTGCCGTCCCTCGCCGAATCGCTCCCCTACGTCGTGCTGGAGGCGGTGGCGGCGGCCCAGCCCCTCGTCTCGACCGACGTCGGCGGCATCCCGGAGATCCTCGGCCCGGCCGCCGACGCCCTGGTGCCGCCCAACGACTTCATCGCGCTCGCCGGCGCGCTCGCCCGCAAGCTCGACCAGTCGCCGGAGGCCCGCGCCGGCGAGGCGGCGGCTCTGTCCGCGTTCGTGCGCTGCCGCTTCTCGATGCGGCAGATGACCGACGACGGGCTCGCCGGCTACGCGGCGGCCCGCCCGCCCTCGCCGGTGCCGGCGCAGGCGTGAAGCGTTCGTGACGCCGGCCCGCGCACCGACGCAAGGCCGGCCGACCTCCAACCGGGACTGCGTGCCAGAAGGCGTGCCATGAGTGCGTTCGACGTTCGCGACATCCTCAAGAGTGCGGCGGCCCAGGCGGACGCCGCGACCGCCGAGCCGTCCCGGGCTGCGCCCGCGGCCGTGCCGCCGGCCGAGAACCTCGTGCCGCCGCGCCGGGGCCCGGTGCTGTCCCCGGTCGTGCTCGTCGGCTCGGTCCGGCTGATCGAGGCGTTCCTGGTTGCGGCGGTCGGATTCGGCATGCACCTGTGGCTCCTGCACGGCCTCGTGCCGTTCAAGCCGGTCTACGCCGTCGCGATCCTGGTTCTCGCCGGGCTCAACCTCGCGGTCGCCCAGGCGACCGGCACCTACGGCATCCGCGCGTTCCGGGCGTTCTTCAGCGTCGGACTGCGGATCGTGCTCGGCTGGTCGCTGGTGATCCTGCTCTCGGCCACGATCCTGTTCTTCGCCAAGCTCGGCGACCACTATTCGCGGCTGTGGCTCGCCGGCTACTACCTCGCCGGCCTCGTCGTGCTGCTCGCCGAGCGGCTGATCCTCTCCCTCGTCATCTCGGGGCAGATGCGCCGCGGCCGGTTCGACCGGCGCACCGCCATCGTGGGCGGCGGCCCGCCGGCCGAGACCCTCATCAAGGCGCTGGAGGCCCAGAGCGATTCCGGCATCCGCATCGTCGGCATCTTCGACGACCGCGGCGACACCCGCTCGGCCGGCGTGGTCGCCGGCTACCCCAAGCTCGGCACCGTCAGCGACCTCGTCGCCTACGCCCGCAACACCGGCCTCGACCTCATCGTGTTCACCCTGCCGATCTCGGCCGAGGCGCGCATCCTGCAGATGCTCGCCAAGCTGTGGGTGCTGCCGATCGACATCCGGCTTTCGGCCCACGCCACCAAGCTGCGCCTGCGTCCGCGCAGCTATTCCTATCTCGGCTCGGTCCCGGTGCTCGACGTGTTCGACAAGCCGATCGCCGACTGGGACGTGGTGGTGAAGGGCCTGTTCGACCGCGTCGTCGGGGGCCTGCTCCTGCTGCTGTTCGCGCCGGTGATGCTCGTGGTCGCGCTCGCCGTGAAGCTGACGTCCCGGGGCCCGGTGCTCTTCCGCCAGAAGCGCTACGGCTTCAACAACGAGCTGATCGAGGTCTACAAGTTCCGCTCGATGTATGCCGACCAGGGCGACGCCGCGGCGTCGCGGCTGGTCACCCGGGGCGATCCGCGGGTGACCCCGGTCGGCCGCTTCATCCGCAAGACCTCCCTCGACGAGCTGCCCCAGCTCCTCAACGTGGTGAAGGGCGACCTCTCCCTCGTCGGACCGCGGCCGCACGCGGTCCAGGCCAAGGCGGCCAACACCCTCTACGATCAGGTCGTCGACGGCTACTTCGCCCGCCACCGGGTCAAGCCCGGCGTGACCGGCTGGGCCCAGATCAACGGCTGGCGCGGCGAGACCGACACCAGCGAGAAGATCCAGCGCCGCGTCGAGCACGACCTCTACTACATCGAGAACTGGTCGGTGTTCCTCGACATCCAGATCCTCGCCATGACGCCGTTCGCGCTGTTCAAGACCGAGAACGCCTATTGAGCGGGCGCCGCTTGCTGCGCCGCACAATGACCTATGGTTGTATTTGCATTTGAAATGCAACCATCCGAGAAAAGCCGCGAACGTCGTTGACGACCTGTGAACCGCATCGGCTCCCGGCGCCGCGAACGGCGCAACCCTCGGGAAAGACCCGGGTTTTCCAGGCTGTTGAGCAACCGCCCGGAGGTCCCGATGGAGACGCGGTTCAGCGAGCCGGTGGTCGTCTGGCTCGATCCCGAGCACCCGGAATTCGGGCTGCGCGACATCCGCACCGTCGCCGAGGGGCTCGCCGCCCTCCACCGCTACGATCTCGGCGACGCCCGCTCGGGACCCTGCCGCCACCTGTGGGACGAGGCGGCCGCCGCGCTGGTGCGGGCCCGGAGCGAGCCGACGCCCGACCATCTCGCCCGGGCCCGAGCCGCCCTCGGGCGCCTCGTCGGCGCGGTCGCGCCGGTGCCCCGCGACACCCGCGACCGGGTCGCCCCGCGCTCCTGGTTCGCCCGGATGCTGACCGCCTGACCGTCCCGCGTCGGAATCAGTTGGCGTAGGTGAAGCCGCCGTCCTTCCACACGTAGAGGACGTAACCCGGGGCGGTGACGTCGCCCTTCTGGTCGAAGCCGACATTGCCCAGGATGAGCGGGAAGCGCTCGCTGTGCAGCGCCTCGGCGATCGCCCGCGGGTCGGTCGACTTGGCGAAGTTGCCCGCCGCCACCAGGGCCTGGAGCGCGGCGTAGCCGTAGAGGGTGAAGCCCTCCGGCTCGACGCCGTCGGCCTGGAGCGCCTTGACGGCGGCGGCGGCCTCGGGCTTGCGGCGCAGGTCGGGGTTGAAGGTCATCAGCACGCCGTCGCTCGCCGGGCCGGCCAGGGCGCCGAACTCGCGGGTCGCGATGCCCGAGGTGCCGAACCATTGCGGCCGGTAGCCCTGCTCGGCCGCCTTGCGCACCAGCCGGCCCATCTCCTGGTAGTGACCGCCGTAATACACCACCTCGATCCCGGCGCCCTGGAGGCGCTTGATGAGCGCGGCGTCGTCGGTCTGGCCCGGCACGATGGCGGCGAACAGCGCCTCGTTCTGGCCGATCTTGTTGAGATTGGCCTTGGTCGAGTCGGCGAGGCTGCGCGACAGCGGGGTGTCGTCGTAGAGGATCGCGATCCTCTTGTCGCGGAAGCGCTCCGCCAGCACGGTCGCCGAGAGGCGGCCCTGGTCGTCCTCGCGGCCCGAGACCCGGAAGATCGTCGGCAGGCCGCGGTCGGTGAGGCGGGCGGCGTTCGAGGCCGGGCTGATCATCACCGCGCCGGCCGCCGCGTAGACGTCCGAGGCCGCCAGCGAGGCGCTGGAACAGACATGGCCGACGACGAGGCGGATGCCGGCCCGGACGAAGCGCTCGGCCACCTCCACCGCCCGTCCGGGATCGCAGCCGTCGTCCTGGATGTCGAGCACGATCGGCTCGCCGGCGAGGCCGCCGCGGGCGTTGGCGTCGCGCGCCGCCGCCTGCACGCCCTGCACCACCTGCTCGCCGATGCCTGCGACCGCGCCGCTGCGCGGCACCGCGACGCCGATCACGACGTCGGCGCGGGCGGGGCCGGAGGCGAGCAGCGCCGCCGCGGCGGCCAGGAGAGCGCCGATCACCGGGCCGGCCAGCCGCGTCCGCGTGGCGCGGGCGACGGTCGGCGACTCCGCGGCATCCGGCGACGTCATCCTCGGCCTTCCCGCGTGCTTCACCACCGGCTCCCTGTCGTTCTGGGTCGCGGCCCCCCGCGGGCGCTTAGAGCATGTCCCGGCGGGGCGGCAACGGTTCGTCTCAGAAATGCGGCGAAATCAAGCAGCGAGACGGCAGGCCGCGGCGGTCCGCATCCTGGCCATGCCGCCCGTCCGGCGCAAGGCCGGGCCCGGGCCCCTGCACGGTTTCCTCACAGCCGCCGCGCCGATCCGCGCCTGGAAGCCGGGATGCGCCCGTGCGAGACCGGTCGCGGCGCAGCGCCACGGGGAGCCAGGGCATGACGCATGACGATACGATCCGGGTCGCGGTCCTGGACGACTACCAGCGGGCGGCGGAGGGACTCGCCGACTGGGCGGGCCTCGGGGCGGGGGTCGCGGTCGACTTCCTGCACGAGCCGGTCGCCCCGGCCGAGGCCGCGGCGCGGCTGGCGCCCTACGCGGTGCTGTGCCTGATGCGCGAGCGCATGCCCCTCGATGCCGGGCTGATCGCGCGTCTGCCGAACCTGCGGCTCGTCGTCTTCACCGGAGCCCGCAACCCGTCGCTCGACGCCGCCGCGCTCGCGCGCGCCGGCGTCACCGTCTGCCACACCGGCGGCGGCGGCGGGCCGGCCACGGCGGAACTCGCCACGGCGCTGATCCTCGCCTGCGCCCGCCACCTGCCGGCGGAATTCGCCGGGATGCGCGAGGGCCGCTGGCAGGAGAGCGTCGGCCGCTCGCTCGACAGGTCGACCCTCGGCATCCTCGGCCTCGGCCGCATCGGCGCCCGCATGGCCGCGATCGGACGCGCCCTCGGCATGGATCCGGTCGCGTGGAGCCCGAACCTGACCGCGGAGCGGGCACGGGCCGGCGGCGCCGCCCTCGTCGACCGCGAGACGCTGCTGCGGAGGAGCGACGTGCTGACCCTGCACATGGTGCTGTCGCCGGCGACCCGGGGCATCCTCGGCGCGCCGGAACTCGCCCTGATGAAGCCCGGCGCGATCCTGGTGAACACCGCCCGCGGCCCGCTGGTCGACGAGGCGGCACTGGTCGCGGCCCTGCGCGAGGGGCGCCTCGTCGCCGGGCTCGACGTCTTCGACGCGGAGCCCCTCCCCGCCGACCATCCCCTGCGCGGCCTGCCGAACGCCGTGCTGACGCCGCATCTCGGCTACGTCACGCAGGACACCTACCGGATCTTCTACCGCGACACCGTCGAGGCGATCGCGGCGTGGCGGCGGGGGGCGCCGGTGCGGGTGGTGGCGCCGCCCGCTGCCTGACCGCGCGCGCCGGCTACCGGACGGCGCCGTAGATGCTGGCGCCGGCCGATAGCGGGCCGGTGACGGTCGAGAACGCGCTGAGTACCTTCTGCACGTCGGTGAACGGCGCGTTGGAGACGTAGATCACGTCGCGGTTGCGCATCCGGAACGCTTGGGTGACGAACAAGCTGTTCGGGTCGCGCAGGTTGAGCCGGTAGACCACCGGCACCTGCGGGGCGGCGAGCAGCGGGCTGCCCGGGCGCAGGCGGCGCACCAGCGACGACGGCTCGAACCGGAACAGGAACACGCCGGCCGGGTCGGCCTGGAAGTCCGCGAGGCCGCCGGCCTTGGCGATCGCCTGGGCCAGCGTGATGCCCTCGCCGGTGAACGGGATCTCGTAGTTCGCCGCGGTCGCGCCCGTCGCCATGAAGGTCTGCGGGTCGCGCACGAGGGTCAGGGTGTCGCCGGGGCGCAGGTAGATGTTCTCGCGCGGGTTCGACACCACGGCGGTGAGCGGCACGGTGGCGGTGGTCGGACCGCGCGACAGGCGCACGAAGGTCTCGCTGACCGGGGCCCGGACGCCGCCGGCGCTGGCGATGACGTCGAGGAGGCGGTCGCCCTTGGTCGAGAGCGGGATGCGGGCGCCCGCCGTGACCTCGCCGGTCACCGTCACGGCGGTGCTGGTCGGCAGCACGACGTTGACGATCACCTGCGGCTCGATCGCCTTGCCGGCGAGTTCCGCCTCGATCTGGGTCTGGACGTCGATCGCCCGCCGTCCGGCGACCCGGACCCGGCCGGCATACGGCACCATGATGGTGCCGTCGCGCGCCACGACCTGCGGCGGGATCAGCGCCTGCTTGGAGCCGGCGGTGAACCGGTCGGTGGTCAGCGCGCCGGAGAACAGGCCGCCGGAGCTCGCCTCCCAGATCGTCACCGAGACCGTGTCGCCGATGCCGATCAGCGGCTCGACCGAGGGACGGCGGTCGCCGAACGACGCCAGCAGGCTGTCGAGGGGACGGCCGCGCAGGGCTTCGACGACGGTGGGATCGACGTCGATGATCTCGTAGCGGGCCAGCAGGCCCTGATCGGTCTGGATGTCGGCGCCTTCGGCGACGGCGCGGGTGGTCGGACCCGCGCTCGGCAGGAAGTTGGAACAGCCCGACACCGCCAGGGCGGTGCAGAGGGCGATCGGCAATGCGCGCATCCGCAAGGGGGGCTCGTCCTGGACTCTGACCTGAGCCTCTATCCTGTGTCGGTCGGCCTGTCCGTGGCCGGGCGGTCACAGTCGCGCCGGGAGCCGGCGCACCGCCCGGATGCCCCCGCCATCCCCGCAAGCCACAGGCAAGTTTCGCGGCCTGACGACCGGCCGTCGGAATCCTCACGTAGTCTTCACGCATTGCTGCGGGGAGTCGTGGACGCGAGGTTGCCGCCGACCGAACGGACCCCTGCCGCCCCATGACGCTCTCCTCTCAGCCCCGCCGGACGAGCGGCGTCGGCACCGGGCCGGCGGGCCGGATTCCCGGCCTCGACGGCCTGCGGGCGTTCAGCATCCTCGTCGTCATGGCGTCGCATTCGGGCCTGCACGCCCTCGTTCCCGGCGTCTTCGGCGTCACGGTGTTCTTCTTCATCAGCGGCTTCCTCATCACGGCGCTGCTGGTGGACGAGCAGGCCGGACGCGGCCGCATCGCGATCGGCGCGTTCTACGCCCGGCGGCTGCTGCGGCTGTACCCGCCGCTGGTGGCGTTCATCGCGATCACCGGAGCGGTCTGGGTGCTCCAGGGGCGCCACCTCGACCCGGTCGGGGTCCTGGGAGCGCTGGCCTACCTCACCAACTACCTCGCGGTCTTCCACCGCGAGGCGCTGGCGGGGATCGGCGGCCAGCTCTGGTCGCTCGCCGTGGAGGAGCATTTCTACCTGATCTATCCGCTCCTCCTCGCCGCGCTGCTGCCGCGGCGGCCATGGGCGGTGCCGGTCCTGCTCGCGATCTGCGCCGGCTCGCTCCTTCTGCGGATCGGCGTGAGCCTGACGCAGCCGGTGGACTTCGCGACGCTCTACACCGGCATCGCCACCGAGTGCCGGATCGATGCGATTCTCTACGGCGCGGTGACCGCCCTGGTCTGGCGCTCCCCGGCCGGGCCCGCCTTCGTCGCCCGGGCGACGCGGCCCATCGTGGTCGCGGTCGCCCTCGGCGTGCTGCTGGCGAGCCTCGCGGTGCGCGACGACCTCTTCCGCAACACCCTGCGCTACACGCTCCAGGGCCTCGCCCTCGCGCCCGTCGTCCTCGCCGCCACGGTCGCGCCGGGCTGGGGACGGCTACGGCGGCTGTGCGACGCGCCGGCCGCCCGGTGGATCGGGCAGCACAGCTACTCCCTGTACCTCTGGCACTTCGCCGGCTTCGCCGCCGGCGAGGCGCTGGTGCCGGGCACGGGGCTTCGTTTCGTCGCGGCCATGCTGATCGGCTGGGTGGCGGCGTTCCTGTTCGCGGCCCTGTCCTACCGCGTCGTCGAGCGGCCGTTCTTCGCCCTGCGGACCCGGTTCGGCTCCCACGTCGCCGCGCTGGAGACCGCGGCGCCCAGGGCGCCGGCGCCGTCGCCCGCCGCCGGGACGCGCCCGGCGTGAGCCGCCTCGCCGCCGTCCTCGCCCTCCTCGTCCTGGCGCTCGGCGTGCCGGCCCGGGCAGCGCCCGAGCCCGGCACCGGCTTCCGCCGCGGCCTCGGCGTCCATACGATGCTGAACTGGGCCCGGACCAACCCGGAGCGCACCGCCTACCTGCCGGCGCCGTTCGACGGGCCGTCCTACGACCTGCCCGAGGCGACGATCCGCAACGTCGCGGCGGCGGGTTTCGACTTCGTGCGTCTCACGGTCGATCCCGGCCCGTTCCTCCAGCTCGACGGCGCGGCGCGGGACGCCCTCGACCGCCACCTCGCCGCCACCGTGCGGCGGTTCCTCGCCGCCGGGCTGGCGGTGCTGGTCAACCTGCACCCCAACAGCCAGGTCGCCGCCTATGATCCGGTGCGCTGGCTGGTCTCGACCGAGGATCCGACCTACCGCGCCTTCCTGACCCTCGTCGGCCGCACCGCCCGGGTGCTGGCCGCGATCGGCAGCCCCGCCGTCGCCTTCGAGCCCCTGAACGAGCCGCCCTACGGCTACGACTCGGGCAGCGTCCGGCGCTGGCAGGCGATGTGCGAGGCGATGCACGCCGAGGCCCGCGCCGCCGCGCCCGACATGCTGCTGGTCCTCACCGGCGCCCGCGGCGGCAGCCGGCAGGGGCTGCTCGCCCTCGATCCGGCGCCGTTCCGGGCGAGCCGCGTCCGGTTCTCGTTCCACTACTACGAGCCCTACGCCTTCACCCACCAGGGCGTGAGCGCGGAGAACGGCGACGCCGCCTCCTGGCGCTACTTCTCGGGGATGCCCTACCCGGCCGGCAGCGTTCCGGCCGCCCTCGTCCTCGACGGGGTGGCGGCCGCCGTCGCCGCCGCGCCCGGCCTCGACCCGCTCGCGCGCCGGCGCGCCCTGTCGCAGGCGCGCGAGCGGGCCTCGGCCTACCTCGCGACGCGATTCGGCCCCGCCGACATCGCCCGGGCCTTCGACGAGATCCGCGACTGGGCCGTCCGCCACGGGATCGGGCCCGAGCGGGTTCTTCTCGGCGAGTTCGGCGCCACCCGGACCTACGGCCGCTACCGCGCCTCCGATCCGGTCTCCTACGAGGCGTGGCTCTCCGACACCCGCGAGGCCGCGGAACGGCGCGGCTTCGCGTGGGCGTTCTGGGCGCTCGGCGGCACCGGCGGCATGGCGCTGGTGAGCGAGGACGGCGCGACGAGCCTCGACCGCGGCACGGTGCGCGCCCTCGGGTTGAGGACCGAGACGCCCTGATCGCCGCCGCGTCGGCTTTCGCATCGCGAAGCGATCCCGCAGGAAGCCCCGACGGATCGATCGAAGGCCGCATGACCGTTGCGAGCCGGCCCCGGTCGCGCCGGCGGCGGAAATCGGGCAAGACCGCTGGATCCCCGGCCGGCCCGCCCCGCGCGCCCGGCCCCTGCCCCGCCGCATCCGCGGCGCGGGCGACGCGAAGGAGGCGCCCTTGTCGATCGGTCTCGTGGTCACCGACGTCGACGGAACCCTGGTCACGCCCGACAAGGCGCTGACGCCGGCGGCGATCGCCGCGGTGGCGCGGCTGCGCGAGCGCGGCATCGCCTTCACGGTCGCGTCGAGCCGGCCGCCGGTGGGCCTGCGCGGACTCGTCGAGCCCCTCGGCCTCACCCTGCCGATGGGAGCCTTCAACGGCTCGACCGTGGTGCGGCCGGACCTGACCCCGGTGCGCGAGAGCTTCATTCCCGAAGCCGCCGCCCGGACCGCCGCCGAGCGGTTCGCGGCGGCGGGCATCGACCTGTGGGTGTTCGCCGAGGGGGACTGGATCCTGCGCGACCCCGACGGTCCCTATACCGACCTGGAGCGCCGCACGATCGGCGCCGGGCCGCGGGTGGTCGCCGACCTCGCGCCGTTCCTCGGCCGGGCCGCCAAGCTCGTCGGGGTCAGCCGCGACCATGCCGGGCTCGCCGCCTGCGAGACGGCCCTCGCGGCCGAGATCGGCGACGGGGCGGCGGTGCACCGCTCGCAGGCCTACTACCTCGACGTGACGCCGCCGGGCGAGGACAAGGGCCGCTTCGTGGCGCGGCTCGCCGCCGAGCTCGGCCTCGCCACCGACGAGGTCGTGACCCTCGGCGACATGGCCAACGACGTGGCGATGTTCGCCCGCAGCGGCCTCGGCATCGCGATGGGCAACGCCGACGAGGCGGTGAAACGCCGGGCCGGCGCCGTCACGGCCTCCAACGCCGAGGACGGCTTCGCCCGGGCGATCGCCCGCCACGTCCTCGGCGAGGCCGGTTAGCGAAACCCCTCAGGGCCGCAGGGCGGCCTCGACCTCGGCGCTCCGGCCGAGGTCGCGCATGAGCTGATCGAGATGCGGCCGGACCTTGAGCTGGAGCGCGTGCAGCCGCCGCACCGCCTCCGACAGCCGGCCGTCGCGCCCGAGCGCCGCGTCGGCGAAGCCGATCATGCGGGCATTGGGCCACGCCTTCTCGCGCAATTCATGGACCCGCGCGACGATCGCCGCCTCGTCGAGGTCGGGACGGGCCTGGGCGAGCAGCATCGTCATCGCGGCGGTGGAGCGCGAGATGCCGGCGTGGCAGTGGATCAGCAGATGGGTCCGCTCGCGGCCCCGCTCGGCCGTGAGGTCGCGCCCGAAGGCAAGGATCTCCTCGACGTGGGTCGCCTGGGGCAGGACGAGGTTCGGCCCCGGCTCGGTGACGTCGTGGAACCGCAGGGTGGTGCGGTGATGGGCGTCGTAGCCGCCGAACGCCTCGGGCTCCGGCCAGCCGGGATCGAGGATCGACAGGACGTGGGTGATGCCGCGCGCGGAGTGGTGACCCAGCTCCTCGAGGCCGCAGACGGTGTGGAGGGAGATCGGTTCGGGCTTCACCGGCCGGTCGTAGCACGGGACGGGCGGGGTTTCGAGGTGGCGGAAGGCTGGGATTCCCCCCGGCGGCTTACCCTGGCGGGATCCCTGCGCTAGATCACCCCGGCCGCCGGCGTGCCGGATGCCGGCGTGGGAGAGAGCATGAAGCGTCGCGACGTTCTGACCGCCGGCCTCGTGGGCGCCGCCCTGCCGCTCGCCGCGCCGGCCCTGGCGCAGACGGCGCCGGAACTGCGCTGGCGGCTGCACTCGGCCTTTCCGCGCAACCTCGACGCACTCTACGGCGCCGCCGAGATGTTCGCCCGCCTCGTCGGCGAGGCGAGCGACGGCCGGTTCCAGATCGAGACCTCGGCGCCAGGCAGCCAGGCCCCCGCGCTCCTCGACGCGGTCGGGGCCGGCGGCGTCGAGATGGCCTACGCGCCGGCCTATTACGAGGCCGGCCGCGACCCGGTCTACGGACTGGCGACCGCGGCGCCCTTCGGCCTCAACGCGCGCCAGCAGAACGCCTGGATGCTGCAGGGCGGCGCCCTCGACCTGTTCAACGAGATCTTCGCCCGCCAGCAGCTCTACGTCCTGCCCGGCGGCAACACCGGCACCCAGATGGGCGGCTGGTTCCGCCGCGAGATCAAGGGCGTCGCCGACCTCCAGGGCCTGCGCTTCCGCATCGCCGGTCTCGGCGCGCAGGTGCTGGCCAAGCTCGGGGTGGCGCCGCAATCGACCCCCGGCCCCGACCTCTACGCCGCCCTGGAAGCCAAGACCCTCGACGCCGCCGAGTGGATCGGTCCCTACGACGACGAGAAGCTCGGCCTCAACAAGGTGGCTCCGTTCTACTATTATCCGGGCTTCTGGGAGGGCGGCGCGATGCTGCACTTCTGGTTCAATGCCCAGAAATGGGGCGAACTGTCCAAGAATTACAAGGCGATTGCCCAATCGGCAGCCGCTCAGGTCAATGTCGACCTCCAGGCCAAGTACGATGCCCGCAATCCCGGCGCCCTGCGGCGCCTCGTCGGCGGCGGCGCCCAGCTCAAGCCGTTCCCGCAGGAAGTGATGGAAGCGGCGCTGAAGGCCGCCAACGAGATCTATGCCGAGCTGTCGGCCAAGAATCCCGACTTCAAGCGGGTCTACGACTCGCTCAAGGCGTTCCGCAACGAGGAATATCTCTGGTTCCAGGTGGCGGAATACACCTACGACAACTTCATGATCCGGGCCCGCGCCCGCGGCTGAGCCGGTTCTACTCGGCCGCGTCCTCGGTCCCGCGGCCCTCGTCGCCGGTCAGCGCCTTGACGAGGCTCGGCACCGCTTCGAGCGCGCCGTCGAGGGTCTCGTCGGCGACGAACAGGCTCTTGATCTCCGGGCTCGTGATGCAGACGAGGCCGTTGCCCGTCTCCTCGATCCGCAGGGTGAATTGCCGCATCTGTTCTCCCCCGTCCGCAGCCGCATCCCGCACCGCAATGCACGCTTCGGGCCATGGCCCAACGGCAACGCTTGACTCGAGGGGAGGATGCAGGCGGCGCCAAGAAAAAAGGCCGCTCTTGCGAGCGGCCCGAAGTCTAGGGAGGAAACGCCCAAGGAGGGCAGCAGGACCGCGACGCCATCGCCGCCCTGCACGATCAGAGATAGCGGATCCGGATCATTTCGCAAGTGCGAAAACGCACATCGGACCGGAATTCTTCGCTTTCGCTTCGGTCGGGGTTCGCGGGCGAAAGGCGAACGCGTGCGAGGACCCGATCCCGGTTTCGTTGCGATGCCGGGCGGGTCCTCGCGTGGTGCGGTGCAGCGCCGACGGTCAGCGGCCGAGGATCTTGGTGACGATCCGGCCGATGAGGTTGCCCGATTGCGGCTGGGAGTAGCGGTCGTCGCGGCGCGACGCGGGGTCGTCGTTGTTGAGGATCTTGGTGACGATCCGGCCGATGAGGCTCATGGCGGTCTCCTTGGGTCTCGCGAGGGGCGGCACGCCGCGTATCGCCGGGACAACGGCCGGACAGGCTTCGCCGTTCCGCCGGCTCAGCCGCGCTCGGCCATCGCCTCGAACACCAGGGCGTGGCGAACTGCGAGCGCCTCCACGTCGGTGGCGTAGCCGCCGCCGACCACCGCGACCAGCGGGATGCCGCGCCGGTGCGCCTCGCCGACCACCGTGGCCTCGCGCCGGCGCAGGCCGTCGTCGCTGAGGGCGAGGCGTCCGAGGCGGTCGTCGCGATGGGGATCGACGCCGGCATTGTAGAACACGAGGTCGGGGCGCAGGCCGTCGAGCAGGCGGGGCAGGTGGCGGTCCAGGGCCGCGAGGTAGTCGTCGTCGCCGAGCCCGTCCGGCAGCCCGACGTCGAGATCGCCCGGCACCTTGTCGGCGGGGTAGTTCTTCTCGGCGTGCATCGAGAAGGTGAACAGGTCGGGCTCGTGGGCGAGGCAGTCGGCGGTGCCGTCGCCCTGATGCACGTCGAGGTCGACGATCAGAGCCCGCCGGATCGTGCCCTCCTGGTAGAGGGCGAGCGCCGCCACCGCGACGTCGTTGAACACGCAGAAGCCGCCGCCCCCGGCCCGGCGCCCGTGGTGGCTGCCGCCGGCGGTGCTGCCGGCGAGCCCGTGCGCCAGGGCGAGCCGGGCGGCGCGCAACGTGCCTCCCGCCGACGCGAAGGAGCGCCGGGCGACCGAGGCGTCGACCGGAAGGCCGATCGCCTTCTCGACCGCCCGCGGCACGGTCTGGGTCGCGACCTGCTCGACGTAGGTCCGGTCGTGGGCGAGCGCCACGAGGTCGGGCGAGGCGGGCTCGGGCGTCACGAACCCGTCCGGCACGAGGCCGCGTTCGGCGACGATCGCGGCGAGGCGCCCGTACTTGCGCATCGGGAAGCGGTGGCCGTCCGGCAGTTCCGCCTCGTAGGCGGGGTGGAACACGACCGGGACCATGCTGTGCGTCTCCTCGCGGGCGCCAACGCGCGAGCACCGGAAATATCCGGCGCGACCGCGCGCCGCGGGGGCGCATGGTCGAACCGCACGAGTCCCGGCCGCTGGGGACGCATCCCTGTCTAGCCTTGCTCTGCCCTACCTCAAGAGAGTATGCGCATCGAATCGGTGATTTCGGCCGCGTGATGCTCGAATTCGACTTGAAATCCGGACAGGCCGTCCAACTCGATGACGTTCTCAAGTTGACGCATTCCGGGCGGGTTCGGTCCGCTGCTGCCAAGGGTGCCCGGATCGACGTGCGCTCGATGGGGTGCGAGGCGGGAGCGGCGGAGCCGCCGTTCCTCATGGACAGCTCGGGGCTCTACGTCGTGCCGAACGGTCTCGCCTATGGGGGATTGTACGTCGAGCACGCCGGAAAGCTGCTCACCCAGCACGACCTGATGCCGATCTATATCGCCGCCGAAATCGCCTCCGGTGCGTTCGATGTCGCTGCGGAACGGCGGCAGCGCACCAACCTCCTCGCCTTGTCCACTCCTGCGATCCTCCTCAACAGCATCTCGCGCTGGGTCTACGGACATTGGCTGCTCGACATCTGGCCGCGATGCTGGAGCGCCCGGCTGGTGCTCGGCAAGCATTTCAGCCGCTACAAGGTTCTGGTTCCGCAGGATAGTCCCGCCTATGCCTTCGACGTGCTGCATGATGTTCTCGGCGTCGGGCCGCAACAAGTCGTCCGTTACGACGCCGACACGCACGCGGTCACGTCGCCCTCGCTGATCGCGCCGTCCCTGCTGCACAACAGCTATTGCCTGCATCCGCAATTCGCCGGGTTCGTCACCCACATGAAGCGGCACTTCCGCATCGCGGCAGGCCGGCGGGAGCGCAGGATCTTTCTGTCCCGCAAGCAGTATCGCGCGGGCTCCCGGAGCGTCCGCCGCATGCTCGCCGGGGAAGCCGACATCGAGGCGCTGTTCGTGTCCCGGGGCTTCGAGATCGTTCGTCCCGAAGATCTCGGTTTCGGCCAGCAGATCGCTCTCTTCGACGACGCCCGGATCGTTGCGGGAGAAGGCGGGTCGGCACTTCACAACACCGTCTTCTCCGGTCCGGGTACGGTGGTGGTGTCGCTGTCGAGAATCAGCGACGTTCAGGAGAAACTCGCTTCCGCGTGCGACCACCATTTCATCACCGTTCATCCGGATGAACTCGCCCATCACGACGGGGTCGAGGTCCAGCACTATCGCTTGTCCTCCATCGGCCGTGCCATCGATCTCGCCGAAGCCTGCGCGGCCTCCGGCGGCGTGGAGGTTCCTCCGCTGTCCCTTTGACGGCCGGCCGGCGGATCCTCTCCCGGAAGCGGTCGGAGGCGCCGGGGGGCAACGCCACGAAGGGAGGCCGCCGGACTTGCCCTCGGCGGCTCAGCTTCCCTAAATGACGCAGGGCCGCGCTGCGGCCCGGACACGCTTTGGACACCGACTCCGCCGACCCTCGGGGCAGGACGGGGGCAGATGGCAGCCGGGGGGCATGGCGGGACAGGGGACGGACGGGGACGGCGCGCCGCCGGCGCGGCGGCAACAGGGTGACCCGAGGATCCGCCGGCTCGCGGCGGCGCTGCTCGCCTGCGCCATGCTCGGGAGCGAATCGACGCCCGCCCGTGCCTTCGACCTGTTCGGGCTGTTCGGCGGCGAGGAAGCGCCGCCGCCGCCGAGCCCGGCCGCCCTGCCCTACAGCCTGCGCTTCCAGGGCGTCGAGGACGAGGATCTGCTGCGGCCGCTCCAGGACGCCTCCTCGCTCTACCGCCTGCGCCTCGACCCGCCGCCGGACGGCGAGGGCCTGCTGCGCCGGGCCGAGGCCGACCCCGCCCGCCTGACCGAGGTGCTGTGGGGCTACGGCTATTACGGCGGCAGCGTCGGCATCCGCATCGAGGACGTGCGCCTCGGCGGCGATGCCGCGGCGCGCGCCGCGGTGCGGGCGGCGGAGGCGGCGCGCAACCGCGTCCTGGTTCCGGTGCGGATCGCGGTCGAGCAGGGACCGCTCTACCACCTGCGCAGCCTCACCGTGACCGATCCGGCCGGGCGCCCGTTTCCGCCGGACATCCTGCCCGAGCGGCTGACCCGGGTCGGCCCGGACGTGCCGGCCCGCTCCGCCACCGTGCTCGCCCGCGAGGCGAAGCTCGTCGATCATTTCCGCGCCGAGGGGCACCCCTTCGTCAAGGTCGTGCGGCGCGATCCCGTGGTCGATCACGCCGCGCAGGCGATGGACGTCGCCTTCGCGATCGACCCGGGGCCGAAGGCCGGGATCGGCGCGGTCACGGTCTCGGGCGCCCCGGGCGTCGACCCGGCGGTGATCCGATCGTTCATCTACGCCGAGCCCGGCGACCCGTACTCGCCGCAGGCGCTGGCCGGCATCCGCCGCTCGGTGTCGCGGATCGAGGCCCTGGGCTCGGTGCGGGTGCGCGAGGGCACGGCGCTCGATCCGGACGGCAACCTGCCGGTCTTCGTCGAGGTCGCCGAGCGCGCCCGCCACCTCGTCGGGGTCTCGGCCCGCTACTCCACCGTCGACGGGCCGGGCGTGCGCGCCTACTGGGCCGACCGCAACCTGTTCGGTGGCGGCGAGAGCCTGCGCATCGACGCCGACCTGTACTATCTCGGCCTCGGCAACGACTTCTACGCCCGCCGGCGCAAGCTCGCCGGCATCGAGACCAACGGCCTCGGCGGCCGGCTCGCCGCCACCTTCGTCAAGCCGGGCCTGTTCGGCACCCGCAACGATCTCCTGGTCAGCGCCTTCGTCGGCCGCGAGGTCCAGCAATCCTACCTCACCGATGCGGCCGGCGGCACGATCGCCCTGCGCCACCGCTTCTCCGACACGTTTTCCGCCCAGGCCGGGATCGAGGGTCAGGTCGGCTCGTCCCGCGACGCCCTCGGGCGGGTCGACTACCGGCTCGTCGGCCTGCCGGTCTCGGTCGCCTACGATTCCACCGACAACCTGCTCGACCCGACCGAGGGCGTGCGCCTGACCGCCTCGGCGGTGCCCTACCCGGCCTTCCTCGGCTCCGATCCGGGGATCTTCCTCGCCAAGGCCCAGGGCTCGACCTACGTCGCCTTCGACGACGAGGCCCGTTACATCCTCGCCGCCCGCCTCGGCTTCGGCTCGATCAGCGGCGCCGGGCTCGCCGAGATCCCGGCTTCGCTGCGGTTCTTCGCCGGCGGCGGCGGCTCGATCCGCGGCTATTCCTACCGCACGGTCGGGCCGATCGGGCCGTTCCAGCTCCCCATCGGCGGCCGTTCGCTGCTGGAAGGCTCGATCGAGGGCCGGATCAAGATCACCGACACGATCGGGATCGTGCCGTTCGTCGATGCCGGCACGGCCTTCGCCGGCAGCCTGCCCGATTTCGACGAGCGCATCCGCTTCGCCGCGGGGCTCGGCCTGCGCTACTACACCGGCATCGGCCCGGTCCGGGTCGACCTCGCGGTGCCGCTCAACCCCGACAGGGCGCTCAAGCAGCCGCCGGTCGCCCTCTACATCAGTCTCGGTCAGGCGTTCTGATGCGGATTGCCGTCCCTCGCGCCGCCGCCGCGCTCGTCGTCCTGCTGGCCCTGGCCTGGCTCGGCCACGCCTCCCTCGGGCTCGCCGCCGAAGCCGAGAAGACGGTGCTCGGCGGGCTGCTGTCGCGGGTGCTCTCGACGCCGACCTCGCGGGTGTCGATCGGCGCGGTCGACGGCGCGCTGTCCTCGGACGCGACGATCCGCGACGTCACCATCGCCGACCGCGACGGGGTGTGGCTGCGCCTCGACCGGGCGCGGCTGATCTGGCGCCGCACCGCGCTGCTGTCGCGCCGGCTCGAGGTCGACCGGCTCGAGATCGGCCGGCTTGAGGTGCTGCGCCGGCCGCTGCCCTCGGCCGCCGGCTCGGACGCGCCGGAGGCCGACCAATCGCTGCTGCCCGAACTGCCGGTGAAGGTCGAGGTCAAGACCTTCGGCCTCGGCGAATTCGTCCTCGGCGAGCCGGTGATCGGGCAGGCCGCCCGCCTCGCCGGGGCCGGACAGGCGACGCTCGGCAACCCGAGCGAGGGGCTCGACCTGTCGCTCGGCATCCGCCGGCTCGACCAGCCCGGCCACGCCACCCTGCGCCTCGCCTTCGTGCCGCAGGGCGAGCGGCTGGAGCTGAAGCTCGCCCACGACGAGCCCGCCGGCGGCCTGCTCGCCCGGGCCGTCAACCTGCCGGGCCTCCCGCCCGTCACCCTCGACCTCGACGGGCGCGGGCCGCTCGACGCCTGGGCCGCCACCCTGGCGTTCAAGGCCGGCGACGACATCGGCGCCGAAGGCCGCGCCCGCATCGACCGGGCCGGGCGCGAGCGCCGGATGACCCTCGACCTCGCCTCGCGCATCGAGGGGCTGATGCCCGGCCCGGCCGCCGCGGTCTTTTCCGGCACCACCCGGCTCGACGGGGCCCTGCGCTTCGGCGACGACGGCGCGCTCGGCGTCGACCGATTCGAGCTCGCCTCCCGCACCGCCCGCCTCGCCCTCTCGGGAGGGGTCGACGCGGGCCGGCGCGCCGACCTCGCCCTCCAGGCGCGGGCGCTGCCGACCGAGGGCGGCGTCACCAAGGCCGGCGAGGCGACCCTGGAGGCGCTGACCTTCGACGGCAGCGTCAAGGGACCGCTCGCGGCGCCGGCGGTCGTCGGGCGCCTGCGCGCCGCCGGCCTCGCCGCCGCCGGCAGCCGGCTCGACCGGATCACCGCCGACCTCGCCGCCGAGCCGCTGCCGCCGCTCCCCGCCGGCCAGTCCTTCCGCCTCTCCGCCGACGCGGCGGTCGAGGGCCTGAGCCTCGCCGATCCGGCCCTGCGCCGGGCCGTCGGCCCGCGCGCCGCCCTCTCCTTGCGCGGCACGCTGGGCCCGGACGGCGTCGCCGACCTGAGCGAGGTCGTCCTCGACGGCCCGGTGGCGACGGCGCGCTATGCCGGCCGGATCGGCCGCGACGTCCTCACCGGCACTCTCAAGGCGGAATTGCGCGACATCGCCGGGTTCTCGCTGCTGGCCGGGCGCCCGCTCGCCGGCCGCGTCACCGCCGAGGTGGCGTTCTCGGGCGATCCGGGCCGCGGCGGCGTCACCGCCGACGTCTCGGCACGCACCGAAAAACTCGCCCTCGGCACGCCGGCCCTCGACCGGACGCTAGGGCGCGAGCCCCGCTTCGCCGGCCGCCTCACCCGCCTGCGCGACGGCTACGCCTTCCAGGCGGTGCGCCTCGACGGCGCCGCCGTGACCGCGACCCTCGACGGCCGCGCCACCGCGACCCAGGCCGACGTCGCCGGCCGGGTGGTGCTGCCCGATCTCGCGACCCTCGACCCGGACCTCGGCGGCCGGGCGACCCTCGACGGCCGGCTCACCGGCTCGCTGGAACGGCCCGACCTCAGCCTCGTCGCGGCGGCGCCGGAGGCGCGGGCGCTCGGCCGGCCGATCCGCGGCCTCGCACTCGACCTCAAGGCCCGCGACGTCACCGGGGCGCTGGACGGCACCCTCGCCCTGTCCGGCGCGGTCGACGGCAAGCCGCTCACCGGCGACGCCCATCTCGCCCGCGCCGGCGAGACGTGGCGCCTCGACCGCCTCGCCCTCGCCCTCGGCTCGGTGGCGGCGCAGGGCGCGGTGACGCTCGCCGGCGACGGCCTCGCGGCCGGCGACCTGTCGCTGCGCGCCGGCGACCTCGACGACCTCTCGGCGCTCGCCCTCACCCGCCTCGCCGGCCGGCTCGACGCCGCCCTGTCACTGTCGGCGGCCGAGGGACGGCAGGATGCGCGCCTGCGGGCGACAGGAGCCGGAATCCGGGCGGCCGGCCTGTCGCTGGCGCGGCTCGACGCCGACCTCGCCGGCACCGACCTGCGCCGGGCGCCGCGGGTGTCCGGCCGCCTCGCCGCCGACCGGGTCGACCTCGGCGGCGAGACGATCGAATCGGTTCGCCTCGATGCGGTGCCGGCTGCGGCCGGCAGCGACCTGACGCTCCAGGCCAGGGCCCGCGGCTTCGCCCTCGACGGGGCCGGCCGGCTGCTGCCCGGTCCGCCGGTGCGGCTCGACCTCGCGCGCTTCGCCGCGACCCGCGGCCGCGACCGCCTCGCCCTCGCCGGCCCGGCCTCGCTCACGCTGGAGGACGACGGCGTGCGGGTCGAGGGCCTCGCGGTGGCGGCCGGGAGCGGGCGCATCGCCCTCGACGGCCGCCTCGGCCGGCGCCTCGACGCCCGGCTGTCGCTGACGGCGGTGCCGCTGGCGCTCGCCCGGATCGCCGATCCGTCGCTCTCGCTGTCCGGCACCCTCGACGGCGACGCGACCCTGACCGGCCGGGCCGAGAGCCCGGAGGGGCGCTACCGCCTCGCGCTCGCCCGCCTCGTCACCCCCGAGACCCGCGCGGCCGGGCTGCCAGCGGTCGAGGCCCGCGCCGCCGGCACCCTCGCGGACGGCCGCGCGAGCCTCGACGGCACCGCCACCGCGGGCCGCGGCGCCAGCCTGTCGGTCTCCGGCTCGGTGCCGGTCGAGACCGGCGGCGCCCTCGCCCTGCGGGTGCGCGGCACCCTCGACGCGGCGCTCGCCAACTCGCTGCTGGCCGCCGGCGGCCAGCGGGTCACCGGCCGGGTCGCCCTCGATGCCGGGCTCGGCGGCACGTTCTCGGCGCCCCGGGTCGACGGCGCCGCGACCGTGACGGGCGGCAGCTTCACCGACCCGCTCCAGGGCATCCGGCTGACCGACATCCAGGGCCGGATCACCGGCCGCGGCGACACCGTGGTGATCGAGCGGCTGACCGCGGCGACCCGCAACGGCGGGACGTTGCGGGTCGCGGGCCGGGTCGCGGTCGATCCCGCCGCCGGTTTTCCCGGCAGCCTGACCATCGCGGGCGAGCGGGCCGAACTGGTGGCGAGCCCGCTGATGGACGCGGTGGCGAGCCTCGACCTGTCGCTGACGGGGCCGCTCGCCCGCACGCCGAAGGTCGCCGGCCGGGTCGACGTGATCTCCCTCGACGTCGCGGTGCCCGACCGCCTGCCCTCGACGGTGCGGCCGCTGCCCGGCGTGCGCCACGTCAACGCCCCGCCGGAATTACGAGCGCAGCTCGCCGCCCAGGCCCGGCGCGACCGGCGGGCGCGGGCCAAGCGGAGTGCGCCGTTCGTCGCCACCCTCGACGTCGCGGTGAACGCCCCCGGCCGCATCACCGTGCGCGGGCGCGGCATCGACGCCGAGCTCGGCGGCGCCCTGCGGCTGACCGGCACCTCGCGGGCGCCGCAGGCCAACGGCGCCTTCGACATGCGCCGCGGCCGGATCGCGCTCGCCGGCCAGAGCCTCGACTTCACCCGCGGCCGGCTCACCTTCGCGGGCGACCTCGCCGCGCCGGAGCTCGACTTCGCCGCCCAGACCCAGGCGTCGGACGTGATCGCCCGCGTCGCCGTCACCGGCCCGGCCGACCAGCCGGTCTTCGTGCTCAGTTCCACGCCGCCGCTGCCGCAGGACGAGGTGCTGTCGCGCCTGCTGTTCAAGAAGGCGACCGGCGGCCTGTCGCCGTTCCAGGCGCTCCAGCTCGCCCAGGCGGTGGCGCAGCTCTCCGGCGGCGCCGGCGGCCCCGACGCCTTCGACAGCGCGCGCCGCAGCCTCGGCCTCGACGGGCTCGACATCCAGACCGGCGCCAAGGGCGGCCCGGCGGTCGGCCTGTCGCGGGCGCTCGGCGAGCGGGTCAATGTCGGCGTCCGCGCCGGCGCCCGCCCGGAGGACAGCGCCGCCACGGTCACCTACGACGTCACCGGCCGGATCAAGGTCCAGGGCGAGGCCGGGGCGGACGGGCGCACGGCGGTCGGCGTCGGGGCGGAGTGGGAGTATTGAGGCGGCGTCGCTCCGGAACCCGTTGATGGTGCGACTCGCGCGCTAACCCTCCCCCCTTTGCGGGGGAGGGTGGCCTGCGGAGCAGGCCGGGAGAGGGGAACGCGACAGTGCCGGACGGAGCGCCAGACACGGCCACCGAGCCAGATCAGGAAGCGTGGTTCCCCTCTTGCGGGACTTCGTCCCGGCCCGCCCGGCCTCCGCCGGGCACCCTCCCCCGCAGAGGGGGAGGGTTCGAGTGGCGCCTCACCGTCGATCGCTCACGAGGACGACGCGCCCCCCTCCGTACCCCTCACACCGGCACCCCCGCCGCCCGGCCCCGCCGGGCCGCAATCAGCGAGGCCGCGAGCACGCCGAGGCTGACCGCGGCGATGAGCAGGGTCGAGATCGCGTTGATCTCCGGCGTCACCCCGAGGCGGACCTGGCTGTAGAGCCGCATCGGCAGGGTCGTGGCACCGGGACCGGAGACGAAGCTCGCGATCACGAGGTCGTCCATCGACAGGGTGAAGGCGAGCAGGAACCCGGCGATCACCGCCGGGGCGATCAGCGGCAGCGTCACGGTGAAAAAAACCTGTTCCGGCGGGGCGCCGAGGTCGGCCGCCGCCTCCAGCAGCGAGCGGTCGATGCTGCGCAGGCGCGCCTGCACCACCACCGCCACGAAGGACAGGGTGAAGGTGGCGTGGGCGATCACGATGGTGACGAGGCCGCGGTCGATGCCGAGCCCGACGAACAGCAGCAGCAGCGACAGCCCGGTGATGACCTCGGGCATCACCATCGGGGCGTAGACGAGGCCGCTGAGCAGCGGCCGGCCCGGCAGCCGGCGCCGGTCGAGGGCGAAGGCCGCGAGGGTGCCGAGCACCGTGGCGAGGCTCGCGGAGGCGAGCGCGACCTTCAGCGTCACGGTCGTCGCGGCGACGAGGGCACTGTCGGCGAGCAGGGCCGCGTACCAGCGGGTCGAGAACCCGCCCCACACGGTGACGAGCCGCGACTCGTTGAACGAGTAGACGACCAGCAGCAGGATCGGCCCGTACAGGAAGGCGAGGCCGAGCGCGAGCGCGATGCGGGCGAGCGGGTGCATCGCGGCGCTCACGGCTCGCGCTCCAGCCGCCGCGCCTCGGCCTCGCGGAACAGCACCACCGGCAGGGCGACGAGGAGCAGCATCGCCATCGCGACGGCGCTGGCGAGCGGCCAGTCGCGGTTGGAGAAGAACTCGCTCCACAACACCCGGCCGAGCATCAGCGTGTCGGCGCCGCCGAGCAGGTCGGGGATGATGAACTCGCCGACGATCGGGATGAAGCACAAGAGCGCCCCGGCGACGAGGCCGGGCAGCGACAGCGGCAGGGTGATGCTCAGGAACGCCCCGAGCCGGCTCGCGCCGAGGTCGCGGGCGGCCTCGATCAGGCCGCGGTCGAGGCGCTCCAGGGCGGCGTAGAGCGGCAGCACCATGAACGGCAGGTAGGCGTAGACCACTCCGACCATCACGGCGGCCGGGCTGTTGAGGATCGCGAGCGGCTGGTCGATCAGCCCGAGCGCCAGGAGCGCCCGGTTGAGGAAGCCGTCGCCCTTCAGGATCGCGATCCAGGCATAGACCCGGATCAGGAAGCTGGTCCAGAACGGGACCACCATCAGGGCGACGAGGAGCGGCTGCCAGCGCCGCGCGGCCCGGGCCATCGCGTAGGCGATCGGATACCCGATGACGGCCAGCAGCGCGGTGCCGCCGGCCGCGACGGCGAGCGAGGTCAGCGCCGCGTCGAGGTAGAGCGGATCGCGCACGAGCGTGCGGTAGTTCTCGAAGTCGAGGGCGGCGAGCAGGTTGGCCCAGCCGGCGATCCCCGCCTCCCAGTCGAGCACCGGCGTGTAGGGCGGCAGCGCCGTCGCCGGGTCGGACAGGCTGATCTTCAGCACGATCGCGAAGGGCAGGCCGAAGAACGCCGCGAGCCAGCCGAAAGCCAGGACCGGCCCGGCGACCTGGCGCAGGCGCTCCGCCAGAGCGGTCATGCCGGCGCTCCGGCGGAGACCGGACCCTCGGGGACCAGGGCCGCCGCCTCGGGCGCGTAGCCGAGGCGCAGGGCGGCGCCGGGCTCCGGAACCGCGCCGCCGGCGGGAACCGCCGCCCGCAGCACCGGCCCGGCCGCGGTCGCGACCCGCAGCATCACCCGGTCGCCGAGATAGGTCGCGTCGAGCACCGTGCCGGGCAGCTCGCCGTCCGGGCGCGGCGCCAGCCGCTCGGGGCGCAGCACCAGCAGGCCCGGCGCGCCCTCCGGCCCGGCGCCGTGGGCGTCGAACCCCTCCAGCCGGCCGAGAGCGGTGTCGAGGGCCCGGCGCTCCCCCGCCCCGCCGGCCCCGAGGGTGCCGGGGATCAGGGTGGCGTCGCCGAGCAGCCCAGCGACGAAGCGGCTCGCCGGGCGCTCGTAGAGCGCGTCGGCGCGGCCGACCTGAACCAGCCGGCCGCCCTCCATCACGCCGATGCGGTCGGCGAGCGTCATCGCCTCGGCGGGATCGTGGGTGACGACCACGAAGGTGGTGCCGAGGCGGCGCTGGAGCGCCCGCAGCTCGCCCTGGGTCGCCTCGCGCAGGGAGCGGTCGAGGGCGCCGAGGGGCTCGTCGAGGAGCAGCACCCGCGGCCGCCGCGCCAGCGCCCGGGCGAGCGCCACCCGCTGGCGCTGGCCGCCCGAAAGCCGGTCGGGCCGGCGTCCGGCATACTCCTCCATCCGAACCAGCCGCAGCATCTCGGCGACCCGGGCGTCGCGCTCCGCCGCCGGCATCCCGGCCTGCCGCAGCCCGTAGGCGACGTTGCCGGCGACGCTCATGTGCGGGAACAGGGCGTAGGACTGGAACATCATGTTGACCGGCCGCCGGTGCGGCGGGGTGCCGGCGAGGTCCTGGCCATCGAGGAGGATGCGACCCGCGCTCGGTTCCTCGAACCCGGCGAGCATGCGCAGCAGGGTGGACTTGCCGCAGCCCGAGGGCCCGAGCAGGCAGAAGAACTCGCCGGCGGCGAGGTCGAGGCTCACCTCCGCCACCGCCGTGACGGCGCCGAACCGTTTGGCGACGCGCTCGAAGCGGAGGTGGCCGGTGGCAGGCGGCGAGGCGGGAGAGGCGGTCGTCACGTCGTCCGGGGAGGCGGCGGGGCGGGAATGCTCAGATACGCGACGGGGGCGGGGAAGCGTCAAGCCTCGGCGGTGCGAGGGTTTGCGCAGGTCGCGCAAATCGCGCAGAATCGGGACAGATCCTGTCGCGAGTCGTCCGTCATGGCTGAACCCGTCCCGGCCTCCGAGTTCACCCGCAACTTCGGACGCTACCGCATGCAGGCCCAGCGAGAGGCGGTGCCGGTGTCCAGCCACGGCGCCATCACGGGCTATTTCGTCTCTGCCCACGAATATGAGGCGTTTCGCCGGTACAAGGCCAGCCGCCGCAGCTTCGCGACGGCCGATCTTCCCGACGAGGAGGTCGAGGCGATCGCCTCCTCCCGGATGGACGACCGGCACGCGCATCTCGACGCCCTGCTGGACGAGGAATAGGGGCACCCCGTGGCCCTTCCCGAGCCGGAGCCGGGTCTGGTGGTGTCGTACGCCTATCTCTGGCACCGGGAAGCTGTCGCCGGTCTCGATGAGGGCCGCAAGGACCACCCGGGCGTCATCGTCTTGTCGGTCCGGCAACCGAGGGCCTCGCCCATGGTGACCGTCCTGCCGATCACCCATAGCCCGCCTCACGATCAGGCCGCGGCCGTCGAGATTCCGGCCGCGGTCAAACGCCACCTGCGCCTGGACGATGCACCGTCCTGGATCGTGGTCAGCGAGGGCAACGTCTTCGACTGGCCGGGCTACGATCTGCGCCCGACCGTGACCGGGGGCGGCTATGCCTACGGCTTCCTTCCGCCCCGCCTCTTCTCCAGGGTGGTCACTGCCTTCGCGGGTTTCCACCGGCGCGGTCGCAGCCGTCTGACGTCGAGGTCGTGATCGCGCGTCGGACCAAGGTGGGGGGCCGCCGCGCCTTGTGCCTCCGGCCCACGGGCGTAACCTCTCCCCCGGCACGCACCCGATCCGCCGGCCCCGGCGGGTCCGCATCTCCTCCCGAGACGTGTCGCGGACTGGGCGTCTCCTTCCCGACGGGAGGAGACGCCGCCTTCCCGCTCAGTGCCCGCCTCCTCCGGTGCCGGGCCGCGGCCGGCGGATCAGCGGCGTGGCGCAGGCCATCGCCAGGAACAGCACGGTCAGCAGCAGAAAGACGTCCGAGAACGCCATCAGCAGACCTTGCGTGCGCACCGTGCCCATCATCGCCTTCAGCGCCATGGCGTCGGGATTGCCGGCGAGGCCAGAGAAGCCGCGGGTCAGGGTGTCGAGCCGCTCCAGCACCATCGGGTTGGTCCAGGTGAAGCGCTCGTGCAGCCGCGCCAGATGCAGGTCCCAGCGGTCGTTGAGCGCGGTGTTGATGAGCGCGAGCCCGACCGCGCCGCCGAGGTTGCGGGTGAGGTTGTAGAGCCCCGAGGCGTTCTTCATCCGCGCCGGCGGCAGGGTGCCGAGCGCGATGTTGTTGATCGGGATCATGCACAGCATCAGCGAGCAGCCGCGCAGCACCTGCGGCAGCAGCAACTCGCCGAAATCCCAGTCCTTGGTGATGCCGGTGGCGAGCCACGTCCCGGCGGCGAAGCCGGCAAAGCCGACCGCCATCATCACTCGCGGGTCGGCCCTGGCGACGAGCCGGCCGGCGACCGGCGCGGTGGCGAACATGCACAGGCCGGAGACGAACATCGTCTCGCCGATCTGCAGCGCCGAGTAGCCGCGCACCCGGCCGAGATAGACCGGGTAGAGATAGGTCAGCCCGTAGAGGCCGATGCCCATGACGAAGCTGAACAGGCAGCCGCCGGCGAAGTTGCGGTCCCGGAACGCGCGCAGGTCGACGATCGGCTGCTCGGCCGTGAAGGCGCGCCAGAAGAACCCGATCCCGGCGACGAGGGCGACCACGCCGCAGACCAGCACCGCCTCCTCCTGGAACCAGTCGTGGGCCGGTCCCTCCTCCAGCACGTACTCGACGCAGCCGAGGAACGCCGCCATCAGGGCGAGCCCGGCCCAGTCGAACCGCTTGAGCAGGTCGAGGTTCGGGCGGTCGAAATCGACCAGCATCCAGGTCGAGACCGTGACGAAGATCCCCGGCACGATGTTGACCAGGAACAGCCAGTGCCAGTCGAACAGATCGGTGAGGTAGCCGCCGACGGTCGGGCCGATGGTCGGCGCCAGCGTCGCCACGAGGCCGATCATCGGCGAGACGATGCTGCGCTTCGAGGGCGGGAAGATCGTGAAGGCCGAGGCGAACACGGTCGGGATCATGCCGCCGCCGATGAAGCCCTGGAGCGCGCGCCAGACGATCATCTCGCCGATCGACGACGAGGTCGCGCACATCAGGCTCATCAGCGTGAAGCCGCCGGCCGAGATCACGAACATCCAGCGGGTCGAGAGCACCCGCGACAGGGTGCCGGAGAGCGGGATCGAGATCACCTCGGCGATGAGGTAGCTCGTCTGCACCCACGGGATCTCGTCGGCGGAGGCCGACAGGCCGGCCTGGATCTCGGCCAGCGACGCCGAGACGATCTGGATGTCCAGGATCGCCATGAACATCCCGAACACCATGCACACGAACGCCACCATCCGGCGGCGGTCGAGGGGCGGGTCGGCGGCGGGCGCGCCCGCGAGGGCGGCGGTGGCGGCCATGGCGGGCCTCAGCGCCCGGCGGTGCGCACGAGGGCCGGCGCCGCCGAGACGTGCGGGACCGGGCCGGCGCCGGGGGGCGCCTCGGCAGCGACCCCGCGGGTGTCGACCTTCACCACCACCGACAGGCCCGGCCGCAGCAGCCCCTCCGCCGCGACCTCGGCCGGGACCCGAACCCGGACCGGCAGGCGCTGGACGATCTTGGTGAAGTTGCCGGTGGCGTTGTCGGGCGGCAGCAGGCTGAACACCGAGCCGGAGGCCGGCGACAGGCTCTCGACGGTGCCGAGGATGTCGCGGTCGGGCCAGGCGTCGACCCGGATGTGGACCGGCTGGCCGACGCGGACCCGCTCGAGCTGCGTCTCCTTGAAGTTGGCGTCGACCCGGGCGCTCTGGAGCGGCACCAGGGCGGCGATGCGCGAGCCCGGGCCGACATAGGCGCCGGCCTCGACCGCCTTGTTGCCGACGACGCCGTCGAACGGCGCCCGCAGGACCGTGAACGACAGGTCGCGCTTCGCGCGGTCGACCGCGGTGCGCAGTTCCGCCGCGAGGCTCTCGGCCTCGCGGCCCTGCGCCTCCAGCACCGCGACGTTGGCGCGCAGCGCGATCAGGTTCGCCTCGGCGCCCTTCACGGTGGCGTCGGCGCGGTCGCGGTCGGCCTTGGCCTGCTCCAGGCGCGAGCGGGCGGCGAACTCGGACTGGGCGAGCTGGGTCTGGCGCTGGTAGTCGGCGGCGGCCCGGACCTGATCGGCCTTGGCGGCGTCGATCTGCGCCTCGCCCTGGAGCACCTGGGCGCGGGCGGCCTCGGCCTGCCGGGCGATACGGGCGATGGTGCTGCCTTGCGTCGCGAGCTTGTCCTCGGCGGCCTTGAGGGCGAGGCGGTAATCGCCGTCCTCGATGCGGGCGATCACGTCGCCGGCCTTCACCGCCTGCCCGTTCACCACCGGCACGGCGTCGAGATAACCCGACACCTTGGCGGCCAGCGTCGAGATGTCGGCCTGCACGTAGGCGTCGTCGGTCGAGACCATGAAGCGGCCGACCTCGACATACTCCCGCACCGCGTAGGCGCCGCCGCCGAGGGCCCCGGCCAGAGCGGTGAGGAGCAGCAGCCGGCGCAGCGGCCGCCGGCGGCGGCCGGGCGCCGCCGGGGCCGACCCGGAGCCGGCCTGCGCGCCGGTGCCGGCCGCCGCGCCCTGCGCGTAGTCTTCGCGAAACGCCATCGTGGGTGGTCTCCGGCGCCGGCCTGCCGCCCGACGGCGCAGGACCGGCCACAGGCGCCCGACTCGTCGCGGCGCCGATGCGGCAGAGGTATATTGACCGAACCGTTCGGTCAATGGCATTCGGAAGCCCGCGGCGGCGGCCGGGGATTGACCGGCTCGCCGCCTGCCCGGATGGTTGCCCCATGGACACCGATACGCCCGCCCTCGCCGCTCCCGAGACCGACAAGCGCCGCCAGATCCTCGACGGCGCCCGCGAGGTGTTTCTCGCCGCCGGCTTCGACGGCGCCAGCATGGGGGCGATCGCCAAGGCGGCGGGAGTCTCGAAGGGGACGCTCTACGTCTATTTCGACAGCAAGGAGGCGCTGTTCGAGGCCCTGACGCTGGAGGAGAAGCGCGGGCTGGCCGAGAACCTTTTTCGCCTCGACCACGGCGACAGCGACGTGCCGGCGGTGCTGCGGCGGCTCGGCCTCAGCCTTCTCGACGCGATGGTGCGGCCCGACCACGTCGCGGCGGTGCGGATGGTGATCGGCGCCTCGGACAAGTTCCCGCGCTTCGGCCGTGCCTTCTACGAGGCCGGGCCGGTCCAGGGCCGGGCCCGCCTGCGGGCCTATCTCGACGCCCAGGTCGCCGCCGGCCGCCTGCGCCCGATGGATTCCGACCTCGCCGCCCGCCACTTCCTCGACCTGTGCGCCGCCACCACGATGCGCCGTCTGCTGTTCGCCGTCGGCGGCCTGCCGACCGAGGCCGAGCGCGAGTACTGGGTCGGCGAGGCGGTGCGGGTGTTTCTGGCGGGATACGGGACGGAGACGTGAGACCGACGGCCCAAGATGCCGACGCATCGACGTCGATCTCGGGCTTGCCCGAGATCGACAGGGCCATTGACCCATCTCGTATCGTCAGCCCGCGCGGCGCGTGAGCGACGTCGAAATCCGCGTTGCGAAAGCGATCCGCCAGGATCGCCTGAAGCGATCAATCGGATTTCGTATGAGCGCCTGTTTGAGCGATGGTCAATCGTATTGACCGCGCGAGGCACCCCTTTCCCGGACGACTGGAGCGATAGCGGAAGGAGATCCGGGATCCAGACGTCAGATGTGCCGCGAAGCGGCTCCGTGTGCCGGCACTGTCGCTGCATATGGACGCTTCGCGACTTCTTATGCTGGATCCCGGATCTCCTTCCACTGCGTTCCAGTCGTGTAGGCCCATTCGGGCCCGGAAAGGGGAGTTTTTTCTTTAGATCGAGAGTCAAACAGGCCCTGATACGGAATCTGGAAGATTGCTTCCGGATTCCGTATCATCAGCCCGCGCGGCGCCTGAGCGGAGTCGATTTCCGCATCGCGAAGCGATCAATCGGAAATCGTATGATACGATTTTCGGACGATCAGTTCCGGGTCAGCTTCGAGACGACGGCGAGAAGCTGCTCGGGCTTGAACGGCTTGGTGATCCACCCGGTCGCCCCCGCCGCCTTGGCCTGCTGCTTGTAGGTCTCGTCCGATTCCGTGCTGAGGAACAGGATCGGCACCCCTGCCAGCGCCGGAACGCCCCGGATCTGCCGGATCATCTCGAGCCCGTTCATCACCGGCATGTTGAGGTCGGTGATGACGAGGCCGAGGGGGCCCTCCTTGGCCTTGGCGAGGCCCTCGGCGCCGTCGCCGGCCTCGATCACGGTATGCCCGGCGGGGCCGAGCACCACCTTGATCATCTGGCGGATGCTGGGCGAGTCGTCGACGGCGAGGATGGTCGGCATGGCGGCGGTCCGTTCGTTGGGACAAGGGGAGGCGACTTCAGGCCGGGCGGCCGAGATCGGGCAGGCCGGCCCGCGCGAGAGCGGCGCAAGCGGCCTCGGACATGGCGACGAGCGACACCCGCACCAAGCGCCGCTCCGCCGTCCGCACGGTCGCGGCGATCAGTTGGACGAAGGTGACGTCGGCCCGCTCGACCGCGGCGCCGTCGAGGGTGAGGTCGGACGCACCCGCGAGGGCGGCCGCGATCTCGCCGTGCAGCGCCCGGATCGTCCGGAGGTTGCAGTCGGCGGGCAGGGCGATGTGGCGGGGTTCGGACATCGGCGGTCGCAGGGTTCGGCGGGGCGCGGCCCCGATCGCCAGCGAGGTTCGCCGGTCCGCTGTAAATGTTCGATGAAGGCCAGTGCAAGAACCCAACGCAACCCAGCCGCAAAATGCTGTTCACCATGTCGACGACCATCGTCCGGCAGGGTCGATCGCACATCCCGGTACCGACTGGACCTTTGATGCCGGGACCGAATGCGATGCTGGAGCGCTTTGGTGAGGCAGACGGGGATTGGATTGTAACTGATCCTTCAGTGCGGGCTGCCACGCTGTCTGAAAGGAGCGTCGGCCATGGGCTGACGCGACGATCCGTCGATCCTGCGGGCCGGAGACAGAGTGGATGTCCTTTCGGGGAGCGCATGGGGTGCTGAGGCGGGCGCCCGCCCGGTGGCTGGGGGCGGGCGATGCCCCGGCCGCCGCGGCGACCCCGGTCGAGACGCGGCCCGCGGAGCGTGAGCCACTCGCCCCGGCGCCGGACGGCCGCGAGGCCCTCGACCGTCTTCAGGTCTGGCTCGGGCTCTCGGCCCGGCAGCGCCAGGCGCTCGACGCCCTCGCGGGGGAACTCGGCATCGTCTCGGCCGACGTCGAGACCAGCGTCCACGGCCTGTCGGAGCGGTTCCAGAACATCGCCGCCCGGTCCCGCGACCAGTCCGGCATCGTCGAGGATCTGGTCGCCGCGATCCAGACCGTGGAGATCGACGGCACCTCGACGCCTCTCGCGCAGGTCGCCTCGGGGCTCGGCGAGACGCTGAGCGCGCTCATCGGCAAGATCACGATGCTGTCGTCCCATGGCGGGTCGATGGCGAGGGCCCTCGACGGCTTGCTCGGCGAGTTGACCTCGGTGGAGGGCAGCATCGCGCAGATCGAGACGATCAACCGCCAGACCAACCTGCTCGCGCTTAACGCCAAGATCGAGGCGGCGCGGGCCGGCGAGGCCGGACGCGCCTTCGCGGTCGTGGCCGACGAGGTCCGGGCCCTCGCCACCGCCATCAACGCCCTGTCGGTCGTCATCAAGGGGCAGGTCGGGTCGATCGCCGTCGGGCTGCGCGGCAGCCACGCGATGCTGACCGAGATCGCCACCGTCGACATGTCCGAGGAGAGCCGGACCGCCGACGCCCGCGTGCGGATGGTGATGCGCGCCCTCGTCGAGCAGAACGCGCATTTCGCCGGGGTGCTGCAGCAGACCGCCCGGACGACGCGGACGATCACCGACGACGTCTCGGCCGCCATCGTGGCGATGCAGTTCCAGGACCTCGCCAAGCAACGGCTCCAGAACCTCGAAGGCGTCGTGCGCGCCCTCGACGCCGCCCTGCAGCGGGCGGAGGATCCGGCCGGCGACGGCGCGGCCGCCGGCGACGCCGACCGGGACTGGGTTCCGGCGATGATCGCCGCCTGCACCCTCGGCGAGATGCGCGCGCGGCTCACCCGCCGCCTCCTCGACGGACCGGCCGCCGACGACGCACCGCCGGACGACGATCCGCTGGCCGGCATCGACCTGTTCTGATCCGCCTCCGGACGGTTCGTTAAGCACACGATCAGGACCGGGTAAATCGACGCCGCATTTCATGATGCCGCCGATTTATCCAGTAACGAAAAATTCTTCCACGATGTTCCATTGTCGTTTCGAGGCAGGGACAAGTCGGCAATGCACTCCGTAACTTACCTTCTGCTTCATCCGGGTCGATCGTCGCGTCCGCATTCCCGGCCGGGCCGCGACTTCGCCCGCAACCCGCCGGAGCCGGTGACCCCATGACCAGCCCCACGCCCGCCGAGGTGTTCCGGGCCGAAGCCGCCGAACTGCTCGACCGCCTCGAGGCGACCCTCCTCGACCTCGGCGAGCGACCCGGCGAGCGCACCCTCGTCGACACCGCCTTCCGTGCCCTCCACACCATCAAGGGCTCCGGCGCGATGTTCGGCTTCGACCGCGTCGCCGCCTTCACCCACGACTTCGAGACGGCCTTCGACCTGCTGCGGCAGGGCCGCGTCCGGACCAGTCGCGACCTCGTCGACGTCGCCCTCGCCGCGAAGGACTACATCCGCTCCCTCATCGACGATCCCGACGGCACCGCTCCGGTCATCGGCGAGGCCATCCTGGCCCAGCTCGGCCACCTTCTCGGGACCCGCGCCGACGGGGCGCCGCCCGCGCCCTCCCCTGCCGCGGCAGACCCCACCGCTCCGCCGCCGCAGGGCTGGCGCCTCCGTCTCGCCTTCGACCCGGGCCTCCTGCGCAACGGCACCAACCCCCTCGCCCTCCTCGACGACTTGCGCGATCTCGGCCCCTGCACGGTCACCGCCCGCCTCGACGCCCTGCCCGACCTCGACGCCCTCGATCCCGAGGTCCTGCTCATCGGCTGGGACGTCGACCTGCGCGCCGGCGCCGGGCGCGAGACGGTCGAGGACGTGTTCCTGTTCGTGCGCGACGACATGACCCTCGCCCTCGAGCCGCTCGACGCGGCCCGGGAGGAGAGCGCTTCCGCGTCGCGCGCGGGTCGGGCGGACGAGGTCGTGCGGCCCGGGACCGCTCCGGACGGCCCGCCCGAGGCCGCCTCCGGGCCGCGCAGGGGACCGCGCCGGGACGGGGAGGCGTCGGCGAGCCTGCGGGTCGAGGCCGGCCGCCTCGACGAACTGATGGACCGCGTCGGCGAGCTGGTCATCGCCCAGGCCCGCCTCAGCCAGCTCGCCGGTCTCCACGCCGATCCCGGGCTCGCCGCCGTCGCCGAGGAGATCGAGCGCCTCTCGGCCCGGCTGCGCGACACCACCATGGGCATCCGCATGGTGCCGATCGCCAGCCTGTTCGGCCGCTTCCGCCGCCTCGTCCACGACCTCTCGCGCGAACTCGGCAAGCCGGTCGAGTTCGTCGCCGAGGGCGAGGACACCGAACTGGACAAGACCATGATCGAGCGCCTCGCCGATCCGCTCGTCCACCTCATCCGCAACGCCGTCGACCACGGCATCGAGGAGCCCGCTCGCCGGGCCGAGGCCGGCAAGGCCGCCACCGGGCGCATCGCGCTGGTCGCCGAGCATGCCGGCGCCCAGGTCACCGTCAGCGTGCGCGACGACGGCGCCGGGCTCGACGCCGCGCGCATCCGCGCCAAGGCCGAGGAGAAGGGTCTGATCGCCCCGGGCGCGGCGCTGAGCGAGGCGCAGGTCCACGGTCTGCTGTTCGCCCCCGGCTTCTCGACCGCGGCGACGCTCTCGGCCCTGTCGGGGCGGGGCGTGGGCATGGACGTGGTCAAGAAGACGATCGAGGGCCTGCGCGGCACGATCGACCTGACGAGCGAGCCGGGGGCGGGGACGTGCGTGACGCTGCGGCTGCCGCTGACGCTGGCGATCATCGAGGGCCTGCTGATCCGGGTCGGGGCGGCGCGCTACGTGGTGCCGCTCTCGGCGGTGGAGGAGTGCGTGGCCCTGCCGGAGGAGGACGGCCGCGGGCGCGACTTCCTCAACCTGCGCGGCGCGCTGGTGCCGTTCGTGCGCCTGCGCGCCCTGCTGGAGGCGGAGGGTGCGCCGGAGGCGCACCAGAAGGTCATCGTGGTCGCGGCGGGCGGGACGCGGATCGGGCTGGTGGCCGACCAGATCCTCGGAACGCACCAGACGGTGATCAAGTCGCTGTCGAAGCTGCACGCGGACGTGACGACGTTCTCGGGGGCGACGATCCTGGGGGACGGGACGGCGGCGCTGATCCTCGACGTGGGTCAGCTCGTGGCCGCCGGGGGACCGGCGGGATCGTACCGGGAGGTGGCGTGATGAACGGGGTGGAGGGCGCGGCGGACCGGTTCGGGGCCGAGCCGGTGGTGCTCCTGCGGATCGGGACCGAGACGTTCGCGTTCGCGGCCGGGATGGTGCGGGAGATCATCGATCCGATCCCGGCGACGCGGGTGGCGGGGGCGCGGGGCCATGTCGGGCACGTGGTGAACGTGCGCGGCAACGTGGTGCCGCTGGCCGACCTGCGCGAGCGGTTCGGGATGGAGCCGGGATCGGCGGGAGCGGACACGCGGTACGTGGTGGTGGAGACACGGCTGGCGGACGAGCCGGTGGTGGTGGCGGTGGTGGCCGACAAGGTGTTCGAGGTGACCGAGATCCGGTCGTCGGACCACCGGCCGGTGCCGCGGCTGGGGACGCGCTGGCGGCCCGACTACGTGCGCTCGATCGTGAAATGCGGCGACGAGTTCGTGCTCGTCCCCGACCTCGAAACCATTCTCGCATAACGATCTGAAGGGGGCGTCGACGATGCGTTTCACCATCAAGGCCAAGCTGGCGCTCGGCTTCTCGGCCACGCTGCTTCTCACCGCCGCCGCGGGCGGCGTCGGCTACCGGGGACTGACGGCCGACGAGGAGGCGATGAAGTACGTGGTCAGCCGGGCGGAGGTGCAGAACCTCGTTCTCGACGCCAAGGCCCACGCGCTGCGCGACAATTCCAACGTCCGCGCCGCGGTCATCAGCCCCGACGACGCCCAGATGGCCGAGTTCGCCAAGCGTGCCGCCGACAGCCGCACGGCCGGCCTCGCCGCCATGGCGCAGGCCAGGACCTACATCACGTCCGAGGAAGGCCGGCGCCTGTTCGACGATCTGTTGGCGAAGTACGAGACCCAGCGGTCGGTCGGCCTGCGGACCCTGGAGCTGACCCAGCAGAATTCGAGCATCCGCGCCCTGGCGGAGATCGAGGCGGTCGGCCGGCCGGCGATGGCCGCGCTGCGGTCCGACCTCGACGCCCTCGCCGGCAGCCGCTCCGGGACCGACGACGAGGTGGCGCGGTCCGCCGCCCTGCTGGAGGTCCGCGTCGAGCGCGCCTGGGGTCAGCTCCAGTCGGCGCTGGGGGCCTCCACCGTCGCCGCGCTGGAACAGCGGGTCGCGGCGGCCAGGCGGACCCGCGAGGAGATCGGCCGGGCCTTCGACGGCCTCGTGGGTCTGGGCGGCCTCGGGGCGGGCAGCGCCGAGGGGCTGCGGCAGAAGTTCGGCGCCTGGTCGGGCTCGTTCCAGAAGGCGCTCGCCACCGTCGAGACCGGCTCGTCGATCAGGGCGGTCGAACTCGCCTCGGGCGACTACGCGACCGCGACCACCACGGCGTTGCGCGCCTTCGATGCCCTGGCCGAGTTCCAGAACCGCCGGATGACCGGCGCGGTGGCCACCGCCCGCTCCGAGGCGGCCCAGGGGCAGACCGCCCTGGTCGCCGTGGTCGCCGCCGCGCTGCTCCTCGGCCTCGGGCTGGCGACATGGCTCGCCGTGTCGATCTCCCGCGGGCTCGGCCGGGCCGTCGCCCTTGCGGACGCGGTGGCGGCGGGCGACCTCAGCCAGACCGTGAGCGGGACCTCCCGCGACGAGATCGGCGACCTCGTGGCGGCGATGAACCGCATGACCGCCAATCTCGGCGCGACGGCGGGCCTCGCCACCGCGATCGCCGGCGGCGACCTCACCGTCGCGGCCAAGCCGCTGTCGGACAGGGACACGATGGGGCTCGCCTTGCAGACGATGCTGGAGCGGCTGCGCGCCGTGGTGGCGGACGCCACGCATGCGGCATCGAACGTGTCGGCAGGCTCGCAGGAGCTGTCTGCGTCGGCCGAGCAACTGTCTCAGGGCTCGACCGAGCAGGCGTCCTCGACGGAGGAGGCGTCCGCCTCGATGGAGGAGATGGCCGCCAACGTGCGCCAGAACGCCGACAACGCCGGCCAGACCGAGACGATCGCGCGCCAGTCGGCGCGGGACGCCGAGGCCAGCGGCGCGGCGGTGATCCAGGCCGTCGAGGCGATGCAGACCATCGCCCGCAAGATCACCATCGTGCAGGAGATCGCCCGCCAGACCGACCTGCTGGCCCTCAACGCCGCCGTCGAGGCCGCCCGCGCCGGCGAGCACGGCCGCGGCTTCGCGGTGGTCGCCTCCGAGGTCCGCAAGCTCGCCGAGCGCAGCCAGGCGGCGGCGGCCGAGATCGGCACGCTGTCGGACGACACCGTGGCCGCGGCGCGCTCGGCCGGCGAGCGGCTGGGGCGTCTGGTGCCCGACATCAAGCGCACGGCCGCGCTGGTCGAGGAGATCACGGCGGCCTGCCGCGAGCAGGATGTCGGCGCCGCCCAGATCAACCAGGCGATCCAGCAGCTCGACAAGGTCACGCAGCAGAACGCCAGCGCCTCCGAGCAGGTCTCGGCGACCTCCGAGGAGCTCGCCGCCCAGGCCGAGCGGCTGCAGGCGACGATCGCGTATTTCCGCCTCGAAGCCGCGCCGGCCCCGGCGCTCGACGCCTCGCTGGCGCAGTTGCGCGGCGCGGCCACCCGGATGGCGGCCCCCGCGACCGCCCGGCCGCGCCCGGCAGGGGCGGGACGCAAGCCCGCCCGCAGCGCCGCGGGCGGCGGCTTCGCCCTCGACATGGGCGAGGGCGACGCCCACGACGCCGAGTTCCGGCGCTCCGCCTGACGAGCCACGGCGGGGATCGGTCCCCGCCCCCCGAAGCCACCGGCCGCGGCCGGTCCGACCGCTGGAGCGCCGCGATGGCGAGCGTGTGGCAGTACCTGACGCTGGGCCTGGGGCCCGAGACCTTCGGGATCGACGTCGAGCACGTCCACGAGATCCTCGACTACCGTCCGGCGGCGGCGCTTCCGCAGGCGCCGGGCTCGCTTCTGGGGATGATCGACGTGCGCGGGCAGAGCTACCCGGTCGTGGACCTGCGCGTGCGGCTGGGTCTGGCGCCGGCGGCGCCGACGCCGGCGACGCGGATCATCCTGCTGCACGTTCCGGTTCGGGGACGGCCGCTGCGGGTGGGTGTGGTGGCCGACCGGGTGATCGAGGTGACCGAACTGGACAGCGCCGAGATGGAGGCGGCGCCCGAGGTCGGCGGGCGCTGGCGGTCGGACTACATCGCGGGGATCGGACGGCGGGGCGAGAGCTTCGTGGTGGTGTTCGACCTCGCCGCGCTGCTGGCCGGCGAGGACGGCGCCCTCCTCGCCCCCGAGATGGCGGCCTGAGCGCCGTGCCGGCCGCCGAGACCCTGAGCGACCGCCACTTCCGGGCGGTCGCCGACCTGATCCAGGACCGGGTCGGGATCCAGATCCCGGACACCAAGCGCACGATGCTGGAGGGCCGGCTGCGCAAGCGGATGCGGGCCCTCGACCTCGACAGCCTGGACGCCTACGGCCGCCACCTGTTCGAGGCCGGGCACCTCGCCGACGAGTTCGTGCATCTGGTCGATTGCGTCACCACCAACAAGACCGACTTCTTCCGCGAGCCGGCGCATTTCGATTGCCTGCGCGACGAGATGGTGCCGCGCCTGTCCCGCCCCGGGCGGGCGATACTGAAGGTGTGGAGTGCCGCCGCCTCGACGGGGGCGGAGGCCTACAGCCTCGCGATGGCGCTCGACGCGATGGCGGTGGACGGGGCCGGGCCCGGCTACGTCGTGCTCGGCACCGACGTCTCGATGGAGGTGCTGCGGGTGGCCTCCGCCGGCATCTACCCGACCGCGATGCTGGACGCGGTGCCGCCGCTCCTGCGCCGGCGCTACGTGATGACCGCCCGGGATCCGGCGCGGGCGGAAGGGCGGATCGTGCCCGAGCTGCGCCGGAGGGTGCGGTTCCGACACCTCAACCTGATGGACGACGCCTACCCGGTCGACCGCGACGTCGACATCGTGTTCTGCCGCAACGTGCTGATCTACTTCGACAAGCCGACCCAGAAGGCGGTGCTGACGCGGCTCGCCGGGCACCTGCGCCCCGGCGGCTACCTCGTGGTCGGCCATTCCGAATCGATGGCGGGCACCGGGGTGCCGGGCCTGATCCAGGATGCGTCGACCGTGTTCCGCCGGACCAAGGATCCGCTGCCGTGACCAGGGACGCTCCCATCCGCGTGCTCATCGTCGACGATTCCGCCTCGGTCCGGCAGACGCTGACGGGGATCCTCGAAGAGGCGCCCGACATCGCGGTCGTCGGTACGGCCGCCGACCCGTTCGCGGCGGCGCGGCGGATCCGGGACGAGGTTCCGGACGTGCTGATCCTCGACCTCGAGATGCCGCGCATGGACGGCCTCACCTTCCTGCGCAAGATCATGGCGCAGCGGCCGATTCCCGTGATCGTGTGCTCGACGCTGACCGAGCGCGGCTCGCGGACGCTGTTCGAGGTGCTGGAGGCCGGCGCCGTCGACGTGCTGCCCAAGCCGCGGGTCGATACCCGCGAGTTCCTGGTCGAGTCGTCCGAGCGGCTCCGCGACGCCGTGCGGGCCGCCGCCCGCGCCCGGCCGCGTCCGGCCCGGAGCGCGATGCGCCCGGTCGAGGCCAAGCTGTCGGCCGACGCGGTGCTGCCGCCGCCGCTCCCCGGGCGCACCGTCGCGGCCTCCGACCGGGTGGTGTGCCTGGGCGCCTCGACCGGCGGGACGGAGGCCCTGCGCGACGTCCTCGAAGCCCTTCCGGCGGCCTGCCCGGGGATCGTCATCGTGCAGCACATGCCGGCGCACTTCACCGCCGCCTTCGCCCGGCGGCTCGACGGCCTGTGCGCGATCGCCGTCAAGGAGGCCGAGGACGGCGACGCGGTCCTGCCCGGCCGTGCCCTGGTGGCGCCGGGCGGGCGGCACATGCTGCTCCAGCGCAGCGGCGGGCACTACACGGTGTCGATCCGCAACGGGCCGCTGGTCTCGCGGCACTGCCCCTCGGTCGACGTGCTGTTCCGCTCGGCGGCCCAGGCGGCGGGGGGCAACGCCCTGGGCATCCTGATGACCGGGATGGGCGACGACGGCGCCAACGGGCTGCTCGAGATGCGCCGGGCCGGCGCGCACACGATCGCGCAGGACGAGGAGAGCTGCGTCGTGTTCGGCATGCCCAAGGAGGCGATCGGGCGCGGCGCCGCGGTGCGAACCGCGCCCCTCGACCGCCTCGCCGCCGAGATCATGCGGTTCTCGGCTCAGTCCAGGCCGGCTTCGCGGCCGGGAGCCTGAGCGCCGATCGCCGGAACGGACCCTGCGGGATCGCGGCGATCGCCCGTGCGGGCGCCGAAGCGATGCCGGTCCCGGCTTCGCTCCCGCGCCGCGCGGGCTGGCGAGACGGTGGCGGCCGGAGGGGTACGGCCCCGATCCGGGGCCCGGTCAGCCGAGCTTGAACTTGCCGAGGTTGCGGTGCTCGGCCTGGATGCGACGGACGGTGCCGGTGTAGGAGCGGTAGACGATGGTCTCGGTGTGGATCACGTCGCGGCCGAAGCGCACGCCCTTGAGCAGCGCGCCGTCGGTGACGCCGGTCGCCGCCACCACCACGTCGCCGCGGCAGAGGTCGTCGACCGAGTAGATCCGGTCCGGGTCGGTGACGCCCATCTTGGCGGCGCGGTCGCGCTTCTCCTGGGTGTCGAGGATCAGCCGGCCCTGCATCTGGCCGCCGATGCAGCGCAGGGCGCCGGCCGCCAGCACGCCCTCGGGGGCGGCGCCGATGCCGAGATAGATGTCGACGCCGGTCTCCTCCGGCATGCTGGTGAAGATCACCCCGGCGACGTCGCCGTCGGAGATCAGCCGGATGCCGGCCCCGGTCCGGCGGATCGCCGCGATCAGGTCGGTGTGGCGCGGCCGGTCGAGGACGAGGGCGGTGATCTCGGAGGTCGGGACGCCCTTGGCCTTGGCGACCGCCTGGATGTTCTCCTCGGGGGTCGCGTCGAGGTGGACGATGCCGGCCGGGTAGCCGGGGCCGACCGCGATCTTGTGCATGTACACGTCCGGCGCGGCGAGCAGCGTGCCGCCCTCGGCCATCGCCATCACGGCGATCGAGCCCGGCATGTCCTTGGCGCACAGGGTCGTGCCTTCCAGCGGGTCGACCGCGATGTCGACCTTCGGGCCCGACCCGTTGCCGAGGCGCTCGCCGATGAACAGCATCGGCGCCTCGTCGCGCTCGCCCTCGCCGATCACCACGGTGCCGTCGATCGGCAGGCTGTTCAGCTCGCGCCGCATCGCGTCGACGGCGGCCTGGTCGGCGGCCTTCTCGTTGCCCTGGCCGCGCAGGCGGGCGGCCGCCACCGCGGCCCGCTCGGTGACGCGCACCAGTTCGAGGGTGAGCATCCGCTCGATGACGAGGCTCGGGCTGGTCTTGGTCGCGTCGGACATTGCTTGGCTCATCCCCACTGCGTGTCGCCCGTCTTAGGGCAGGTCGGGCTCCGCTTGAAGCTCGACCGTATCGTCGTTCCGCGCCGTTATCCCGTCATTCCCGCTCGATGCGGATGACCTGCGGCGGCTCGGCCAGGAACCCGTCGCTCGCCATCGCGTCGAGGCTGGCGCGGATCGCGGCCTCGGTCGCCGCGTAGGTGATGAGCACCAGCGGCACCGGCATGCCGGACCGCCCGCGCCTGTCCTGGGTCGCCGCGACCTCGGACCGGCGCTGCAGGATGCTCTCGAGCGAGATCTCGCGCTCGGCCATCCGGGTCGCGACGCCGGCGGCGACGCCGGGACGGTCGTGGACCGAGAGGCGGATGTAGTAGCCGCCCTCGTGGCGCTGCATCTCGGCCCGGGCCGGCGGCGCCAGCGCCGTCGCCGGGCGCCCGAAGGCCGGGGCGGTGCGCCCCGCCGCGAGATCGGCGATGTCGGCGACGACCGCCGAGGCGGTCGCCTCGCCGCCGGCGCCCGGCCCGATCAGGGTCAGCTCGCGCAGGGCGTCGCTGTCGATGGTGACCGCGTTGGTCACGCCCATCACCTGCGCGATGGCCGAGGATTTCGGCACCATCGTCGGGTGGACCCGCTGCTCGATTCCCGCGGAGGTGGCTTCCGCCACGCCGAGCAGCTTGATCCGGTAGCCGAGCTCGTCGGCCATGCGCAGGTCGAGGGGCGTGATCGCCGAGATGCCCTCGACCGAGACGCCGTCCGCGTCGGGCGCGGTGCCGAAGGCGAGGCTGGTGAGGATCGCGAGCTTGTGGGCGGTGTCGAAGCCCTCGACGTCGAAGGTCGGGTCGGCCTCGGCGTAGCCGAGGGCCTGCGCGTCCTTCAGGCACGCCTCGAACGTCAGGCCCTCAAGCTCCATCCGGCTGAGGATGTAGTTGCAGGTGCCGTTGAGGATTCCGTAGACCCGCGAGATCGCGTTGCCGGCGAGCGCCTCGCGCAGGACCTTGATGACCGGGATGCCGCCGGCGACCGAGGCCTCGCAGGCGAGGGACACGCCGGAGGCTTCCGCGGCCCGGGCGAGGGCGAGGCCGTGATGGGCGAGCAGCGCCTTGTTGGCGGTGACCACCGGCTTCCCGGCGGCGAGCGCCGCCTCGACGGTCCGCTTGGCCGCGCCCTCGGCGCCGCCGATCAGCTCGACGACGCAATCGACCTCGCCCGAGCGCGCCAGCGCCACCGGATCGTCGAACCACGTCACGCCGGAGAGGTCGAGGCCGCGGTCGCGGCTGCGGTCGCGGGCCGAGACCGCGGTGACCCGGATGGTCATGCCGGTGCGCGACAGCGCCTCCCCGCGGCGGGCGATCATGCGGATGACGGAGGCTCCGACCGTTCCGAGGCCGGCGATGCCGAGGCGGAGTTCCTGTGTCATGGTCGAGCATCCTCAGCATCATCCGCCGCGCCGCCCCGCATGCCAACGGGGCGATGATGCACGATCCGGGCCCGGGCGGACGGACCCGGGCGGGCCGCCGGGGCGGCCCCGCGGGCGGCGTCCTTCTGCAACGGTTCAGGTCCCCGCGCAAGGAAGCCCGGCCGGTTCGCGCTCCACGGTCCCTGCCGCTACGTCGCGTGGCCGGCCGGACCGAGCCGGCGGGCGGTGCGGACCAGCCCGTAGAGCACGACGGCGTTGAGCAGGTGCCAGAGCCAGTGCGTGCCGACGGGAACCGCGGCGCACAGGCTCGGGTCGAGGGTGCGGGCTCCGAGGGAGGCCGCGAAGACGAGGCCGAGACCGATCAGCGCCCGTCCCGCCCATCGCCGGCCGGGGGGCGCCGCGGCGAGCCCGGCCGCGCCGACGCCGACCAGCGCCAGGGCCGCCGGGGCGTAGTCGATCGAGCCGTTGGTCGCCGGCCCGAGCGGCGTGCCGGCGAGGGCCGACAGGGCGGGCTCGAACCCGGCGGCGGCGGCCGCGAAGGCGAGGGTCGCGGCCACGCCCGCGACGGCGCCGAGCCCGAGGAGGCGCCGGACCATCACCAGGAAGGCGGCGTGGATGAACACCGCGATCGGGATCACGTCGGCGAGCATCGACCAGCGCACGGCAAGCGTGTGGAACAGCGTGCTGCCGACGCCGATGACGGCGACGAGCCCGGTCAGGGCCGCCGCGGTGGCGTCGCGCCGCCCCCGGCCCTCCCGCCACAGCACCAGGGCCGCGACCAGGAACGCGGCGTTCGAGACCGCGTTCAGCGGCTCGGCCCACACCTCCGGGCCGGTGCGCTCGCAATAGGCCCGCACCGGCTCCCACCACCCGCCCGCCATCGCCCGTCCTTCGAGATTCGCCCCCGCCTTGCCAGCGCGTCGCGAAACCCCGATGACGGGCCGCGCCGGCCCGGCCGGCGGCAGCCGTCGCGCGGGGCGAGATGCGGATCACCACCTGGAACGTCAATTCGGTCAAGCAGCGCCTCGGCCACCTGCTCGGCTTCCTCGACGAGGCGAAGCCCGACATCGTCTGCCTCCAGGAGCTGAAATGCGTCGACGACGCGTTTCCGCGCACCGAGATCGAGGAGGCCGGCTACGTCGTCGCCACCCACGGCCAGAAGGCGTTCAACGGCGTCGCGCTGCTGGCCCGCCGGCCGCTGCCGCTCCAGGACATCCGCCGCGGCCTGCCGGGCGACCCCGAGGACGTGCAGGCCCGCTACATCGAGGCCGGCATCCCGACGCCGGGGGGCGTGCTGCGGGTCGCCTCGATCTACCTGCCGAACGGCAACCCGGTCGGCACGCCGAAATACGACTACAAGCTCGCCTTCCTGCGCCGGCTGCACGCCCATGCCCGGGCCTTGCGCGAGAGCGAGGAGTTCGTGGTGCTGGCCGGCGACTACAACGTGATCCCGGAGCGCGCCGACGCCGCCGACCCGGATGCCTGGATCCACGACGCGCTGTTCCTGCCCCAGAGCCGGGCGGCGTTCCGGGCCCTGCTCAACGAGGGCTACACCGACGGCCTGCGGGCCTGCGACGAACGGCCGGGGGTCTACAGCTTCTGGGACTATCAGGCCGGCTGCTGGCCCCGCAACCAGGGCATCCGCATCGACCATCTGCTGCTCTCGCCCCAGGCCGCCGACCGTCTGGTCTCGGCCTCGGTGCAGAAGCACCTGCGCGGCCTCGACAAGCCGTCGGATCACGTGCCGGTGACGGTGGATCTCGACCTGGACTGACCTATATGCCCCTGGGTCAAAGACGGGGGGAGGTGCGCATGATCCTGTACGGCACCGGGCTGTCGCCCTTCGTGCGCAAGGTGCTGGTCGTGCTCGCCGAGAAGGGCGTGCCGTTCGAGCACGTCCCGCTGCGCTTCCACGATCCCGATCCGGACTTCCAGGCCGCGAGCCCGGTCGGCAAGATCCCGGCCATCGACGACGACGGGTTCCGCCTCGCCGATTCCTCGGCGATCATCCACTACCTCGAGCGCGGCCACCCGGCGCCGGCGCTGCTGCCGGCGGATGCGCGCGACCTCGGCCGGGCGATCTGGTTCGACGAGTTCGGCGATACCGAACTGTTTCCGGTGCTGATCAAGCCTTTCGTGCACCGGGTGCTGCGGCCCAAGCTCATGAAGATGCCGGGCGACGAGGCGGTGGTCGAGAAGGCCCTCACCCGCGAATTGCCGCCGCTGTTCGACCACATCGAGGCGCAGATCGATGGCCCGTTCCTGGCCGGCGACCGCTTCAGCCTCGCGGACGTGTCGGTGACGGTCGGGTTCGCCAACCTCGCGATGGCCGGGGAGGAGGTCGATGCCGGGCGCTGGCCGCGGCTGGCCGCCTATGTCGCCGCCACGCTGGCGCGGCCCTCGTTCCGGACGGCCCTGGCGGCCCGCCGCGGATAGCCCGTGCCTCCGCGCGGCCTACCGCGCGCGGGCGGTGGCGCTGCGGCGGTAGAACCCGTCGACCTGGGCCTGGGCGTCGGCGCGGTCGCGCTCGGAGGTCGCGGCGAGCGCCTGCTCCTGCAGGCCGACGATCCACTGGTCCTTCGGCCCCTCGGCGGCGTCGCGGGCGAGCGTCAGCCAGGCGAGGCCGCGGGCGCGCTGGACCGGCACCCCCTGGCCGTTCATCAGCAATTGCCCGAGCAGCGCCTGCGCCGCCGGATGGCCCTTCTCGGCCGCGAGGTTGAACCAGCGCGCCGCCTGCCGCGGATCCTGGGTCACGCCGGTGCCGTCGAGGTAGAGACGGGCGAGGTTGTACTGCGCGTTCGGGTCGCCGAAATACGTCGCCGCGTAGTTGAACATGTCGTAGGCGCGCTCGACGTTGGGCTGGACGTAGGAGCCCTTGATCCCGTCGAGGAAGTAGCGGCCGAGCGCCGTGAACGCGCTCGCCACCACGGTCGCGTTGGTCGAATCCGGGCCGTCGTCGGCGTTCTCGTCGGCGATCTTGGAGAAGAACTCGAACGCCTTGAGGTCGTCGTGCGGGACGCCGTCGCCCTCGGCATACATGCGGCCGAGCTTCCACAGCGCCAGGGCGTGGCCCTGGCCCGCGGCGTATTCGAGGGCGCGGGCCGCCCCTTCCTTGTCGCCGGCATTGTAGTCGCGCACGCCCGTCCGCACCGCCTCGCGGGCGTTGCGGTAGGCCCCGGCCGGCGGGACCGGGATGCGGGCCGTCGCGTCGAGCGCGACGGCCGGGCCGGGGAGCCCCGGCCCGAGGAGACCCGAACCGAGCAGCACCGCAGTCAACAGGAGCCCGCGGCCGGCACGGCCGGAGCCGTCCCTAGATGTCCGCATAGGACAGGATCTCCTGGGCGCCGCCCGGATGGGTCACGGCCCCGTTCACGGCGGGTCCGACGGTCTGGGCGTACTTCCAGAGGTAGCCGGAGGTGGAATCGTTGGCGCGCGGCTGCCAGGCCGCCCGGCGCCGGGCCAGCTCGTCGTCCGACAGGTCGACCGACAGGATGCCCTGGATCGCGTCGAGATGGATGACGTCGCCGTCCTCGAGCAGCCCGATCGGCCCGCCGACCGCCGCCTCCGGCCCGACATGGCCGACGCAGAAGCCGCGGGTCGCGCCCGAGAACCGGCCGTCGGTGATGAGCGCGACCTTGTCGCCCATGCCCTGGCCGTAGAGGGCGGCGGTGGTCGACAGCATCTCGCGCATGCCGGGGCCGCCCTTCGGGCCCTCGTAGCGGATGACGAGGACGTCGCCCTCGGCGTACTGGCGGTTCTTGACCGCCTCGAAGCAGGCTTCCTCGTTGTCGAACACCCGGGCCGGGCCGGTGAAGACCTGCTTGTCCAGCGGCATGCCCGCGACCTTCACGATCGCGCCCTCGGGGGCGAGGTTGCCGCGCAGGCCGACGACGCCGCCGGTCGGGGTGATCGGCTGGTCGGCCGGGCGCACCACGTCCTGGTCGGGGTTCCACGCCACCTTGGCGAGGTTCTCCGCGATGGTGCGGCCGGTGACGGTGAGGCAGTCGCCGTGCAGGTAGCCGTGGTCGAGCAGAGTCTTCATCAGCAGCGGGATGCCGCCGACCTCGAACATGTCCTTGGCGACGTAGCGCCCGCCGGGCTTCAGGTCGGCGACGTAGGGGGTGCGCTTGAAGATCTCGGCGACGTCGAACAGGTCGAAGTGGATGCCGCATTCATGGGCGATCGCCGGCAGGTGCAGGGCCGCGTTGGTCGAGCCGCCGGAGGCCGCGACGACCGTGGCGGCGTTCTCCAGCGCCTTGCGGGTGACGATGTCGCGGGGGCGGATGTTCTTGGCCACGAGCTCCATCACCATCTCGCCGGCGGTGGCGCAGAACCGGTCGCGGATCTCGTAGGGAGCCGGCGCGCCCGCCGAGTAGGGCAGCGCGAGGCCGATCGCCTCGGAGACGGTCGCCATCGTGTTGGCGGTGAACTGCGCGCCACAGGCGCCGGCGGACGGACAGGCGACCTGCTCCAGCTCGTCGAGGTCGTCGTCGCTCATCGCGCCGACCGAGTGCTTGCCGACCGCCTCGAACAGGTCCTGCACCGTCACCGGACGGCCGCGGAACGAGCCCGGCAGGATCGAGCCGCCGTAGATAAAGATCGACGGCACGTTGAGGCGCACCATCGCCATCATCATGCCGGGCAGGGACTTGTCGCAGCCGGCGAGCCCGATCAGCGCGTCGTAGGCGTGGCCGCGCATGGTCAGCTCGACCGAATCGGCGATGACCTCGCGCGAGGGCAGCGAGGCGCGCATGCCGCGATGGCCCATCGCGATGCCGTCGGTGACCGTGATGGTGCAGAACTCGCGCGGGGTGCCGCCGGCGGCGGCGACGCCCTTCTTCACCGACTGCGCCTGGCGCATCAGCGAGATGTTGCACGGGGCGGCCTCGTTCCAGCACGAGGCGACGCCGACCAGCGGCTGGTGGATCTGCTCGCGGGTGAGCCCCATCGCGTAGAGGTACGAGCGGTGCGGCGCCCGCTCCGGCCCCTCGGTGACGTAGCGGCTCGGCAGCTTCGACTTGTCGGTGGTGTGACGCGCGTCCATGGCCTTGTCCCGTACCCGTTCTCTCTTCCGGCGGACCGGTTCGTCCGGTCCTTCGACGTCGCCCGGCCTGCAACCGAACCCGGCGAAGCCCGTTTCCCCCTGTGGTTCCCTGTCTGGTTCCGGAACAAACATGGTTTCTCCATGTCCGGTCCCGTAGGCTGCTGCATGACAGTCTCGACCGACCGTCATGCCTTGTTCCCGTGCACTCCCTCCCCTGCACGAACCGTTTCCGGCCGCAGGCCGGACCGCCACGCACCGCGGCCGGACGACTCGTCCGCCAGGGTCGGAAGCGGGCTTGGAAAGATTCGATCGGGCCCGATAAACCGCTGAGACCACAATCTCTTAGACGTGGCCGTTGAGGTGCCGCCGGTTTATGGCGGGATCGCGGCGGGGGCGGGCAGGCCCTGAGGCAAACCTGGGATGGTTTCGCGGTGTTGCCACCCCGCCACAGCTAAGCTTGCGGCGGGGCGACGGCGGAACCGGGACGGAGCGCTCAGGCGTAGCGGGGCGAGGCGACGCGCTGGCGCAGGCCGGCGATCAGCGCCCGCAGGGTGTCGGCGATCGAATCGTTCGAGTCGGGCCGGGCGGCGATCCGGTCGTGGACGAAGGACAGCTTGCCGATCACCGACGGGGTGAGCCGGAACGGGTAGAGGTCCGACTGCCCCATGCTGCGGTTGAGCGAGTTCATCGCGAAGGTCAGGGGCAGCCACGCCTCGATCAGGCGGCCGAACTCGTGCCGGTAGGGATCGAGATCGATGCGGGCGCCGAGGTCGAGCCCGGTCCGCAGTTTCGGCTCGACCCGCAGACCGAAGCTGCTCGCGGTCTCGAGCGTGTCGACGATGTGCATGTAGTGCGCCCAGGTCTCGGCGAAGTCCTCCCACGGGTGGGAGGTGGCGTAGGACGAGACGAAGTGCTCCTGCCAGCCCTCGCCGGGGCCGTGGGCGTAGTGGCGCTGGAGCGCGAGGCCGTAATCGGCGCGCTCGTCGCCGAACACCGCCCGGAACCGCGGCAGGCACGGGTCGTGCCGGACCAGCACGTTCCAGAAGTAATGCCCGATCTCGTGGCGGAAATGCCCGAGCAGGGTGCGGTAGTGCTCGCCGAACAGGGTGCGGCGACGCTCGCGCTCGACGTCGTCGGCCTCGGCGAGGTTGAGGGTTATGAGGCCGTTGTCGTGGCCGGTGAGCACCGGCGGCCCGAGGAGATGGGCCTCGGACGGATCGACCAGGAAGTCGAAGGCGAGGCCGGCCGGGTCGCTGCGCCGGTCGGCAAGCGGCAGGTTCATGCGCAGCATCGAGTAGAACAGCCGGCGCTTGGCGACCTCGATCTCGCGCCAGCGCACGAGGTTCCAGTCGACCGAGAGGTCGGGCACCACCCGGTTGTGCCGGCAGGCGAGGCAGTAGGACTCGCCGGAGGCGGCCGGGACCAGCCAGTTGCAGGCGCCGAACCCGGCATTGGCGCACAGCCGGTAGCGGCTGGCGGGTTCAGCGAAGGCCCGCCACGCCTCGCCCTCGGGCTCCAGGGCGACGAGGTCGGTCCGGAGCGGATCGTAGCCGACCGGCCGCTCGCAGCTCTCGCAGCGCGCATGCTCGAAATGCAGCGGCTGCTCGCAGGCTTGGCACTGGAAGATCTTCATGGGTGCGTCCGTGGCCCGAGCGCCGGGGGTTGCCGCCGCAGCGCAGCGCCTCGTCTCTCAGTAAGGTCTAGCCCTGCGTCAGGTTCCGAGTCGATCCACAGGCGGCACGAGTCTTGCGAAACTCGGCCGGGACGGTTTTCCTCCGGGGGCATGCCGAACCCGAGTGTCCGCCACGCGAAAACCCGCTGCTGACGACCGGGGCCTGCCCGTGTAGAACCCTGCCCTCCGAGGACATCCTTCCGAAGTACAGCCGCGAGACAGTTGGAGTCGCCGTGTCGATCAAGGCCGCCCTGCATCATGTGACGTCGTACACCTATGACCGACCCGTCACGCTCGGCCCGCAGGTGATCCGGCTGCGCCCGGCTCCGCATGCCCGCACCCGGATCCTGAGCTACGCCCTGAAGGTCGAGCCGGCCAACCACTTCGTGAACTGGCAGCAGGACCCCAACGGCAACTGGCTCGCCCGGCTGGTCTTTCCCGAGCAGACGACGCGCCTGCGGATCGAGGTCGACCTCACCGCCGACATGTCGGTGATCAACCCGTTCGACTTCTTCGTCGAGGACTACGCCCAGACCCGGCCCTTCGCCTACGACGAGGACCTGCGCGACGAGCTCGCCCCCTACCTCAAGGTCGAGGAGACCGGGCCCGCCGTCGACGCCCTGATGGAGCGGCTGCCGACCGAGCCGAACACGGTGCAGTTCCTCGTCGCGCTCAACACCCTGGTGCGCGATTCGGTCTCCTACGTGGTGCGGATGGAGCCCGGCGTGCAGACGCCGGACGAGACCCTGACCAAGGCGAGCGGGTCGTGCCGCGACTCGGCGTGGCTGCTGGTGCAGGTGCTGCGCCGCCTCGGCCTCGCCGCCCGCTTCGTCTCCGGCTACCTGATCCAGCTCGTCCCCGACACCACCGCGGTCGACGGCCCGGCCGGCACCAGCACCGACTTCACCGACCTGCACGCCTGGGCCGAGGTCTACGTCCCGGGCGCCGGCTGGATCGGGCTCGACGCCACCTCCGGCCTGCTCTGCGGCGAGGGCCACATCCCGCTCGCGGCGGCGCCGCATTACCGCACCGCCGCGCCGATCGCCGGCCTCGCGGGCCCGGCCGAGGTCGAGTTCGGCTTCGAGATGACCGTCTCGCGCATCGCCGAGGCGCCGCGGGTGACGCGCCCGTTCTCCGACGAGGCATGGTCCGAGATGGACGCCCTCGGCGACCGCATCGACGGCGACCTCGACCGCCAGGACGTGCGCCTGACCATGGGCGGCGAGCCGACCTTCGTGTCGGTCGACGACTTCGAATCGCCCGAGTGGAACACCGCCGCGGTCGGGCCGACCAAGCGCGGGCTCGCCGACACCCTGATCCGGCGCCTGCGCGACCGCTTCGGCCCCGGCGGCGCGCTGCATTACGGCCAGGGCAAGTGGTACCCGGGCGAGAGCCTGCCGCGCTGGGCCTTCGGCCTGTACTGGCGCCGCGACGGGCAGCCGGTGTGGAAGAACCCCGACCTCATCGCCTCGGAGACCGGCCCGCGCGAGGCCGGCCCGGCCCAGGCCGAGCGGTTCGCCCGCGGCCTCGCCCGCCGGCTCGGCCTCGACGGCTACGTCCAGCCGATGTTCGAGGATCCGGACTACTGGTCGAAGCGCGAGGCCGAGCTTCCGGTCAACGTCACGCCGCTCGCCCCGAAGGTCGGCGATCCGGAATCGCAGGCCCGGATGGTGCGGGTCTACAAGCGCGGCGTCGAGACCCCGGTCGGCTACGTGCTGCCGCTCACCAACCTCGCCCTCGGCGCCGACCGGGTCTGGGTGTCCGAGCGCTGGGAGATGAAGCGCGGCGCGATCTATCTCGCCTCGGGCGATTCGCCCGCCGGCCTGCGCCTGCCGCTGGCCTCGCTGCCCTTCGTGCCGCCGGAATCCTACCCCTACTACACGCCCCAGGACGCGCTCGAGCCGCGCGGCAAGCTGCCTGAGGGCGGCAAGGCCCAGCGCGCCGCGACCCTGAAGGGCGTCGCGGTCCGCACCGCGCTCGCGGTCGAGCCGCGCGACGGCGTGCTGTGCGTGTTCATGCCGCCGCTGGAGCGGGCCGACGAGTACCTCGTGCTGCTCGGCGAGATCGAGGCGGTGGCGGCCGAACTCGCCCTGCCGGTCCACGTCGAGGGCTACGAGCCGCCCTACGACCCGCGCCTGAACGTCATCAAGGTCACCCCCGATCCCGGCGTGATCGAGGTCAACGTCCATCCGGCCAAGACCTGGCGCGAGGCGGTGGACATCACCACGGGCCTCTACGCCGATGCCCGCGAGACCCGGCTCGGCGCCCAGAAGTTCATGACCGACGGCCGCCACACCGGTACCGGCGGCGGCAACCACGTCGTGCTCGGCGGCGCCACCCCGGCCGATTCGCCGTTCCTGCGCCGGCCCGACCTGCTCAAGAGCCTCGTCCTGTACTGGCAGCGCCACCCGTCGCTGTCCTACCTGTTCTCGGGTCTCTACATCGGCCCGACCAGCCAGGCGCCGCGGATGGACGAGGCGCGCCACGACGGCCTGTATGAACTCGAGATCGCCCTCGCCCAGGTCCCGGCGCCGGGGGCGCCGGAGATCCCGCTCTGGCTCGTCGACCGGCTGTTCCGCAACGTCCTCGTCGACGTGACCGGCAACACCCACCGGGCCGAGATCTGCATCGACAAGCTGTACTCCCCCGACGGGCCGACCGGACGGCTCGGCCTGCTCGAGTTCCGCTCGTTCGAGATGCCGCCGGACGCCCGGATGAGCCTCGCCCAGCAATTGCTGCTGCGCGCCCTGATCGCCTGGCTGTGGCGCGAGCCGCAGGAGGGCGGGTTCGTCCGCTGGGGCACCGCCCTGCACGACCGGTTCATGCTGCCGCACTTCCTGTGGCAGGACTTCCTCGGCGTGCTCGGCGACCTGCGGGCGGCGGGCTACGCCTTCGATCCGCGCTGGTACGAGGCGCAAGGCGAGTTCCGCTTCCCGGTCTTCGGCCGCGTCGACCACGACGGCGTGAAGCTCGAACTGCGTCAGGCCCTCGAACCCTGGCACGTGCTCGGCGAGGAGGGGTCGATCGGCGGCACGGTGCGCTTCGTCGATTCCTCGGTCGAGCGGCTCCAAGTCAAGGTCGAGGGCTACACCCCGGGCCGCCACGTCGTCGCCTGCAACGGCCGCCGGCTGCCGCTGACCGAGACCGGGCGCTCCGGCGAGCTGGTGGCGGGCCTGCGCTTCAAGGCGTGGCAGCCGGCCTCGGGCCTGCACCCGACGATCCCGGTCCACTCGCCGCTGACCTTCGACATCATCGACGCCTGGAGCGGGCGCTCGCTCGGCGGCTGCGTCTACCACGTCTCGCATCCGGGCGGGCGCAACTACGAGACCTTCCCGATCAACACCTACGAGGCCGAGGGGCGCCGCCTCGCCCGGTTCCAGGAGCACGGCCACACCCCGGGCCGGATGGCGGTGCCGCCGGAGGAGTTCCGGCGCGAGTTCCCACTCACCCTCGACCTGCGCGCGCCGCCGGCCCGATGAGCGGGGCCGCGCGCGCGGCGGATCCGGGGCCGGCCGCCGCGATCGATCCGGCGGCCGAACCCGGAGCGGATCCGGCCTCCGACACCCCGGCGGCGCGGATCGCCCGCTGGTGCGGCGCCTACGCGCCGCTGCCCGGCGTGCCCGACGAGATGATCGGGCCGGACGGGACGATCCGGCCGGCCTGGGCCCGGTTCCTCGACCGGCTCGGCGCCCTGCCGGAGTCCGAGATCGTCGCGCGCTTCGCCTCGGCCGGGCGCCACATCCACGACACCGGCGTCGCCTACCGGGTCTACGGCGAGACCGCCGAGCGCGACTGGCCGCTCGGCGTGCTGCCGCTGCTGGTCGAGGCGGACGAGTGGCGGGCGATCGCCGCCGGGGTGGCGCAGCGCGCCGCGCTCCTCGAAGCGGTGCTGGCCGACGTCTACGGCGAGGGGCGGCTGACCGCCGAGGGGCTGATTCCGGCCGCCGCGGTCGCGGCGAGCCCGGAATACCTGCGCCCGCTCCACGGCGTCGCCCCGCCCGGCGGGCGCCACCTCCACCTCTACGCCGTCGACCTCGCCCGCGGGCCCGACGGCGGCTGGCGGGTGCTCGCCGACCGCACCCAGGCGCCGTCGGGCACCGGCTACGCCCTCGAGAACCGCCTCGTCCTCGCCCGCGCCCTGCCGGACGTCTACAACGCCCTCGACGTCGAGCGGCTGGCGCCGTTCTACCACGCCTTCCGGGCCGGGCTCGCGGCGGCGGCGCAGCGGGTCGAGCCGCGGATCTGCCTGCTGACGTCGGGCCCCTACAGCGACACCTATGTCGAGCAGGCGGTGCTGGCGCGCTATCTCGGCCTGCCGCTGGTCGAGGGCGACGACCTCCTGGTGCAGGACGGCCGGCTGCACGTGCGCACCGTCGCCGGGCTCAAGCGCGCCGACGTGCTGTGGCGGCGGGTCGACGGCGACTTCGTCGATCCCCTGGTCCTCAACCCGACCTCGCGGCTCGGCGTGCCCGGCCTCGTCGAGGCTCTTCGGGCCGGAACGGTCGCGATGGGCAACATGCCCGGCTCCGGCCTCGTCGAGGGCGCGTGGCTGAGCCCGTTCCTGCCGGCGCTGGCCGAGCGGCTCCTCGGCGAGGCACTGCGCCTGCCCGGCCTGCCGGCGTGGTGGTGCGGCGACCCCGCCCAGCGGGAGGCGGCGCTCGCGCGCCTCGACGACCTGACCCTGCGCCCGGCGGCCCAGCAGGCCCAGGGCGCCTTCACCAGCCGGGCCTTCGGCGCCGCCCGCGACCCCGACGAGACCGCCCGCCTCGCCGCGGCCCTGCGCGACCGGCCCGGCGACTGGGTCGCCCACGAGCGCATCGCCCTCTCGACCGCGCCGGTCTGGGACGGCGCCGGGCTGGTGCCCCGGCGCTTCGTGCTGCGGGTCTTCGCCGCCTGGACCCCGGACGGCTGGGAAGTGATGCCCGGCGGCTTCTGCCGCATCGCCGAGCACGCCGACGTGCAGCCGGTGGCGATGGGCGCCGGGGTGCGGGCGGCCGACGTCTGGGTGCTGTCCGACGCCCCGGTCGAGCCCGCGACGATGCTGCCGCCGGCGGACCGGGCGCCGGTGCGCCGGGTGCCCGGCCTGCTGCCGAGCCGGGCGGCCGACAACCTGTTCTGGTTCGGCCGCCACCTGGAGCGGGCCGAGGCGATGGTGCGGCTCGCCACCGCGCTCCTCAACGGCGCCGGCGCGGTCTCGCTCGCGCGCGAGGACGTCGACACCTCGGCCCGGCTGCGCCACCTGCTGCGGGCCTGGGGCGCGGTGCCCTCGGCCGAGGGTCCGGCGGCGCTCCTCGCCGCCCAGGCGCTGTCGGGGGGCGAGTTCTGGGGCTCGGCCCTGGCCCATGCCCGCTCGGCCCGCGGCAACGCGGCCTCGCTGCGCGAGCGCCTGTCGGGCGAGGCGTGGCGGGCGGTGAGCCAGCTCCTCGCCGCCCTCGACCCCGCCGGCCCGGCCGATTCCGAGGCCGCCCTGCTCGACCGCGCCGAGCGGGCGCTGGCTGTGACGGCGGCCCTGTCGGGGCTCGCCCAGGAGAACATGAACCGCGCCGGCGGCTGGCCGTTCGTGGAACTCGGCCGGCGGCTCGAACGGGCGGTCAACACCTGCCGCTTCGCCGGGGTCTTCGCCGGCGACGGCGCCAGCACCGACGACCTCGGCGTGCTGCTCGAACTGGTCGATTCGCGCATCTCCTACGGCGCGCGCTACATCCTCGGCGTCGCCCTCGCGCCGGTACGGGACATGGTGCTGCTCGACCCCTACAACCCGCGCTCGGTCGCCTTCCAGGTCGAGCGCATCCGCGAGCGCCTCGCCGACCTGTCCAGCCTGCGCCGGGACGGGATGCCGGAGCGCCAGACCCGCCTCGTCCTCGCCCTGTCGGGCGAGATCGCCAGCACCGAGGCCGACACCCTCTCGCCGGCGGTGGCGGAAGCCTGGGAGGCACGGCTGTGGTCGGTGGCCGAGGCGGTCGCGGCCCGCTACTTCCCCGGCACCTCCGAGGCCGAGCGGCCCGAGACCCTGGTCGCCCTCGCGTGATCTACACCCTGCGCCACCTCACGGCCTACGCCTACCGCAACACGGTCGGCCACGCCCTCTGCTCCCTCCGCCTGACGCCGCAGAGCGGCGACGGCCAGGAGGTGCTGTCCCACGCCATCACGGTGACGCCCGGCCCGGAACGGCGCGACGACGCCCGCGACTTCTTCGGCAACCGCGCGGTGACGGTCACCGTCACGCAGCCGCACCGGTCGTTCCGGATCGAGGCGCGCTCGCGGGTCCGGGTCGAGCGCCCGGCCCCGCCGGATCCCGCGACCGGCCCGTCCTGGGAGAGCCTGCGCGAGGCGGTTCTCGCGTCGCGCGACCTCGGGGCGGAGTCGCCGCTCCACGGCCTCGCGCCGAGCCGGCGCGTCCCGCTGGTGCCCGAGGTCAGCGACTACGCCCGCGAGAGCTTCCCGCCCGGCGGCGGCGCGGTCGCGGGCGCCCTCGACCTGATGCAGCGCATCCGCCGCGACTTCTCCTTCGACGGCGGCGCCACCGACGTGGCGACCCCGCTCGCCAAGTCCTTCGCCCTGCGCCGCGGCGTGTGCCAGGACTTCTCGCACATCATGATCGCGGGCCTGCGCGGGCTCGGCCTGCCGGCGGCCTATGTCAGCGGCTACCTGCGCACCCTGCCGCCGCCCGGGATGAAGCGCCTCGAAGGCGCCGACGCGAGCCATGCCTGGGTCGCGCTGTGGTGCGAGGGACGCTGGCACGGCTTCGACCCGACCAACGGCATCGCGGCCGGCAACGACCACGTCGTGGTGGCGCGCGGGCGCGACTACGCCGACGTCGCGCCGGTCAGCGGGATCATCTCCGGCTCGGGCGCCCAGACGCTGCGCGTCGCCGTCGACGTGGTGCCGGAGGACGAGGAGGCGTAAGCCGGTCGCCGCCTGCTGCCGCTCCGGACTTGACAGCGGTGGCTCTGGCACGGAAAAGGCGCGTGTGAATTATTCCCACATCATCGCTGGCATCGCGGGTCCCGCCTGGCGCCAACCCTCCCCCCTCCGCGGGGGAGGGTGGCGAGCGGATGCGAGCGCAGCGGGACGAAGTCCCGCCGAGAGGGGACGCCGCTTCTGGAGGGGGCGCGACCTTGATGTAGGGCGCCACCTGGATCAGCGTCGCGCTCCCCTCTCGCGGGACTTCGTCCCGACCCGCCCCGCTTCCGCGGGGCACCCTCCCCCGCAGAGGGGGGAAGGTAAGAGCGGCGCTCTCCCGGCAATCGGGACGGCCCCATGACCGCCCCCCGCCTCGACGTGGTGATCGTCAACTGGAACAGCGGCGACCTGCTGCGCGCCTGCCTCGCCAGCCTCGACGCGAGCCGGGACGCCGAGGCGCTGCGGGTCGTCGTCGTCGACAACGCCTCGACCGACGACTCGCTCGCCGACCTGCCGGCCTCCCGCCACGACCTCGTCGTGCTGCGCAACCGCGACAACCTCGGCTTCGGCCGCGCCTGCAACCTCGGGGCGGCGACCGGGCGGGCGCCCGCGATCCTGTTCCTCAACCCCGACACCCGGGTCGAGCCGGACAGTCTGTGGACCGCGCTGGCGGCGCTCGACGGCGACATGCGGGTCGGCGTGGTCGGGGCGCAGCTGCGCGACGCCGACGGGTCGATCCAGCGCAGTTGCGCCCGCGAGCCGACGGCCGCCAGCCTGCTGTGGCAGGCGCTGTCCCTCGACCGGATCCTGCCGTGGGTCTTCCCGCCGCACTTCATGCGCGAGTGGGACCACGCCCGCAGCCGCAGCGTCGATCAGGTGATGGGCGCCTTCCTGATGATCGAGCGCCGCCTGTTTGACACCCTCGGCGGCTTCGACGAGGACTTCTTCGTCTATTACGAGGACGTCGACCTCTGCACGCGGGTGCGGACGCTCGGCTTCCGTGTCCGCCACGTCGCCGAGGCTCCGGTCTGGCACCGCGGCCAGGGCACCACCGAGGCGGTCCGGGAGCGGCGGCTGTTCTACTACCTGCGCGGCCAGATCCAGTATGCGCTCAAGCACCACGGTCTCCCCGCCGCCGCGGCGCTGGCGGGGGCCGTCCTGCTCGGGCAGATCCCGCTGCGCCTCGCGCGCGCCGCCCTGCGCCGCAACCCCGAAGAGGCCCGGCAGGTCGTCGGCGCGGCCCGGCTGCTGGTCCGCGCGCTCCCGGCGATCCTGTTGCCGTCCCGCCACACCCCGCGCCCGATACCGCCCCCGACCTGAGTTCGCCCATCCCCCCGGCGCAAGCGCTCCGGTCCGCCCGGCCCCTGACGCAAAGCCGCCACAGACACCCCGAAGAGGACGGTGTGGCTCCGGCCTCGTCCGGACACGCGCTCGTCCTTCCCAGCGAGAGTCACGACTTCCCATGCTGCACGGCCGAAGACTCGCCGTGGTCCTGCCCGCCTACAACGCGGCCAGCACCCTGCGACGCACCTACGCGGAGATCCCGCACGACATCGTCGACGACGTCATCCTCACCGACGACGCCAGCACCGACGACACGGTCGCGGTCGCGCGGGAACTCGGGATCCACACCATCCGCCACCAGAGCAACCGCGGCTACGGCGGGAACCAGAAGACCTGCTACGCCACCGCCCTGGAGCGCGGCGCCGACATCGTCATCATGGTCCACCCCGACTACCAGTACTCGCCCCGCCTCGTCACCGCGATGGCGTCGATGATCGTCTCGGGCGAGTACGACGCGGTGCTGGCCTCGCGCATCCTCGGCGGCGGCGCGCTGACCGGCGGCATGCCGCTCTACAAGTACGTCGCCAACCGCGGCCTGACGCTGTTTCAGAACATCGTCATGGGCCAGAAGATCTCCGAGTACCACACCGGCTACCGCGCCTGGAGCCGCACCGCCCTGGAGCGGATCCCGCTGCTGCGCTGCTCCGAGGACTTCGTGTTCGACAACCAGATGCTGGCCCAGGCGCTGCACCACGGGTTCCGGGTCGGCGAGATCTCCTGTCCGACCAAGTATTTCCCGGAAGCCTCGTCGATCAACTTCCGCCGCAGCGTGATCTACGGGCTCGGCGTGCTCGACACAGCAATGACCTACCGGCTGCACCGCAGCGGCATCCGCCGCTCGCCGCTGTTCACGGATGGGCCGGACGGCGTCATCGGTCCGGCGGCGGGAGCCCGCCCGTGACCCGGCTGCGCGCCGCCCTGGCGCGGCCGCTCGCCGCCGCGCTGCTGCTGGTGCTCGCCGGCGGCACGCTGCTTGGCCTCGCCTCCCCGGCGACCGTGACCGCCGCGGCGGCCGGGATCGCCGCGGCCTGCGAGCACGCCGGCCCCCTCGGCTGGGTGCTGATCGCGGTGATCCAGGTCTCGGTCGTCGTGAGCGGGGCGCTGCCGGCCTCGCTGATCGGGATGGTCGCCGGCGCGCTCTACGGGCCCGCCCTCGGGTTCGTGCTCGCCTGCATCGGCACCCTCGCGGGCGCGATGCTGAGCTTCGCCATCGGCCGCACCATCGCGCGCCCGCTCGCCGCCAGCATCGGCGGCGGGCGGCTGCGGCTCGACCGCGTCGATGCCCTGCTGGAGCGCAAGGGCTGGCGGGCGGTCTGCCTGCTGCGCCTGTCGCCGGTGATGCCGTTCGCGATCGCGAGCTACGCGCTCAGCGCCACCCGGGTCCGTCCAGGCGCCTACTTCGTCGGCACCCTCGCCGCCCTGCCGTCGCTGCTGGCCTACGTCGCCGCCGGCGCGGTCGGCCGCAGCGGCGGCGAGGCGTGGCTCGGCGGCGAGAGCTGGGTGTTCCCGGCCCTGTTCTGCGTCGGCGCCGCGGCGACGCTCGTGCTGGTGGTCCAGGTCCGCCGCTCGCTGTGTCGCGCGGTCGGCGGCGAGGCCGGCGACTGGGCGGCGCCGGCCGCCGAGGCCGGGCGATGAGCCTCGGCCCGCGCCTGCGGGCCCTGCCGGCCTTCGGCCCGCGGCTCGCGGTCCTGGCCTTCCTGGTGCTCGGCCTGCCGGTCGCCGTGGTGTTCGCCCTGCTGGTGCCGCTCGGCGACGTCGCGGACGAACCCTCGCATCTCGTGCGTGCCGCGAGCCTGCTCGACGGCCGGTTCGTCGGCCACCGCGAGACCATCACGCTGCCCGACGGCACCCCGTTCGTGGCGGCCGGCGTCACCGTGGCGCCGATCTGGGGCGACCTCAGCCGCTCGCGCGAGCCGGCCGACGTGTCGCGGCGGGCGGACCCGCAGCCGCATCCCGACCTCGGCCGCGGCGCCTGGGACGAGACCCGGCGCTTCGCCGCGATCTACACCATCTCGACCTATTTCCCGGTCTTCTACGCTCCGGCCGCCCTCGGCCTCGGCGCCGCGAAGCTCGCCGGGCTGCCGCCGCGGGACGCGACCGTGGCCGGGCGCCTCGCCAACGTGCTCGCCTACGCCCTGATGGCGGTCGCCGCCCTCGCGGTCTCCCGCCGCGGCCGGCCGCTGATCTTCGCCGTGCTGGTCGTGCCGATGTCGCTGTCGCTCGCCGGCTCGTTCAACCAGGACGGGCTGATGATCGCCGCCTCGGTGCTCGCCGTGGCGCTGGCCTCGCGCTCGTGGACCGGCGACGCCGAGGATGATCGCTTCGCCCGTCCCGCCTGGATCCTGGCCGCGCTGCTGGTCGGGCTGGTGGCGCTCGCCAAGCCGCCCTACGCGCTCCTCGCGGTGGTCCTGCTCGGGCGGCTGCCGTGGCGCGACGGCCTGCGCGCCTGGGGGCCGCTCGCCCTGCGCCGCGGCGGCCTCGGGGTGCTGGCGGTGCTGCCGGCCGCCCTGTGGACGGTCTTCGTCACCGCCACCGTCTCGACGCCGTTCCCGCGCCCGGCCCACGAGGCCGGCCCGCTCTGGCCCGGCCCGCAGCCGACGGTCTTCACCAGCACCGACCCGACGGCGCAGCTCCAGGTGCTCGCGGCGCAGCCGCTGCGATTCGTCACGATCCCGTTCCACTACCTGCTGACGATCAAGCACATCAAGGGCCTGCTCGCGAGCCTGATCGGAATCCTCGGCTGGCTCGACCGCTCGTTCCCGGTCCCGCTCTACTGGCTCTGGGCGCTGGCCCTGGTGGCCGCCCTGGTGCCCGCCCGACGTCCTGCGCCGGGCCGGACCCTGCCCGATCTCGCCCTGCTGGCGGCGGCGGGCCTCGTCTGCGTCTGGGCCATCGTGCTGTCGCAGTACCTGACCTGGACCGCGGTCGGCATCCCGCGGGTCGACGGTCCGCAGGGCCGCTACCTGCTTCCGGTCCTGCCCCTGATGGCCTTGCTGCTGCCCGAGGGCGAGGGGCTGCCGAAGGAGGAGGCCGGCGAGGGCTGGCGCCGCGCCGCCCGGCTGCTGCCGGTCGCGGCGGCAATCGTGGATCTGGCGGTGGTGCCGGTGTGGGTGCCGCGGATGGGATGAGCGGAGGTGAACCGGCCCCGCCGGCCCGAACTTCCGCGATCCGGTCGTCTCGGACTCACGCGCTGGATTCACGTCACCGACGCTCCCGGTTTCGAGCGGAAGCGACAGTCCGAGGCGTTCGGGCCATCGTCCGAGAACCGTATCATCGGTCCCGCCTCATGCCGTCCGCTTCCGCTCCGGCCATGTACCGGCGGCGGAGCCGATGCCGGTACCGGGAACGCCGATCGTCGGGGAGGGCCTTGCGCCCTCGCGCCGGCCCGCAGGAGCCGCTCAGCAGACTTGCGTTGGCACGCCAACGCTTCGTCCGCTTAGATTCTTGATTTGTCGCAGATTTTTGTCGCAAAACCGGCTACCACTTTTGCGAAATCTGCTTAGAGGAAGTCTCGCAGCACCGCACATCGCGGGCGGCGCGAACGGGTTCACGGGTCGACGGCAGGGATCGAGGGCATGACGGGCGAGCGCCAGAGCGGGATGACCTATGCCGGGGCTGGGGTCGACATCGACGCCGGCAACGCGCTGGTCGAGGCGATCAAGCCCCTGGTGCGGGCGACGCGCCGGCCGGGCGCCGATGCCGAGATCGGCGGGTTCGGCGGGCTGTTCGACCTCAAGGCCGCGGGCTTTCGCGATCCGATCCTGGTGGCCGCCAACGACGGCGTCGGCACCAAGGTCAAGATCGCGATCGAGACCGGGCGCCACGATACGATCGGCATCGACCTCGTGGCCATGTGCGTCAACGACATCATCGTGCAGGGCGCCGAGCCGCTGTTCTTCCTCGACTACTACGCGACCGGCAAGCTGGTGCCGGGCGTCGGCGCCGACATCGTGCGCGGCATCGCCGAGGGCTGCCGGCAGGCCGGCTGCGCGCTGATCGGCGGCGAGACCGCCGAGATGCCGGGCCTCTACGACGGCCAGGACTACGACCTCGCCGGCTTCTCGGTCGGCGCCGCCGAGCGCGGCACCCTGCTGCCGCTCCCCGACATCGCGCCCGGCGACGTCGTGCTCGGCCTGCCCTCCTCGGGGGTGCATTCCAACGGCTTCTCGCTGGTCCGCCGCATCGTCGCCGCCTCCGGGCTGGCCTGGGACGCGCCCGCACCCTTCGCCCCCGGCCGCAGCCTCGGCGAGGCGCTGCTGGAGCCGACCCGAATCTACGTCCGCCAACTCCTCGCGGCGCTGAAGGCCGAGCCGGGGGCGATCAAGGCGCTCGCCCACATCACCGGCGGCGGCTTCCCCGACAACCTGCCGCGGGTGCTGCCGGACGGGATCGGCATCGAGATCGACCTGTCGGCGGTGGTCGTGCCGCCGGTCTTCGGCTGGCTGGCGCGCACCGGCGGCGTCGCCGTGCCGGAGATGCTGCGCACCTTCAACTGCGGCATCGGCATGGTGGTGGTGGCCGCCCCGGACCGGGCCGAGGCGCTCGCCGCCGCGCTCGCGGCGGCCGGCGAGGCGCCGGTGCGGCTCGGCCGCATCACGCCGGCCGGCGACACCCCCGTCACCTTCACCGGCACGCTCGCCCTGTGAGCCCGCTGCCGCCGAATCCCAAGGCCGCGATCCTGATCTCCGGCCGCGGCTCCAACATGGTGACGCTGATCGAGGCGGCGCGGGCGCCGGGCTACCCGGCCCGGATCGGCCTCGTGCTGTCGAACCGCCCCGGCGCCGGCGGGCTCGCCCGGGCCGAGGCGGCCGGTATCCCGACCGCCACGGTCGACCACAAGGAGTTTCCCGACCGGCCGGCCTTCGAGCGGGCGCTCGACGCGCGGCTGCGCCGGGAGGGCATCGACCTCCTGGTGTTGGCCGGCTTCATGCGGGTGCTGACGCCGTGGTTCGTCGAGGCCTGGGCCGGGCGGATGCTCAACATCCACCCCTCGCTGCTGCCGCTGTTTCGCGGCACCCACACCCACGCCCAGGCCCTCGCGGCCGGCGTGCGGGTGCATGGCTGCACGGTGCACTTCGTGGTGCCGGAACTCGATGCCGGCCCGATCGTCGCCCAGGCCGCGGTGCCGGTGCTGCCCGACGACGACGAGGACGCGCTCGCCGCCCGGGTGCTGGAGCAGGAGCACCGGCTCTACCCGGCGGCGCTCGCCCTGGTCGCGGGCGGCCGGGCGGTGCTGCGGGACGGCCGGGTCGCGTTCGCCGCCGACCTTCCGCGGGCCGAGGGCGCCCTGCGGGTGCCGGGCGCCTGAGCTCTTCCGGTCATTCCTTGTAGAAGTTGCCGTAGCGGTCCTGCAACTCCTGCACTCGGGCGGCGGTCTTCGTCAGCTTGCACGAGCCGATCCCGGCACCCATGCCGGTGCCCTGGTGATACTCGGCGATGATGAGGTCGCCGCAATCGGCGTCGCGGTACCTGATCCAGTCCTGCTGCGCGGTCTTGAGATAATCCTTCCACTTCGCGGCGTCGGCCTTCGAGGTGGAGTTCTTGTCGATGCCAGCCTGCATCCTCCGGTAGACGTCGTTGAGCGCCCGGTCGGCCAGCGCCTGAGCCTGTTCGAGGCAGGCGGTCTGGACCGGGGACACCACGGCCGCGCAGGCGTTGTCGCCGGCCGCGACGGCGGCCTTGTAGGGCTGGACGAGACTGTCGCTCGCGATTCGCGCCTGCTTGGCGATGCAGGCATCGAGCGCCGGCCCCGGATCCATGCCGCAGACCTCGTCGGCGCGGGCGGTTCCGCCCGGGAGGCAGGCGGCGGCGAGCAGGAAGGCGGCGGTCAGGCGGCGGATCGTCATGGGCGGCACCGGTCGGAACGGAACGCCCGCTCCGGCCGTGGCCGGGCGGTGCGAGGACGGTCCCGTTATGCGCCGACCGGGCTTGCCAATGTGTTGTGCGGATCCGCCACCCGCACAGGCATCACACCGGGCGCTGGAGCTTGCAGCTGTCGATCGCGCCGAGGGCCTTGGCGCGGGCCGAGTCGTTGAAGTAGCCGGTGGTGCGGTAGGCCTCGACCTCGGAGGCGTCGAGGGACTTCAGCGTCGCGCGGGCGTAACAGCCGCAGGGCCGGTCGAAGTTGGACTCGTCGCCCTTCTGCAGGCGGGCCTGGACGACCGCGCAGGCGCGGCGGACGCGGCCTTCCAGCTCCGACTTGGGCGCGGTCAGCAGGGCCGGGTCGGGCTGGTAGGTCTCGAGCTGCGACGAGGAGGCGCCGGCCAGGGCCGAGGTGGCGCCGAGGGCGATCAGGCCGGCGGCGAGGAGCGAGCGGAAACGCATGGGAGTGGGTCCGGTGGCGAAAGCTTGGCCGTTGGACCCCGAACCCCGGGCCCGCGCAAGAGCCGGGACGACACACAAGCGGCGAAACCGCGCCCGGCCTCAGCCGGGCAGCGCCCCGATCGCCACGTGGTTGTCGTGGAACGCGGCCCCGCCGAGGGGTGCCGGGGCGTCGGCCCCCGTCAGGGTGTTGATGCCGCGCCCGTCCGGATAGGCGTCGTTGGGCCAGATCGATTCCGCGATCAGCACGCCCCGGCGCAGGCCCGGGAACAGCGTCGCCCGCAGGGTGACGGCGCCGCGGTGGTTCGACAGGCGCACCCAGGCCCCCTCCCCGATCCCGAGCGGCGCCGCGTCGTCCGGGTGGATCATCACCGTCGGGTGACGCTCCTTGGCGAGCGAGGTCGGAGTCTCGTTGAAGCTCGAATTGAGGAAGTTGCGCGCCGGGCTGGTGGCGAGCCGGAACGGATGCTCGGGCGTCGCCGCGGCGAGGGGTGCCTCCCAGTAATCGGGCAGTTCCGGCATTCCGCTCGCCGGGCCGCGCGGTCCGTCCTGGACGATCCGGGTCCCGGTCCAGTCCGGCCGGAAGCGGAAGCGGCCGTCCGGATGGCCGAAACCGTCGAGGAAGTGCGCGCGCTCGAACGGCGCCTGGGCGTCGACGAAGTTCTGGTCCTCCATCGCGGCGAGCGGACCGTAGCCGGAGGCCTGCAGCGTCGCATCGACGATCTCGCGCGGGGTCATGGCGAAGCCGGGATGCTCGGCGCCGAGCCGCGCGGCCAGCGCCACGATCACGTCGTGGTTCGAGCGGCACTCGGCCGGGGCCGGCAGGCGGGCGAGGCCGAGCTGGACGTGCTGCTGGCCGCCGCCGGTATAGAGGTCGTCGTGCTCTAGGAACATCGTCGCCGGCAGCACGATGTCGGCCATCCGCGCCGTCTCGGTCATGAACTGCTCGTGGACGCAGACGAACAGGTCCTCGCGGGCGAAGCCCCGCTTGACCAATTCCTGCTCCGGCGCGACCGAGACCGGATTGGTGTTCTGGATCAGCAGGGCGGTCACCGGGGGACCGCCGCGCAGGGCCTCCGCGTCGCCGGTGAGCACCCGGCCGATCTGCGACTGGTCGAGCATCCGGGTGCCGGGCCGGGTCGCGTCGAGCCCCTCGATCAGCCGCTTGTCGATGCCGAACATGCCGCTGTTGGAGTGGAAGGCGCCGCCGCCGCGGTGGCGCCACGCGCCGGTCACCGCCGGGATGGACAGGGCCGCGTGCATGCTCGCGGCGCCGTTGCGGCTGCGGGAGAAGCCGTAGCCGAGGCGGAAGAAGGTGTTCTTCGTGCGCCCCACCAGATGGGCGAAGCGCTCGATCTCCTCGACGGCGAGGCCGGTGATCGCCGCCGCCCAGACCGGGTCGCGGCTCCTCAGGTGGGCTTCGAGGTCGTCCGGGCAGTCGGTGTAGCGGGCGAGATAGTCGCGGTCGGCGAGCCCGTCGCGGAAGATCACGTGCATCGCCGCGCAGGCGAGCGCCGCGTCGGTGCCGGGCCGCACCAGCAGGGCGAGGTCGGCCTGCCGCATCGTCGGGTTGTCGTAGATGTCGACCGCGACGATCGTCGCCCCGCGCGCCTTGCGGGCCGACTGGGCGTGGGTCATCAGGTTGACCTGGGTGTGGACCGGGTTGGTGCCCCAGATCACCACGCAGTCGCTGTCGGCGATCTCGCGCGGGTCGACGCCGGTGAGCCGGCCGGTCCCGGCGACGTAGCCGGCCCAGGCGAGCTGGGTGCAGATGGTCGAGAGCTGGCCGGAATAGCCCTTGGCGTGGCGCAGGCGGTTGATGCCGTCGCGCATCACCAGCCCCATCGTGCCGGCATAGTAGTACGGCCACACCGCCTCGGGGCCGTGGGCGGCCTCGGCGGCCCGGAAGGCGTCGGCGACGCGGTCGAGGGCCTCGTCCCACCCGACCTGGGCGAACGCGCCCGACCCCTTCGGGCCGGTGCGGATCAGCGGATGGGTGAGGCGGTCGGGATGGTGGATGCGCTCGGCGTAGCGCGCGACCTTGGCGCAGACGACGCCCGCGGTGTAGCTGTGGCGCGACGAGCCGCGGACCCGGCCGACCGTGGTGCCGTCGACGATCTCGACCTCGAGGGCGCAGACCGACGGGCAGTCGTGCGGGCAGGTGGAGGTCTTGTGCTCGATCCGCGGCTGTAGCGTCACCGTTCCTGCCTCCCGCTGCCGGCCCGGAGGCCGGCGCGGGGGCGCACGGACGGAGCCGGTCCTGTCCGAGTGGCCCGCAAGGAGCGGGCCACCCCGTGCGTCGTTCAGCCGACGATGTCCTTGTCGTCGAAGAACTGCTTGATCTCGATCGCGGCGTTCTCGGCGCTGTCGGACCCGTGGACCGAGTTCTCGCCGACCGACTTGGCGAAGCGCTTGCGGATCGTGCCCTCGTCGGCCTGGGCCGGGTTGGTGGCGCCCATCACCCCGCGGTACTTGGCGACCGCGTTCTCGCCTTCGAGCACCTGCACCACGACCGGGCCCGAGGTCATGAACGAGACCAGCTCGCCGTAGAACGGCCGCTCGGCGTGGACCTCGTAGAACTTCTTGGCCTGGGCGTCCGACATGCGGATGCGGCGCTGGGCGACGATGCGCAGGCCCGCCTCCTCGATCACGGCGTTGATCGCACCGGTGAGGTTCCGCTCGGTCGCGTCGGGCTTCAGGATGGAGAAGGTGCGCTCGGTGGCCATGGAAAGATCCGTCTGGAAGGCGGTGGGTCCGCGATGGGGGGCCGCCCGCGGGCGACCGCCGGGCGGGCCCGGCGCCGGGCTTATAGACGCGGGCTCACGCCCCCTCAAGCGAGGCGCCCGGGGGTGTGTGCTGCGGCGGCGCCGCAACGCGGCCGAAAAATCGCCCCAATGGCCAGGCTTTTTGCGGGGCATGCGGCCTTTCGGCCACGCCCGGAGACGGGCGCTGGCCGGCCTGCCCCGCTCGCGCCACCGCCGCGAACCGTTCCACGGAGTTCCCGCATGCGTTCCGTTCTCGTCCCGGCCCTGACCGCGACCCTCCTGCTCGCCGGCGCCGCCCAGGCGGCCCCGGGCCGCGACCCCTCCGGCACCTGGCTGACCGAGGACGGGCGCGCCAAGATCCGCATCGAGAAGTGCGGCCCCGGCAACGCCCATGCCTGCGGCACGGTGGTGTGGCTGAAGACGCCCCTGAACGACCAGGGCCAGCCGCGCACCGACATCAAGAATCCCGATCCGAAGAAGCGGGCCCGCCCGGTGATCGGCCTCACCCTCCTCGACGGCCTGAAGCCGGAGGACGAGGGCTTCAAGGGCCAGATCTACAACGCCGAAGAGGGAAAGAACTACGACGTCACGCTGGTGCGCGAGAGCGGCGAGGAGCTGAACGTCTCGGGCTGCCTGCTGAAGATCCTGTGCGGCTCGCAGACCTGGAAGAAGGTCCCCGACGAGTTCGCCCAGATCGTGCCTCCGGCCGCCGCCAATCCCACGGCTGTCAAGTCCGCCGCGCCGAAGCCCGTCGCCGCCAAGCCCGCCGCCCCGGCGGCGAAGCCGGCCGAGTAGGCGAGAGAAGCGGCGCCGCCTAACCGCGCGGCGCCTCGGCGGCCTCGTCCGGCTCCGGTTTCAGCTTGAAACCGCGCTGCACCCCCGGGCGGGCCTTCATCGCGTCGATCCAGCGGGCGAGGTTCGGGAAGGCGGCGATGTCCTGTCCCTGCCTCTCCCACATCTTGGCCCAGGTCAGGATCGCGATGTCGGCGATCGAGCATTCCTCGCCGGCGACGTGGGCGTGGCGGCCGAGCTGGGCGTCGAGCACGGTGTAGAGCCGGGTCGTCTCGGCGGTGAACCGCTCGACCGCGTAGGGGATCTTCTCCGACGCATAGATCCGGAAATGATGGGTCTGGCCGAGCGTCGGCCCGAAATTGGCCGCCTGCCAGAACAGCCAGATGTCGACGGCGATCCGCGCCCGCTCGTCCTGCGGGTAGAGGCAGCCGGACTTGCGGCCGAGATACTGCAGGATCGCGTTCGACTCGAACACCGTGATCGGCGCGCCGCCGGGACCGTCGGGATCGACGATCACCGGGATCTTGCCGTTGGGCGACACGGCGAGGAACTCGGGCGCCTTCTGGGCGCCCTTGCCGATGTTGATCGGGATCATGCGGTACGGCAGCCCGCATTCCTCGAGCATGATCGAGGCTTTCCAGCCGTTCGGCGTCGTCCAGTAGTAGAGGTCGATCGGCGGCGTCGTCACGGCCGACATGCGGATGATCCCTCTCGCACGGGTGGATCGGCTGGCGCCGGCACGGCCGGGCCCGCGGCGGACCTAAGCAGAGCAGGCCCCCGCCTGTGAAGGGACAACGTCGTCCCGGGCCGCCGGCTGCGGCAGCAATGCCACAGGGCAAGCGGAATTTTCCGATCCGGCGCGGCGCCGGTTGCCCTAGCGTCATCGCGGCGGTGAGATGCGCCGGGGCGCGTTCGCGCCCGGGCCCCTCGCGGAGAGAGCCATGCCGTCGCGCGCCGTCGCCATCCTCGTCGTTTTCGCCGCCCTCGGCGGCACCGCCGCCGCCCAAACGCCCGCGGCCTCAGCCAAGGCGCCCGCGGCTTCCTCCAAGGCGCCCGCGGCCTCCGCCCAGGCGCCCGCGGCCTCCGCGAAGGAGCCCTCCGTGCAGTCGCTCGCCGCCCGGGAGCGGCAGAAGACCTGCGGCGCCGAATGGCGTGCCTTGTCGGCGGCCGAGAAGACGAGCCAGGGACCGAAATGGCCGCAATACTACAGCAAGTGCGTCAAGCGCCTGAAGGAGGTGAAGGCCTGACGCGGCGGCCACTCCGCCGGCGCGCGTCGGGTGCGGTCAGTTCACCCGCGACCAGACCTGCTTCTTGCAGAACAGGCCGCCGAGCACGCAGCCGGACAGTTCGAGGGCGTTCGGACCCTTCAGGGCCATCTTGCCCGAGTAGGTCTTGCCGTCGCGAAAATTGTAGATCGAACCCTCCCAGCCGTCCTCGGACGGCTTGAGGCCCGACAGCAGCGTCGTGCCGACGACGCTGCGGCTGCGCAGGGCGGGATCGGGATTGTTCACGTCCCGGGTCTCGCCGGCCGTGACCTTGGCCACCGTGCCGCACAGGCCGTCGCCGCAGCGGGCGATGCGCACCTGGGTCTCGCCCGCCGGGGTCGCCCAGACGCCGACCGGCGACGGGGCGGGCTGGGCGGCGGCGGGCAGGCCCACGAGCATCAGAAGAAGGGGCAGGCGGCGCAAGGCGGGGCTCCGAACGGACCGAATCCCCGCCTGTTACCCGATTCCCGACGCCCCCGCAGGCCCGTCGTCACGCCACCAGTTCGGGGAACGGCACGATCGTCGACTTCACGGTCTTCATCGCCATCGCGTCGGCGACGGCGCGGCTCACCCCCTCCTCGGTGAACGGATAGATCGTCTGCATGTCGAGCCACGGGTACTTGTCGCGGGCGCGGTAGAGCATGTCGACGCCGAGCGGCAGGTCGTTGCCGGTGAAGGCCCAGGAGCCGAGCACGTTGAGGTCCTTGGAGCAGATCCGGTGCCAGGAGGTCTCGATCTTGCCGGCATCGGTGAACTGGCCCATCTCGACGTAGGTGCCGCCGTCGCGCAGGAACTCGATGCCCTCGGGGCCGGCGGAGGGGTGGCCGGAGCAGTCCATCACGAGGTCGGCGCCGAAGCCGCCGACGATCTCGCGCACCCGGGCGATGCGCTCCTCCGGCGTCTTGAGCTCGGTGATGTCCACCGTCGCCTCGGCGCCGAACCTGCGCGCCAGCGCGAGGCGCGGCTCCTCCGGCGCGCCGACGCAGATCACCCGGCCGGCGCCCATCTCCTGCGCGGCGGCCACCGCCAGGATGCCGATCGGCCCGGAGCCCTGGATCACCACCGTGTCGCCCCACTTGAAGCCGCCGGCCCGGGTGGCGCGGTTGAAGGCGCGGATGCACGAGGTCAGCGGCTCGGACAGCGCGCCCAGCCGCAGGCTCATGTCGTCGGGCAGCTTGTAGACCTTGGTGCCGGGCAGCATGTCGAGGTCGACATAGACGTATTCGGCCCAGCCGCCCCACAGGTGCGGCGCCTTGTCGAAGCCGAGATAGCGCCCGTAATAGACCGGCGTCAGGCATTTGTTGGCCTGCTCCGGGTAGTGGACGCAGTAGTAGCATTGCCCGCACGGCATCAGCGGCGGGATCATCACCTTGGAGCCGACGGCGAGCGGCTTCTCCATGAAGTCGGCGGTGAACTCGTCGCCCTTCTCGACGATGACGCCGCCGATCTCGTGCCCGAGGGTGAACGGCCACGGCAGGGGCTTGGGCCAGTGCCCCTTGAGGATGTGCTGGTCGGTGCCGCAGACGCCGCAGGCCCCGACCTTGATGAGCGCGGCCTTGCGCGGGACCTCGGGCCACGGCACCGAGCGGATCACCGGCTCGGCGCCGGGGCCGGCGAAGGTCGCGACGCGGATCTCGGGCTTCGTCATGGTGCGGTCCCCTCCCGTGGTCCGGCTCGTCGACGGCCGGTCCGGGCATCGTAGGGGGCGCGACTGACGCGACGCAAGCCGCGCCTCTCCGCGTCAGGTCAGCATCTGGAGGTCGCCGTCCACCGCCAGCGATTGCCCGGAGATCGTGCGCCCGCGCGGCGAGGCGAGGAACAGGATCTGGTCGGCGAGTTGGCGCGCCGTGACGTAGTCCTTGATCGAGGCGGCCGAGAACGCCGCCTCCTCCATCTGCGCGAAGGTCAGGCCGCGCTGCTGCGCCTTGGCCTCCAGCACCCGGCGCTGGCGGTCGCCGGCGACGATGCCGGGCAGCACCGCGTTGACCCGGATACCGTCGGCCCCGAGTTCCCGCGACAGCGACTTGGTGAAGCCGATCACCGCCCATTTCGCCGCCGCGTAGGGCGTGCGCAGCGGGAAGGCGAACCGGCCCGCCGCCGAGGACAGGTTGACGATCGACGGGTTGCGGCTCCGCCGCAACAGCGGCACGGCGAAGCGCACGCAGTTGAACTGGCCGGTCAGGCACACGTCGAGGCAGCGGTCCCAGTCCTCCGGGTGGATCTCCTCGACCCGCCCGGTCGGCCCGGCGATGCCGGCGTTGTTGACCAGCACGTCGAGTTCGCCGCCGAGCGCCGCCGCGGCCTCCTCGAACAGCCGGGCCACGTCGTCGCGCGAGGCGACGTCGGCGTAGGTGCCGGTGATGCCCTGCGGCAGCGCGTCGAGCGCCGCCCGGTCGACGTCGCAGACGTGGACCCGCGCCCCCTCCTCGGTGAAGGCCTGGGCGATCTCCAGCCCGATGCCGCCGGCGCCAGCGGTGACCAGCACCTTGTGGCCCTGCAATCCCATGTCCATGGTGGTCTCCTCCCTGTTGTCGTTCTCTGCGGCCACCCATCCGTCAGGGCGGCAGCCGGCCCGAGCCGGCGATGAAGGCCGCCGCCTCCTCGATGTCGGCGACGAGCGCCGCCTGCGCCGCCTCGCCGTCGCGGGCGCGCAGCGCCTCGACCAGCCGGGCGTGATGGCGCTCGGCGCCGCCGGCGGCGATGCGGCGGCCCGACACCCGCATGTCGAGGTTCAGCACCGGGCCGATCCGCAGCCACAGCCCCTCGATGATCGCCATCAGCGAGGGCATCCGGGCCGATTCGTAGACTGCGAAATGCAGTTCCTTGTTGGCCCGCACCGCGCGGTCGAGGTCGGGGGCCTCGGCCAGCGTCTCGTGCCGGAAGGCCGCGTCGTGACCCTCGACCGCCGCGAGGTCGTCGTCGTCGCGGCGACCTGCGGCCTCGCGTGCGGCGAAGCCCTCGATCAGGATCCGCACCCGCGTCAGTTCGCGGAACCGGCCGGCATCGATCAGCGGCACGCTGACGGCGCGGTTGGGCAGCACCTCCAGCGCCTCGTCGGCGACGAGGCGCGACACCGCCTCGCGCACCGGCATCATCGAGGTGCCGAGCTGGTCGGCCACCTGCCGGAGCGAGAGCCGCTGGCCCGGCGCGAGCTCGCCGGCCATCAGCAGCCCGCGCAGCTCGGCATAGACGCGCTCGCCGAGCGTCACACGCTCGAAACGCGGGATCCGTCCGATCGCGCCATCCACGCCGCGCACCTCTCACGCAGGGACTGCCGGGGCTCGACAGCCGCCCGATTTGATGTCAGCCTAAGTGTGATCACAGATCACGGCAAGCAAGGACCGTGACGGATCCGGGCAGGAAACGCGAACCATGACGCAGGACACGCATCCGACGCGCCGCCGCTTGGTGCAGGGAGGTCTCGCCGTCGGCGCCGCGCTGGCGATGCCGGCGATCGGCCGCGCGCAAGGGGGGGCGACCGGAGCGCCGATCCGCATCGGCCACCTCACGCCGCGCACCGGCTTCCTCGGCCCGCTCGGCGAGTACGCCGTGGCGGCGGCCCAGCTCGCTACCGAGGAGATCAACGCCGCCGGCGGGATCAACGGGCGCAAGGTCGAGCTGCTGACCGAGGATTCGGTCAACCCGCAGACCGCGTCGAGCAAGGCCGAGCGCTACATCGAGCGCGACAAGGTCTCGGCGATCGTCGGCGAGATCTCGTCGGCCTCGGCGCTGGCGATCGGGCAGGTGGCGACCCGCGGCAAGACGGTGTTCCTCAACACCGGCGCCAATTCCGACGCCCTGCGCGGCCAGGACTGCAAGCGCTTCATGTTCCACGTCGAGGGCGCGAACTCGATGTACGTGAAGGCGGTCGGCCGCTCGCTGGTCGAGAAGGGGCTGGTCAAGGGCAAGCGCTGGTACTCGCTCACCGCCGACTACGCCTTCGGCCACGACCTCCTGAAGGTCGCCAAGGGGTTCATGCAGGGCCAGGGCGGCACCTTCGCGGCCGACGAGCTGGTGCCGACCGACGCCACCGACTTCTCCGCCTACCTCATCAAGATCCGGCAGGCGAAGCCGGACGTCGTGATCTCGAACCTCGCCGGCAACCAGATCACCAACTTCCTCAAGCAATACGCCGAGTACGGCCTGCCCTTCCCGGTCGCGGGCTTCGGCTTCGACACCGCGCTCGCCTGGGGCGCCGGTGCGGGCAACTTCGCCGGCACCTGGCCGTGCCTGTGGCACCACAAGGTCGACACGCCCTCGGCCAAGGCCTTCGTCGCCGCCTTCACCAAGAAGCTCGGCAAGCCGCCGGAGAACCAGGCCTGGGGCGACTACAACGCGGTGAGGATCGTCGCGCAGGCGATGGCCGAGACCAAGTCGACCGAGGGGCCGGCCCTGGTTTCCTACCTGGAAGGCGGCGCGAAGTTCGACGTGCTGAAGCCGCGCCAGGGCTACTTCCGCCCCCGCGACCACCAGCTCATCAGCGAGATGTACGCGATCACCGCCCTGCCGGCGGATCAGGTCAAGGACAAGTGGGACCTGTTCACCTCGACGCCGGCCCTGCCCGGGCCGAACGAGGACATGGAGGTGCTGGCACCGACCGCCGAGGAGGCGGGGTGCCGGATGGAGGGGTAACGCGGCTTCGACCCTCCCCCCTCCGCGGGGGAGGGTGCCCCACGGAGTGGGGCGGGAGAGGGGAACCACGCTTCCGGAAAGGTCGCGACCGGTGTGACGGGCGCCATCTGGATCAGCGTCGCGATCCCCTCTCGGCGGGACTACGTCCCGCTGCGCTCGCATCCGCTCGCCACCCTCCCCCGCAGAGGGGGGAGGGTTTGGAGTCGAGCCTCGTCACATCTCCAAGTCTGGATCCCCCGCACAGGAACCGCGCCCGTGCTCTTCCTCACCCTCGCCGTCGAGCAGATCGTCAACGGCCTCTTCCTCGGGGCGATCTACCTGCTGATCGCCCTCGGCCTGTCGCTGATCTTCAGCTTAGGCGGCATCGTCAACCTCGCGCACGGGGCGTTCTACGCCATCGGCGCCTACCTCACGATCGTCGTCTCGCCGTATCTCGGCTTCGGCGGCTCGCTCGTGGTGGCGCCGGTGCTGGTCGGGCTGCTCGGGCTGCTCGCCGAGAAATTCCTGTTCCGGCGGTTCTACCGCTCCGACCCGATCCTCTCGCTCCTGCTCACCTTCGGCCTCGCGATGGTGGCCGAGCAGGCGATCCGGATGATCTTCGGGGCGCCGCCCCTGCCCTACAGCATCCCGCAGGCCCTGCGCGGCCAGATCTTCCTCGGCGACTTCGTGCTGTCGCGCTACCGGCTGACCATCCTGGCGGCGGTAGTCGTCGCGGTGGCGGCGGTGTGGTTCCTGCTCCAGCGCACCACCTTCGGGCGCATCGTGCGGGCCGGGGTGCAGAACCCCGACATGGTCGCGGCGCTCGGCATCTCGCTCAAGCCCTACATGGCCGCCGTCGTCATGCTCAGCGTCGGCCTCGCGGCGCTCGCCGGGGTGATGCTGGCGCCGATCTCCGGCGTCCACCCGGCGATGGGGGCGGAAGTCCTCACCGGCGCCTTCGTGGTCGTGGTCATCGGCGGGCTCGGCTCGTTCTGGGGCGTCGTCGTCGCGGCGCTGATCGTCGGCGTCGTCCGCGGCCTGATGGTGCTGGTCTATCCCGGCTTCGCCGAGGCCGCGATCTACGCCCTGATGGCCGTCATCCTGCTCGTCCGGCCCCGCGGCCTGTTCGGCGAGCGCATCCTGCGCTTCGAGTAGCCTGCCATGACCCGACCAGGACCCGTGTCCGCCCTTTCCGTTCAGGCTCCGCCGCGCAAGGCCCCCGTCTCGACCGAGGGCGTGACCCTCGGCGCCGCGGCCCTGGCGCTCGTCGTCCTGCCCTTCGCCCTCCAGGGCCTCGGCCTGACGCTGACCTCGGCCACCGACGTGGTGATCTTCGCCATCGCGACGCTCGGCCTCAACATCCTGGTCGGGCAGACCGGCCTCGTCTCGTTCGGCCACGGCGCCTTCTTCGGCATCGGCGCCTACGCGGCGGCGATCCTCCAGCGCAACCTGTTCCCCGGCGGCCTCGTTCTGCCGGCGCTCGCCGCCCTGGTGCTGGTCGCCGGCCTCGCCCTGCTGCTCGGCCTGCTGATCCTGCGCCGGCGCGGGGTGTACTTCTCGCTGCTGACGCTCGCGCTGTCGGCGCTGTGCTTCACGGTGGCGTTCCGCTGGACCGCGCTCACCGGCGGCGAGAACGGCTATGGCGGCGTCGTGCGCGAGGGCCTGCTCGGCCTCGACGTGGCGAGTCCCTGGATCTGGTACGCGGTCGTCGCGGTGGTCGGCTTCGTCGTGCTGGTGGCGCTCGCCCGCTTCCGCCGCTCGCCGATCGGCACCGTGCTGGAGGCGGTGCGCGAGAACGAGCAGCGCGCCCGCTTCCTCGGCTACCCGACCAACCGCTACAAGCTCGCGGCCTTCGCGGTCTCGGCCACCGTCACCGGGCTCGCCGGGGTGCTGATGGCGTTCAGCCACCGCTTCGCCTCGGCCGAGCCCCTCGGCACCGCCTTCTCGGGCGAACTGCTGGCGATGGTGGTGATCGGCGGCATGCGCAGCCTCGCCGGCCCGGCGATCGGCGCGCTGTTCTTCATCCTGTTCCGCGAACTGCTGTCGATCTGGACCGGCGACTGGCTGTTCTGGTTCGGCCTGCTGTTCGTCGGCTTTATCCTGTTCTCGCCCGACGGCCTCGTCGGCATCGTCCGGCGGGTGATGCGGATGATCCGGCCCGAGGCGACCGAGGACGCCGCCATGGCCGGCCGGCGCGCCGGGACGCCAGAGAACCTGCCGGCCTTCCTGCGCCCGGCGGAGGCGGTCGACGGCACCATCCTGGCGGCGGACGGCATCTCGAAGCGGTTCGGCGGGCTCAAGGCGGTGCAGGACGTCAGCCTCGCGGTGCGCGACCGGACGCTGCACGCGCTCATCGGCCCGAACGGCGCCGGCAAGACCACCGCCTTCAACCTCATCTCCGGGATGTTCAGGCCGGATACCGGCAGCGTCACCCTGCGCGGCGGCTCGGTGGCGGGCTTCGCGCCCGAAAAAATCTGCGAGGCCGGCCTCGGCCGCTCGTTCCAGATCACCAACCTGTTCCCGGCGCTCACCGTCGAGGAAAACATCCGCCTCGCGGTGCAGGGGCGCCATCCCGGCCGGTTCGACCCCTGGCGCGACGCCCGCCGCGACCCCGCGGTGCAGGCGGAGACGACCGAGATCCTGCGCTGGCTCGGCCTCGCCGGGCTGGAGCGGGCCGAGGCCGGCTCGCTGTCCTACGGCGGCCAGCGCCTGCTCGACATGGGGGTGGCGCTCGCGACCAAGCCCCGCGTCCTGCTCCTCGACGAGCCGCTCGCCGGCCTCGCGGCGGCCGAGCGCACCCGCATCGGCGACATCATCAAGCGGGTCTCGACCGAGGTCCCGGTGCTGATGGTCGAGCACGACATCGACCGCGTGTTCCAGATCGCCGACGCCGTCACGGTGATGAACGAGGGGCAGGTCCTGGTCGACGGCACCGTCGAGGACGCCCGCTCCAGCCCGAAGGTGCAGGAGGTCTATATCGGCTCCGGCACCGCCGCGATGGCGGCCCGCCCGCGGGCCAGCGCCGCCGAGCCGCAGGTGCTGCTGGCGCTCGAGGCCGTCGACACCTTCTACGGCAAGAGCCACATCCTCAACGGCGTCACCTTCGACGTGCACGAGCACGAGATCGTGGCGCTGCTCGGCCGCAACGGCGCCGGCAAGTCGACCTGCCTCAAGACCATCACGGGCATCGCGCCCTATGCCAGGGGCCACATCACCCTCGGGGGCGAGAGCTTCGACGGGCGCTCGGCGGCCAGCATCGCCCGGGCCGGCATCGGCTACGTGCCGCAGGGCCGCGGGCTGTTCGCCGGGATGAGCGTGGCGCAGAACCTCGAACTCGGCCGCCTGAAGCGCCGCACCGGCAACGGCGTGCACTGGGACGAGGACCGCATCCTGTCCTACTTCCCGCGCCTGAAGGAGCGCTGGCGCACCGCCGCCGACTACCTGTCGGGCGGCGAGCAGCAGATGGTGGCGGTCGCCCGCGCGCTGTCCGGCGACACCCGGGTGCTGCTCCTCGACGAGCCGTTCGAGGGGCTGGCCCCGGCGGTGGTCGAGAGCCTGTTCGAGACCTTCGACGCCCTGCGCAAGGAGGTCTCGATCGTGATCGTCGACCACAACCTCGACCTCGCGCTGGCCCTGTCGGACCGCACGGTCGCGCTGGAGCGCGGCCGGGTGATGCACAGCGGCCCGTCGAAGGACCTGCGCGACGATCTCGACCTGCGCCGCAAGGTGCTGTGGCTGTGAACGGAGACCGAGAGATGCCCGTCGTCGCCGTCGTCGGAGCCGGCCTGATCGGCCGCTCCTGGGCCGTGGTGTTCGCCCGTTCGGGCTTCACGGTGCGCCTCACCGACATCCACGCCCAGACCCTGGAGGCCGCCCCTGGCCACATCGCCGCCGCCCTCGACCAGCTCGCCGGCCACGGCCTCGTGACGGACGTGCCTGCGATCCTGGCGCGGATCTCCGTCGCGCCGGGGCTCGCCGAGGCCCTCGACGGCGTCGACCTCGTTCAGGAGAACGGGCCGGAGCAGGTCGAGGCCAAGCGCGCCCTGTTCGCCGAACTCGACCGGCTGGCGCCGCCGGACGCGATTCTCGCCTCCTCGACCTCGGCCATCGTCGCGTCGCGATTCACGGAGGATCTGCCGGGCCGGGCCCGCTGCCTCGTCGGCCATCCGGTCAATCCGCCCCACCTCGTGCCGGTGGTGGAACTCTGCGGCGCGCCCTGGACCGATCCGGCGGCGATCGCCCGCGCCCGCGACCTCTACGCCGCCGCCGGGCAGGCGCCGGTGCTGGTCCACCGCGAGGTCGAGGGCTTCGTGCTCAACCGGCTGCAGGGTGCGCTGCTGTCGGAGGCCCTGCGCCTCGTCGGCGAGGGCGTGGTCAGCCCGGAGGACCTCGACACCACGATCGCGCAAGGGCTCGGCCTGCGCTGGTCGTTCCTCGGCCCCTTCGCGACGATCGACCTCAACGCCCCCGGCGGCATCGGCGATTACTGCGCCCGCTACGGCGGCTTCTACCGCAGCCTCGCCGCCGACCCGGCCCCGCCGAGCGTGTGGGACGCCGACAACACCGGCCGCCTCGTCGCCGCCTGGGGCGCCGGCCCGGACCCGGCTCCCGCCGCCGAGCGCAGCCGCCGGCGCGACGCCCGACTCGCCGCCCTGATGGCGCACAAGCGCGATCAGGCCTGAACCCGAGGAGACACCCATGGCCCCCCGCAAGGTCGTCATCACCTGCGCCGTCACCGGCGCGATCCACACCCCCTCGATGTCGCCGCACCTGCCGGTGACCCCCGACGAGATCGCCGAGGCCGCGATCGGCGCCGCCGAGGCCGGCGCGGCGATCGTCCACCTGCACGCCCGCGACCCGAAGACCGGCAAGCCGGACCAGAACCCGGAGGCGTTCCAGCCGTTCCTGAGCGTCATCAAGCAGCGCTCGAACTGCGTCATCAACCTGACCACCGGCGGCGCCCCGACCATGGGCATCGACGAGCGGCTGGCCCCGGCCTCCCACTTCAAGCCCGAGGTCGCATCACTCAACATGGGGTCGATGAATTTCGGCCTCTACCCGATGCTGGAGCGCTTCAAGACCTTCCAGCACGATTGGGAGAAGCCTTATCTCGAAGGCTCGCGCGACCGGATCTTCAAGAACACCTTCGCGGACATCGAGCACATCCTGACCACCTGCGCCGAGAACGGCACCCGGTTCGAGGTCGAGTGCTACGACATCGGCCACCTCTACACCCTGGCCCATTTCGCCGATCGCGGCGTCATCAAGCCGCCGTTCTTCGTCCAGAGCGTGTTCGGCATACTCGGCGGCATCGGCCCGCATCCCGAGGACGTGCAGCACATGAAGCGCACCGCCGACCGGCTGTTCGGCGACAATTACCGCTGGTCGGTATTGGGCGCCGGCCGCAACCAGCTCCCCATCGCCGCGCAGGCGGTGGCGCTCGGCGGCAACGTCCGGGTCGGGCTCGAGGATTCGCTGTGGATCGGTCCCGGCAAGCTCGCCGAGACCAATGCCGATCAGGTCCGCAAGGCGCGCCAGATCATCGAGGGGCTGGGGCTGGAGATCGCCACCCCGGACGACGCCCGCGAGATCCTGGAACTGAAGGGCGGCGACCGGGTCGGGTTCTGACGGGCCTCCTTCGAGGCTCGCCGACCGGCTGCACGCCCGCCCTTCCCCCGCGAAGGTGAGAGGATCGGGCGTGGACTTCCTCGGCCCGCCCCGATCGGGGCGGGCCGCACCCTCACGGCTTCAGCGCGCCCTGCGTCTCGACATAGACCGCGTAGACCGACGTGCTCGCCGCCATGAACAGGCGGTTGCGCTTGGTGCCGCCGAAGCAGAGGTTGGCGCAGGTCTCCGGCAGGTGGATCTTGCCGATCAGGTCGCCGGACGGGGTGTAGCAGCGCACCCCGTCCTCCTTCGGGTCGGCCCAGCCCATGCTGCACCAGACGTTGCCGTCGACGTCGCAGCGCACCCCGTCGGTGAAGCCCGGCGAGAACCCCTCCGCGAACACCCTGTCGCCGGTGAGCCGGTCGCCCTCGACCGCGAAGGCGCGGATGTTGGCCCGCCCGCCATGGGTCGCGCCGCTGTCGACGACGTAGAGGGTCTTCTCGTCGGGCGAGAAGCACAGGCCGTTTGGCCGGTCGATTCCCTCGGCCGCCACCGTCGCCTGCCCGGTCCGGCCATCGACGCGATAGACCCGGGTCGGCAACTCGGCCTTGTCCTTGTGGCCCTCGTAGAAGCCGTCGATGCCGTAGCCCGGATCAGTGAACCAGATCCCGTCGTCGGCGGCCACCACCACGTCGTTCGGGGCGTTGAGCGGCTTGCCGTCGAAGCGGTCGAGCACGACCGTGATCGTGCCGTCGTGCTCGGTGCGGGTGACGCGGCGCGAATCGTGCTCGCAGGTGAGCAGCCGCCCCTGCCGGTCGCGGGTGTTGCCGTTCGAGTAGTTCGAGTTGGCGCGAAACACGCTGACCCGGCCGTCATCCTCCAGCCAGCGCATGATCCGGTTGTTCGGGATGTCGCTCCACAACAGATAGCGGCCATCGCGGAAGTATACCGGCCCCTCCGCCCAGCGGAAGCCGGTGGCGATGCGCTCGATCGCGGCGTTGCCGACCTTGTAGCGGAACCGCTTGTCGAGGGCCTCCACCCGCGGGTCGGGGTAGCGCGTGCCGGGCAGGTCGCCGAGCGGCAGCCTGTCGGCCTGCGCCGCCCGGCCGGTGAACGCGGTCGCGGCGACGGCCGCGGCGCCCATCAGGACGTCACGTCGGTGCATGGTTTCCTCCCGTCCAGGTTCGGACGGAAGGGAGTGTAGGGCGGTGGACGGCGGGTCGCTATCCGGAGTGGCGGCGGACCGGGACCGTCACGCCTGACCTCTCCGCCGCGTGGCCGCCGGCGACAACCCCGAGGCGAGGCGATCCAGTTCATTACGCGCGGTGGTCGTCGGGCTGCTGCGGCCCGTCTCCCACTCCTTCACGGTGGCGAGCGGCACCGAGAGTTCGGCGGCGAACTCGTCCTGCGTCATCGCGAGCCTGAGGCGGATCTCCTGCGGGGCGTGGACCACCCGCACCGATGCGGGCTCGAAGTCGGGATCGTACCCATCCTCGATCTGGTGGGCACGGATCTCGTCCTCGGTCGTCGCATCGAGCCGGGCTTCGTCGACCCGGAGCGTGCGCTGCCGCGCCTCGGTCAGGCTGTATTTCGCCATCGCGCCCGCTCCTTCCTGTTCGCGGCCCAAGCGGTGATGATCCAGCGGATCGGCCCGCGATCCGTGTACACGACCGTGAAGAAACGGCCTCCCGTCTCGCCGACCGCCACCATCCGGACCTCGCCGTAATCCTGACGCGTATCCTGCCACTCGACGGTGCGGCCGAGAAAGATGCCGACGGCATCCTCGAAACCGAATCCGCGCCCGGCGCGAACCGTCTCGTTCTTCTCGTCGCGCCAGTCGAAGTCCATGCGGCACGATAGGTCCCGCGCCCGTCATGCCGCAAGGGAATGCCCCGGACATGTTCCCCGGAAAAAGCGGATCAGTGAAGATCCTGCTTCCGCTACCCCCGATACCCCTCCCCGTCCAACCCCCGGTCCCGCCCCGCCGCCAGCAGCGTCTCCCAGACCGGGTCGGTCAGCGGCACGCCCTCGGCGAGGCGCGTCGCGCGGGTGTGGCGCTCGGGCTCGCCGGGCAGCAGCACCTCGCCGCCGGGCGTCGCCGGGCGGGCGCTCCTGAAGAAGTCGAGATAGGTGCGGGTCTCGGCCGCCACCGCGTCGTCGGAGCCGAAGGCCTGCGGCGTCAGGTAGATCGACAGCATGCCGTTGCAGAACCGGCGCTGGCCCGGTCCGCAGGTGCCCGAGCCGGTGAGCGCCCCGGCGAGCAGCTCGCATAGCAGCGCCAGCCCCGAGCCCTTGTGCTCGCCGAAGGCCCGGATCGCGCCGGCGCCGTTGCGGCTGTCGCGGGCGAGCGTGCCCTCGATCGGCCCGAACAGCGTCGCGGGATCGCGGCTGAGCCGGCCGTCGGGTTCGATCAGGACGCCCTCGGGCAGCGCCTTGCCGCCCTGGGAGGCGACCAGCACCTTGCCCTCGGCGACCGCCGAGGTGGCGAAGTCGAGGATGATCGGCTCCTCGCCGGCCACCGGGAAGCCGGCGGCGAACGGCGCGGTCGAGAACCGGCGGTCGACCGAGCCGAACGGCGCCACGAGCTGGCTGCCGGCGACGTTGACGAAATGCACCGAGACGAGACCCGCCGCGGCGGCCTGCTCGGCCCATTCGCCGATCCGCCCGAGATGGCCGGAATGGCGCAGGGCCACGATGGCGACGCCGTTGGCCTTCGCCCGCGCGATGCCGAGTTCGGTCGCGAACGGGCCGGCGGTCTGGCCGAAGCCGTAGCCGCCGTCGACGAGGGCGAAGGCCGGGCTGTCGCTGACGATCTGCGGCGTCTGGTTGGCCACCACCTCGCCCTCCCTCAGCCACGCGACGTAGCGCGGCACCCGGATCACCCCGTGGCTGTCGTGCCCGGTGAGGTTGGCGGCGACGAGGTAGCGGCCGATCCGCTCGGCCTCGGCCGGGGCGCAGCCCTCGGCGGCGAAGATGTCGCGAACGTAGGCGGTCAGGCGATCGGCGGCGATCTGCATGGGGTCTCCTCCGGTTCTTCTTTGGTCGTCCGCGAATAGCGAATGCTGGTGCAGCGGTGAAGCGGCCCGTCTGCACGACCCCTATTCGCTGACCGCCCCCCGGGATTCACGCACGAGGACTGGACATGGCAGCGCTGCCGGTGTCCAATCGTTCCCAACACCGGGCCTTCGACCGCACCGGTGATGGGAGAGGACGTCATGAGGACGACGCGTCGCGTTTTCCTGGGCGGTGCCGCGTCTGCCGTGATCGGCAGCGTCGCCAGCCCCTTCGTCAGCCGTGCCGGCTACGCGCAGGGGACCGGAGCCACCACCCGCATCGGCATGGTGCTGCCGGTGACCGGCCCGGGCGCCGATGCCGGGCGCTTCGCCCTCAACGGCGCCAAGATCGCCCTGGAGGCGGTCAACAAGGCCGGCGGCGTCCTCGGCAAGCCGATGGAACTGGTCACCGAGGACGACCAGACCACCAATCCGGGCGCGGTGCTGGCCTTCTCCAAGCTCGCCTCGCAGCCCGATCTCGTGGCGTTCATCGGATCGATCCGCTCGACCCAGAACCACGCCATGGCGCCCGACATCCTCAAGACCGGAAAGCCGGTGGCGTTCGGCGGAACCGACCCCGTTCTGACCCAGATGGGCAATCCGTGGATGTTCCGGTTCCGGCCGAACGACAGCTTCTCGGCCCGGGTCATCGCCGAGTACGGCACCGGCAGTCTCGCCAAGAAGAAGTGGGCGATCATCCACTCGACCGACGCCTTCGGCACCAGCGGCGCCAAGGCGCTGACCGAGGCCCTGGGCAAGGCCGGCGCCACCGTGGCGCTCGACCAGGGCTACACCAACCAGAGCCAGGACTTCACGCCCGTCGTGCTGGCGATCCGCCAGTCCGGCGCCGACGTGATCGGCTCGTACTTCACGTTCGAGAACGACCTCGGGATCTTCGCCCGGCAGTTGCGCCAGCTCGGTGTGCAGGCGCCGTGGGTCGGCTCGGCCTCGATCGTCAACGTCACGGCGCTGAAGCTCGCCGGCCCCTCGCTCTACAACACCTACGGGGTGGCGGACTACGCCGAGGAATCGAGTGACGCGGCGCGCGACTTCGGCAAGGCGTACCGGGCGGTGATGAAGCTCGCTCCCGACAACCAGTCGTCCTGGACCTTCGACGCCGTGACGGCGCTGGCCAAGGCGATCAACGCCGCCGGCAAGACCGACCCGAAGGCGATCCGCGAGGCGCTGCTCGCGATCCGCGGCCACGAGGGGGCGGAGGGCACCTACAACTTCGACCAGAACGGCGACGGCCTGCACGGCTACAACGTCGTGCGCAACGACAAGGGCAACATCGTCTTCGACAAGCGAATCGACTTCTACAAGGGCTGAGCCCGCGAAGTTGCCGCGTCACCGGCGCGCTCAGCGAGTGCGCCGCCCCTCCCCTGTCACGCCGGGCGGGCCCCGCATGGATCTCGTTCTCCAGCTTCTGTTCACGGGCATCGGCATCGGCGCGGTCTACGCCCTGGTGGCGCTCGGCTTCGTGCTGATCTTCCGCGCCACCAACGTGGTGAACTTCGCCCAGGGCGAGTTCTCGATGGTCGCCGCCTTCCTGATGGTGGTGTTCGCGGTCGACCTCGAATGGCCGTACTGGCTGTCGTTCCTGATCGCGATCGGCGGCATGGCTTTGCTCGGGGCGCTGTTCAACCTCGGGGTGTACTACCCCCTGCGCCACCGCACCTACCTGCCGGTCATCATCTCGACCATCGGCGCCTCGATCTTCCTCGCCAACACCACGCTGGCGTTGTACGGGCCGCAGCCGCAGGTGCTCTCGCCGGTCTTCGAGACGCAAGGGTTCCTGCTCGGGCCGGTCTTCCTCGACAGCCAGTACCTCCTCATTATCGTCGTGACGGCGGTGCTGGTGGCGTTCCAGTACTGGTTCTTCGAGCACACCCTGATCGGCAAGAAGCTCCAGGCCACCTCCCAGGACAAGGAAATGGCGGCGCTTCTCGGCATTCCCGTCGCCGGGATGATCATGCTGACCTTCGTCTACAGCGCGATGTTGGGGGGCATCGCCGGCATCCTGGTGGCGCCGGTGCTGTTCGTGTCGATTCAGATGGGCGCGACCATCGCGCTCAAGGCCTTCGCCGCCACCATCATCGGCGGCTTCGGCGACGTCACCGGGGCGATCATCGGCGGGCTGGCGCTCGGCATCATCGAGACCTTCGGCGCCGCCTACATCTCGGTACCCTACAAGGACGCCTTCGCGTTCATCGTCCTCGTCGCCTTCCTGATCCTGCGACCCCAGGGGCTGTTCGGCGAACGCATCGCGGAGAAGGCATGACCGGCTCCCCCCGCCCCGCCCCGGCCGACCTCGCGGCCGCTCCCGCGCCCCGGCGCCTGCCGCTCGGCAGCATCCTGTACGCGGTCTTCGCCGCCGGGATCGTGCTCCTCGCCGCCTCGGTGACGGTCAACGGCTACCTGCTCAACATCCTGATGCAGGCCGCGACCTACTCGGTCGCGGTGATCGGGCTCACCGTCGTCCTCGGCCTGTGCGGGCAGATCAACCTCGCGCAGGCGGCGTTCTTCGGGCTGGGCGCCTACGCGGTCGCCCTCGGCACCGTCGATTGGGGCTTAAGCTACTGGCTCTGCATCCCGATCGGGCTCGCGATCTCGGTGGTGTTCGGCGCCTTCCTCGGCGCCTCGACGCTGCGGCTCGGCGGGCACTACCTCGCGATGGTGACGATCTCGTTCCAGCAGATCGTGACGCTGGTCCTCATCAACTGGATCCCGGTCACCCACGGGCCGGACGGCGTGCCGCGCATCCGCCGGCCCGACCTGTTCGCCGACGGGCAGAGCTACCTCGCCTTCTGCCTCGCGGTGCTGGCGGTGGTCGCCTGGGTGGTCTGGCACATGCCGAAGACCCGCCTCGGCCGCGCCATGCGGGCGGTGCGCGACAACGAGCTCGCCGCCGGGGTCGCCGGGGTCGACGTCTACCGCACCAAGGTGACGGCCTTCGCCATCGGGGCGTTCCTGGCCGGGCTCGGCGGCGCGCTGTTCGCCGGCGGCTTCGCCTATGTCAGCCCCGACCAGTTCTCCTTCGCCGAATCAATCGTGTTCCTCACCATGGCGCTGCTCGGCGGCGTCGGCTCGCCGGTCGGCGCGGTGATCGGCACCGGGCTCCTCATCCTGATTCCCGAGTGGCTGCGATTCCTGAAGGAGATACCGGGCCTCTACCTCGCGATCTACGGCCTCGCCGTCATCCTGATCGTGGTGTTCATGCCCGAGGGCATCTGGGGCTTCCTCGGCGACCAGGTGAAGCGCCTGCGGCGCAAGAAGCCGGCCCCGCCGCCGGCCCGGGACCTCGTCCTGACGCAGGGCGCCGGGCACAGCCCGCAGGTGCTTCAGGTCGAGGGCCTGTCGAAGCACTTCGGCGGCCTCAAGGCGGTCGACGAGGTGAGCTTCTCCGTCGCCCGCGGCGGCATCCACGCCCTGATCGGTCCGAACGGCTCGGGCAAGACCACGACGCTCAACGTCCTGTCGGGGCTCTACTCCCCGACCGGCGGGCGGGTGCGGCTCGACGGGCGCGACATCACCGCGATGCCGCCGCACGAGCGCGCCGCCGCCGGGCTCGGCCGGACGTTCCAGAACATCCGCCTGTTCCGCTCGATGAGCGCCCTCGACAACGTGGTGATCGGCGCCGAGCGGCCGGGCAACGACGCCGTCGCCCGCGACCGCGCCTCGCTGGAGGCCCGGGCTCGGGCGGCTTTGGCCTTCGTCGGCCTGGAGGCGCGGGCGGGCGAGCCGGTCTCGTCGTTCTCCTACGGCCACCAGCGCCTGATCGAGATCGCCCGGGCGCTCGCCGGCAATCCGGTGCTGCTCCTCCTCGACGAGCCGGCGGCGGGCCTCAACTCGACGGAGAAGCACGCGCTCACCGGCCTGCTGCGCCGGATGGCCGCCCGGGGTCTCACCATCCTCATCATCGACCACGACATGACCCTGGTCAGCGACGTCGCCGCCCACATCACGGTCTTGAACTTCGGCCGGCGCATCGCCGACGGCGTCACCGCCGAGGTGCTGCGCGAGCCGGCCGTCATCGAGGCCTATCTCGGTCAGGAGGCGGCCGAGGGCCCGGCCACCGGCCTCAAGTCCGACCTCGCCCCGGCCTGAAGGAGGATCCCTTGGCGCTCCTGGAGATCCGCGACCTGACCGTGCGCTACGGCGAGATCGAGGCCGTGCGCGGCATCTCGTTCTCGGTCGAGGCCGGCGAGGTCGTCACCCTGCTCGGCTCCAACGGGGCCGGCAAGTCGACCACCCTCAAGACCATCTCGGGGCTGGTGAAGCCCGCCGGCGGCGAGATCCTGTTCGAGGGCCAATCCCTGCGCGGCCTCAAGGCCGAGGAGATCGTGCGCCGGGGCGTCGCCCAGGTGCCGGAGGGCCGCCGGGTCTTCCCCGGCCTCACCGTGCGCGAGAACATCATGCTCGGCGCCTCGAACCGGAAGGGCCTGTCGGCCCGCCAGATCCGCGACGAGGCCGACGGGATGTTCGAGCTGTTTCCCGACATCCGCCGCTTCGCCGACGCTCTGGGCTGGACGCTGTCGGGCGGCCAGCTCCAGATGGTCGCGCTCGCCCGCGGGCTGATGGCCAAGCCCCGCATCCTGCTCCTCGACGAGCCGTCCCTCGGCCTCGCCCCGGTCATCGTCCAGGCGGTCTTTTCCATCATCGCCGAGGTGCGCCGCCGCGGCACCACCGTGCTCCTCGTCGAGCAGAACGCCCGCATGGGCCTGTCGGTCGCCGACCGCGGCTACGTGCTGGAGACCGGCCGCCTCGTGCTCAGCGGCGAGCCGCAAGCCCTGTGGGCCAACGACGACATCCGCGCCGCCTATCTCGGCGGCCGCCAGACGGTGGCGGCCGCGGTCTGAGAAGACCCGGCGCACCCGACCGACCGGAGACCATCATGTCCGCGACCGTCCTGCCCCTGCCCGAACCCCGCACCGTCCGGCTCAGCCCCGACGACAACGTGGTGGTGGCGGTCGACGCGATCGCGCCCGGCCACGCCGTCGAGGGCGTCACCGCCACCGCGCGGGTGCCGAAGGGCCACAAGATGGCGACCGCCCCGGTCGCCGAGGGCGCGCCGATCCGCAAGTTCGGCCAGATCATCGGCTTCGCCAGCCGGCCGATCGCTCCGGGCGAGTGGGTCCACGAGCACAATGTCGGCCTCGGCGAGGCCAAGGGCGACTTCGCCCGCGACTACCGCTTCACCGAGGAGGCGCGCCCGACCGAGCCGCTGCCGAAGCCCGAGCAGGCCACCTTCGAGGGCTACCGCCGGGCCGACGGCCGCGTCGGCACCCGCAACTATCTCGGCGTGCTGACCTCGGTGAACTGCTCGGCCACGGTGGCGCGCTTCATCGCCGAGGAGGTGAACCGCTCGCGCATCCTCGACGAGTACCCGACCATCGACGGCATCATCCCCCTCGTCCACGGCACCGGCTGCGCCTACGACCTCAAGGGCGAGGGCGCCGAGATCCTCAAGCGCACCCAGTGGGGCTACGCCGCCAACCCGAACATGGGCGGCGTCATCATGGTCGGGCTCGGCTGCGAGGGGTTCCAGATCGACCGCTGGAAGCGCGCCTACGGCATCGAGGAGAGCGAGACCTTCCGCAGCTTCACCATCCAGGAGACCGGCGGCACCCGCCGCAGCGTCGAGGCTGGGGTCGCGGCGATCCGCGAGATGTTGCCGGCGGTGGCCCGCGCCCGGCGCGAGAGCGTACCGGCCTCCGAACTGGTGCTGGCGCTGCAATGCGGCGGCTCGGACGGCTATTCCGGCATCACCGCCAACCCGGCGCTCGGCGCCGCGGTCGACCTGCTGGTGCGCCACGGCGGCACCGCGATCCTGTCCGAGACGCCCGAGATCTACGGCGCCGAGCACCTGCTGACCGCCCGCGCGGCGACCCGGGAGATCGGCGAGAAGCTCGTCGCGATGATCCGCTGGTGGGAGGAGTACACCGCCCGCAACGGCGGTGAGATGAACAACAACCCCTCCCCCGGCAACAAGGCCGGGGGCCTGACGACGATCCTCGAAAAGTCCCTCGGCGCCACCGCCAAAGGCGGCACCACGACGCTGACCGGCGTCTACCGCTACGCCGAGCCGGTGACCGCCAAGGGCTTCGTCTACATGGACACGCCGGGCTTCGACCCGGTGGCGGCGACCGGGCAGGTGGCGGGGGGCGCCAACGTGCTGTGCTTCACCACCGGCCGCGGCTCGGCCTATGGCTGCAAACCGACGCCCTCGATCAAGCTCGCGACCAACAGCGAGATCTACCGCCGCATGGAAGAGGACATGGACATCAATTGCGGCGATATCCTCGACGGGGTGTCGATCGAGGACAAGGGCCGGGAGATCTTCGAGACGGTCCTGCGCGTCGCCTCCGGCGCGCCGTCGAAGTCGGAGCAGCTCGGCTACGGCGATGCCGAGTTCGTGCCCTGGCAGGTCGGCGCGGTGATGTAGCCGGGCGCCGCTCGCCGCGCTATGGGCGCGGGCCGGAGCCGGGTTCGCGGGCTCCGAGACGAGACGCGCTCATGACACCCGAATCAACCGGGCGGGCCGACCTGACCCGCCGTCAGTGGACGATGACCCTGCTCGCCAGCCTCGGCGGCGGGCTCGAATACTACGACTTCATCGTCTACGGCATCTTCGCCCAGTACATCGCCGCCGCGTTCTTCCCGGCGAGCGACCCCGTCGCCGCCCTGACCCTGTCGCTGGCGGTCTTCGCCGTCGGCTACCTCGCCCGGCCGCTCGGCGGCATGGTGCTGAGCCATTTCGGCGACCGCTACGGCCGCAAGACCGTGTTCGTCGTGACGGTGTTCGTCATGTCGGCCTGCACCCTCGGCATGGGGCTGATTCCGCCGCACGCCTCCTGGGGCGTCTGGGCGACCCTGCTGCTGGTCACCCTGCGCTTCGTCCAGGGGCTGTGCATCGGCGGCGAGCTGCCCGGCGCCATCACCTTCGTGGTCGAGACCGCCCGGCACCGGCCGGGCTTCGCCTGCGGGATCGTGTTCGCCCTCGTCAACAGCGGCGTGCTGCTCGCCAGCCTCGTCAACCTCGCGCTGCAATCCTGGCTGCCGCCGGCGGCGATGGCCGAGTACGGCTGGCGCCTCGCCTTCGTGTTCGGCGGCGTGCTCGGGCTGGTCAGCGTGTGGCTGCGCCGGGCCCTGGAGGAGACGCCGGAATTCCTGCGCCTGCAGCACGCCGCCGCGCGCAGCCCGGTCGGCGAGGTGCTGCGCCACCACCGGCGGGCGGTGCTCGCCGGCATCGGCATCGTGGCGCTCACCGCCGGGTTCAACGGCATCCTGTTCGCCCACATGCCGGCCTATCTCGCCGGAGTGCTGCGCTACGACCGGCAGGGCATCGCGCTGGCGATGAATCTGGCGCTGGTGGCGATGTCGCTGTCGCTGCTCGCGGCATCGTGGTTCGCCGACCGGGTGCCGCCGCGCCGGCTGCTGCTCGCCTCGTCGGTGATCCTGCTCGTCGGGGCGGTGCCGGCCTACGCGGTCCTCGCCCGGGGCGACGCCAACCTGATCCTCGTCCTGCCGCTGCTCACCGTGGCGGTCGCCGGGGCGAACGGCAGCTTCGCCTACCTGCTCGCCAAGCTGTTCCCGACGCGGGTGCGCTTCAGCGGCGTCGCGCTGTCGCTCAATCTCGGCTTCACGCTGCTGAGCGGTCTCGGCCCGCTGGCCGCCAACCTGCTCATCGGGGCGACCGGCTGGCCGGGAGCCCCGGGCCTCATCATCGCGGCGGTGGCCCTGGTCAGCCTCGTCACCGCCCTGCGCCTGTCCGAGCGCACGGCCGAGGACGCGGTGGCGGCGCAGGCCCGGCCATGAAAAAACCCGGCGTCGCGGGGACGCCGGGTCGGACCGATCAGTAGCCGTAATAGAACCGGCGCGGGCCGTAATACGGCCGGCGCCAGTACGGCCGCGGCGGGCCGTAGAACCGCCGGGGTCCGTAGAAGGGCCGCGGCCCGTAGAACGGCCGGCAATAGCCCCAGCGGTTCGGGAAGAAGCCCGGTCCGCAACCGCCGGCCACCCGGGTCACCGCGGTCTCGGGCGCCACGGCTCCGAGCCCGATCGTCGCGGCGCTGGCCGCCGACGACAAGCCGAGACTACCGGCGACGAACGCCGCCATCCCGAGCACTCTCAGGTGCAACATCGCAGGATCTCTCCAACGTTGACGGGCAGCCGTCCGACTGCCCGACTACGCCTCGATAGAGCGCCCCGCGACCTGAACGCATCATGACTCGGACGGATCGGATTCGGTCCGTCCACAGCCGCGATCCGGCGGTCAGCCGGCGGGCTTGCGCCGGCGGCGCGGGGCGGGGGCCTCCTCGGGAGCCGGTTCCGGCTCGGCCGGGGCGGTCTCGACCGGCTCGGGCTCGCTCTCGACCGCCTCGGCGGCGCCCTGGCCCCGCCGGCGCTGACCGAGGCCGCTGGTCCGGGCGAGTTCGGAGCGCTGGGCGGCGTAGTTCGAGGCGACCATCGGGTAGTCCGGCGGCAGGCCCCATTTCTGGCGGTACTGCTCCGGCGAGAGGCCGCGGCCGGCCAGATGCCGCTTGAGGGTCTTGTACGGCTTGCCGTCCTCCAGCGAGATGATCGCGTCCGGCGTCACCGTCCGGCGGATCGGCACCGGCGGTACCAGCTTCTCGGGCTCGGACGGCGGCGGCGAGCCGAGGTGGCTCAGCGAGGTGTGGACCGCCTCGATGACGCCGCGGATGTCCGCCATCGGCACCGAATTGTTCGAGACATAGGCCGACACGATGTCAGCCGTGAGACTGACGTAGTCGAAGGATGGGGTCTGGATATCGTCTGCCATGCGTCACCAACCCGGCTGAGACGCCCAAGAAGGCCACGTCTCCTCGGTGCAGTCAACGTTGAGTTGTGTGAATCCCGACACTCTTCACGACTTTCGGGATGCACTCGACAGTAACCGCGTGACGCAGGCCGACGAGCGACCGCCATGGCGGCGGTCTTGACCGGTTCGCCCCGGCCGGACGGTCGGGATCCGCCCCGCGGCCGGCGGCGGGCGGGCCTGGACGGGGCGGCCGGGCAAGCAGAAAATTCCTGTCGACAACTCCGGCCGCAGGGATGGCCGCATTTCGGCCGCCGGATCGCCTTAACCCGCCCGGAAGTCGATCGCGGCCAAGGTCGCGGCGACTGCCGGACGAAGCCTGTCGGACCATGACCAACCTCTCACGACGCCTCCTCATCACCGGAGCGACCGGCGGCCTCGCCTCGCTCGTCTTCGGCGCCGCCCCGGCCCTCGCCTGGTCGGATCGCTCCTACGGCTCGCCCCTCGGCCGCGGCCGGATGCGGCAGCCCGAGCCCGAGCCGGATCCCCTCTACGAGGGCGCCCAGGGCGCGCCGCCGGAGGATTCCTTCTGGGGCAGCCCTTCCCCGCAGCGGCCCGTCGATCCGCGAGGCCCCGGACAGGTGGTCGCGACCGAGATCGACGACGGGCCGATCGACTACGCCCGCGCCTACGAGCCGGTGCCGGGCGAGCCGTTCCCGATTCCCGCCTTCCGCTGGCGCCGGGCCAACCCGGCCTTCCTGCGCCAGCAGGTCGCCTATGGCGGCCGCTTCGAGCCCGGCACGATCGTGATCGATCCGCGGGCCCACCACCTCTACCTCGTCCAGGGCGGCGGCCTCGCGCGGCGCTACGGCGTCGGCGTCGGCCGGCAGGGCTTCGCGTGGTCGGGGGTCGCCACGGTCAATTCCAAGCAGGCCTGGCCGGACTGGTATCCGCCCAAGGAGATGATCGCCCGCCAGCCGGCCCTGGCCCGGCAGGTGTCGCAGCTCCAGAGCGGCCTCGGCGTGCCGGGCGGCCCGCGCAATCCCCTCGGGGCCCGCGCGATGTACTTGTGGCAGAACAACAAGGACACGCTGTACCGCATCCACGGCACCACCGAGCCGGAGAGCATCGGACGCAGCGTGTCGTCGGGCTGCATCCGCATGATCAACCAGGACGTGATCGACCTCTACGCCCGGGTCGCGGTCGGCGCCCAAGTCCACGTCATCGGCTGATCCTCGGCGCACGAAAAAACCCGCGCGGCGGGAAGCCGCGCGGGTCGGGGAAACGGGTCGGGATCAGTCGCGGCCGTGGCTGGCGCGGTGATGCACGGCCTGCTCGCGGTCGATCCGCTCGAGGATCTCGGTCTGCTTGCGGGTCTCGTCGCGCAGGCTGCGCAGCAGCTCGGCGATCCGGGCCAGCAGGTCCGCGAGCCGCCGGGCCTGCTCGCGCAGGTCGCGCAGGGCCTCGGCTCCGCCCGGCGCCGGCGGTCCCGGCCCTTCGGCGGGCGGCGCCTCGTGCCGGTCCCGGTCGGCCCGCAGCACCATCGCGAGGCAGGAGACCGCGACGACGCCGCCGACGACGATCTGGAGCAGCGGCATCGACGAGAGGTGCGGCAGCAGGGCGATCAGCGGGTCCATGCTACCTCGCCTTCGGCACGACGGGCCGCCGCCGGGCGACGGCATCCCGGCGCGCGACGTAGCAGGAGATCGCCTCGAACACGGTCAGCGTGCCGAAGACCGGGATGACGAAGGACGGCGCGTCGGCCGACAGGGCGTCGACGACGAGGGCCAGGGTGAGCTGGCCCATGATGACAGCCCCGAACCCCGAGCAGGCGGCCCGGATGTTGGCGCCGTTCGGGCGCGCCACACCGTTGTTGATGTGCCCGTTCAGGACCAGGGCGGCCGTCCGCAGGGTGCCGACCGCGCCGAAGAACAGCGCCATCTCCTCCTCGCCGAAGCCGAGGGCCGCGACCGGCCGGAGCGAGGCGCGCTCCAGCGCGTCCCCCGGCACCGCCAGCGTCAGGGCGACGAGCAGCATCATCACCGCCATCGCCCACTCGAACAGGCGGTGGGCGGAATAGGGGCCGGCGGGATGCGCCGGCCGGGGCGGGGCCAGCGCGCTCACGGCTGCGCCCTCACCTTGCCGCTCGGGACCGCGTCGGCGAGGCGCGGCGCGGCGACGATGCGGTGCACCTCCGGCACGGTCGCGGCGGCGGCGACGAGGCCGGCATCGCGGCGGGCGTAGAGGCTCCAGGCGGTCGCCGCGAGGGTCAGGACGGCGCCGGCGAGCGCCGTCATCTCGTCGGCGCCGATCCAGCCGCGCCCGACCGCGATGCCGCCGCCGACCTGGAGAACGGTTCTGAGAAAGGACAGGGCCTGTTCGCGATTCATGGAAGCGTCTCCTTGTGAGAGGGTCGGATCAGGCGGCGGGGGCCACCCGGGACTGGCGCAGGGCCTCGGCGCGCACGCCGGCGACGCGCCGCGCCCAGCCGGTGCCGAAGCTCGGCCAGGTCGAGAGGCGGCGCAGGAAGGCGAGCCGGTCGGCGCAGACCCGCTGCACCAGGTCGGCGCCCGGCCGCGCCCGCACGGCCGCCAGGGTGACGGGTCCGAGCCGGCCGTCGTCGGCGACGCCGGCGGCGCGCTGGAGCGCCATGATCGCGCGGGCCGGACCCGAATTCACCGCGAAGTCGAACACGGCGTAGTCGAGGCCCGCCGGCAGGTCGTCGCCGCGCACCGCGTCCCAGTACCGGGCGCGGTAGATCGGCGCGACCGAGGCCGGCGTCAGCGCCTTGACCTCGGCCTTCGTCGCAGGACGGCCGAGCCAGTCGCCGAGCGTGCCGATGGTCACGCCGAGATTGGTCGCGCCGCCGGGATCCTTCGGGTGGTCGACGTAGCCGCCCTCGTGCTGCAGCACGAGCGGCAGCGCGTGCGCGAAGCCCGCGTCACTCATCGTCATCTCCATCGGTGGAAAGGGTCGCGCCGGCGGCCGGGTCGGGACTCGGCGCAGAACTGCCGGCGGTGGTATGGGTTGTGCCTGCGAGGGCAGCAGGAGGCGTCGATGCTCGGCAGACTCATCCCGGTGGCCCGCGGCCCGCGGGATCCGCACCGGCCCGAGACGGAAGCCGGCGATCGGCAGGGCGTCCTGCCCGAGGAGATGACGGCGTTTCCGCCGATGGAGCCGCTCGCTCCTCCCCCGGCACAGAACGACGATCCGCTGGCCGCGCTCTGCGACACCGTGGAGAGCGCGCTGCGCGAGGCGGGCTTCCTGCGCTGAATCAGCCCGCGGCGGCCTCCAGCGCAGCGAGGCGGGCCTCCTGGCCGCGGATCAGGAACAGCGCGAGTTCGTCGGCCCGGAACCCCAGCCGCTCGCCGGCCGGGCGCGCAGGCTCGGCCTCCTGCACCACCCGGGTCTCCCCGGTCGGCGCGCCGTCCTCGTCCAGAACCTCCTCGCTGATCTCCGGCCGGCCCGGACTCGCCGGCCAGGCGTCGCGGCACACGAAGGCGTAGGCGAAGGGGTCGAGCCCGTGGCCGGTCAGGATCGCCATCGCCCGCTGCACCGTCAGCCCGACATGGTGGCGCGCCCCCGCGCCCTTCGCGTCGATCGCCGAGAGGAACCGGAACGCGCCGACCTCCCGCGCCAGATCGGCCGCCGCCGCCAGCTCGGCCGGCGTCAGCGGCGCGACCGCGGTCTTCTCGCGGGCGTCCGAGGTACTGATCGTGCCGGTGCCGGCATAGAGCTGCGACCAGCGCGACGTCGCGCCGCCGAGTGCGCGGGCGTTGTCCGCCGCCGGCTTCCAGTCGTGGTGGCTCAGGTGGCCGGCGACCGGGTCGAGGGTCAGCGCCGGCACCAGCGTGCCGGCGACCTGCGCCCGCAGCACCCAGCGCGACGACTGGCCGGCCGCGGTGGCGTAGTCGCCGCCCGCCGCCAGCTCGATCCGGCCGGCCTCGACGCGGCCGGCGAGCGACGAGCCGAGCCGGGCCGACCACGCCACGCCGTGCCCGGCCGCGGTGATGCCGCCGTTGGTGAGCGTGTGGACCACCACGAGCCCGTTGTCGGCGTAGTCCGAGGTGACGCGCCCGCTGGCGTCGATCGTCGTCGCGCGCGCGCCGGCACCCGCCGTCAGCCCGGCGAAGGTCGGGCTGGCGCCGGTCCCGAGCCCGGCGGCGGTGGCGAGCGCGGCGGCACCGGCGGCGGTCAGCGCGGCGCGCCCGGTGGCGGTGGCGTCGGCGATCTCGGCGGCGGACGGGCCGGCGAGGGACTTGCCGCTGGCGCGCTGGTAGTGCCAGACCCGCCAGACGCCGGCCGCGTCCGAGAGCGCGAGGCAAGTGTCGCCGGCCGCCGTCACGAGGCTGGTCCCGGCGGGCAGGATCAGGCCGGCGGCGCTGTGCGCCAGGGTGACGGCTCCGGTGAAGCGCAGCAGCCGCACCCGGTTGGGGCTGGTGCCGAAGCTCGTCACCGTCGCGCTGCCGGTGACCGCCACCTTCAGGGTCGCAGCCGCGCCGAGGTCGAGGGTCGCGGCCGCCGCGAGTCCGGTCTCGGCGGCGAGGAAGTCGACGCCGCCGCTCGCGCGCTCGATCCGCAGCGCCTCGCGCCAGGAATTGCCGTCCGCCGAGACCTTCAGCCGCAGGTCGTCGGAACCGGTGAGCCCGATCTCCGCCCGGCCCGACCAGCCGGACTGGAACAGCAGCGACAGGGTGTTGCCCGGCGCCTCCTTGTTGAGGATGCAGCGCAGGTCGCCCGAGCCGCCCTCGGCCGCGGCGCGGGCGGTCCACAGGGCGGTGTTGAGCTTGGCGGCGAAGGGGTTCTGGGCATCCGCCTCGGTGCCGAGGCCGAGACGGGTGAGCCCTTGCAGCGAATCCGGCGCCGGGCGGCAGGCGACCCACCCGGCGCCGTCATGGACGAACAGGGCGCCCTCGGCGGCGACCCAGGCGAGCCAGCCCGGGCGGGGGGCGTAGGAGATCCAGGCGCCATCCTGGAAGCAGGCGATCCGCCCGGTCCATCCGGCCCAGGCGCCCGTCGGCCCGGCAACCGTCACGAGATGGCGGTCGCCCTCGGCGGGGCTCGCGGGCGGCGCGGTGCGGGTGCGGTCGAGCACGGCGAGCTGCACCAGGGCGTCGAGGACCGTCAGGGCCTCGTTGTGCGTGACGTGCTTCTGCGCCTGGGCGGCGGCGAGCAGGGGCAGCGCGAGGCGCGGGGTCGCGTCAGACATCGAGGGTCCTCCTCAGGGCCGCGCCGCGGCCGACGACGGCGGAGAGCTGGTGGATCGCGACCGACAGGCGCCGGACCGGGGTGCCGAAATCGGCCGCCTGCGCGGCGGCGGGATAGAGGAGGGCCGGCGTGCCGGAGGCGAGCGTGCGCAGGACCGCGTCGTCGCCTGCCAGGATGTCGACCTCGTAGGCCTCGCTCTCCTCGGCGAGCGGCACCTCGACCTGCTCCCACGGATCGCCGCCCCGCCGGGTCCGGCGGATCCAGGTCAGGGCGATGCCGCCGTCGGCGAGCCGCCGGGCGCGGGCATGGACCGGTGCCAAGGGGACGAGTCCGGGCGCGGCCGGCACCAGGGAGGTCTCGGCCCAGCTCGCCTCCTCCGGCGGCCGGGACACCGGGCCGTAGCGCAGCCGCTGCGGCACGCCGCGCCCGTCGAGGGGCAGCCCGGACTGGACCAGGGCATCGCTCAGGACGACGAAGCGGGCGCCGGCCGGCGCCCCCTCGCCGTCGCCGCTGCCGAGTTGCCCGCGCAGGAGATGCGTCAGCCGGTAGCGCCCCGGCCCGGTCAGCTCGGCCCGGGCCCATTGCACGATCTCCCAGCGACCCGGCCGGGTCTCGACCGCCGCCGCGTTGGCGCCGTCGAGCACCGCCCGCGCGGTCGCCGAGGACAGGTCGGCGTCGGTCGGGATCCGCACGTCGATCGCGCCGGCGCGGTCCCAGCGCCAGAGCGGCCCGGGGGCGAGCGGGGCGAGCAGGGTTCCGATGACCGAGCGGGCGTCGATCCGGGCCTCCTCGGCAGGGGGCTCGCCCGCCGCTGCCCGCTGGACCGCGACCGGCGTCCACGGCTCGGTGTAGGCGGCGTAGTACGGCGCGTGCGCGCTTCCGCCGTCCCGCAGGAGCGGCAGGTCGAGAACCGCGAACAGGCCGACGCCGACGACGATCGGCGGGGCGGGCAGCCGCGGCTCGCGGCCGCCGTCGGGTGCGGCGAACAGGCCGGCATCGGCCCGCACCGCCTGGACCGGCCGGCCGCCCTCGAGCCCGACGCGCGTCAGCCGGTACTCGCCCGTCCGGCCGTCCGCGGTGAGGCGCACGACGTCGCCCGGATCGAGGGCGAGCGCCGAGGGTGGCAGGGCGCAGCTCAGCGTCTCCCGTTCGACATGGGCTCGCTGCAGCAGCGTCTGCGCCGCCGCCCGCGCCTCGCCCTCGTCGAGGGCGAGATCGAGGGAGAGGCCGGTCTTGGCGGCCGGAGAACCGGCGAGCCGCCGCGCCTCGGCGGTGGCGCTCCGGTAGTCGGCGGCGGGATCGACGTAGGTCAGCGCCACCGCACCGGGCAGCGACAGCTCCTCGGCCCGGGTGCGGGTGAGGTCGGAGCCCGAGCGCCCGCCCTGCCCCGCCACGAGGTCGCCGGCCTCGATCTGCCGCACCGGCGCCCGCGCGAGGTGGTCGAAGACGATGCGGCCGCCGCTCTCGGTGGCGTCGAAATGGTGGAGGCTCTGGAGCGCCTCGATCGCCTCCCGCGGCGAGGCGATACGGGCCAGAGTGTAGCCCTCGACCACGCCGTGCAGGCGCGACACGTCGACCGCGACCGGCAGGCCGGCGCAGAGGTCGGCGACCACGTCGGCCAGCGGCGCGAGGTCGAGGCGGCCGTTGATCCAGTGGCCGAGCCGGTAGTTGCCGGCGTCGCGCCAGATCCCGGACTGGCGGGGGAAGTCGGGATAGGGCCGGGCGTCCCAGGTCCAGACCGCGGTCCGGTCGGCCTCGACCATCCGCCGGCCGGTGGCGGGGAAGACAGGATTGTGCCCGGCCTCCGGACGCCAATAGCCCAGCACCGCTTCCAGGGCGGCGCGCTGCACCGCGAGGTCGCGCCGGCCGAGGGAGAAGTAGGGCAGGAACGACTCCGACGACTTCGGGTCGACGAACACGTTGGGCTGGTTGGCGCCCTTGTCGACCGCCGGGCAGCCGAGTTCGGTGAACCACACCGGCTTCGAGCCCGGCACCCACGCGGTCGGGGTCGAGGCCCGCACCCCGCCCGGGCGATCGCGGTGGGGGTTGCTCCACCAGCCGCGCAGGTCCTTGACCCGGAACACCCAGTGCTCGCCATGCGCCGTGTCGCGGATCGGCGTGCGCACCTGCGCGTCGCGGGCCGCGGCATCGGCATAGTACCAGTCGAACAACTCGCCGCCCTCGACGTTGCCGGCGAGATAGTCCGGGTCGCAGGTCGAGGCGGCGCCGGCGCTTGCGTCGAGATGGTCGAAGCCGTCGCGCCAGTCGGCGAGCGGCATGTAGTTGTCGATCCCGACGAAGTCGATTGCGGGGTCCGCCCACAGTGGATCGAGGTGGAACAGCACGTCGCCCGAGCCGTCCGCCGGGCGATGGCTGGCATACTCGGTCCAGTCGGCGCCGTAGCCGATCTTCGTGCCCGGCCCGAGGATGGCGCGGGCCTCGGCTGCGAGCGCCCGCAGGCGGGCCACCGCCGGGAAGGTCGCGGGGCCGGAGCGCAGGGTGGTCAGCCCGATCATCTCCGAGCCGATCAGGAAGCTGTCCACCCCGCCCGCCGCCTGCGCGAGGCGGGCGCAGGTCAGGATGAAGCGGCAGAAACTCCATTCGGCCGGCCTGGCGCTAGCGACCGTGCTGCCGGTCCAGGCGAGGTCCGCCGCCGTCGTGGTGCCGAAGAACGCCGCGACCGCGCCGGCCGCCGCCGCCGTCTTGTCCGGCGAGCCAGGACGGCCGGGGGCCGGGTGGCAGGTGATCCGGCCGCGCCACGGGAAGGCCGCCTGCTCGGCGCCGCCATGCGGGTCGGGCAGGCCGTTGCCGGCGGGAATGTCCATCATCACGAACGGGTAGAGCGTGACCGAGAGGACGCGCCGCTTCAGTTCGAGGATCGCCTGCACCACCGAGAGGTCGGAGGGCGCCCCGCCGACGAGCGGGTTGCCGGCCGCGTCGCGGCTGACGAGGCCGGCCTGCTCACGGGTCAGGCCCGCGGCCTGCCAGACCGCGCCGGTCGTCGTCTTGGCGGCGGTCTCGACCCGGGGGACGATGCGGCAGGCATCCAGGCGCAGGTCGGTGCCGTGCCACGCCACCACCAGCGAGACGTGCCGGCAGTTCGGCGCCTCGGCCTGCAGCCGGTCGAGGGCGGCGAGAAGATCGACGCCGCCCGACACCGTGTTCTGGACCGCGAGGCGGCCGAGATCCTGCGCCACCACCGGCGCGGTGGCGTAGACGAACTCGCCCATCGCCGGGATCAGCGTGACGGCGGTGACGAGGTCTTCGAGGGCGGGCCTGCCATCCGCCCGCGGCGGCCGGCGGACGACCTCGGCGGTGACGACCGGGATGCGGTTGCCGAAGGCGGCGAGGGCCAGGTCCTCGAACACGAGGTAGGCCAGCCCGCGATAGGCCGGCGCCTGCCCGGCGCCCTCGACCGCCTCGATCGCCGGGTCGGCCTCCTGCGTCTCGTCGCCGAGGTAGAGGCGGTGCGGGTAGTCCGACAGGCGGATCGGCTTGCCGTCGGCCCACACGGTGCCGAGGCCGCGGATCGGGCCCTCGCACAGGGCGACCGCGAACGAGACCGAGTAGGCGTAGGTCACCGTGTAGGTCCTGGGCTGGCTCGGCCCGCCCTTGCCGCCGGAACTCCGCACCCGCTCGACGGTCTGGCGTTCGCGGATCGGGGTCGCCCACACGATCTGGCCGGCTACCCGCATGCGGCCGTACACCCGCGGCACCACCGCGCCCTCGGTCGAGGCGGTGACGTAGAGGTCGGACAGGCGCGGCCCCTCGTGGACCGCCGGCCCGCGCGAGCCGCCGAACAGCCCGCGATCGACGAGGGCGCCGCCGAGGGTTCCGGCGAGCCCGCCGAGCACGCCGCCGAGGGGCCCCGCGAGGGCGGTGCCGGCGGCGCGTCCGGCATAGCCGAGGACGAGGGTGCTCATCGGGGCAACTCGGGAAAGCGGAAGGCCCAGGCGATGCGCCGGGCCCAGGCACGCGGGATCGCGCTCTCGACGACCGCGTGGCCGTCATAGGCGTGGATCATCCGGCCGGGGCCGGCGAGGATGGCGCAGTGCTTGGCCGGGACGCCGTCGCGCCAGCGGAACAGCACCACGTCCCCGGCCGCGGCCTCGGCCGGGTCGATCTCGACGAGGTGCCGGCGGGCGGCGTCGCGCAGGGTCTCGGCGCCGTGCTCCTCGGCCCAGGCCGGGCTGTAGGGCGGCGGCACCTCGGGCTCGGCGCCGTAGAGGTCGCGCCACACCCCGCGCAGCAGGCCGAGGCAGTCGCAGCCTGCGCCGCGCAACGACGCCTGATGGCGGTAGGGCGTGCCGAGCCAGCAGCGGGCCGCCGCGACGATGCGGGCGGCGCAAGGGGCGGGATCGGACATGACATCATCCGTCGCGGCGGGGATAGGCGGTTGCGGCATCGTTGCCCGGGATGTGCGGGCAGCCGCGGAAGTTCGGGCCGTTGCCGAACCTCGTCCGGCAGGTCGCGAAGGTGTGGTCGCAGCCCGCCGTGACGGTGAAGCCGTCACCGGCCGCGATCGGTTCGGGCATCGGCTCCCACAGGTCGATCGTGGTGCCGGCGGCCGGCCCGATCCGGGCGTCCCGGCGCACCTCGGCGCTCGCGCCGGCATTGGACCCGGAGGTCCAGACGAGGCGCCCGCCGGCGAACCAGCCGTCGCCCGGCGCGGCGAGGCCGGTGCTGCGGAACGACCGGCCCGACAGCACCGCGCCGACCCGCGCCTCGGCGCGGTAGGCCGGCACCGTCAGGTCGACGCGGCAGCGGGCGTCCCCCAGCACGGCGTCGCAGCCGCGCTGGAACAGGCGTCCGCGCGGCTGGTTGAGGGCGGCGGCGAGCGAGCGCACCTCGGCGACGAAGCCGGTGCGCCCGCGGGCCACCTCGCCGAGATGGCCGCTCGTCACCAGGACACGCTGGGAGGGGTCCCCCCAGTCCACCCGCCACGCCGCGACCGCCGCCCCGTCGAACAGGCCGCGGGCGAGGTCGGCCTCCGACAGCCGGTCGTCGGAGAGCGCGCCCATCACCTCCAGGGTGTCGATCGCGAGCCCGCCGGACTGCTCCAGCGCCGAAGCGGTCAGGCCGGTCCGGGCCGAGCAGGCGACGCCCTCGACGGTCAGATCCTCGTCGTGGTCGGTGAAGCCGAACCGGACGCCGTCGCGGCGGGTGACGATCCAGCACCAGGCGAGCGTGGTGATCCCGCTCGCGAGGCTCGCGGCGAGGTCGGGGGGCAGGGTTTTCATCAGATGTCACCGCCGCAACTCGACGACCGGGATGTCCGCCACCATCCCGGCCTGCACCGCCTGGTGATCGACCTCGATCCGGTCGGTGGCGAACCGCACCGGAACGTCGAACCGGAAGCCGGCCGTCACCACTGCCCCCGCCCGCGGCGCGGCCCGCAACGTCACCAACCCGGTCGCCGCATCGACCGCGAAGGCCGAGGCGGCGAGTTCCACCCCCGCCACCGCGACCCGCACAGTCCCGGCCACCGGCTTGACGATCGGCCGCCGGTACGGCGCGAAAGCCGCGCCATAGGTCTTGGCGAGGGGAAACGCGACCGCGACGCCGTCGCCCGTCCCGATCGGCTGGTCGCCCGGGCCGATCTCCGCCCCCGGCGCGGCCGAGGCGTGATCGAAGGTGTCGCACCAGCGAAAGCCGTGCAGCGGCCCGCGCCGCTCCTCGAAGAACGCGATCAGCGCCGCCACGTCGGCGGCCGAGCGCAGGGCGGGTCCGACGTTGTAGGACCGGCGCGAGTGGCGCCACAGGCTGTTGCGCTCCTCGTCGCCCGAGCCGAGCGTGACGATCTCGGTGCGTCGCTCCGGCCCGCCGCGCGAGCCGTAGGACAGCCGCAGGGGAAAGCGCACCTCGTGGAAGGCCGGCATGCTCAGAGGCTCCTGGTTCCGCGCTGCACCGCCCGGGCGAGGGCGGCGGTGATCTGGCCCTCGGCGCGGGCGAAGCTCGGCGCGTCGGCGGCGTTCACCACCACGCTGACCTGGATCGGGCGCGGCGCCTGCGGCGCGGCGGCCGTGGTCGCCGCGGGCAGGATCCGGCCGGGCTGGAGCGGCACGAAGGTCTCCCGGCCGCGCTCGCCGACCGTGTAGGCGATGCCGGGCGAGACCGGACCGCCCCCGGCCCGCCCGGTCGGGTTGAGGCCGAGCCCGCCGAGCAGGTCGCCGAACAGGCCGGTGCCGGCACCGCCGCGGCCGAACAGGCCCTCGACGCCGCGGTCGATCGCCCGGGAGGCGAGCGAGGTCGACAGCTTCGACAGCACGGTGGACAACGCCTCGCCCTTGAGGACCGCGCCCTTCAGCCCCTCGGCGAGGGAGGCGCCGAGGTCGCGCGAGGATTGCAGGAAGCGCCGCTGCACCTCCTCGGCCTCCGCCGCCTGCTCGCTCGCGGCGCCGTAGGCGGCGGCGACGCGGTCGATCTCCTCGCGCAGGGCCGGCGTGACGGTGAGGTCGGCCCGCTTGGCCGCCTCCAGCAGGCGGTACGCCGCCTCGGCCTTCGCCGCCGCGGCCTCGGACTGCCCGACCGTCTCGGCCTCGATCCGCAGCAGGGCGGTGCGGCGGGCGATCCGGTCGGCCTCGCCGCGATAGGCGGAGTCGTCGTCCGCCACCCGCGGCCGCGCCCCGGCCATGCGGGCGACCTCCTCGCGCAGGGCGGCGCCGGTCCGCGCCATCGCGCCGGCGATGCGGGTGCCCCCTGTCGCGAAGCGGCGCTCGATCTCGGCGACCGCCCGCTCGGCGGCCGGCGCCGCCCGGGCGAGTTCGCGCTCGTAGGCGCCGATATTGGCCTCCAGCGAGACTACCAGCCGGTCGATCTCGGTCGTCATGCCGGCTCCTCCGTGGCAGGCGCGGCGGATTCGCCGTGAAGCCAGGACCACAGCGCGTCCTCCTCGGCCGGAGTCAGCGGCTCGGGGGCGTCGGGATCGCGGGCGCGGTTGAACCCGTCGACGGTGGCCGCGAACTGCCACAGGCTCATCGCCCGCAGGTCCAGGGGCGACAGCCCCATCGCGGCGGCCGCCGCATAGAACCCCGCGAAGGCGAGGCGGCCGTCGGCCCGCGCCGGGCCGTCCTCGCCGCCGCGCCCGACCGGCTCGTCGGCAGCCCCGTCGAGGGCGGCGGCGAGAACGAGGGTCGCGGTCGCGATGGCCTCGAGGCAGGGCATGGCGTCGAGGGACGCGACGAGGCGGTCGGCCTCGGTCACGCCGAGGCCGCCGCCGACCAGTGCCAGCCGCAGGCAGGTGCGGATGTCGGAAAAGCGGAAGGAGCGCCCGCGATGCAGCCGGTGCAGCAGGTCGAGGGGGCCGAGCCCGATCTCCTCCTGCAGGGCTTCGAGATCGCCGATGGCGAGGCGGAACCGGCGTAGCGCACCGCCGAAGTCGAGGTCGACATGGCCGTTGCGGCTCATCGCGCCCTCACGCCGCGGCGGTGAACGGCACCGCGCCGCTCGACTGCATCGCCACCGCGACGGTGCAGCGCTCGCCGCGGATCGCCCCGACCTCGAAGCTGGTCAGGTGAAACAGCCCTTCCCAGCGCCCGCCGCCGGCGGCGCCGGTGCCCGCCACCTCGACGCGGGCGCGCACCGGGGCATCGGCCTCGAAGGCGGCGCGCCAGCGGGCGAGGCTCGTGCGCGCCATCACGCCCTTGCCGTTGATCGCCACCGACTTCGACACGACGGTGCGGTCGACGAAGGGCGCGGCGTCCTCGTCGGCGCAGTCCGGCACCGCGACGCTGTTGGTCTCCTTGGTGAACTGCACCGCCCGCTCGGTGAGGCCGCAGGGCGCCTCGAAGGCGTTGGCGGTGGTCGCGCTCTCGAGCTTCACCGCGACGGCGGAGAACGGCAGGGTGGTGGGCTGGGCCATGGTCGGCTCCTGTGGTGCGGGGGATCAGCGGGGAAGCGCCGCGACGGCGGTGAAGCGGGCGACGCCGTGCCAGGAGGCCGGCCCGTGCGGCTCGGCGAGCACGAGGCTGCGGTCGTGGGCGAGCCACAGCAATTCGCCGCGCTCCAGGGCGAGGTCGGCCTCGTCGAGGGCCGCCGCCGCCCCGGCGAGGAGGCGGCGGATCGCGCCGCCGTCGCGCTCGCCGCGGGCGAAGGCGTGGACCGACAGCCGGCAGGTGCAGCCGGTCCAGCCCTCGGCCTCGAACGGCGCCGTCTCGGGCGGGTCGAGGCGCAGGAACGGCCAGGTCTCGCGTGCCGAGACGATGTCGCGGACGCGGCCCTGGACCAGAGCCCGCAGGTCCGGGTCCGCCGCGAGGCGCGCGAGGACCGCCCGTGCGAGCGGGTCGGCGAGGTCGAGGCCGGGCATGGGTCAGGTCTCCGGGAACCGGCGGGCGAGCCGGTCGAGGGCCGGGGCGAGGACGGGTTTGGCGACGGTGTCGGCGGTGCCGAATTCGCGCGCGGCGAGGCCGGGCGCCTCGATCGTCACCACAGCGCCGAGGTCGGAGGCCGAGACGGTGGCCCGGGTGACCGCGGGATCCTCCGCCAGCGCACCGGCTAGGCGGTCGGCCCGGGCGGCGGCGCGCCCGCGCCCCCGGGCGGCGCCCGACCGGATCAGGCGCGCGAGGCCGGGCAGGCGGGGCGCGCTCACAGGGCGTGCCCGCGCAACACCGCGTAGGCGCCGGTGGCGTCGGCCTCGACCGCGGCGATGCGGTAGCGGATTCCGCCGAGAGTCATCTCGTCGTCGGTCGTCGGCAGGACGAACGGTGCCGCGATCGGGACGAGCGCCCGGATCTCCCGCCCGGGTGCCGCCCCCTCCGTGCCGGCGCCCGCGAGGTCGGGCTGGGCCCGGATCGCGAGGTCGGCGAAGCCACCGGAGCCCGCACGATGCAGGACCGCCGGCCGGGCGAGCGGCGCCAGGGCTTCGCCGAGGGCGGAAGCGAGGTCGTCGAGGAGGGCCATCACACCACCGTCACGCCGGGCGCGTTGCGCAGGAGGAGGTCGTGGAAGCGCCGGCCGTAGGAGGTCAGGCCGAGGCCGCCAGCGATCGGCGCCGGGGCGTCCCGGCGCTCGATGTGGACGCTGCCACTGCGCAGCGAGCGCAGGTCGGGACCACCGGCGCGCATCAGCGCGCCCTCCCCGCTCCCGTGCCCGTCGAGGGTGAGGCTATGGGCGGCGTGGAGGAGCAGGCCGAGATCGCGGTCGGCCTCGGCCCAGGTCGCATCGACCCGGGACGCGGCCTCGGCCAGGGCGGCGGCGACCGCCGTGTCGGGTGCAGCGGAAAAGGCGGGGAAGCGCGCCTTGAGGTCGGCGGGCGAGGCCATGATCAGGCCTCCCGCCCGGCGGCCGGCCGGCGCCGGCGAAGATCCCGGCGGGAGGCGTCCGGGGGCGCCTCCACCACGATCTCGCCGGAGGCCGCCCAGGCCGCCACCAGCGGGTCCTCGGCATCGAGCAGGTCGAGTTCCGCGCTCTCCCCGGGCTGGAGCAACCGGGGCGCGGCGTCGCCCCGGACCCAGAACGCCCGGGCGCCGGGGGCGCGGTTGGTGATCCGGGCCATCGCCTCAGATCCCGTCGAGGTAGCGGAACGCCCCGGGCCGGCGGATGTCGAGGCCGCCGAGGCGGAAGGCGCCCGGCACCTCGAACCGCCACGGCCCGGTCTGCCAGGCCGGGAAGAACCGGAACGGCATCGGCAGCCACAGCTTCAGCACGGAAGGGTCGCGGCGATAGGCGACCATCCGGGCGGTGCCGCCGGTGCCGGCGGTCTCCAGCGAGCGGACGCCGAACACCGCCAGCGGCTGGCCGGTCTCCAGGGTGTAGACGTTGTGGCCGCGGATCCATTCGAGGATGGTGACCGGGCTCGTCGGGTCGATCCGGCGCAGCCCGATCGACAGCATCTGGTCGTAGGGCAGCAGCAGGGTGTCGGCCATCTCGACATTGGCCGAGCCGGTGAAGATGCCGACGAGCTGGCCGTTGATGTCGGCGAGGATCTGGTCGGCGGTCTTCTGGGCCCAGGCGGTGCTGCCGCCGGTTCCGGTGGCGGCGGCGGTGCCGGTGGTGACGGCGGGGTTGTTGAGCAGGCCGGAGAACCCCTTGGCGGCGTCGCCGTAGAGCACGACCTGATCGATGAACTCCTCCGAGGCGCGGCGGGCGGCATCGGCCTTGTCGGCGGAGAGGTTCATGCCCATGAGCTGGGCCTTGCCGATTTCCTCCAGGTCGTAGCCGTAGCCGGTGCCGGCCATGGCGACCGTCGTCTCGTACTGGCGCCGCAGCACCTCGGCCCGCGGCACGTCGCCGGCTTGGGCGTGGATCCAGGCCGCCTGCCCGACCCGGTCGACGGAGTAGTACGTCACCGTCGAGACCCATTCGGGCGCGTCGGTGTCGACCGGGACGAGGCGGGGATAGCGGATCGACGGATAGAGCGTGCGGTAGACCGTCGGCTCGATGAAGCTCTGCTGGCTGACCAGGAAGGCGAGCGCCCGGGGGGCGTCGGTGACGAGGGGGCGGGGCGCGGTCATGGCCGGGTTCCTCACTTCAGGCGCAGCTTCGCGAGCCCGCCGGCACTGGCCGACGAGTCGAAGCTCGCGTTGGGGATGGCGGTGGTGCCGGAGGCGTTGGCGGTGAAGCCGCCCGACCCGGTGACGTAGGCGGGCGCGCCGGCCGCGACGCCGTTCACGACAGTGATCCAGACGACGCCGCGGATCAGCACCGGCACGCTGTCGCCGCGGGCATAGGCGTCGCCGTTGGCCGGGCGGGCGTTGTGGTCGACGAGGGTGACCCCCCGGAACACCGAGCCGGCGGCGCGGATGCCGGCCTCGGCGGTGCCCTGGAACGCGGCCTTGCCGAAGCCGATGCCGGCGGCGTCCTCGGCGTTGCGGCTGATCGCGGTGGCGAGTTCGGCCGAGGCGATCATGCCCTCGTAGGCGGCGGCCGCCGGGCCGTAGCTGGTCTGGGTGGCGGGCATCACTGGTCTCCTCTCGGGTGCTTCCAGGCGTTGCGCAGGGTCTCGGCCATCGCCGCGTGGGCGGCCTCGGGCGAGAGGGCGTCGGCGGCGGGGCGGCGCAGGGCCGCCCGCAGCGGGTCGGGGCCGGCGGGTGGGCGGGCGGCGACGACCCGGAACGCGCCCTCGATCGAGGCCGGGCTCATCGCGGCGGCCTCGGCCTCGCCGAGGCTCGCGGCGACCGCCGCCCGCCGGATCGCGCCGGCGTCGAGGCCGGCCGGGTCGAAGCCGTCGCCGAGGAGCCGGCGGGCGTCGGCGATCAGCGCCGCCCGCTCGGCCGCCAGGGCGTCGATGTCGGGCGCCCCGGCGCGGAGCGCCGCGATCTCGCCGTCGCGCAGGGCGAGCGCCGCCGCGTGCTCCTCGCGCAGGCGGGCCATCGCGGTGTCGTGGGCGAGCAGCGTCGCCACCGCGTCGGCGAGGCGCCGGCGCAGGTCGCCCTCCGCCCCGTCGCCGATGCGGCATTCGGGGCCGGCGCGGCCGCGCTCGACGATCGCGACATGGTCGACCACCACGCCGGTCTGGCGAGCGTCGTAGGGGCTGCCGTCCGGCGCGGTGCCGGGGGTCCAGTCGAGGTCGCAATGGTAACCGACCGAGATCTCGCGGCGTCCGCCCTGCACCGCCGCGATGGCGGCGGCGTCGGCGAGGAGCATCGGGATGCGGACGAACTCGCCGTCGCGCAGAACCTCGTCGCCGACATGCCCGCGGGCGACCTCGCGCCACGTCCGCGGGGTCACGGCCTCGGCCGGGTGGTCGAGGGTGACCGCCTTGTGGCCGAAGCTGCGCAGGGATTCGGCCCGGAAGATCTCCTCGGGGTCGCGGTAGACCCGGACCGCGGCGAGATCCGGCCGGGCGAGCTCGTCGCCGCGGTAGAGCTGGACGTTGCCGGCCCGGGCGGCCCGGGCCTGGACCACGAGGGCGCCGTTGCGCGTCGGGCGCGCGGCGTCGATCCCGGCCGCGGGGCCGAGGCTGAAGGTGTCGAACAGGGGCATGGCTCTCGCTCGCAGGCCGGCCGCTTGGGGAAAGCCGGGGCCGGCAGACCGGCGTCAGGCGGGCGGGCGCCGGGACAGGGCGGCGTCGAGGCCCGGAAACAGGTCGGCGCCGCGCAGCCAGCCCTCGACCCCGGCGCCGAGGGCTGCCGCCGGCACGAGGCCCTCGCGGGCGAGAATCGCCGCGGTCTCGGCCTTGATCCGGCCGGTCTCGGCCTTCTCGCGCTCGCCCGGCTGGCTCAGGGGCCGCCACTCGTACCAGACCTCGGGCGCCGCCCGGCCGAGGGCGTGGCGCAGGAGCAGCGCGTCGAGGCGGGCGAGGGCCGGCGTCAGCTCGGCCTTCTGCCGGGCGGCGACGTGATCGTGGTAGTTGCGGGCATCGGCCTCGCCGGTGGCGTTGAGGCCGGCCGGCGACTGGCCGAGGAGCCGCGTCACCGGGATGTCGGCGGCGCCGGCGGCGACCTGGAGGAACAGGCGCGCCGTCTCGGGCAGGCCGGCGAAGTCGAGCTGCTTCTGCTGGTAGCGCTCGCCGGTCGGGCTGGCGCCGTCGCCCTCCAGCAGCAGCATCCCGAACATCCCCTTCATCCGCGCCGCGTAGGCGAAGCGTTCCGTCAGGCGCCGGGTGCCGTCCTCGGTGGCGAGCGCCTGCGACAGGCCCGGCACCGAGATCACGTCCTGCTTGGACTCCGGCAGCATCGCCGCGATGTGGGCTGCGGCGCTGCTCGCCTGATCGACCGCCTCGAACGCCGCCTGGAGCACGCTGTCGCCCCAGCCCTCGCCGCCGCCCTCCTCCGGGACGGGGGCGCCGAGGAGCCGCACCACCCGCGACGGGTGGACCGCCTGCCCGCCCGGCAGGGCGTAACCGGCCGGCTCGGCGAACCACGGCGAGAGCGGGTCGCGCTCGACCGCGCCGGCCCGGATCGCGTGGCGGCTCACCGCGTGCAGGAAGCGCAGGGACCCGCGCCCGACCCGCTCGGGGTCGAGCGGCAGGGCGGGATCGGGGGCGCCGTCGCCGATCAGGATCACGGCGCCGCCGTAGAGCCGGGCGAGGCGCAGAGCCTGCATCACGACCGCGCGCAGGCGCAGGCCCGCTTCCGCCGCCTCGATCGCCGCGACGTCGGCGGGGGCGGCCTGCCACGCCCGCCACTCGCGCAGCATGTCGAACGGCACCACGTCGACGATCTTGCGGGCGAGCCAGTTGTCCCGGTAGGCGGCCTCCAGCTCCGCCCGCGCCCGCGGGACGTGAACGTGAAGGAGCCCGGCGCTCTTGTCGCGCGGGCCGCCGAGGCCGGAGACGAGGTTCTGGAGACGGTCGGCGAGCCACATGGTCACAGGACTCCCAGCATGCCGTAGCCCGGGACCGCGAGCGCCGCGAAGGCGCGCGACAGGGCGTCGATCTGGTCGAGGAAGGCGCCGTTGGGAAACAGCGCCGCCTCGTCCAGGAAGGCGTCGTTCCACGGGCCGGCGACGAGGTGGAGGTTGCCGGCCTCGGCCTGGGCGGAGACCGGTTGCGCCCGGGTCGCCTTGTCGCCGCTCTCGGGCGTGGCGCGGGCGTCGAAGCCGGCGAGCCGGCGGACGAGGTACTGCGCCTGGGCCTTGCCGGCCTGGCCGGGATCCTGGGGCAGAAGAACCCGGCAGTCGGGGCCGTCCTCGGCCGCGGTGGCGAGGATCAGCCGCTCGACGCCGCCCGGCGAGAGCCGGTCGCGGCGCATGTCGGCGAGGTAGAGGTGGCCGTCGGGCGCCCGGCCGAGTTTGGCGCCGGCGGTGTAGGCCGGTTCCGAACCCGGCCGCGGCACGCTTGCGGCGAGGTCCCAGGCCCGCACCCAGCGGCAGCCGGCGGGTGCGGCGCCCACGCGGCCGAACCACGCCCGCTTGAACAGCCCGCCCTCGCGCGGTGCCGGCCGCTGCTGGAACTGGCCGGCGGCGGCGTAGGCGCCCATCGCCGCCTTGTCGCGCTCCACCGTGGCGCGCGGGAAGCGGGCGGGGAACAGCAGTTCGCCCGCCTCCCGCCGCGGATCGCGAAAGCCGATGCCGGTGACGCAGGCGCGCTCGGGCTCGAACTCCATCGGCAGCATCAGGTGCTCGTAGCCGAGGTCCCGGGCCAGGATGGTGCCGGCGACGTCGCGCTCGTGCAGCCGCTGCATGATGACCACGATCGCCGAGCCGGCCGGGTCGTTGAGCCGGGTCGGCACCGCCTCGAGGAACCAGCGGTTGACCGCCTCGCGGACGCGCTCCGAGTTGGCGCCCTCGACCGAGATCGGGTCGTCGAGGATGAGGCGGTCGCCGCGCGACCCGGTGATCGAGCCGGCCGAGACCGCCTCGCGCAGGCCGGTGGCGCGGGTCTCGAAGCGCTGCTTGCTGTTCTGGTCGGGCATGAGCTGCACCCCCTCGCCCCACAGGGCGCGGTACCAGTCGGAGGTGACGAGGCGGCGCGCGCGCAGGTTGTCGCGCACGGCGAGCCGCAGGGCGTGGGAGACCGCGACGGTGCGCAGGGCCGGCCGGCCGCGCGGGCCCCATTCCCAGGCCGGCCAGAACACGCCGGCCGCGAGGCTCTTCATCGTGCCCGGCGGCACGTTGATGAGCAGCCGGGTGATCTGGCCGGCGGTGATCGCCTCGAGGTGCTCGGCGACCGCATCGATGTGCCAGCCGTGGCTGTAGGGGGCGGCCGGCTCGATCACCGGCCAGGCCCGGCGGATGAAGCCGGCGAGGCCCTGCTCGCAGTCGAGCCGGTCAAGCGCCCGCAGCAGGGCCGGCGGGTCGCGCAGCCAGGACATCGGCGATGCGCCGGAGCTGCTCGCGCTGCTCGGGACCGAGAAGCCGGAGCGCGACGTCGATGCGGGGTGCTTGCTCACCGGCTCCGCCGTCGAGGCCCAGGGCCTGCCGTTCGAGGTCGATCCAGAGACGCGCCGCCGCCGCGATGTCGCGCAGGGCGGCGCTGCGGCGGGGCAGCGAGACGGCGCGCTCCAGGGCCTCGCGCCGGGACGGCTCGTCGTCGGCCGCGGTGGCGGCGGCGATCAGCCCTTCGAGTTCGCCGATGCGGGCCGAGGCCGCGTGGAGTTCGTCGAGCAGCCGCAGGGTCACGGCCTGCCCCTGCTCGATCACGATGCGGCGGGCCTCGGCGCCGCGGGCCGGCGGCAGGAGGTCGGGCTCCGGGGTCGGCAGCTCGGATGGGCGGGTCCAGCCCTCCCCGCGGGCGCGGCGGCGGATCGTGTCGGGGTGCAGCCCGTGCGTGCGGGCGAGATCCTGCACGGAGACCGGGCCGCCGCGATAGGCCGCCTCGATCGCCGTCCAGTCGGTTCTGGGGCGTGCCATGGTGATCCCGAGATGAGGCACGGCACATGCGAAGACTTGCTGCGGCCGATCGCAGGACACGAGCCGCCCGCCGCCTCGGTGATGCCGTGGGCCGGGTCCAGGGACACATCCCCGCGAGCGGGGCAGTCGAGCGGCCACTTCCCGGTGGCAGGCCGCAGACCTGGATAACCTGCACCCTTGATACGACGGCTCCTGATGTTCGTCAAATGTTCTTTTGCAAGTGAAAGAAAAAATCCCTTGCGGTCACAGCAGGCCCAGGGCGGCGAGTTCGCGCCGCATCGGCTCGGGCATCGCCGCGAGGCCGTCGGCGGCGGCGCGGGACAGGTCGCGCGGGGCGTCCGCGTCCGCGAGGTAGCGCCAGCCCTGGAACGGCCGGCACGGGCGCGGCTCGACGGCGACGAGCGCGGGATCGAGCACGATGCGGCAGCGGCCGATGCCCTCGGCGTCGGTGAACGGGCGCAGGTCCAGCACCGGCTGGCGGCAGGCGATCTGGCCCTTGATGACCCAGTACAGCGAGCCCGCCCCGGCGATCTCGCCGCCGCGCTTGGGCACCATGCGGGTGGTGTGGGTCTGCTCGTGCGCCCGGCCCTGGCGTTCGGCCTCGGCGCGCCGCTCGGCGATCCAGGCTTCGAGGTCGCCGATCGACTCGCAGCCGACGCAGAGCTTCAGGAGGTGCAGGGTCATGGAACCGGTTCGCGGGCCCGAGAGGATGGGCCCGGCTGCGGCCTGATCGTGGCGCCCGCGCGGCACCGGCCGGTCCCGGCGCGGCGCCGGCTCACGAGAAGCGGCCGAGCTTCTCGCTCAGGATCAGCCGGTCGACATCGTGGAAGACCTGGGTCAGTGACAGGATCTCGGCGGGCTTGGCCCCTTCGCCGTCGTCCTTGGCGTCGTGGGCTTCGGCCTCGTGGGTTTCGGGCTCGTGCGTCACGGTCTCGTGCGTTTCGGCCTCGGCCGCCTCGGCATCGTCCATCGCGGCATCGTCCGGCACGGCCGGTTTCGCCGCGGCGATCGCCGGAGTCGCGTCCGACTCGGGCTGCGGGGCCTCCGCCTGCACGGTGGCCGGCTCGTCCGGGACGGCCGTCACCACGGTCGTCATCTCGACCTCGGGAACCGCGACCTCGACCGCGACCGGCATGAAGGCGAGATCGTCGAGCGGTTCGGCGGTGTCGACCAGGGTCAGGCGGGGCGGCCCGGCGGCGCCCGGCGGCGTCGGAGTGCCGATCACCGCATCCACGTCGCCCTGGTCGAGACCGACATCGACCGGGGCCGAATGATGCCCGGGAGCCGGCTCGATCGGCTCCTCGCCCTCCTCGGCCCAGATCGCGATCATCGCGTTCACCCGCTGTTCGAGGTAGCGCAGGGTGTTGACGATGCGGCTGGTGCGCTGGGCGGTCAAATCCTGGAACGAGCAGGCGGTGTAGATCTGGGTCGCGTTGAGGTCGAGGGCGTCGCAGACCTTGGTGTCGGCGCCGCTCTCGCGCAGGGTCCAGGCGACCTCCTGGACCTGCTCGGCCGCCTGCAGGATGTCGGAGGTCGCCCGCTCCGTGGTGCGCACGATCCCGTCGAGCGCCTCGGACGCCGCGAGCAGCCGGCTCTGGTCGTGGTCGGGGGCGTGGATCGCCGCGATCTCGGACTTCGTCCGGCTGATCGCCTTGGCCATCTCCATCAGGTCGAAGCGCAGGCGGTCGAGCCCCTGGGGCTGCTGCCGGTCGGGCCGGACCGCGTTCTCGAGCCGGCCGATCGCGTCGAGCAGGACGTCGGTGTCGGCGTTGCAGTTGCGCCGGGCGTACTCGCTCAGGAACCAGCGCCCCCGGGCCGTTTCCAGGAGCGCGGACTCCAGGGCGCCGTACTCTTCCGGGCTGATCGTCGTGAGCAGTTGAGACGCGACCATGTTCCGACGTTCCAGCAGGATCACCGGCGATCCTCTTGAGCGCGCTCAGGTGTGACATCCCCCCGTTAACGGCGGCTTACGCGCCTGTCGCTCGCTCCCCGCCCCTTCCCGGCCGGCGCCCGCGCCCGATCTCGCCCCCGATGCCCGCTCTCCCCACCGCGACCCGCCTCGGCCTGCTCTACGCGCTCGTCTTCGCCGGGATCGGCGTCGCGATGCCGTTCCTGCCGCTCTGGCTCGCCAGCCTCGCCCTCGCGCCCGAGACGATCGGGGTCCTCCTCGCCCTGCCGATCGGGGTGAAGATCCTCGCCACCGCGCCGCTGATGGGCCTCGTCGACCGCGGCGTCGCCGCGCGCCGGATCCTCGTCGCCGGCAGCCTCGGGCTGTTTCTCACCTACGCGGCGATGCCGGCGGCGGCCGGGTTCGGCTGGCCTTTCCTCGCCGTCCTCATCGCGGCCAACGCCGTCGCGGCGGCGCCGCTGGTGCCGTGCCTCGACTATCTCAGCCTCGCGGCGGTGCGCCGGGAGCCGCGGCTCGCCTACGCGCGGATCCGCCTCGGCGGTTCTCTCGGCTTCCTCGCCGCCAGCCTGGGCGGCGGCTGGCTCCTCGGCCTCGTCGGCGAGCGGGCCGGGGCGACGGTGTTTCTCGCGGTGCTCGCCCTTGTGTCGGCCGCCGGCAGCGCGATCTTCCTCGGCCTGCGCCGCGACGGTCCGCCCGCAACCGCGCGCCCCGTCGCGGCGCCCGCCAGGCCCGGCCGGATGCCGCCCGCCCTGCTGCTGGCGATGGGCGCCGCGGCTCTGGTGCAGGCGAGCCACGCGGCGGTCTACGCCTTCGGCAGCATCCAGTGGGCCGCCCTCGGCCTGTCGCCGGCGGCGATCGGGCTCGCCTGGGCGGTGGGGGCGCTGCCGGCCGCGATCCTGCCGCTCCAGGTGCTGCACGGCCTCACCTTCGGGGCGACGCAGCTCGGCGTGATGGCGGCCCTGTCGCGCCTCGCCCCCGAGGGCGCGCGCGGCGCCGCGCAAGGGCGCTATTCCGCCCTCGCGGCGCTGGCCTCGGCCCTCGCGACGCTGGCGAGCGGCGCGGCGTTCCGGTTCGGCGGCGGATCCACCGCCCTCGCCCTGATGCTGCCGGTGGCCGGCCTCGGCCTCGCGCTGGCGCTCGCCGCCGGGCGGGCCCGGCGCTCCCTCGATTGACCTTGCTCAGTCGGCCTCGCCCGTCGGCACCTTCACGCTGAACTTCACCTCGCGCAGGGCGAAGTTCGAGTGGATGTGCTGGAACGCCGGGCACGAGAACACCGCGTCGCGCAGGAAGCGCTCGTAGTGGGCCGCGTCGCGCACGATCACCCGCAGCAGGTAATCGGCGTCGCCGGTGGTCGAGAAGCATTCCAGCACCTCGTCGCGGCCGCGGATCATCCACTCGAACGCCTCGACGCCGTCGCGGTCGTGCTTGGTCAGGGTGACGTGGGCGAAGACGCACTGGCCGTAGCCGAGCGCTCCAGGATCGGCGAGGGCGACGTAGCCGCGCAGCACGCCGCGCTCCTCCAGCGCCTTGAGCCGGCGCCAGGTCGGCGAGGTCGACAGACCGATGCGCTGCGACAGGTCCTGCACGCTGAGGCGCGCGTCGTCCTGGAGCGCGTCGAGGATCGCGCGCTCGTAGCGGTCGAGGCCGGGGCGGCCGGTGGGCATGATCGTTCTCCTGACGCGCGCGATCGGGTCGGTTCATGCCATATCCGCCACGGATCGGGGAGGATTCAGGCAGGCTTTGCCTCCGGGCCGGTCGTAGCCTGACGGTCGGGCCATCTCCCGGAGACCGCCGTGACCGACCTCGGCTACCAGCTCGACGACCGCTACCGCCGCGAGGGCGGCCGGGTCCATCTCACCGGCACCCAGGCGCTAGTGCGGCTGATGCTGGATCAGGCCGCGGCCGACCGGGCGCGGGGCTGGCGCACCGCCGGGTTCGTGTCGGGCTACCGCGGCTCGCCGCTGGGCGCCGTCGACCAGGAGATGTGGCGCGCCAAGGACCATCTCGACGCCGCCGGCATTCGGTTCCAGCCGGCGATCAACGAGGATCTCGCCGCCACGGCGCTGCTCGGCACGCAGCGGGTCGCCCTCGACCCGCAGGCCACCGTCGAGGGGGTGTTCGGCCTGTGGTACGGCAAGGGCCCGGGGGTGGACCGCTCCGGCGACGCCCTGCGCCACGGCAACGCCTACGGGTCGAGCCCGCGCGGCGGCGTGCTGGTGGTGGCCGGCGACGACCACGGCTGCGTGTCGTCCTCGATGTCGCACCAGAGCGACCTCGCCCTCGCCGCCTGGGCGATGCCGGTGATCCATCCGGCCTCGATCGCCGAGTACCGCGCCTTCGGCCTGTGGGGCTTCGCCGCCTCGCGCTTCTGCGGCGCCTGGGTCGGGTTCAAGGCGGTGTCGGAGGTGGTGGAGAGCGCCGCCTCGGTCGACCTCTCCCCGCTTCCCGTCTTCGCCGCGCCGGACTTCCTGCCGCCCCCCGGCGGCCTGCACGTGCGCTGGCCCGATCTTCCGTCTCCGGGGATCGAGGCACGGGCGCTGGCCAAGCTCGACGCCCTGCGGGCCTTCGCGGCCGCCAACCCGCTCGACCGCCTCGTGGTCGCGCCGGCCCGTCCCCGCCTCCTCGTCGTCACGGTCGGCAAGGCCCATGGCGACGCCATGGAGGCGCTACGGCTCCTCGGGCTGGCGCCGGAGCGCCTCGCCGAGGCCGGCGTCGCCGTGCTGAAGGTCGGGCTGGTCCATCCCCTCGACGGTGCCGGGCTCGCGGCCCTCGCGGCCGGCGTCGAGGAGGTGCTGGTCGTCGAGGAGAAGGCCGGTGTCGTCGAGGGCCAGCTCAAGGAGGCGTTCTACGGCCTTCCGGCCGACCGGCGGCCGCGAATCCTCGGCAAGCGCGACGCCGCCGGCGCGCCGCTGGTTCCGGCCGTCGAGGAACTGCGCCCGTCGCGCCTGACCGCGATCCTCGCCGGGCGGCTGCGGGCCCTCGGCATCGCCCTCGCCGAGCCCGACCTGCCGGCCCCGCCCGGCCCGCCCGAGGGGCTGCCGGTGCGCACGCCGTATTTCTGCTCGGGCTGCCCGCACAACACCTCGACCCGGGTGCCGGAGGGCTCGCAGGGACGCGCCGGCATCGGCTGCCACTTCATGGCGAACTGGATGGACCGCGACACCACCGGCATCGTGCCGATGGGCGGCGAGGGCATCGACTGGAGCGGGCAGGCGCCGTTCACCACCCTGCCGCACGTCTTCCAGAATCTCGGCGACGGGACCTACTTCCATTCCGGCCACGCGGCGATCCGGCAGGCGGTCGCGAGCGGAGCGAACATCACCTACAAGATCCTGTTCAACGACGCGGTGGCGATGACCGGCGGCCAGCCGGTCGACGGGCCGCTCAGCGTCGGCCGGGTCAGCCGGCAGATGGCGGCCGAGGGCGTCAAGCGCGTCGTCGTGGTGTCGGACGATCCCGACCGGGTCGCGGCAGCTTGCGCCTCCGATCCCCTCGCCCCCGGCGTCGCGGTCCATCACCGCGACGACCTCGACCGGGTCCAGCGCGCGCTGCGCGAGATCGCCGGCGTCACCGTGCTGATCTACGACCAGACCTGCGCCACCGAGCGTCGTCGGCGGCGCAAGCGCGGGCTCGTGCCGGCCGAGACCCGGCGGGTCGTCATCAACGAGCGGGTCTGCGAGGGCTGCGGCGACTGCCAGTCGAAGTCGAACTGCCTCTCGGTGGTACCGGTCGAGACCGAGTTCGGCACCAGGCGCACGATCGACCAGACCTCGTGCAACACCGACCTGTCGTGCCTGAAGGGGTTCTGCCCCTCCTTCGTCACCGTGTCCGGCGCCCGGCCACGCCGGGCCGCCGGCGTCGCGGTGGCGCCCGAAGCGGTGCTCGCCCGCGCCGCTACACTCGCGGAGCCTGAAACCCGCCTCGGCGAGCGCCCCTACGAGATCCTGGTCGCCGGGGTCGGTGGCACCGGAGTGGTCACGGTCGGGGCGCTCGTCACCATGGCGGCGCATCTGGAGGGGCGCGGCGCCAGCGTGCTCGACTTCACGGGTTTCGCCCAGAAGGGCGGGCAGGTGCTGTCGTTCATCCGCCTCGCCGCCGGGCCGGACGGGCTGAATCAGGTCCGGATCGACCGCGGGCAGGCCGACGCGGTGCTGGCGTGCGACCTCGTGGTGGCGGCGAGCCGCGAGGCCGCCGGGGTCATCGATCCGGCCCGCACGGTGATCGTCGCCAACAGCCGCGAGATCCCGACCGGCGCGATGCTGCGTGACCCCGACGCCCGGGTCGACACGCGGGCGCTCGCCGCGCTCCTCGCCCGCCGGGTGCGGACCGGCGCGTTCCGCAGCCTCGACGCCCACGCCATGGCCGAGCGCCTGACCGGCGACGCGCAGACCGCCAACGTGCTGCTGCTCGGCCATGCCTGGCAGATCGGGCTTGTGCCGGTCTCGCTCGCCGCCCTCGACCGGGCGATCGTCCTCAACGGCGTCGCGGCCGACGCCAACCGCCTCGCCTTCGCCTGGGGCCGCCTGCTCGCCGCCGATGCCGACCACGTCGCGGGCCTACTCGCCACGCCCGAGCCGGATCCTGAGACCCTCGACGGCCTGATCGCCCGGCGCGCCGCGTTCCTCGCCGAGTACCAGGACGCCGCCTATGCCGAGCGCTTCCGCGACCGCGTGACGGCGTTCCGCGAGGCCGAGCGCTGGAGCCTCGGCGGCGACGAACTGACGACGGCCTTCGCCCGCTCGCTGTTCAAGCTGATGGCGGTCAAGGACGAGTACGAGGTCGCGCGGCTCCACAGCGACGGCGCCTTCCAGGCCCGCCTCGCCCGGGAATTCGAGGGACCGGCGCGCCTCACCTTCCATCTCGCGCCGCCCTTCCTCGTCCGGCCCCGCCCCGGCGAGACCGAGCCGCGCAAGATCGCGTTCGGGCCCTGGCTGCTGCCGGTGCTGCGCGGCCTCGCCGGCTTGCGGCGGCTGCGCGGCAGCGCGATCGACCCGCTGCGGCTGATCGGCGAGCGACGCGAGGAGCGCGCCGTGCTGGCCGAGTTCGAGCGCCACGCGGCATTCGTCCAGGCGCGGCTCGGCCGCGATGACCGCGGCGCCCTGCTCGACCTGCTCGCCGCCCCGATGGCGATCCGCGGCTTCGGGCCGGTGAAGGCGCGCGCGATCGCGCAATGGCGGCAGCGCAGCGCCGAACTGCTGCGCTCCCTGTCCGAGCCGGACCACGCCGTTCCGCGGGAGGAGCGCCCCCGGGCGCAGGCGTGAGGCGAGGGCGGCGGGCCGCCCGTGCCGCTCAGGCCGCCTTCACGGTCGCCAGGAAGGCCGACACCTCGGTCGTCATCTGCCCGGATTGGCGCGCCAGCTCGGAGGCCGCCGCGAGAACCTGAGCCGACGCAGCCCCCGTCTCCCCGGCGGTCTCGCGCACGGACACGATGCTCGTGCTCACCGCCTGGGTGCCCTGGGCGGCCTGGGTCACGTTGCGCACGATCTCCTGGGTGGCGGCGCCCTGCTGCTCCATCGCAGCGGCGACGCCGACCGCGATCGCGCGCAGTTCGACGATGGTCGCGGCGATCGCCCGGATCGCCGCCACCGCCTGCTGCGTCTCGCCCTGAATGCCGGCGATCTGCCCCGAGATCTCCTCGGTCGCCCGCGCCGTCTGGGCGGCGAGTTCCTTGACCTCGGCGGCGACGACCGCGAAGCCGCGTCCCGCCTCGCCGGCCCGCGCCGCCTCGATCGTCGCGTTGAGCGCCAGCAGGTTGGTCTGTCCGGCGATCCCGGAGATCAACCCGACGACGGTGCCGATCTTCTCGGCGCCCTCGGACAGGCCCTGGACGATCCGGTGGGTCTGCTCGGCATCCGTGGTCGCCTTGTCGGCCATGGCCGAGGATCGTGCGACCTGACCGGCGATCTCGCGGATCGAGGCCGCCATCTCCTCGCTCGCCGAGGCGACCATCTGCACGTTCGACGCGGTCTGGCCGGCCGCGGAGGCGACGCCCGCCGATTGCTCGGCGGTGCGCGACGCCGCTCCGGTCATCGTCCGGGCGGTCGCCTCCATCTCCGTCGCCGCCGAGGACAGGGCCTGGGTCAGGAGGCCGACCTGGGCCTCGAACTGCCGGGTCGCCCCATCGAGCGCTTCGGCGCGCCGGCCCTTGGCGGCCGACTCGGCGAGGGCGGCCTCGTCGGCCGCGCGCTTGGCGATCATCGCCTCCTTGAACACCTGCACGGCCTTCGCCATGGCGCCGATCTCGTCGCGACGGTCGGTCCCCGCGATCGGGCTCGACAGGTCTCCGCCGGCGAGACGGCCCATCGTGGCGGTGATGCCGGCGATCGGCCGCACCACCGAGGCGAGCACTGTCCTGACGCCGAACGCGAGGGCGGCCAGGGCCACGACGGCGCAGGCGATCAGGCCGAGCCGCGACCACCCCGCCCGGTCCTGCGCGCGGTCGTACTCGGCCCGCGTCTCGGCGAGTTGCACGGCGGCCAGTCTGGACAGGGTCTCGGCGAGCGGCTGCACCGCCTGGAACAGCTCGTTGTGAACCCCGCCGTAGCCGTCCATCCGCCCGGCCCGCAGGCGCTGCACGGCGGCCGCGAGTCCGGCCTCGGATCCCCGCATCCGCTCCTGCATCTCGGCCGCGAGGGCCTTCTCGGCCGGGATCAGGTAAGTCGCGAGATAGGCCGACCATTGCGCGCGGACCGCCGCGAGGTCGCCTTCGATCTGCCGCGCCGCCGCCGCCGGGTCGAGCTGTCCGTCCCGGGCCTTGCGCGAGGTGTTCGCGACCCGGTCGTAGAGGTCGCGCAAGCTGTTGAACTGCTCCAGGCAGATCACCCGATCCTCGTAGATCGTCCGGATGCTGGCATTCGCCCAGTGCGAGGCGAGCCCGCCGAGGGTGGTCGAGAGGATCAGCGCCAGAGACAGCAGGCCCAGCACGCCGACGAGGCGACTCTTGATCGTGAGAAACATCGGGCTTCGACTCGCGCAGGCAAGGTGGAGGGGACGGGACGGTGGGCCACGTCGAAGCTGCACGGAATTCGTTCACATTACATGCAGTTTCATCACTAAAGTTGACCTGACGACAGTGCGGTCGGCCCGGGGAACGCAGTCCCAGGGCCGACCGCGCCGCCTACTCGGCCGCGCCGCCTACTCGGCCGCGCCGCCTACTCGGCGGCGTCGACGTAGAGCTTGCCGCCCTCGGCGAGGAACTCCGCCGACTTCTCCCGCATCCCGGCCTCGCGGGCCTCGGCGCTGAGCGGGGCGGCCTGCCCGAGCACCTGCCCGGCCTGCTCCATCGCCAGCACCTCGGCACGCAGGTCCTGGGTGATCTTCATCGAGCAGAATTTCGGCCCGCACATCGAGCAGAAATGCGCGACCTTGTGGGCGTCCTTCGGCAGGGTCTCGTCGTGGAAGGCGCGGGCGGTGTCGGGATCGAGCGAGAGGTTGAACTGGTCCTCCCAGCGGAAGTCGAACCGCGCCCGCGACAGGGCGTCGTCCCGCACCTGTGCGGCAGGGTGGCCCTTGGCGAGGTCCGCGGCGTGGGCGGCGATCTTGTAGGTGATGACCCCGGTCTTCACGTCGTCGCGGTCGGGCAGGCCGAGATGCTCCTTGGGCGTGACGTAGCAGAGCATCGCGGTGCCGAACCAGCCGATCATCGCCGCGCCGATGCCCGAGGTGATGTGGTCGTAGCCTGGGGCGATGTCGGTGGTCAGCGGGCCGAGGGTGTAGAACGGCGCCTCGCCGCACTCGCGCAACTGCTTCTCCATGTTGACCTTGATCTTGTGCATCGGCACGTGGCCGGGGCCCTCGATCATCACCTGGCAGCCCTTGTCCCAGGCGACCTTGGTCAGCTCGCCGAGGGTTTCCAGCTCGGCGAACTGCGCCGCGTCGTTGGCGTCGGCGATCGAGCCCGGGCGCAGGCCGTCGCCCAGCGAGAACGACACGTCGTAGGCGCGGCAGATGTCGCAGATCTCGTCGAAGCGCTCGTAGAGGAACGACTCGCGGTGCCCGGCGAGGCACCAGCGCGCCATGATCGAGCCGCCGCGCGAGACGATGCCGGTGACGCGCCGGGCGGTGAGCGGCACATGGGCGAGGCGCACGCCGGCATGGATGGTGAAGTAGTCGACGCCCTGCTCGGCCTGCTCGATCAGGGTATCCTTGAACACCTCCCAGTCGAGCTTGAGCGGGTCGCCGCCGACCTTCTCCAGCGCCTGATAGATCGGCACCGTGCCGATCGGGACGGGAGCGTTGCGCAGGATCCAGCCGCGGATGTTGTGGATGTTGCGGCCCGTCGACAGGTCCATCACCGTGTCGGCGCCCCAGCGGATCGCCCACACCATCTTCTCGACCTCCTCGGCCGCCGAGGAGGTGACGGCCGAATTGCCGATGTTGGCGTTGATCTTGACCAGGAAGTTGCGGCCGATGGCCATCGGCTCGAGTTCGGTGTGATTGATGTTGGCCGGGATGATCGCCCGGCCGCGGGCGACCTCGTCGCGCACGAAGTCGGGCGTGATGAACGGCGGCACCGCGGCGCCGAAGCCCTCGCCGTCCGCGACCGCCGCCTCGGCCCGCGCCAGCATCGCCTCGCGGCACAGGTTCTCGCGGTGGGCGACGTAGATCATCTCCTCCGTGACGATGCCGGCCCGGGCGAACTCGTACTGGGTCACCAATTGCCCGGCACCGGCCCGGCGCACGGTGCGGGCGGCGGGGCACGGCGCCACCAGCCGGTCCTCGCCGACGAAGCCGTTATCCTCGGGCTTGACCGCCCGCGGCGCGACCGCGGCGTAGCCCCGCGCCGCGATCCACGGCGCGCGGACCTGCGGCAGGCCGGCGGCGAGGTCGATGCGCGCCTCCCGGTCAGTGTAGGGGCCGGACGGGTCGTAGACCCGCACCGGCGCCTCGGCGGGATCGCTGAGCGCGATCTCGCGGAACGGCACCCGGATGTCGGGCCGCCCGTTCGGGCTGGCGTAGACCTTCGACGAGCCGGCGACCGGGCCGGTGGTGACCGTCGTCGGCGAGGCGTGCAGGGGTGATGGCGCGTTCATGGATCCCTCCCGGTTTGGAGAAGACCCGACTCAGACCTGGGGCGTGGGGGGATGTCGCACGAGCATGGGTTCCTGTCCCTCCGCCGGTATGAACCGGATCAGGTTCAAGGGTCAGGGCGCCTTCAGCCCAATCTCAGCCCCTGATGCGGGGCCCCCCTCGGAACGCCCCGACTGTTGCCGCAGGGACCGGTCTTGTCAATCCGGCGGGCGTCGAGCGGGGCCATCGCTTCAGCGATTGTCCTGCGGTCGCCCGCAGGGCGACGCTGCATGGCGGGCGCGAGGAGCGCCCCCGCGGAGCGGGTTCGAGGGGACGAATGTCCCCTCGAACACAGAGCGGAGCGAAAGCCAAAGTCACGGCGACACGACGTGTCGCACGTGACTGCCGGCGCCTGAGGTCAAGCGGGAAACCAGGGCAATCGCTCTGAAGCGATGGCCCTGCGTCGAGGATGTCGCGCCTCCTGTTCGCGGGGCGCGGCGGGGACCATCTCGGGCGCAGCGACGGACAGGATCGCGCGGAGGGATGGTTGGGACGGCGGGAGCGGCGCTGGCGCGACGACGATCCGACGACGCACGGGCCGCAGGGGCGCGAGCCGGTGCTCTGTCCGCTGTGCGAGCGGCCGATCCCCGCCGGCGCCCGCCAGAGCCGCCACCATCTGACCCCCAAGCTGAAGGGCGGCACCCACGGTGCGACGGTGCAACTGCACCAGATCTGCCACTCGGCGATCCACGCCCGCTACAGCGAGGCCGAGATCGCCCGGCGGCTCGCCGACGTCGCCAGCCTGCGGGCCGACCCGGAGATCGCCCGCTTCCTCGCCTGGGTGCGCACCAAGCCGGACGATTTCCACGCCGCGACCCGCCTCACCCGCGACCGGCGCGCGGTCAAACGGCAGCCAGGGTGAATTTTCGGTTTGACGGACTCCCCGCGAATCCCCTAGAGAGGCGCCCGTCGTTCCCCGATAGCTCAGTTGGTAGAGCAGGCGACTGTTAATCGCCTTGTCGCAGGTTCGAGTCCTGCTCGGGGAGCCATCCCTTCATCATTATCGAAATCTGAACCGGACCGCGGCGGTGGTCGCATCCGGACAGCGCCGTCTTTAACCACTCCGTTACGAATCCGTGGGCAAGGTCGGGGCCGGGTGCAGTTTCGCACGTCGAAGACTGCCGAGTCGTCGTATCCCTCTTCCATCGCCGGTGCGCAGCGCCGAGCCCCGATGGAGACCGAGATGAGCGAGCGCCTCGAAGACCTGAAGTTCCTCACCACCCTCGCCTTCGTGGCGATGCTCGGCCACGCCTTGACCTCGCTCCTCGGCTGATCCGCTCGGACGGATCACCTCCGGCGCCGCCAGATCAGGCGGCCGAGCACGAGACCCAGGCGGCGGCAGAGCAGCGCCAGCCCGACCAACCACGCGATCCCCGCCGCGATGCCCTGCACCAGGGCCGCGAGCCCGGCCCCGAGAACCAGGGCGCCGCGGCCGAGCAGCTTCAGGATCGCCCGCGTCCGCAATCCCGCCCGCTCCGACAGGCGCGCCGCCCGGCGCAGGTCGTCGGCCGTCTCGGCCACCGAGAGCGCCTGCAACGCCCCGCGGGTGCCGAGCCGCCCCTGCAGCGCCGCGGTCGAGCGCCCGAGACCGCGCAGTTCGGCGAAGGCGGCGGGACGCAGGGCCCCCTGCAACCCGCGGCGGAGCGCCGCGACGTCGAGGCGCCCTGCCGCTACGAAGGCGGCCCTGGCGGCGGCGGGATCGAGGACGGTGCGGCCGGTCCGGGCGAGCAGCCCGGCGAGGGGCCGCGACAGCCGCCCGGTGCGGCTCGCCACCTTCAGGGTCGTCGCCCCGGCATGGACCGGCGCGCTCGCCGCCGCCCCGCCGCCGAGGGTCGCGACCGTGACGCCGGTGAGCGCGAGGCCGACCGCGGACAGGCCGAGCAGCACCTCGTCGTAGGGCTCGTCGCGCAGCCAGCGCCCGCCCTCCCGCCACAGGTCGCGCAGGTCGCCGTAGCCGACGAGGTCGCCCGCCACCGCGCCCGCAAGGCCGGCCGCGCCCTTCGCCTCGCCGGTGGCGAAGCCGCGCGCGAGGTCCCGCGCCGAACGGCCGGCGGCACCCGCGTCGAGTGCCTCGACGGCGGCGCGGCGTTCGGCCGACACCGCGACGCCGCGGGTCTCGGCGAGAGCGAGGAAGCTCCGGGCGAGGTCGGAATCGCCGGCCGCCACCGCGGCGTCGATCTCGCGGTCCAGGACCGCCGCCGGCACGGCGGCGAGGCGCAGGTCGGACAGGGCGGCCGGATCGTCGGCGGCCTGCCGCAGGTGCCACGCCTCCCAGGCCCGGGGCAGCAGGACCGGGGCGGAGGCGAGCAGGGCCGTTCCGGCGAGGAGCGGCACGGCCGCGCCGCGCCAGCGGCCGCGCACGGGCCGGCCGGAGTCGCCGGACGTCACGGTCGGAACCGGAGCGACGGCGAGGCCCGGATCCGGCAGCGCGAGGGGTGTCATGGTTCCTCCGGCGAGCGGCGGTCCGGGTGCCATGACGGAGAGATGATGCCGCCGTGCCACCGGCGCATCGGTGCCCGGCGATATTTTTCGCAGGGCGGCGACGCCGGGAGCCTCACGCAGCCGTGAGCCCGGCCGGACGGCGCGATTCACGAACGATTAACCACGCCCGCCCCGAATGCCGGCCATGACCGCTGATTCCCCGCTCCCGCCGCCCGATCCGCTCGCCGACGCCCGGGCCCTGCATGACCGGATCGCCGCCCTGAAGCAGGCCCTGATCCTGCAGAGCCGCCAGCTCGACGCCCTGGAACGCAGCCTCGCCCCGCGGCGAACCCCGGCCCAGGCCGGTGCGCAGCGCCTGCTCGCCCTGAAGCCGGCGGCCCGGGCGGACCGGGGTGGGTGACCGGATGAACCGATGCGTAACCCTAACCCAACGCCGCATGGGCCGGACCGGGCCGGCCGGCGTTGGGTGGGCAGATCGACGACTGCCCCGGAGCCAGAGGCCATGACCCCACCGAGACCGAGAACCCCCGTGGCCCTGACGCTCGGACGGACGACGCTGCGGGGCGAGGTCCGGGCGATCGGGGAGACGATCGACCTTCCCGGCCCGGAGGGCGCCAAGCCGCGCCGTCTGCACAACGTCATCGTCGATCTCGACGCAGCGGAGGCGCCGGTCGAGCTGTGGCTGCCGGTCGATCCGGCCGGGCTCAGCCGCGATTCGCCATCAGACCCGTGAGCACGTCGAGAATGTCGTCGCCCCCGCACGGCCGGGCGACGAAGCGGGCCCCCGCCGGGATGAGGTCGGGGTCAGCCTTGGCGCGGCCGGACACGATGACGATCGGCAGTCCCGGCCGCGACTGCGCGGCCGACCGGGCGAGGGCGAAGCCGTCGATCCGGCCCGACAGCTCGACGTCGGTGATGAGCGCCACGATGTCGCCGCGGGTCTCGAGCAGGCCGAGGGCGCGCTCGGCCGAGGCCGATTGCAGCGCCTGGTAGCCGGCGGCCTCCAGCACGTCGGCGAGGTCCATGATCGTCAAGGCTTCGTCCTCGACCACCAGGACGACGGGCCGCTCGGCTTGATCCGTCATGGTCTCGTCCCCCACGCTGCGCTCCTGTCGTCGTGGCACCATCGTCGCCGGGCGGCCGTCGGGCCCGGAGTGCCGCGAGGTCCCGGTCACGCCCCGGACCCGCGCGCCCGGCCGGGCCATGCCCCGCCGTCCCGATCGCACCCGGTGTGAAATGTGGCAGATTCCGGGCTTGTCCAGCGCCGCGGAGCGCCGGAGCCCGGGTGCTTTTCGTCTTGTCCTCCCGGCCGGACCGCGCGAAGACCGGCGGTACGCGCCGCGCGCCGGCCCGGCCCGGGAGCCGCTCCGGTCGAAGAGCGACGGTCAGGGAGACAGCACACCGATGAGCGACGCCGCCCCTTCCGGCCCCCTCTCGGGGCTGCGCATCCTCGAACTCGGGCATTTCGTGGCGGCTCCGTTCTGCACCCGCCTGCTCGCCGATCTCGGCGCCGACGTCATCAAGATCGAGCCGCCGGGCGGCGACCCGGTGCGGCAATGGGGGCGGCAGGTCGAGGGCGCCGGGGCGCCGTGGTGGTCGATGCACGCCCGCAACAAGCGCTGCATCACCGTCGACCTCAAGCGCGAGCGCGCCGTCGGGCTGGTGCTCGACCTCGTGCGCACCTGCGACGCGGTGGTGGAGAACTTCCGCCCCGGCCAGCTCGCCCGCATGGGCCTATCCCGCGCGGCCCTCGAGGCGGCTCGCCCCGGGATCGTGGTGGCGCACATCTCCGGCTACGGCCAGGACGGGGCGTACCGCGACCGCGCCGCCTTCGGGGTGATCGGCGAGGCGATCGGGGGCTTGCGCCACCTCACCAACCATCCTCCCGGCGAGACCGACCTGCCGCCGGTGCGGGTCGGGGTCTCGATCGGCGATTCGATCGCCGGGCTCTACGCCGCCTTCGGCGTCGTGGCGGCGCTGCTCGCCCGCGACCGCCCCGGCGGCGACGGGCGCGGCCGCACCCTCGACGTGGCGCTGAGCGAATCGGTGCTGTCGATGATGGAGGGGATGCTGCCGGAATACGGCGTGTTCGGCACCGTGCGCCAGCCGACCGGCTCGCGCATCGCCACCGCCGCGCCGTCCTCGGCCTACCCGACCCGCGACGGCGGCTGGATCCTGATCGGCGGCAATTCCGACCCGATCTTCGAGCGCCTGACCAGCCTGATGGGGCGCCCGGACCTGTTCGCCGACCCCCGCTTCACCGGCAACGCCAACCGGGTGCGCAACGTCGAGGCGCTGGACGGCGAGATCGGCGACTGGACGAGGCGCCACGACGCCCGCGACCTCGACCGGATGCTCGCCGCCGCCGACGTGCCGGCGACCGTCACCTACACCGCGGCCGAGATCGCCGCCGACCCGCAGTTCCGCGCCCGCGGCATGGTGCGCGAGGTCGAGGATCCGGCCTTCGGCCGGGTGCTCCAGGCCGGGATCGTGCCCCACGTCCCGGACGATCCGGGCACGGTGCGCTGGCCCGGCCCGCGGCTCGGACAGCACACCGACGCGATCCTGCGCGACGACCTCGGCCTCGACGAGGCGGCGATCCGGTCCCTGCGCGACGAGGGAGTGGTGGGATGACGGACACGGTGGAGATCGTCGAGGTCGGCCCGCGGGACGGTTGGCAGGGCATCGGCCCGTTCATCCCGACGCCGACGAAGATCGACTTCCTGCGCCGCCTCGTCGGCGCCGGGCTGCGGCGGATCGAGATCGGCTCATTCGTCAGCGCCTCGGCCCTGCCGCAGATGCGCGACACGCCCGAGTTGCTGGCCGCCTGCAAGGAGATCCCGGACATCGACCCGCAGGTGTTGGTGCCGAGCGAGCGGCGCGGGCGCGAGGCCGCCGAGGCCGGCGCGCCCCGTCTCGGCTTCGTGCTCTCGGTGACCGAGAGCCACAACCGCAACAACGTGAGGCGCTCGCCGGCGGAATCGGCCGAGGACTATGCCCGCCTGCTCGCGGCGATCCCCCCCGCGGTGATGATCCGCCTCAATCTCGCCACCGCCTTCGACTGCCCGTTCGAGGGCCGGGTGGCGGCGGACCGGACCCTGGCGCTGCTCGACCGGCTGGTGCCGGTGCGGCCCGAGGCCGAGATCTGCCTGTGCGACACCACCGGCCGGGCCGACCCCGCGCAGGTCGGCGACCTGTTCCGGGCCGCGCGGGCCCGCTTCCCGCAGGCCCGCACCTGGGCCTTCCACGCCCACGACACCTACGGGCTCGGCCTCGCCAACGTGCACGCCGCCCACGGGGCCGGGGTGCGGATCTTCGACGCTTCCTTCGCCGGGCTCGGCGGCTGCCCATTCGCGCCGGGCGCCACCGGCAACGTCGCCACCGAGGATCTCGCCTGGATGTTCGGCCGGATGGGGATCGCCACCGGCATCGATCTGGCGGCGCTGATCCCGGTCGCCCGCGACGGCGCCGCCCTGCCCGGCGGGCTCCCGGGCGGCCGCGTCCGCGACGCGCTGAGCGCAAATCCCGAGTCGTGTTCGGCCGCCGGACTGACCTAACGGAAGAAAACCCCGGACAGAATTCCGCAATTCGACTTAGGCCAAGTAGTAAAGCCTTAGAACCTCGCCCTCACATTGTCGTCCAAGATGCGGACGGGATGGCGAGTGATGTCGATCGGAGCGCGGCTTTTCGGGGGATTCGGGTTGATCCTCCTGCTCACCGTGGCGGTGGCGGGCGTGGGGTGGCGGAGCCTCAGCGGCTTCTCCGGCCGCGTCGACCTCGCCAACGCGGCGCAGACCACCGCCGGCGACATCGCCGCGATGGCGCTGGCCTCCGAACAGGCGCTGTCGGGCGACGACCGCAAGCGCGACGCGACGCTGGCGGGCGCCGTCGCCCGGGTCCGCGCCACCCTGGCGGGTTTCGCCGGCCGCCTGCCCGACGGCTCGGACGCCGCTCGCGAGGCCGCCGGGATCGCTGCCTCCCTCGACGCCTTCGCGGCCGAGGTCGAGGCGTTCGGCCGGCAGCGGAGCGACAAGCAGGCCCTGCAGACCCGGCACATGGCCCTGATCGCCGAGGTCCAGGAGGCGGTGGCGGCGGTCGGCAAGGGCCAGGAGGAGCGGCTGCGGGAGGCCGGCCGCGAACTGGAGCGCGCCCTCGCCGACCAGAAGTCCGCCACCAGCACCGGCGTGGTCATCGCCTACGCGGTCCGCTCGGCCCTCGAGATGCGGGCGCTCCAGTTCGCGCTCCAGGGCGGCGAGGCCGGCGTGACCCGAGCGCAGTTCGACGCCAAGGCCGGATCGGTCGCGACGCTGCTCAAGCGGCTCGGCGCCATGTCGGCCGCGCCGGAAGCGCTCCAGGAAGCCGGCGTCGCCCTCGACGAGTACCGCGAACTGATGGATGCGCCTCCCGGCGACGACGCGGGAGCGGGCCGGCAGGCGGCGCTGAGCGCCCGATTCGGCACCCTCACGGCGAGCCTGCGCAAGGCCGAGCAGAGCCAGAACAACACCCAGACCAACGCCCAGGTGAAGCTCCAGGAGCAGCAGGACAAGCTCGCGACCGGCGTGACCCTGCTGACCGCCGCCGCCCAGGCGGTCACCGCCGCCAAGGAGGCACAGGGTCAGGAGATGCTGCTCGTCCTGCGCCGCGACGAGACCGGCGGCAAGGGGCTCGACGCCGCCGCCGACGGCCTGTCCGAGAACCTCGAGACGATCCTGTACGGGGTGAACGACCCGGCGACCGTCGCCACCCTGAAGGCGCTGACCGAGAAGGTGCGGGTGTTCAAGGACAGCATCCCGGAGATCGTCAGGGCCAATGCCGAGCAGGCGACGATCCTGGCGAGCCTCGACCGGCGGGCAGGCGAGCTCGTCGCCGCCGCCCGGGCGATCGGCGAGCAGGAGCTGGACCGGCTCGACGCCGAGCGTCGCTCGGCGACCCTGCTGCTGCTGGCCGGCGTGATCCTGGCCTGCGCCATCGGCCTCGGCCTCGCCGTCGCGATCGGCCGCGGCATCGCCCGGCCGGTCGGGCGGCTCTCCGACGCGATGCGGGCGCTCGCCGGGGGCGACCTCGCCGCCTCGGTGCCGGCGCTGACCCGGCGCGACGAGATCGGCGCGATGGCCCGGACCGTCCAGGTGTTCCGCGAGGCCCTCGTCGCCAAGGCGGCGGCCGATGCCGAGGCGGCCGGCGAGGCCGCCCTCAAGGCGGAGCGCGCCGCGCGGATGGACGCGCTCACCCACGGCTTCGAGGCCAAGGTCGTGGCCCTGACCGAGCAGCTCGGGCGCTCCTCGTCCGGGATGGAGACCACGGCCCGGACGATGACGGCGGCCGCCGACCAGACCAACGGCCGTTCCGTCGAGGCCGCCGGCGCGGCGGAGCAGACCCTCGCCAACGTGCAGATGGTGGCGGCGGCGAGCGAGGAGCTGTCGGTGTCGATCGGCGGCATCGCGACCCAGGTGGCCGAATCCTCGGGGATCGCCCGCAGCGCCGTGACCAAGGCGCAGGAGGCCGACGCCACCGTGCTGCGGCTGGTCAGCGCCGCCGAGCAGATCGGCGACATCGTGGCGATGATCCAGTCGATCGCCGGTCAGACCAACCTCCTGGCGCTCAACGCCACCATCGAGGCGGCCCGGGCCGGCGAGGCGGGCCGCGGCTTCGCGGTCGTCGCCGCCGAGGTCAAGGGGCTGGCGGCCCAGACCGCCAAGGCGACGGATGAGATCTCCGGTCAGATCGGGGAGATCCAGGCCACCACGACCGGCGTCGCCGAGGCCCTGCGCGAGATCTCGTCGGTCATCGAGCAGATGTCGGGCATCGCCGAGGGCATCGCCACCGCCGTCGAGCAGCAGGGGGCCGCGACGCAGGAGATCGCCCGCAACGTCAATCAGGCCGCAGCGGGAACCCAGGCGGTGTCGAACGGCATCGGCGAGGTGCGGCGCGAGGCCGGCAGCACCGGCCGGGCCGCCGCCGAGGTGCTCGACGCCGCCCACCAGCTCGGGCGCTGCGCGGGCGAGCTGGAGCGGGAGGTCGCGGACTTCCTCACCGGCGTGAAGGCGGCGTGATCCGGACGGGACCGGGATTCACTCCTCCGGGCCGAGCCGCATCGTCACCGTGCCGAGCGGTCCGAGATCGGCCGTCACGGCGTCGCCGGGTGCGATCGCCAGCGGCACCGTGGTGGTGCCGGTGGTGACGACCTCTCCGGCCCGCAGCGGCAGGCCGAGCCCGCGCACCTCGTTGACGAGCCAGACCAGGGCCGCCCGCGGGTCGCCGAGCACGTTGCCGCCGCGACCCGGAACCGGTTCGCGGCCCGAGACGGTGCCGCGGGTCTCCAGAGCGGCGAGGTCGAGGGTGCGCCACGGCGCCGTCGTCGCGGCCCCGAGCACGAACCAGTGCGCGCAGGCATTGTCGGCGATGAGCTGGGGCGCCCCGGCGGTGACGAAGTCGTCGTAGCGCGAATCCGGCACCTCGATCGCCGGATGGACGCTCCCGACCGCGTCGAGAACCTCCTCGACGCCGTAGGATTCGGGGCGCGGCGGCAGGGTGCGGCCGAGCCGGAACGCGACCTCGACCTCGGCCACCCGCATGTGGTTGCGCCCGAACTGCACCGTGCCGCCCGCCGCCACCACCCGCGAGGCGAGGATCCGGCCGGCCAGCGGCCCGTCGACCCCGATATGCGCCTGCCCGGCCGGGCTCGTCGCGGCGATCTTCCAGCCGAACAGCGGCGCGGCATCGCGCTCCTCCACGAGCGCCTGGATCGCGTACCCCTCCCTCCGGCTGCGCGGCCGAAGGCGTTCCGGCAGGCCGGTCAGGCGGCGCTGCTCCTGCCAGTGCCGCCACAGCAGTTCCGAGGCCTCGCGCTGGTCGGCCGTCGGCTGCGGCGCAACGGATGGCATGGTCCCCTCCCCTCGTGCGGGCCGTTCCGCCGGCTCCGGCGCGGGTCTGTGCGCCCGCGGACCGGCACCCTATAGTGACGGGCAACGCCCGCAAGGGCGCCGCCGGGCCGAACCGGCGCGAGACCCGGAGGAGACCCCCATGCCGACCCGCATCCTCGCGCCGGGGGCGGCGCGCCCGGCGCCGGACCTGATCGACCGCTGGGCCCGGATCCCGACCTCGATCGCCACCGACCTGCTCGAGGGCCGCACCCTGATCGACCCGGCGATCCGCCCGCTGCGGCGCTTCGCCGGTGCGCGCAACCTCGCCGGTCCGGCGGTGACGGCGCGCTGCGAGCCGCGCGACTACGGCGCGGTCCACCACGCCATCGCGGTGGCGCAGGCCGGCGACGTGGTGGTGATCGACGCCGGCGGGCGCGGCGACGCGGCGATGATCGGCGAGCTCCTGTCCGGCGCGGCGCGCCGGCGCGGCGTCGCCGGGCTCGTCGTCGACGGCGCGGTGCGCGACGTCGGCAGCCTCGCGGCCTGGGACGACTTTCCGGTCTTCACCCGCTCGGTGACCCCGCGCGGCCCGTCCTCGAAGGCGGCCGGGACCGTCGGCGAGGCGATCACGGTCGGCGGCGCCCGGGTGCGCCCGGGCGACCTGATCCTCGGCGACGACGACGGGCTGGTGGTGATTCCGGTCGAGGAGGCGGCCGGGCTGATCGACCGCGCGAGCGCGATGCTGGAGGCCGAGATCGGCTGGGAGCGCCGCCTTGCCGCCGGAGAGTCCACGCTCGACGTGTTCGCGGTGCCGCCGGCCGAGCGGGACCCGGCGTGATGGGTGCGACCTGGATCGAGGCCGCCCTCAACGGCCCGTGGGGCCGCGAGCGCCAGCCGGGCATCCCGCTGTCGGTGGACGAGATCGTGGCCGACGGCATCGCGGCGGCGCAGGCCGGCGCCGCGATCGTCCACGTCCACGCCTACGATCCCGCGACCGGCCGCCAGCGCGACGCCTGGGAAACCTATGCCCGGATCATCGAGGGCATCCGCGCCCGCGTCGATGCGATCGTCTATCCGACGATCCCGCTCGCCGGCTCGGACTACGCCGCTGCCAACGCGGCGCAGCGCTTCGCCCACACGGCGGCGCTCGCCGAGCGCGGCCTGATCGAGTGGGCGGTGCTCGACCCCGGCTCGACGACCTTCGCGCGCTTCGACGAGCTGGCGGCCCCGGACAGCGGCTTCATCTACCAGAACCCGATGGCCGACATCCGCGAGGGCCTGCGCATCGCCCGCGCCCACCGGGTGCATCCGGGCTATGCGATCTACGAACCGGGCTTCACCCGCCTGGGGGCCGCCCTCGCCGCCCTGGAGCCGCGTCCGCCGACGCCGATCTACCGCTTCATGTTCTCCGACGAGTTCGCCTGGGGCTTCCCGCCCCGGGCGCGCTACCTCGATGCCCACCTCGCGCTGCTCGCCGAGGTGGCACCGGAGGCGCCCTGGATGGTGGCCGGCCTCGGCGTCGACATCCGGCCGCTCATTCCGGAGGCGGTGCGCCGGGGCGGCCACGTCCGCGTCGGCCTCGAGGACGCGCCGTGGGGCTGCGCCGAGGGCAATCCCGCCCTGGTGGCGCAAGCGGCGCGGGAGATCGAGCGGGCCGGCGGCAGCGTCGCGACCGCGGCGCAGGTGCGCCGCGCCCTCGTCGATCGGGAGGCCCGGGCCGACGGCAGCCAGCCCCGCACCTGAGACGGTCGCCCGGATCGCGGGTCACCGCCCCGACACGATCGCCTCGACCTCCTTCGTCAGGGCGTAGGCCGGCAGGCGGGCGACGTCGCGGGTCGGGATCAGGCGGCCGTAGCTCCCGCGCGCGGAATCGAGGCCCTCCACCCACAGCCCGTCCGGGACCACCGCGACGCGGACCTGCTGCCCGGCGGCGTTGAGCGCGGCCACCGTCCGGCCGAGCGCTTCAAGGCTGTCGAGCAGTTCGACGGCGCTTCGGGCGCTCGGCCTCTCCTCGTTCCGCATTTCCCGCCTTCCCGCGCCTCTACGAGACCGGACACGGCTCACCGTTGCGTACCAGCCTCCTGTCGCAGAGAAAACATGAATCGATTGATCCTTGCTCTGGATGAACTGGAAAACATCTTTCCCGAAAACGCCGGAACAGATCCTCGCCGATCATGCTACACGACGACCGGGTCGGCGCTCGCGGCACCCACGGATCGGATGAACGATCCGTCTCCGCTGCAGCATCATTACTCCTTGTAATGATCCCGGATCGTCAGAACACGCCCGTGCCGCCCTGGATCGCGAGCCGCCGCCAGTGCTGCGCGTGGACCGTGCTGATGATCCCGGCGGCCCAGATCAGGCGGCAATCGGGCATCAGCGGCGCATTGTGGCTCTCGAGGTGGTAGGTGCCGCGGCGCGAGCCGCGCAGGACCTTCTTGAGGAAGCGGTCGCCCTCCGCGGTGGTGACGGCGGCGTAGCGCCCGATCAGGGTCTCGGGCCCCTCCCCGATGGCGGAGCACAGCACGACGTCGTCGGGCTCGTATTTCGGGTACATGGACGACCCGGCGACCCGGAAAGCCACCGTGCCGTGCGCCACCGGGAACGGAATGGCGATGCGGACGAGGTCGCCGCCCTCCTGCTCGCTGCCGGTGGCGATCAGCCCTCCGGCGCTGACGACGCCCTTCACGGCCACCACCTGCCGGCCGTCCGGCGACGGCGGTTCGGCATCGTCGTCGCCGAACAGCAATCCCTTGGCGGTGACGGCGACCCCGCAGCGGCGGAACTGCGCCGCGTAACGCTCGGCGTCGTCCTGCCCGATGGTGCGGATGCCGGTCTCGTGCGCCCGGTAGGTGCTTTCCGGCCATGCGTTCTGGAGCGCCGCGTCCCGCGCCGACCGGTAGCCCGCCGCGAGGCGGGACAGACGCAGCCGCTCACCCTGCTCGACCCGCAGCCGCCGGTCCGACATCGCTCGCCCCCAATCCCCAGATTCATTACACAGTGTGTTGATATCCGGAAGCGGTTGCGGTAGCAAGCAAGAGGGTGAGCATCCCGGCTCCCCATTGGGCGAACGAATACCCCAGAGTAATGTTGTTCCAGCGAGGAGCCGTGACGGTGTCGTCTGTCCCCGCATGCATCCGCCCGGACCGTTCTCCGGCCGGACCCACCCGGCTACAAGGCTCGCATGAAGGCCCTCCTGATCGTGCTCTGGACCCTGGCGGCCGGCATCGTGCTGTTCCTGATCGTGCGCAACCGCATCACCCGCATGACGCAGGACCTCGCGGCGCGCGGAACCTCGGAAACCGGGGGACCCCCTGATGAGAGCGGACCCCCGAAAACCCCGCCGGATCCCCCGCCGCCGCCGTGAGGCGCTCGCGTCCGGTCTGCCCGCCCAGGCGCGCGGGCGGCCCCGCCGCCGCCGGGTGCCGCGGCACAGGGTGACGATCGCCCTCGACCGGGTCTGGATCGTGGCGCGCCTGCGCCCGCGCTGGGCGTCCCAGGTCGCCGGAGCGATGGCGCAGGACGGAATCGCGGTCTTCGACGCCCGCGAGGAGGTCGACCGCACCGTGCAGGGCCGCAGGGTCCGGGTGGCGGTGCCGGTCCTGCGCGGACTGGTCTTCCTCGGCCTGCGCGACGACGGCGACCTCGCCCGTGCCGAGCGTCATCCGGGCATCGAGCGGATCCTGTACCGCGACGGCCGCGCGGTGGTGATTCCCCCGGCTGCGCTGCAGCTCTTCGCCGACGCCGTGACCGGCCATGGCGACGAGGACGGCGAGGAGGCGGTCTCGGCGGTCCTCTTCGCCCTCGGCGAGACGGTGCGGGTCGCCGAGGGCCCCCTCGCCGAGCGGACCGGCATCGTCGAGGCGGTCGATCCCGCCCGCCGCCGCTACCGCGTCGCGGTCGAGATGTTCGGACGTGCGACGCCGGTGCTGCTCGACGAGGACCAGATCGAGCCGGAGTGACACGGTTTTCGGACGATCAGTTCCGAAAACCGTGTCACCAGCCCGCGCGGTGGAGCCGAAGGCTCCACACACCTGAGCGAAGCCGATTTTCGCATCGCGAATGCGATCCCGCAGGGATCGCCAGAAGCGATAATCGAAAATCGTATCACTAGCCCGCGCGGCGCTTGAGCGAAGCCGAAATCCGCATCGCGAAGCGATCTATCGGATTTCGTATGAGCCTCAGCCGCGCCCGGTCGCGACCGGCAGGTCGTGGCGCGCACCCCATTCCGCCCAGGAGCCGTCGTAGAGGCCCTTGATCGGGCGACCGAGCCGCTCAAAGGCAAGGCCGAGGATCGCCGCGGTGACGCCCGAGCCGCAGGTGGTGACGACCGGCCGGTCGAGGTCGATCCCGGCCGCCGCCATCGCCTGCCGCAGCCCGGCCTCGTCCTTGAGCCGCCCGCCCTCCTGAAGCGCGCCGTAATGCAGGTTGAGGGCGCCCGGCATGTGGCCCGGGCGGACGCCCGCACGTGGTTCCGGCTCCTCGCCGGCGAAGCGGGCGGCCGAACGGGCATCGACCACCTGTGCCGCCCCGGCGAGCGCCCGGGCGACGTCGCTGGCGTCGGCGACCATCGAGTTGTCGAGGCGGGCGGTGAAGTGGCGCCGGTCGCGTGGCCGCGGTTCCCCGGACTCCACCGGCCGTCCCTCCGCCTGCCAGGCCGGGAAGCCGCCCTCCAGCACCGCCACGTCGCGGGCGCCGAACACCCGGAACATCCAGCGCACCCGCGGGGCGGAGAACAGCCCGGCACCGTCGTAGACCACGATCGTCATGCCGTCGCCGATGCCGAGATTGCGCATCATCGAGGCGAATGCCTCCGGCCGCGGCAGCATGTGAGGCAGCGGGCTGGCGGTGTCACGGACGAGGTCGATGTCGACCCGGACGGCGCCCGGGATGTGGGCGTCCCGGAACTCCGCCTCGGCGTCGCGGTTCATCGCCGGCAGGTACCAGGAGCCGTCGACGACGACGACGTCCGGTGCGTCGAGGCGCTGCGCCAGCCACTCCGTGGTGACGATCGGTCCCGTCGCCATCGTTTCTCCTCCTGTCGGCGTTTCCCAGCCCGCCCGAGCCGTAATCAAGAAGGGGGGCTCTGTCACGGGATCATGCTAAAGTCCGAGGCGAATCGGGCACGGGGCCGGAGCACCGTTCGGATCGGCGGATCGCGGCGGCATCTTGGCACGATCGATGCTTGGGTGAGAGCACTGCTTCCGCCGTGTTCACTCTCCCTTGCACGGACGGGCGCGGTCGCCGGGCCAGGCAGTGGACTCCGAGGGCTGCCTGGCCCGCCCGCGGTTCGGCGGAACATCCGGCCGGCGGGGGCGGCCGGAACGGGAGGAGATGCTGATGAACGCGACGGCCCGCTTCGAATCGCCTCTCCGCCCGACCCGGATCGAGGTCCTCTCCGCCGGCTACTGGGCCTCGGCGATCTGGTGCGCCGATCTCACCGCCCGCGCCCAGCCCCGGATCCGCTCGGCCACCGTGCATCGGCTGGTGCCGCGGCAGGCGGCCCGGACCGCTGGCGCGCGCGCCTGGGCGTGACGCGGCTCAGGCGAGGCGGTCGCCGATCAGGAACTGCAGGGCGCGGTCGAGCCGGATCTGCGGCAGGCGGCCGGGCCGCCCGAGGGCGTCGGGCGCGATCCGCGGCGGCCTGAACCGCGGAAAGCGCAGCGAGCCGGGCTCCACCGCACCGTCGAGCACCGCCTCCGGCCGCTCCGGCAGGGCGCCGGGAAAGATCGCCGCCTCCGCCTCGCCGTCGAACACCTCGCCGTCGATCGCCTCCCCCGCCTCCGGCGTGCCGGCGACCGCCTGGAGCGTGTGCCCGCCCTCGTGCACCAGCGTCTCGCGGGTCGCCCGCACCGAGGCCAGCGCCACCGTGCCAACCCGGGCGCCGGCGGCCTCCGTGCGGCGCAGCGAGCGGGACACGAGGAGGCGCAGCAGGGCGTCGAGCCGGTCGTGGCTGGCGTGGTGGAGATGGTCGGCCTTGGTGGCGGCGAACAGGATCCGGTCGGCCCGGGGCGCGAACAGCCGCGACAGCACCGTGTTGCGGCCGATGCGCAGGCTCATCAGCACCCGGTCGAGGGCCTCCTCCAGCTCGGCCAGGGCGGTCGCGCCCGCATCGACCGCGGCGAGCACGTCGACGAGGACGATCTGGCGGTCGATGCGCTGGAAATGCTCGCGGAAGAACGGCACCACCACCCGGCTCTTGTAGGCCTCGAAGCGGCGCTCCATCAGCCCGCCGAGGCTGTCCGGGCTCACCGGACCGGCAAGGACCAGGGGTGCGAAGGTCAGCGCCGGCGAGCCGGCGAGGTCGCCCGGCATCAGGAACCGGCCCGGCGGGGTCGTCGCCACCGCCTCGGGCCCGGCCCGCAGGGCGGCGAGGTAGGTCTTGAACGCGTCGCTCGCCCGCTCGGCGGCGGGCTCGTCGAGGGGCTGGGCCGGGTCGAGGCGGCGCAGCGCCTCGAGCCAGGGCGCCGCAATCGCCGCGCGGCCGGGGCGCTGCGCCGCCGCGATCGTCTCCCGCGACCAGCCCTCGTAGGTCTGCTCGATCAGCGCGAGGTCGAGCAGCCACTCGCCGGGATAGTCGACGATGTCGATCATCAGGCTCGCCGGGCCGCTGCGCCAGCCGGCGCCGCGCTCGTAATCGACCGCGAGGCGCAGCTGGCTGATGCGGTCGGTCGAGCGCGGCCAGCGCCGCTCCGCCGTCAGCGCCGCGACATGGTCCTCGTAGGGAAAGCGCGGCACCGCGTCGTCGGGCTGCGGCACGAGGCGGGCGCGCCGCAGCCGGCCTTCCTGCGACACCCGGAAGGCCGGCAGCGGGTGGAGCCCGGTGAGCTGGCTGACGAGGGCGGTGGTGAACACGGTCTTGCCCGAGCGGGCGAGGCCGGTGACCCCGACCCGCACCGTCGGCTGGACCAGGAGGTCGGTCGAAGCCTCGGCCAGCGCCTTGGCGAGGGAGCCGGCACGCCCGGCGAAATGGGTCAGGGGCGGCACGTGCTCACGTCTCGCTTCGGCATCGGCCCGAGGTGGCGCACCGGAGCCGCCGGGACAAGGGTCGCGGTCGCGCTTCGCCGGTGAATTGCGCCAGCGATCGGATCACAGCCGCCCGGACGGTCGCGTCCGATCCGTGATGCGAAGGACCGCCGTCCGCTTGGACGCGGAGCGGGAGGTATGGCGACGGTGCTCTCCAGGGTCAGTGACTGCCGGCGTCGGGGCCGAGCGCCGCCCGTTCGAACGTCGATCACCCGCGTCGCAGGGTGCGGTCGTCAGGAGCGCCGACAAGACCACCGGACGGATGTCGCGCCACGAACGCAAGATTCCGCCGCGAAATAATCGCCAGAGATGCTTGATATTCCTTTCATGAAGCTTCAACCTCGACGGTGGAGATAGATTCAACTGACGGGTGCAAATGCGATGGCCGTCCAGCAGGGCACGCCACAGGATGATGTCCTGGTCGGCAACAGCGCAGATGATCCGAATGTCGTTTACGGATTGGGAGGTAATGACCGGTTGTACGGTACCGGCGGAGTCGACTCGCTCTATGGTGGTGACGGCAACGATCGCCTCGATGGGCGTGGCGCAGATTATGGAGGATTCACTCTAAATGACTATCTTGAGGGTGGACGCGGCGACGATCTTTATTTTGTCAGAGAGAATCAAGACTATATATACGAACTCGATGACGAAGGAGTCGATAGTGTCCTCAGTTTTTCTCTCTATTATTCCCTCGGAGGCAACATCGAGAATCTGTCGCTGGCCGGCGGCGCAAGGTGGGGTTACGGCAACGATCTCGACAACATCATCAACGGCAATTCATCCGAGAACTACATAGCGGCCGGGGGTGGTGCCGATGCGTTTTCCGGCGCCGACGGCGCGGACCTGATCCGGGGTGGGACCGGCAACGACTGGATCCGCGGCGGCACGGGTGCCGATTTCCTCGCCGGAGAGGAGGGAGCCGACAAGTTCGCCTACTATACCGTGACGGAATCTCTGGTCGGGGATCGCGACATCATCACCGACTTCACAGGCCTCGCGTCCGGCACGCCAGCTTCGGAGCGCGATCGGATCGACCTCCATCGCATCGACGCGGATTCCTCGACGGCGGCGGACGACGCCTTCCGCTTCCTCGGCACGGCGGCGTTCACCGGCCGGGCCGGCGAGTTGAGGATCGTCGCCGAGACGCTCGAGGTGGTCGATCCGAATCCGGACTGGTTCTGGCCCACCGAGCCCATCGTCTACACCACGGCAGGCTACATCGTCGAAGGCGACGTGACCGGCGACGGCATGGCCGACTTCCAGCTCGCCGTCGCCACCGGCGGGGTGCTTCTGGCCGGCGACTTCTCCCTTTAGGCAGCAGCACCCGACCGCCCTGTCCGTCCGGGCGACGACCGCCCTGGCCTCCCTCTGTTCAATCCCCGGGCGCGAGCGACGCCGCGGGCGCGCGCCCGGCCTCGGCCCGCGCCACCGCGCCGGCGACCAGCGCCGGAGCGGCCCGCAGGGTGCCGAGTTCGACCGCCGACATGGCCAGCAGCACCGGCGCGAGTCGCGCCGTCGCCCGCCCGTCGGCCTCGAACAGGCCGAGGTCGTCGTCGGGCTTGAGCCCGACGCTGGCGGCGATCCGCCCGGCGTAGTTCCGGATCCGGGTCTCGTCGGACCCGCACAGGGGCGGCGGCGGACGCAGGGCCGGCGGCAGGCCCTCGACGGAGGAGAGGGAGGCGAGCGACGGCAGCGCCGCCGCCTCGGCGGCGAGGCGGGCACCGTCGAGCACCCGGCCGGGATCGACCGCGCGGGCGGTCGCCGCGCCGCCGATGCCGGCGGCGATGACCGCAACCGGGGCCGGGCGGACCGGCACGCGTGCCGCCGGGCGGTTCGGGCGCCCGGCCATCCGCGCCAGCGGCGACCACGGCTGGACCCGCAGCGCCGGACCCGGGGGGGACGACGGCCGGGCCGCAGCGACCCGTCGCGGGGCGCCGCCACGGCGGTGCCCGGCGAGGTAACGGGCCCGCACGGTGCGGCCGATGCCCCTCGGCGCCAGCGCAGCGAGGGCCGGGCTCGCCGCGGCGGGGCCGGCGACGCGCAACGGGGCCGGCCCGCCCGTGCATTCCGCCGGGGCCCAGCGCCGGACGATGGCGAGGGCCGAGCGCCGGCCGTAATCGAGGCTGTAGCGCCGCAGCAGCAGGACCGCGGCGTCGGCCCCCTGCTCGGCCGAGGCGAAGCCGGTATGGCCCTCGGCGTCGCCGCCGATCTCGCCGTTCCAGCCGGCGCGCTTGATGCACCAGTAGTTGTTGAGCCGGACGCAGCGGGCGACGAAGGCGGGATCGGCCGGCGCCGCCCAGGCGGTCCAGGCCAGGGCGACCGGGTGGAGGTGGCGGGCGGTCTCGTCGCGCCAGTTCGTCACCGCCCGCGGCCCCCCCTCGTACCGCGCCGGCCCCGGGGCCGGGTCGCTCCACGCCACCGCCTGCGCCGCGCCGCGCCCGAGCGAGGCGGCGCCGTCGCGAGCGAGCCGCGCGGCTCCGTCTCCCGCCGGAGCGGCGGCGGTCGCGAGGGCGAGCAGGGCGGTGAGCAGCACGGGGGAAGGCGGCCTCGATGGGCGCCGCGCCGGAGCCGCGCGACGACGGGGTAACGGGCCGGAGCCGGTCCGGTTGGGGGCGGGACTAAGCAGACTTGCGTTGGCACGCCAACGCTTCGTCCGCTAAGATTCTTGATTTGTCGCAGATTTTTGTCGCAAAACCGGCTACCACTTTTGCGAAATCTGCTTAGTCGTCCTCGCCGAGGCCGAGGCGCTTGGGCGTGACGAACCGGTCGAGCCGGCCCGTGCCGGCCGACGCCTCGCCCCAGGCCGCGACCGGCAGGTCGATCACCGCCACCGCGGCGGTGGGGAATTTCCGCGCGAGGTCGCGCAGGGCCTCGCGCTCCCCCTCGCCGGCGAGGTGGCGGGCGATGTCCTGGAGGCCGGGATTGTGCCCGACCAGCATCAGGGTGGCGGCCCCGGGGGGTGCCCCGTGCACCGCGTCGAGCAGGCGGCGGGCCGGCGCCTCGTAGATCCCCGGGACCGTCTCGACGGCGGCGTCGGGAAAGGAGGGCCGCAGCAGCGCCCAGGTCTCCTGGGTGCGCCGGGCCGGCGAGACCATGACGTAGTCGGGGACCAGCCCGTTCCCGGCGAGGTGGGCCGCCATGCGCGGCGCCGCCGCCTCGCCGCGGGCGGCGAGCGGCCGGTCGAGGTCGGCGACGCCGTCGGGCCAGTCGGACTTGGCGTGGCGGAACAGGATCAGGCGGCGCATCGGGTTCTCCGGGTCGCGGACGTCAGCGCCCTTCGCGGCGGCTCAGGAAGGCGAGCTTCTCGAACAGGCCGACATCCTGCTCGTTCTTCAGCAGCGCGCCGTAGAGCGGCGGGATCAGCTTGCGGGTGTCGCGCTCGCGCAAGACCTCGGGGCCGATCTCCTCCGCCATCAGCAGCCGCAGCCAGTCGAGCAGTTCCGAGGTCGACGGCTTCTTCTTCAGGCCCGGCGCCTCGCGCACCTCGAAGAACACCCGCAGGGCCTCCTCGACGAGGCGGTGCTGGATGTTCGGGTAATGGACCGCGACGATCGCCTTGAGCGTGTCGGCGTCGGGAAAACGGATGTAGTGGAAGAAGCAGCGGCGCAGGAAGGCGTCCGGCAGGTCCTTCTCGTTGTTCGAGGTGATGACGACGACCGGGCGGCGTGCGGCCCGCACGGTCTCGCCGGTCTCGTAGACGTGGAACTCCATCCGGTCGAGTTCGAGCAGCAGGTCGTTCGGGAACTCGATGTCGGCCTTGTCGATCTCGTCGATCAGCAGGACCGGGCGCTCGGGGGCGGTGAACGCCTCCCACAGCTTGCCGCGGCGGATGTAGTGGCCGATCTCGCTCACCCGCGGGTCGCCGAGCTGCGAATCGCGCAGGCGCGAGACCGCGTCGTACTCGTAGAGCCCCTGCTGCGCCTTGGTGGTCGACTTGACGTGCCAGGTCAGCAGCGGCGCCCCGAGCGCCCGGGCGATCTCCTCCGCCAGCACGGTCTTGCCGGTGCCGGGCTCGCCCTTGACGAGGAGCGGCCGCTCCAGGGTGATCGCCGCGTTGACCGCGACCGAGAGGTCGTCGGAGGCGACGTAGGACTCGGTTCCGGAAAAGCGCATCGGCTCGTCGATCCTCAAGGCTGATGGGCAGGCTTAGGCGAGCCGCCGGCTCCGGCACAAGTCCGGCCGGTGCCGGAGGGCCGGTTCACGCCGCCGGCTCCCAGACCTGGCCCGGGCGCAGGGCGAGGAACCGGTCGGGGGCGACGCCCTCGGCCGCCAGCGCCGCCGACAGCGCCTCGGCCGGCCGCTCGATCCCCTCGTTGGTGAGCCGGAACGTGCCCCAATGGTGGCCGAGCGCCTGTTCGGCGCCGAGCATCCCGAGGGCGCGCACCGCCTCCTCCGGATTCATGTGCTGGGCCTGCATGAACCAGCGCGGCTCGTAGGCACCGATCGGCAGGATCGCGAGGCGCGGAGCGCCGAACCGCTCGCGCACCGCCCCGAAGATCGCGCCGTCGCCGAAGCCGGTATCGCCGACGTGATGGATCACGCCCTGCGGCGTGGTGAGGACGAAGGCGCACCACAGGGCCATGCGGCGGTCGTTCACCCCGCGCGCCGACCAATGGTAGGCCGGGGTCAGGTGAACCGCGAGGCCGCCGCCGAGATCGACCGAGCCCCCCCAGTCGCGGGTCTCGACCCGCACGGTCGGGTCGTAGGAGCGGATGATCGCGTCGTTGCCGAACGGCGCGACGAAGACCGGCTCGTGCTCGGCCCAGAGCCGGGCCAGGGCGGGCCCGTCGAGATGGTCGTAGTGGTTGTGGGTCACCAGCACCGCATCGATCGGCGGCAGGGCCTCGAAGGCGATGCCCGGCGGGTTGACGCGCTTCGGGCCGGCGAAGCCGACCGGGCTCGCCCGCCTCGCATAGACAGGATCGACCAGGATGTTGCGGCCCGCGACCTGGATCAGCACGCTGGCATGGCCGACATGGACCACCCGCAGGCCCTCGACCCGCTCCGGAGGCGTGTCGGGCGGATAGGGGCTCGGCCAGCGCGCCGGCCAGTCCTCGCGCCCGCCGCCCATCTGCCAGCGCGCCAGTTCGGCGGCGCCCTTGTCCTGCGGCTGGCCGGGCGCGAAGAACCGGGTCCCGTCGAAATGGTCGCTCACCGGTCCCTGGTAGTACGGATTACGGCCGCGCTTGTGCGCGGCGTAGCCGACCCCGCCCAGGGTCATCACCGTGACGGCGCTGGCGAACTTGATGAGACCCCGACGCTTCATGGAGGGGAGGATGGTCCGCGCGCGGCCGAGGTCAAGGAGGGCCGGCGGGGGCCGAACGCCGCGGCAGCGCACCATTGCGCCTCGGGATGGCATCGCTACATTCGACCCATCGGCAACAACAGGAAGGAGGTGATCCAGTGTCTCATTGTCATCAGCCGCGGTCGTCGGCGTCCCGGACCTGGATCGTCACCTCCGGCGTCATCGCCTGAGCGTCACGATCTGACTGTCCGCCGGATCGCGGTTCGGCAATGGAAGGGCCGTCCTCCTCGGGGGGCGGCCCTTCGTTCGTTGAGGGGACTGCGTTCGTTCAGGAGGCGGCCGCCGTGGTGAGCGCCTCGCTCAGCAACCGACGGAGGGTCTGGTTCTCGTCCTCGAGCTGGCGGATCCGCTGCTGCAATGCCGCGAGGGTTGGGGGCGGGGCGGGCGCCGCCTCGGCGGCGTCGAGAAACGTGATCCCGACGCTGTCGTTCTGGCGCCAGCACAGCTTCACTCGCCGGGTCTGGTTCTTGCCCAGGATCGTGAGGTCGAAGGTCTCCGGGAGCGTGAGCGTGTGGCTGAGCGCCAGACGCGCGCCCGACTCCGACATGTCGCGCACGACGCAATCGATGCTGGCATTGCCGTTGTTGAAGTTGATCCGGCCCTTGAGGAAGGTTCTCTGTCGGATCTGGGTCCGCAACTCGGACATGGATGCGAGGTCCCGCGGGATTGACCGCGGGATCCTGGCAGAAGCGATTTAAGAGAGTCCTCACCCGATCGCGGACCCGCGCGGGTCAGGCGGTGCGGGCGAGATTCTGGAACAGGTAGAAGCCGTTGAACCGCACGGCGGTCGCCGCCACCGAGCCGTCGAAGCCCGCGGGCTGCGGCGTCCTGCCGTCGACGCGGCCCTCGAACGCCCACAGGTCCTCGGTCAGGAACGACGGGACGGCGTAATCCTCCGGGACCGCGCAGACCAGTCCGTCGAGCCCCTTGCGATAGAACAGGTTGTAGCTGCGCATCCGTTCGCCTCCGGTCGCGGCCTGTGACGCCCTGTCCATCGATAGCCTCCGAATCGGACAAGACTGTGTCAGATTTCCCGCACCGGCGCCATCGGTTTCTCAGCAATGCCGAAGATCGGCCCTGTCGGATGCGTGCGAAATGTCACGTCGGCGTGCGGCAGCGGAACCGATTGTGCTTTGCACAATCACTCCGGTTTGGCTCCGGTGCTGCGAAGCCCTGGCCTCGGAATTCTGTAACATCGATCAATTCCAATTCCGGAGAATGGTCTCGACGTCGCCGGTCTCGATCTGCTGGCCGAAGCGCTGCTGATAGAGCGTCAGCATGGCGTCGTGGGTCCGGTCCGACGACGAGCAGACCGCGTCGGTGGCGATGACGACCCGGTAGCCGCGGTCGACCGCACCGAGGACCGTGGCGAGCACGCAGACATCGGTCTCGCCGCCGGTGATCACCACCGTGCCGGCTCCTCGCGATTGCAGGTGACGGTCGAGGGTCGGGTCGAGCCAGGGCGAGTAGACCTGCTTGTCGATCACGATCGCCGGTGGCGTCAGCGCGGCGAGGTCGGGCAGCAGCCCGACCATCTCCTCGCCGAGCCGCTCGATCGTCATCGAGGCCCAGCGCCGGTAGTAGCGTTGCCAGCATCCCCGCCCCTCCCCCGGGTGGCGCGCCGGAACGAAGCGGGTGAACACCGTCCGCTCCGGGTAATGCGCGGCGAGACGATGGACGCGGGGCAGCACGCGCTCCATCCACGGCGTGTGCCAGTCGGTGTCGCGGGCGAACAGCAACTGCATATCGACGCAGACATGGACGGCGTCGGCCGGAATCGGGCCGTTGGGAAAGCTCCCGGAAACCTCTGGTTCAGCCATCGCGTGCGCGACTCCCTCCCGCTTTGGTTGTATTGTCTGCGGGTGCAATCAACGCTGGAAGCCGGCGCCGGTTCGTGGGCCCCTGGGCGGCCGCGCTCACGCCATCGGGATCGGCCACCCGTCGCCGGGTGCTGGTCAGCGGCCGCGATCGGGCGCAACCTCACCTTGTACCGCCGGGACGGTCCGTCGACCGCTTCCCGCGATCCGGAGCATGGAGGCCGGCGATGACGACGCTGTTCGAGGAGCGGGAGCGCGCCTACGAGACCCTGTTCGCCCGCGAGGAGGCCCTGCGCTTCGTGGCCCTGGCCCGGCGCAACAAGCTGGTCGGCGCCTGGATGTGCGAGCAGCTCGGCCTGACCGGCGCGCGGGCGGAGGGCTATTGCCGCTCCCTCGTCGCCGACGGGGTCGGGCGCGCCTCCGACGCCGCGCTGCTCGACCGGCTGCGGACCGACCTCGCGGCGGCCGGCGCCGCCGACCGGATGCACGAGCTGCCGGGCGTGCTCGTCCGCTGCGCCGCGCGCGCCAGCGAGGAGGTCCGCGGCGCGTCGGCGTGATCAGAAGAAGGTCGGGCGGGCGCTGGCGGTGTGCTCCTTGAGCACGGTGCCGGTGGCGGTATCGACCTCCTTCAGCACCACGTCGTAGCCCCACAGGTCGGCGAGGTGCTGGAGCACCCGGGCGGCGTCGTCGCGGTTGAGCAGGACGCGATTGAGCACCTTGTGGTGCACGATCAGCTTGCGGTCGCCCTCCAGGTCGACGTCGACCACCTCGATATCGGGGTCGAGCCACGCGACGTCGTACTGGCGGGCGAAGGCGCGGCGCAGCCGGCGGTAGCCGCGCTCGTCGTGGATCGATTCGACCCGCAACTCCGGCTTGTCGGGATCGTCGGAGACGTGGAACAGCCGCAACTGCCGCATCAGGCGCGGGCTGAGGAACTGGGCGATGAAGCTCTCATCGCGGTAGTTCGCCCAGACGTCGCGCAGCACCTCCATCGGGTCGCCGGAGCCGGCGATGTCGGGGAACCACTCGCGGTCCTCGGCGGTGGGGTCGGTGCAGATGCGCGCGATGTCCTGCATCATCGCGAAGCCGATCGCGTAGGGGTTGTGGCCGCCGTAATGCCGGTCGTCATAGGTCGGCTGGCGGATCACGTTGGTGTGCGATTGCAGGAATTCGAGGTAGGCCGCCTCGTTGATCCGGCCGGTCTCGCTCAGCCGGCTCATGATCCGATAGTGGCTGTAGGTCGCGCAGCCCTCGTTCATCACCTTGGTCTGGCGCTGCGGGTAGAAATACTGCGCGACGTGGCGGACGATGCGCAGGATCTCGCGCTGCCAGGGGCGCAGGCGCGGGGCCACCTTCTCCAGGAAGTAGAGGATGTTCTCCTGCGGCAGTTCCAAGAGGGCGCGGCGGCGCTCGGCGGAGAGGTCCGCCTTGCCGGCGGCCGCCTTGGCCGGCAGCGTGCGCCAGAGGTCGTTGTAGATCCGCTCCCGGTGCTCCTCGCGCTCGCGCTCGCGGCGCTGCTCGGAGGACAGGTCGGGCCGCTTCTTGCGCGGGTAGCGGTGGACGCCCTGGTTCATCAGCGCGTGGGCGGCATCGAGCACCGCCTCGACCGCGCCGTGGCCGTAGCGCTCCTCGCAGCGCGTGATGTAGCGCTTGGCGAAGTCGAGATAGTCGAGGATGCCCTCGGCATCCGTCCACTGGCGGAAGAGATAGTTGTTCTTGAAGAAGTGGTTGTGGCCGAAGGCGGCGTGCGCGATGACCAGCGTCTGCATCGTCGCCGTGTTCTCCTCCATGATGTAGGAGATGCACGGGTCCGAGTTGATGACGATCTCGTAGGCCAGCCCCATCAGGCCGCGGCGGTAGCCGGCCTCGTGCTGGGCGAAGTGCTTGCCGAACGACCAGTGCTTGTAGAACAGCGGCATGCCGATCGACGCATAGGCGTCGAGCATCTGCTCGGCGGTGATGATCTCGATCTGGTTCGGGTACCAGCTCAGGCCCAGTTCCGGCCCGGCCACCGCCTCGCAGGCGTCGTGGATCCGCCGGATGGTGTCGAAGTCCCAGTCGTTGCCGGAGAACAGCAGTCCGGACCCGTCGATCAGGGCCGGGGCTGCGGGGGTCGCCACGCCCGCGGGGAAGGCTGGACTCATCGGGCCTCGCATCGTGTCAGGGTCGGAGCATCCGGCGCGCGCCCGGCTCTCAGGGCGACGCGGCCTCCTGCCCGGCCTTGCGGGAAAACAGTTCGCGGAACACCGGGTAGATGTCCCGGCGGTGGTTGACCTTGCGCATCGCCAGCGTCGAGTCGCCCTTCGAGACCGGCTCGTAGGTGCGCCACAGGGTGGTGCGGTGCTCGACGAAGCCGGCGCGCGGGCCGCCCTCGTCGCCGACCTCGAGATAGGCGAAGTACTGGCACGCCGGCAGGATCGCCGAGCGCAGCAGGTTCTGCGCCGTCGGCCCGTCGCTCGACACGTTGTCGCCGTCGGACGCCTGCGCGGCGTAGATGTTCCAGTCCTCGGGGTTGTAACGCTCGGCGACGATGCGCTTCATCTCGACCAGGGCCGAGGAGACCAGCGTCCCGCCGGTCTCGCGCGAGCCGAAGAAGGTCTCCTCGTCGACCTCCTTAGCGTGGTCGGTGTGGCGGATGAACACGATCTCGACATGCTTGTAGCGACGGACCAGGAAGATGTGCAGCAGGATGTAGAACCGCTTGGCGAGGTCCTTCATGTGCTCGGTCATCGAGCCCGACACGTCCATCAGGCAGAACATCACCGCCTGGGCGACCGGCCGCGGATAGGGCTCGAAGCGGCGGTAGCGCAGGTCGATCGGGTCGACGTAGGGGATGCGCTGGCTGCGGGTGCGCAGCCGCTCGACCTCGGCCCGGAGTTCGGCCACGGCAGGGCCGTCCGGCTCCTGCGTTTCCAGGGCCTTCAGTTCGGCTTCGAGCGCCGCCATCTCCTCCGCCTTCGGTCGCTTGAGGGCGATGCGGCGCGACAGCGAGTTGCGCAGGGTGCGGGTCAGGGCGAGGTTCGCCGGCGAGCCGGTGACGGTGTAGCCGGCCCGGCGCAGGGCCTCGGTCTCCACCACCGCGAGGCGGCGCTTGGCGAGGTCGGGCAGTTCGAGGTCGTCGAGGAAGAGTTCGAGGAACTCCTCGCGGGTGAGGACGAAGCGGAACGAATCCTCGCCGCCCTCGCCGCCGTCCCCGGCCTGCCCCCCTCCCCTGCCGCCGGACCCGCCCGGCGGGCGCTCGATCGTGTCGCCCTCGACGTAGGTCTTGTTGCCCGGGAGGATGTGGTCCTGGATCCCGGTGCCGGGGGCGCGGGAGAATTTCGGCTCGCGGACGCCGTCGGCTGGCACCGTGACGTTGCCGTCCTTGCCGAGGTCGCGGATGTCACCGTCGCGGGCGGCCTCGCGGACCGCGCGCTGGGCGACGTCCCGCACCCGGCGCAGGAAGCGCTGCCGGTTCGCGAGGCTCTTGCCGCCGGGATTGAGGCGCCGATCGATTATGTGCATCAGACTCACGCTTCCCGATCACGCCATCATACCGTTTCGCGGTGTCCTGGCCACTGGCTGCGTGCGGCCGTCGTGTCCGGGAAGAGGAGCCCCCGCGGCAGGACCGCGGGGGCGGCCCGGTCAGCCCGCCTGCTTGACGCGCATGTACCATTCGACCAGCCGGCGCACCTGGCGCTCGGTGTAGCCGCGGTCGCGCATGCGGTCGACGAACTCGCCGTGCTTCTTCTCGGTGTCGCTGTCCTTCTTCGAACCGAACGAGATCACCGGCAGCAATTCCTCGACCTGGGAGAACATCCGGCGCTCGATCACCTCGCGGATCTTCTCGTAGGAGGTCCAGGACGGGTTGCGCCCGCCGTGCTGGGCCCGCGAGCGCAGGGCGAACTTGACGACCTCGTTGCGGAAGTCCTTCGGGTTGGCGATGCCCGCCGGCTTCTCGATCTTGGTCAGCTCCTGGTTCAGGAGTTCGCGGTTGAGCAGCTGCCCGGTCTCCGGGTCCTTGAAGTCCTGGTCCTCGATCCAGGCATCGGCGTAGTCGATGTAGCGATCGAACAGGTTCTGGCCGTAGTCGTGGTAGGATTCGAGATACGCCTTCTGGATCTCGTGGCCGATGAACTCGGCGTAGCGCGGCGCCAGCTCGCCCTTGATGAATTCGAGGTAGCGCTTCTCGGTCTCGGGCGGGAGCTGCTCGCGGCGCAGCGACTGCTCCAGCACGTACATCAGGTGGACCGGGTCGGCCGAGACCTCGGTGGTGTCGTGGTTGAAGGTCGCCGCCATGACCTTGAAGGCGAAGCGGGTCGAGATCCCGTCCATGCCCTCGTCGACGCCGGCGGTGTCCTTGTATTCCTGCATCGAGCGGGCGCGGGGATCGACCTCGCGCAGCGACTCGCCGTCATAGACCCGCATCTTGGAGAACAGGTTCGAGTTGGCGTGCTCGCGCAGGCGCGACAGCACCGAGAACCGCGCCAGCATCTCCAGCGTGCCCGGCGCGCACGGCGCCCGCGACAGCTCGGAGCCGGAGACCAGCTTCTCGTAGATCCGCTGCTCCTCGGTGACGCGCAGGCAGTACGGCACCTTGATGACGTAGATGCGGTCGATGAAGGCTTCGTTGTTCTTGTTCGTCTTGAAGCTCTGCCACTCGGCCTCGTTCGAGTGGGCGAGGATGATGCCGGAGAACGGGATCGCGCCGATGTTCTCGGTGCCGACGTAGTTGCCCTCCTGCGTCGCGGTGAGCAGGGGGTGCAGCATCTTGATCGGCGCCTTGAACATCTCGACGAATTCGAGAACGCCCTGGTTCGCCCGGTTGAGGCCGCCCGAGTAGGAATAGGCGTCGGGATCGGCCTGGCTCAGGGTCTCGAGCTTGCGGATGTCGACCTTGCCGACGAGGGACGAGATGTCCTGGTTGTTCTCGTCGCCGGGCTCGGTCTTGGCGATGCCGATCTGGCGCAGGCGCGACGGGTTGATCTTGACGACCTTGAACCGCGAGATGTCGCCGCCGAACTCGTCGAGGCGCTTGAGGCACCACGGGCTCATCAGGCCGGTGAGGCGCCGGCGCGGGATGCCGAACCGCTCCTCCAGGGTCGGCCCCATCGTCTCGGGGTCGAACAGCACCAGCGGGCTCTCGAAGACCGGGCTCAGCTCGTTGCCGGCCTTCAGGACGTAGATCGGATGGACCTCCATCAGGGCCTTGAGCCGCTCGGCGAGGGACGACTTGCCGCCGCCGACCGGACCGAGCAGGTAGAGGATCTGCTTGCGCTCCTCGAGACCCTGGGCGGCGTGGCGGAAGAACGACACGATCCGCTCGATCGTCTCCTCCATGCCGTAGAATTCCGAGAAGGCCGGGTAGATCCGGATCGTCCGGTTCATGAACACACGGCCGAGCCGCTGGTCACGCGCCGTATCGACGAATTCCGGCTGTCCGATCGCATCGAGGATGCGCTCGGGCGCGCTCGCGTACATCAAGGGATTGTCGCGGCACGCCTCGAGATACTCGGACAGAGACAGCTCCGATTCGCGGCGCGCCTCGTAGCTGCGGGCAAAGGACTGAAACAGGTCGCTCGCTGACGGCATTGGCATTCCGAACCCTCACGACATCGCCAGGATCATCCTGTCCCGCCTCGGATGCAATCGATATCCCCATGTTTGTCGCAGTGCGGCAGGCCGCCCGGGGGATGTGACAGCCGCTTCCACGGCCGCCGGACGCTGCGGAAGTCGGTGGCCGGCCGGGGCGCCGGGAAAAAGTGTTAGGTTCGTCAACGCGAAGCGCCGCGCAGGGTTCCGGTTGTGTCGAAAACACCACATCCGGCGGCGGCGTCGCATCGGGGCATTCCGCGGACCGCCGCGCTGTCGTAGGACGCCCGGTCGTGCCGGGCGCCCTGCCGCCGTCACAGGTCGGTGGTGTCCTTCTTGTCGCCGCCGGCCCCTCCGACCTTCAGCCTGATCGTCTGGGTGACGGTGTTGCCGTCGGCGCCCTTGATCTCGACCGTCACCTCGTCGGTGCCGTTGAAGCCGGCCTTGCTCTCGTAGAACAGCGCCTGGACCTGGGCCTCGGCGTTTGGGCAGCGGTAGGTCGGGGGCGTCTTCATCTTGCCGGCGCGCTGGATCAGGGCGCCGTTCTTCGGCGGCGCGGTGACCTTCACCTCCGGCTGCGGGCCGAGCGAGCAGTCCTTCTTGAGGTTCGGCACCGCGACGATGCGGACCTGCTTGCCGGGGGCGACCGAGTGCTCCCGGACCTTGGCGTCCTGAGCCAGGGCCGGCGCGGCCAGGAGGGCGGCGGCGAGGGCGAGGGACAGACGGGGGCTGCGGATCATCGATGGTCTCTCCAGGTCTCCCGGTCGGGGAGGTCTCCCGGTCGGGAGGCCCGGCGCATGTGGGGAGCGGCCCCGCCCGCGTCGAGGGCCGGCACCTGCCGCCGACGCGCCTGGAGTTCAGTGCAGCGCCAGCATGATGAACAGGCTGAGGAGGCCGATCACCGCCACGCCCGCGAGCCAGATCCAGTAGGCCCGTCCCTCGACCGGATAGTCACCGAACATCGCCGTCTCCCGCCGATTGCAGCACCGCCATCACGGCGCCGGTCACCCGGGCGATCTGGGCCGCGGTGAACTCACCCGCCAGGGCGGTGCCGAGCCCCACCTCGATCCGCGCGCGCTCGCCGGCGTCGCCGATCGGGTCGGCCGGGATGTCGCCCTCGTTCAGGCGGCAGGCGGCCTTGATGGTGTCGGCGGCCCGGCGCAGGGTCTCGCGCTGGTCCGGGGTCATGTCCCAGAGCGGGTTGCGCAGCCGGGCGATCACACGCCGGGCGTCGCGGTAGTCGCGATCGACCGCCGTCATCGCCTCGATCTGGCTGACGAGCAGCACCAGTTCGAGCACGTCGGCCGTCGCTTCCGGGCAGGTGCGCACGACGCGCATCAGCCGGGCGATCAACTGGGTCGTCGGAGACGCGTGTCGGGAGGGAGCGGCCATGGCCCTCCAACGCGCGAAACGGCGAAGAGGTCCCTGAACCTTGCGTCAGGCGACGTTCACATCAACCGCCGGGCCCGGCGTCCGGTTCCGTGGCGGTCCCGTCCTCGTTCTCCGGCACCCTCAGTTCCCGCAGCCGGTCGCGGCACGCCTTCAGCTCGCGCAGGGCGGACGACAGGGCGGCGCGGTCGGCGCGGGACAGGCGCGGCGCCGCCCCGGGCTCCGGCTCGGCATCGGTGAAGGCGGCCGGCGCGACCTGCTCGCCGCGCCCGACCGCCTGGACGAAGCGCATGCCGCGCTCGCGCAGGATGCGCTGGACGCCGCGGATCGTGTAGCCCTGGCCGTAGAGGAGCCGGCGGATGCCCTGGAGCAGTTCGACGTCGTCGGGCCGGTAGAAGCGCCGGTTGCCGCCGCGCTTGACCGGCCGGATCTGGCTGAACCGGGTCTCCCAGAACCGCAGGACGTGCTGGGGCAGGTCGAGGTCGAGGGCGACCTCGCCGATGGTGCGGAACGCCTCCGGGGACTTGAGGTCGGGCGGCCGGTCCCCGCCGGGCGGGTCGGGGGTCGCGAGGCGCGTCATCGGCCGGCCCTCCCCGCGCCCGCTCAGGCGTCGTCGACCTCGTCGTCGCCGGCGCTGCCGCCGTTGATCCGGGCCTTGAGCACGTTCGAGGGCTTGAACACCATCACGCGGCGCGGCTCGATCGCGACCTCGACCCCGGTCTTGGGGTTGCGGCCGACGCGCTTGCCCTTGTCGCGCACCACGAAGGAGCCGAACGAGGACAGCTTCACCGTCTCGCCGGAGGCGAGGCAGGCGCAGATCTCCGACAGCACGGTCTCGACCAGGGCGGCCGACTCGGTCCGCGACAGGCCGACCTGCTGATAGACGGCCTCGGTCAGGTCGGCCCGCGTGACCGTCTTGCCTGCCATTCCGCTCTCCCCCGGGTGTCGTCGTTGCCGTGTATGTCTCTGATCGCGCACGCTAATCGGCGGCGGGAGCGGGGTCAACCGCCGCCCGCGCGATCGCACCCGGTTTGTGTCGGGTCACCAGCGGATCAGCGCGCTGCCCCAGGCGAAGCCGCCGCCGATCGCCTCGATCATCACGAGGTCGCCGCGGGTGATGCGCCCGTCGCGGCAGGCGGCGTCGAGGGCGAGCGGGATCGAGGCCGCCGAGGTGTTGCCGTGCCGGTCGACGGTGAGCACCACCTTGTCGCGGGCGATGCCGAGCTTGTCGGCCGAGGCCTCGATGATGCGGCGGTTGGCCTGGTGGGGCACGAACCAGTCGAGGTCGTCGGCGGTGGTGCCGGTGGCCGCGAACGCCTCGCTGATGACGTCGGTGACCGAGCCGACGGCGAAGCGGAACACGTCCTTGCCGATCATCCGGAGCTTGCCGGTGGTGCCGGTCGAGCCGGGGCCGCCGTCGACGTAGAGCTTGTCGCGGTAGCGCCCGTCCGAGCGCAGGTGGCTGGTGAGCACGCCGCGGTCGCCGGAATGGCCCTGGCCCTCCTGCGCTTCCAGCACGATCGCCCCGGCGCCGTCGCCGAACAGCACGCAGGTGGTGCGGTCCTCCCAGTCGAGCAGGCGCGAGAACGTCTCGGCCCCAACCACGAGGGCGCGCCGGAACGTCCCCGTGGACAGGAACTTGTCGGCGGTGGCGACCCCGTAGACGAAGCCGGCGCAGACCGCCTGGAGGTCGAACGCCGCCCCGCCGGAGATGCCGAGCCCGTGCTGGATCTGGGTCGCGGTCGACGGGAAGGTGTGGTCGGGCGTCGAGGTGGCGCAGACCACGAGGTCGATCGTCGCCGGATCGATGTCGGCGTCGGCGAGCGCCGCCCGCGCCGCCCGGATCCCGAGGACCGAGGTGGTCTCGTCCGGGCCGGCGATGTGGCGCTGGCGGATGCCGGTGCGCTGGACGATCCACTCGTCGGTGGTCTCGACCCGGGCGGCGAGGGCGTCGTTGGTGACGACATCGCGCGGCAGGTACGAGCCGCAGCCCCGCACCACGGAGCGCAGGCGGGGCGTGGGACCGCGGGTCATGACGGGTATCCTCCCCTTCACGCCGACGTCGCGGCCGGCGTGGCGTCGAGCATGTCGCGGATCGTCCGCATCAGGTCGTGGCGGGCCATGTCGTGGGCGATGTCGATGGCGCTGGCGAAGCCCTCCGGGCTCGCCGAGCCGTGGCTCTTGATGACGATGCCCTCGAGCCCGAGAAAGACGCCGCCATTGGCCCGGCTCGGGTCCATCTTCGCCTTCAGGGCGTCGAAGGCGCCGCGGGCGAACAGGTAGCCGATCTTCGCCATCAGCGTCCGGCCCATCGCGCCCTTGAGGTACGCGGCGATCTGCTTGGCGGTTCCCTCGGCGGTCTTGAGGGCGATGTTGCCGGTGAAGCCCTCGGTCACGACCACGTCGGTGGTGCCCAGGCCGAGATCGGTGCCCTCGACGAAGCCGTGGTAGCTCAGGTTCGGCAGGTCGGATTCGCGCAGGAGGCGGGCCGCCTCCTTCACCGCCTCGTTGCCCTTCATCTCCTCGGTGCCGACGTTGAGCAGGCCGACGGTCGGCCGGTCGAGGTCGAACACGATCCGGGCCATGGCCGAGCCCATCAGCGCCATGTCGACGAGGTGGGAGGCGTCGGTGCCGATGGTGGCGCCGACGTCGAGCACGACGCTCTCGCCGCGCACCGTCGGCCACAGGCAGGCGATGGCCGGGCGCTCGATCGGCGCCATCATCTTGAGGCAGATCTTCGACATCGCCATCAGGGCGCCGGTGTTGCCGGCCGAGACCGCCGCGTCGGCCTCGCCGTCGCGCACCGCCTGGATCGCCTTCCACATCGAGGACTTGCCGCGCCCGGCACGCACCGCCTGGCTCGGCTTGTCGTCCATGCGCACGGCGAGCGGCGCGTGGCGGATCTCGACGCCGTCGCGTAGGCGCGGCTCGGCGGCGACGAGCGGCGCCAGCACCGCCTCGTCGCCGACCATCAGGAACGTGGTGTCAGGGTGACGCTCGCGGGCGATCGCCGCACCGGGCACGACCGTCGCGGGGCCGTGGTCGCCGCCCATCGCGTCGAGCGAGATGCGCACTCTCTGGGACATGGAAATGTCGGACGATCCTGCCTTGGGGCGCCTGCACCCGGCGCGCTGCGCGGCCCGGGGCCGCCGCGCGGCGGAAAATAGCGATGCCGGCCCGGGCCGCAAACGAAATCTGCAAGCGGAATCCGAAAGCTTCGGGTCGGCGGCCCCCTGTTCACTCCTTGGCGTCGCGCAATGCCTGCAGGCCGGCGAAGGGGTGCTCGTCGGCCTCCTCGGCCGCCGGCTCGAAGGCGACGCCGGGCTTGCGCGGGTAGGGATCGAGCCCGAGCGCCAGGAACTCGGCGGTGAGGCTGCCGAGGTCGACGCGGCCGTTGACGATCGGGTCGGGCATCTCGGCGTCCTCGGCGGCGGTGCCCGCGAAGGCGTCGGCGGCCGAGAAGTCGACGTCGACCTCCTCCGACATCGTGGTGTCGAACGGCTCCAGCGTGACGACGCAGGTCTGCGACAGGGCGGCCTCGACCCGGCCGGTGACCTGGAGCCGGTGCAGCGAGCCGGACAGGCGGAACCGGCCGGTGAGGCTGCGGATGGCGGGAAGGCCGAAATCGCGCGCGAGCGCGTCGCGCTCCTCCTGCGTCGCCTCGACGACGATGTCCTGGCCCGAGCGGATCGCCTTCTCGACGAGGACCGGACGGGAGAGCGGGCCGATGGTGTCGGGTGTCATGGGGCGCCTCCTGAGCGGGGTGCGGCGGGGCGGAACCCGGCCGGATCGGGCAGGACCGGCCCGTCGGCCAGCAGCCGGTCGAGGCCGGCCCGGCCGCCGGGGGCCGACAGCGCCCGGTCGGCGGCGGCGACATAGGCGGCGAGCTCCCGTCCGGCCTCCGGGTCGTCCCGGCCGAGCACATTGCGGGCGAGCGCGAGAGCAAGGGCGGCCCCGTCGCCGGCGTCGAGCGGGCCGTCATAGGCGTTCGCGCGGCCGTAGAACGCCTGCGCGAGCTTCTTCATCCGCTTCGAGACCCCCATGTCGCCGACGCCGAGTTCGCGCAGCGAGGCGTCGAGTTGCGAGAAGACCGAGTTGACGAGGTCCTGGGCGATGTCGGCGGCCGGCGGCGGCAGGCGCCGCAGGGCGCGCAGCACCAGCACGACGTGCAGGCACAGGGCTTCGAACCGGCCCTCGACCGTGTCGGGCACGCCGAGGTCGGTGTAGAGGGCCGGCACCCGCGAGGCGGCGTTGATGCGCACGTGCAGCGCCTCGATGACCCGGCGGCGCGCCGCTTCCTCGCGCCGGAACAGGCTACCGAAATGCAACGGGCCTCCGGGTTTGAACAGGGCGATCATGGATCTCCGCCGGGTGACGTCAGGGGGTTGAGAGACCGGCCCGGGAGCCCGCGCGGGGCGCCTCGCGCGCCGCCGGACCGCGGCCCACGGCCGGGTGCGGCCCCGAGCTTGGCCGTGCCTTGCCAAAGCCACAACCCCGGGGTACGGCAGCCGCGGGTTCCGGCGCAAGGCCGCCGTCCGTTGGGTTTTCCGGGATTTGCGATGCCGCGCCGCTTCAGCCGTCCGCTCCTTCGCCTCGCCGCCGCCGGCCTGCTCGGGCTGTCGGCCGCCGGCTGCGTGATCGGCGAGGAGTTCCGCCACGGCTACGTCATCGACGAGGCCGCGGTCGCCCAGGTCAAGCCCGGCATCAGCGCCGAACAGGTGCTCCAGCTCCTCGGCACCCCCAGCACGGTGTCCACCGTCGGCAACAAGTCCTGGTACTACATCAGTCAGAACACCAAGCGCACCGTGATGTTCCTCGGCGAGCGCCAGCAGGACCAGCGCGTGCTGGCGGTCTATTTCAACCAGGGCTTCAAGGTCGAGCGCGTCGCGATCTACGGCGAGCAGGACGGCCGGGTGTTCGACTTCATCTCGCGCACCACCCCGACCAGCGGCGGCGAGCAGGCGTTCCTCGGCCAGCTCCTGCGCGGCCTGACCCGGTTCGAGCCGTTCCGCAACGCGCAGTAACGCTACGGGGGCCTCCCGGCGAGGCCCCCGCTCCCCGGCTCAGGCGGCGCGGCGGCGCTCGGGATAGAGGCCCAGCAAGCCCTCCGGCGTCGCCGGTGCCACACCCCGCTCGGTGACGAGGCCGGTGACGAGGCGCGCCGGCGTCACGTCGAAGGCCGGATTGGCCACCGGGCTGCCGGGCGAGACCACCTCCACCGTGGCGAAGCCGCCATCCGCCGTGCGGCCGGTGAGATGCGTGACCTCGCGGGCATCCCGCTCCTCGATCGGGATGCCGGCGACCCCGTCCTCCAGCGTCCAATCGATGGTCGAGAACGGCAGCGCGGCATAGAACGGCACGCCGTTGTCGCGGGCGGCGAGCGCCTTGAGGTAGGTGCCGATCTTGTTGCAGACGTCGCCGGTCGCGGTGGTGCGGTCGGAACCGACGATGCAGAGGTCGACCCGGCCGTGCTGCATCAGGTGGCCGCCGGCATTGTCGGCGACGACGGTGTGCGGCACGCCGTGGGCGTTGAGCTCGAAGGCGGTCAGCGCCGCGCCCTGGTTGCGCGGCCGGGTCTCGTCGACCCAGACATGGACCGGCACCCCGGCATCGTGCGCGACGTAGATCGGCGCCAGCGCCGTCCCCCAGTCGACCGTGGCGAGCCAGCCGGCGTTGCAGTGGGTGAGCACGTTCACCGGCCCGGCCTTGGCCTTCGCGGCGTCCGCGATCAGCCGCGCCCCGTGCTCGCCGATCGCCCGGCAGCTCGCCACGTCCTCCTCGGCGATGCGGCCGGCCTCGGCGAAGGCGGCCCCGGCCCGCAGGCGCGGCTCCAGGCCGCGGAGATTCGCACTCACCCGCGCCAGCGCCCAGGCGAGATTGACCGCGGTCGGGCGGGTGGCGGTGAGGCGGCGCACCGCCCCGTCGAGGTTGGGGTCCGACGAATCCTCCCGCATCGCCAGCGCGAGGCCGTAGGCGGCGGTGACGCCGATCAGCGGCGCGCCGCGCACGATCATCGTGCGGATCGCGACGGCTGCGTCCTGCTCGCTGCGCAGGAGACGCGTCTCGACGGCGAAGGGCAGGCGGGTCTGGTCGATCACCAGCACGCCCTCGCCGTCCGGCGCGGGGGTGATGGTGCGGGTGGGGCGGCCGTCGATGTTCATGGCGGGCTCGGGACGGATGGCGGGAAAGATGGCCGGTCTCCTACCACGGACGACGGCGCGGGGGAGCCGGGTCCCCTTGCAGCCGCCCGCCCGCGCGGCATGTGACACGGAATCCGGACGATCCGTTCCGGATTCCGTGTCACCAGCCCGCGCGGCGCTTGAGCGAAGTCGAAATCCGCATTGCGAGGCAATCAATCGGATTTCGCATGAGGGCGGGCGGCAGGAAGGACCCCGATGAAGACCCAGAAGCAGAAGATGCTGGCCGGCGAGTTGTACGTCGCCGACGATCCCGAACTGGCCGAGGACAACCGGCGCATCTCGGCGTGGCTCGACCGCTACAACGCGACCAGCACCCTGTCGCAGCCGGAGCGTCAGGCGCTGCTGGCCGAGGCGTTCGCGCGGGTCGGCGACGGCTGCAACATCCGCCCGCCCTTCCACTGCGACTACGGCTTCAACATCAGCCTCGGCCGCGGCGTGTTCCTGAACTTCAACTGCTGCATCCTCGACGTGGTCGCGGTGTCGATCGGCGACATGACCCAGATCGGTCCGGGCGTGCAGATCCTCACCGCCGACCACCCGCGCGACCCGGCGCAGCGCCGGCAGATGCTCGAATTCGGCCGGCCGATCGTCATCGGGGCGAATGTCTGGATCGGCGGCGGCGCGATCATCCTGCCCGGCGTCACCATCGGCGACGATGCGATCATCGGCGCGGGCAGCGTCGTCACCCGCGACGTGCCGCCGGGCGGCATCGCGGTCGGCAACCCGGCCCGGCTGCGGATGCCGGGCTGAAACAGACACGGGGTCGGCTCCGCGATGTCGTCACGCTCGCGGCAAGTCATTAGCGCTTGCTCGCCGGCTTGGCCGTCACTCGGGATGGATCGGGGCGCCGGTCTTCTGCACCCTTTGCTCCCGACGAAGACGACTTTCGCCGTGGCGCGTCTCCCCTCTCCCGAGTGGGAGAGGGGCCGGGGGTGAGGGTGGCTCGGGGTCAGAATAAAGCGTCAACGGTTGAGCTGTGCGGCTCGAGGCTTGGTGCTTGATCCTGAACCGTCTCCACCCTCACCCCTACCCCTCTCCCACTCGGGAGAGGGGATCCCGCGCTTGACAATTCAGCCGAAAATCAACGACTTGACGCACGTTTCGACTTAGGCCCGCGGCGCGTCGCCCCCGCCGGCCGGGCGGCGCATCTCGAAGCGGTTCTCCGGCTCGACCGTGAAGTAGTCGAAATAGCCGCCGCGCATGATCGGCCGCATCGCCCCGGTATCGACCCGGCCCTCCGCGGTGACGAAGCGGTCGTCGATGTAGATCGACACCACCTGCCCGATCACCAGGAAGTACGACGCCTCGCCGCCGCCGAGCGGCACCATCGGGATCGTCTGGAGCCATTTGCATTCGAGGGCGGCGGGCGAGGCCGCGACGCGGGGCGGGCGCACCATCCGCGACGGCGCGGTCTCAAGCCCGGCGAAGTCGAACTCGCTCTCGCCCCGCGGCAGCGGCGCCGAGGACAGGTTCATCCCGTCCTTCAGGGCGTGGGTGGCGAGGCTGCACACGAACTCGCCGCCCTCCTCGGCGAAGGCCAGCGCGTCCTTGCGGCCGAAGGACGAGAACGCGACCATCTCGGGATTGTCGGCGACGCCGTTGAAGAACGAGTACGGCGACAGGTTGAGCCGGCCGTCCTTGGCCATCGCGCTGACCCAGCCGATCGGCCGCGGCGCCACCAGGGCCTTGAACGGGTTGTGCGGCAGGGTGCGGTTCTGCGCGTCGTAGTGCATCGCGGTGCCTCTAGAAGCGGGTGACGATCTCGGCGAGGTCGGGCCGCGGGCGGTCGCTCGGCACCTCGTCGGCGCGGCCGACATGGACGAAGCCGGCGAGGCGCTCGGCGGGCGACAGGCCCAGCGCATCGAGGATGCGCCGGTCGTAGGCCATCCACTCGGTGAGCCAGGAGGTGCGGTAGCCGAGCGCGTTGGCCGCCACCACGAGGTTCATCGCCGCCGCGCCGGCGGAGAGCACCTGCTCCCATTCGGGAATCTTCGGGTGCGGGCCCGCCCGCGACACCACCGCGATCACCAGCGGCGCCCGCGTCACCCGGGCGCCCTCGGCCTCGAGCCGCGCGGCGTCGGCTCCCGGGTTGTCGGCGGCGTAGGTCTCGGCGACGAGGCGGGCGAGGCGCTGCGCCCCCTCCCCCGCGATGACGACGAAGCGCCAGGGCGCGAGCTTGCCGTGGTCGGGCACGCGGGCGGCGGCGCGCAGGATCGCGTCGAGATCCGCCTCGTCCGGGCCGGGGCCCGACAGCATCGGCGGCGGCACCGAGCGGCGGCTGCGCAGCAATTCGAGGGTTGCGTTCATCGGGCCTTCAGTGCCGTGGCTTAAGGGAAGCACAGCCGATTCCTGACGAAATCGGTCCGGGCCCCGGGGGTCGGCCATAGAGCCGTCACTCTCGGGCGCCAGGGCCACACAGATAGGCACCGGTCCCCCGGCTTGGCAATCGCGTCCCCGTCGGGCGCCCGGGGCAGCGTTGAGGCTCGACCATGCGGGGCTTGTTCTCGTCGTTCCGCTCGCCGGCCGCGGCCACCGCCGCGCCGCCGCTCCCCCATGCCTGGACGGCGCGGGACCTCTGGCTCGCGCTCGCCGCGGTGCTGCTGTTCTGGGCGGCGGCCGCGGCGGCCTGGCCGCTCGCCGGCGCGGTGGTGCCCTGGGATTCCAAGAACCACTTCTACCCGATGCTGCGCTATCTGGGGCTGGCGCTGGCCAACGGCGAATTGCCGCTCTGGAACCCCTACCATTTCGGCGGTCACCCCTCCGTCGCCGACCCGCAATCGCTGCTGTTCACCCCGACCATGCTGCTGTTCGCGTGGCTCGACCCGTCGCCGTCGATGGAACTGTTCGACGCGGTGGTGTTCGCCCACCTGCTGCCCGGGGCGGTCGCGACCCTGCTGCTGTTCCGCCGCCGGTCCTGGCACCCGGCCGGGGCGGTGGTGGCCGCGATGGTGTTCGTTCTCGGCGGCTCGGCCTCGGCCCGGCTCCAGCACACCGGGATGATCCTCTCCTACGGCTACTTCCCGCTCGCCCTGTGGCTGCTGGAGGAGGCGCTGGCGGATCCCGCGCGCCGGGCCCGCGCCTACGGCTTCGGCCTCGCCTTCGCGGCGGTGGCGGCGCTGATGACGGTCGGGCGCGATCAGGTCGCGTTCCTGTGCGGCTTCACCCTCATCGCGGTGCCGGTCTACGCGGCCGCGACCGATCCGCGTCCCCTCGCCTACCTGCGGGCGCGCCTCGGCGTTCTGCTGGCCATGGCGGTGGTGGGGGGCGCCCTGCTGGCGGTGCCGTCGCTGCTGACCATGCAGTTCCTGATGACCTCGACCCGGCCGGCCTTCGGCTACGGCGCCGCCGCCATGGGGTCGCTGCCGCCGGCGAGCCTCGCCACCGGCCTGTTCGCCGACGTGTTCGGCTCCCTGCGCTGGACCTACGATTACTGGGGGCCGGACTGGGCCTCGCTCGACGGCGGCACCTGGACCGACCGGGCGATCAACTACCTGTTCGCCGGCACCCTGCCGGCCGTGCTGATCCTCTGGCACGGGCTCGCCGGCGGCCGCCTGTTCGCCCGCGAGATCCGCCCGGCCCTGCTGCTCCTCGCCGCGGCGATCCTCTACGCGCTCGGCCGCTACACCCCGGTCTTCGCGCCGATCTTCGACCACGTGCCCGGGGTCGACCTCTACCGCCGCCCGGCCGACGCGACCTTCGTCGTCAACATCGCCCTCGCCTCCCTCGCCGGCTACCTCGTCCACCGCTACGTGCAGGAGGGCGCACCGCGGCTGCCCGCCGGCTGGGGCCGGGTCCTGCCGCTCCTCGCCGTCGCGACCGTGCTCGCGCTGCTCATCGGCGCCTACGGCTTCGCCGCCAGGGCCCACCACCTGCGCGATTCCCTGCGCGACGTGCTGGTCGGCTCCGGGATCGCCGCCGCGCTGGTGGTCGCGCTGTGGCGCGGCTGGCCGTCGTCGCGGGCGAGCCTGTCGCGGGCGGTCGCCGCCCGCGGGCTCGTCGCGGCCTTGCTGGTCTGCGCCACCGGCGCCGAGCTGATCTGGCGCAACGCCGCCTCCTCGCTCAACGCTGAGCCGGCCGGCCGCTACGCGGTGTTCAGCCGCCTGCCGCCCGAGCAGCTCCAGGGCCTCGCGGTGCTGAAGGCCGAACTGGATTCCCGCCACCAGAAGGGCGAGCACCCGCGGGTCGAGATCCTCGGCCTCGGCGGCGCGTGGCAGAACGCCTCGATGGTGCTCGGGCTCGAGGACACGATCGGCTACAACCCGCTGCGGCTCGCCGATTACGAGCGCGCCGTCGGCCCGGGCGAGAACGCCGCCGACCCCAACCTGCGCCAGTTCCCGGGCCTGTTTCGCGGCTACCGCTCGCGCCTCGCCAGCCTGCTCGGCCTCGAATACCTCGTCCTCGACCGGCCGGCCTCGCGCCTGCCGAAGCACTTCCCGCAGCTCACCGGCGCCACCCTGCTCTACGGCTCGGGCCAGATGTGGGTCTACCGCCTCGACCCGGCCCGGCCGCGGGCCTACCTCGCCACCCGGCTGGTGCCGGTGGAATCCGAGAGCGTGCTGTCGCAGGACGAGCTGCCGGAATTCGAGGGCAACGACACCGCCCTTGTCGACCAGGACAGCCTGCCGAAGCTCAAGGGCGATTACGGCGTGACGAACCCCGGCGCCGCGATCGCGCCGGCAAGGGCAAGCGCGACGATCCTCGCCTATCGCCGCAATGTCGTCACGCTGGAGGTCGAGAGCGACCGCGACGGCGTGCTGGTGCTGCACGACCTGTACTATCCGGGCTGGGAGGCGCGGGTCGACGGCGTCAAGCGGCCGATCCTGCGCACCAACCTGCTGTTTCGCGGCGTCGAGGTGCCGGCGGGCCGTCACGTGGTGGAGTTCCGGTTCCGGCCGCTCTCGGTCGACAACCTGATGGCGGCGGCGGGCGAGCTCCTGGCGAGGGACGAGGATGACACGGGCGGGACGACGGTTCGGTAGGGTGGCGCGGAGCGCCGCACTGGTCCTCGCGGCGCTGCCGGCCGGCGCCGTCGCGGCGCCCACCCTGTCGCCTCCGCCCGCGCCCACCGTGACCCAAGCCCCGCTGCCACAAGTCCCGCCGCCGCAGGTCTCGCCGCCGGCGCCGGTGCCCGACGCCGCCCTGTCCCTGCGGGCGGTGCTGACGGGCGAGGGCCGGCCGATCCGCGGCGGGCTGTCGTGGCGCATCTACGAGGATCGCGGCGAGTCCGGGCGCCCGGTGATCCTCGCCCGCTCGACCGACGCCCAGCCGAGCTTCCGCCTGCCGCCGGGCAACTACCTCGCCAGCGTCACCTACGGCTTCGTCAGCACCTCGAAGCGGGTCGCCCTCGGGCCCGGCGGCGCGGCCGAGCAGTTGACGGTCCAGGCCGGGGCGCTGCGCCTCGCCGGCGCGGTCGGCGACGTGCGGATCCAGCCGGCCCAACTCGCCTTCTCGGTCTTCGTGCCGATCGGCAGCAACCCGGAAGGGCGCCTCGTGCGCGAGGGGATCAAGGCTGGCGAGATCATCCGCCTGCCCGAGGGCACCTATCACGTCGTCTCGACCTGGGGCGATTCCAACGCGATCCAGCGCGCCGACCTGAAGGTCGAGAACGGGCGCATCACCGACGCGACGCTCAACCACCGCGCCGCCACCGTGACCCTCAAGCTCGTCGCGGCGCCCGGCACCGAGGCGTTCGCCGGCACCGCCTTCAGCGTGCTGACGCCGGGCGGCGACACCATCCGCGAGGCGATCGGCGCCTTCCCGCAGGTGACGCTCGCGGAGGGCGAGTACCAGCTCATCGCCCGCCACGAGGGCAAGGTCTACACCCAGGACTTCAAGGTCGAGAGCGGCGTCGACCGCGACATCGAGGCGATCGCCAAGGATCCGTGACCGTTTTCGTGCCTCACAAGCCTGCTCGACTCGTGATCTCAAGCATACCCGCCCCTTTCCCGGGCGCATGCAGCGCCAGCGGAATGCGACCCGGGATCCAGCACAAGACGTCGCGAAGCGTCTATATAGGGCGACAGCGCTGTCAGGCTGAGCCGCTTCGCGGCACATCTGACGTCTGGATCCCGAATCTCCTTCCGCTGACGCTCCGGTCGCCCGGGAAAAGGGCGCTTCGCGCGGCACGTACTATGAAACAACTGCGCAGATGGCTGCTCACGCCGCCACGTCGATGACGCTGCAGAACACCGCACCGTAATGACAGGCGGCGGCCGCGAGCACGAAGCCGTGCCAGATCGCGTTCTGGAACGGCAACCCGCGCCAGACGTGGAAGATCACCCCGGCGGAGTAGAGCAGGCCGCCGGCGGCGAGCAGCCACAGGGCCGGGGTCGACAGCGCGGCGATCACCGAGGGATAGGCCATCAGGCCGCTCCAGCCGAGGGCGAGGTAGAGGCCGATCGCGAGCCGGTCGAAGCGTCCCGGCAGCGTCAGCTTCACCAGCGCCCCGGCCGTCGCCACGAGCCAGATTCCGGCGAGCAGCCAGACCGCGAAGCCGCTGCCGACCAGCGCCACCAGGGGCGTGTAGGTGCCGGCGATCATCAGGAAGATCGTGGCGTGGTCGGCCCGGCGCAGCAGCCACTTGCGCCGCCCGATCGGCCACATGTTGTAGGCCGCCGAGACCGACAGCATCGCCACGAGGCCGGCGGCGTAGACCGCCACCGCCGCCGTCTCGGTCGCCGCGAGGCCGCTGAGCAGCGTGCTGGCGACCAGCACCAGGGCCCCGACGACGCCGAGCGACACGCCGACGACGTGGACGGCACCGTCCGCCAGGAGTTCGGGCCGGGTGTAGGACCAGTTGAGGGACAGCGGCCTGCCGTCCGCCGCGAAGAGCGGGACGGGCCCCGGAAGGGCGTGGTCGCGAACCTGCATGCCGTCCTCCGCGCGCCAGCGTGGCCGGCGCCCCGGGGCGGGGACGGCCTCCGCTTCAACGGAAGTTAAGGGAGGCGAGCTGAACGGCAACCGACCGGAACCGGGGCGGGATGCCGCCCCCGGCGGGGCGGAGCCCCCGCCCCGCACGCTCACGCGGCGGGAGCGGTCCGGCTCAGCCGGGCATGGGCCACCGCCATGCCGAGGACCAGCATCGCGGTGACCTGATGCAGCAGGCCGGCCCAGAGCGGCACGGCCAGCAGCAGCGTGGTGATGCCGACGAGGGCCTGGACGACCACGAGGCCGAGGATGCCGGCGGCACGCCTGCCAGCCCGGTCGCCCGGCGCCGCGCGGCGGGCGTCGAGCCAGTGCAGCAGGGCGGCGGCGAGCAGCGCATAGGCGACGAGGCGGTGGTTGAGCTGCACCAGCGCGACGTTGTCGAAGAAGTTCTCGATCCACGGCGTGCCGGCGAACAGGGTCGAGGCCGGCGGGATGACCGCGCCGTCCATCAGCGGCCAGGTGTTGTAGGTCAGGCCGGCCTTGGAGCCGGCGACGAGGCCGCCGAGTGCGATCTGGAGCAGCACCAGCGGCACCAGCGCGAGGGCGGCCGTCTTCAGACGCGCCGGCAGGGCGCCTCCGGCGCGGTCGCGGCCCAGCCCCGCGGCGAGCCAGATCAGCCCGGCATAGATCGCGCTGGCCAGGGTGAGATGGATCGCGAGCTTGACCGGCGCCACCGCGGTCATGCCGGGCTGGAGACCCGACGCCACCATGATCCAGCCGACCGCCCCCTGGAGGCCGCCGAGCAGCCCGAGCCCGAGCAGCCCGAGGGCGAGGCGGCGGTCGATCCGGCCGCGCCACCAGAACCACAGGAACGGCACGAAGAACGCGAAGCCGATCACCCGGCCGAGCAGGCGGTGGCCCCACTCCCAGGCGTAGATGAACTGGAAGTCCGACAGGCTCATCCCCTCGTTGAGGAGTTGGTACTGCGGCGTCGCCCGGTACTTGGCGAATTCCTGCGCCCACGCCTCGGCCGAGAGCGGCGGGATCGCGCCGGTCACCGGCTTCCACTCGGTGATCGACAGCCCGGATCCGGTGAGCCGGGTCGCCCCGCCCACCGCCGCCATCGCCACCACGAGGGCCGCGAGGGTGTAGAGCCAGATCTTGACGGCCCGGTGCGCCCGCGGCGCGGCCTCGGCTCGGAAACCGGCGGCGGCCGGCGCTCGGGGTGTCAGGACGGCGGTGGTCATGGGCGGGGCTCTACCGCGCCGGCGCGCGACTGGGAACGGCCGCGGAATGACGCACCGGATCCCCAAAGCAGATTTCGCACAAGTGGCTGCCGGTTTTGCGGCAAAAATCTGCGACGAAACAAGACACTAAGCGGACGAAGCGTTGGCCTGCCAACGCAAGTCTGGTTAGCGGACGCGCCGGTCGGCGTCGTCGCGCAGGCGCTCGCGGCTCGACAGGAACGGGCCGACCGGCCGGCGGACCGGCGCGAAGGCGGCGAGGCCCTGGCGGTCGGGCATCTCGACGTAGATCGCCTCGAAGCCGCCGCGGGCGCTGAAGGTCTCGTGCCAGAAGCCGCAGCCCTGCGGGTCCTTGAGGAAGCTCTTCCACCACACGCCGTGCGGCGCCTCGCGGGTAAACCGTTCGAGGCTGTCGAAGTCGCGCCAGTGCTGCCGGATGCCGATGTGGTTCCAGCCGAACAGGAACCGCTGGTCGAACAGCAGCCCGTCCGGCGGATCGCGCCGGATCGCCGACAATCCCCGGCCAAGATCGGGCAGCGCCCGCAACGCCCGGACGCGGCGCAGCCTGAGCCCGAGCAGGATCACCACGAGGTCGGGATGGCCCGACAGGTCGACGGTCTCGCGCAGGGCGGCGGGTTGCATCGGCGGGTCTTCCTTGCTTACGGTGTAAGCATAGGTCGGAACGTTTACGGTGTAAACAGGTGGAGAGCGACAGGACCGATCTGCGCCGGGTGCTGGTGCGCGAGGCGATGGCGCTGCTGGGCGACGGGGCGGCCGAGATCAGCCTGCGCAGCGTCGCCCGGGCGGCCGGCGTGTCGGCGATGGCGCCGTACCGCCATTTCCCCGACAAGGCGGCGCTGCTCGGCGCGGTGGCCGAGGAGGGTTTTCGCGCATTGCAGGCCGAGCTGGAGGCCGCCGACGACTCGGCGCGGGGCGCCGATGCGCTGGTCGCGCAGGGCTTGGCCTACATCGCCTTCGCGGCACGGCACCCGGCCCTGTTCCGCCTGATGTTCGCCGCCCGCGACACCGCCTGCATCCCGCGCGAGGCCGGCGACGGCGCCTACGGCGTGCTCGCGCGCCGCGTCGCGGCACTCTCGCCCGGGGACCGCGAGGCGCGCACCCTCGGCTGCTGGGCGATGGTGCACGGCCTTGCCACCCTGAGCCTCGACGGACGCCTCTCCGCCGGCCTGGACGAGGTCCGCTTGGTGCTGGCGCTGCTCACCCGGGATCTCGGAGAAGAGTGACGCGGAGGATCCTTCACCGACGATTCACGAGGACACGAGAGATCCGCGCACCTTCACGCTTCGCACACCGCCCGCCCCGAAGGTGACGACCAGACGGCACCGGCGATCGGCCCGCGCCGCGCGAGAAGGTCCTCGATGTCCATCGGTTCAGAGACTCCCGCCTCCTCTTCGGCGATCGGAAATCAGCTGTCCGCATTCGCTCTCGCCGCCGCTGAACTGGTGCATGCGAACCGGCAGACAGCCTACGACTACGACAAGACGCTGGGCATCGCCAACACCCCACCGAATATCGGGTTCGGCACCGACGGCCAGTTCATGTCGTACGTGGATTGCTCGACCTGGGTGAACTACGCCCTCTCGTCGGTCTCGCCGATCCACGCGGCAGTCATCAGCGCCGAACGCGACGACCCGATCTTCAACCAGACGGTCCATCCCTACGGCTCCGGCGCGCTCTCGCTCCAGCAATCCCTCGAACCGTGGCCGCAGGCCTACGTCCACACGCATTTCTTCGAGACGCTGGCGAACACCGCCAACGGCTTCTCCCAGGTGACCGAGATCGGCAAGCTCCGGGCCGGCGACATCCTGGCCTGGGCTCTCGGCATCTACACCGACCCGGGCAAGACCGACGCCCATACGACCGAGTCGCTGACCAAACCCAACGACACCGGCCACGTCATGGTGGTTTCGGGCGACGCGGTTCTCTACAAGGCCGCCGGAGCGGACGCCCTGGACGCGAACCTGATGACGGGACTCGGCAGCGATGCCTCGGGCCGGTCCTACGCGATCTACCTCCTGCCCGTCGTCGATTCCAGCGACGTGCCCCACGCCCGCCTCGGAAGCGATCCGAGCTATGGCCAGGACTTCGCCGACAGCCGCGACTACGTCCTGCCGGAGACGGCGCCTGCGACGGCCAAGACCGGCGGCCTCGGCACCGGTGCAATCTACTTCAGCGTCGACGAGACCGGGACGATCCAGCAGTTCCGCTTCGACGCCAACAGGTACGATTCGTGGAACACAGTCAGCGCGGGGGGCACCACGCCGGCGCTGACCGTCGCGGCGGCGCATCTCGAGGACAGCATCACGCTTCCCGGGGCGGTGAACGGGCACGGCGCCAACCTCGTCGTCGACCTGCTGCCCAACGCGAGCCCGACCCTCGACAGCGACGTCTCCTACAACCTCACCCCGCTCACCATCACGGGGGCCGGCGGGCTCGAACTGACGGGATCCGGCACCCTCACCCTCACCGGCGACAACAGCTACGCCGGCGGCACCTGGTTGAACGGCTCGGCGACCCTGGTCCTCGGCAGCGCCACCGGGGCCGGCACCGGCGCGATCACCTTCGGCACCGGCGCGCAGACGCTGGAGATCGGCGCGGGCGCCCTGCCGGAGAACCGCATCCGCGGCTTCGGCCTGTGGGACGGGATCGACCTGCAGGATGTCGCCTACGGCGACGGCACGCTGACCTACGACGCCGCGGCCGGCCGCCTGAGCCTGACGCAGGACGGCGCCGTGGCGGCGAGCCTTGCGATCGACGCCGCGCCCGTCGGCACCCGGTTCGTGACCGCGCGGGACGGCGACGGATCGACGCTGGTGCAGGTGCAGCAGGTCGCGACGGTGACGGATGACGCCGCCGGACGCACCATCGACCTCCTCGATGCCGGGGGCCTCTCGGACGGCCTCGCTACCGGCGGGTCGGATCTGGTGCGCTACGGCGGCGCCGGGACGATCGACCTGCCGGACGGCATCGAGTCGGCGCTCCTCACCGGCGACAGCGATAGCGGGGCGAACGGCAACGGCGCCGACAACCGCCTGACCGGCAATGCCGGCACCAACACCCTGGCGGGAGCCGGGGGCGCGGACGTCCTGTTCGGCAATGCCGGCAACGACCTCGTGCTCGGCCAGGACGGCAACGACTTCCTCGGCACGGGTTCGGGCAACGATTTCGGCTCGGGCGGGTGGGGCAACGACGAGGTCCACGGCGAGGAGGGCAACGACCTGCTGTTCGGCGACGACGACAACGACGGCGTCTACGGCGAGGACGGCGACGACCGGGTCTACGGCGGCACCGGCAACGACTACCTGACGGGCGACGCCGGCAACGACCTCGTCCGCGGCGAGACGGGCGAGGACCGGCTGTTCGGCGGCGAGGGCGGCGACGACCTCTCGGGCGGGGCCGGCGCCGACACGATCGAGGGCGGCGATGGAGCCGACCTCCTGTTCGGCAACAGCGGCGACGACGTGCTGACCGGCGGGGCGGGGGCGGACATCTTCGGGTTCGGGCGCGGCGACGGGCGCGACCGCATCCTCGACTTCGTGCCCGGCGGGTCGGAGGCCGACGTGATCGCGTTCAACGGCGGGGTGTTCGCCGACTTCGCGGCCGTGCAGGCGGCGAGCCGTCAGGAGGGGGCGGACGTGGTGATCGCCTACGGGGGCGGCGACGCGCTGACGCTTCAGGGCGTGCAACTCGGCGCGCTCTCGGCCGCGAACTTCGTCCTGGCATAAACCAACGGGGAGGAAGGGCCCTCCGGCCCCTTCCTCCCGTTCACGCCCCTACTCGCCGGCGACCGCCTTCTTGGCCGCGGTCGGCTTGGTTGCCGGCTTCTTGGTTGCCGGGTTCTTGGCTGCCGGGTTCTTGGCTGCCGGCTTCTCGGCCGGGCTCTTCTTGGTGGCCGGCGCCGCGTCCCCGTCCGCCTTGGCCGCCGTCTTGACAGTCGACTTGGCCGTCGTCTTGGCGGGAGCCTTGCGGGCGCCGCCGCGGGCCGGAGCCTTCTTCTTGGTGCCGCCGGCCTCGCGGCGGGCGGCGAGGAGCGGCAGCGCCTCCTCCAGGGTGACGGCCTCGGCGCTCGTGCCCTTCGGCAGGGTGGCGTTGGTCTCGCCGTCGGTGACATACGGACCGTATTTGCCCGCCTTCACCGTGACCGCGTTGCCGTTGGTCGGGTCGGTGCCGAGCGGCCGGCCCGGATCGGCCGCCGGCCGGCCGCGTCCGCCGCCCTGCTCCTTCTGCACGATGAGGTCGATGGCGCGGTTGGCGCCGATCTCCAGCACGTCGTCATCACGGCCGAGATTGGCGTAGGTCTTGCCGTGCTGGACGTAGGGCCCGTAGCGGCCGAGATTGGCGAGGATCGGCTCGCCGGTCTCGGGATGGCGGGCGACCTCGCGGGGCAGCGCCAGCAGCTTGAGCGCCGTCTCGAAGTCGAGGGAGGCCGCCGACACGCCCTTCGGAAGCGACGAGCGCTTCGGCTTCTCGGCGCCCTTCTCGGCGCCGGCCTCGCCGAGCTGCACGAACGGCCCGAAGCGGCCGTCGCGGACGCTGACCGGCAGGTTGGTCGCCGGATCGGTGCCGAGCACCCGTACGCCGGGCTGGCCGCCCTCGCCGGACGTGCCCTCCCCGTCGCCCTCGACGCTGCTCGCCGCGAGCTGGCGGGTGTACTTGCATTCCGGGTAGTTCGAGCAGCCGACGAAGGCGCCGAACTTGCCGAGCTTGAGCGAGAGCTGGCCCGAGGCGCAGTTCGGGCAGGCGCGCGGATTGCCGCCGTCCTGCTTGGGCGGGAAGATGTGCTCGCCGAGCAGCTCGTTGAGCGCCTCCAGCACCTCGGAGGTGCGCAGTTCCTTGGTCCCGGCGATGGCCGCCGAGAAGTCGCGCCAGAACTCGCGCAGCACCTCGCGCCAGTTGATCTCGTCGTTGGAGACCCGGTCGAGCTGCGTCTCGAGGTCGGCGGTGAAGTCGTACTCGACGTAGCGCCGGAAGAAGCTCTCGAGGAAGCCGGTGACGAGGCGGCCCTTGTCCTCCGGCACGAGGCGCTTCTTGTCGAGGCGGACGTATTCGCGGTCGCGCAGCACCTGCAGCACGGCGGCGTAGGTCGAGGGCCGGCCGATGCCGAGCTCCTCCATCCGCTTGACGAGGCTGGCTTCGGAATAGCGCGGCGGCGGCTCGGTGAAGTGCTGGGTCGCGGCGATGCGCTCGCGGCGCAGGGCGTCGCCCGCCGCCATCGCGGGCAGCCGGCGGGTCTCCTCGTCCTCCTCGTCGTCCTTGCCCTCCTGGTAGAGGGTGAGGAAGCCGTCGAACTTCACCACCTGCCCGGTGGCGCGCAGGTCGATCCGCCGCGGGCCGACCATCGCCTGCACGTCGACGGTGGTGCGCTCCAGCTCGGCCGATTCCATCTGGCTCGCGACGGTGCGGATCCAGATCAGCTCGTAGAGCTTCGCCTGCTCCGGTTCGAGGTAGCGCCCGACCTCCTTCGGCAGCCGGCCCATGTCGGTCGGGCGCACCGCCTCGTGGGCCTCCTGGGCGTTCTTGGCCTTGGTGCTGTACTTGCGCGGCGCCGCCGGCAGGTACTTTTCGCCGTATTCGCGGCCGATCACCGTGCGCGCGTCGGCGACCGCCTCCGGCGCCATGTCGACGCCGTCGGTCCGCATATAGGTGATGAGCCCGACCGTCTCTCCGCCGATCTCGGTGCCCTCGTAGAGCCGCTGGGCGATCCGCATCGTCTGGGCCGGGGCGAGGCCGAGCTTGCGCGACGCCTCCTGCTGCAGGGTCGAGGTGGTGAAGGGCGGCTGCGGGTGGCGCTTGGCGGGCTTCGCCTCCACCGAGGCGACCGAGAACACCGCGAGTTCGAGGTCGCGCTTGAACGCCTCGGCCTCGGCCCCGGTGCCGACGTCGAGGCGCTGGATGCGCTTGCCGTCGGCGCCGACGAGGCGGGCCTCGAACACCGCCCCGGCCTCGGTCGCGAGCGTCGCGACGAGCGACCAGTATTCCCGCGGCTTGAAGGTCTCGATCTCGCGCTCGCGCTCGCAGACGAGGCGCAACGCCACCGACTGCACGCGGCCCGCCGAGCGGGCGCCCGGCAGCTTGCGCCACAGCACCGGCGACAGGTTGAAGCCGACGAGGTAGTCGAGGGCGCGCCGGGCCAGATAGGCGTCGACCAGCGCCTGATCGATCACCCGCGGCTGGGCCATCGCGGTCTGGATCGCGTCGCGGGTGATGGCGTTGAAGGTCACGCGCTCGACCGGCACGTCCTTGAGCGCCTTCTTGGCCTGGAGCGCCTCCAGCACGTGCCAGGAGATCGCCTCGCCCTCGCGGTCGGGGTCGGTGGCGAGAATCAGCTTCTCGGCGCCCTTCACCGCCTTGGCGATCTCTGAGACGCGCTTGGCGCCGCGATCCTCCAGCTCCCACAGCATGTGGAAGTCCTGCTCGGGATCGACCGAACCGTCCTTCGCCGGCAGGTCGCGGATGTGCCCGAACGAGGCCAGCACCTCGTAGTCGCGGCCGAGATACTTGTTGATCGTCTTGGCCTTGGCCGGCGACTCGACGACGACGACTTTCATGAACGGCTTGCCTCTTTCCGAGCACACCGCTTCCGGGCGATCTTCGACTTGGGCGGGCGCGCGGCACCTCAAGGGAGGGCCGCAGCCCGGGAGAAGTGGGTGAAGGCCGGCCGGATGTCAAATCGCAGGTCCTCGTCCTTGCGGGGCCTCGCGCACGCTCCTATAGCCCTTCGCTCAGGATGAGCACCGCGACCCGCCCCGGCTTCCCCCACCGCCACCTGCTCGGCATCGAGGGCCTGTCACCCCTCGACATCGCCGCCCTGCTCGACCGTGCCGACGAGGCGGTCGAGATCAGCCGGCAGATCGAGAAGAAGCGCGCCACCCTGCGCGGCCGCACCCAGATCAACCTGTTCTTCGAGCCCTCGACCCGGACGCAGTCGTCGTTCGAGCTCGCCGGCAAGCGCCTCGGCGCCGACGTGATGAACATGTCGGTGGCCTCGTCCTCGGTGAAGAAGGGCGAGACGCTCATCGACACCGCCGCGACCCTGAACGCCATGCGCCCCGACATCATCGTGGTGCGCCACCATCAGGCCGGCGCGGTCCACCTGCTCGCCCGCAAGGTCGACTGCGCGGTGGTCAATGCCGGCGACGGCGCCCACGAGCATCCGACCCAGGCGCTCCTCGACGCCCTGACCATCCGCCGCAACAAGGGCCGGATCGAGGGGCTGGTGGTGGCGATCTGCGGCGACGTCCTGCATTCGCGGGTGGCGCGCTCGAACATCATCCTGCTCCAGGCGCTCGGCGCCCGGGTGCGGGTGATCGGCCCGTCCACGCTGCTGCCGCCCGGCATCGAGCGGTTCGGGGTCGAGGTGTTCACCGACATGCGCGCCGGCTTGAAGCACGCCGACATCGTGATGATGCTGCGGCTCCAGCGCGAGCGGATGAACGGCTCGTTCGTGCCCTCGGTGAAGGAATACTTCCGCTATTTCGGCCTCGACGGCGACAAGCTGCGCGAGGCGAGGCCCGACGCCCTGGTGATGCATCCCGGCCCGATGAACCGCGGCGTCGAGATCTCGTCGGAGGTCGCGGACGGGGCGCAATCCCTCATCAGGGAGCAGGTCGAGATGGGCGTGGCGGTGCGGATGGCGGTGCTGGAAGCGCTGGCCACCCACCTGCCGAATGCGTGAGGCGCCCAACCCTCCCCCCTCTGCGGGGGAGGGTGGCGAGCGGAGCGAGCCGGGAGAGGGGAGCGCGACGCTGATCCAGGGGGGCGCCCTACAAGGCTGCCGAGCCAGATCCGGAAGCGGCGTCCCCTCTCCCGCCCCGCATCCGCGGGGCACCCTCCCCCGCAGAGGGGGGAGGGAGACGACCCGGGTTTGACGTGGAGATCGCCGGCGATGGACGAGGACCAGAAACGCAATCCGGTCTCCCCTCGTCTGAGGCATTTCGCGCGCGGCCAGCGTCGCCTCGCGACCCGGGCCGAGGACCTGTTCTGGACCCAGGTCAGGGCCGGTCGCCTGGACGGCCACAAGTTCAAGCGGCAGGTGCCGGTCGCCCCCTACATCGTCGATTTCCTCTGCACCTCGGCCCGTCTGGTGGTGGAGTTCGACGGCGAATCGCACGAGACCGAGGAGCGGCGGAAGCGCGATGCCGCCCGTGACGCGTGGCTGCGAAGCCAGGGTTTCGCCGTGCTCCGCTTCACCAACGACGACTTCCTCGGCAATCCGCAACTCACCCTGGATGCCGTCTCCGACGCGATCCGCCGTCGCGACAGCGCCACGATGACAGATCCTCAGCCCCGATGACGACCCTCCTCACCAACGCCCGCCTCCTCGACCCTGCCACCGGCCGCGAGGGTCCCGGCGCCGTCCTCGTCCGCGACGGCGTGATCGCCGACGTGCACTGGGGCCGGCCGGCCTCCCTGCCAGAAGGCGCCACCGTGATCGACGGCGGCGGCCACGTGCTGGCCCCCGGCCTCGTCGATCTGCGCGCCTTCGTCGGCGAGCCCGGCGCCGAGCACCGCGAGACGCTCGCCAGCGCCAGCGCGGCGGCCGCGGCCGGCGGCGTCACGACACTCGTGTGCATGCCCGACACCAACCCGGTGATCGACGGGCCGGCGATTGTCGACTTCGTGCTGCGCCGCGCCCGCGACACCGCCAGCGTCAACGTCCTGCCGGCCGCCGCGATCACCAAGGGGCTCGCCGGCCGCGAGATGACCGAGTTCGGCCTTCTCTCCGAGGCCGGCGCCGTCGCCTTCACCGACGGCCTCAAGGGCGTCACCAACGCCCAGGTGATGCGCCGCGCCCTGACCTATGCCCGTGACTTCGGCGCCCTGCTGATGCAGCACGTCGAGGAGCCCGACCTCGTCGGCGACGGGGTGATGAACGAGGGCGAGATGGCCTCGCGCCTCGGCCTGCACGGCATCCCGCGCGAGGCCGAGACGATCCTGCTGGAGCGCGACATCCGCCTCGTGCGCCTCACCCGCGCCCGCTACCACGCCGCGATGATCTCGTGCGCCGATTCGGTCGAGATCGTGCGGCGGGCGAAGGAGGACGGGCTGCCGGTGACCTGCGGCGTGTCGATCAACAACCTCGTCCTCAACGAGAACGACATCGGCCGCTACCGCACCTTCTGCAAGCTTTCGCCGCCGCTCCGCGACGAGGCCGACCGCGGCGCGGTGGTGGCGGCTCTGGCCGAGGGGGTCATCGACGTGATCGTCTCCGACCACAACCCGCAGGACGTCGAGACCAAGCGCCTGCCCTTCGCCGAGGCCGAGGACGGGGCGCTCGGCATTGAGACCCTGCTCGCCGCCGCCCTGCGGCTGGTCCATGCCGGCGCGGTGCCGCTGCCGCGCCTGCTCGCCGCCCTGTCGTCGTCGCCCGCCGCCCTGCTCGGCCGGCCCGCCGGCCGCCTCGCCCCCGGCGCGCCCGCCGACCTCGTGCTGTTCGACCCCGACGAACCCTACGTGCTCGACAAGCGCGAACTGAGATCCCGCTCCAAGAACTCGCCCTTCGACGAGGCGCGGCTGCAGGGCCGCGCCCTGCTCACCCTCGTCGGCGGCCGCGTCGTCCACCGGCACGAGGCGGCGTGATGACGGGCACGTGGCTCCTCCTCGCCGCCCTGGCCGGCGGCTACCTGTGCGGGTCGATTCCCTTCGGCCTCATCCTCACCCGGCTCGCCGGCCTCGGCGACGTGCGGGCGATCGGGTCTGGCAACATCGGCGCCACCAACGTCCTGCGCACCGGCAACAAGGGGCTCGCCGCCGCGACGCTGCTCCTCGACGCCCTCAAGGGCACCGTGCCGGTCCTGGTCGCCGGCCGCCTCGCGGGACCTGACGCCGCGCTGGCCGCCGGGCTCGGCGCCTTCCTCGGCCACCTGTTTCCGGTCTGGCTCGGGTTCAAGGGCGGCAAGGGCGTCGCGACCTTCATCGGCGTGCTGCTCGCCCTGTCGCCCCTCGGCCTCCTCGTCTTCGCCGCCCTGTGGCTCGGCCTCGCGTTCTGGCTGCGCTACTCCTCCGCCTCGGCCCTGACCGCGAGCGCGGCGACGCCGCTCGTCCTCGCCGCCACCGGCGAGACCCGCACGGCGCTGCTGTTCATCCTGCTCGCCGCCCTGCTATGGTGGAAGCACGCGCCCAACATCCGCCGGCTCCTCGACGGCACCGAAGGGCGGATCGGGCAGAAGGGCTGACCAGCACCCCGCCCCCAACCAAGCGGAATTGCGTCACGCAATCCCGCTTGCTTACGGTTAAGCATCATTTTTGCCGCCGAAACGGCGACCATTTCGGCGAATGATGCCAGGGGGCAGGCGGGATGCAACTCTCCGACGCGCAGCGCCTCGACTGGCTGCGGCTGATCCGTGCCGAGGGGGTGGGCCCGCGGACCTTCCGCGGGCTGGTCAACCGCTTCGGCGGCGCCGGGGCCGCCCTCGACGCCCTGCCGGGCCTCGCCCGGGCCCGCGGCAAGGGCGTGCGGATCCCGAGCCGCAGCGACGCCGAGCGCGAGATCGCCGCCGCCGCCCGCCTCGGCGTGCGCTTCGTCGCCACCGGCGAGCCCGACTATCCGACCCCGCTCCAGGCCACCGACGACGCGCCGCCGCTGCTCGCCGTGCGCGGCACCGTCGCCGCCCTGCGCCGGCCCGCGGTGGCGATCGTCGGCTCGCGCAACGCCTCCGCCGCCGGCCTGACCTTCGCCGAGCGCCTCGCCCACGCCTTCGGCGAGGAGGGACTGGTCGTCGTCTCGGGCCTCGCCCGCGGCATCGACCTGCGCGCGCACAGCGGTGCGCTCGCCTCGGGCACGGTCGCGGTCCTGGCCGGAGGCCACGACCGCATCTCGCCCGCCGACCATGCCGGCCTCGTCGACCGCATCCTCGACCATGGCGGCGCCGTGGTGGCCGAGATGCCGCTCGGCTGGGAGCCCCGCGGCCGCGACTTTCCCCGGCGCAACCGCATCATCTCGGGCCTCGCCCTCGGCACCGTGGTGGTCGAGGCGGCGCGGCGCTCCGGCTCGCTCATCACCGCCCGCTTCGCCCTGGAGCAGGGCCGCGAGGTGTTCGCGGTGCCGGGCTCGCCCCTCGATCCCCGCGCCGAGGGCACCAACGACCTGATCCGCCAGGGCGCCACCCTGTGCGCGGCGCCCGAGCACGTCCTCACGGTGCTCGCGCCCCTGATCGCCGGCGACCCGGCGCCCGAGCGGATGGAGGACGGGCCGCGCCCGGAGGCCGACCTGTACTGGGACGAGACCGACTTCTTCACCGAGGCGCCCGAGCCGCCGCCGCCCGCCGGCCTCGGCGAGCCGCCCGCCCCGGCGCCGGTCGCGCGACCGGACGACGACCGCGCCCGGCTGCTCGCCATGCTCGGCCCGGCCCCGGTCCCGACCGACACCCTCGCCCGCCTCGCCGGCCTGCCGGCGCGCACGGTGTCGGGCCTGCTGATGGAACTGGAACTCGACGGTCTGGTCACGCGCCACGGGGGCGGGACGGTGTCGCTGCGGTGAGGACCGGTCCCCGAGCCTGAACTCTCCCCCTATGCGGCAGGGCTATCCGGGGAAAATTCTTTTCAAAATCAAGCGCGGGATCCCCCTCTCCCACTCGGGAGAGGGGAGATGCGCCACTTCTTCTACCTGCACAGCCATGCGCAGAGGGGAAAGGTTCGCGCGCAGTGACTGCCGGCCACAGAGCCCTATTCCGGCGCCGGATCCTCCCACGCCATGTCCGCCAGCACGTCGAGACACCCCTGGAGGATGTACGCGGCGGCGAGCTTGTCGACGAGGTCGCCCCGGCGGGCCCGCGAGGCATCCGCCTCCAGTAGTGTGCGGGTGACGGCCGCCGTGGACAGGCGCTCGTCCCACAGCAGCACCGGCAGCGGCAGGATCGGCTTGAGGTTGCGCACGAAGGCACGGGTCGATTGCGCCCGCGGCCCCTCGCTGCCGTCCATGTTGAGCGGCAGGCCGATCACCAGCCCGCCGATCGCGTGACGCCCGGCGACCTCCACCAGCCTCGCGGCGTCGGGGGTGAACTTCACCCGCTTGATCGTCTCCAGCGGCGAGGCGATCCGGCGCCCGGCATCCGACAGGGCGAGGCCGATGGTGCGGGTGCCGAGGTCGAGCCCGAGCAGGCGCGTCGCCGGGCCGGCGGCGGCGACGAACGCCGCGGCATCCTCCCGGTTCACAGGGCGCCTCCCCGGCCTACCTTGCGGGTGTCCTGTCCGGAGACTCCGCCATGCGCATCACCTGGTTCGGCCATTCCGCCTTCCGCCTCGACTTCGGATCCTCGCACGTCCTGATCGATCCGTTCTTCACCGGCAACCCCGCCTTCGAGGGCGACCGGGCCCAGGCGGTGGCGGGCGCGACCCACATCCTCGTCACCCACGGCCACGGCGACCATGTCGGCGACACCGTCGAGATCGCCGGCGAGACCGGCGCCAAGGTGGTGACGAACTACGACCTGTGCATGTGGCTCGGCTCGAAGGGCGTGAGCGCCCTCGACCCGATGAACACCGGCGGCACCACCGATCAGGGCGAGTTCCGCGTCACCCTGGTGCGGGCCGACCACTCGGCCGGGATGAGCGAGGCCGGCGTCACCGTGCCGCTCGGCCTGCCCAACGGCATCGTCGTGCGCGCTCCCGGCGAGCCGACCGTCTACCACATGGGCGACACCGACATCTTCGGCGACATGGCGCTGATCCAGGAACTCTACCGCCCCGACGTGCTGATGGTGCCGATCGGCGACCGCTTCACCATGGGGGCCGAGACCGCCGCGCTCGCGGTGCGCCGGTTCTTCTCGCCCAAGGCGGTCTTCCCCTGCCACTACGGCTCGTTCCCGATCATCGACCCGAGCGCCGACGCCTTCGTGGCGGCGATGGACGGCAGCGGCGTGCAGGTGGTGGTGCCGAACAAGGGCACGGCGGTCACGATCGGCTGACGTCCGCCTCAGCAGATTCCGCAAAAGTGGCTGCCGGTCTTGCGGTAAAAATCTGCGACAAAACAAGAATCTAAGCGGACGAAGCGGTGGCCTGCCAACGCAAGTCTGCTTAGCCCTGGAAACCCCGGCCCGCCCGGACATATCCGTCCGGCGGGCCGGCCGTGCCCGGCCCAGCCCTGCGACGGAACCCCGGATGCCCCACCTCACTCCGCCCGCCGGTCCCGCCCGATGACCGGCGACCCGACCGAATCCCTGCGCGCGGACGATTACCGCAACCTCGCCGAGTCGCTGCCGCAACTGGCCTGGATCGCCGATGCCGGGGGCGACCTGCTCTGGTACAATCAGAGGTGGTACGACTACACTGGAACCACCCTCGAGGAGATGCGCGGCTCGGGCTGGCGCAAGGTCCACCATCCCGACCACCTCGCCCGGGTCGAGGCCCGGTTCCGGCGGGCCTTCGAGTCCGGCGAGCCCTGGGAGGACACGTTCCCGCTGCGGTCGCGCGACGGCTCGTACCAGTGGTTCCTGTCTCGCGCCCAGCCGTGGCGCGACGCGGCCGGCGCCATCGTGCGATGGTACGGCACCAACACCGACATCAGCCGCCGGCGGGCCACCGAGGAGCGCCTGCGCCACTCGCAGGAGCGATTCCGGGCCCTCGTCGACAGCGCCGCGGCGATCATCTGGTCGACCGACGCCGCCGGCGCCCTGGCTCCGGGCCAGTGGCGCTGGACCGCCTATACCGGCCAGAGCGACGAGGAGGCCCAGGGCTGGGGCTGGATCGAGGCGCTCCATCCCGACGACCGGGCGCGGGCCGCCGAGGTGTGGTCGCGGGCGGTCGAGACGCGCACGATCTACGAGGTCGAGTACCGCATGCGCCGCCGCGACGGCGCGTGGCGCCACATGGACGTCCGCGCCGCCCCGGTGAAGGGCGAGGACGGCACGATCCGCGAATGGGTCGGCATGCATGCCGACATCACCGAGCGCAAGGAGGCCGAGGCGGCGGTCGAGCAGGCCCGGCAGGCGGCGGAGGCGGCCAACCGGGCCAAGAGCCAGTTCATCGCCAACATGAGCCACGAGCTGCGCACGCCGCTCTCGGCCGTCATCGGTTATTCCGAGATGCTGGGCGAGGAGTTGGAGGATCTCGGCCAGGCCGCCCTGCTGCCCGACCTGCGCAAGATCGAGGCCTCGGCCCGCCACCTGCTCGGGCTCATCAACGACGTGCTCGACATCTCGAAGATCGAGGCCGGGCGGATGACCGTCGCGGCCGAGGACTTTTCCGTCGACGCGATGGTCGGCGACGTGGTGGCGGCGACCGAGTCGCTCGTCGCCAAGAAGCGCAACCGCCTCGTCCTCGACCTCGCCGACGACCTCGGGGCGATGCACCAGGACCAGACCAAGATCCGGCAATGCCTCGTCAACCTGCTCGGCAACGCCGCCAAGTTCACCGAGGACGGCACCGTCACCCTGCGGGCCCGCCGCGACACGGACGAGGGCGCGGACCGGATCACGTTCTCGGTGATCGATACCGGCATCGGGCTCACGCAGGAGCAGATCGGCCGGCTGTTCGAGCGCTTCTCCCAGGCCGACGAATCCACCACGCGCCAGTTCGGCGGCACCGGGCTCGGGCTCGCCATCACGCGGGCGTTCTGTCAGCGGATGGGCGGCGACATCGCGGTGACCTCGACCCACGGCGAGGGCTCGGCCTTCACGATCCGGCTGCCGGTGGTGCTCGTCGACGGCGACGGCGAGGCGAGCGACCAGGAGGTCGCGGCGACCCTCGCCGAGGCGGCCGAGGCCGAGCGGCACGACGTGGTGCTGCTCGTCGACGACGACCCGGCCGCCCGCGACCTGCTCTCGCGCTTCCTCGAACGGGAGGGGTTTCGCGTGCGCACCGCCAGCGACGGGCGCGCCGGCCTCACCCTCGCGCGGGCGCTGAAGCCCCGGGCGATCCTGCTCGACATCGAGATGCCGCGGATGGACGGCTGGTCGGTGCTGCACGCGATCCGCAGCGACCCGGATCTCGCCGGCACCCCGGTCATCATGACCTCGGTGGTCAACGAGCAGGGGCTCGGCCGGGCGCTCGGCGCCACCGACTACCTCGTCAAGCCGATCGACTGGGACCACCTGAAGGAGGTGATGGACCGCTACCGATCGCCGGGTACCGCCGGGACGGTTCTGCTCGTCGACGACGACGCCGACGCCCGCGACCGCCTGCGCCGCAGCCTCGCCCGCGACGGCTGGACGGTGCACGAGGCCGAGAACGGCGCGATCGCGCTGGAACGCCTCGACGAGGAGCGCCCGTCGCTGATCCTCCTCGACCTGATGATGCCGGTGATGGACGGCTTCGCGTTCCTGTCGCGCCTGCGCGCCCGGCCTGACGGCGACGTGCCGGTGGTGGTCTTGACCGCCAAGGACATCACCCCGGAGGAGCGCGAGCGCCTGGGCCGCGACACCGAGCGGGTCATCGTCAAGGGCAGCGTGTCCCTCGGCGAGATCGGCCGCCACCTGCGCACGATCTACGCGGTCCAGAACCAGGAACCGGTGCCGGCGGCGCTCCAGGGGCTGATCGACGAACTCGAGGCCCGCACCGGCCCGCCGGGCGGGTGAGCCTTACGGCGTGATCCACTCGCCCCGGACACCCTCGCTCCCGAGCGCGAACCGGGACCGGCGGTGGCCGGCATGGGCGAGGTAGAGGACATCGAACCGCTCGACCGCGACCGCGACGGCGGTGAACTGCGCCCGCCCGGCCTCGCCCGGGTCGCCCTCCGGCATGGCGTAGCCGCCGCCGGCGTCGAGCGGGGTGCCGGGCCCGGGCGCGATGCCGTAGCAGGCCCGGCTGATCGGGCGCGAGCCCGCCCAGGCGGCGTCCGCCACCGCGTCGTCGTGGTGGAGCCGGGCCACCCCCTCGATCCGGACCTGGATCTTGGCGCCGGCCTCGTAGACGTGCAGCGACACGCGCGGGTCGCGGGCGATCTCCCCGACCTTGTCGGAGCGCCGGTCGGCGTGGAAGCGCAGCCGGCGCTGCGCCGGGTCGACGGCCCGCAGCACCACGGTGCGCAGGCGCGGGCGGCCATCGAGCCCGACCGTGGCGAGGGACGGCGTGTGGAAGGCGCCGCGGCGGTGGGCCGCCCCGTCCGCCAGCAGGCGCCACGCCTCGGCGAGGGTCGCGTCGAGGTCGTCGTAGAACGGCGGCAGGTCGCTCATCGGTCGTCCCCGGGCTCGCATCGGTCGGGGCGAGATGGCGCGCGGCGCCGCCTCGGCAATCGGGGCCGGTAGCGAAGCGGTAACCGTGCCCGCGGGCACGCCCGCTCCCGGAACCGAACGTTAGGCTTGCGGCTTGTCCATGGGAAACGGCCAAGGTGTCGGCACCGGCCGATCGGGTTTCTCTGGGACGAGCGTGATGACGATCCGCACGATGATTCTCGGGCTCGCCGCGGGCACGCTGGCCGCGGGCGCGGCGCTCGCCGCCGATCCGGGTCCCCTCGCCTTCGCGCCGGACGTCCCGCTCGCCGCGCCGCCCGCCCGGATCGTCGCCGGGCCGGTCTGCGCCTGCCGGGTCGCGCCGCGCCGCGTCGTCCGCGCCGCCCCCCGCCGCCGGGTCGCGGCCGTGTGGCGGCGCCCGCGCGTGGTCGTGGAAGCCCCGATCCAACAGGACGGCGGTCCCTCGCCGCGCTCGATCGATTTCGGCTACAGCGCCGTCGGCTACGCCTATGGCGACGGCTTCGCCAGCGGCACCGCCCCGTTCCCCGGTGGGGCGCGCGGCCACGCGGCGCCGCGGCGCTCCACCTGGGGACCGGCCTGGGGGCCCTACAACACCGACACGGTGCCGGCCTACGGCGTCGGCTGGTTCTGAAGTCTCTTCGCACGAGGCCGGGACTTGCGTTTCGGCCCGCGGCCACGCTCTAAGCAGGGACGCAGGGCCGCGTCCGGCCCGCGGAGCCGACGCCCCTGACCGATTCCTCTCCGAGCGAGTCCTCGCCGTCCTGGCCGCAGCGTCAGCGCTCCCAGGGCCGCGTCGCCATGGCGGCGGCGCGGATGCCCGGCGGCGCCACGCGGCTGACCGACCTCGCCGAGGCCGGCCCGCTGCGCCTGCGCCTGCCGCGCACCGCCCCAGGCCCACTGGAGGCGGTTCTGCTCAACAGCGCCGGCGGCATCGCCTGCGGCGATCATTTCCGGGTCGAGGCCGATCTCGCCCCCGGCGCCGACCTCGTGCTGACCTCGACCGCGGCGGAAAAGATCTACCGGTCGGACGGACCGACGACCCGGCTCGACGTCGCCCTGACCGTCGCCGACGGCGCGGCCCTGGCGTGGTTGCCGCAGGAGACGATCCTGTACGATGGCGTCCGGCTGCACCGCCGTCTCGACGCCGCCTGCGCCGAGGGCGCCACGCTCACCGTGTTCGAGGCGATGGTGTTCGGCCGCGCCGCCCGCGGCGAGGTCCTGACCCACGGCGCCGTGCGCGACGACTGGCGGGTGACCCGCGGCGGGCGGCTCGTCTACGCCGATTCGTTCCGGCTCGACGGCCCGCTCTCGGACCACCTGTCGCGGCCGGCGCTGGCCGGCGGCGCCCGGGCGAGCGCGACCTTGCTGCATCTCGCGCCCGATGCCGAGTCGCGCCTCGACGCGGTCCGCGACCTGATCGAGGCCGCCGGATGCCCCGATCTCGCGGTCGAGGCCGGGGCGAGCGCCTGGAACGGGTTCCTCGTGCTCCGCCTGCTCGCCCGCGACATCCGCGGCCTGCGGGTCGCCGCGATCCGGATCCTGGAAGGGTTTCGCGCCCGCCCGCTGCCGCGGGTCTGGCAGACCTGAAATCCCGGCTCGCGTCTTGCTTGACCGCCCGGCCGCGTGAAGGATGGGCCATCCCTGCGTCACCCGCGACAACGAGGACACCGACCGTGCTGCTGACCCCCCGCGAGAAGGACAAGCTCCTCGTCGCCATGGCGGCGATGGTCGCCCGCAACCGTCTGGCCCGGGGCGTCAAGCTCAACCATCCCGAGGCGGTGGCGCTCATCACCGACTTCGTGGTCGAGGGCGCCCGCGACGGCCGCACCGTCGCCGAGCTGATGCAGGCGGGCGCCGGCGTGCTCACCGCCGATCAGGTCATGGAGGGCGTGCCCGAGATGATCCACGACATCCAGGTCGAGGCGACCTTCCCGGACGGCACCAAGCTCGTCACCGTGCACCACCCGATCCGCGGCGCGCCCTCGGCCGAGGTGCCGGGCGCCGTGACGACGCCGGACGGCGAGATCGTGTTCAACGAGGGGGCGCCCCGCACGCTGATCGAGGTCGCCAACACCGGCGACCGGCCGATCCAGGTCGGCTCGCACTACCACTTCTTCGAGGTCAACCCGGCACTCCGCTTCGACCGCGACAAGGCCCGCGGCCAGCGCCTCGACATCGCCCCCGGCACCGCGGTGCGGTTCGAGCCCGGCTCGACCCGCGAGGTGTCGCTGGTGCCGCTGGGCGGCGGGCGGGCGGTGTACGGGTTCCGGGGCGACGTGATGGGGTCGCTGTGAGTCTGATGGCCCAGACGGTCGTGTGGCGGCCGGTGCCGGGGAGGAGGCAGTATCCCCGGCACCGGGTTTCACGTCTCCAACTCCGGCAGGGCCAGCCCTTCCACGGACCACGTCAAGGCGAACAGATCCCGGATCGCATCGACCTTCGGGTCGCTCTTTGCAGCCTGAGCCAGCATATCGACAATCACCCGGGCAGGATCGCGACCGTCGAATGCAGCGAATACCGCTCCCGTCAGGCGTCGATCGAAGCGGGACAGGGCCAGAGCCGCGAACTCCTTCCTCGGCAGGTCGCGATGTTCCGCCGCGAAATCGGCGATCGCCCCCGCATGGGCGGCAATGCCCGCATTGACCGCGGCCTGATAAGCCAGAACCCGGGCGGCAATGTCGGGCGGGAGGATCGCCACGACATCGTCGACGGCCTGGGTGGCCACCCAGGCCAGGACGTTCTTCTCGAGATGGATGCCGGCGATGGCGCGATGGCGCAGGACGTACCCATCGGTCTTGAGCTTCAGCCGGTGCCCGCTCTCGAAGCAGACGACGTAACCCTCGATCCCGGCCTCCCTGCGCGCCTGCGCGATGAACGCTGCCGCGTCCGCGATCGGGTCGACTTCGACGACGACAGGGACGCCGAAACGTTCACCCAGGCGCACGATCTCGGCACGCGGAAGATACCGGCCCGACACCATCTCCCGCGCGGCCAGCAGAGTGAGCGCCGGAGAATCGTAGGCAACGACGACCCGGTTGTCCGGCGACGTGAATTCGAAGATCGGCGTGATGCCGCCCTCGATCAGGAAGCGCGACAGGTCCAGAGTTCCCGGCTCGGCATGATGCCGGGCCATGATCGCTTGTGCCGATTCTCCCTTGCGGGTCATGAACGCGAGACGACCATCGAGGATCACCGGGTGGATCATCGATCCGTCGAGCTTGGCGAGCAGTCCGTGCGGCGCCGACCAGTCGGTATCCTCGATCCGTTCCCGCTCACCGATGTTGAAGAACTTGTGGAACGGACGTCCGATGATCCTGCCGGAGCGGTCGAACTTCAAGCCCCGGCATTCGAGCGACACCCCGCAACTGAACGTCTCCGGGACCGCGTAGACGTAGTCCACGACGGTGTGATCGGCCCGGCGCGACACCACGAACCCGCGCTCGAAGGAGATGAAGGGCTCGACGTCCTCAAGGCTACGGATAGCCGCAAAATCCACGGAGATCTCCTCATTCCGGTCTCGACCGTGTCCCCAACGAGACGCCGTCATCGTAGGACACCGGGCCGACCTTCCGCTAGGTTCCTGAGCTTCGCCGCGGCTCGCAACTCTCTTCACGCATCCTGAGGTCCCCGGCCCATGTCCAACACGCCCAAACCCGCCAGCCTCTCCCGCGACGCCTACGCGGCGATGTTCGGGCCGACCAAGGGCGACCGGATCCGCCTCGCCGACACCGCGCTCGTCATCGAGGTCGAGCACGACCACACCCGCTACGGCGAGGAGGTGAAGTTCGGCGGCGGCAAGGTGATCCGCGACGGGATGGGGCAGAGCCAAGCCAGCAATGCCGGCGGCGCCGTCGACACGGTCATCACCAACGCCGTCGTCCTCGACCATTGGGGCATCGTGAAGTGCGACGTTGGCCTGAAGGGCGGGCGGATCGCGGCGCTCGGCAAGGCCGGCAACCCGGACATCCAGGACGGCGTCACCATCGTGGTCGGGCCCGGCACCGAGGTCATCGCGGGCGAGGGCAAGATCCTCACGGCGGGCGGGTTCGACAGCCACATCCACTTCATCTGCCCGCAGCAGATCGACGAGGCGCTGAATTCCGGCGTCACCACGATGCTCGGCGGCGGGACGGGCCCGGCCCACGGCACCTTCGCCACCACCTGCACGCCGGGCCCCTGGCACATCGCCCGGATGATCGAGGCGGCCGACGCCTTCCCGATGAACCTGGCGTTTGCCGGCAAGGGCAACGCCTCGAAGCCCGACAGCCTGGAGGAGATGATCCGGGCCGGCGCCTGCGCGCTCAAGCTGCACGAGGACTGGGGCACCACCCCGGCGGCGATCGATTGCTGCCTGTCGGTCGCCGACGCCCACGACATCCAGGTGATGATCCACACCGACACGCTCAACGAATCGGGCTTCGTCGAGGACACGATCGCGGCGTTCAAGGGCCGCACCATCCACGCCTTCCACACCGAGGGCGCGGGCGGCGGCCACGCGCCGGACATCATCAAGGTGGCGGGGCTGGCGAACGTGCTGCCCTCCTCCACCAACCCGACCCGGCCCTACACCCGCAACACCATCGACGAGCATCTCGACATGCTGATGGTGTGCCACCACCTGTCGCCGTCGATCCCGGAGGACCTCGCCTTCGCCGAGAGCCGGATCCGCCGCGAGACCATCGCCGCCGAGGACATCCTGCACGACATCGGCGCGCTCTCGATGATGTCGTCGGACAGCCAGGCGATGGGCCGGGTCGGCGAGGTCGTCATCCGCACCTGGCAGACCGCCGACAAGATGAAGCGCCAGCGCGGCGCCCTGCCGGGCGACGCGTCGGGCCACGACAACGCCCGGGCCAAGCGCTACGTCGCCAAGTACACGATCAACCCGGCGATCGCCCACGGCATCTCGCGCCATGTCGGCTCGGTCGAAGTCGGCAAGCTCGCGGATCTGGTTCTGTGGTCGCCGGCCTTCTTCGGGGTCAAGCCCGACCTCGTGGTCAAGGGCGGCGCCATCGCGGCGGCTCCCATGGGCGACCCAAACGCCTCGATCCCGACGCCGCAGCCGGTGCATTACCGGCCGATGTTCGGCGCCTTCGGCCGGGTGCCGGCCTCGACCGCCCTCACCTTCGTGTCGAAGGCGGCGATCGAGGACGGGCTCCGGGAGAAGCTCGGGGTCGCCAAGCAGATGGTGGCGGTCGAGAACGTCCGCGGCGGCATCTCGAAGAAGAGCATGATCCACAACGACGCCACCCCGGTGATCGAGGTCGATCCCGAGACCTACGACGTGCGCGCCGACGGCGAGCTGCTGGTCTGCGAGCCGGCCGAGGTGCTGCCGATGGCGCAGCGCTACTTCCTGTTCTGAGATAGGATAGGGCGAGGAGCCCGCCGATGCCCAAGCTCGCCGAGAGGCCGCCCGGGGCCGCGGCCTCGTCTGAGGCCGACTTCTACCGCTGGACGCAGGAGCAGGCGGCCCTGCTGCGGGCCGGGCGCTGGTCGGCGCTCGACCGCGACGCGCTGGCGGAGGAGATCGCCGATCTGGGCGGATCGCAGAAGTCGGAGATCCGCAGCCGCCTCACCGTCCTCCTCCAGCACTTGCTGAAATGGGAGTTCCAGCCACAGCATCGGAAATACGGCTGGCGGGCGACGATCATCGAACAGCGGGTCAGCCTCGCCGACGTCCTGGAGATGAGCCCGAGCCTGGGACGCTGGCCGGGAGAGGTTCTGGCGAGGGCCTACCGCCTCGCCCGGGTGCGGGCGGCCGAAGAGACGGGATTGCCGGAGCAAGCCTTTCCGGCGGCCTGCCCCTACAGCCTCGACCGGATCCTCGACGACGGGTTCTATCCGGGGCCCGAGGAACGGGACGTGGTGTGATGGGCCTGCACGACCTCGACGATCGGCCGGCCACCACCCGCCGGCGACCGGCCGGGCTCTACGAAGCCGACTTCCATCGCTGGACGCAGGAACAGGCGCGGGCCCTGGACGTGCGGGACCACGCCGCGCTCGACATCCGCAACCTGATCGACGAGGTCGAGAGCGTGGGCCGCAGCCAGCGCAACGCGATCGAATCCCACCTGCGGGTGCTTCTGATGCATCTGCTCAAGTTCCAGGTTCAGCCGGAGCGCGCGTCGCCGAGCTGGCGACACACGCTGAGGGCGCAGCGAGGGGCGATCACGCGCCTGATCCGGCGCAATCCCAGCCTGCGCGGCTATCCCGCCGAAATCCTGGCCGAGGTCTATCGCGACGCCGTGGAAGATGCGGCCCGGGAGACGAGGCTTCCGCAGGAGCGTTTCCCGGGATCCTGCCCTTTCCCGCTCGCCCGGATCCTCGATCCGGATTTCGAGCCATGACCGGTGTGGCGTTCGAGGCCGACCTCGCCGCCTGGGCCGAGGAACAGGCGCAGGCCCTCGCCGAGGGGCGCCTCGACGACCTCGACCACCCGCATCTCGCCGGCCTGCTCCGCGATCTCGGCGACCGCGACCGGCAGGAGGTCCGCGACCGGCTCGGTGTCATCCTGACCGGCCTCCTGCGCTGGGCCGTTCAGGTCGATCTCCGCTGTCACGGCTGGGCCGTCACGATCGGCACCCAGCGGCGGCGGGTGCTGCGGCTGCTGCGGGACAGCCCGAGCCTGCGATCCGCCCTTCCCGACCTGATCGCCACCGTCTATCCCGAGGCCAAGGCCCGTGCCGTTTTGGAGAGCGCCCTGTTCGACGATAGCTTTTCCGAGTCGTGCCCCTTCTCCGAAGCGGAGATTTTTGACGAATCCTGGCTGCCGGATCCCCACGGCGACGACCTCGTCCGGGGCGCCGGCTGGTGGCAGCGCGAGGTGATCCGGTGATCCGCGCCACCCGCGTCGTCCGCCGCGCCGATCTCGGGGCCGGCGAGATCGTCGACCGCATCGTCCTCGACCACGGTGACCGCCATCGCCGCCGAATGGCGATGCGCGGGCTCGGCGGCACCGCCTTCCTGCTCGACCTGCCCGAGCCGGTGCTGCTCGACGACGGCGACGCCCTGCGGCTGGAGGACGGCCGGCTGATCTGGGTCGAGGCGGCGCCCGAGCGGCTGCTGGAGATCCGCGCCGCCGACGACCACGCCCTCAAGCGGCTGATCTGGCACATCGGCAACCGCCACATCCCGGCCGAGATCGGCGCCGATGCGGTCTGGATCGCCCACGATCACGTGCTCGCAGCGATGGTCGAGGGGCTGGGCGGCACAGCGACGCCGGTCGAGCGGCCGTTCCGGCCCGAGGGCGGCGCCTATGCGGGCGGTCACGGGCACTCCCATGGCCATCATGACCACGACCATCACGACCACGGCCACGCGCACGGCCATCATCACCCGCATGGCTGAGGCGGTCCGCGACGCGCTGCTGCTGCTGGCGTGGCTCTCGCCGGGCTATCCGGTCGGGGCCTACGCCTATTCGCACGGGCTCGAATGGGCGGTGGAGGCCGGGGACGTGTGCGACGAGGCGAGCCTGCGCGACTGGCTCGCCGACGTGCTGGCGCACGGGGCCGGGCGCAACGATACGATCCTGGCCGCCCACGCCCACCGGGCGGCGGCGGCGGGCGACGCCCCTGCGCTGGCGGCGGTCAACCACCTCGCCCTCGCCCTGGCGCCGTCCCGCGAGCTGCACCTGGAGACCAGCCAGCAGGGGCGCTCGTTCCTCGACGCGACCGCGGCCGCGTGGCCGGTGCCGCCCCTCGCCGCCCTGTCCGCCGGCCTCGACGGGCCGGTCGCCTATCCGGTGGCGGTCGGGCTCGCGGCCGGCGCGCACGGGATCGCCCGCGCCACGATGCTGTCGGGCTTCCTCGGCGCCTTCGTGCAGAACCTCGTCTCGGCGGCCCTGCGCTGCGCCCCGATCGGCCAGAGCGCCGGCACCCGGGTCGTCGCGGCGCTGACGCCGCGGGTCGCTGCGCTCGCGCAGGAGGTCGAATCCCTCGGCCTCGACGCCCTCGGTACCGCGACGGTCCGGCTCGACCTCGGCTCGTTCCGGCACGAGACCCAGTACACCCGCATCTTCCGTTCCTGAGCAGGATTCCCGTCCCGTGAGCACCGACACGACCGCGCCGGACCCGATCGGCATCGACGATTTCCTCAAGCTCGACGTGCGGGCCGGCACGATCGTCGAGGCGGCGCCGATCCCGCAGGCGCGCCGCCCGGCCTACCGGCTGGTGATCGATTTCGGGGCCGAACTCGGCCTGAGGAAATCCTCGGCGCAGGTGACCGTGCATTACGCCGCTGACGAACTGGTCGGCCGGCAGGTGCTGGCGGTGGTCAACCTGCCGCCGCGCCAAGTCGGGCCGGTGCGCTCCGAGGTGCTGACCCTCGGCGTGCCGGACGCGGAGGGCGCGGTGGTGCTGGCGGTGCCCGAGCGCGCGGTGCCGAACGGCGTGCGGCTGTTCTGAGGGGAGCCTGAGATGTCCAACGCCAACGGACCCCTGCGGGTCGGCATCGGCGGCCCGGTCGGGTCGGGCAAGACCGCCCTGATGGAGGGCCTGTGCAAGGCCCTGCGCGACCGCTTCGACCTGTGCGCGATCACCAACGACATCTATACCAAGGAGGATGCCCGCCTTCTCACCGTGGCCGGCGCGCTGCCGGAGGAGCGGATCATGGGCGTCGAGACCGGCGGCTGTCCGCACACCGCGATCCGCGAGGACGCCTCGATCAACCTCGCGGCGGTGGCCGAGATGCGCCGGCGCTTCCCGGCCCTCGACCTGATCCTGATCGAATCCGGCGGCGACAACCTCGCGGCGACGTTCTCGCCGGAACTCGCCGACCTGACGATCTACGTCATCGACGTCGCCGGCGGTGAAAAAATCCCGCGCAAGGGCGGGCCGGGCATCACCCGCTCGGACCTGCTCGTGGTCAACAAGACCGACCTCGCCCCGATGGTCGGGGCCGATCTCGGCGTGATGGAGGCCGACACGCAGCGGATGCGGCGCGACCGCCCCTACGTGTTCGCCAGCATCCGCAACGGCGACGGGGTCGAGGCGGTGGCGCGGTTCGTCGTCGAGGCCGGGGGGCTGTAGGGCGACCAAGAGGCGGGTCGCCGGCCCGCCGGCGATCGCCTATCTGCGAGGCGTCGGGCCGTCAGAGCCCCGCCCCCGGAGGAAGCCCCGCGCCATGTCCATTCGCATCCCGACGCTGGCCGCCGCCCTGGTCCTGGCCGTGCCGGCCCAGGCGCAGATCCGCAACTCCCCGCCGCCGCGCTCGCTGGAGACCGCCGCCTACATCTTCGCCGCCGCCAACGTCTGCGGCTACCGGATCGGCGTGGCGCCGTTCGAGGGCGTGCTCGGCCGCTACGGCGTGACGATGGAGGACGTGCGCCCGCCCCGCGGCCCGTTCGGCGCCAAGGTCCAGACGCTGTTCGCCCTGATGTCGAACCAGATGATGCTCAACCGCGAGGCGGCCTGCCTCGCGGTGGCGGGCGAGTACGGGCCGGAGGGCAGCGTCGAGAAGGGCGTGCTCCTGCCGGCGGCGGTCGAGGCGCCCCCGGCCGCCGAGGGCACCGCGCCCAAGCCGTGACCCGGCCAGCAAACGAGCCGCGACCCGGCCAGAAAAAAGGCCGGCCCGGGTCGCCCCGGGCCGGCCTCGTTCAAACACTCGCTACCGCGATCAGCGGGTCTGCTGGATCGCCGAGACGACCCACGGCCCGCCGCGGTCGCGGCGGAAGGTCCAGATCTCGGTCGCCTCCGGCGCGCCGGTCTCGACGACGCGGCCGCTGGCCCGGTCGAGGGTGACGTCGCGCAGGGTGTAGCGCATCGCCACGGTGGCGTACTCGGTCGGGCCCTCGCGCCACGCTTCCGACAGGTCGCCCTGCTGGAGCTTCACGTCGGCGATCTTGTTGACCACGCCGCGGGCGGCGTTGGCCTGCAGTTCCTCGGTGAAGTAGCCGGCCATCTCGGGCGTCGTCAGGCGGCGCAGGGTGGCGACGTCCTCGTTGCCGTAGGCGAGCTGGACCTGCCCGAGGGTGCGCTCGAAGGCGTCGAAGTCCTGCGGCGCGACACTGATCTTCTCCATCCGGACGGGAGCGGCGCCCGGTCCGTTGCCGCCGAAGCCGAAGGACGGCCCGCCCTGGGGCGGAACCGCATCGCGGGCGTAGGGCGACGGGCCGCCGGCCATGGCCGGCTGCGGCTGCTGGCGCCGGCGGAAGAACCGCACCGCCAGGAAGATCAGGCCGACGATCAGGCCGACCTGGAGCAGCAGGCCGAGGAACGACGCGATGCCGCCGAGGCCGCCGAAGAAGCCGCCGCCGATCAGCGCGCCGAGCAGGCCGGCCCCGAGCAGGCCGGCGAAGAAGCCGCCGCCGAAGCGCCGCCCCGGCTGCGCCGCGCCGGCGAGGCCGGGATTGCCCATCTGCGGGCCGGGCTGGGTCATCGAGCGCTGCATCGGCGCGCCACCGCCGGGCGCGGTCGCGGTCGGAGCCGGCGCCGAATGGGTGTTCGAGCCGCGCGAGCCCATCGAGCCGCCGCTTCCGGGACGCGCCTCGCCGGCCGTGGCCGCCACGGCCATCAGAGCCGCCAGGCCGAAGGCCGCCGCCGAGCGGCGGCCGCGGGAGAAGGTGGTCATCATCGGTTCGTTTCGCCTCACGCACCAGGATCGCTACCGGGCCGGATCGCCCGGATCGCATATGGGAACCACACCTGCGCAGTAAAAGGGAGGTGTGGCCGCCGGCCTGCGGGTTTCATGACTTCCGGCCGCTTAACAATCGACCACAGACACGGGGGAAGCCAAGCGCGATTTTTTTGCGCTACGCGGGATTAGAGGGCCGCGTCTTTCCGTGTGATCTCGACGGCGGCGGTACGGACGACGGCCCGGCGGGGCGCCGCCTCCTCGACGGCCGGGAAGGTGAGGCGCAGCAGCGTGCCCGTGCCGACGCCGCTTCGCAAGATCACGGTGCCGTTCTGGCGCTTCACCAGGGCGTTGAGGATGGCGAGGCCGGTGCCGCGGCCGGGCTCCCGGGTGGTGAAGAACGGTTCGAGCGCCCGCGCCAGCACCTCCGGCGCCATCCCGGTCCCGGTATCGACCGCGGTCAGGACGACGTGGCGCCCGAGGGTGCCGTCCTCGGCCAGCCCCTCGCCGCCGTGGTTGGCGGCCGACAGGGCGACGCTGCCGCCCTCCGGCATCGCGTCGCGGGCGTTGGCGAGGACGATCTGGAGGATGAGTTCGGTCTGGATCGGGTCGACGCAGGCGGTCCACAGGCCGGGCTCGGCCCGGATGTCGAGCACGATGCCGGGGCCGAGCAGGTCGCGGGCGCGGGGCGCGTAGTCGGCGAGCAGCCGGGCGAGGTCGACCGGGCGCGGCTCCGGCCGGTGCTTGCGCGAGAAGGCGAGGAGGTGCCGGGTCAGGGTCGAGGCCCGCTCGGCGGCGTCGGTGGAGCGCAGCAGCGCCCGCTGCACGAACGGATCGGGATGGTCGCCGAGGCGGCGCTTGAGCCCGTCGACGTAGCCGACGAGGATCTGCAGCAGGTTGTTGAACTCGTGCGCGACGCCGTTGGTGAGTTGCCCGAGGGTCTCGCGGCGCTGGGCCTGGGCCAGGGCGGCTTCGAGGTCGCGGGCCCGGGACAGCTCGACCCACTGCCCGAGGAGCAGGCCCGCGCCCGGCACCGGCGACAGGTGCAGGCCGGCCCACAGAGTGGCGCCGTCGCCCCGCCGGATCAGCGCCTCGGTCCGGCCGGGGCCGCCGGCCGCGACCAGGACGCGCAGGGCCGCCTGCCCCTCGCGGTCGGCGCCGAGATCGGGAAGGCCGCGCCCGCACCACTCCGCCTCGGTCTCGCCCGTGAGGGCGAGCGCGGCCGGGTTGGCGTACACGACCGGGCAAGCGGCGCCGGCGGGGTCGAGCAGCACGCTCGGCAGCGGCGCGGCCGCGAGCGCCGCGCGGAGCGTGGCGTCCGGGGTCTCGTCGGGTGCGCGCAGGTCCGGCACCGGCTGGTCTCCGCAGGAGGCGCGGGCGGCGGGAACGGCCGTCCCCGTCACCTTAGCAGAGGTTGCGGCCTTTCGCCGAGTCACCGGCCGGCGGGTGTGGACAGGGCTGGGGACAAACGGCGCACCGCCTCGTGCAGATCGTCGGCGCTGCGGGCGAAGCACAGCCGCAGGAACCCCTCCCCGCCGGGACCGAAGGCGGTCCCGGGCGCGACCCCGACATTGGCCTCGTCGACGAGGCGCAGGGCGAGCGCGCGGGAATCCGGCTCGTGGTTCACCTTCGGGAAGGCGTAGAACGCGCCCGGGGGCGGCGGCAGGTCCACGCCGGGCAGGCCCCCGAGTCCCTCGGTGAGGATGCGCCGGCCCTCGCGCGCCTGCGCGACCTGCCTGCGCACGAGATCCTCGCCGTCGCGGATCGCAGTCGCGGCGGCGTGCTGGAGGAAGGTGGCGACGCCCGAGGTGGCGTACAGGATCAGCCCGTCGACGATGCGGCCGAGCGCCGGTGGGCCTTCCAGCCAGCCGACGCGCCAGCCGGTCATCGCCCAGTTCTTCGAGAAGGTCTGGACGAACAGCACCCGGTCGCGGTCCTCCGCCTCCCATACGTCGCGGATCGAGGGCGCGCGCCCGAGTTCCGCGTGGGCGGGATCGAACGAGAACCGGCCGTAGATCTCGTCGGCGATGATCCAGAGATCATGATTCCGGGCGATCGCCAGCACGGCGGCGTAATCCTCCGGCGTGGCGGTCCAGCCGGTCGGGTTCGACGGCGAGTTGAGCACGATCGCCCGGGTGCGCGGCGTCACCGCCGCGGCGATGCGGGCGATGTCGAGCGACCAGCCGGCGGCGGCGTCGAACTGCATCGGCACCGCGACGGTGCAGGCGCCCTGGGCCGCGATGGCGCCGAAGAAGTTCGGCCAGGCCGGGGTCGGGATCACGATCTCGTCGCCGGGCTCGGCGGCGATGCGCACGGCGATCTGGAAGGCGTGCATGCCGCCGACCGTGACGAAGAACCCGCCGGGATCGGCCGCGCCGCCGTAGAGCCGCGCGACGTACTCGGCCAGCGCCTCGCGCAAGGCGGGAATGCCGAGCTGGCGGGTGTAGAAGGTGGCGCCGTCGCGCAGCGCGCGGCCGGCGGCCTCGCCGATGAAGTCCGGCGTCGGCCGGTCACCCTCCCCGACCCAGAGCGGGATCAGCCCCGGCCGGTCGAAGCCGTAGGCGAACACCTCGCCGATCCCGCTCGGCAGGACGCCGGCGGCCTCGGCGCTCACCGGCGGCATCGACGGGTGGCTCGGCATCGGGATCATGAAGGCGCTCGCGGCTGTGGCGGACGGCCGAGACTTGCCCCCGCCGGCGGCGGGACACAAGCCCGGCCGGCCCCTCACCCGAAGATGATGAGCCCGGCGAAGCCCAGCGCCCCGACGATGATCCGCCACCACGCGAACAGCGCGAAGCCGTGCCGCGAGACGTAGCCGAGCAGGCTGCGCACCACGAACAGCGCCGACAGGAACGCCACCACGAAGCCGATGGCGATCAGCCCGACGTCGTCCTTCGACAGGTTCTTGTAGTTGTCGAGCAGGTCCTTGGCGAAGGCGCCCGCCATGGTCGGCATCGCGAGGTAGAACGAGAACTCGGTGGCGGCGCGCTTGCCCGAGCCCATCAGCATCGCGCCCACGATGGTGGCGCCCGAGCGCGAGACGCCGGGAATCATCGCGAGGCACTGGAACAGGCCGATCTTCAGCGCCATCGGCAGCGAGTAGTCGTGCACGTCATCGTAGCGCTGCTCGATCTCGGTGTCGTCGACGACCAGCAGCACGAGGCCGCCGGCGATCAGCGTGGCGCAGATGATCCACGGGTTGAACAGGTAGAACTTGATGTACTTCGAGAACAGGCCGCCGACGATCGCCGCCGGCAGGAACGCGATCAGGACGGCCAGGATGAAGCGGCGGGCCTTCGGGTCGGAGGGCGCGCGCCGGGCGAGGTCGAGGAGCTGGCGAAAGTACACCCCGACGATGGCCAGGATGGCGCCGAGCTGGATCAGCACCTCGAAGGTGTTGTTGGGCGACTCGAACCCGATGAAGTGCCCCACCAGGAGCTGGTGGCCGGTCGAGGAGACCGGGATGAACTCCGTCGCGCCCTCCACGAGGGCGAGCAGGACGGCCTTGCCGATGCTGGCGATATCCATCTCAGGCGGCGCCTCCGGCCCGTCCGTGCGCGTTCGGTGTCGTCATCCCGTGCTCCCGCGTTCCACCGCGGCCGGGGCTTGGGCCGGCCGCGGTCGTCATGCCATCGCAGGACCCGTGCCGCCAAGCTCGGAGCCGAGCGCCGGGCGCAGACCACGGCCCCAAGGACGGCCGCCGACCCGTTACCCGCCCGAGCGGCGCGTGTTAAGGAAGGGTTGAGATTTTCGCGACAAAAGTGACCGGCTGTTCATCCAGGACGGGGCCGGTCCGAGGCGGCGCCCCGCCGGGCCTTCCCCGAGGCAGCCAACCTTCAGCGTGACACGGCCCGCATGGCTACGCTCCACCATTCCCCGTTCTGCCCGCATTCGCGCTTCATCCGCCTCGTCCTGGCCGAGATGGGCATGGAGCCGCACCTCGCCGAGGAGCGGACCTGGGAGCGGCGGGAGGAGTTCCTGCTGCTCAACCCCGCCGGAACCACGCCGGTGCTGGTCGAGGAGGGCGGCCTGACGGTGCCGGGCGCGACCGTGATCGCCGAGTATCTCGACGAGACCCGCGGCCTCGGCCTCACCGGCCGCCGGCTGCTGCCGGAGGCGCCCGGCGCCCGGGTCGAGGTCCGCCGCCTGCTCGACTGGTTCCTGAACAAGTTCGACCAGGAGGTGACTGGCTACCTCGTCACCGAGAAGATCCACAAGCGGTTCATGACCTCGAGCCTCGGCGGCGGCCCGCCGGACATGAACGCGATCCGGGCGGCGCGCTCCAACGTGCGCTATCACCTCACCTATATCGGCTACCTCGCGGCGCGCCGGAACTGGCTCGCAGGCGACCATCTGACCTATGCGGATCTCGCCGCGGCGGCCCATCTGTCGTGCGTGGACTACCTCGGCGACGTGCCATGGGACGAGGACGAGATGGCGAAGCACTGGTACGTGCGGCTGAAGTCGCGGCCGTCGTTCCGCAGCCTGCTCGCCGACCGGGTGCCCGGGATGGCGCCGGCGGATCATTACGCGGACCTGGACTTCTGAAGACCGACGCGGCGAAGCGCGACGGTGCCGCCCTGCGGCGCCTCCTCGCGGAGCGGGCGGCGCTCCTCGGCTTCGACGCGCTGTCGGTCACCGGCCCCGACGCGGTGCCGGACCTGCCCCGTCACCTCGCCGCGTGGCTCGCCGCCGGGCATCACGGCGGCATGGCCTGGATGGACGAGCGCACGGCCGAGCGCGCCGACCCGGCCGCCCTGTGGCCGCAGGTCCGCAGCATCGCGATGCTCGGGGTCAATTACGGACCCGACGGCGACCCGCTCGCGACCCTCTCCCGGCCCGGCCGCGCCTCGCTCGCCCTCTATGCCCGCCGACGCGACTACCACGACGTCGTCAAGGGCAGGCTGAAGGAACTCGCGGGCTTCTTCGCCGCGAAGGCGGGCGCGCAGGTGAAGGCGTTCGTCGACACCGCCCCGGTGATGGAAAAGCCGCTCGCCGCCGCGGCCGGGCTCGGCTGGCAGGGCAAGCACTCCGTGCTGGTCTCGCGGGATTTCGGCAACTGGCTGCTGCTCGGGGCGATCTACACCACCGCCGAACTGCCCCGCGACGCGCCGGAGAGCGACCATTGCGGCTCGTGCCGGCGCTGCCTCGACGCCTGCCCGACCGATGCCTTCCCGGCCCCCTACCGCCTCGATGCGCGGCGCTGCCTCGCCTACCTCACCATCGAGCATCAGGGCGCGATCCCGGAGGAATTCCGCGTCCCGATGCGCAACCGGGTATTCGGCTGCGACGACTGCCTCGCGGTCTGCCCGTGGAACAAGTTCGCGGCCGCCGCCCGCGAGGCCCGGCTCGCCGCGCGCGAGGATCTGGCCGCGATCCCGCTCGCGGAGTTGGCGCGGCTCGACGAGGCCGGGTTCCGCGCGCGCTTTTCCGGCACGCCGATCAAGCGTACCGGCCACGCCCGCTTCCTGCGCAACGTGCTGATCGCGATCGGCAATTCCGGCGATCCCGGCCTCGCCGGGGAGGCCGGGCGCCATCTCGCCGCCGCCTCGCCGCTGGTGCGCGGGATGGCGGTGTGGGCGCTCGCCCGCCTCGCCCCCGACCGCCTGCCCGAGATGCCTCCCGGCGAGCTGGACCCGGAGGTCCGGGCGGAATGGCGGCGGGCCGGGCGAGGCCCGGCGACGTGAGACGGAAGCAGTAAGACCGCTTCCGGATTCCCCATCACAGTCCGCGCGGCGCCCGGGCGAGGCCGAAATCCGCATCGCGAAAGCGAACGAGCGGACTTCATGTAAGACGATTTTCGAGTGATCGCTCGGCGACTGCGTTGCCGTCGCCGAGCGATGCGGACACCGGCTGCGCTCAGTGCCCGTTTGACTCTCGATTCAAAGAACAAGCTCCCCCTTTCCCGGACGACTGGAACGCAGTTGAAGAAGATCCGGGATTCAGCACAACAAGTCGCGAAGCGTCCATACTCAGCGACAGTGCTGTCAGGCTGAGCCGCTTCGCGGCACATCTGACGTCTGGATCCCGGATCTCCTTCCGCTATCGCTTCAGTCGTCCGGGAAAGGGGTGCTGCGCGCGATAAATACGATGGACCATCGCTCAAACAGGCGCTCAGTCGCCGCCCGGGCTTGTGATACGAGATCCGGACGTGACCTTCCGGATCTCGTGTCCCTCCGGAGGGGCTGGTGCGCAGGAGAGCCGCATGCCGGACGACCGCTACCACAAGGACAGGCTCGGCAACCGCCGCCTGCACCCCGAGACGCTGATGCTCGGCTACGGCTACGACCCGGCCCTGTCCGAGGGCGCGGTGAAGCCGCCGGTGTTCCTGACCTCGACCTTCGTGTTCACCTCGGCCGAGCACGGCAAGGCGTTCTTCGACTACGTCTCGGGCCGGCGCGAGCCGCCGCCGGGCGAGGCGGCCGGGCTCGTCTATTCGCGCTTCAACCACCCCAACAGCGAGATCGTCGAGGACCGGCTCGCGGTGTTCGAGGAGGCCGAGAGCGCGCTGCTGTTCTCCTCCGGCATGTCGGCGATCGCCACCACGATCCTGAGCTACGCCCGCCCGGGCGACGTGGTGCTGCACTCCCAGCCGCTCTACGGCGGCACCGAGACCCTGATCGCCAAGACGCTCGCCGGCTTCGGTATCGCGGCGGTCGGCTTCGGCGACGGCACGGACCCGGACGCGGTGCGGGCCGCCGCCGCCCGGGCGCGGACGGCCGGCCGGGTCGCGGTCGTCATGGTCGAGACGCCCTCGAACCCGCTCAACACCCTGGTCGACCTCGCCCTGGTGCGGGCGGTCGCCGACGAGATCGGCGCGGATCAGGGCGGGGCGCCAGTGGTGGTGTGCGACAACACCCTGCTGGGCCCGCTCTTCCAGCACCCGCTGCGCCACGGCGCCGACATCTCGGTCTACTCGCTGACCAAGTATGTCGGGGGACATTCCGACCTCATCGCCGGCGCCGCGCTCGGCTCGGTCGCGCGGATGAAGCCGGTGCGGATGCTGCGCTCGGCGATCGGCACCCAGCTCGACCCGCATTCGTGCTGGATGCTCGGCCGCTCGCTGGAGACCCTCTCGCTGCGGATGCGCGAGGCCAACCGCAACGGCGAGGTCGTCGCCGCGATGCTGCGTGCGCATCCGCAGGTGACGCGGGTCCACCATCTCGGCCATCTCGATCCGGACTCGGCGGCCGGGCGGGTCTACGCGGCGCAGTGCTCGGCACCGGGCTCGACCTTCTCGTTCGACGTCGCGGGCGGCGAGGCGGAGGCGTTCCGGGTGCTCAACGCCCTGCAATTGTTCAAGCTCGCGGTCAGCCTCGGCGGCACCGAGTCCCTGGCGAGCCACCCGGCCTCGACCACCCATTCCGGGGTGCCCAAGGACGTCCGCGACCGGCTCGGCGTGAGCGACGCCACCATCCGGGTCTCGATCGGCATCGAGCATCCGGAGGATCTGGTGGCGGATCTCGAAGCCGCGCTGGCGACCCTCGGGCCGGAGGATCGCCGGGGCCCGGGCGACGCACCCTGAGGATCGCGCCCGCGGCTGTGGCTCCGAGGGCCGGATCTCGGGCTCGGGAGCCTCTCCCGGGCGCGAGACCCTCCCTCCCGAGCGGGGCTCGGTGTCAGAACAGGCTCAGTTGCGGCCCGGCCTCGCGCGGGACCGCGAACAGGTCGGTGCGCAGCGGCGCGACGGCGGCGGGGTAGCCGAGCCGGACGCGGGCGAGGCGGACGCGCCGGGCGATCATCTCGGCATACGGGCCGGTTCCGGTGAACCGCCGGCCGAAGGCGGCGTCGTAGGTGCCGCCGCCGCGGGTGTCGGCGACCAGCGCGAAGACACGCTCGGCCTTGCCGGGATAGTGCTCGGCGAACCAGTCGCGCACGAGGTCGGCGAGTTCGTGCGGCAGCCGCAGCAGCGTGCTCCCGGCCGCGACGGCGCCGGCCTCGCGGGCGGCGGCCAGCACCGCCTCGATCTCGTGGTCGTTGAGGCCGGGGATCACCGGCGCCATCAGGACCGAGACGGGGATTCCGGCCGCGGCGAGCGCCCGGATCGTCTCGACCCGCCGGCCCGGCCGCACCGCCCGGGGCTCCATGCGGCGGGCGAGGACCGGATCGAGGGTGGTCAGCGAGACAGCGACCCGGACGAGACCCTGCGCCGCCATCGGTGCGAGCAGGTCGAGGTCGCGCAGAACGAGGTCGGACTTGGTGACGATGCCGACCGGATGGCGGAAGCGCGCCAGCACCTCGAGCACCGCGCGGGTGATCCGGTGCTCGCGCTCGACCGGCTGGTAGGGATCGGTCGCGGTGCCGAGCGCGATCGTGGCGGGACGGTAGCCCCGCGCCGACAATTCCCGCTCCAGCAGCATGGCGGCGTCCGGCTTGGCGAACAGCCGGGTCTCGAAGTCGAGCCCCGGCGACAGGCCGAGATGGGCGTGGTTGGGCCGGGCGAAGCAGTAGACGCAGCCGTGCTCGCAGCCGCGATACGGGTTGATCGAGCGGTCGAAGCCGAGATCCGGCGAGGCGTTGCGGGTGATGATGCGGCGGCTGCGCTCCGGCACGACCTCCGTGCGCAGGCGCGCCGGCGCCTCGTCGCGGTCCCAGCCGTCGGCGAAGCGCTCGCGCCGGGTCGGCTCGTGGCGGCCGGTCGGGTTGGCGGTGGCGCCGCGGCCGCGCCGGGCGGCGGGGTCCGGCATCGCGGCGGCAAGGCGGAAGCGGTCCGGTTGAACCTCGTCCGATGTCACGATGTCCCCGGATGCGGCGTTCGACTTGCCCGCCAGCATCGAACAAAACGCGAACATTTGCAAGTGACGTCGATCGAGGCAGGACGACGACGTTCACATGCGTTATGGGCCGGCCATGTTCACGGCCGTCGTCCACGTCGCGGGTGCAGGAAGCCCGTCCACCGTCGATGCCCTAGCGGACACGCTGTCGGCGCTCGTCGACGGGGTGGCGGCCGGGGTGATCGGCGACGCCGTGATCGCGACCGCCCATGCCCGCGACCCCGACTACGTCACCATCGCGGAGAGCACCGGGGCGATCCTGGTCGCCTGCGGCGCCACGCCCTGGACTGCCGCCGCCGCCGTGGCCCGCCGCGCCTGGCTGCTGTGCCTCGATGCCGGGGACGTTCCGGCGGAGGGATGGGTCCGCACCCTCGACCGCTTCGCCGCGACCGCCGGACCGCAGATCGTGCTGGCCCGCCTCGCCCGGCCGGGCGCGACGGTGCTGGAGCGCCTCGCCGCCCGCCGGGAGGCGCTGGCCGGGACCCGCACCGTGCGGGCCGGCGACGTGGTCCGCCGCGACGCGGTGCGGGCGGGCCTTCCGCTGAAGCGGGTCAAGGCGTGGCCGCTGCGCGCCTCGGTGACCCGGGGCTGATCCCGGACGCGGGGAGTAGCCGGGCCCGGCGCCGGGCGGCTACATGATCGTCCCACGCAGGACAGTCCCAGGACACCAGATGGCCCACGCCGACCGCCGCGGCCTGCCGCTCTCGACCTCCTCCGACCGTGCCGCCGCGCTGTACCGGGACGGCGTCGACCTCCTGCTCGCGGCGTGGCCCGGCGCGGCGGAGCGTCTGGACGCGGCGATCGCGGAGGACCCGGACTTCGCCCTCGCCCACGCGGCCCGGGCCCGCCTGCACGCGATGCGCGCCGAACCGGCGGCGGCGCGGACCCGGATCGCCGCGGCGACCGAATGCGTCGCCCGGCACGGGACCGGGCGCGAGCGCGGCCACGTCGCGGTGCTCGCGCTGGCGATCGACGGTCGGGCGCCGCAGGCGCTGGCGCAGGGCCTCGCCCACGTCGAGGCGTGGCCGCGGGACGCCCTGATCCTGTCGCTGCCCCTCGGCGCCTTCGGGCTCCTCGCCTTCTCGGGCATGGCCGATCACGACCGGGCCCGGGTCGACCTGTGCGAGCGCCACGCCCGGCACTACGACGCCGACGACTGGTGGTTCCTGACCTATCGCGGCTGGTCCCACGCCGAGAACGGCGCGCTGGCGCTCGGGCGCGACCTCGCCGAGCGCGGCTTCGCGCTCCGGCGGGAGAACGCCAACGGCGCCCACGCCCTGTCGCACGCGCTGTTCGAGCAGGGTGCGGGCGCGGAGGCCGAGGCGCTGATCGAGGGCTGGCTGCCGAGCTACGACCGGTCCGGCATCCTGCACGGGCACATCGCGTGGCACGCCGCGCTCGCGGCGCTGGAACGCGACGACCCGGGGCAGGCGCTCGCCGTCTACGCCGCGCATGTCGGCCCCTCGGTCACCGCCGGGCTGCCGCTCAACGTGCTCACCGACACCGTGTCGCTGCTCTGGCGCCTGCGGGCCTACGGTCACGCGGTCCCGGACGGGCTTTGGGAGGAGGTCGCGGCCCATGCCGACCGGCATTTCGCCGGGCCGGGCTTCGCCTTCGCCGACGTGCATCGAGGGCTGCTCGCGGCGGCGACCGGCGACCGCGAGGGGGCGCAGGCGCGCATCGCGGCGCTGACCGGGCTCGTCGCGGCGGGCCGGCTCGCGGCGGGCGAGGTGGTGCCGGCGATCTGCCGCGCCGCCCTCGCCTTCGTCGACGGGGACGACGCCGCCTGCATCCGCATCCTCGATCCGGTCGCCGCGGAGGTCGCGCGCATCGGCGGCAGCGGCGCCCAGCGCGAGGTGATCGAGGACACGCTGCTGGTCGCGCTGATGCGCAGCGGTGAGAGCGCCCGGGCCCGCACCCTGCTCGACCGCCGGCTCCACCGCCGCCCGTCGCCGCGCGACGCGCGCTGGCGCGAGAGGCTTCCGGCCTGACCGGTTCGGACCGCCCGGTCAGGCCCCGCGCTGCAGGTGCTCGTCGAGGCGGGGCAGGATCTCGACGAAGTTGCACGGCCGGTGGCGATAGTCGAGCTGCGCCGCCAGGATGCCGTCCCAGGCGTCCCGGCACGCCCCGGGCGAGCCCGGCAGGCAGAAGACGTAGGTCGCGCCCGCCACCCCCGCGGTCGCCCGCGACTGCAGCGTCGAGGTGCCGATCTTGTCGTAGGAGATGCGGTGGAAGACGATCGAGAAGCCGTCCATGCGCTTCTCGAACAGCGGCTCGACCGCCTCCGGCGTCACGTCGCGGCCGGTGAAGCCGGTGCCGCCGGTGGTGAGGATCACGTCGACGCCCGGATCGGCGATCCAGGCCGCGACCCGGCCGCGGATCGCCGCCACGTCGTCGGGGACGATGGCGCGGTCGGCGAGGACGTGGCCGGCGCCGGTCAGCCGGTCGGCCAGGGTGTCGCCGGATCGGTCGTCGGCGAGTCTCCGGGTGTCCGACACGGTCAGGACGGCGATCCGCAACGGCACGAAGGCCCGGGCGGTGTCGAGGCCGGCCATGGTCAGAGCTGCGAGGCGCGGAAGGTGTCGCAGGACTGGGTCTGGCCGCTGCGGAACCCGGTCTGGAACCAGCGCATGCGCTGGGCCGAGGAGCCGTGGGTGAACGAATCCGGCACCGCGTAGCCCTGGCTCTGCTTCTGGAGCCGGTCGTCGCCGATCGCGCTCGCCGCCTGCATCGCCTCCTCGATGTCGCCCTGCTCCAGGGCGTTGAAGCGGTCGTCGGAGTTCTTGGCCCAGACGCCGGCGAGGCAGTCGGCCATCAGCTCGACCCGCACCGAGAGCCGGTTGGCCTCGGTCTGGTCGACCTGCTGCTGGCGCCGCTGCACCTTGGGCAGGATGCCGAGCACGTCCTGGACGTGATGCCCGACCTCGTGCGCGATGACGTAGGCGTAGGCGAAGTCGCCCTTCACCTTGAACTTCTGCTCCATCTCCTTGAAGAACGAGGTGTCGAGATAGACCTTCTTGTCGAGCGGGCAGTAGAACGGCCCCATCGCGGCCCGGGCCATGCCGCAGCCGCTGCGAGTGCCGCCGGTGTAGAGCACCATCGTGGTCGGGGTGTAGGCCTTGCCGGTCTGGTTCGGCAGCACCTCCTTCCACACGTCCTCGGTGTTGCCGAGGATCGCGGCGGCGAACTTGCCGGTCTGGTCGCTCGGCGCGCCGGTGCGGCGGTCGGGGCCCTGCTGACCCTGGCTTTGGCCCTGCTCCTGGGGCGCCCGCGGCCGGGTCATGGTCTCGGCGCCGCCGATCAGGATCGCCGGATTGATGCCGGTGACCCAGCCGATGATGCACAGGATCACGATGGTGCCAATGCCGAGCCCGCCGGCGCCGCCGCCGGGAAAGCCGAACCCTCCGCCCCCGCCGCCCTCGCCGCGGCGGTCTTCCACGTTGTCGGAGGTTCGGAAGTCTTCCCAACGCATGTCGTCCCACCCGCTCTCGGCTACGGTCGCGCCCGACGGCTAGGCAGGACGACGCACCGGCTCAAGAGAAATCTTCCGGCGGGCGATACGGTTCCGGTTGCGCCGCGTCCCACGCGCCGGTCGGGCTCACGATCCGGCTTCGTCGAGGGCGGCGCGCAGCGCCCGGAAGTCGCGCCAGGCGAGGCGCTTCTGGAGCGGCTGGCGCAGCAGGTAGGCCGGATGCAGCGTGGCCAGCAGCCGGATCTCGCGCCGGTCGGTGCGGTAGGGGTACCAGCGCCCGCGCGACTTGAGGATGCCGTCCTTGGTCCCCGCGAGGGCCTGGGTGGCGACGCCGCCGAGGCAGACGAGGATGTCGGGGTCGGCGAGCGTGATCTGCCGCTCGATGAACGGCTTGCAGGTCGCGATCTCCTGCGGGGTCGGGTTGCGGTTGCCCGGCGGGCGCCACGGCACGACGTTGCCGACATAGGCGTTGCCGCGGTCGAGACCGATCGCCCGCATCATCCGGTCGAGGAGCTGGCCCGAGCGGCCCATGAACGGCTTGCCGGCCCGGTCCTCCTCGGCGCCCGGCGCCTCGCCGACGAACATCACCTTCGCGGCCGGGTTGCCGTCGGCGAAGACGAGGTTCTTGGCGGTGAAGCGCAGGGCGCAGCTCTCGAACCGGGCGAGGAGCCCTTCGAGGTCCTCCAGCGTGGCGGCGTTGCGGGCGAGCGCGCGGGCATCCTCCTGCGCCTCGCCGGGCGCCGCCTCGGCCGAGCGGCCGAAGGTCTGGGCCGGCGGGGCCGGCCGGGGCTGCGGGGCCGCCGGAGCCTCCGGGCGCGACGCGCGCCGGGCCTCCGCGGGCGCCGCGGCGGCCTCGGCACGCACCGCCCGCGGGGCGGCGCCCTCGGCGAAGCGGTCGCGCGGGGTCTCGTCCAGGGCCGCGTCGGCCCCGGCCTCGACGTGGAAGTCGAGCAGGGAGAGCAGGCTGCGGTCGGGGGCGGCGTCCGTCGTCATGCCGGAGATGTGGCGGGCGGACCGCCTGTGGACAACACGCCGAACCCGGCGGCGGCGGCTTTCGTTGCTTGCGCGCGCGGACATGGCGTCGCACGCTCGGCAGATTGGAACCGGTTGAGCCTGCCGGAGATCGTTTATATGTGAACGATCGGTGGCCGGCGCGCGACGCCGCGCCGGGCTGCAGGCGGATACGTGGGAGGATTCGGGATGGAGCTGCCGGAACGCGAGGCGATGGACTTCGACGTCGTGATCGTCGGAGGGGGGCCGGCCGGCCTCGCGACCGCCATCCGCCTGAAGCAGCTCGCGGCCGAATCAGGGGCCGAGGTCTCGGTGGTGGTGGTCGAGAAGGGCGGCGAGATCGGCGCCCACATCCTGTCGGGGGCGGTGATCGACCCGTCCGGGCTCGACGCCCTGGTGCCGGAGTGGCGCGACGACCCGGACCGGCCGCTGAAGACCGCGGTGGTCAAGGACGAGTTCATGTTCCTCGGCCCGGCCGGGGGCGTGGCGATGCCGAACTTCGCCTTCCCCAAGCTGATGAGCAACCACGGCAACTTCGTCGGCTCGCTCTCCAACGTCACGAAGTATCTCGGCCGCAAGGCGGAGGAGCTCGGCGTCGAGATCTATCCCGGCTTCCCGGCCGCCGAGGTGCTGTTCGACGGCAGCACCGTGGTCGGCATCGCCACCGGCGACCTCGGCATCGGCCGGTCAGGCGAGGCGCGCGACGACTTCACCCGCGGCATGGAGCTGCGCGCCAAGTACACGGTGTTCGGCGAGGGCGCCCGCGGCTCGCTGACCAAGCGCCTGATCGACCGTTACGCGCTCAACCAGCATTCCGACCACCAGAAGTACGGGCTCGGGGTCAAGGAGCTGTGGCAGGTCAAGCCGGAGAAGTTCCGGCCCGGGCTCGTCCAGCACAGCATGGGCTGGCCGCTGCCGAACAAGGCCGGCGGCGGCTCGTGGCTGTACCACTTCGACGACCACCTCGTGTCGGTCGGCTTCGTGACGCACCTGAACTACGAGAACCCGACCCTGTCGCCGTTCGACGAGTTCCAGCGCTTCAAGACCCACCCGATGATCCGCGACGTGTTCGAGGGCGCCAAGCGCATCGGCTACGGCGCCCGCGCGATCATGGAGGGCGGCTGGCAGTCGGTGCCCAAGCTCGTCTTCCCGGGCGGCTGCCTCGTCGGCGACTCGGCCGGCTTCGTCAACGTGCCGCGCATCAAGGGCTCGCACAACGCGGTGCTGTCCGGCATGCAGGCCGCCGGCGCGATCCACGCCGCGCTCGCCGAGGGCCGCCAGGGCGACGAATTGACCGCCTACGAGGACGGCTGGCGCGACAGCCCGATCGGCTACGACCTCAAGCGGGTGCGCAACGTCAAGCCGCTGTGGTCGAAATACGGCACCCTCGTGGGCGTCGGGCTCGGCGGCCTCGACATGTGGCTGAACGAACTCGCCGGCGTCTCGCTGTTCGGGACGCTCGCCCACGGCAAGCCGGACTACGCCTGCACCAAGCCGCTCAAGGACGTGACGCCGATCAAGTACCCGAAGCCCGACGGGGTGCTGACCTTCGACCGGCTGTCCTCGGTCTACCTCTCGAACACCAACCACGAGGAGGACCAGCCGCCGCACCTCCAGGTCAAGGACATCGCGCTCCAGAAGCGCTCCGAGCACGACGTGTTCGGCGGTCCCTCGGCCCGGTACTGCCCGGCCGGCGTCTACGAGTGGATCGCCGAGGGGAGCGAGCCGCGCTACCAGATCAACGCGCAGAACTGCGTCCACTGCAAGACCTGCGACATCAAGGATCCGAACCAGAACATCAACTGGGTCACCCCGGAGGGCCCGGGCGGGCCGACCTACACCAACATGTGACCGGCCCGTGCCGACCGCGGCGCCACCCCGGCGCCGCGGTTTGGTCTTGCCGCTGCCCCGGCGGGAGTCCAATGTCGGTGCCGATTGCGCGCCGGCGCCGCGGCCGGACGCGCCGGACGGAGTCCTTCGCGTGGTATCCACGACCCGAATTCCCCTCCCCCGCCGGGGCGCGCTCGCCGCGCTGGCCCTGCTGCTCGCGACGCCGGCGCCGGCGCTGGCGGCCCGGTTGCAGGCCCGCGACGTGGCCGCCCCGCAGGCCTACGAGCCGGCCGATTCGCTGGAGGGCAACTACCTCGCCGCCTACATCGCCGGCGCCTCGCGCGACACCGCCGCGGCGGCGAGCTACTACCGCGAGGCGGTGAAGGGCGACCCCCGCAATGCCGAGTTGCTGGAACGCTCCTTCGTCGCCCTGCTGGCGGACGGCGCGATCCCGGAGGCGTTCCGCGCCGCCGAGCGGCTGACCAGCCGCGACGGCTCCAACGGCCTCGCCCAGCTCTCCCTCGGCGTGCAGAAGATCAAGGCCAAGCAGTACCAGGGCGCGCGCCAGAACCTGCAGCGCGGCGGCCGGGGTGCCGCCGCCGACCTGACCTCGACCCTGCTCACCGCGTGGTCCTTCGCCGGGGCGGGCGACGCCAAGAAGGCGTTCGAGACCATCAACAAGCTGCGCGGCGAGCGCTACTACAACGTCTTCCGCGACTACCATGCCGGCCTGATCGCGATCCTCGTCGGCGACAAGGTCGAGGCCGAGCGCCGCCTCAAGGCGGCCTACGACGCCGACCGCAACACCCTGCGCATCGTCGACGCCTATGCCCGTTTCGAGGCCGAGTCGGGCCGGCCCGACCTCGCGGTGCAGGCCTACCAGGACTTCGACGCCGTCCTGCCGCGCCACCCGATCGTGCGCGACGCCCTCGACAAGCTGAAGGCCGGCAAGAGCCTCGGCCAGCTCGTCACCAGCGCCCAGGAAGGTGCCGCGGAGGTGCTGTACGGGCTCGGCTCGGCCGGGACCTCGCAGGGCGACGAGCTGCCCGCGGTCGTCTACCTGCGCCTCGCCCTCTACCTCGCGCCCGAGCATCCGCTGGCGCTGCTCACCCTCGCCGACACGCTCGAGCGCATGAAGATGCCCGACCGTGCCAACGAGGTCTTCGCCCGCATGCCGGCGGGCTCGCCGCTGAAGCTCAACGCCGAGATCCAGATCGGGCTCAACCTCGAGCAGATGGGCAAGGGCGAGGAGGCGATCGCCCACCTCGATCAGGTCGCCAAGACCTATCCCAACGACGTCGACGTGATCTCGGCGCTCGCCAACGTGCAGCGCTCGCGCAAGAAGTACGCCGAGGCGACCGAGACCTACAGCAAGGCGATCAACCTGATCGGCACCGAGCCGGCGCGCAACTACTGGACGCTGTTCTACTTCCGCGGCACCGCCTACGAGCGGGCCAAGGACTGGCCGAAGGCCGAGGCCGACCTCAAGAAGGCGCTGGAGCTGGTGCCGGCCCAGCAGCCGACCGGCCGGGCGCAGGTGCTCAACTACCTCGCGTATTCCTGGGTCGACCAGAACATCAACATCGACGAGGCGTTCCGCATGCTGAAGCAGGCGGTCGACCTCCAGCCGCGCGACGGCATGATCATCGACAGCCTCGGCTGGGCCTATTACCGCCTCGGCCGCTGGGACGACGCGGTGCGGGAACTGGAAAAGGCGATCGAGCTGAAGCCCGGCGACCCGACGATCAACGACCACCTCGGCGACGCCTACTGGCGCGCGGGGCGCCGGCTCGAAGGCAAGTTCCAGTGGCAGCACGCCAAGGACCTCAACCCCGAGCCGGAGGATCTCGCCAAGATCGAGGCGAAGCTGAAGGACGGCCTGCCGGAACTCGACAAGCCGGCCGCCACCGCCGAGGGCAAGCCGACTCCCGACCAGCCCGAGATGCCGAAGGGCGCCCCAGCCCCGACCGAGCCTCCGGCGATGGGCACCGAGCCGAAGAACGGGGGATGAGGGGGGCTTTTCTCCCGCCGAGATCCAGCGCGCCGGCGAGCATGGTCAGGGAGCTGGCCCCCTCTCCCGATGGGGAGAGGGGATTCCGCGCTTGACACTCGAAGCGCAAAGCCGCCTCCACCCAGCCGCGCCCCTGTCCCACTCCTCTCCCCCCGATCCCCCGTGACCACCCTCGCCACCCGCGCCCCCGCCAAGATCAACCTGACCCTGCACGTCCTCGGCCGCCGGCCGGGCGACGGCTATCACGTGCTCGAAAGCCTCGTGGTGTTCGCGGGCGTCGGCGACGCCCTGCGGCTCGACCCGGGGCCGGCGCTCGACCTCGTGGTGTCGGGACCGACCGCCGGACCGGCCGGGCCGCTCGCCGACAACCTCGTGATGCGCGCCGCCCGCCACCTCGCCGACCGGCTGCCGGGCCTGCGGGTCGGGCGCTTCGGTCTGGTCAAGCGGCTGCCGGTGGCCGCCGGCATCGGCGGCGGCTCGTCGGACGCGGCGGCGGCCCTGCGCCTGCTCGCCCGGCTCAACGATCTCGCGCCGGACCATCCGGCGGTGACGGACTCCGCCCGCGCCGCCGGGTCCGACGTGCCGGTCTGCCTCGATCCGACCGCCCGGATGATGCGCGGCGCCGGCGAGACGGTCGGCCCTCGGATCGTCCTGCCGGGCCTGCCGGCGGTGCTCATCAATCCCGGCGTTCCGGTCGAGACCGCGCCGGTGTTCCGGGCGCTCGGCCTCAAAGCCGGCGAGGCGCATCCGGCCGCGGCCTGCGGGCACCCGGAGATCCGGGGCGACGACCTCGCGACGCTCCTCGACCGGATCGGTCCGGCCCGCAACGACCTCGAAGCGCCGGCCCTGACGGTGGCGCCGGTGATCGGCGACACGCTGGCGGCGCTGCGCGACCAGCCCGGCTGCCGGCTCGCCCGGATGTCGGGCTCGGGCGCGACGGTGTTCGGCCTGTTCGGCCACCGCAGCGAGGCGGCGCGGGCGGCGCGGGCGATCCGCGCCGCGGCGCCGGGCTGGTGGGTGCGGCCGACGATCCTGCGCTGATCACCACTCGGGGAACACCCGGGGCGGAATGTTGTAGATCGGCAGCCGCTCGTTGCGCGGCAGCCACGCCTCGACGATCACGCCGTCGGGCTCGCTGTAGCCGAACGCGCGGGGCGGCGCGGGCACCGGAATGGCGGCGGAGCGCACGACCGGCGGATGCCCGGCCCGTGGCGGGAGCGGCTGCCCCCCGGCCAGGGCGGGCGCGGCGAGCAGGGCCGTCAGGGTGGCGGCGGCGAGAAGGCGGTGCATGGCGGGTGTTCCGGCGGCATCGGCCGCCGATCCAACCCGATGCCCCGCCACCGGCGGCTTAACGGCGGCCGGCGACGCCGCCGCAGGGTTGACGGATCATTGCGCCGTCACGCCGCCGTCGATGACCAGTTCCGAGCCGGTCACGAAGCCCGCCTCGTCGGAGGCGAGATAGGCGGCCATCGCGGCGACCTCCTCGGCCCGGGCGTTGCGCCCGACCGGCACCGAGGCCCGCAGCTTCTCGCGCAGGGCATCCGGGTCGCGGCCGCCGCCGGCGAGCGAGTGCAGCAGCTCGGTCTCGGTGAAGCCGGGATGGATCGAGTTGCAGCGCACGCCGTAGCCCTGGCGGGCGCAGTGCAGGGCGACCGACTTGGTGAGCAGCCGCACCGCGCCCTTGGAGGCGTTGTAGGCCGCGAGGTTGTGGCCGCCGACGATCCCCGACACCGACGACAGGTTGATGATCGACCCGCCGCGCCCGGCCGGCGGCTTCATCGCCCGCACCGCGTGGCGGCAGCCGAGGAAGGTGCCGTCGACGTTGACCGCCTGCACCCGGCGCCACTCCTCCAGGCTCACCGATTCGATCGTGCCGACCACCGCGATGCCGGCGCTGTTGACCAGGACGTCGAGGCCGCCGTGGCGCGCCATGGCGCCGTCGACCACCCGGGTCCAGCCGCCCTCGTCGGTGACGTCGAGGGCCTCGAAGCGGAAGGCCGGGTGCTCCGCCTCCACCATCCGCCCGACCGCCTCGTCGATGTCGGCCAGCACCACCGCGACCGCGCCCTCCCGGGCGAAGCGGTGGGCGGTCGCCAGCCCGATGCCGCGCGCCCCCCCGGTGACGAGGGCGACCTTACCCGCCAAGCGCTGCATGGCGCGTTCCTTCCCCATGCCGGCTCTGCAGCGGCCGGCTGGCGCCAACGTAATTCCGCCGGCCCGTGGGACGCAATCGGAGAGAGTCGATCCGTCGCGACGATCCTCGACAGCAACCTTCCAGCAAGTCTGGCGCGCTCGACGGCGATCCGGCATGGAGGAACCCGGAGGACCGCGCCGATGTCGGAGTCTTTGAAGTTGTATTACTCGCCGGGCGCCTGCTCGCTGGCACCCCATATCGCCCTCGAGGAGACCGGCGCCGCCTTCGAGCCGGTGCGGATCGACTTCGCGACCGGCGAGCAGAAGAGCGGCGCCTATCTCGCGATCAACCAGAAGGGCCGGGTTCCGGCGCTCGCCGAGGGCGACTGGGTCGTGACCGAGAATCCCGCCGTGCTGCGCACCATCGCCCGCCGGTTCCCGGAGGCCGGGCTGTGGCCGGAGGACCCGCGCGAAGAGGCGGCCTGCGCCGAGTGGCTGGCCTGGCTCGCCTCGACCGTCCACGTCGCCTACGCGCATATCCGCCGGGCCGAGCGCTACGCCTCCGACGAGGCGGCGATCCGCGACGTGCAGCAGAAGGGCCGCGAGAGCTGCGCCGACCTGTGGACGATGGTCGAGGTCGGGCTGTCGCGGGGCGGCTGGGCGGTCGGCGAGCGCTACAGCGTGGCCGATCCCTACCTGCTCACCTTCTGGACCTGGGGCCGCGGCCCGGTGCTGGGCTACGACATGGCGGCCCTGTTCCCGCACTGGACCGCGCATGCGCGCCGGATGGCGCAGCGACCGGCGGTGCAGCGGGTCTTCGCCCGCGAGGGCCTCGCGCTGCCGGAGTGATACGGATTTCGGACGATCCGGTCCGAGATCCGTATCGCATCAACGTCGATCTCGGGCTTGCCCGAGATCGACAGGGCCGTTGACCCATCTCGGAAGCCCTATGACGCCGAGGCCGGGTCGTGCCCGTCCGGCGGATCGGTGCGGCGAGGTCCCGGACCCGGTCACGCCAGGACGGGCGGCAGCGGAATCGGCCGGTCCGGCTCGGCGGTGATGCTGGCGAGGTGCTCCGGGAGCCGCGGCAGCGGCCGCCCGACCCGGTGAGCGAGGGCGTCCGCGTCCGCATCGATCTCCCGATCCGGCGCCTCCCGCCTGTCCAGCACGCGGATCCGGAACGGCGCGTCGTCGCCCTCCGACCGCGGATAGGACCGTGCCTCCCGCTCGACCCAGGTCGCCGGATCGAAGCGGCGGGTGAAGAACGCATCGCCGCCCGCAACGCGCATCTCCACCTCCGTGAGGTAGATGCGGGTGAACAGATCCTCGAACAGGCCGTAGGTCCGGGCGCCGCCGATGACGAAGACGCTGCGCTTGTTGCGCTCGACCGAGACGAGATCTGCCAGCGCGACCGCCATGTCCCGGCTCGACGTCCAGACCAGGTTGCCCCGATCCTCGCCGCCCGACTGCGACAGCACGATGTTCAGCCGGCCCGGCAGCGGACGGCCGAGGGAGGCGTAGGTCGACCGCCCCATGACGACGACGTGGTCCATGGTCACCGAGCGGAAGAACCGCAGATCGGTCTTCAGCCGCCAGGGCAGCGCGTTGTCGCGCCCGATGACGCCGTCCGGGTGGCTGCGGGCGACGATGCAGGCGATCGTGGGCAGGTGGCGTCGGGTCGGCTTCATCGTTGCGCATGTCCAGGCGAGCCTGCCGGCCGGCCGCCCAGGCTTCGTCCGGTTCGGTTAAGAACGCGTATGCGGGCGGTCTCCGCCCCGCGGACACTCCGCTGCACCGGAGTGTCCGGCAAGCACGTCCCGCGCGCCGTCTCCATCTCATCAAGGACGGTGCGGCGATGAAACCGCCCGCGGGCGGCAGAACCTTGAGGGTGGCGCCGCCGGCAGAGGTTGCTTTCGGGCCACGGGCGGCCGATATCGCAGCTTCGACGAGTGCGGACATCCATTCGAGAGCCGCGCGGGACGCGCCAGCGCGGGGCGTGCCGGCCAGGAAAGGACGCGGGCGAGCATGCCTTGGAGTAATCAGAGCGGCGGTGGCGGCGGCGGCAACGGGGGCGGTCCCTGGGGCCGGGGCGGCGGAGGCGGCGGCCCCTGGGGCGGCGGCGGCGGCAACCAGCCGCCGGACCTCGAGGACCTGCTGCGCCGCAGCCAGGACCGGCTGCGCAACCTCGTCCCCGGCGGCGGTCCGGTCGGCGCCAAGGGCGTCGGGCTCGCGGTTCTCGTCGTCGCGGTGCTGTGGCTCGCGACCGGCTTCTACACCGTCGCGCCCAACCAGGTCGGCATCAACACGGTGTTCGGGCGCTACACCGGGCAGGCCGGCGAGGGCCTGCGCTACAACTTCCCCTATCCGGTCGGGGCCGTGGTGAAGCCCAATGTCGGGCAGGTGAACAGCATCCAGATCGGCTACCGCGCCGGTGCCGGCGCGCAGCGCTCCCGCGACGTGCCGGAGGAGAGCCTGATGCTCACCGGCGACGACAACATCGTCGACATCGACTTCGACGTGCAGTGGCGCGTCAACCCGGCCAAGGCCGAGGAGTTCGTGTTCAACCTCCAGAACCCGGAGGGCACGATCAAGTCGGTCGCCGAGAGCGCGATGCGCGAGGTGATCGGGCGCCGGCAGATCCAGCGCATCCTCACCACCGAGCAGTCGAGCGTGTCGCAGGAGGTCCAGGAGATCATCCAGAAGGCGCTCGATTCCTACGGCGCCGGCGTGCTCATCAACGTCGTGCAGCTCCAGGGCGTCAGCCCGCCTCCCGAGGTGCGTCAGGCCTTCATCGACGTCAACGCGGCGCAGCAGGACGCCGCCCGCGCCCGCAACGAGGCCGAGACCTACGCCAGCCGCGTCGTGCCGGAAGCGCGCGGCCGGGCGTCCCAGATCGTGCAGCAGGCCGAGGCCTACAAGACCCAGGCCACCGCCGAGGCGACCGGTCAGGCCGCGCGCTTCCGCGAGGTCTACGAGTCGTACAAGGTCTCGCCCGAGGTCAGCCGCGAGCGGATGTTCCTCGACACCATGGAGAAGGTGCTCGGCAGCGTGAACAAGGTGATCATCGACCAGAACGCCTCCGCCGGATCGGCGACCGGCGTGGTGCCGGTCCTGCCGCTCAACGAGTTCGCGCCGGTCCGCCAGGGCGCCCAGACCCAGGGGACCGCCCGATGAACGCGCAGACCCTTCGCACCACCCTCATCGCGCTCTCGGCGGTCCTGGTCGTCCTGGTCTACGCCTCGGCCTTCACGGTCGGCCAGACCCAGCAGGCCCTGGTGCTCCAGCTCGGCCGCGTCCGCACGGTGCTGAACCAGGCCGGCACCGACAGGCCGGGCCTGTACTTCAAGATCCCGTTCCTCGAGACCGTGGTGATGTTCGAGAAGCGCCTGCTCGATCTCGACCTGCCGGTGCAGACCGTGCTGTCGGCCGACCGGCAGAACCTCGAGGTCGACGCCTTCGCGCGCTACAAGATCAGCGATCCGCTGCGGTTCTACCAGTCGGTGAACAACATCGCGCTCGCCAACCAGCGCCTGTCGAGCTTCACCAACGCGGCGACCCGCAACGTCCTGGCCAGCGCCTCGCGCGACGCCATCGTGCGGACCGACCGCGAGGGCCTGATGAACCGGATCCAGGAGGACGTGAACCGGCAGGCCAAGAATCTCGGCGTCGAGATCATCGACCTGCGCCTGACCCGCGTCGACCTGCCGGCGGCCAACAGCCAGGCCGTGTACCAGCGGATGCAGACCGAGCGGCAGCGCGAGGCGGCGGACCTGCGCGCCAACGGCCAGCAGGTCGCCGTGACCATCAAGGCCAAGGCCGACCGCGACGTGACCGTGCTGCTGGCCGAGGCGCAGCAGCAATCCGACCAGCTGCGCGGCTCGGGCGACGCCGACCGCAACCGCATCCTCGCCGAGGCCTTCGGCCAGGATCCCGGCTTCTTCGCCTTCTACCGCTCGATGCAGGCCTACGAGAAGGGCCTGACCGGGGCCGACACCCGGCTGGTGATGAGCCCGAACTCCGAGTTCTTCCGCTACTTCAACGATCCGGCGGGCCGGGCACGGGCCGGCACTCCGGCCCCGGCCGCCTCCGGACAATAGTTGATGCACCGTGAAGGATCTCGTCGCCGCCCTCGGCCTCGCGCTCGCGATCGAGGGCCTTCTCTGCGCGGCCTTTCCCGGCGCGATGCGCCGGGCGATGGCCGAGGCCGCGCAGTCGCCGGTCGAGCGCATGCGGCTCGTCGGCATCGCCTCGGCGGTGGCCGGGGTGATCGTGGTCGGGGTCGTGCGGCTGCTGTTCGCCTGACCCTCTCCCTTGAAGCGTCCGCGCGAAGCCCGATCTAAGGAGCCTCCGCGCGGCGTCCCGCTGCGGGACAGTTCCGAGACTTCGCGAGACGGCCTCGTTCGATGACGATTCTCCCGCCTTTCTCCCCCACGAGGTCCCCGATGGCCGATGTCCACGGCACTCCCGCGCGGCGCCCCCTCGCCCGTCGTCGCCTGCCGGCCCTGGCGGGCGCGCTGCTGGCGCTGTCCGTCGGCACCGCGTCGCTCCCCTCGCCCGTCCAGGCCAAGGGCCCGGCCTCGCTGGCCGATCTCGCCGAGCAGGTGACCGACGCGGTGGTGAACATCTCCGCCTCGACCACCGTCGAGGCGCGCGGGCGCACCCTGCCGCAACTGCCGCAGGGCACGCCGTTCGAGGATCTGTTCGAGGAGTTCTTCAACCGGCGCGGCCAGGGCGGCGGCGGCGAGCAGCAGCAGCAGCGCCCGTCGCGGCGCTCGAACTCGCTCGGCTCCGGCTTCATCATCGACGCCTCGGGCATCGTGGTGACGAACAACCATGTCATCGGCGACGCCAACGACATCCAGGTCATCCTCCACGACGGGCGCCGGCTGAAGGCCGAGCTCGTCGGCAAGGACTCGAAGATCGACCTCGCGGTGCTGCGGGTGAAGCCCGATCCCGACAAGCCGCTCAAGGCGGTGCCGCTCGGCGATTCCGAGAAGATGCGGCCGGGCGACTGGGTGATCGCGATCGGCAACCCGTTCGGCCTCGGCGGCTCGGTCTCGGCCGGCATCGTCTCGGCGCGGGGCCGCAACATCGAGTCGGGCCCCTACGACAACTACATCCAGACCGACGCGGCCATCAACAAGGGCAATTCCGGCGGTCCGCTGTTCAACATGGACGGCGAGGTGATCGGCATCAACACCGCGATCCTGTCGCCGACCGGCGGCTCGGTCGGCATCGGCTTCGCGGTCCCGACCGCCACCGCCGGTCCGGTGATCGACCAGCTGCGCCAGTTCGGCGAGACCCGCCGCGGCTGGCTCGGCGTCAAGATCCAGAACGTCGACGAGACCACCGCCGAGGCGCTCGGCCTCAAGGGCGGCACCCGCGGCGCGCTGGTCGCCGGCGTCGACGACAAGGGCCCGGCCAAGACCGCGGGGCTCGAGGTCGGCGACGTCATCACCAAGTTCAACGGCACCGAGGTCAAGAGTTCGAGCGACCTGCCCCGCATCGTCGCGCAGACCCCGGTCGGCAAGACCGTCGACGTGATGACGATGCGCAAGGGCCAGGAGGTGAACCGTCAGGTCACCCTCGGCCGCCTGGAGGACAACGACAAGCCCCAGCAGCAGGCCGCCCTCACCCGGCCGCAGCCGGAGGCCGACGTGACCCGTCAGGCGCTCGGCCTCAACATGTCGGGCCTCACCGACGACCTGCGCCGCCGCTTCAGCATCAAGGACGGGGTCAAGGGCGTCGTCGTCACCCGGGTCGACCCGAACTCCAACGCCGCCGACAAGCGGATCCAGCCCGGCGACCTGATCGTCGAGGTCGGCCAGGAGGCGGTCAGCACTCCGTCCGACGTGACGCGGCGCCTCGATCAGATCAAGAAGGACGGCCGCAAGTCGGCGCTGCTGCTGGTCTCCAACGCCCAGGGCGAGGTCCGCTTCGTCGCGCTCGGCGTGGAGTGAGGGCAGCCGCCGGAGACGGCGATCGGTGGTCTCCGGCACTCAGAGCCTGTGACTCTCGATCTAAAGAAAAAGCTCCCCTTTCCCGGACGACTGGAACGCAGTGGAAGGAGATCCGGGATCCAGCACAAGAAGTCGCGAAGCGTCCATATGCAGCGACAGTGCCGGCACACGGAGCCGCTTCGCGGCACATCTGAAGTCTGGATCCCGGATCTCCTTCCGCTATCGCTTCAGTCGTCCGGGAAAGGGGAGCTTCGCGCGGTCAATACGATTGACCATCGCTCAAACAGGCTCTCAGGCCGCCAGTGATGCGGTTTTTGGACGGTTCGTTCAAAAACCGTTCCATCGGCCCGCGCGGCGCTTGAGCGAAGCCGAAATCCGATCGGGATAGGGGGCAGTCCTTTGGGACTGCTCCCCTCCCACACCACCTGGCATGCGGGTCCGCACCGGGCGGTTCGAGGAGTTGAGGTCAGGCGAGACGGGGCAGGCCGAGCTTGTCCATCCAGGCCACACTCAGGACGTCGTTGAGCGCCATCGCGCTGTTGCGCCACCAGCGCCGGCTGTTGGCCGCCACCCGTCGCGCCACATCAGGACGGGCGCCCAGCGCCAGCAAGGCCCGGTGGATGGTCGGGCCCCGCTTCCACTGCTTGAGCTGGATCGCTCGCACCCGGTGACGGATCCACCCGTCCAGCTTGCGCCAGACCGTCGGCGTCTGCGCCAACCGGTCGTAGCCCTTCCAGCCCAGCAGGTAGATCCGCAGCCGATCCACCACCGCCAGCAGGCTGCGCCCGCCCGAGCGACGCGTCAGATCCCGCACCCGCTGCTTGAACCGGCCAAGCGACGCCGATGCCACCCGGCGCTTGACCACGCCGCCCGGGGCCATCCAGAAGGTGAAGCCCAGGACCACGCAGCCAAACGCACTGCGCACCGCGCTCTTGGCCTCGTTCAGCGACAGCTTCAGCCGGCCAAACAGGCCCCGCAGCACGTCCATCACCCGCACGCCCGCCTTGCGGCTGCGCACGTAGACGGTCACATCGTCCGCATAGCGCACGAAGTGATGGCCGCGTCGCTCCAACTCCCGGTCCACCTCGTCCAGCAGCACGTTGGCCAGGAGCGGCGACAGAGGCCCGCCCTGCGGCGTCCCCGATCCGCTTCTGCAACCGGTCGATCAGGATGTCGTGGTTCACCCGGTCGAAGAACGTCGCCAGGTCCACGTCCACCACCACCCGCCGGCCCGCCTGCACGCAGGTTTGCACGGCCAGAACCGCATCCTGTGCGCTGCGGCCCGGACGGTAGCCGTAGGAGTGCTCGCTGAAGTGAGGGTTCAGGAGCGGCTGCAGCACCTGCAGCAGCGCCTGCTGGATCAGGCGATCCGTCACCGTCGGGATGCCGAGCTCGCGCTCGCCGCCCCCCGGTTTGGGGATCGCCACACAACGCACCGGCTGGGGCCGGTACGTCCCCGACAGCACCTGATCGCGGATCGCCGGCCACGCCGTGCGCAGGAGAGCCGCCGTCCGGGCAATGTCCAGACCGTCGATCCCCGCCGCACCCTTGTTGGCCTTCACCCGCTTCCAGGCGCGCTGCACGTTCTCGCGCGCCAGGGCCGCGTCCAGCAGCCCCGGCCCCGTGGCACCCGGTGCGCGACGCGGGCTGCCGGCTTCGTCGCTGCCGGACCGACGCGAGGCTTCACCCCGCGCCGGCTCCGACCGCCCCGCTCGCGCGGGCATCTGACGCCTTGCCGACTGCATCGTCACGGCCGCGGCCACTCCTCCTCGTTCGGTCCTTCGGGAGCAAACCGCGCCCTACTACGACCTTTGCTGACTTCTCGCTCCGGCTCGACGCCGTGGCCCTTTCAGGCACGAGGCGAGATCTCCCCAGGTAAGAGCACGTTCCGTCCCTTCACGACCGCCGGATCTACAGCGCCTCGCCTTGGTCACGAGAGCTTCGCGGCGAATGGCCCGCTCGCCCTGCTCGGCGCTGCCTCGTATCCGGTTCTTGTTCATCGGCCCGCAGGTTCGCTCCACGCTTCCTCCCCACGGTCGGTCACCCTTCCGCAGTTGCGCTTCGCTTCGCTCGCCGTGACCAGCTCACGGAGAGACTTCCACCCTCAAGAACGCGCCCATGCTGGGCGCACCATTGCGAAGCGATCCCGGAGGGATCGTCGTTGTCGAGGACCGCCGGTCTGATGCAAAATCCGATCGACCGGTTCAAGCGATCCGTCGTTTCCTTACGCCCCCCGATGTCCCGGCCGTGTCCGACCGGGCCGCTCTGGTGGCCGACCGTACCGGTCCATGCGCGCCCTCGTGGATCGTCTCCGGCACGGCGGAGGTTCCTCCCGCAGGGCGCGGTCAGGCCGCCGCAGGCGGGTCGCAGATGTCGCGAACCGACTTGAGGACGGCCTGCGGGTCGAACACCCGCTCCTTCCAATCGTCGCGGAAGATGACCGGCTTGGCCTGGGCGATCGCGTGCAGGGCGCCGTCGGAGAACCGGCCCTCGGGGAAGATCCCGAACGCGATCGCAAGGCCGATGTTGATGTGGCCCATGACGAAGTCGATGGCCGCCTTTCGCGGCACGCCCCGCCGCACCGCCTCGTCGGTCGCCTCGCGCAGGGCGATGCACAGGGTGATCGCCACCGTCTCCGACAAGGCCGGCTCCAGGATCGCGATCTGCTCGACCGTGCAGCGGTGGGCGTCCATCACCGGCTTGTAGATCTCGCGCGCGATCTCCTCGCACAGGGCGTAATGCTCCTCGGGGCCCTGCATCAGCGCGCAGACGATGTGCTGCTTGGCGAGCACGCCGCCGAAGAAGTCGCGCTTGGCCGCCTCGTCGATCTCGTCGTTGTACAGCGGCGGGTGGCAGGGATGCGTGACGAAGTAGGTCACGTCGGCGCGCTCCGGCATCTCGCCGGCGTGGGGAGCGGCGGCATCGAGGACGATGAAGGCGGTGCCGGGCCGGACCTTGTCGACGATCTGGTGGGCGATCCTGCCGATCATCCGGTCGGGTACCGCCATGAGCACGACGTCGGCCCGGGCGAGGGACTCGTCGAGGGGAACGCACTCCGTGCCGACGAGCGACTTCAGGCGCTCCCGGCCCGGCTCGGACACCTCGACATGATCGACGGCGAACCGCGAACCCTTGAGGTTCGTTGCCAGTCGAACGCCCATCTTGCCGCCCGCCCCCAACAGCGCGATCCGCGTCATGCTCGTGCTCCCTCACTGCGCCGGCCATCGGCTCCCGCTGCGATCCGGCCGGGCCATCGCGTCGTCGATCTCGCCGCGCAGGACGACGATCGTCCGCCCTGCGCCGGGCGGGAGCGTTGCGCCATGGTCGTTTCGTCCCGGTGCGGCTCGATCGGCCCGCTCGTCGTTCCCCGATCTGTGCACCCGGCGGCGGGCAACGACAATCCTCTTCGAACGCGCCACCGGCCGATCTCCCGGACCGAGGCGCCTCCCGCCAGGAGCGTCATGGGCCGGGTCATGCCGGCATCAGCCCTGCGATCCAGAGCCACGACCGCCGGGCGCATCGCGTCCGTCCAGCATGGGCCCGCCGGCACGGGGACGACGGTGCCGGACCGGCCGGAACCGTGCGGAGACCGCGGCGGGCCACGGCACACGATCGCTACGGCGCGGCCGGCGGTCGCCCCCACAACCGACTCCGCCCAGGGCAGTCGCTTGAGAGCGATTGCCCTAGTTTTTTGGTTCTTGCTCGTTTTGCTTGGCCTCAGGCGCCGGCATTCGCATCCGCTCACTCGGCTCTCGCTCCGCTTACGCGTTCGAGCGGACCTTCGTCCCCTCGAACCCGCTCCGCGGGGCGCTCCCCGCGCCCGCCATCGAGCGTCGCCCGACGGGCGGCCGCAGAACAATCGCTGATGCGATGGCCCTGCGATTCCGCCGCCGCTCCCTTGCGTCGCCGCACCGGGGCTGCCTAACCTCGCGCACGACCGCGCCGGTGCATGCCGGCCCCGGTCCGGCGCTCTGGATGCGGACCGATGACGGCAGTTGCGAGCATTCCGAGCTTCTACTACCGGCCGTCGGGGCAGCCCGCCGGCGAGGTCTTCGAGCAGTGGCGCGACCTGATGGGGCCGATGTACGAGATCGGTCCGGCGGCCCCGTCCGTGCGCCTGCCCTCCGGCAGCACGGTCGCCTACCAGGTCGGCGACCTGATCGCCCATCGCACGCTGTTCACGACCCAGCGGATCCGGCGCGACCGCCGCCGTACCGAGGCCGGCCCCGACCACTTCCTGATCCAGCTCTGGCGCAGCGGCCGCTTCACGGGCAGCATCGCCGGCCAGCCGCTCACGATGACCACCGGCGGTGTGGCGATCCTCGACCGGCGCAACCTCGTCGACGGCATGCTGGACCGGACCGACACGCTCGGCGTGGTGGTGCCCCGCGACCGCCTCCACGTCCCGACCGTCGAGGCCCACGGGCTGCGGCTCGATGCGGCCCGCAACCGGCTGCTCGGCGCGCGCCTGACGAGCTTCCACCGGCAGTTGCCGGCCGCGAGCCGCGACGACATCCCGGCCCTCGCCGGCGAACTCATCGCCTTCCTGCACCGCCTGCTCGACCGCTCCCGCGCCGGCGACGCCCTCGAAGGCCGCGAGCTCGACGGCGGCCTGCTCGCCCTGGCCAAGTCGGTCGTGCGCACGTACCTGACCCGCCCCGACCTGTCGCCGGACTTCGTCGCCGGGCAGATGGGCGTCTCGCGCGCCACCCTCTACCGCCTGTTCGAGCGCGAGGACGGCGTGATGCGCTTCGTGCAGGGGGAGCGGCTGCACGCGGTGCGCAACGCCCTGGCCGATCCCCTGGAAACGCGCAGCCTCGCGCGGCTGGCCGAGGTCTTCGCCCTCACCAGCCCGTCCCAGCTCAGCCGCGGCTTCCGCAACCGCTACGGCGTGTCGCCGCGGGCGTGGCGGACCGAGCGGCGGGCGGCCCTGGCCGGCGGCCACGAGAGCCGGCAGCTCTGGACCTGGCTGCGCGAGACGCGCTGAGCGCCTAAGCAGATTCCGCAGAAGTGGTTGCCGGTTTTGCGACAAAAATCTGCGGCAGAACAAACACCTAAGCGGACGAAGCGTTGGCTTGCCACCGCAAGGCCGCTTAGGAATCGGGTGAGCCCGATGGCCCTGGCTGAGCGCCGAAACCGGCTTGCCGCCGGGTCTCCTGCCGTTATGCTTCCACCCGGCGTCGACCCGAACAGGACACCGATCCAGATGCAGCGGCAACGGTCGGGCCTGTCCCTCGGGCGCATCGGCGGCCTCGTCGGCCTGATGAGCTGCGCCGCCACGGCGGCGGCCGGCCAGACCGTGACGCGGGCGCAGGTCGAGGCGCGGCTGCCGGCCCTCGAAGCGCTGGCGCGGAACGCGGTCGAGGCGGGCGAGGTCCCCGGCCTCGCGGTCGCCGTCGTGCTCGGCGACGAGACCGTGTTCGTGAAGGGCTTCGGCCTGCGCGAGCGCGGCCGGCCCGAGACCGTCGACGCCGACACGGTGTTCCAGATCGCCTCGCTGTCGAAGCCGGTCACCGCAACGGTCGTGGCGGCCCTCGTCGGCGCCGGCATCGCCGGATGGGACGGTGCGGTCGCCGACCTCGATCCCACCTTCCGGCTCCAGGACCCGTACCCGGCCGCGCAGGTCACCGTCCGGGATTTCCTCACCCACCGCAGCGGCCTGCCCGGCGGCGCCGGGAACGACCTCGAGGCGATCGGCTACGGCCAGAGCGCGATCCTGCGCCGCCTGCGGCTGGTGCCGCCGTCGTCGAGCTTCCGGGCCGGCTATTCCTACAGCAATTTCGGCTTCACCGAGGGCGCCGTCGCGGCCGCGCGCCCGACCGGGAAGACCTGGGAGGCCGTGGCCCGGGAGCGGCTGTTCGACCCGCTCGGCATGGCCGCCACGACCACGACCCATGCCGGGTTTCTGAGCCGGGCGAACCGCGCGGCGTTGCACGTCCGGATCGGCGACGCCTGGACCGCCCGGGTCAAGCGCGACGCCGACGCGCAGGCGCCGGCCGGCGGCGTCAGCTCGACCGTCCGCGACCTCGCCCGCTGGGTCCGGCTGGAACTCGGCGAGGGTCGGTTCGAGGGCCGGCCGGTGGTCGCGGCGGCCGCCCTCGCCGAGACCCACGCGCCGCTGACCGCCCGCGGGCGCAACCCGGTGACCGGAGCGGCCTCGTTCTACGGCCTCGGCTGGAACGTCGAGTTCGGCCGCCACGGCCTCGTCTGGGGCCATGCCGGCGCCTTCAGCGTCGGGGCGCAGACGCTCGTCTCCCTGCATCCGGGCGCGAAGCTCGGGATCGTCGTGCTCACCAACGCCTTCCCGTCGGGCGTGCCGGAGGGGCTCGCCGACAGCCTCATGGACCTCGTGTTCGACGGCCGGGTCGGTCGCGACTGGATGAAGGATTGGGGCGATGCCTATCGCGGCCTGTTCGGCCCGGCCATCGCCGCGACCCGGGCCGCCTATGCCGCGCCCCCGACCCCGGCGACCGCCGCCCTCCCCCTCGCCGCCTATGCCGGCCGCTACGCCAACGCCTATGTCGGACCCGCGGTGGTGGCGGAGGCGCAAGGTGCCCTCACCCTGACGCTCGGGCCGGACGGCGCGCGGATCTATCCCCTGCGCCACTTCGACCGCGACCTGTTCCTGTACTATCCCGACGCCGAGACGCCCGATCTTCCCTCCCTGGTCCGCTTCGCGGTCGGCAGCGCCGGCCAAGCCGAAACCGTCACCCTGGAGCCGCTCGACGCCAGCGGCCTCGGCACGCTGGCACGCGAGAAGGAGTGATGCGGAATCCGGAAGCGATCCTCCGGATCCCGTATGATACGATTTTCGGACGATCAGTTCCGAAAATCGTATCATCAGCCCGCGCGGCGCTTGAGCGAAGCCGAAATCCGCATCGCGAAAGCGACGGCTTGCGGTCGCCTGAAGCGATCAATCGGATTTCGTATGAGTCCGGGCACCGCCGGCGCAAAGGTGGAACAGGCGCGGCTCGGCCGTGCCGCCAGCATGGGGCCAGACGACGATCCTAGTGGGAAATTTGGTGAGCGCGCTGGGGCTCGAACCCAGGACCTACAGATTAAAAGTCCGTTGCTCTACCAGCTGAGCTACGCGCTCGCTCCCGGCGCGCGGTCGGTGGCGGCGCGGAGCAGGGCCGGAGATAGGCGGTCGGCGCCGCCCGGTCAACTGCCGGGCGGGCCTGGATCAGGCCGCCCGGTCGCGCTCCGCGCGCGCCCAGCCCTCGCGGGTCTCGCCGACGAAATCCTGCAGGCGTCCGGCCGCGATCGCCCGGCGCAGGCCGGCCATCAGGTCCTGGTAGTACGACAGGTTGTTCCAGGTCAGCAGCATCATGCCGAGAATCTCGCCGGCCCGCACCAGATGATGCAGATACGCCTTGGTGTAGAGGTTCGCCGCCGGGCAGGTCGAGTCCGGGTCGAGGACCGTATCGTCCTCGGCGAAGCGGGCGTTGCGCAGGTTCATGCGGCCGTGGCGGGTATAGACCATGCCGTGGCGACCGGCCCGGGTCGGCATCACGCAGTCGAACATGTCGATGCCGCGGCACACCGCCTGCACGATGTCGTCGGGCGTGCCGACGCCCATCAGGTAGCGCGGCTTCAGCATCGGCAGGTGCGGCTCGACCACCTCGATCATCGCCAGCATCGTCGCCTGCGGCTCGCCGACCGCGAGGCCGCCGATGGCGTAGCCCTTGAGGTCGAGGCCGACGAGCGCCTTCGCGCTCTCGACCCGCAGAGCCGGGATGTCGCCGCCCTGGACGATGCCGAACATCGCCTTGCCGGGTTGGTCGCCGAAGGCGGTGCGGCAGCGCTCGGCCCAGCGAAGGGACAGGCGCATCGCCCCCTCGACCGCGCTCTCGGGCGCCGGCAGGCGCACGCACTCGTCGAGCTGCATCTGGATGTCGGAGCCGAGCAGCCCCTGGATCTCGATCGAGCGCTCCGGCGTCAGCACGTGCCTCGTGCCGTCGACATGCGACCGGAACGTCACCCCGGTCTCGTCGAGCTTGCGCAGCGAGGACAGCGACATGACCTGGAAGCCGCCGGAATCGGTGAGGATCGGGTAGGGCCACTGCATGAAGGCGTGCAGGCCGCCGAGCCGCGCCATCCGCTCGGCGCCGGGGCGCAGCATCAGGTGGTAGGTGTTGCCGAGCACCACGTCGGCGCCCAGCGCCTTCACCTGCTCGGGATACATCGCCTTGACGGTGGCGGCGGTGCCGACCGGCATGAAGGCCGGCGTGCGGATGACGCCTCGGGGCATCCGGATCTCGCCGGTGCGGGCGGCGCCGTCGGTCGCCGCGAGGGTGAAGCGGAACGTGTCGGTCATGGGGTGTCGGTCATGGGGGTGTCGGTCATGGGGGTGTCGGCCCGGAACAGCAGGCTGGAATCGCCGTAGGAGTAGAAGCGGTAGCCGCGGGCGACCGCCTCGGCATAGGCGCGCCGCATCGGGTCGAGCCCGGCGAAGGCGCAGACCAGCATGAACAGCGTCGAGCGCGGCAGGTGGAAGTTGGTCATCAGCGCGTCCACCGCCCGGAAGCGGTGGCCCGGGGTGATGAACAGGCGGGTCTCGCCGGCGAAGGGCCGGATCGTGCCGTCCGGGTCGGCCGCGCTCTCGATCAGGCGCAGGGATGTGGTGCCGACCGCGACGATCCGGCCGCCGGTGGCGCGCACCCGGTTGAGCGCGTCGGCGGCCTCCGGCGAGACCTCGCCGAACTCGGCGTGCATGCGGTGGTCGTCGGTGTCGTCGGCCTTGACCGGCAGGAAGGTGCCGGCGCCGACATGCAGGGTGACCCGGTGGCGCGACAGGCCGGCCGCGTCGAGGCGGGCGAGCAGGCCGGGGGTGAAGTGCAGCCCGGCGGTAGGAGCGGCCACCGCCCCGGGCTCGCGGGCGTAGACGGTCTGGTAGTCGGCGGCGTCCTGCGCGTCGGTCGGGCGCTTGGCCGCGATGTAGGGCGGCAGCGGCAGTTCGCCGAGCCGCGCCACCGCCTCGTCGAGGAGCGGCCCGGCGAGGTCGAAGGCGAACACCGTCTCGCCCCCCTCCCCCCGCTCCGCCACGGTGGCGTCGAGCCGGTCGAGGTCGCAGGCGCCGTCCGAGGCCGCGCCGAACGCGACCCGGTCGCCGACCCGCAGGCGCTTGGCCGGCCGCGCGAAGGCGCGCCAGCGCTCGGGCGCCTCGCGCAGGTGCAGCATCGCCTCGACCCGCACGGCGGTTCCGTCCGGGCGCTCGCGGCGGCCGCGCAGGCGGGCCGGGATGACGCGGGTGTCGTTGAACACCAGGGCGTCGCCCGGCCGCAGCAGGCCGGGCAGGTCGGCGACGCCGGCATCGGCCGGCGGCTCGCCCGGCCGCACCACCATCAGCCGCGCGGAATCCCGCGGCACCGCCGGCCGCAGCGCGATGCGCTCCTCCGGCAGGTCGAAATCGAACAGATCCACGCGCATGCGGCCATGAGCATGGAATCCACCGCCGGATCAATGCCCCGCACCATCCCGACCAACGGGTGGTGGCATCCCGCGCGTGCAGGGGCCATCTCACCGCCGGGCGGCCGTCCCGGGGCCGCATTCGAGGAGCCGTCCGAGCATGCCGTGGTTCTCCCTGCGTCCCCGCGATCCCGCCGACCCGCGCTGGCCGCTGCCGCATTCCCCGAGCGTGACCGTGCAGGCGGCCGACGCGCGCGAGGCCCGGGCCCGGGCGGCGGAGGCCTATCCCAGCACACCGTTCGGCACGCCGGCCTCGCCGGTGCCGGACGGAACCGCCAGCATCCACCACGACCCCGACGCCATCGTGGTCGAGGAGGCTGGACCGCCCGCGACGGTGCCGGGAGGAGCCGCCCGATGAGCCGGCATCCGACCCTCGACGCCGAGTTGATCGCGTGGTGGGAGTGCGAGGCCGAGCGGCTCGCGGCGCTCGCCGCCTCGACCCGCTGGGGCTGGATGCGCCGCCGCTACGAGCGGCAGGCCGCGCTGGCCCGGGCGCGGGCGCAGGTGAGCCGGGTGCGCGAGGAGGCCCGGCGCGGGGGAGCGGCCGAGGCGGGCGGCGATGCCGGCACGGCATAGCTCCGGCTAACACCTGTGCCGTGGCCTTCCGGAGCGGCGTCGCCTAGAGGAGCGCCGCGGCCCGGCGGGGATGTCCCGAAGCGGTCCGTCCCACCGTCATCGTGGATCGTCCCATGGATCGCGCGCAGAGCGCCGCCCTCGTCAGCGCCGGCCTCGGCCTCGTCGTGCTCGCCCTCAAGTTCGGCGCGTGGTGGCTCACCGGCAGCCTCGCGCTGTACTCGGACGCGCTCGAGAGCATCATCAACGTCGTCGCCGCCGCGACCGCGTTCCTGGCCCTGCGCTGGGCGGCGCAGCCGGCCGACAGCGAGCACCCCTACGGCCACCACAAGGCGGAATACTTCTCCGCGGTGATCGAGGGCGCGCTCATCATCGTGGCGGCGGTGCTGATCCTGAAGGACGCCTACGCCGCCGTGCAGGCGCCCAAGGCCCTCGACATGCCGCTCGTCGGCATCGCGGTGAACGGGCTCGCCACGGTCATCAACGCCGTCTGGGCCACGATGCTGCTCAAGCGCGGCCGGCTGTGGCGCTCGCCGGCCCTGATCGCCGACGGCCGCCACGTCATGGCCGACGTCGTCACCTCGGCGGGCGTGCTGGTGGGACTCGGGCTCGTCGCCTGGACCGGCTGGCTCGTCCTCGACCCGGTGATCGCCGCCCTCGTCGCCCTCAACATCCTGTGGTCGGGCTGGGGCATGGTGCGCGATTCGATCAACGGGCTGATGGATCAGGCCGCCCCGGCCGAGATGGTGCGGGAGATCCGCGGCCTGATCTCGCGCCACGGCGAGGGCGCGCTCGAGGCCCACGACGTGCGCACCCGCCATGCCGGGCAGGCGGTGTTCATCGACTTCCACCTCGTCGTGCCGGGCGCGATGACGGTGGCCGAGTCGCACGCGATCTGCGACCGGGTCGAACAGGCGATCGAGGCCGCGATCGAGGGCGCGGTGGTGACGATCCACGTCGAGCCGGACGAGCACGCCAAGCACCACGGCGTGCCGGTGGTGTAACGACGACGCACCACGGCGTGCCGGTGGTGTAGGAGCGGAGCACCACGGCGTGCCGGCGGTGTGATAGGCTCACCGCTCGACTGATCCCGGAGAGCCATGCCGCGCTACTACTTCGCCACGCGGGTCGGGGACGACCGCATCGCCGACCCGGACGGGCAGACCCTGCCCGACCCGGACGCCGCCTGGGAGGTCGCCCGCCGCCTGATCCGCGACCTCCTGCGCGAGAGCGGGCCGCAATCCCGGCTGCTCGCCGCCAGCCTGGAGGTCACCGACGCGGAGGGCGAGATCGTGTTCGAGATGCCGTTCGCCGAGGCGCTGCACGAGCCCGACCCGCCCGGCACGCGGCACTGACCGGCGGTTCCTCACCAACCGGAAACCGTGCCGGCAGGCGGCCCGCCGCCGCCGGGTGACGGGCCGTGGCCGGGATCGTATCGTCGGGGTCGGATCCGCACGAAGACCCGGGGCCGTCCTTGGACACCACGCTCACCCTGCTCGACCTCGGCGGCGCCGTCGCGCTGCTGCTGTGGGGCGTCCACATGGTGCAGACCGGGGTGCAGCGCGCCTTCGGGCCGGGCTTGCGCCGGTTCCTCGGGCTGGCGCTGAGCAGCCGCGCCAAGGCGGTGGCGGCCGGCCTCGGCATCACCGCGCTGCTCCAGAGCAGCACCGCCACCGGGCTGATGGTCGCCTCCTTCGCCAGCGAGGGGCTGATCGGCCTCGTGCCGGCGCTCGCCGTGATGCTGGGGGCCAACGTCGGCACGACGCTGATCGTCCAGCTCCTGTCGTTCGACATCGCCCGGGTCACCCCGCTCTTCGTGCTGATCGGCGTGATGATGTTCCGGCACGGCTCGGAACCGCGCACCCGCGACCTCGGGCGGGCGGCGATCGGGCTCGGGCTGATGCTGCTCGCGCTCAGCCAGCTCCTTTCCGTGATGACGCCCTACGAGGACGTGCCGTCGCTGCGGATGCTGTTCGGGGCCATCGCCACCGATCGGGTGGTGGCGGTGCTGCTCGGGGCGGCGCTGACCTGGGCGGCGCATTCGAGCGTCGCGGTGGTGCTGCTGGTCATGTCGTTCACCGTCAAGGGCGTGGTGCCGCTGGAGGCCGGCATGGCGCTGGTGCTCGGCGCCAATCTCGGCTCGGCGATCAACCCGGTGCTGGAGGGCGCCCATGGCGGCGACGCCACCGGGCGGCGGGTGGCGCTCGGCAACCTCATCAACCGGGCGATCGGCTGCGTCGTCGCCCTGCCGCTCCTCGGCCTGATTGGGCCGGCGATGGTCGAGTACCAGCCCAACCTGTCGCGGGCGCTGGCGGACTTCCACACCGTGTTCAACCTCGCGGTGGCGGCGGTCTTCCTGCCGCTGCTCGGGCCGATGGGGCGGCTGCTGACCCGCCTGCTGCCCGAGCACGTCGACCCGCACGATCCCGGCCGGCCGCTCCACCTCGACACCAACGCCCTGGAGACGCCGCCGATCGCCCTCGGCAATGCCGGCCGCGAGGCGCTGCGGATGGCCGAGGTGCTCGCCGAGATGATCCGCGGCGCCGAGGAGGCGATCACCGGCGACGACCGCAGCCGGGTCTCGGCGACGAAGCGCATGTCCGGGACGCTGGAGCGGCTCAACACCGCGATCAAGGCGTATCTGGTGCGGATCGACCCGGACGCGCTCAGCGAGGCCGACGAGCGGCGGGCGGCGGCGCTGCTCGCCTTCGCCACCAATCTCGAACACGCCGGCGACATCCTGTCCCGCAACGTGATGGCCCTGGCCGCGAAGCGGCTGAAGCGCGGCCTCGCCTTCTCGAAGGACGGCGAGGCCGAGATCCGCGACCTGCTGCACCGGCTGGCGACCAACCTCAACACCGCGGGCGCGGTGTTCATGACCGAGGACCTGCGCGCCGCCCGGATCCTCGCCGACGAGAAGGCAGTGTTTCGCGATCTGGAGGCGAAGGCCACCGAGGCGCACCTGCGGCGCCTGCGCGAGGCCGGCACCCCGACCGCGGAAGCGACCGAACTCTACCCCGACCTCGTGCGCGACCTGAAGCGGGTCAACGACCACCTCGTCTCCGGGGCCGCCTACCCGATCCTGGAGAGTCAGGGCGTGCTGCGGCCGAGCCGGCTGCGCGGCGAGTGAATTTTTTTCGCGCGGATGCAGGAGATCGATCGTGACGAGGCTTCGTATCGTGGTGCTGGCCGCCGGCCTGATCCCGGCAACCGCCCTGGCCCAGCCGCAGCGCAACACCGTCGTGTTCGCCTGCCCGGGCGGCGCCCGGTTGTCGGTGGAGTTCGCGGTCGGCGACTTCACCCAGCCGGCCGTGGTGCATCCGCCCTCGGGCCCGGCGGTGAGCCTGAAGCCGCAGCCGGCGGCCGACGGGTTCCGCTACGGCGACGGAACGCGCGAGCTGCGCGGCCGCGGCAACGACGTCACCTGGAGCGACGGCGCGGCGCCGCCGCTGGCCTGCACGTCGGGCCGGCGATAGACGGTCGGCGGAGGGCGTGGATGGTGATGCCCGGCCTGGCGCTCGTGACGAGGAACGCCGTGCCGTGACGCGAAGCGGATTTCGGCTTCGCTCAAGCATGTGGAGCCTTCGGCTCCACCGCGAGGGCTGCTGAGACGATTGCCGGAACCGATCGTCGGGAAATCGTCTCACCCCCGCCCGCTGCGCCGGGCCGCCACCCGGGCCAGCGCCGCGAGATCCTTGTCGCCGTCGCCGTGCGCGAGGGCGTCGAGGAGGTTGTCGCGCAGGACGCCCGCGAACGGCATCGGCACCCGCGCGGCCTCGGCCGCCTCCAGCACCAGCCGCACGTCCTTGGCGCCGAGGGCGAGGCCGAAGCCCGGCGGCTCGTAGCGGGCCGCGGCGATGGCGCCGCCGTAGTTCCTGTAGATCGGGCTGGCGAAGATCGTCCCGGTCAGCATGTCGAGGAGGTCGGCGGCCGGCACGCCGTGGGCGCCGGCGAACGACACCGCCTCGCTCATCGCCTCGATGGCCGAGACCAGCATGAAGTTGCCGGCGAGCTTGACCGCGTTGGCCCGGGCCGGCTCGGCGCCGAACGGCCAGGTCTTCGCGCCCATCGCGTCGAGGAGCGGACCCGCGCGCTCGACCGCCGCCCCGGGCCCCGCCGCCACGATGTTGAGCGCGCCCTTCGCGGCGACGTCCGGGCGGCCGAAGACCGGGGCCGAGACGTAGTCGATCCCGGCCGCGGCGTGGCGGGCGGCGAGTTCCTCGGCGAGCGCCACCGAGATCGTGCTCATGCCGAGATGCAGGCCGGGACGGGTCGGCCGGTCGAGCACGCCGCTGTCCAGCACCACGGCGCGCAGGGCCGCGTCGTCGGCGAGCATCGTCACGGCGGCGTCGCCGGCGAACGCCTCGGCGGGGTCGGCGACCGGCTCGGCCCCCTCCCCCCGCAGCGCCTCGGCGGCCTCCGGCGAGCGGTTCCACACCCGCACCCGGTGGCCGGCGCGCACGAGGCTCAGCGCCATCGCCCGGCCCATCCGGCCGAGCCCGAGAAATCCGACATCCATGCCAACCTCCCCTGGGATAGACCGGGGATGTATGGCGGGGCGCGGGCTCCGCTATCCCAGGAGCGTCGCCTTTTCCAGGCCGAGGGTCTCGGCGAGTTCGTCGAGCACCTTGTGCTCCAGGGCGTTGATGCCGCCGCCCTGGTCGGCGACGTCGGCGGCGATCAGGAAGATGTCCTGGCGCTGCTCCAGCGGCCGGTCGGCGATGGCGGCGACGTAGCGGACGTTCTCCATCCGCCCGGCCCGGCTCTTCGCCCGGGCGATCGCCTCGTAGAGCTCCTGCTCCAGCTTCAGCACGCCGTAGGACTTGTGCAGGATCGGGTTGTTGCCGAGGTCGGTGAGCGCGATCTCGATCTCGTCCTCGTCGATCTCGGCATCGGCCAGGATCACGTTCGCGGCCGCCGAGCAGGCGGCGTGCAGGAAAGCGGTGTCGCCGGCATAGGACTTCACCACCCGTCCGAAGCGGGTCAAAGCGTCCTGGAGCAGCCCCATGTTGCGGTCCTCGTCAGCCGGGCGTGAGGAGGGGAGCGCCGCATGACGCGGCCGCCCGCCGTTGCGGTGACGAATCGATGCACGACCCGTCCCGGGCGGGCAAGTCCATCGGCGTCACGCAGGTGTGGAATCGTACGGCTGACGGAGCAGCGCGCCGTCCTCTACATCGCGATGACCTGCCGGATCACCTTGCCCTGGTCGAGCAGGTCCAGGCCCTCGTTGATCTGGTCGAGGGGAGAGGTGCCCGACATCAGCTTGTTCACCGGCAGCCGGCCGCGGCGGTAGAGCTCGATGTAGCGCGGGATGTCGCGGGCCGGCACGCAGCTCCCCATGTAGCTGCCGCGCACGATCCGCTCCTCGCCGACCAGCCCGACCGGCGGCAGGGTGAGGACGTGGTTGGGGTTGGCCAGACCCGCCGTCGCGGTGGTGCCGCCGCGCCGGGTGATCCGGTAGGCGAGGTCGAACGCCTTGACCGAGCCGGCCATCTCGAGGGCGTGGTCGACGCCGCCGCCGGTCGCCGCGCGGATCTGCTCGGCCACCTCGGGATCGGAGGCGAGGAACGTGTCGGTGGCGCCGAGATCCTCGGCGATGCGCAGCTTGTCGGGCGAGAGGTCGACCGCGACGATGCGGGCCGCCCCGCAGGCGACCGCGCCGAGCAGCGCCGACAGCCCGACGCCGCCGAGGCCGACCACCGCGACCGACTGGCCGGCGCGCACGTTGCAGGTGTTCACCACCGCGCCGACGCCGGTCATCACCGCGCAGCCGAACAGGGCCGCCTCGACCAGCGGGATGTCCTTGTCGATCCTCACCACCGAGCGGCGCGAGACCACCGCGTACTCGCCGAAGGCCGAGACGCCGCTGTGGTGGTTCAGCTCCTCGCCGTCGCAGCGGATGCGGCGGGCGCCCGACAGCAGCGTGCCGCGGCCGTTGGCGGCGTTGCCCGGCTCGCACAGAGCGCCGCGGCCCTCGCGGCAGGGCGAGCAGAAGCCGCAGGTCGGCACGAACGACATCACGACGTGGTCGCCGCGCTGCAGGTCGGTGACGCCGGGGCCGCATTCCTCGACCATCGCCGAGGCCTCGTGGCCGAGCGCCACCGGGACCGGGCGCACCCGGTCGCCGTTGATGACCGACAGGTCGGAATGGCACAGGCCGGCGCCGCCGATCTTCACCAGCACCTCGTCCGGTCCGGGCGGGTCGAGCTCCACGGTCTCGATGCTGAGCGGGCGCGACACGGCGTAGGGACGCTCGACGGGTGCGCGGCGGAGCACGGCGGCACGGATGCGCATGGCGGCCAAACAATCCTCCCGGCGGGGCTCACCGCGCCCCGTTCGGCGCCAAGCTGTCAGGGCCGTGGGAGCCGGTCAACTCGCGCGGCGCGCATGGGCGGTCCGTGACCGCGGCGGCGCCGAGGCGCGCCAGAACGGCCGTCCGACCTCGTCCAGCGCCTCCGACCGGGTCAGCCCGACATCGGCCAGCATCGCGTCGGTCATCTCGGGCAGCTCGCGCGCCAGGTCCCGCCGGCTCGACCAGCGCCGCCGCCACAGGGCGAGGCGCGCCCGCAGGCCCTCGACTGCGTGCGGATTGCTCACGGCGGCGCGATCCACGACCGGCCGGAGGCGCGACGACGGGAACGGAAGCAGGACCGCGGTCATGGGTGAAGTCTCCTCGTGTCTCGCGACTCTGCTACCCCCCGCCAGCCCGGCCGTATATTGAGTTCTTCACCCCCCTTCGTGCGGAAAGCTCACGAACCCCGATGGCCCGGACGCTGCCGCCCCTCTCCACCCTGCGCGCCTTCGAGGCCGCAGCCCGGCTCGGCTCGGTCACCCGGGCCGCCGAGGAACTCGGGCGCACCCACGGCGCGGTCTCGCGCCAGATCCGCGCCTTGCAGGACCATGCCGGGATCGCCCTGTTCGACAAGGCGGGGACGGGCGTGCGCCTCAACGCCGAGGGCGAGGTCTTTCTGGCGGTGGTGTCGCAAGCCCTCGACGAGCTGGAGCGCGGCTACCGCCGCCTGCGCGACGCGGCGGCCGGGCCCGGGGTCCACCTCGCCTGCGGCGCGACCTTCGCGATGCGCTGGCTGGTGCCGCGGCTCGCCGGGTTCTACCGCGAGCGCCCGACGGTGCAGGTGCGGCTCGCGATGGTCTCGGCCCGGGGCCGCACCGACGACGGCCCAGACCTCTACCTGACCTGGGACCGGCTCTCGCATCCGATCCGCGATCCGTCGCGGGCGATCAGCCTCGGCAACGTCGCCTTCGGGCCGGTCTGCGCCCCGGCCTACGCCGCGACGGCCCGCGACGGCGTGCTGCGGATCGGGGCCCGGGTCGGGCACGACTACACGCCGCATTCCTGGCCGGCCTGGGAGGCGCAGGCCGGCTGGCGGGTCGAGGCGGGGCGCGACCTCGCCTTCCCGCATACCGGGCTGTGCGTGGAGGCGGCGCTGTCGGGCCTCGGCGTCGCCCTGGTGGAGCGCCTGCTGGTGCGCGACGACCTCGCCGCCGGCCGCCTCGTCGCGCCCTGCGGCTTCCACGAGTTCCCTGGCGGCTTCGCGGCGATTCCCGCCCGCGACCGGCGGCTGTCGCCGGCGGCCTCGGCGTTCGTCGACTGGCTGCGGCGTGTGCTGGCGGAGGAGGCCGCGGCGTGACGGGCGGTGGACCCTCGGCCCTACGCCCCCGGCCAGCCGTGCCCGCCCTCCAGCACCTCCTCCGGCTTGCGCCACGTCGCCGGCTGGTCGGCGGCGCCGGTGCCGAGCGGGCACTGGACCATCACGCTGTCGGCCCAGCGGCCGTACTTGTAGGCCACCGCCGGCAGGTGGCCGACGCGCACGAACCCGCAGGCCTCGTGCAGGCGCAGGCTGGCCTCGTTCTCGGCGTCGATGTAGCCGATCATCTGGCGGTAGCCCCCGGCGGCGCAGGCCTCGATCAGCGCCGGCAGCAGGCGCCGGCCGATCCCCGCGTGGAGATGGCCGGGATGGACGTAGATCGAGTGCTTGAGGGTGTAGCGGTAGGCCGGACGCTTGCGGAACGGCACCGCGTAGGCGTAGCCGGCCACCACCCCGTCGCGCTCGGCGACGAGGTGCGGCAGGCGCTTGCTGCGCATGTTCTTGCGCCGGCGCTTGAGGTCGTCGGGCACCAGCCGATCCTCCTCGAAGTCGCCGGTATCGCCGACCCCGCGGCGGATGTGGTGCTCGTAGATCGCGATCATCGCCGGCACGTCGGCGTCCGACGACGGCCGGATCACCACGCCCGGGTTGCTGGCCGGTCCGTCCATCAGCGGCCCTCGCGGACGACGTAGGTGTAGAACCGGATCCGCCCGTCCGGCTCGACCTGCCGGTAGACGCCCTGGATCTCGGCCTCGAAGCCCGGGAACAGGTTGGCGGCGGCCTCGAACATCTTGAAGTAGTCGAGCATGGGCTTGGCCCGCTCGTCCAGCCGCTCGCCCGGCAGCACGGTGCCGATGCCCGGCGGGTAGACCAGCATCAGGGTCGAGGCGATGCGCCCCTCGGCCTCGGCGATCGGCACGAAGTCGACGTGGTTGCGGGTCAGCATCTGGGCGGCGGCCTTCGGCGCCATCACCATCTCGGGAAGATGCTCGGGGGCGAATTGCAGGCGCTGGAGCCGCGAGGTGCCGGCCTCGCGGTGGAAGGCATGGTAGTCGGCGCAGAGGTCGCGCAGGCGCACCCCGCCGTAGCGCTGCGGCCGGCGCCGGACGAAGTCCGGCATCGCCTCCTCCAACGGCACGTTGTCGTCGTGCAGGCGCTTGAACGCCACGAGGCCCGAGATGAGGGTGCCGGCCTTCGACGATTCGACGCCCGGCGTCAGCAGGAAGAGCAGCGAGTTGAGGTCGTTCTTCTCCGGCACAATCCGGTTCTCGCGCAGGTACTGCGCGACGATCGGCGCCGGCACGCCGTGCTCGGCGTAAGATCCCGTCGCCCGGTCGAACCCGGGGGTGAGCACCGTGAGCTTGTTCGGATCGGTGATCGCGTAGCCCGGCGCGACATGGGTGAAGCCGTGCCAGCGCGCCCCGGGCGCCAGTTCCCAGTGGCGCGGGTTGCCCGCCAGCTCGTCGGTCGGCAGGCTCTCCCAGGGCACCTCGGCCCCGTCGGCGTTCCGGACCACGTCCGGCACGAACGGCTCGAAGAACCAGCGCCGCTTCGGGTCCTTCTCGCGCTCCTCGAACTCGCGGCGGATCGCCCGCACCTTCTTGCGCCACTCGATCCCGAGCCGGATCGTGTCGTCCCACAGGATCATGCCCGAGCGCCCCTTCATCATCTGGGCGCCGACGTCGAGGGAGGCGAACAGCGGATAGAACGGCGAGGTCGAGGCGTGGACCAGAAAGCTCTCGTTGAGGCGGCGATGCTCGACCCGGCGGGTCTGGCCGCGGATGTGGCCGTCCTTGGTGTGGATCTGCGAGGCCTGGCTGAAGCTCGCGAGTTGCTTGTGGGTCGATTGCGTCGCGATGATGCCGGGCGAGGTCTCGTCGAGCCCCTTCAGCCCCATGGCGTAGCGGCCGGCGAACAGCGGGTGGAACTTCATGAAGCCCGCCCAGGCCTCGTCGAACAGGATGTAGTCGCACAGGTGCCCGATCCGCGCGACGATCGCTTCCGCGTCGTAGATCGTGCCGTCATAGGTGCATTGCTCGATCACCGCGACGCGGAACGGGCGCTCCTTGCGCCAGGCGTCCCGGTCCTTGACCAGCGGGTTGGCGCGGATCCGCTCGCGGATGCGGGTCTCGTCGAGGGCCTCGTGGAAGATCGGGCCGATCAGCCCGTAGGCGTTGCGGTCGGTCTCGAGGAAGATCGGGATGCCGCCGCCGAGGAACAGCGCGCCGTGATGCGCCGCCTTGTGGTTGTTGCGGTCGAACAGCACGAGGTCGTCCTCGGCGACGAGCGAGGACAGCACGATCTTGTTCGAGGCCGAGGTGCCGTTGAGGACGAAGTAGGTTTTTTCCGCCCCGAAGATCTGCGCCGCCTCCTTCTGCGCCTTCAGCGCCGGGCCCTCGTGGGTCAGGAGGTCGCCGAGGTCGAGCACCGAATTGTCGAGGTCATCGCGAAAGATCGCCTCGCCGAGATGCTCGACGAAGATGCGGCCGATCGGCGAGCGGTTGTAGAAGATGCCGCCATTGTGGCCCGGGCAGGTCCAGAGCTGGTTGCCCTTCTCGGCGTAGTCGACGAGCGCGCCGAAGAACGGGGTCTTCAGGGTCTCGGCATACTGGGTCACGCGCGAGACGAGGCCGCGGGCGATGAATTCCGGGGTTTCCTCGGCCAGGAAGATGTAGCCGTCGATGAAGTCGAGCAGCTCGACCGGGATGTCCTCGAGCCGCTTGCGCCGGACCATGATGACGATCGGCATCTCCAGGCCGCGCTTGCGCATCATGTCGATCATCGCCGCGGCCTTGCCGTCGAGGCCGCGCTTGCCCCAGTCGACCACGAGGCAGCCGACTGCCGCGTCGGTCTGGACCGCGATCGCCGCGTCCTCGACGCGCCGCGCCCGCACCACCTCGAAGCCCCGCTCCTCGACCGCCGCCACGATCTGGTTGACCCGCGCCCCTTCGAGATCGTCGGGGTCGAAGGCGGGCGTGCACATCAGAACGGTGAAGCGGCGGTGGAAATCCATGGGCCCATCATCCTGTCGCGAGCGATCGCAGCGTGTCGACCGCCAACATGACGTTCGGATGACGGACGGACAGGGCCGATCTTCGGCTTTCGAGCGATCGGGTTCAGCACCGGTTGATCCGGCCCGGGCAGGGTGGGCCATGGACATCCTCGGCTTCCTCCTCCTCGACCTCCTCCCCGCGGCGTTCCACGCGACGTCCCGGCTCGTCCTGCCGTATCTGAGCCTCGGACGGATGGAGACCGTTCCGGTCTTCTCCGGCTCGACGGTCTGCCGGCCGTTCGCGACGCGGCGGCACGGCGGCACCGTCGTTCTCGGCACCGCCTGGGCGGTGCTGGCCGGCCTCGCCCTGTGGATCGCCGCGACCGCTCTCCTGCGGGCCCTGTGATACGGCTTTCGGACGATCAGTTCCGAAAGCCGTATCACCAGCCCGCGCGGCGCCTGAGCGAAGCCGATTTTCGCATCGCGAAGCGATCAATCGAAAATCGTATGATCCCGTCGCCGGGCCATCGGCGAGTTCGGGCAGTCCCTGTCGGATCCGCCCCAGGGGCAGAGACGTGCCCGAGGCACGGACCGAAATCCGGGCGGCGTCACGGGACGCGGCTCTGCTCGCCATCGACGACGGCAGGCACCGGCGTCGATTGAACGAGACCGGAGAGCGCAGGCCTCGTTCGTCCGTCGTTCGGTACCGATACTCAGACATTCTTCAGCAGGGCGGCGCAGGATCGCCGGAACGTCAGAGGGGGAGAGACGGCGTGCCCGAGTCGGCGATCCGGCATTTCTTCGGTATCGAGGGACGCCCGCTGCTCGATCCGTGGCTGCGCTTCGCCCCGGCGATCGAGGCCCATCACGATCGCGAGCAGGCCCGGGCCAGGACGGCCGAGCTGCGCTCCGCGATCGTCATCGGGCTGGTCCTGTACAACGTCTACAACGTCACCAGCCTCGTGCTGCTGCCCGACGTGTTCTGGCTCTCGGTCGCGTTGCGGGTCGCCGTGGTCACGCCGGCCTCCCTGGCCCTGGCCTGGGTGATCGGCCGGACCTCGCCGGCCTGGGCCGAGCGCCTGATCCTGGCCGGCATCCTGAACGCCTACGTGGTTCCGGTCTTCCTGTTCTGGCGGACCGCCGACCCCTCGGGGGCCTTCACGTTCGGCGAGTTCTCGCTGACCATCGTCTACGCCAACATGCTGCTGGCCCTGCGCTTCCGGCACGCCGCGATCTTCACCGCCGGGGCGCTCGGCGTCACGGCGCTCGCCGTGGTCGCCAAGGACGGCCTGGATCCGGCCCTGCGCCCGGCCTTCCTGCTCCAGAGCGCCACCGCCTGCCTGTTCAGCCTGCACGCGAACTACCGCACCGAGGGGCGGCGCTGCCGGACCTACCTCGCGGCCCTCGGCGCGACCTTGCAGGCCGACGCGGCCGAGACGGCCCGCCGGCAGTTCCACGATCTCTCGCGGACCGACGCGCTGACCGAACTGCCCAACCGCCGCCACCTGTCGGACATCCTCGACCGGTGGCTGTCGGATCCGCGTCCGGTCGCGCTGATGATGGTCGATATCGACCACTTCAAGCTCTACAACGACGCGCTCGGGCATCCGGCCGGCGACGATTGCCTGCGGCGGGTGGCGCAGGTCTTCGCGGCCGCGGGCGGGACGGAGGACCGTTTCTGCGCCCGGTTCGGTGGCGAGGAATTCGCCTTCGCCCTGCGCGGCGTCACGCGGCTCGAGGCGGCGCGGTTCGCGCGCCGGCTGCTGCAGGCGATCGAGCGCACCGGGATTCCCCATCCGGCCCGTCCGGACGGTCTCGGAATCGTCACGATCAGCCTCGGCGCGATGCTGAAGCCGGAGGGCGCGAGCCTCTCGCCGGCCGAGGCGCTGGCGGCGGCCGACCGTGCCCTCTACCGTGCCAAGTCCCGGGGGCGGAACCGCTTCGCGATCGAGGGCGAGGAGCCCGAAGGATTCGCGCGGATCGCCTGAGCGCTCCATCGACGAACCGGCAGGCTCGCCCGACGAGAGCTTCTCCCGCGGGACCGGCGGCACCGGCATCCGGCTTTCCCGGAGGCCGGCACCGGTGCGCGCTTCTCCTCTGAGCGTCGGGCCGCCCCGCGGCCGGACGCCGCCGCGTGGATGGGTCCCGATGGATGACGGCCTCCAGATCCTCGTCGCCGTGGCGCTGGGCGCATCCCGTGCTGCGCGCTGGCTTTGGAACGCCGTTGCCGTCCTGGAGGGGCTCGGCCATCTGGCCCGCGCCGGGCTCTGGGTCCTGCACGGCACCGGTCGGCTGCTGCTGCCCTGCGCGACCTGGGGCCAGGTCGCCGCAGTGCCGGTGTTCTCGCCGGGGGCGTGCGGCGCCCTCGGCAGCTATCGTCACGATGGGGGGCTGGTTCTCGGCTGGGGTTGGGCGGCGCTGATCGGGGCGGCGTTCTGGGCCGCCGCCCTCGCCCTCGCCATCCTGCGGGCCTGAACGGGCCGCGGCCTCACCGCACGAGCCTTGCCGCTGCCGCCGCGCTCATCTCCTCGGCGTCGGCGGGCAGCAGGGTGCGCCCGGCGACCATCCGCCCGGCCGCCGCCCGCGCCGCGGCGCGGGTCTCCGGGAAGGCCAGGACGCTGCCCTTCTGGTTGCACAGGGTCTCGGCGGCGACGCCGCGGGTCGGGTTCCAGGCGGTGGAGGTCGCCCGCGACGCCTCTCGTCCCGGGCGCCTCTTGTCCCGGACGCGCGGGCGGCCGATAGGAGCCGCCATGTCAAACGCAATGACGGCCGACATCGTGGTGATCGGCGGCGGGATGGTCGGCCTCGCCTCGGCCATCGCCCTGAGGGATCGCGGGCTCGACGTGGTGCTGTGCGACCCCGGCGAGGCGCGGGCGCGGACCTCCTACGGCAATGCCGGGGTGGTGAGCCGCGGCTCGATCCTGTCGATGGCGAGCCCGGGCCTGTGGGGCAAGCTGCCGGCCTATCTGCGCAACGCCGATCCGGGCCTGCGCCTGCGCCATCGTCACCTGCCGCGGGTGCTGCCCTGGGCGGCGCATTTCCTCGCCGCGTCGCGCGAGTCGGCGTGGCGGCGCACCGCCGCGGCGCTCGCGCCGCTGACCGCCGCGGCCTACGGCGAGCACCGGCGCCTCGCCGAGCGGGCCGGCACGACGCACCTGCTGCGCCATCCCGGCTGGCTCAAGCTCTACCGGACCGAGGCCGCCCTGGCGGGGTCGGCCCTGGAGCGCGACATCCTGGCCGAGAACGGCGTTCCGTTCGAGATCGTGGCCGGCGCGGCCGTGCGCGACCTCGAACCGGCGCTGATCCGGCCGTTCCACGGCGCGATGCTGCTGCCCGAGACCGGGACGATCGCCGATCCCGGCGGCCTCGTCGAGGCGTGCGAGGGGCTGTTTTCCGGCCTCGGCGGCCGGACCCTGCGCGGCACCGTCACGCGGCTCGCACCGGCGGCCGAGGGCTGGTCGGTCGAGACCGCCGGCGCCCGGGTGGCGGCGCGGCAGGTCGTGCTGGCGGCGGGCGCCGCCTCGGCCGAGATCGCCCGGCCGCTCGGCTACCGCTTCGCCTTCGCGGCCGAGCGCGGCTACCACCGCCACTACGCGCTCCGGCCCGGCAGCCCGGCCCTGAACCGGCCGGTCTACGACACCGGCGCCGGCTCGATCCTGTCGCCGATGGGCGAAGGCCGGGTGCGGGTGCTGTCGGGGGTCGAGCTGGACGCCCGCGACGCCCCGCCCGATCTCCGGCAGATCGAGGCGGCGGCGCGCGAGGCCGCCGGCACCGTGCGGCTCGGGGCCCCCCTCGACAACCGCCCCTGGCTCGGCTCGCGGCCCTCGACCCCGGACGGGCTGCCGGTGATCGGCGTCGCGCCGCGCCACCGCGGCCTGATCCTCGCGTTCGGCCACGGCCATATCGGGCTGTCGACCGGCCCGATCACCGGCCGTCTCGTCGCCGACCTCGCCACCGGCCGCGAGCCGGCGGTGCCGGTGGCGCCGTTCGCACCGGACCGGCTTCTCGGCTGGCCGCGTCCCTGAGCGGAGACCCTGGCAGCCGGGATCCCGGCCCCACGCCCATCGCGGCTCCGGGGCCTGTCCCGGCGCCGAGCCCCGGCACGCCCGTCAGGCGAAGGTGAAGCTCTGGGCCGAGAGCGACGAGAGCTGGACGTTCTGAAGCGCCAGGACGTCGCCGCTGCCATAGGCGATCAGCACGTCGGCCCCGTCCTGCCGGCTCGCCGCCTGCACGCCGGCGAAGTCCGCGAAGGCGCCGTTGTTGAACGCGATCACGTCCGCCTCCGGGCCGCCGAGCACGAAGTCGAGGATCCGGTCGAGCCCGTCGCCGCGCCCGAACGCGAACACGTCGGCGCCGGCCCCGCCGGTCAGCGCGTCGTCGCCGCTGTTGCCGAACAGCAGGTCGGCGCCCGCCCCGCCGTCGAGCGTGTCGCCGTCGGCGCCGCCCGACAGGGAATCGGAATCCTCACCCCCCGACAGGGTATCGCCCCCGGTCCCGCCGAACATCTGGTCGCCGCCGCCGCCACCGATCAGGGAATCGGCGCCCGCATCGCCGGTGAGATAGTCGTTGCCCCCGTCGCCGCTCACCACGTCGTCGCCGTCCTCGCCGTAGACACCGTCGTTGCCCTCGCCGCCGGACAGGACATCCCGGCCCTCCTCGCCGTGAACCTCGTCGTTGCCGTCACCCCCGACCCCGAGGTCGTCGCCCGAGCCGGTGCCGATGAAGTCGTTGCCCTGCTCGCCGTAGACCGTGTCGCCGCCGGCGCTGCCGAACACCGTGTCGGTGCCGGTGCCGCCGTAGACGAGGTCGTCGCCCTCGTTGCCGTCGACCCAGTCGTCGTCGTCGTCGCCGAACAGCAGGTCGTTGCCGGCCTCGCCCAGCACGGTGTCGTTGCCCCAGCCGCCGGAGCCGAAGTCGTTGCCGATCCCGCCCAGCACCGAGTCGGTGCCGTCCTGGCCCTTGAGCAGGTCGTCGCCGGCGACGCCGCCCAGCGTGTCGGCGCCGTCGCCGCCGAGCAGGGTGTTGCCGGCATCGTTGCCGCCGATCGCGTCGTTGCCGGTGCCGCCGGTCGCGTTCTCGATCAGGGAGCGGATGTCACCCTGGTAGAGCAGCGCGTTCGCGACGTTGCCGAGGGACGGGGCGGTCTGCTGGCGGTCGTGCGAGAGGTAGGTGACGCGCTGCGCGACGTCGAGGGTCGAGAACGCGCCGGGAGCGAGATCGACATCGAGATTGGTGGCGTAGTTCGAGAGGTCGTAGGTGTCGGTCCCGCCGCCGTCCCAGACCGTCATCAGGATCCTGCCGTCGACCGGAATCCCCTGGCCGACCCCGTCGATCGCCATCGTGCCGTCGGTGGCGTTCCAGGAATACGTCGTATCGCCGGCATTGGTGCCGAAATTCGCACCGTACAGATATTGCAGAGCCGCGATATCGATCTGCATGTAGGTCTGCGGGTTCTGGCGGTTGTAGTCGACCGTACCCGCCTCGTTCGGCTCCGGCTCGTTCCCGTGCTTGATCCACGGGAAGGCCGGCGACCGGTTGTAGGACATCAGGGAGAAGTCCTGCCCGTTCCGGTCGGCGGGCAGCGCCACGGAGCCGTAGCGGGGATCGGGGGCACCGGCGCGCCCGAGATCGCCGTTCAGATCCTGGGACGTGTAGTCGTCCTGGCCGTGCTTGAGGCCGAGCGCGTGCCCGATCTCGTGCATCATTGTGGCGGCGCCCCAGTTTCCCCTCTGCGGATCCGGGTAATAGGCTTGGCCCGACGTGTTGCTGAACCAGACATCGCCCGCCTTGGAGAATTCGGTCGGGAACTCCGCCATCGCCGTGTAGGGATCCCCGTCGGCGGTCGTGGGCAGCCCGGTCTGGCCCAGGCGGAAGGTGGGGCGGGATCCGTCGGCGTCGGACACCTCGACGAAGTGCAGGTTCGTGTAGGAGGCCACGAGACGGAATGCGGCCCGGGCCGAATCCTGCTGCAATCCGTTGAAGGCGGCGAAGTGATCCGGCTCCTGTCCGGCCGCGTAGCCGCTCCCGGCATAGGCGGCTGCGGTGGTCGGGAAGCTGTAGGTGAGGGTCGACGGCGTCCACCGGGTGCCGATCAGCGCCGCGTCGATGTTCCGATCGCCGGAGAACTCGTAGCGTCCGTCCACGTAGGTCTGGGCGAGGAATTCCGACTGGGAGACCGGGGCGGCCGCGTTCGAGGCTCCGGACGCATCGGCGTATGGTGCTGTCATGTCCCCCACTTCCAGCATGATGGTCACGACGATGTCGCGGCGGAGCCCGGGATGTGTCGTTTCCGGATCGGAGCGCCGCAAGCTCGTCGAGATCTGGATCAATGACGCCGATTCATTGAAAGGCCGTTACCCTGCACGCGCCGACGACCTGATTGGACAGGACAGCCAATTGCGCGTGTCCTGGTTATTCAGGTTAACCGCCAGTCATCGCTCCAATTACGGGCGTTGCGGCGTCCCGTGCGCCGGCCATGCTCCGCGCGGTGCGCGGGACGCGAGCAGGAGGCGGCGCCTACTCGATCCGCACCAGCACGCTGTCGCTGGCGCCGGAGGCGTCGACGACCGAGATCCGCACGAAGCCGGCACCGTCCGGCCGCCACTCCGCCTGCCGCCGGCCGGTCTCGGCCACCGGCAGGCTGTCGACCATCCAGGTCAGCGGCAGCGTGCCGCCGAGCGCCTTGAGGGCGAGGCCGGCGGCGCCCGGGCCGTCCGACAGGCCGAGGTCGATCCGCGACCCGTCCGGCGGGTAGGCGATGCGCAGGGGCGGCGTGCCGGGCTGGCCGGCGATGCGGGGCGCGTCGCGGCGCAGGTGGCGCAGGGGCGGCGGCAGGCCGGCGGTGGTGGCGACGAGGGCGTCGCGGGCCGCCGGCACCGGCTCGGGCTCGTGGCCGAGGCGCGCGACGGCGTCGAACAGCACCGGCGCCGCGGCGAGGCGCCCGACGAGGCCCGGCACCCCGGCGCCGTCGGCCCGGCCGAGCCAGACCGCGACGGTGAACCGGCGGTCGAACCCGACCGCCCAGGCGTCGCGGTAGCCGTAGGAGGTGCCGGTCTTGTAGGCGAGGCGCCCGGCGGCCGCGTTCTCCGGCGGCGGCGTGCCGCGCAGGGTGTCGGCGACGTACCACGCCGCCACCGGCTCGGCGATCCGGCGCGCCTCCCCGGCGGGGGCCGGGAGATCGAGGCGGCGCACCAGGGCCGGCACCTCGCCGCCGCGGGCGAGGCCGGCATGGAGCCGGGCGAGGTCGGCGAGCGTGATGCCGAGGCCGCCGAGCGCCACCGGCAGCCCGGGCGCGGCGTCCCGCGGCAGGACGATCCCGGCCCCTGCGGCGCGCAGCCGCGCGATGAACCGGGCCGGGCCGACCGCCTCCATCAGTTCCACTGCCGGCACGTTGAGCGAGAGCTGGAGCGCGCGCCGCGCCGTCACCGTACCCTGGAAGGTGAGGTCGAAGTTCTCCGGCGTGTAGGAGGCGCCGAACCGGGCCGGCCGATCCTCCAGCAGGGTCTCGGGATGGGCGAGCCCGGCCTCGAACGCCATGGCGTAGACGAACGGCTTGAGCGCCGAGCCCGGCGATCGCACGGCCGAGGCCATGTCGATCGCGCCGGAGCGGGCGGCGTCGAGGTAGCCGGCGCTGCCGACGTGGGCCCGCACCGCGCCGCTCGCGTTGTCGATGACCAGGATCGCCGCCGAGACGCCGGGGGCGAAGGCGGCGGCGCGCTCCGCCGCCAGGGCTTCGAGGCTGGCCTGGAGCCGGGCGTCGAGGGTCAGGCGGTGCTCGGGGCGCCCGGGCGCCTCGGCGAGCGCCGCGTCGGCGGCGTGGGCGGCCAGCATCGGGAACGGCTTGCGCCCGTGCGGCACCGGCTCGGCCTTGGCCGCCGCGGCCTCGTCGGGCCGCACCGCCCCGCGGGCGGCGGCGAGATCGAGCACCCGGTCGCGGGCGCGCCGCGCCGCCTCGGGGAAGCGGTCGGGACGGCGGGCCTCCGGCGCCTGCGGCAGGGCGACGAGGAGCGCCGCCTCCGCCAGCGTCAGCCGGGCCGGCTCGTGGCCGAAATACGCGAGGCTCGCCGCCCGCACGCCCTCGACCGGGCCGCCATAGGGCGCGAGCGCGAGGTAGAGCCGCAGCACCCCGTCCTTGCCGAGGCGCCGCTCCAGCTCGACCGCCCGGGCCATCTGGCGCAGCTTGGCGCCGAGCGAGCGTCCGGCCCGCGGCTCGACGAGGCGGGCCACCTGCATCGACAGCGTCGAGCCGCCCGAGACGATGCGTCCGGCGACGAGCCACTGCCCGGCGGCCCGCAGCATCGCGGCCGGATCGACGCCCGGATGATCGCGGAAGCGCCGGTCCTCGTAGGCTTCGAGCAGCGCGAGGTAGCGCGGATCGACGCCGGCCGGGCTCAGCGGCAGCCGCCAGCGCCCGTCCGGCAGGGCGAAGGGGCGCAGCAGCGTGCCGGCGCGGTCGAGGACGACCGTGGAGCGGGTCTCGGCGGCGGCGAGGTCAAGGGGCGGCAGGCGGGGGATGGCGGCGGCGAGGAGCGCGCCGGCGAAGGTGGCGAGGATAGCGGCAAGGGCGAGGCGCCACCGCCGCCCGAACCCTCCCCCCTCTGCGCAGGGCTGTCCGGCGAAAAGATGTGGCACATCTCCCCTCTCCCGAGTGGGAGAGGGGCCGGGGGTGAGGGTGGAGACGGTTCCGCAATGACCCTGAACCGTCGAGCTGTGCAGCTCGACGGTCAGTGCTTGATCTTGAACCCGGGCCACCCTCACCCCTACCCCTCTCCCACTCGGGAGAGGGGATCCCGCGCTTGATTCTAAAAGGGTTTTTGCACAGACCGCCGTTCCACTTGCGGGGGAGGGAACGCCGCTTCCGGACAAGCCGCGACCGTCGTGGGAGGCGCCACCTGGATCACCGTCGCGTTCCCCCCTTGCGGGTCCTCGTCCCGGCCCGCCCCGCATCCGCTCGCCACCCTCCCCCGGAGCGGGGGGAGGGTTCGGATTGGCGCTCACCGGGTCGCCCCGACCTCGATCGACCCGAAGGCGGTGCGGCCGTAGCGCTCGGGGCGGTACATGTCCTCGACCACGGCGGCCGGGTGGACGTAGCGGCCCGGGGTCACCGCCCGCACCGTGTAGGCGACCGTGAAGAAGGCCGACTGGCTCGGGTCGCGGTCGTAGGCGGCGACGAAGCGGTCGTCGCGGAACTCGGTCGAGACCGGCGTCACGTCGGACTTGACCCAGGCGAGGCCGGACAGCGCGTCGGCGTCGAGGAGCTTCGGGTTGTCGATCTCCAGCCCCGCCGGCAGGCGGTCGACGAGGAGCAGGCGCGCGGCCCGCGCCTGGGCCTCGGTGACCTTCAGCACCACGACGAGGCGGTCGTTCTGGCGCAGTTGCGCCAGGTCGACCGGGCTGCCGTCGAGGCGGTGGTAGCTGCGTTCGACGGTGTAGCCCCTGGCCTCCGCCGGCTCCGGCTCGGCCGGGCTGCCGGAGATGCCGAGCGCCACGTCGACCGGGGCGGTGCCGCGGTTGGCGATCGTCACCGGCTTCGCCTCCAGGGCGTCGCCCCGGAAACTGCGGTAGAGCGGGCCCGGCCGCGCCTCGCCGTCGACCGCGAGGGAGAGGCCGGCCGTCTCCTTGGCGAGGCCCTGGGCGGCGAGCACCATCCAGGCATTCTCCTGGGTGCTGGTGAACCGCGCCGTGCCGCGCTCCTCGGATACGATCGCGCCGAGCGGCTGGATCGCGTCGCGGCCGGCGCCGGTCTCGGCGGCGAGGGCGATCAACCCGGCGCCGTCGCGCAGGCGCGAGCCGTAATCGGCCCGGTACTCGGCCTTGTCGCGCTCGGCGCGCAGGGCCGCGACGGCGGACTCGAACGCCGCCTTGGCGCGGCCGCGGTCCCCGAGCAGCGCCAGCGCGGCGGCGATCTGGCCGCGGGCGAGCGGGGTCGAGAACGCCCCGAGCTTGGTGTCGGCGAGGTAGCGCAGGTCGCCCATCACCGGACGCCCGTTGCGGGCGAGCACATAGGCGGCGTAGGCCAGATCCATGCCGCCGCCAGTGACCTCGCCGGTATTGGCGACCGCGTTGCGCAGGCGGTCGAGGGCGAGGGCGAAGGCGGTCTGCGGCACGGCGAAGCCGCGCTCCCGCGCCCGCGTCAGGAAGTCGGCGACGTAGGCGTTGAGCCAGAGGTCCTCGGCGCCGCCGGCCGACCACAGGCCGAAGCTGCCGCTCGAATCCTGGCGCGACAGCACCCGTTCGATCGCGCCGCGGATCCGCTCGTCGGCCGTGCGGTCGATCTCCAGCCGGTCGAGGGCGGCGAGCCCATTGACGTAGAGGAGCGGCATCGCCCGGCTCACCGTCTGCTCGGTGCAGCCGTAGGGATAGCGGTCGAGGGCCTGGAGCAGGGCCGGCACGTCGATGCCGCCGAGCGTCGAGACCGCCACCGAGACCGACCCGGTACCCGGGATCATCTCGGCGAGAAGGTCGCCCGACAGGGTCATGCTGGCGCCGGCCGCCAGCGGCCGCACCGAGCGGCGCAGCAGGGCGCCGGTGCCGGGCTGGACCGCCAGCGCGAAGGTCTGCGCCGCGGGCGCGTCGAGGCCGGGGCCGGTCAGCCGCGCCTCCAGCCTCGCGACGCCCGGCCCGGCCGCCGTGAGCGGGATCTCGACCGCGCCGCTGGCGCCGGGATCGAGCCGCAGGGTGCGGTGGAGCGCGTCAGCCCCGGCGACGACCGGGCCGGCGAGGTCGAGGTCGAGGGTGTAGTCGCCCGCCGCCCCCTCGACGTTGTCGAGGGCGAGGTGGAGGCGCGAGCGGTCGCCGACGTTGAGGAAGCGCGGCAGGGTGCCCGAGACCACGACGGGATCGCGGATCACCACGTCGGCGGCGGCGGCCCCGACCTTGCCGGCGCTCCAGGCGGTGACCGTCACCCGGGCGGTGCCGTTGAAGGCGGGCAGCGGAAAGCTCACCTCGGCCCGGCCGTCGGGGCCGACCGTGACGACGCCGGAATAGCGCGCCAGCGGCTCCTGGGTCGGGGGCGAATCGGCGAGTTCGGCCGCGCCGCCGTCGCCGCCGGAGCGGATCGCGCCGAGCGTGCCCTGCATCCCGTCGATGAGGTAGCCGTAGAGATCGCGGACCTCGGTCGAGAGCGCCTTCTGGCCGAAGAAGAACCCGAGCGGGTCGGGGTTGGCGTAGCGGGTGAGGTTCAGGATGCCGACATCGACCGCCGCCACCGTCACCCGCGCCTCCTCGCCGGGCTTGAGGTTGGCGAGCCGGATCGGCAGGCGCAGTTCGCCCCGCGGCCGGACCTTGGCCGGCGCGTCGAGGGCCACGTCGAGGCTGCGGGCAGCGCGGTCGACCGGGAACCACGCGAGACCGAGCGCCCGGCCGGGCAGGCGCTTGGCCGCCTGATCGAGGGGCCGGTAGGCGGTGGCGACGAGGTAGGCGCCGGCGCCCCACTCGGCCCTGACCGGGATCTCGACGGTGGTGCCGGCGGCCGGCAGGTCGAGGGTGCGGACCTCGTGCACCCGGTCGCTCACCACCGCGACGGTGGCGGTGCCGGCAAAGCGCGGCCGGATCTGCGCCCGCAGGGTGTCGCCGGCGGCGAAGGCCGCCTTGTCGAGGGTGAGGTCGAGGAGGTCGGGGGCGTCGGCGCTCTCCGAGCCGCCCCAGCCGACGCTGAAGCCGACGCTGGCGGCCTCGGCGCCGGGCGCCTGCACCTCCAGCCGGTAGCTGCCGAGCCCGACCGGCACCGCGATCCGGGCCGGGGCGCCGGGGCTCAGGTCGAGGCGGCCGTCGGCAACCTTGCGGGTGGTCTTCACCGGCTCGAAGGACCAGCGGCCGTCGGCCCGATACCATTGGTAGTTCCGTTCGACCCGCACCACGGTCCAGGTGGCGCCGGGCCGGTCGAGGCGGGTGCCGTCGGGCTGGGCCGCCACCACCTCGAACCCGGCGCTCGCCCCCTCGCGCAGGTCGGCAAAGCTCTTCTTGATCGCCACGACCGGGCCGACGGGCAGGATCGGCAGGGTGACGCTGCGCTGCACCGCCCGGCCGCCGGGCTCGCCGACCTGGAGCGAAATCTTCGCCTCCAACGGCCGCGGCCCGGGCTCGGCCCGCACCGGCACGGTGAGGCGGGCGTGGCCTTGCGCGTCGGTGGTCGCGGGCGCGTCGATCTCGGCGGTGGTCGCCTCGACCCGCTCGTCGTCGAGGCCGACCGAGAACCCGTCGAGGCCGCGGATGCCGCTGGCGGCCGCCGCCTGCACCGCGACGCTGCCGGAGACCGACAGGCCGGCGCCGGGCGCGCCGTAGAGGTAGCGCGCCGCCACGTCGACGGTCGCCGGCTCGCCGGCCTTGAGCGCGGCCGCCGCCGGAGTCAGGGTGACGTCGAGCCGCTCGGGAACGTAGTCCTCGACGAGGAAGCTCGTCTCGCCGACCGGCGCCGCCTTCGGGTCGGTATAGGCGGCGACCCGCCACGTTCCGTGCTGGGCGCCCGGCAGGAGCGGCAGCGAGAAGGCGCGGCCGCCGAGGCCGGCGTCGGGCACCGAGGCGCGGCGGTACTCGACGCCGTCCGGGCGCTTGGCGACCAGCGTCAGGGGCAGGCCGGCGATCGCCGCGCCCCGGGCGTCGCGCAGGAGCGCGGTGAGCTGCACCGTCTCGCCGGAGCGGTAGACCCCGCGCTCGGGGAACAGGTAGGCCTCGGCGGCGCCGGGAGCCGGGCGGCCCTTCACGCCGCGGTCGGTGAGGTCGAAGGCGCCGAGCGACAGGTCGAGGAAGCCGTAATCGTCGCCGAGCTTCGCGACGACGAGGCTCGGCGCCTGCCCGCCCTCGCCGCGGGCGAGCCCCGGATCGAAGGCGGCGTGGCCCTGGGCGTCGGTGGCGCGCTCGGCCAGCACCTCGTTGTTGCGGGCGACGAGCCGGATCTCGGCCCCCTTCACCACCGCGGCCGAGGCGAGCGAGCGGGCGAAGACGTGGACGCCGTCGCGGCCCTTGAACGCGGTCAGGCCGAGATCCGAGACCACGAACCACTGCGTCGCCTGGGTGTCGTAGCCGCCGGATTCGTCGTCGGCCAGCGCGGTGCCGCCGCTCGGCTGGGCGAGCATCACGTAGAGGCCGGGCTCGACCTTGCCGACCGCCTGGAGCACCGGGAAGGCGGTGACCGCCTCCTTGTTGGTCTCGGCCTTGGCGGTGTCGAGGGTGCCCTTCCACACCCGCACGCCCTTCTCCTGCGCGATGGTGCGGGCGGTGGACCCGGAGAGCTGCGAGAGGAAATCCTCGGAGCGCAGGGCCGGCAGCAGGCCGCGGTCGCCGATGCGCAGCACCTCGACGTCGAGCTTCGGGGCGTTGACCGAGACCAGCGGCACCCCGGCCTGCCCGGTGCGCGGCAGCACGTAGTTGCGGCCGGTGAAGCGGACCTGGGGGGCGCGGTCGCGGACGTAGATCTCGTAATCGGCGGATTTCAGCAGCACTTCGCCAGTGGCGGAGGGCAGGCCCTGGCGCAGCACCACCGCGTAGCGCTCGCCGTGGCGCAGGCCGTCGATGCAGACCTGCTGGCCCTCGCCGGTCACCGCGACGCCGCCGGCCCCGGTGACGGCGACGTAGGGGGCGAAATCGGTCTTGCTCGCCAGCGCCTCCGAGACGCTGAAGCAGGCGCGCGGCGCGGCGGCGTCGGCATCGACCGTGTAGGTCAGGATGCGGAAGCCGTGCGCGGCCCGCAGCGCCTCGAAGGTCTTCTGGGTCTCGGGATCGGCGGCGAGCGCGAGGCTGGCCTTGTAGGCGTCGAGCGCCGGGCGCCAGCTCTCCTGCCCCGCCAGTACCGCGCCGAGGAGCGCCAGGGCCCTGGCCTCGTCCGGCCGCGCGACGGCGCGCTGGTAGGCGAGGTAGGCGGCGGCCCGGGCGCGGGCCTGGAGCTTCTGGCGGGTGTCGTAGTCGTCGCTTCCGGTGCGGCTCGCCGCCTCGGCCAGGGCCGACCAGTTGCGCCAGTCGGCCGGGTCGGCCGCCGCGGCGCCGGCCCGGGCGGCGAGGAGCGCGTCCCCGTCGCTCCCGGCCCGGTCGGCCTCGCGCCGCCACTGCGCCACGGGCTTGGCCGCCGCGTTCGGGGCTTCGGCCTTGACCTGCGCCTCCAGCCGCACCGCCTCGCTGGCGAGGCCGTCGCGCTGGAAGGTCTTGGCCGCCGGCACCAGGGCGGCCCGGACCTGCGGGCGCTGAGGCGCGGGGGCCTGCGCCAGGGCAGAGCTACCCGGTCCGAGGGCGGCGCCACCCAGTCCGAACGCCAGCGCGACGGCGCCGGCGAGGCGCCCGATCCGGTGTGCTGTCGACATGGTCCGGGCCCCGCCAGGGTTGCGATCGGGCGCGGAAGGTATCACCGGGCCGCGGGGCCGCAACGGTTTCCTGCCCGTGTCGGCGGGCGGCGGCGCGGCCGGAGGCGGCTTCCCGCGCTTGACGTTACGACCGGGTTACCCATCTGCTCCGGCATCAGGGCCGGCCCCGCCCGCGCGGCGGGACGCGGCGCCGCTCACCCGGAAGGCCACGCCCTTCCCCTCTCCGCGAGGGCGCCCCTCGCCGCGAGGCCCACGTCCGGGACGGCCCGGCTCTCGATCGCGGAGGGTCCGTCGTGGCCTGGATCAGTCTTCTCGTCGCCGGCCTGCTCGAAGTCGTCTGGGCCGCCGCCATGAAGCAGTCGGACGGCTTCACCCGGCTCTGGCCGAGCCTCGTCACCCTGGTGGCGATGATCGCGAGCTTCGCGCTCCTGTCCCTCGCCATGCGGAGCCTGCCGCTCGGCACCGCCTACACGATCTGGACCGGCATCGGGGCGGTCGGGTCGTTCGTGGTCGGCATCGCGATCCTCGGCGAGGCGGCGACGCCGCTGCGGGTCGCGGCCGCCGGCCTCATCGTCGCCGGTCTCGTCCTGATGAAGCTGTCGAGCGAGGCGTGATACGGTTTCCGGACGATTGTTCCGGAAACCGTATCATCAGCCCGCGGCGCCTGCGCGAAGACGATTTTCGCATCGCGAAGCGATCACTCGAAAATCGTATGAACCCGCACCCGGAGCGCCCGCGATGACCGAAGCGTCCCTCGTCTGGCACGACGCCGCCGCCGTCGCGGACCTCGCGGAGGGCGCGGTGATCGGCCGGACCTGCGCCGGCACCGCGGTGGCGCTCTACCGGATCGACGGCGCCTACCACGCCACCGCGGACCGCTGCACCCACGCCGAGGCCCGCCTGTCGGAGGGCGAGGTGGCCGAGGGCTGCATCGAGTGCCCGCTCCATTACGGCCTGTTCGAGATCGCCACGGGCAAGGCCCTCGGCGGCCCGGTCGGCCGCGACCTCGCCACCTATCCGGTGCGGGTCGAGGGCGAGCGGCTTCTCGTCGGGCTGCCGGGCGGATGAGGTTCGGACCGGCGACGCCCCGTCGGGCGGCTGTCACCCTGCCGCGCGGAACCGCATCCCCCCGTCCCGCTTGTCGTTCGGGCAACGTGCGAGGACAGCATGCCTGACGGGATCACGTATCTCCGCTACAGCGACGCCGTCGAGGCGAAGACGCCGGACGAGGACGAGGCGATCCGCGGCATCATCGCGTCGATGTCGCGGGAGAGCGCGACGACGCGCGCCCGCTACGGTCAGGCGGTGCGGGTCTCCCACGCCAAGAGCAGCGGGTTCGTCAAGGGCACGCTGACCGTGCTCGACACCCTGCCTCCCGAACTCGCGCAGGGCCTGTTCGCCCGTCCCGGCGCGCATCCGGTGCTGGTGCGCTTCGCCCAGGGGCCGGGCGAGCTGCTGCGCGACCGCGTCTCGACCCATCGCGGCATGTCGATCAAGGTGTTCGAGGTCGATGGCACGATGCTGCCCGGGCACGAGGGCCAGCGCACCCAGGACTTCGTCCTCGCCACCGGCCCGGTCTTCCCCAGCGCCGACGCCGCCGGCTTCCTGCAGGCGATGCGCGGCATCGAGCAGAGCGCGAAGGCGCCCGAGGGCCTCAAGGCCGCGATCTCCGGCGCCGCGCGCCTCGCCGATCAGGCGGTGAAGGCGGTGACCGGCAAGGATGTGCCGATCCTCGATTTCTTCGGCCATCCGCCCTATCACCCGCTCGCCGAGAGCTATCACAGCCAGGCGGCGCTCCGGTACGGCGACTACGTCGCGAAGATCGCCGCCTTTCCGGTCTCGCCGGGACTTCAGGCGCTCGCCGGCGAGGAACTCGACACCGACGCCGACCCGAACGCCTTCCGCAACGCGGTGCTGTACTGGTTCCAGGACGGCGAGGCGGTGTTCGAACTGCGGGTGCAGCTCTGCACCGACCTGGAGCGGATGCCGGTCGAGGACGCCTCGGTGGAGTGGCCGGAGGCGGTCAGCCCGTACCGCACGGTGGCCCGGATCGTCCTGCCGCAGCAGGACGCCTTCGGCCCGGCCCGGCAGGTCTTCGTCGACGAGGTGATGACGTTCCGCCCCGGTCACGGGCTCGCCGCCCACCGTCCCCTCGGCTCGCTGATGCGGGCGCGGCTCGCGGCCTACCCAGCCCTGTCGGAGCTGCGCCACGCCCACAACACCACGCCGGCCCGCGAGCCGGCCTCGATCGACGAGGTGCCGGATTAGGCGGGGAACCCACAGCGGCCGGCACGGGTGAGCGGATGGGCAGTCCGCGTGAGGACCATGAAGCCCATCGCCGGGGAAGCGAAAGCGGCGACGAAGAGCTGAGACGGGAAACCAGATTGCGCCAGGAGCGGCTGGCGCACTACATTCCTTCCATCAGGAGTTCCCGATGGGCTTGCCCGCCTTCGACATGTCGGCTTTCGAGGCCGTGCAAAGTGCAGTGACGAGCAAGCCGCGAGCCGCAACGACCGTTTTCCCTGCGCCAAGCCTCACATCCAACGCCTCGATCGATGAAGCGAGAGAACAGCTTCGTGCCTCGACGGATACTATAATCGAGAGATACACGTCTTGGCGTGCCGGTGTCCTACGCGGTTTGGCCGAGATGCCGATTTTGATCGAGAGCGCGTGCCGCTCTGAGTCTCTCGATCTGCTTCGGTCGCTGTCGAATCATCTTGCGGACCAACTGGAGGGAGTAGAAGGCGACCGCAAGACCTACGCCGATATGGACGGCGAAAGCATCCGCGGCGTCCTGATGATAGCAGCACGATCTCGTCAGATCTCAGCCGATACGGAGCGCTTCATGCGTCGAGAAATCAGACGCATCGAGCAGATGGCGAAGGGTCGGGCAGCTACCTATGAAAAAATTCTGACTCGAATCAGAGACGCCAGAGAGCGGCTAGACAGCTTTATATCTTCTCAGGTTTTGGACTCCGCCCCTCTACGGGAGGATGAGAAGTCTGAATACATGCAGAATGCCCTTCGGCGGCCAGCCGATGTCGAGGGCGTCAGAGAACGGACAGCGCGCCGGTTGAAGCAATTCCCAAAGACGGCTGCCTACCTTGCCCGCTGATCCTCCAATTTGGATCACGGCGGATGAAATCGAGGCAATTAATCAGGAAATCCTGAGCGGAACGTCGGAGCCGTTTCACGTCCTGAACCGTGGTAGCCTGGAAAGCGCAGCCGCTCGACCATTGAACGCCTGGGCGTATGAAGGCGAGGACGATCGCATCGTACTGGCTGTCCGCCTCCTGGAAGGCATCGGCCAGAACCACTGCTTCCAACAAGGCAACAAGCGCACGGCGTTCTTCGCCGCCTTGGAATTCATCGAGCGCAACGGCGGGGAGTACGCGGTGAATGATGGCGAGGATCTCGGTCGCCTCTGCGAAGCCGTGATCCTGCGGCAGGCCGCCCCTATGGAACTGGTCGCCCTGCTGCGACGGCGCGTGCGGTTTTGACCTGTAGGAGACGCTCACCTCTGTCCCTTCCGCCCCGCTACACCCGTTCGCCGGCATGGCCTGCGCGGCGATCGGAGGCAGGTTCGGCAGGCGGCGATTCGGTAACATGGAGAACGCGATGAGCGGACGATCCAAGCAGACTTGCGTTGGCAGGCCAACGCTTCGTCCGCTTGGTTCATTGTTTTGTCGCAGGTTTTTCGCGCAAAAGCGGCAGCCACTTTTGCGAAACCTGCTCAGGCTGCGCTCTTCTCGACATAGGCCCGCAGCACGTCGTTGACGCGGCTCTGCCAGCCCTCGCCGGAGGCGCGCAGCTTCTCCAGCACGTCGGAATCGATACGGATCGAGATCGCCTCCTTGGTCTGGGCCGGGCCGCGCCTGCGGAGCGAGGCGGCGAGATCGGGAAACACCTCGGTGAACGGCTTGGCGGCTGCGACGTCCGCCTCCGTCCATTCGGGGTTGTCGGAGACTTCGTCCCAATCGACCTGCGTGTATCCGCGGCCGCCCTGAAAGCCCGGCTTCGTCATGGAATCAACCTCCGATCGTCCACCCTGGCAGGGCGCAGGCTGATGAGAGAGATGGCTTCTGATCCGAGGGGCCGGAAGACCACCGCGACAGGCAGGCCCTCGTGCCGGTTGAGGGCGAGGAAACGGCCGGAATGACTGGCCCTGACGACGGCCGAGAGAAAGAAGCCGGGATCGAGCCTGGCGAAATCGAGCCCATGCTTGTCGAGATTGGCCAATCGCTTCGGCTCATCCCACACGATCACCATGAACCTGTATATACAGGTATCCCGAAAATCCGGCAACGACCGGGGCCGCGCCTTCCCCCTGGCGCCCGATCCGCGCGTCGCGCTGGCCCTTCGGCCCGCCGCGCGCTAGACGGGCGCGGTCATGTCGCACAACAGCTTCGGCCATCTCTTCCGCGTCACCACCTTCGGCGAGAGCCACGGGCCGGCCCTCGGCTGCGTGGTCGACGGCTGTCCGCCGCGGATCCCGCTGGAGGCCGCCGAGATCCAGGCCGAGCTCGACCGGCGCCGGCCGGGCCAGTCGCGCTTCACCACCCAGCGCCAGGAGCCGGACGCGGTCCGCATCCTGTCGGGCGTGTTCGCCGACGACCGCACCGGCGGGCGCCAGCTCACCACGGGCACGCCGATCGCCCTGATGATCGACAACGTCGACCAGCGCTCGAAGGACTATTCCGAGATCCGCGACGCCTACCGGCCGGGCCACGCCGACTACGCCTACGACGCCAAATACGGCATCCGCGACTACCGCGGCGGCGGGCGCTCCTCGGCGCGCGAGACCGCGGCCCGGGTCGCCGCCGGGGCGATCGCCCGCAAGGTGCTGCCGGCGGGCGTGGTCATCCGCGGCGCCCTGGTCCAGCTCGGGCCGCACGCGATCGACCGCGCCCGCTTCGACTGGGACGAGGTGCACAACAACCCGTTCTTCTGCCCCGACCCGGTCGCTGCGGAGCGGTGGGCGGAGATCCTCGACGGCGTGCGCAAGGCCGGCTCGTCGCTCGGCGCGGTGATCGAGGTGGTGGCCGAGGGCGTGCCGCCGGGCCTCGGCGCCCCGGTCTACGGCAAGCTCGACGCGGATCTCGCCGCCGCCATGATGTCGATCAACGCCGTCAAGGGCGTCGAGATCGGCGACGGCTTCGCGGCGGCGGCCCTGACCGGCGAGGACAATGCCGACGAGATGCGCCCGGGCAACCAGGGCGGGCCGGTCTTCCTCGCCAACCACGCCGGCGGGGTGCTCGGCGGCATCTCGACCGGGCAGCCGCTGGTCTGCCGCTTCGCGGTCAAGCCGACCTCCTCGATTCTGACGCCGCGGGCCAGCGTGACCCGCGACAACCAGCCGGCCGACGTGCGCACCAGGGGCCGCCACGATCCCTGCGTCGGCATCCGGGCGGTGCCGGTCGGCGAGGCGATGATGGCCTGCGTGCTCGCCGACCACTATCTGCGCCATCGCGGACAGGTCGGGGAACCGGCGCCGTTTCAGTCCTGGTGAAATCGACGATGATTTCAGTTTGACCGAAACGCCAGTGGCCTTATGACGGGGCGGTGAAACTCGGCGACTGGCTCCGGCACCAGGGCGTGTCCCGAATCGACTTCGCGCGCCGCTGCGGGTTGTCCCCGGCGGCGGTGACGGGTCTGTGCAACAGCGAGCGCCCGTGGCCGTCGCGGGAGACCGCCGCGCTTGTGCTGCGCGAGACCGGCGGCGCCGTGACGCCCAACGACTTTCTGGGGCTCGCCCGGCCCCCGCGGCAGGAGATGCCCGTGCCCCACGATTCCGTGATCGAGACCCTCGACGCCTTCGCCCGCGGCGAGATCGTCGTCGTCACCGACGACGACGACCGCGAGAACGAAGGCGACCTCGTCGTCGCCGCCTCGCTGTGCACGCCCGAGAAGATGGCGTTCATCATCCGCAACACCTGCGGCATCGTCTGCGCCCCGGTGACCAGCGGCGAGGCCAAGCGCCTGCGGCTCGAACCGATGGTGGCCTCGAACGACGCGCCGCTCGGCACCGCTTTCACGGTCACGGTCGACGTCAAGCATGGCCTGACCACCGGCATCTCGGCCGAGCAGCGCTGCAACACCGTGCGGGCGCTCGCCAACGGCAACATGGGGGCGGGCGATTTCGTGCGCCCCGGCCACGTCTTCCCGCTCATCGCCCGCGACGGCGGCGTGCTGATGCGCTCGGGCCATACCGAGGCGGCGGTCGACCTGTGCCGGCTCGCCAAGCTGCCGCCGGTCGGCGTGATCTGCGAACTCGCCAACGACGATGGCACGGTGATGAAGGGGCCGCAGATCGCCGCCTTCGCCCAGACCCACGGCCTGCGCCAGATCTCGGTCGCCGACCTCATCGCCTACCGGCAGGCGCGGGAGAAGCTGGTCGAGCGGGTCGCCACCTTCCCGGTCAAGTCCGAGTGCGGCGCGATGACCGGCTACGCCTACACCACCCCGTTCGAGCCGATGCAGCAATTCGCCTTCGTGTTCGGCCGCATCGGCGACGGGCGCGACGTGCCGGTGCGGCTGCACCGCTCCAACGTCGTCGCCGACGTGATCGAGGGCGGGCGGGCGGTCGAGACGGTGATGCGCCGCTTCGCCAAGGAGGGCCGCGGCGTGCTGGTGTATCTGCGCGACGGCACCGCCGGGGTGCCGCTGTCGCACGTGCCCGACGCCGAGACCGACGGCGCCGAGGCCCAGCGGGTGCGCCAGTGGCGCGAGATCGGCCTCGGCGCCCAGATCCTGCGCGACCTCGGCGTGGTCTCGATCCGCAACCTCACCACCTCCTCGCGCGCCTATGTCGGCCTGTCGGGCTTCGGCATCGAGCTGATCGCCGACGAGCCGCTGGAGGGATAACGCGGGGGAATGGCGCGATCCGGTCGAATCGCCGCCATCGTGCCCACCGGACCTTTACCTCTCCCGGCTATCGCCGGGGGAGCGGGCCCGCCCGCGGGAGGCCCGCCATGATCGCACGCCCGAGCCCCGACCCCGCCCTGTCCGTGCGGCCCGACGATCCGGTCCGTCCGGCGGGCGGGCGGCTCGACTGGGTCGACGTCGCCAAGGGGATCTGCATCATCCTGGTGGTGATGATGCACTCGACCCTCGGCACCGGCGAGGCGATGGGCGGCGAGGGCTTCCTGCACGAGGTCGTGGCCTTCGCCAAACCGTTCCGGATCCCGGACTTCTTCCTGCTGTCGGGCCTGTTCGTCGGCCGGGTGGTCGACCGCGACTGGCGCCTGTTCGCCGACCGGCGCGTCGTGCACTTCGCCTACTTCTACCTGCTGTGGCTGGTGATCCAGTCGGCGGTGAAGTATGGGCCGATCACCGGCGGCGGCGGGCCCGGCGTCTTCCTCGCCCATCTCGCCCACGGCCTGATCGAGCCGTACTCGACCCTGTGGTTCATCTACCTGCTGGCGGTGTTCTCGGTCGCGACCAAGCTGCTGCGCCGGCTGCCCTGGCCGGTGCTGCTCGGCGGGGCCGCCCTGCTCCAGGTCGCATCGATCGAGACCGGTTCGCTGCTCGTCGACGAGTTCTGCGCCCGTTTCGTCTACTTCGTCGGCGGATACCTGTTCGCGTCCCGGATCTTCGCGCTGGCGGCGGCCGCCCGCTCCCGGGTTCTGCTCGCCCTCGCCGGCCTCGCCGCCTGGGCGCTGGTCAACGGCGCCCTGGCGCTGACCCCGACCGCGCTCCCGCGCTTCCCGACCCTCGCCAGCCTGCCGGGGGTCAGCCTCGTCCTCGGGGCCGCCGGGGCGCTCGCCATCGTGACGGCCGCCGCCCTGCTGACCCGGGTCGGCGGTCCGGTGACGGCGCGCCTGCGCGCCTGCGGCGAGCGCTCGATCGTGATCTACCTCGCGTTCTTCCTGCCGATGGCGGCGACCCGGACCGTGCTGGCGAAGACCGGCCTCGTGCCCGATATCGGCCTCGCCTCGGTGCTGGTCACGACGGCGGCGGTGCTGGTGCCGCTCGCCCTGGAGCGCGTCGTGCGCCACACCCCGGCCAACCTGCTGTTCCGCCGGCCCGCGGCGCTGCACCTCGCCGGGGTGCGGCCGGGGGTGGGGGGCGCGGTGGCCCGCCCCGCCTGAAGGGAGTGCGCCGGGTCGTCGGCTCCGCTCGTTCCCGGCTTGGGGAGTTGCAGCGGACGCCAAAGGATGTAGCTTCCCGGACATGGCCGATCGCCTGCTCACGGTTGTCGCTTCAACGCCTCCGCACCCCGTTGCTCGGGACGGGGATGCACCGCATCGGATCCGGGAACTCGATCGCGTCGAATTGCTGGCCGGTGTTCTCGGAGACGAGGAGGTGGCGGTTCCGGCAGGGGCGGTCGGGACCGTGGTCTCGGTGTGGGCCGAAGGCGCGGCTTTCGAGGTCGAGTTCACCCAGCCGGTGGATGCACTCGCCACGGTGGACGCGGGACTGCTGAGGGTCGTGGAGCGCGCTCCGGCTTGACCGCCGCGCATCCCTATCCTTCCGCCTTCACGATCCCGGAATCGAAGATCGCGGGCTACCTGCTCAATCTGAACAGTGTGGATGGGGCGGCGAAGGCTGGGCTTCTCATGCGCTTCGGCTTTTCGCCCGATCGGCCTCTCGAATTGATGGATGCGCTTGGACGACATCCGTCTCCGTCGTCCTGGGTCGCGGCTTTCGAGACCCCTTACGGGATCAAGCATTATTTCGAGGGCCCCCTCTCCAGTCCGGGCGGTCGCACCCTCCGTATCCGGAGCGTCTGGCAGGTCGATGGCGATGCCAAGGGCGGCACGGCGAGGTTCGTCACCCTTCGTCCGCTGCCCCGTCCGGCTGAAGAGCGAAGGTAGCGGCGCTGCGTTCGCGGAGCCGAATCGGGGTTCCGCCTCCCGGCAGCCCATCTCTGCGCGCCTCCTCCGGCGCGGCCGAGTGGGGCGCGCTCCGGCTTCACATTCCAACGGCCCTCGTACCCACCAGCCCACCGAGGAAATTGCCGATCTCCCGCCGGCGCCGCGTCGCGTCCAGCACCTCGCGGCCGAGGCCGCGGCGTTCGGCGCGGGCCGGGTCGGGGCCGCGCGCCAGGGCATCGAGATCGTCCGCCTCGGCCTCGACCGCCGCCCGGTCCGGTTGCAGGCCGGCCGCCACGACCTCGTCGGCGCTCAGCCGCAGCAGCGTCGCGAGATCGTCGAGGTCGAGTTCGGGATGGTATTGCGTGCCCCAGAACGTGCCGGCGCCGAACCGCAGGGCGAGGGCCTGCACGTCGAGGCGGTCGTTGGCGGCGAGCACGGCGGCGTCGGGCGGCAGGGCGGTCACCGCGTCGCAATGGATCGCCGGCGCGTCGTAGCGCGCCGGGCGGCCGGCGAGGAACGGATGCGCCGCCCCCGCGGCGGTGAGCGCGAGGCCGCGGGCGAGGCCGTATTCGGGTCCGCGCGGGCTCTCCCCGACCGAGCCGCCCGCCACCGCGACCGCGACGTGCAGGCCCCAGCACGAGCCGAGCACCGGCAGCCCAGCCTCCAGAGCCGTCCGCATCAGCGCGACCTGCCGCATCACCTCGGGGGTTGCGTCGCGGATCTGCAGGGTCGAGCCGGTGAAGATCAGGCCGTCATAGGCGTCGAGCCCGCCCGGCGGCAGGTCCGCCTCGGCATCGGCCGGGGCGAGGCAGTGGCAGGCCGTGCCCGGCGCGAGATCCGCGATCACCGCGGCGAAGCTCTCGGCCGAGCTGCGCCCGCGGGCGGCGCGGTGGCGGGCGCGGCCCGCGCGGTCGTTGCCGTCTGCAATCAGGAGGTGCAGGACGGGCGAGGTCTCGGGAAGGTTGCTCATGAGACGAGCGGAACGCGGGCTGACCTGCGCCGTTCCGGCCTGCGGCGCCGGGGCGCATGATTCGCTCCGCACCCGCGCCCGAAGGGCGTAAGTCAAGGCGAGGTCTTGCGAATTCGGCGGTTAAGAGCCCTTAAACCCGCCTCATTTAGCGTCTCTTCACGATCCGGCGCCCGATCCGGGCGAAGGATTGCGAGGCGATGGCGAAGGGACGCGAGCGCGGCGGGCGGGTCGAGCCGAGATTCGACGGCGGAGAGCGCCCGGATCCCGCGACGCTCGACCTGCGCCTGTCGCGCGGCGAGCGTGCGGGGGGCGAGGTGGCGAAGGCGGGCAGATCCTCGGGCGCATCGCCGAAGCGAGCGACCAAGCCGGCGCGGCGCCGACGCTCGGTCCTCGGGCGCCTCGCCTACGGCACCGTCGTGCTCGGCCTGTGGGCCCTCGTGGCGGTCGCGGGCCTCGTCGCCTACCACGCCTCGCAACTGCCGCCGATCGACCAGCTCGCGGTGCCCAAGCGCCCGCCCAACATCGCGATCCTGGCGAGCGACGGCTCGCTGCTCGCCAACCGCGGCGAGACCGGCGGCCGCACGGTGAGCATCAAGGAATTGCCGCCCTATCTGCCGCGGGCCTTCGTGGCGATCGAGGACCGGCGCTTCTACGGCCATTTCGGCATCGACCCGATCGGCATCGCCCGCGCCATCGGCCAGAACCTGACCCGCCGCGGCGTCGCCCAGGGCGGCTCGACCCTGACCCAGCAGCTCGCCAAGAACCTCTTTCTGACCCAGGAGCGCACCGCCTCGCGCAAGATCCAGGAGGCGATCCTGGCGCTGTGGCTGGAGCACACCTACACCAAGGACGAGATCCTCGAACTCTACCTCAACCGGGTCTATTTCGGCGCCGGCGCCTACGGCGTCGAGGCGGCTGCGCAGCGCTACTTCGCCAAGCCCGCCAAGAACGTGACGCTGGCCGAGGCGGCGATGCTCGGCGGCCTCGTCCAGGCGCCGTCGCGGCTGGCGCCCAACCGCAACCTGCCGGCCGCGCAGGCCCGGGCCGCCCAGGTGCTGGCGGCGATGCAGGAACTCGGCTTCGCCAAGACCGGCGACGTGCAGGTCGCGCTGGCGAGCCCGGCCAAGCCGGCGCGAGCGGCCAATGGCGGCTCGGCGAACTACGTCGCCGACCTCGTGATGGACGTGCTCGACGACTTCGTCGGCACGATCGAGACCGACATCGCGGTCCAGACCACCGTCGACACGAAACTTCAGGGCTTCGCCGAGCGGGCGCTGGTGGACGAGCTGACCCAGAAGGGCCAGCGGTTCGCCGTCGGCCAGGGCGCGCTGGTGTCGATGAAGCCGGACGGGGCGATCCGGGCGCTGATCGGCGGGCGCGACTACGCCCTGAGCCAGTTCAACCGCGCCACCACCGCCAAGCGCCAGCCGGGCTCGTCGTTCAAGCCGTTCGTCTACCTCACGGCGATCGAGCGCGGCCTCACCCCCGACACGGTGCGGGAGGACGCGCCGCTCTCGATCAAGGGCTGGAGCCCGGAGAACTACACCCGCTCCTATTCCGGCCCCGTGACCTTGCGCGATGCGCTGGCCCATTCGCTCAACACCGTGGCGGTGCGCCTCGGCATGGAGGTCGGCCCGAAGGCGGTGGTGCAGACCGCCCAGCGCCTCGGCATCGCCTCGCCGCTCCAGGCCAACGCCTCGATCGCGCTCGGCACCTCGGAGGTGACGCCGATGGAGCTGGTCGGCGCCTACGCGGCCTTCGCCAACGGCGGCACCGGGGTGATCCCCTACGTCATCAGCAGCGTGAAGACGGTCGCCGGCAAGGTGATCTACAAGCGCAATCCCGGCGGGCTCGGCCGGGTCATCGACCCGAACGCCGTCGGGATGATGAACGCGATGATGCACGAGGTCTTCGTCAGCGGCACGGCCAAGAAGGGCGACATCCCCGGCTGGGAGCTCGCCGGCAAGACCGGCACCAGCCAGGATTTTCGCGATGCGTGGTTCGTCGGCTTCTCCGGCACCCTCGTCACCGGGGTCTGGCTCGGCAACGACGACGGCGAATCGACCAAGCGCGTCACCGGCGGCAACCTGCCGCTGGAGGTGTGGGACCGCTTCATGACCGAGGCGCTGAAGGCCGACAAGCCGGTCGCCCTGCCGGGCGCCGCCCGCTGGCGCCGCGGCCCGGCCGCGGTCGCCTCGGCCTCGGCCGAGCCGCCGAGCCTCGGCACCCTGATCGACGGGCTCATCAACGGCGACGCTGCGCCCTCCCCTCCCCGCCCGGCGCCGCGGCGCGGGCCGAGCCCGGAGGACCGCAACTTCCTGGAGAAGCTTTTCGGCATCGGCGAGTAGCGGCGGCGTGCCCCTGGGGCTAGCCTCGCGGACACGATCCGCGACGCGAGACCCCCATGGCGCATTCCCTCGGCCACCGCCCCGGCACCGCCGCCGGACCGAACCAGCCGGATCTCGACGGAGACGAGGTCCGCCGGGCGCGCGAGGATCTCGCCGCCTGCTTCCGCATGGCGGCCCGCCTCGGCTTCGAGGAGGGGATCTGCAACCACTTCTCGGCGATGGTGCCGGGCTACGACGACCTCTTCCTCGTCAACCCCTACGGCTACGCCTTCCGCGAACTCACCGCCTCGAAGCTGCTGGTCTGCGATCTCCACGGCAACGTCGTGGCGGGCGAGGGCGCGCCGGAGGCGACGGCGTTCTACATCCACGCCCGCATCCACAAGGCGGTGCCGCGCGCCCGGGTCGCGTTCCACACCCACATGCCCTACGCCACCGCTCTCACCATGACCGAGGGCGAGCCGCTGATCTTCGCCGGGCAGACGGCGCTGAAGTTCTACGGCCGCACCGCCTTCGACCGCGACTACAACGGGCTCGCCCTCGACGAGCGCGAGGGCGACCGCATCGCCGGCACGGTGGGCGAGGCCGACATCGTGTTCATGAAGCACCACGGGGTGATGGTGCTGGCCCCGACGATCGCGGAGGCGTGGGACGACCTGTACTACCTCGAGCGCGCCGCCCAGGTGCAGGTGCTCGCCCTCTCGACCGGCCGCCCGGTGATCCCGGTGCCGACAGCGATCGCTGAGGCCGCCGCGCGCCAGATGCGCGAGGGCGACCCGGAATCGGCCCGCCTGCACCTGCTCAGCCTGCGCCGGACCCTCGACGCCGAGGAGCCGGCGTACCGGGAGTGATACCGTTTCCGGTCGCTCATACCAATGGCCCAAGATGCTGACGCATCGGACCATTGATCCATCTCGAATTTTCGATGCCAAGCCAAAGGCTTGACGAAAATTCGAGAACGGAACCAAAGGTCGTTTTCAACGACCGTTGGTATCACTCCGCCGCGACGATCCCCGGCTCCGGCCGGATGTCGAGGGACTGGGCGAGGTGGAGGCGCCGGTAGGCGCCGCCGGCGGCGAGCAGGTCCTCGTGGCGGCCCTCCTCCAGGATGCCGCCCTCGGCCACCACGACGATGCGGTCGGCGTGGCGGATCGTGGCGAGGCGGTGGGCGATGACGAGGGTGGTGCGGCCCTCGGCGAGTTCGGTGAGCGCGAGGTGAATCTCGCGCTCGGTCTCGGCGTCGAGGGCCGAGGTCGCCTCGTCGAGGATCAGGATCGGCGGGTTCTTCAGGAAGATTCTCGCGATGGCGAGGCGCTGCTTCTGCCCGCCCGACAGCTTGACGCCGCGCTCGCCGATCACCGTGTCGAGGCCTTCCGGCAGCGCGTCGATGAGGGCGCCGAGCCGGGCGCGGCGGGCGGCCTCGCGGATCTCGTCCTCGCCGGCATCCAGGCGGCCATACGCGATGTTCTCCCGGATCGTGCCGGCGAACAGGAACACGTCCTGCTGCACGATGCCGATCTGGCCGCGGAGCGACGCGAGGGTGACGTCGCGGATGTCGAGCCCGTCGATCGCGATGCGGCCGCGATCGACGTCGTAGAAGCGCGGCACCAGCGAGCACAGGGTGGTCTTGCCGGCGCCCGAGGGCCCGACGAAGGCCACCGTCTCGCCGGCCCGCACCGCGAGGTCGATCCCCGACAGGACCGGCCGGTCGGGCTCGTAGCCGAAGCCGACGCCCTCGAACCGGATCTCGCCGCGCAGCGGCGGGGCCGGGACGGCGCCCGGGCGGTCGACGATGTCGGGCTCGATGGCCAGCAGCGCCTGGAAGCGGCGGAAGCCGGCGACGCCGCGCGGATAGGTCTCCATCACCGCGCCGATCTTCTCCAGCGGGCGGTAGAACACGCCGACGAGGAGCAGGAAGCCGACGAAGCCGCCGGGCGACAGGTCGCCCCGGACCACGAAGGCGGCGCCGCCGAGCAGCACGACGATCTGGACCAGCCGCAGGCCGAGATAGCTCAGGGTCTGGCCCGCCGCCATGATGCGGTAGGCGTCGAGCTTGGTCTCGCGGTAGAGCTGGTTGTCGCGGGCGAACAGCCGCCGCTCGTGCGCCTCGTTGGCGAACGCCTTCACTACCCGGATGCCGCCGACATTCTCCTCGATTCGGGCGTTGAAGTCGCCGACCCGGCCGTACTGCGCCTGCCAGTTGCGGGTCATGCGCCCGCCGTAGCGCAGCGTCACCACCGCGATCAGCGGCACGATCACGGCGGTCATCAGGGCGAGCGGCGGGTGGACCCAGAACATCAGCGCGAAGGCGCCGACCAGCGTCATCACGGCGATGAACAGGTCCTCGGGGCCGTGATGGGCGACCTCGCCGATCTCCTCCAGGTCGCGGGTGACCCGGGCGACGAGGTGGCCGGTCTTCTGGCCGTCGTAGAACCGGAACGACAGCTTCTGGAGATGGTCGAAGGCGCGCCGGCGCATCTCGGTCTCGATGTTGATGCCGAGCACGTGACCCCAGTAGGTCACCACCACCATCAGCCCGGCGCTGAGGGCGTAGGCGACGGCGAGCCCGGCGGCGGCGACCAGGATCAGGCCCCAGTCCTGGCGCGGCAGCAGCACGTCGACGAACGCCTTCACGGCCATCGGGAAGCCGAGTTCGAGCAGGCCGGCGAGCACCGCGCAGCCGAAATCGACCAGAAAGAGGGTCCGGTGCGGCCGGTAATAGGCGAGGAAGGCCTTCAGCATGGCGTTTCGGTCTGGGGTTGGGCGGGGCCGGGGTCGGCGGGGCAAAGGGCGCCGCAGGAGGGGACGCCCGGCAGGCGGTAGCGCAGGCAGCAGACCCGCCGCGGGCGGCCGGGACCCCGGAAGGTGCGCGCCAGCGGGCAGTCCGGCGCGGCGGCGCAGGGAGACCGGTCCGATGAGTGCGAGTCCGACGAGTGCCGGCCGAGCAGCGCGGCGACCTCCGCCGCCGGGCCGGGCAGGACTGGGCCGGAGGCGGCGAGTTCGCTCACCGTGACGTCGAGCATCACCCCGGCATTGCCCCACAGGGCGCGGGGCGAGATCCCGGTCGCGGCGGCGCACAGGCCGATGAACGGGTCGAGGTGGTCGTCGACGAGGCCCGCGAAGCCGCCCCGCGCCGGGGCCTCGGCGGGCAACACGAAGCGCGCGAGGGCGTGGGCGCCGTCGAGCTCGAACGCCACCGCGTCGAGGGCGACCGGCAGGGCCCGGCCGAGGCAGACCAGCGCGGTGGCGGACGGGATGACCAGGGCGGCGAGCCAGGTCTGCGACCACAGCGACACCAGCGAGCGACGGTCGGGCGGCGCGCCCTCCGGGGCGTAAGCAGCACCGAAGCCGGCCAGGATGCGGTCGAGGCGGGCGGGGTCGCGCAGGCAGGCGGCCGGGCAGGCGTCCGCGCCGCAGGGGCCGACCGCGACCCGGGTGCCGTAGGTCGCCAGCGACGGCGGCAGCCGCGCCGCGACGGCCTCGGTCAGGGTCCGTGCGCCGGTCACGCCGCGCCCGCCTTCCGGTCGGCGGCGAGCGTGCGGGCGATCGCCCGGCGCAGGACCGCGAAGGCGAGAGCGTAGGCGACGACCGCGACGACGAAATAGGCTGGCCAGCCGAGCGCGCCGGCGAGCGCCGGGGCGGCGACCCGCACCGGCATCGCGGCGAAGAATGCCGCGCCGAACAGCAGCGCGTAATCGGTGGCGGGCAGCGGGCCCTGCGCCCAGCGGTAGATCATGGCGAAGACCGGTACACCGAGACCGCCGCCGCAGACGAGGCCGAACAGAGTCGCGGCGACCGCCAGCGGCACCGACCCGGCGAGGCTCGCCGCCGCCATCGCGCCGCCGGCCGCGGCGGCGCCGATGGCCGAGACGGTGATGAGCGGCACGGTGCCGAAGCGGCGCACGAGGGCGCCCGACAGCGCCGCCATCACGAGGCCGATCAGCGGCGAGGCGGTGCCGGTGACGAGGCCGACCTGCGCCAGCGGCAGGCCGAGATCGAGCAGGGCGAGGTTGTTGAAGCCACCGAGCAGCGACAGGGCGGCGAAGTAGCCGCCGAGGACGGCGATCCGGCTGGCCAGCGCCCGCAGGCGCCCGAAGCGCGCGGTTCCGGGCGCGGCGGAATCGGCCGGCCGCGCCCGGCGCAGCCGCGCCTCCGGGTAGCGCAGGACCGGCAGCAGGCAGGCGAGGTTGAGGCCGGCGACGACGAGCAGGGCGGCGTGCCAGCCGAGGACGTCGTAGCGCGCCACCAGCACGCCGGCGCCGAGGATGCCGCCGAGGGAGGCGCCGCAGAACTTCGCCGCCGCGACGTCGGTCCGGCTCTGCGCCGGCACGGTCTCGACCACCAGGGCCTCGAGGGCGACGTCCATGGTGGCGACGCACAGGCTCGTCGCCACCGCGAGCCCGAACAGGGCGGAAAGCGGCCAGCGCTCGCCGGCGCTCAGCAGCACCAGCAGGGCGATGCCCGCCGCCTGCATGACCGCGATCCAGCCGATGCGGTGCGGCAGGCCGGGCAGGCGGACACGATCGACCACCACCGCCCACAGGAAGGTGAGCCCGACCGGCAGGTTGATGAGCTGGAGCAGGCCGACCTGCGCCAGCTCGATCCCCCGCACCCGCAGGATCAGCGGCGCGCCGGACGCCAGGAAGCCCAGCGTGGTCCCGAACGTGACGGCAAGGCAGAAGAACGGGACCAGCGGCCCGAGCCGGGCGGGGGCCGCCCGGGCCGGGAGCGACCAGCCTACCACTTGTAGCTGAGGCTCGCGGTGACCCGGCGCTCCTCGCCGTAGAAGCAGGCGGTGACCGACTGGCAGGCCGAGACGAAGCGCTTGTCGAGCAGGTTGGCGACGTTGATCGCCGCGCGCCAGTTGTTGCGGCTGTAATGGACCACCGCGTCGAACAGCACCCGCTCCGGCACCGTCAGGGTGTTGGACACGTCGGCGAAGGAGCGGCCGACGTAGCGGGCGCCGCCGCCGAAGCCGAACCCGGCCCAGTCCCCGGTCGGGATGGTGTAGTCGGCGAAGACCGAGGCGAGGGTCTCGGGCACGTTGGTCGGGGTCCGGCCGATCGTGCCGATGTCGCCCCGGACGATCTCCAGGTTGTAGGTCGTGAACGAGCCGATAACGTTGAGGTCCGGGGTGACGGCGGCGACGAGCTGCGCCTCGAACCCGCGCGAGCGGGTCTCGCCGAGCTGAAGCTGGTTGAGGAGGTTGGTCGGATCGACCGTCAGGGTGTTGGCCAGCGCGAGGTCGAAGGCGGCGAGCGTCAGGACCGCGTTGGCGCCCGGGATCTCGTACTTGACGCCGACCTCGTACTGGTCGCCGGTCGTCGGCTTGAACGGCTGGCTGAAGAAGTTGGTGCCGACCTGCGGGTTGAAGAAGCTCGCGTAGCTGACGTAGGGCGCCAGCCCGAAGTCGAAGTTGTAGATCAGCCCGACGCGGCTGGTGAAGGCGTTGGCGGATTGCCGCGTCGTGGTGCTGGCCAGCCGGTTGTTGACCTCGTTCGAGGTGAAGTCGCCGCGGCCAGACAGGACCAGGGTCAGCTCGGGCGTGACCTTGATCTGGTCCTGGAGGTAGACGCCGAGCTGCTGGAACACGTCGTAGTTGACGAGGTAGGGCGCGACCGGGACCGAGGGCGCGTTGTAGTTCGGCGCCAGGATGTTGAACGGCGCGACGGTCTGGGCACCGAAGCCGCCGGTGGCGTTGTTGTCGTTGAGCTGGAAGTTCTTGTAGTCCAGGCCCATCAGCACGGTGTGGCCGAACAGGCCGTCGCTGAAGCGGGCCACCGCCTGGTTGTCGACGTTGAACAGGCCGGCGCGCGAGGTGGCGCGGAAGCGGTAGCGCGAGATCTGGGTCTGGTTCGCGTCGGCGTAGCCGAGGCCCGACAGCCCGAACAGGCCGCCGAGGAACGCGTCGTCGAGCGATTCGGTGTAGGCGTAGCGCAGGTTCTGCCGGAAGGTCCAGGTCTCGTCGAAGACGTGCTCGAACTCGTAGCCGACGTTGAACTGGGTACGCCGGTAGGTGTTGTTGCCCGGGTCCGAGACGTTGTCGCGGCGCGGGATGCGCAGGCCGAGCACCGTCGGCCGCACCGTGCCGTAATAGGGCAGGAAGGCGTTCAGGCGGCCGGTATCGTCGTACTGGACGCTCGACAGGAAGGTGAAGGTGGTGGCGCCGTCCGGCCTGTAGGTGAAGGTCGGGGCGATGTAGCCGCGGTTCTCGTCGAGGCCGTCGACCTGGGTGCCGCCCTGACGGCCGATGCCGGTCAGGCGGTAGAACCAGTGGCCCTCCTTGTCGGCCGGGCCGTTGAGGTCGAAGGCGAGGTACTTCTGGCCGAACGAGCCGCCGCCGGCCTCGACATAGTTGAACGGCTCGGTCGTCGGCTTCTTGCTGATGAGGTTGACGATGCCGCCGGGGCCGCCCTGGCCGAACAGCACCGCGGCCGGGCCGCGCAGCACGTCGATGCGCTCCAGCGCGAACGGGTCGACCTTGTAGGTCGCGAAGCCGTAGTTGAAGAGCTGCAGCCCGTCCCGGTACAGGCCGGTGTCGTTGGTGTTGAAGCCGCGGATCAGGAAGAAGTCGACCCGCGGATCGGGCCCGAAGGTGTTGCCGAAGGCGCCGGCCGAGTAGTTGAGGATGTCGGCGACCTGCTGCGGCTTGATCGTGTCGATCTGCTCGCGGCTGATGACCGTCACCGATTGCGGGGTCTCGATCAGCGGGGTGTCGGTCTTGGTCGAGGTCAGGGTGCGCTTGGCGACGTAGCCGTCGACCGGGCCGCGCGGATCCTCGCGGCGGACCACGACTCCGCCCGCCCCGCCGCGACCCTGTCCGGCGACGTCGATCTCCTCGAGCTGGATCGTGCCGCCGGCGGCCCCGGCCCGCGGCGGCGTCGCCTCCTGGGCGAGCGCCGGCAGGCCGAGGCCCGCCAGCGGGAGCCCGCCGAGCAGGACGGTGCGCAGCCCCCTGCGCAGGTTCGTGGCGCGATGACGTGCACGCATACTTCAACCCTCGGCCCAAGCGTCTCCGCGGCCTCGGGCAGATCTGCCGGGCCGGGCGATGGCGCTGTTTAGAATGACACTAAACTATTGTTCCCACTGGATTTTTTCTATCACATCCGGTGCGGGGCGCCAGGGCCGGCATCCGCCGCAGATCAGACACCGAACGTCCGTGGCAGATTCGTCACGGCGCTCGCAGCCGGACCTTACTAGGCCGAACTTGCCGTTTGCCGGAGAGGCCTTGATGATCGTCCGAGTTGGCAAGTCATACGACGGATGTGGTGCAGATATCGCCCTGTCCAAGCCATCGACGCCGCGACCGACGCGCACACGATCCGATGGTCCGCCGAACGGGCCTCTGGGGCAGGGGCGACCGGGTGGGAGCGAGCGGCGTTGCCCGAGGTCCGCGGGCGCTGAGGATGCCGGCCCTGGGCCTCCGATTGTCGACGGATCGCTCGGCGATCCCTGCGAGATCGCTCGGCGATCCCTGCGGGATCGCTTCAGGCGACCGCAGGAATCGCTGGAGCACGTCACGATCGCGCTGCCATCGCGAAGCTTCTCGAGGTCTTCGATCTTGCCGCATTGTCTCGACGAACCGGCATCCACTTCGTCGGAAAATGCTGTGGCGCGATGCGGAACTCGACTCCGCTCAGGTGCGCGCAGAGCTTTGCTCTGCGCCGCGCGGGCTGATGAGACGGAATCCGGAAGCAATCTTCCGGATTCCGTCTCACCCCTCGATGATCGACCGGATCTTGGTCGCGAGGCCCTCGACCGGGAACGGCTTGGTGATCATCGGCATGCCGGGGCCGAGATGGCCGTTGCCGAAGGCGGCGTTCTCGGCGTAGCCGGTCATGAACAGCACCTTGAGGCCGGGCCGGAGCGCGAGGCCCATCTCGGCGAGCTGGCGGCCGTTGAGGCCCGGCAGCCCGACATCGGTGACCAGCAGGTCGAGATGGGCGTCCGATTGCAGGCAGCGCAGGCCCGCGGCGCCGTCCGCGGCCTCCAGGGTGCGGTAGCCGAGTTCGTGCAGCACCTCGACCACCAGGGTGCGGACGGTGGGGTCGTCCTCGACCACCAGGACGGTCTCGCCGCGCTCGGCCCGCGGCGCGGCGCCCCGGACCTCGACCGGCTCCTCGATCACGCCGCGGTAGCGCGGCAGGTAGAGCTTCACCGTCGTGCCCTGGCCGGCCTCGGAATAGATCTTGACGTTGCCCTCGGACTGCTTGGCGAAGCCGTAGATCATCGACAGGCCGAGCCCGGTGCCCTGGCCCAGCGGCTTGGTGGTGAAGAACGGATCGAAGGCGCGGGCGATCACCTCCGGCGGCATGCCGGTGCCGGTGTCGGTCACGCCCAGGCACACGTACTGCCCGGCGCGCAGGCCGATCTCGCGGGCGGCGTAGGCGTCGTCGAGATGGGCGTTGGCGGTCTCGATCGTCAGCCGCCCGCCGTCGGGCATCGCGTCGCGGGCGTTGATCGCGAGGTTGAGGACCGCGTTCTCGAGCTGGTTGGGGTCGCACAGGGTCAGCCACAGGCCGCCGGCCACCACCACCTCCAGGTGGACGCGCTCGCCGAGGGTGCGGCGCAGCAGGTCGTCCATCGAGCCGACGAGGCGGTTGACCTCGACGGGCCGCGCCTCGAGCGGCTGGCGGCGGGAGAAGGCGAGCAGCCGGTGGGTGAGCGCCGCCGCGCGCTGGGCCGAGGACATCGCGAGGCCGGCATAGCGGCCGAGATTCTCGATCCGGCCCTCGTCGATGCGGGTCTGCATCAGGTCGAGGGCGCCGACGATGCCGGTGAGGAGGTTGTTGAAGTCGTGGGCGATGCCGCCGGTGAGCTGGCCCACCGCCTCCATCTTCTGCGACTGGCGCAGTTGCTCCTCGGCCTCCTCGCGCTCGGCGATCGCCTCGCGCACCCGCTGCTCCAGCGTCTCGTTGAGCTCGCGCAGGGCGACCTCGGAGCGCTTGGTCGCGGTCACGTCGTAGATCACCCCGACATGGCGCAGGCCGGCGGCGTCGTTGTCGCGGATCGCCTCGCCGCGCCGGGCGAGCCAGCGCACCTCGCTGGTGTCGGCGAGGTTCACCCGCATCTCGGCGTAGGGCAGCTCGCCGGCCTCGCGCGAGCCCGGGTCGAGGAGCGGCGGGTCGCCCTCCGTCACCAGGGCGTTGACCGCGCTGACCGCCAGCGTCCCGGTCGGCACGATGCCGAGCAGGTTGCAGTATTGCGGCGACACCGAGACCGTGGCGAAGCCCGGCACGTACTCGAAGCTGCCGACGCGCCCGGCGGTCTGGGCGATGCGCAGCCGCTCCTCGATCCGCTTCTGCTCGGTGATGTCGACCAGCACCCCGGTGAAGCGCACCGGCCTCTCGTCGTCGCCGTAGAGGCACCGGCCGCGGGCATGGACCCAGCGCACCGCGCCGTCGGCGGTCTGGATGCGGTATTCCTTGTCGAAGACCTCGGCCCCGTTGAGGATGCCGCTGACGGCGAGCCGGATGCGGGTCCGGTCGAGGGGATGGATCCCGGCGAAGAACGATCCCGGCGGGATGCCCGCCTCGGGCACCGGGCGGGCGAGGCCGTTGAGGATCGCGAAGCGCTCGTCGACGTGCAGCCGCGTCCCGCCGATGTCCCAGTCCCAGGTTCCGGCGACGCCCGCGGCCGAGAGCGTCAGGGCGAGCTGGCGCTGGGCGTGGTCGGCGTCGCGGGCCCGCGACACGTCGAGCAGCGAGGCGAAGAAGTTGATGATCCGGCCGTGCTCGTCGTGGACCGGGCACAGGAACAGGTCGTTCCAGAACGGGGTGCCGTCCCGGCGGTAGTTCAGCAGCGTCGTGCGGATCTCCCGCCCCGCCGCCACCGCGGCGCGGATCGCCGCGACGGAGGCCGGATCGGTTCCGGGGCCCTGGAGATAGCGGCAGTTGCGGCCGAGCACCTCGTCGGCGGCGTAGCCCGTGAGGGCGAGGAAGGCCGGGTTGACGAACACGACCGGGTTGTCGGGCAGGCTGGGATCGGTGACGATCATCGGCTGGCGCGTGCGCTCCAGCACGGTGCCGAACGGCCCGGAATGCCGGCGCAGGGCCGCGACCGCCCGCGCCACGGCCTCGGCCGGGAGGCGCGCGCCCTCGTCGGACCCCGTCATGCCGGTGCGCCCCGCGGCCGGACGGGCGTCGCCGCCGTCATTCGCCGAGGTCGCCGACCGACCGGACGACGAACTCGTCGATCAGGCCCTTGAGGGTCTCGAGGGCGGGCAGGTCCATCAGCATCGCGATGTAGCCGCGGATGTCGCGCTCGCGCACCGAGAAGTTGATGTAGAGGAACAGCACCAGCGCGTCGTCGCCGGTGCCGGGCCGGAACACCCGCGCGCCGTCGCCGCGGATCACCTCCGGCAGCGACACGGTCAGGGTGCGCTGGAGCATGTTGGCGATGGTGGCGAGGCAGGCGTTCAGGATGATGTTGCCGGTCTCGGTGAGCGCCTCGTCCTCGAGTTCCGCGACCTCGTCCGGCGACAGCTCGGCGCCGGCGACGGCGCGCACCAGTTCGCGGCTGGTCTCGACCGGGAAGATCAGCAGGGCCTGCCCCGCGAAGGCGCCCTCGAAGGCCTGCTGGACCACGACGAGATCGGACGCCTCGCGCTCGCCGATCAGCCGCGCGGCGGCGGCGCGCGACACGATCTCGATCGACGGCACCGAGAGCAGCACCTGCACGCCGATCATCTTGCGCAGGCTCGCCGCCGCCCGGCTGACGCCGATGTTCACCAGTTCGGTGAAGGCGTCCTGCTGCAGCTCGCTCAGGTCGAGCGTGCCGGAGGTCATCGGGCGCCCCGGCGCAGCCGCAGCGCGGCCCCCGACACGAAGCCGGCGAGCGTCTCCTCGGTGAGGGGCTTGGGCAGGAAGGTCGCGTCGACGCTGCGGGCGCGGGCCACGACCTCGTCCTGGATGTTGGCCGAGATCACCGCGATCGGCAGGTCCGGCCGCGCCGCCCGCAGGTCGGCGGCGAGGTCGAGCCCGTCGCGGCCCGGCATGTTGTAGTCGAGGAGCGCGACGTCGATCGGGTGCTCCCCGGCGAGCGCGAGCGCCGCCTCCGCGTTCGCCGCCTCGACCACCTGCCAGTCCGGCTTGAGCTGGCGTAGCAGCCGGCCGGCGACGAGGCGGGCGAGCTTGCTGTCGTCGACGATGAGGACGGTGACGGACATGAGGACGGATCGGATCCCGGAACAGGCGAAGGTGGGGTGGACGCTCCCGGCGTTATGCGTCTCCGGCTACGCTGCGTGAAGAGCTAATCGACGGCACCGTCCGGGGTTCCTTGCTTGGCAAGACTGCCGAGCCAGCGGGCGACGAACGGATCGCCGCAGGGCCCGGGCAGGGGCGGCGCCAGCCGCAGCAGCACCTGGACCACCGCGGTGTGCAGGCGCCCGCAGGCGGTCCAATCGACGGGCAGGCCCGGCTCGGCGAGGAGCAGTGCGGCGAGCGTCTCGGCATCCTCGACCGGGCAGGCGCCGTCGAGGACGATCCGGTCCGGTTCCCGGCGCACGCTCATCGCTCCCCCTCTTCCAGTGCCGAGGGGTCGAGCACCACTAGCACGCGGCCGTCGCCCAGCACCGTCGTGCCGGCGACGTCCGGCAGGGCGGCGAGGAGGCCGGAGGGCGGGCGCACGGCGGTGTCGAGATGGCCGCGGACCCGCTCGACCTCGACCGCGATCCCCCCGGCGAGGACCACGAGGGTCGCGTCGGCGGCCGGCGCCCCGGCCGGGAGGCCGAGGCGCGCGGCGAGCCCGATCACCGGCACGGTGCGCCCGCGCAGGATCGTGGCCCGCCCGGAGCCGAGCGCGCTCAGCCGGTCGCGGGCGACCCGCACGATCCCGGTCACCGCCTCGATCGGCAGGCCGTAGGTCTCGCCGCCCGCCTCCACCAGCAGCAGGCGGCTCAGCGCCACCGTCGGCGGCAGGACGAGGCGGAACGTGGTGCCGGCTCCGGCCCGGGTCTCGACCGCGACGCGGCCGCCGAGGCGGGCCAGGGCCGTCCGCACCGCGTCGAGCCCGACCCCGCGGCCGGACAGGTCGCCCACCCGCTCGGCGGTCGAGAAGCCCGGGGCGAAGATCAGGTCGAGGAGCGCGGCCTCGTCCATCGCGGCCAGTCGCTCGGGCGGCAGCAGGCCGCGCTCCCGCGCCCGCCGGCGGACCCGCTCGGGGTCGATGCCGCGGCCGTCGTCGGCGACCGAGACCGTGATCGTGCCGCCCCGGCGCTCGGCGGTCAGGGCGATCCGCCCGGCCTCCGGCTTGCCGGCGCGCCGCCGCTCGCCGGCCGGCTCGATGCCGTGGTCGACGGCGTTGCGGATCACGTGCAGCAGCGGCTCGAACAGGCCCTCGACCACGGCACGGTCGGCCCCGGTCCCGCCGCCGGCGGTGGTCAGCGCCACCTCCTTGCCGAGGCCGCGGGCGATCTCGCGCACCGGCCGGGCGAAGCGGCGGAAGATCCGCTCCAGGGGCAGCAGCCGCAGGGCGCCGACCTCGCGGTGCAGCGCGCCGGCGAGGCGGCCGAGGCGGGCATCGGTCTCGCGCAGCGCCCGGGCGAAGCCGGCCTCGGCCCCCGCCTCGCCGGCGCGGGCGGCGAGATGCGCCAGCCCGTTGCGGGCGACCACCAACTCGCCGACCAGGGCCGCGAGGTCGTCGATGCGGGCGGCGTCCACCCGCAGGGAGCGCGGGGCGGCGGCCGGCTCGCCCGCGGGCTCGTCGGAGGGCGCTGCCGCGGAGGCCGCCGGCAGGGTGACGATCGTCGCCTGATCGCGCACGAGGCGGAAGACCTCGTCGACCGCCTCGCGGGAATCGGTGGTCAGCAGGGTGACGACGAGGTTGCAGGCGAAGACGTCGGCGAGGTCGGGCGCCGGCCACGGCTCGGCCGGGGCGAGGTCGAGCGCGGTCAGGCCCGGCAGGCGGCGCACCAGCCCGAGGGGGTCGTCGCCGGCGAAGAAGCAGTCGGCGCGCGGCCGGTAGCGCACCGCGACGCGGGCGAGGCCGGCCGCGGCGTCGCCGGACGCGGCGGCGAAGGCGGTGGCCCAGTCCGGGACCGGTCCGGCCTCCGGCGCGCTCGCCGGTCCCGGCTCGGGCGGCGCGGAGGGCCCGCCGTGGCGGGCGACGAGGCGCGCCGCCTCCCCGGAGAAGCCCGCGGGCAGGTCGCCGCTCCCGGCGATCGCCTCAGTGCAGCGGGCGACCGCGTCGAGGGTTTCCAGGCACAGGTCGATCAGGCCGGGATCGACCGCCCGCGCGCCGGCGCGCGCCGCCGACAGGCTTTCCTCGGCGGCGTGCAGCACGGCGAGCAGCGGCGGCCAGTCGAACAGGCCGACCGATCCCTTGAGGGTGTGGAAGCCGCGAAATACCCGGTTCACCGCCGCGCCGTCGCCGGGGGCGGCCTCCAGCGCCAGCAGGTCGTCGGTGGCGGCCTGGATCAGCTCGCGCGCCTCGGCGACGAAGGGCTCGACGAGGTCGTTCACGGGCGGGCTCCAGCGGGCGGGCGCCGCGGGGCGGGGCGAGGGAGGATGTTCGGCCGGCCGCTACCGAGGCCCCGCGCGCCGGCCCTCTCCCCTCTGCGTAGGGCTGTCCGGGGAAAAGCAGTGGCGCGTCTCCCCTCTCCCGAGTGGGAGAGGGGCCGGGGGATCGAAGATCCCGCGTGAGGGTGGCTCGGGTTCAGGATGAAGCACTTGGCGTCGAGCCGCGCAGCTCGACGGTTCAGGGTCGTTGCGGAACCGTCTCCACCCTCACCCCTACCCCTCTCCCACTCGGGAGAGGGGATCCCGCGTTTGATTTTACAAGGAATTTTCCCCGGACAGCCGTGCGCAGAGGGGGGTGGGTTCGCGTCGGTTCTCGTCGTCGAACGGCCGCACTCAGACATCCTCGCCCTCCGGCGGCCGCTGGTAGACGACGGCGTCGGCGAAGCGGCGGACGCGGAAGCGCGGGGAGATCCGGGCCATCGACTCGCTGTGGCCGAGGCACAGGAAGCCGCCCGGCCGCAGGCAGTCGTAGAGGTGGTCGGCCGCGACCCGGCGGGAGGCGTCGTCGAAGTAGATCAGCACGTTGCGGCAGAACACGACGTCGAAGGCGCCCTCGGCCCGCATCGCGGCGGCGTCCATCAGGTTGCAGGGCGCGAACCGCACCGAGCCGCGCAGCGGCCCGATCAGGCGCCAACCCGCGCCGAGGGCCGCCGCCTCGCGCACGAAGTAGCGGGCGACGAGGTCGGGGGGCAGCCGTGTCAGGGCCCGCGCGCCGTAGAGTCCGGCCTGCGCCGCCGCGAGCGCCCGGGTGTCGATGTCCGACCCGACGATCTCGATCTCGTGGCGGTCGACCGACGCCCAGTGCTCCAGCAGCCAGATCGCGATCGAGTACGGCTCCTCGCCGGTGGAGCACGGCAGCGACCAGATCCGCAGCGGCGCCCCGGCCGGACGGCCGGCGACGACGCGGTCCATCAGCTCCGCGGTGAGGCAGCGCAACTGGTAGGCCTCGCGGAAGAAGTAGGTCTCGTTGACCGTGATGGCGTTGACGAGCTCCTCCGCCTCGCCGCCGGGCCCGGCCCGCAGATGCGCGAAATAGGCCGCGAACGAGCGCGAGTCGGTCGCCGCCATCCGCTCGGCGAGGCGCCGGTCGATGGCGGAGCGCCGGGCCGGCGCGAGCGGGATGCCGGTGCGGCGATAGACGAAGTCGCGCAGGCGCGCGAAATCCGCGTCGGTGACCGGCTCCGGCAGGGCGGGCCTCACGGGATCAGCCCCGCGAGTTCGGCCGCGATGGCGTCGAGGGGCACGACCCGCCCGGCGCCCCCGGCCCGGACCAGCTCGCCCGGCATGCCCCACACCACCGCGGTCTCCTCGGCCTCCGCGACGGTGCGCCCGCCGCGCCGGTGCAGGTCCGTCATGGCGGCGGCGCCGTCGCGGCCCATGCCGGTCATCAGCACGCCGACGAGCCGGGACGGCGGCAGGAGGTCGAGGGCCGAGGCGACGAGGCGGTCGACGCTCGGGTGCCAGGGATGGTCGGGATGGGCGGGCGCCGGGGCGGCGACGAGCCCGGCCGGGCGGCGGGCGACGATCACGTCAGCGTCGCCCTGCCCGAGATAGACGTGGCCCCGCGCCAGCGGCATCGGGCGCGAGACCTCGGCCACCGTCAGGGCGCACAGCCCGTCGAGGCGCCGCGCCAGCGAGGCGGTGAAGCGGGCCGGCATGTGCTGGGCGACCACGACCGGCCAGGGGAAGTCCGCCGGCAGCCCACCGAGCAGCGCCTCCAGGGCCGGCGGCCCGCCGGTCGAGGTGCCGACGAGGACGAGGCCCGCAACCTCGCCGGCGGCCGGTGCCGGCGCGGGCGGCCGGGCCGGACGCGCGATGGCGGCGGGGCGCGGGCGCGGCCGCGCCCGGGCGGCGGCCCCGCCCGGGCGCCGGCAC
>NZ_SACP01000200.1 GCF_004004555.2 Methylobacterium oryzihabitans
GGGGAGATGGCGGCGGAGAGCGTCGGCAGGCTGAGACGGTAGTTGCCCGCATCGGCCCCCGTCAGGCCGAGCCCCGACAGGGCCACCGCGATCCCGGTGCCGGCGTTCCTGCTGGCGAAGGTGCCGACCCCGGTGCCGGTCAGCGTGACCGCATCGGTGCCGAACGGGGTGATCGACGGGGTGCCGGCGAGCGTGGCGGCGGTGGTGCCGTCGTAGGTCCTGTCGCGGGCGGAGAGGGTGCCGACGAGGAGCGTG
>NZ_SACP01000201.1 GCF_004004555.2 Methylobacterium oryzihabitans
TTCCTCACCGCCCTCGTGCCCTCCGAGCGCGCCTGCCGCGAGCGGGGCTGCCGGCACAAGCCCCTGCTCGCGGTCGGGCGCCAACTCGTCCTCCAGGCGCGCCGCTGGCTGCCGGGGCGCGACCTCGTGCTGGTGGCCGACAGCGGTTTTGCGGCGCTGGCCTTCCTCGCCGCCCTGAGCCGCCGCGGCGTGACCATCGTCACCCGCCTGCGCCTCGACGCGGCCCTCTACGATCCGGCCCCGCCCCGCCGGCCG
>NZ_SACP01000202.1 GCF_004004555.2 Methylobacterium oryzihabitans
GCGGCTGGGTGACGGCGAGCGCGGCTTCGAGCTTCTGGAACTCGGGCCGCACGCCCTGGCGCGAGAGCGGGGCGAGGCCCGGCCGGGCGGGGGCGCGGCGCGGGCGCCGAGCCCGTCGAGGCCGAACGCGGCGCCGAGCCGGGCGGTGACGACGGCGTCGGTGGGGGAAAACCACACGAGGTCGGCGCCGGTGCGGGCGATGCGCAGGCGGTCGAGGGTGAGCGGGGCGACGACCGGGGTGAGGACGCCGACGC
>NZ_SACP01000203.1 GCF_004004555.2 Methylobacterium oryzihabitans
CGGCCGGCGGGGCGGGGCCGGATCGTAGAGGGCCGCGTCGAGGCGCAGGCGGGTGACGATGGTCACGCCGCGGCGGCTCAGGGCGGCGAGGAAGGCCAGCGCCGCAAAACCGCTGTCGGCCACCAGCGCGAGGTCGCGCCCCGGCAGCCAGCGGCGCGCCTGGAGGACGAGTTGGCGCCCGACCGCGAGCAGGGGCTTGTGCCGGCAGCCCCGCTCGCGGCAGGCGCGCTCGGAGGGCACGAGGGCGGTGAGGAA
>NZ_SACP01000204.1 GCF_004004555.2 Methylobacterium oryzihabitans
AATTTGCCAGATCCGTACATCAGCTATGACTGCTCGCTTAGCCGAGCCTGTGGATAACTTTTGTCAAGAACCGTACATCAGTTATGACATCCCGTACATCAGTTATGACATCCCGTACATCAGTTATGACATCCCGTACATCAGTTATCGGTATCCCGTACATCAGTTATTTTTTTCGGCCTAAGCATCTCAAGATAAAGAGGAAAAATTGTCAAATT
>NZ_SACP01000020.1 GCF_004004555.2 Methylobacterium oryzihabitans
CGGCCGGCGCCCGCCCGGCTTCCGCCGTCGGCGCCCGTCCGGCCGGTGCCGGCGCGGTCCGCCCGGCGCCCGCCGAGCCGCGCCGCGTGCTGACCGCCGACGCGCGCAAGCCCCGCGACCTCAACTTCATGGCCCGTCCGGCCCCGAAGCCGGAGCCCAAGCCCGAGCCGAAGCCCGCCACCCCGGCGGCCCAGGCCGGGGCCGCCAAGCCCGCCACCACCGCGCGCCCGGCCGGCGGCCGTCCCGCCGCGGCCGAGGAGGAGAGCGAGGCCAAGCGGGTGATCCGGCGTCCCGGGATGCCGCTGAAGGTCATCACCCCGCCCAAGACCCCGAAGTCGCCGGGCGGCGACCGCAACCGCGGCCGCCTCACCATCGCGACCGCGACCTCGGGCGAGGACGAGCGGACCCGTTCGCTCGCCTCGTTCCGCCGCCGCAACCAGCGCCTCACCGGCCACCGTCAGGTGGAGCAGAAGGAGAAGCTGGCGCGCGAGGTGGTCATCCCCGAGACGATCACGATCCAGGAACTCGCCAACCGCATGAGCGAGCGGGCGGTCGACGTCATCCGCATGCTCATGAAGCAGGGCCAGATCCACAAGATCACCGACGTGATCGACTCGGACTCGGCCCAGCTCATCGCCGAGGAACTCGGCCACACCGTGCGCCGCGTCGCGGAGTCGGACGTCGAGGAGGGCCTGTTCGACGAGCCCGATACCGACGAGGACACCCAGCCGCGTCCGCCGGTCGTGACCATCATGGGTCACGTCGACCACGGCAAGACCTCGCTGCTCGACGCGATCCGCAACGCCAACGTCGTCTCCGGCGAGGCGGGCGGCATCACGCAGCACATCGGCGCCTACCAGGTGACCTCGCCGTCCGGCGGCGCGATCACCTTCATCGACACCCCCGGCCACGCGGCGTTCACCTCGATGCGCGCCCGCGGCGCCCGGGTGACCGACATCGTGGTGCTGGTGGTGGCGGCCGACGACGGCGTCATGCCCCAGACGATCGAGGCGATCTCCCACGCCAAGGCGGCCGGCGTGCCGCTGATCGTGGCGATCAACAAGATCGACAAGCCCGACGCGAACCCGCAGCGGGTCCGCACCGAGCTGCTCCAGCACGACATCCAGGTCGAGTCGATGGGCGGCGAGACCCTCGAGTTCGAGGTCTCCGCCAAGACCCGCGACGGCCTCGACGACCTGCTGGAGGGTCTCGCCCTCCAGGCCGAGATCCTCAACCTCGGCGCCAACCCCGACCGGTCGGCGGAAGGCACCGTGATCGAGGCCAAGCTCGACCGCGGCCGCGGCCCGGTGGCGACGGTCCTCGTCGAGCGCGGCACCCTGCACACCGGCGACATCGTCGTGGCGGGCGCCGAGTGGGGCCGCGTGCGCGCCCTCATCGACGATACCGGCCGCACCGTGAAGGAGGCGGCGCCCTCGGTCCCGGTCGAGGTGCTCGGCTTCAACGGCACGCCGGAGGCGGGCGACCGCGTCGCGGTGGTCGAGAACGAGGCCCGGGCCCGCGAGGTCACGGAGTACCGCGCCCGCGTCAAGCGCGACCGCGCCGCGGCGACCGGCTCGGGGGCCGGCCGTTCGCTGATGGACATGATGCGCGACCTCAAGGAGGGCGCCGGCCGCAAGGAGTTCCCGCTCGTCATCAAGGGCGACGTGCAGGGCTCGGTCGAGGCGATCTCCGGCGCGCTCGACAAGCTCGGCAACGACGAGGTCGCGGCTCGCATCCTGCACACGGGTGTCGGCGGCATCACCGAGTCGGACATCACCCTGGCCCAGGCCTCGGGGGCGGTGGTCGTCGGCTTCAACGTCCGCGCCCACAAGGAGGCCCGCGAGGCCGCCGAGCGGGCGGGCGTCGAGATCCGCTACTACAACATCATCTACGACCTCGTGGATGACGTGAAGGCGGCGATGTCGGGCCTGCTCCCGCCGACCCTGCGCGAGGAGCGCCTCGGCGAGGCGCGGATCCTCGAGATCTTCAACGTCTCGAAGGTCGGCAAGATCGCCGGCTGCCGGGTCGAGGACGGCCGGGTCGAGCGCGGCGCCCATGTCCGGCTCATCCGCGACAACGTCGTGGTCCACGAGGGCAAGCTCTCGCAGCTCAAGCGCTTCAAGGACGACGCCAAGGAAGTCACCGCCGGCCAGGAATGCGGCATGGCGTTCGAGAACTACCAGGACATGCGCGCCCGGGACGTGATCGAGTGCTACCTCGTCCACGAGGAGCGGCGGACCCTCTGATCCGTCGTCACCCGCTGCCGTCTTCTCGCGAGGGCGGCGGCCCTCGTTCCCCCGAGCCCGAGGCGCCACCCGCCTCGGGCTCGTCGGTTCAGGGCCCTCGGCACAACCTGTCCGAGTGGTCCGGTCCGGAGACAAGACGTGCGTAAACCATCCGACCAAGCCGGCCCGTCGCAGCGCCAGCAGCGCGTGGCCGAACTCGTGCGCCACGCCCTCGCCGAGGTGCTGAGCCGCGGCGACATCCAGGATCCCGAGCTGAGCCGGTACGTCGTGACCGTGCCGGAGGTGCGGATGTCGCCCGACCTCAAGCTCGCCACCGCCTACGTCATGCCGCTCGGCGGCGAGGACGAGTCGCCGGTGATCGCGGCGCTGGAGCGCAACAAGAAGGTCCTGCGCCAGGAGGTCGCCCGCCGGGTGAACCTCAAATACGCGCCCGACCTGCGCTTCCGCCGCGACGAGACCTTCGACGAGGCGGCGCGCATCGACGCGCTCCTGCGCAGCGACAAGGTCCAGCGCGACCTCGCGCCGGAGGCGGAGGAATCCGAGGACGGGGCGGCGCCGGAGCGCTGATTTCGTTGTCGCGAATCGTGGACCCGTCCGCCGGGCGGGCCGTTTGTTTCCATTGAGATCCGCGTTGCGTGGGGCCGGCGCCGGCAAGGGAGCGCCCGTGTGCCGCCGCGGCGTCGTTGTGTGTGCGAGGAACGAGATGCACGAGGAACAGCCTGCACCGCTGCGCGAGGGCGCGCGCGACGGGGCCCGCGACGGAGCGGTGCGGGAAGGCCGCCCGCCGCGCCGCGGCCGGCCGCAGGGCGACCGGCCCAAGCGCCGCGAGATCAGCGGCTGGGTCATCCTCGACAAGGGGGTCGGCATGACCTCGACCCACGCCGTCGCGGCGGTGAAGCGGGCGCTCAACGCCAAGAAGGCGGGCCATGCCGGCACCCTCGACCCGCTCGCCTCCGGCATCCTGCCGATCGCGCTGGGCGAGGCGACGAAGACCGTCCCGTTCGTGATGGACGGCCGCAAGGCCTACGTCTTCACCGTGACCTGGGGCACCGAGACCGACACCGACGACGCGGAAGGCCGCCCGGTCGGCACCACCGACAGGCGTCCGACCCGCGAGGAGGTCGAGGCCGCCCTGCCCCGCTTCGTCGGCGCCATCGAGCAGGTCCCGCCGCGCTATTCCGCGATCAAGATCCAGGGCGAGCGCGCCTACGACCTCGCCCGCGACGGCGAGGTGGTGGAGCTGGCGCCGCGCTCGGTGCAGATCGACCACCTCGCGGTGCTGCACCATTCCGACGAGCGCACGGTGATCGAGGCCGAGTGCGGCAAGGGCACCTATGTCCGGGCCATCGCCCGCGACCTCGGCCGGACGCTCGGCTGTCTCGGCCACGTCTCGGCCCTGCGCCGGACCCGGGTCGGGCCGTTCGTCGAGGACCAGTCCTGCACCATCGGCGCCCTGGAGGGGGCCGAGAGCGAGGCCAACGCCGCGGTGCTGCGCCCGGTCGAGACCGCCCTCGACGCGGTGCCGTGCGTGCCGGTCTCGCGCGACATGGCGATGCGGCTGATGCGCGGCCAGCCGGTGATCCTGCGCGGGCGCGACGCGCCGACCGAGGGCAAGGCCTACGCGACCTGCGGCGGCATCCTGGTGGCGGTCGGCGACGTCGAGCGCGGCGAACTGGTGCCGCACCGGGTGTTCCATCTCGGCGGCACGGCGCAGCGGCAGGGGTGAGCCAGGAATGAGCGGGACGATGAGCGAGCCGCACGCCCCCGACGGCGACGCGCGGATGCTGTGGACCGACGACGTCCTGCGCTACCGCGACACCGACGCCAACGGCCACGTCAACAACGCGGTCTTCGCGGCGTTCTGCGAGAGCGGGCGGGTGCAGTTCTTCCGCACCCAGTTCGGCGGCGGCGTCCAGCCGCCGGGCACGTTCTTCGTCGTCGCCCGCTTCGCGATCGATTACCGGGCCGAGCTGCACTATCCGGGCCGCGTCCGCACCGCGACCTGGATCGCCCGCCTCGGCCGCACCTCGATCACCCTGCGCAACCGCATCCTGTTCGAGGACCGGATCGCCGGGGAGGCCGAGGCCGTCTGCGTGCTGCTCGCCCAGGACACCCGCCGCCCGGTCGATCTCGGCGCGGCGGCCCGCGAGGCGGCGGGGCGGTTCCTGATCGAGACGCCCTGATACGATTTTCGGACGATTCGTTCCGGAAATCGTATCGAAGCCCGCGCGGCGCTTGAGCGAAGCCGATTTTTGCATCGCGAAGCGATCCATCGAAAATCGTATGACGCTCCGTCACGGCCACACCTTGATCGCCACCGGGCGCCGCACGAGGTCGCGCTCGGAGGTGACCTCGCAGCCCTTCACCTTCATGGTCACGTAGTACAGGTCGGCGCCGTCGCCGACCGTGTCGAAGTTGCGGCCCGGCGCCGTGGCGTCGATGAGGGAGGGGTAGCTCACCACCTCGCCGCCGCTGGTGCAGGGGTCGTCGTAGAGGCTCGGCGCGGCGACGAGCAGGCGCGGCTCGTCCCAGGCGAGCTTGTCGCGCGAGGTCGTCCAGTAGATGCCGGGCCTGGCGAAGGCGCCGCCGGCCCCGGCCAGGAACACCGCGATCCAGGCGCCGGTGCCGCGGTGGCGCGACACCGAGCCGACCGGCGCCGGGAACGGCCCGACCGGGCGGCAGGTCCCGCCGGGGCGGAAGCCGGCCCGGTACGGGTCGGGGAAGCGGGCGCCGAAGCCCTGGCCGTCCCAGGCCCGCCAGCGGCCGGGGTCGCGCAGGTCGTCGGAGCGAAACAGGCAGATGCCGAAGGGCTGCCCGTCCCAGCCGGTGTTCGAGGCCCAGAAGTACCAGTGCGCGCCGTCGCGCACGGTGTTGGTCGGGTTGAAGAAGCCGCGGTGGCGGCCTTGGCCGACCTCCTGCCGGAACGGCGCCGCGGCGACGACCTGCGGCGGGCTCGTGCGCAGGAAGCTGCGCCCGCCGTCGTCGGAGCGCGCGGCCAGGATGGTGTTGTACCAGCACGCCATCATCGTCGTGGCGGTGCAGCGGCCCGGATGCTCGTTGGCGTGGTACTCGTGGTGCAGCAGCGCCTCGATCCGCCTGCCGTCCTCGGTCCAGGTCGCGGTGATCCAGGTGTGGTCGTCGTAGGCGGCCGGATCGGCCTTGAGGCCGGAATCGAGCACGATCCGGCAGTCGAGTGTCAGGCGGTCGAAGTCGGGGCCGCGCAGCACCCGGTTGCGGTCGTGCATGCCGAACAGCGCGACGGCGCCGTCCGCCTCACGGATCGCCCGCGCCGGCGCGTCCGGCACGTCGTGGCCGTCGCAGGCGTCGCGCCCGGCCTTGAAGATCGTCCGGGCCGGACCGACCACGGTGAGAGCCGAGAGCGGGATCGCCGGCTCGGCGAGCGCGGCGCCGCCGGCCACCAGGGCGACGAGGAGGGCGAGCAGGCGGCGCATGGCGGGGGACCCTGGACAGCACCGGGAGCCTGCCCGAGGATGCTTGCCGCCGGCTTAGCCTTGCCGGGCCATCCCCCGGAATCACCGCACCATGACGCTCCTTCTCGCCGGCCTCGTGCTGTTCCTCGGCAGCCATGCCTTCACGATGGCGCGCGGGCCGCGCGCCCGGCTGATCGCCCGGGTCGGGGAAGCCCCCTACAAGCTCGGCTACACCGCGGTCGCGGCGCTCGGTCTGGTGCTGATCGGGGTCGGCTACGGGCATTACCGGGCCGACGGCTATATCCCGGTCTGGTCGCCGCCGGTCTGGACCCGCCATCTCGCCCTGCTGCTGATGCTGCCCGCCTTCGTCTGCCTCGCGGCGGCCTACCTGCCGGGGCGGATCAAGGCGCGGCTCAAGCACCCGATGCTGCTCGGCGTGAAGATCTGGGCCACCGCCCACCTTCTCGCCAACGGCGACCTCGGCTCGATCGTGCTGTTCGGCGCCGTGCTGGCCTGGGCGGTGGCGGCCCGGATCAGCGCCAAGCGCCGGGACGAGGTGAAGCCCCATGCCGGCCCGGCGACGGCCCCGCGCGGCTGGCGCAACGACGCGCTCGCGGCCGGGATCGGCGTCGCGGCGTGGCTGCTCTTCGCCCGCGTGCTGCATTCCTGGCTGATCGGCGTCGCGGTCTGGCCGGGACAGGCGTGAGGTTGCGGCGTTCGGCAGCAGCGCGGCCGGGGTTCGGCCCTATCTCCGCGGCACCGGCGCGACCGGGCAAGTGGCCGGAGCGGCATGCGGATTCGCCGTCGAGCCGGGGAGATGTCGCAGGCCGAAGGTTTCACATTTGCGAAAAACGTCGAGGAACCGACCAGCGCCCCTCCGGTTGTCAGTCCGTCCAGGCGACGCCAAGTCGCCCGCAATGGAGATCAGGCATGACCGAGAGAAAGCAGCAGTCTCAGGCTCATGAGACCAAGGACGATCACCGCCAGAACGGCAAGAACCCCGACAAGCCGAACCAGGGAACTGTCGAACACTCGGATGACGGTCGCCTGAAGGAGAACCGGGATAAGGGCATCCATCGCGGCGACAAGGAGCCGAAGTAACCGACCCACGCCCGGCACCGCCTCCCGGTGCCGGGCGTCCTGCCGCGTCAGGGCCGCAGCAGCACCTTGCCGACCGCCTCGCGGCGGCTGAGCACGCCGAGCGCCTCCTCGGCCTGCGCCAGCGGGTAGACCCCGTGCACCCGGGCCGAGAGCCGCCCCTCGGCGACCAGCGACAGCAGCCGGGCCTGATTGGCGGCATGGGCCTCGGGCTCGCGCTTGACGAACACGCCCCAGTGGACGCCCTGGACGTCGATGCCCTTCAGGAGCACGAGGTTGAGCGGGATCTTGGGGATCTCGCCGGCCGCGAAGCCGACGACGAGGAAGCGGCCCTTCCAGTTCAGCGAGCGCAGGGCCGGCTCGGCGAAGTCGCCGCCGACCGGGTCGTAGACCACGTCGATGCCGGCTTCGCCGGCAAGGCGGCGCAATCCGTCGCGCAGGGGCTCCCGGCTGTAATCGAGCACGAGGTCGGCGCCGTGGGCGCGGGCCGCCTCCAGCTTCTCGGCCGAGGAGGCGCAGGCGATCACCCGCGCGCCCATGGCGTGGCCGAGTTCCACCGCCGCGAGACCGACGCCGCCCGAGGCGCCGAGCACCACCAGCGTCTCGCCCGGCTTCAGGTCGGCGCGGTCCTGGAGCGCGTGGAGCGAGGTGCCGTAGGTGACGGTGAGGCCCGCCGCCTGCTCGTCGCCGACGCCCTCGGGGATCCGGGTCAGCCCGGCGGCCTCGGCCACCACCCGCTCGCGGCAGGCGCCGTAGCCGAGATGGACGATCACCCGGTCGCCGACCGCCACGCCGGCGGCACCGGGGCCGAGGGCCTCGACCACCCCGGCGGCCTCGGCGCCGGGCGAGAACGGCAATTCGGGCTTCACCTGGTAGCGGCCGGCGATGATGAGCGTGTCGAAGAAGTTCAGCGCCGCGACCGTGACGCGGACCAGGGCCTGACCGGGACCCGGCACAGGATCCGGCATCTCCTCGATCACGAGGTCCTGCGGTCCGCCGAGCGCCTTGCACAGGAGCGCCTTCATGGTGGTTCCTCCCCCGCCGCGTCCCGCGCGGCACTCCAGGAGGAGCCCCCGACCGGCGCCGCGATCAAGCGGATTCTGCGGCGGGCGGGGCCTCGGGTCGAAACTCACGTGAGAAGGGCCGCTGAGGGTGGGGAGCGGACTTCCCGGCCGTGACCTGAAGCGGGCATTCAGACCGGCGGTCGGTCTGGTTCAGGTGCGCCCTGAACAGACCGCGTTTTCGCCCCCCCGGGGATCGTTTCGGCAACCCCCACGGCGGCCGACCCGATCACGTCCGAGCGTACGCGCCCGACCGGACCGCCTGCAACCCGATCGGGAACTCCGCCGACACCGGCAGGCCGAGTGGCGACATGCGCCCATGCACCAGGCCGAGCATCGCGAGCGGCACGTCGAAGACGACCGGCACCGAGCCGTCGGAAGCGTCCCTGACGAGGCAGAGGTGGTAACGCCGGTCGCTCGGCTCCCCCTGGGGATCGTCGACCGGGCCGGCGGTGGTCGCAACGTCGAGTGCATCCTCGACGACCGCCCAAGAGAAGAGCGGATCGGCCGCAGCGATGGCCGCGGCGTTGAGGCGTGCCAGATCGGAGACGAAGCTGAACACGAGATCCGCGCCCGCGCGGTCGCTCGCAAACCAGCGAGCGCGAGGCGGGTTGACCTCGACATCGCCCAGTACGGGGTCGAAGCGGCGATGCGGGACCCAGCCGGCCAGCCACGCATCGATCCGTCGACCCTCGGCCAGCGCCGCTTCGTCGCCCTTCAGCACGGCTGCCCCGTCGATCCCTTCACGGGCGAGCCGCGACACGAGGATGGCGATCCGGTCGGCGTCACGGGCCAGGAACTGGGCCAGGTTCCCGGCGCGTTGCTCCCGTGTCAGCCACCGGTGATCGCCGCGATGGAGCGGCGTGTCGGGTGGGTAATCGCCGAGCCGAGCGGAGAGAAGGTCATAGGGATCGCCGGCGGCCACAGCGGACCGCTCGGCTACGCCATCGCCATGCTGTCCGGACGACCTTCGGCCGCTGAGCCAGTCGAATATACGAGGCATGGCTCCGACCTAACAGCCGGCGCGCGACGCAGCCACCCTTCAGGACTACCGTCGAGCCGTGTCGAGGACGCCGCGTCCGGCCAAGACGGGCGATGACCGGGCCCCATCACCGGTGCAGTGGAATGCCTCGAAGCAGGCATCTCGGGAGCCAGCTATAGGTCGGAAGCTGACGCGCGCACGGTCAAGCTGATTGGGCTCTGACCGTAAGGCCGGGGCGGCGGGCGCCCCGGCCGTGAGGGCTAGTGGAAGTACTGGCCGCCGTTGATGGTCAGGGTCGAGCCGGTGATGAAGCCCGCCTGCTCGCCGGCCAGGAACTCGACCGCGCGGGCGATCTCCTCCGCCTCGCCGAGGCGGCCGACCGGGATGTGCGGCAGGATCTTGCTCTTGAGCACCTCCTCGGGCACCGCCTTGACCATCTCGGTGGCGATGTAGCCCGGCGCGATGACGTTGACGGTGACGCCCTTGTTGGCGTTCTCCTGCGCCAGCGCCTTGGCGAAGCCGACCACGCCGGCCTTGGCGGCCGAGTAGTTGGTCTGGCCCATCTGGCCCTTCTGGCCGTTGATCGACGAGATCAGGATGATGCGGCCGAAGCCGCGGGCCCGCATGCCGTCGATCACCGGCTTGGTGCAGGTGAACATCGAGTCGAGGTTGGTGCGGATCACCGCCTGCCACTGCTCGAAGGTCATCTTGTGGAACATGCCGTCGCGGGTGATGCCGGCATTGTTGACCAGGACGTCGATCGGGCCGAGTTCGGCCTCGGCGGCGCGGATGCCCTGCTCGCAGGCGGCGGCGTCGCCGACGTCGAACTTGAACACCGGGATGCCGGTCTCGGCCTTGAAGGCCTGGGCGGCCTCGTCGTTGCCGCCGTAATTGGCCGCGACCTTGTACCCGGCCTCCTTGAGGCCCTTCGAGATCGCAGCGCCGATGCCGCGCGTGCCGCCGGTGACCAGTGCGACGCGTTCTGCCATGTCCCTCTCCTCAGAGCGTTGGAACCGTTTCATCCCTCGACGGCCCCGATGCGCGATCGGGGGACCGTCGTGTCACCCGGTTGGTCGGGCCCGCAAGCACCGCCCCGGTTCTCCTTATGACAGACCCGGTCGCCCGGGCCAGATCTTCCCTAGGGGTCGCGCCGGATCCAGCCGCGATTTTCCTCGTCCGCAGGGTCCGGCGGACCGGTTCCGGGGGGCTTGCCGGAACGAAACCGCCGAAGCCCCGGAACGTTGCACGAGGCTTCCCGCGGGGTGCGGGCCCGCCCCCGGGGGACGGGCCCGCGTCCGGGTTCAGCGCTCCAGGCACATGGCGACGCCCATGCCGCCGCCGATGCACAGGGTGGCGAGGCCCTTCTTGGCGTCGCGGCGCTGCATCTCGTGCAGCAGGGTCACGAGGACCCGGGCGCCCGACGCGCCGATCGGGTGGCCGATGGCGATGGCGCCGCCGTTGACGTTGACCTTGTCGTCCTCGAAGCCGAGTTCCTTGTTCACCGCCATGGCCTGGGCGGCGAAGGCCTCGTTGGCCTCGATGAGGTCGAGGTCGGACGGCTTCCAGCCGGCCTTCTCCAGCGCCTTGCGCGAGGCCGGGATCGGGCCGGTGCCCATGATCTTCGGGTCGACGCCGGCGGTGGCCCAGGAGGCGATGCGGGCCAGCGGCTTGAGGCCGCGGCGCTCGGCCTCGGCGGCGGTCATCAGCACCACCGCGGCGGCGCCGTCGTTGATGCCCGACGCGTTGCCGGCGGTCACGGTGCCCTCCTTGGAGAAGGCCGGGCGCAGCTTGGCCATCGCCTCGACGGTGGCACCCTCGCGGATGTACTCGTCCTCGGCAACGACGACATCGCCCTTGCGCGACGGCACCGTGACCGGGGCGATCTCGTCCTTGAACCGGCCTTCCTTCTTGGCGGCCTCGGCCTTGTTCTGCGAGCGGGTCGCGAAGGCGTCCTGCTGCTCGCGGGTGAGCTGCCACTTCTGGGCGACGTTCTCGGCGGTGGTGCCCATGTGGTAGCCGTTGAAGGCGTCCATCAGGCCGTCGGTGATCATCGTGTCGACGAGCTTGAGGTCGCCCATCTTCTGGCCGCCGCGCAGGTACTGGGCGTGGGGGGCCATCGACATCGATTCCTGGCCGCCGGCCACGATGATGCTGGCATCGCCGTTGGCGATCTGCTGCAGGCCGACCGCGACGGTGCGCAGCCCCGAGCCGCAGAGCTGGTTGAGGCCCCAGGCGGTCTTCTCCTGCGGGATCCCGGCGGCCATGGCGGCCTGGCGGGCGGGGTTCTGGCCCTCGCCGGCGGCCAGCACCTGGCCGAAGATCACCTCGTCGACCTCCTCGGGCGACACCTTGGCCCGCTCCAGCGCCGCCTTGATGGCGACCGCGCCGAGCTTGTGCGCCGGGACGTTGGCGAAGGCGCCGTTGAACGATCCGACCGGCGTCCGGGCGGCTCCCACGATGACGATGTCCGTATCCTGTGCCATGCGCATCTCCTCGAGGCCCGCGTTCGGCTGGCGGATGTGCGTTCCGGCGAAACCGGGCACTCCGCGCCTCTCTCGCTCCCGGTCTCGATGAAAGCCCTGACCTTCGGGAAGTCAAGCCGCCGTTCGGCCGGATGGAGATCGGCGACCGCCTCCGGCCGGCGACCGGTTTGGGTGGATCATTCGCAGATTGCTGTTTTCGCCAGCGCACGAAGGCCTTAAGGTCGGTTCCAGAACGAGACGAGATCCCGGCCCGGCCCCGCCGCCCCGGGATCGCCACAGGGAGATGCCGTCGAGATGGCGGACAGCGGCAAGTCGGCACCCACCGTCATCAAGAAGTACGCCAACCGGCGGCTCTATCACACCGGCACCTCGACCTACGTCACGCTCGAGGATCTGGCCGCGATGGTGCAGGGCGGCGAGGACTTCGTGGTCTACGACGCCAAGTCGGGCGAGGACATCACCCGCTCGGTGCTGGCCCAGATCATCTTCGAGCAGGAGAACAAGGCCGGCACCGAGAACCTGCTGCCGGTGGCGTTCCTGCGCCAGCTGATCCGCTTCTACGGCGACAGCATGCGGGCGATGGTGCCGAGCTACCTCGAATTCTCGATGGACCACCTCGCCAAGGAGCAGAACGGCCTGCGCGAGAAGATGGCCCAGACCTTCGGGCCGAGCGCGTTCCAGCATGCCATGGAGGAGCAGGTGCGCGCCAACGTCACCCTGTTCAGCGAGGCGATGCGGATGTTCACGCCGTTCACCCCGCCGGGGGCCGACAAGCCCGCCGAGACGCCGCCGGCCGCCGCCCCCTCCCCGGCCCCGCGCGGCGAACTCGACGACCTGAAGCGTCAGATGATCGAGATGCAGAACCGGCTCGAAGCCCTGGCGAAGAAGTAGGCGCCGCGGGAACGCGGCCCGGCCCTTGCGGCGCTACCTCCGTGCGAGCCTTTCGGAGGAGCCTCGATGTCGGATTGCGGAACGGCCGTGCCGGAGCGGGACGGGGAGGACGGCGAAGCCGGGACGACCGGGCGCGCCCTGGTGGCGCTGGCGCCGGACGTCCCGCCGGGGCCGGTGCCGGCCCGGCCGCTCGCGACCTTCCTGGTGCAACTGATCGACGGGCCGACCGGCACCCTGCGGCCGTCGCGCCGGCGGCGCACCCGCGAGGCCGCGGCCCGTTACGCCACCGGCGCCTCCCGCTGAACCCCCGAAACGAGAACGGCGCCCGCGAGGGGCGCCGTCAAGCCGGACCGGGAGGCCGGGGCGGCGGGAACGCCGCCGGGGCGGTCACGCCTCGGCCTTGACCTTCAGGACCTGCCGGCCGCGATACATGCCGGTCTTCAGGTCGATGTGGTGCGGGCGGCGCAGCTCGCCGGAATCCTTGTCCTCGACGTAGGTCGGGGCCTTGAGGGCGTCGGCGGAGCGGCGCATGCCGCGCCGCGACGGGGAGGTCTTTCGCTTCGGAACGGCCATCGAACGTATTCCCGTAACAAACAAACACAGGCGCGGCCGCCCCGGGGAGCGCCGCGCGCGTCGCGATTCTGATCGGAGCGGGGCTTATACAGAGCGGGGCCGGTCGTGGCTAGCCCGCCGGGCCGGTTTTTGGCGCGCGATCCCTTAAGCTCCCGTTCAACCGCGCGGGCGCCCTGTGGCGGTCGCCGGGCCCCGGCCGGGAGCCGCAGCACCGGCGCGCGACCCCGGAGGTCCACCCATGACGCCCACGATCCGCTCCCTCGCCGCCGCGATCCTGCTGGCCGGCCTCGCCGCCCCGGCTCTCGCCCAGGCGCCGGCCGCCATGGCCCCCGCCACGACCCCGGCACCGGCTGGAAAGCCGGCACCGGCTGCGAAGCCGGCACTCGTCGACATCAACAGCGCCAGCCCGGACCAGCTCGACGCCCTGCCGGGCATCGGTGCCGCCCGCGCCGCCGCGATCGTCAAGGGCCGGCCGTATCGCGGCAAGGACGAGCTGCTGTCGAAGAAGATCCTGCCGTCCAACGTCTACGACGGCATCAAGGACAAGGTGATCGCCCACCAGAAGAGCTGACGCCCAGTCGAGGCTCCCGGATCCGCCTTCCGCGACGGCGGCCGCGCTTGACATGCGGCCTGCGGGGGACGACCCATCCGCAACGTCCGCCTCCGGCGCGGGGCGCGGATCCGGGAGAGCACCACCACCATGTCGCTGCGCGTCCTTGCCGCCCTGCTGAGCCTCGCCGTGCTGCCGGCCCAGGCGCTGGCGGCCGATCCGATCTATCCGCCGGGCTCCCGGTTCGGGTTCGAGCCGGCCGGCGAGATGGCGGTCTCGCGCCGCTTCACCGGCTTCGAGCGGCAGGGCGGCGGCGCCACGGTCTCGGTGGTCGAGCTGCCGGCCCAGGCCTTTCGCGATCTCGACCAGAACTTCACCCCCGAGAACCTGAAGAACCAGGGCCTGACGCTGAAGAACCGCGAGACGCTCACGCTCGCCGACGGTCGCGAGGGCGTGCTGTTCAGCGGCGAGCAGCCGATCGAGCAGCCCGGCGCGCCGGTGGTGCACAAGTGGATCCTGCTGGTGTCCGAGCCGACCGTGACCGGCCTCGTCATCGGCCAGTCGCTGCCGGGCTCGCAGAGCGACGAGGCGATGCGGGCGATGCTGACCAGCGTGCGGGTGCGCCCGGCGCTCAGCCTCGACGCCCAGGTCGCGGCCCTGCCGTTCCGGGTCACCGAGACCGCCGGCTTCCGGCCGGTGCGGGTGCTCGCCGGCAACTCGGTGCTCTACACAGACGGGCCGAAGGACCAGATGATGAGCCTGGAGCAGCCGATCCTCGTCCTCGCCGAGGCGGTGCAGCCGGCCCCGGGCGCCGAGCAGCGCGACGCCTTCGCCCGCGCGGCGCTGTACTCGAACCAGACGATGAAGGATTTCGTGGTCGAGCGCTCGCAGAGCTTCCGCCAGAACGGAGCCGACTGGCACGAGATCGTCGCGCGCGCCACCGACGTCCCGTCGGGCCAGCCGGTGGCGGTGTCGCAGACGATCCGCTTCAAGCCCGACGGCTACTTCCGCGCCGTCGGGGTGGTGCGCGCCGCCGACCGCGACGCGGTGCTGCCGCGCTTCCGCAAGGTGGTCGACAGCGTCGGGTTTCCCTGACGCCCGTGCGGGGGGACCCGAGCGGGGGATCAGCCTTCGGCCGGCTTCGCGGCGTCGGGCTTCGGCCCGCCCTTGGCGACGCCGACGAGGGCCGGGCGCAGGACGCGGTCGCCGATGACGTAGCCGGTCTGGACCACCTGCACCACCGTGCCGGTCGCGACCTCGGGGTTGGGGACCTCGAACATCGCCTGGTGCAGGTTGGGGTCGAAGCGCTGGCCCTGCGGCACGACCGGCTTGACGCCGTGGCGCTCCAGGGTCTTGAGCAGGTCGCGCTCGGTCAGCTCGATGCCGTCGACGAGGGCCTTGAGCGGCCCGTCGGCGCCCGCGCGGGCCTCGGCGGGCACGTTCTCGAGGGCGCGCCGGACGTTGTCGGCGGCGTTGAGCATGTCGCGGGCGAAGTTGGTCACCGCGTAGGTGCGGGCATCCGCGACCTCGCGCTCGGTGCGCCGGCGCAGGTTCTCCATGTCGGCGAGCGTGCGCAGCAGCTTGTCCTTGAGGTCGAGCTTCTCGGCTTCGAGCAGGGCGACCCGGTCGGGCTCGGCGCCGAGGTGGTTCGAGTCGATCAGGGAGGCGGCGTCCTGGGCGGGGTCCGCGCTGACCTCCGGCATGGTGCGCGCGGCATGCTCCGTGTCGTTCGGCGTCATCATCGTTCCAGAACAGGGATCGGGGATGGCGCTGATATCAGGCGCCGCCGGGCGGAAATCAAGCTGGGCCGGCGTCAGGCCCCGGCGGCGGCATCGGGGCTCGCGGCGGGGGGCTCCGCGGCCTCTCCCCGGCCCCGGCCGCCCTCGGCGCGGCGGGAGGCGGAGCGGCGCGGCCCAGCCTCGGCCTCGAACACCGCCATCACGGCCCGGCGGATGGTGGCCTGCCGGTCGGGCTGGGTCACCTTCGTGCCGGTGAGGTCGGTGACGTAGAACACGTCGACCGCCTTCTCGCCGAAGGTGGCGACGTGGGCGGACGTGATGTTGAGGTTGAGCCGGCTCAGCGCCGTGGTCAGCTCGTAGAGCAGGCCCGGCCGGTCGAGGCCCGAGATCTCCAGCACCGTCTCGCGGGCGGAGAGCGCGTTGTCGATCGCGAGGTCGGGGGCGACCTGGAAGGTGACCGGCCGGTCCTTGGCCGGGTGGCGGTCGGCGACGAGGTCGGCGATGCGGATCTCGCCCTTCAGCGCCCGCTCGATCGCAGTGGCGATGCGCGAGGCCCGGCGCAGCTCGTCCTCGTCGCGGTCGAAGGCCCGCGACAGCGTGATCGTGTCGAGGACGAAGCCGTCGGCGGTGGTGAAGATCTGGGCGTCGACGATGTTGCCGCCGGCCGCCGCGCAGGCGCCGGTGAGGATGGCGAGCAGCCGCGGGTGGTCGGGGGAGTACACCGTCAGCTCGGTGACGCCCCGGAACGGGTCGGTCTCGCAGGCGGTGGCGACGGTGCGGCCGGCCTCCTCCGCCTCGCGCACGAAGCGGGCGTTCTTGAGCTGGCGGGGCGCGTCGACCTTGAGCCAGTAGGGCGGGTAGTGCCGGGCCGCGTAGGCGTCGAACGCCTCGGCCGACCAGTCGCCGAGCTGCTCGCGCAGGCGCATCTGGATCAGGCGGACCCGGTCGGTGCGGGCGATCTCGGAATGGCCGCCCGACAGCACCACCTCGGTCTCGTAGAACAGCGTGCGCAGCAGCGTCGCCTTCCAGGCGGTCCACACGCCCGGGCCGACCGCCTTGATGTCGGCGATGGTGAGGATCATCAGGAGCTTCAGCCGCTCCAGGCTCTGCACCACCTTGGCGAAGGTCTCGATCGTCTTCGGGTCGGAGAGGTCGCGGCTCTGGGCCGTCATCGACATCAGCAGGTGGTGCTCGACCAGCCACGCGACGGTGTCGGTCTCGGCGGCGTCGAGGCCGAAGCGCGGGCACAGCTTGCGGGCGACCGCGGCGCCGGCCAGCGAGTGGTCGTCCTTGCGGCCCTTGGCGATGTCGTGGAGGAACATCGCGACGTAGAGCGCCCGGCGGTTCCGGATCGTGCCGGCGAGGCGGTGGGCGAGCGGATGCTCGTCCTTGGCCTCGCCGCTGTCGATCTTGGCCAGGACGCCGAGGGAGCGGATGAGGTGCTCGTCCACCGTGAAGTGGTGGTACATGTTGAACTGCATCATCGCGACGATGCGGCCGAAATCCGGCACGAAGCGCCCGAGCACCCCGGTCTCGTTCATGTGCCGGAGCACCGTCTCGGGGGCGTTCTGCGAGGTGAGCAGTTCCAGGAACAGTCGGTTGGCCTCGCGGTCGACCCGCACCATCGGGCCGATCAGGCTCAGCGAGCGGGTGGCGAGGCGGCTGGCGTCGGGGTGGATCGGCAGGTCGTGCTGGTCGGCGAGCCAGAACAGCCGGATCAGGTTGACCGGGTCGCGCTCGAAGGCGTCGTCGCCGCGCACGTTGAGGCGGCCGTTGTCGATGCGGAAGTCGTCGGCCTCGAGGCTGGTGCTGCGGAAGCGCTGCTTGAAGCGGCCGAGCCAGCGGTCGAGCACCGGCGGGCGCTTGGCGTGGCGGGCCTCCATCTCGGCGCAGACGATCGCCGTGAGGTCCCCGACGTCCTTGGCGATGAGGAAATACGACTTCATGAACCGCTCGACGGCGGTGAGGCCGCCGCGGGCGGCGTAGCCGAGCCGCTCGGCGATGCGCGGCTGGAGGCCGAACGACAGCCGCTCCTCGGCGCGGCCGGTGACGAAGTGCATGTGGCACCGCACCCGCCACAGGAACTCGTCGCAGCGCTCGAACAGCCGCAATTCCTCGGTGGTGAACAGGCCGGCCTCGACCAGCTCCTCCTGCTCCCGCACCCGGAAGGTGTACTTGGCGATCCAGAACAGGGTGTGGAGGTCGCGAAGCCCGCCCTTGCCGTCCTTGACGTTCGGCTCGACGAGGTAGCGCGAGGCGCCGCCCTTCGAGACCCGGGTGTCGCGCTCGCGCAGCTTGGCCTCGACGAACTCGGCGGCGGTGCCGTCGACCACCTCGCGGTCGAAGCGGGTGGCGAGCTCGTCGAACAGCGCCCGGTCGCCGAACAGGAACCGCGACTCCAGCAGCGAGGTGCGGATGGTCATGTCGGCCCGGCCCTCGCGCAGGCAGTCGGCGACCGAGCGGGTGGCGTGGCCGACCTTCAGCTTGAGGTCCCACAGCACGTAGAGCATCGCCTCGACGACGCTCTCGCTCCAGGCGGTCTGCTTGTAGGGCAGCAGGAACAGCAGGTCGATGTCGGAGCCCGGCGCCAGGGTGCCGCGCCCGTAGCCGCCGGTGGCGACGACGGCGATCTGCTCGGCGGCGGTCGGGTTGTCGGAGCGGTAGAGCCGCTTGACCACCGCGTCGTAGATCGCCCGGATCACCGCATCCATCTGGCCGCACAGGCGCCGGGCGCAGGCGAGGCCGTCGCGCTCGCGCAGCAGGCGCTGCTCGGCCTCGGCGCGGCCGGCCTCGATGATGCGCCGCAACTCGGGCACCAGCCGCTCGCGCAGGCGGGTCGGGTCGCTGGTGGTCTGGTCGATGCCGGCGAGGAGGCGGGCGAGGTCGGCGGCGCTGTCGTACATGCGGTCCGGTGGGAGTCTGAAGAAGCGGGTCCGGAAGGGCGGGCGCCGGCAGGGATGTTCGCACCCGCGGGCCGGAAAGCAACCCCCGGGGGGGGCGGCGATGATCGCCCGGCGCCCCTTGCCGGACGGTTTCCGCCGGGGCGCCGCCGGAATCCGGTGGCCGGCCGGCTGCCGCGGGGGCGACGCCGGCCTGAGCAGCCTTGCGCTGGCACGCCAACGCTTCGTCCGCTTAGGTCTTTGTTTTGCCGCAGATTTTTGTCGCAAAACTGGCAGCCGCTTTTGCGAAATCTGCTTAGATGTATCGTCGCGCCCGTCGTCCCCGGCCGGGCGCAGCAAGGAGCACCGCCATGGAGATCAGACGCGTCGGCTCGCGGCCGTCGGGCAAGGGCCCGGCGGAGTGGTTCACCGGCACCGTCCGCATCGACCCGCTGTTCGGCGCCGCCGAACCGTCCCGGGCCGGCGGCGCCCTGGTCACCTTCGAGCCGGGGGCCCGCACGGCCTGGCACACCCATCCGCTCGGCCAGACCCTCATCGTCACCGCCGGCTGCGGCCGGGCCCAGCGCGAGGGCGGGCCGGTCGAGGAGATCCGCCCCGGCGACGTGGTGTGGTTCCCGCCCGGCGAGAAGCACTGGCACGGCGCCGGCCCGACCACCGCGATGAGCCACATCGCGGTCCAGGAGACGCTCGACGGCCGGGCGGTCGAGTGGCTGGAACCGGTCGCGGACGAGCAGTACGGCGCATGACCGGTCGGTCCCCGCACCCGCGCGGATCCCCGGCGCCGGCCGCCCGCCGGTACCGGGCGCGCAGCCGGCCGGCACTGCCTGCAGCGGGGCCACCGTCGCTTGTATTTGGTTGTTGTAGGCTATATACAGTTACAAACACACAATAATATTATCGTTCAAGCGTCGATCGCCGATCATCGGCGCCGGGGGATGAAGTTTATGTCAAGTCAGCCTTCTGAATACAAGAATAATGTCTTCACCGCCTTATTCGACAAGTCCTGGTATTCTCAACAGGTCGGCATCCATTTTTCCGAACTCGCGGACGCGGTCGCGCATTTCGACCGGTACGGGAACGCGGCGAACATCTCGCCGACACCGTATCTCGACGCCGGGTTCTACCTTGCGGTGAACACCGACGTGGCCGAAAGCGGGATGTCCGCCTTCGCGCATGTCTGCATCTTCGGCGAGCGGGAGGGGCGCTCCCCGCATCCGCTGATCGATCTGGCCTGGTACCGCCGGCACTACGGCCTCGCGACCGACCATCCGCTGCTGCACTATCTGTCCGAGGGCTGGCGCCAGGGCCTGCAGACCCACCCGGCGTTCTGGGCCCGGTGGTTCGCCGACCGGCACCGGATCGCCTCGGAGCCGCTGCTCGACTACCTCACCCGGCGCGACGGCTTCCGGCGCGATCCGAACCCGGTCTTCGACACGGCGCTCTACCGGAGCGAGGCCGACGTGCCGGACGACGTCAACCCGCTGGTGCACTACCTGCGCGTCGGCAGCGCGCGCGGAGACCGGTTCTGCCACGTCTTCGACGCGGACTACTTCGCCGAGCAGTGCCGGAGGGCCGGGTACCGGCCCGACGCCGCCGACGATCTCACCCGCTTCCTCGTCGCGCCGGTCGAGGTCGACCCGCATCCCCTGTTCGACCGCCGCTTCTACCGCCGGCAGATCGGGGATGGTTTCGCCGGCAACGAACTGGGCCACTTCCTCGACCGCAAAGACCCGGACCTCGATCCGCACTGCCTGTTCTCGACCCGGTTCTACTACGACGCGCGGGGCGACGTGGTGCAGGCCGGCTACAACGCGCTGGTGCATTACCTGCGCTTCGGCTGGAAGGAGGAGGTCGACACCCATCCGCTGTTCAGCGCCCGGGACTACCTGAGCCTCAACGGCGACGTGGCGGAGGCGCAGGCCAACCCGCTGGTCCACTACGTCCTGTACGGCGCCCGGGAAGGCCGCCCGTTCCGGCGCGAGGGCGAGATCCTGCGCTTCGCCAAGCGCGCGCGGCCGGTGGCGATCCGGTCGGTGCCGGTCGCCGGCCCGTCGGCGCCGCGCCGGGCGCTCCGCAAGGGCGTCTTCGTCCACGCCTACTATCCGGACACGTTCGAGGAATTCATCCCGTTCCTCAACCGGATCCCGCAGCCCTGCCACGTCTATATCTCGACCGACACGGCGGCGAAGTTCTACCACATCGACAAGGTCTGCATCGACCGGCTGACCTGCCCCTACAGCATCAGGATCTGCGACAATCGCGGCCGCGACATCGCCCCGATGCTGGTCGGCTACCGCGACGAGCTGGAGCAGGTCGAGCTGGCGCTGCACATCCACACCAAGCGCTCGGTCCACTACACCGGCGGCTTCGACCAGTGGCGCCATTACCTGGTCGGATCGAACCTGCACCCGGAGAAGCTCGACGCCATCCTGGCGCTGTTCGACGATCCCTCGGTCGGGGCGGTGGCGCCCGACGACTTCCCGCCGGTCTCCGCCCTGGTGCAGTGGGGCGGCAACCTGAGCGCGGTCAGGGGCCTCGTGGCGATGATGACCGGCTTCGCCCAGGGCGTGTCGTCCGACACCCTGCTGGAGATGCCGACCGGCTCGATGTTCTGGTTCAGGACCAGGGCGCTCAAGCCGCTGCTCGACCTGCGGCTCGAGACGCTGTGCTTCGACCCGGAGGCCGGGCAGATCGACGGCACGCTCGCCCACGCGATCGAGCGGGCGTTCTTCTACGTGATCGAGGTCAGCGGACACCGGTGGCTGCGGTTCGACACCGAGAGCAGCCCCGGCCAGTTGCGGGTCACCGAGTACCCGCCGCTGCTGCCGGCCGAGAGCCGGACCGACCCGATCAGCCGGGCGATGCCCGAGATGCTGCCGTTCTCGGTCGTCCCGAGCCGCGACCCGCGGCCGCGCCTGAACCTGCTGATCCCGACCGCCGAGCGGATGTTCGGCTATGCCGGCATCTCCGAGGCGCTGCGGATCTTCGCCGGCCTGCGGCGGGTGCTGGGCGAGGGCTTCGACTTCCGGGTCATCGCGACCGACATCGCGTTCTCGGACCAGATGGTACCGGAACCCGGCGGCACGATCGCCGACCTGCACGACGAGAGCCCGGCCGGGCTCGTCTACGCCGACGGCACCAACCGGCGGTTCCAGAACCTCGCCGTCCGGGCCTCGGACGTCTTCGTCGCGACGGCGTGGTGGACCGCGGCCCACGCCCGGGAGCTGCACCGCCGGCAGGCCGCGCTGTTCGACCAGCCGAAGACGCGCTTCGTCTACCTGATCCAGGACTACGAGTGCGGCTTCTACGCGTGGTCGACCCGCTACGCGCTGGCCGAGAGCACCTACCGGGATCCCGACGACTTCATCGCGATCTTCAACACGCCGATCCTGGCCGACTACTTCCGGAATGCCGGCTACGGCATCGCCGGCCTGGTCTACGAGCCGCCGCTGAACGAGGAGATCGCGCGGTTCATCGACCGATCGGCGGCGAAGAAGAAGATCGCGCTGGTCTACATGCGGCCCTCGGCGCAGCGCAACTGCCTCGAATTCGCCCACGCGGTCATCGCGCTGGCGAAGCGGTCGGACCCGGATTTCTGGCGCGACTGGGAGTTCGTCGCCGTCGGCGAGGCGCTCGACAAGGCGGGCGAGATGGCGCTGCACGGCCTCACCAGCCGGGGCCGGCTGACCCTGCCCGAATACGGCGACCTGCTGTCGCGGGCGAGCATCGGCCTGTCGCTGATGGTGTCGCCGCATCCGAGCTACCCGCCGCTCGAGATGGCGGCGGCCGGGATGCTGGTCCTGACCAACGCCTACGCCAACAAGGACCTGTCGGCCCTGCACGGCAACATCCGCAGCTTCGCCAGCTTCGATCCGCGGCAGGTCGCGGACCGGCTCCGCGCCATGGCGGCGGACGCGCTCGCCGACGGCCCGCGCTGGGACGCCAGCCGGATCGGCTGGTTCTTCGACGGCCGCACCAATCTCGACGCGGTCGTCACGCGGGCCGGCGCCGAGATCGCCGCGCAGGTCCCGCGCGCCGGCACCTGATCCCGGGACGGGGAGCCGGCCGCGCCCTACGCGACCGGCTCCGGATCTCACGCGGCCGCGCTGTCGGCCGAGGCGAGGTAGCGGTCGCGGGCGGCGAGCCAGAGGTCGGCGTAGTCGACGTCCTGGCAGTTCGGGAACCACGGACCGCCGTTGGTGTAGTGGATCGCGTAGGGGAGTTCGGCCGGCCGGTCGTACTCGCCCTCGAGGAAGTTCCAGCCGAGCGGCAGGTTGCCGATCGCGTCGTCCTCGGCCCAGGACAGGCGGTGGAGATGGGCCGGGCTCGCGGTGTTGACGACCCGCGGGGTCAGCGCCTTGACCGCCGGATGGGCGCCGTTGAACAGGATGAACGACGACCAGTTCTTGCGCGGATAGGTGGTCTGGACCTGCCCGTCCATCTTCTGGCTGGTGCGCGGCACGTAGTCGTGCTGGACGCAGTACACCGCCTTCGACGGATCGAGGTCGGCGGTCAGGCGCGCGATGTCGGTGGTGAACAGGAAGTCGCAATCGACGAACAGCACCCAGCCGTCGCTGTCGGCGAGGTAGGGCGTCAGGAAGCGGGTCAGCGAGAACTCGGTCGCCGCGCCCTTGTCCATCGGGCGGGTGTAGAGGCCCAGCTCGCGCAGGCTGTCCTGCTTGAGCGGATAGATCTCCGGTGCCTCGGCGGCGTGCTGGAGGATCGAGCTCCGGCACACCTGCCAGGCGATGTCCTCGCGCTTGTCGTACCCGACGTAGATCTTCAGCGTGTCTGCCATGTCGTGAGCCACCTCTCGCTGGCCGTGTCGTCGATGCGTCGTGGAACCCGGGGGAAGGCGCGGCTCACGCCACGCCGGCGCTCAGGAGGTCGTGGATGTGCAGGATGCCGATGGGACGGTCCCCCTCGACCACGAACATCGCGGTGATGCGGCGGCGGTTCATCACCTCCAGCGCCGCGCTCGCGAAGATCGCCGGCTCGACGGTGATCGGCGCGACGGTCATGATCGCGTCCACCGGCCGGTGCAGCAGGTCCTCGCCCATGTGCCGGCGCAGGTCGCCGTTGGTGATGATCCCGGTCAGGCGCCCGTCGGCGTCGACCACGCCGGCGCAGCCGAACCGCTTGCCCATGATCGCCAGCAGCGCCTCGGACATCGGGATCCCGGAGGCGACCAGCGGCATCTCGTCGGCGGTGTGCATGAGCTGCGCGACGGTCTTGAGCCGCGCCGCGAGCTTGCCGCCGGGATGGAAGGTCTTGAAGTCGATCGCCGAGAAGCCGCGCCGCTCCAGCAGCGCGATGGCGAGGGCGTCGCCGAGCGCGAGCTGCATCACGCTCGACGACGTCGGCGCGAGGTTGTGCGGGCAGGCTTCCTTGACGACCGGCAGTTGCAGCAGGATGTCGGCGGCGCGGCCGAGGGTGCTGGTGGCGCTGCAGGTGATGCCGATCAGCGGCACCGCGAAGCGCTTCGAGAAGCTCACGATGTCGCCGAGTTCCTGGGTCTCGCCCGACCACGACAGGGCGATGACCACGTCCTTCGGCGTGATCATGCCGAGATCGCCGTGGCTGGCCTCGGCGGGATGGATGAAGCTCGACGGGGTGCCGGTGGAAGCGAGCGTCGCGGCGATCTTGCGGCCGATATGGCCGCTCTTGCCGATGCCCGAGACGATGACCCGGCCCTGGCTGTCGTGGATCGCCGCCACGGCGGCGGCGAAGCCCGGCTTCATCTCGCCGTCGAGCGACCGCGACAGGCGCACCAGCGCCTCGGCTTCAGTCCGCACGGTCCGGATCGCCGAGAAATGCGCCGCCTCGACGACCGTCCCGCCCGCGTTCAGGTCCGCGATCGCATTGGTCCCGGTCATGAACAGTGCCTCCCGAAAGGTATCGATATCGAAGCGGCGAGGTGATCGCGCGGCCTGGAAACCAGATTTACGACCGTTCGGGGCAGGTTTGCGGCCGGTTCCGTCCGAAAGGCGGGATTTTTCGGATTGCTGCAAATCTGCGACACCCGGCGCTCAGACCGCCGGCGTGCCCTTCGGGTCGCGCACCCAGGCGACGAGGCGGCCGGGGCCGTCGGTCAGGCCGGTGCGAGGGATTTTCGAGGCTCTGGCCGGGCCCGTAGACGTTCTGGAAGCGCGGGACGACCGGCTCGGCGTCGGTGCCGAGCAGGGCCTGGGTCGGGACGTATTCCTGCCTCAGCTTCGTCGAGGCGTAGATCGAGGCCGTCGCCGGGGTCTCGGGGGTCGGCACCGCCTGCAGCGCCGCATCCAACCACCTCAAGGTACACCAGTGAGCGAAGCCGATTTTCGCATCGCGAAGCGATCAATCGAAAATCGTATGATACGGATTTCGGACGATTCGTTCAGCTTAGCCGTTGGTGACCACCGCGATGGGCAACTGCCACACTGAACGGTTCATCGGGATTTCGCATCAGCCATCGGTGCGCTCCGGTTCTGGCAGGCTCACGCGGGAGGCCCCATCGCGACGTCGTAGAGGTCCCGGTACAGGGCCGGGATGTCGGCGGGAATGCCTAGGCCGGCGACGTAGCGCCGCTGGGCGTCGAGGAACGGGGCGGGGTCACGCGTCGCCGCCTCGGCGAAGCGCACCCAGTCGTCCACGTCCGACACCACGGTCAGCCCCTCGTAGATGCCGATGTCGAGCGCGCCGTCCGTCCACACCGCAGTCGGGATGCCCGCCCACACCATGTCGAGCAGGACGCTGGAGGGCGCCGAGATCCCGAAGCCGAACTTGTCGAGCGACTGCCGGTAGAGCGGGGCCCGGTTGAGGCTGACGTTGGGGGGAAGCTCGATCCGGTTCTTCTCGGCGTAGCGCCCGCCCGGGTGGGCGCGCAGTTCCGCGCTGCCGTCGCGCAAGGCCAGCGCCGCCGCGAACTCGGTCAGGGCGTCGATGAACTCGACCCTGGCGCTCTGGCCGAACCGCACCGAGTGCAGGTTCTCGCAGACCAGCCCGTGCATCGGGTCCGCCCCGTTCCGCCAGCGCCACGGCCGCCCGAAGACCGGGGGGTGGGAGAGGCCGAAGGGCGGGCCAACCATCATCACCTTGTCGCGCTGGTCGGAACGGACCGAGTGCAGGCGCCCGAGCGGGAACCAGCTCGCGGCGATGTCGCAGGCCATGCCGACGCGCATCCCGAAGGCGCGGTCATGGGCCTCGTTGTGGTTGAAGCCGAGGCATTCGAGCCCGTGCTGGAGCGTGATCCGGGTGAAGCCCGCCGGCGCCGCCAGGAAGACCTTGTGGTTGAACCCGTGCGCGTCGAGGTCGGTCTCGCTGGCCGAGACCAGCGCCCCCGACCGGCCGGCGAGCGCCCGGACGACGTCGAGGACGGTGTCGACCTCGACCAGGGCCGCCCCGAGCTGCGCGGCGAGGTCCCGGGTCTCGGCGAACCACAGCCCGGTGGCGTCGCGCTTGCGGAAGCGCGAGGTGACGAGGAAGATCGTCTCGTCCGCGCCGAGGTCGCGAAAGCAGGTCGCGACCGGCCGGCAGGCGGCGACGTCCTGGTTGAGCTCGATGAGGAAGGCGGCGGTGCTCATCGCTCAGTACGCTCCGTCCCGGGCGGGCGCGGCGCCCTGGTAGGCCGACAGGCCGGCGACCCGGACGCCGAGCGACGGGAAGGCGCGCCGGAAGGCCCCCGCCAGATCGGCCAGGGCGGTGCGGTAGGCGGCGGTCTCGTAGACGACGTCGCGGGTCTCCGACGGCGGCACGGCGAGGGGCCGGTCGAGCCGCAACTCGGCGGCGCCTTCGAGCCTGACCATGCGGATCTTGCCGACCGGCTGCGAGGCCGACAGCCGCGCCCGCAGCGGCTCGGCAAGGTAGCGGACCATCTCGGGCCTGAGCCAGAGGTCGAGCTGGCGCTCGTCGCGCAGGTCGAGGCGGACGTCGTAGACGCGTTCGATCCGGGCATAGGGCGTCTTGACCGAGACGACGTCGGCCGCCGGGAGTGCGTGGGTCGTGTGCCGCTCCGGGTCGATGCCGTACAGGAGCGCGCCGGTGGCGGCGGTCCCGGCCGGCGCGGCCACGCGCGGGCGGGCGCGGGATTGCCGAGTCAGGAACAGAAACAGCTCGGCCAGGATGTCGTCGAGATCCGACACGCTCGCCACCACCCGCTGGATCTCGCCGATCCGGCCCGGACTCACCCGGCACTCGCCCTGCTCGATATCGGCGAGGAGGTCGGCCGCGCGGGCGTAGATCAGGGCGTCGAGATCGCCGTAGAGCGGATAGCCGGGCGAGAGCACCTGCGCGCCGGCCGCGATCGCCGTGAGGGCGCGGTTGGGCGACTTGGCCCGGCTGAACGACTGTCCGTTGACCGGGATGAACGCGACCAACGCCTCCTCCAGGGCCTGCTGCTCGCGCTCGACGGTCCAGGTCTCAGTCACGAAGGGCACCGGCAGGCTCTTCAGGCGCACGAGGTTGCCCGGATTCTGGGACGCGTCGTCGGTCAGGACCCGGAGCGCGACCCGGTAGCGGCCGGCGGCGAGCTCGGACAGCGACCAGGCATGGGCTACGAGGTCCTGCAGCCCGACCGGGAAGAACGGGTTCGCGCCGATCCCGAACCACAGCACGTCGAGGGTGCCGGTCTTCCGGGCCCGCTCCAGGGAGCGCCGGACCGACCGCGTCACCGTCGCGGGGTCGATCTCCGGACAGGGATCCGGCACGATGTGGACCGGCAGGTCGGGGGCGAGATGGCCGATCACCCGGCGCATCGTCGGCGTCGAGCACAGCCCGAACTGGAACACCGGCGCGAACCGCCGCAGCCACGACCGGAACGGCGTCAGGCGCGGGTCGTCCTCCTGGCTGAAGTAGTCGTCGAACAGGTCGATCCCGACCACGACGCCGCGCGCGCGCAGCGCCTCGGCCACCGCGACCGCGCCGACCGAGTAGGTCTTCGAGAACACGCAGACGTCGCACGCCGCCAGATCCTCGCGCGACACCTCGTCCAGCGACTGCACCGCGACGTCGAAATACTCCGACTTGGCGCGGATGCGGTCGTAGCGGATGCGGCTGCCGGCGGTGGACTTGTGCTGCGTCGTCGGGACCAGGAACAGGATGCGCATGGGGCGAGGGGGCTCTGTCCGTGAGAGCGTCGGGGGGCGGCGCCGAGGCCGGGCCGCTCAGAACGACCGCAGCAGCGTGCTGGCCCGGATCGCCGGCAGCATCCGCCACGGGCCGACCTGGGTCGCGGTATAGACGTCGGGGGCCCGGGCGGGACCGACCTGCCCGGCATGGACCGACAGCCGGGTCGTGCACAGGCTGGTGCGCCCGGCCTCCGCCAGCCGGACGGCGAGGTCCGCCGCGGCGTGGGCGCGAGACCAGCAGCGCGAACTCATGCCGCCGGCCTCGCGCCAGACCGCGGCCGCGACCGCGAGACAGTGCGGGCTGTTGGCGGCCACCGGGTAGACCGCGCCGGGCAGGATCGTGTCGCAGGCCGGTTCCGAGAGGGCGAGCGACGGCGTCGCCGCGGCGTCGAAACGCCCCGGGAACAGCCCCGCCGGCCCGGCGACCAGCGCCTTGTCGCCGGGCTTGCGCGGCCGCACCTGCAGGCAGCCGACGGTGCCGGCGCCCTCGGCGAGCGCCAGCCGGGCCAGGGTGTCGAGCGTGCGGTGGTCGTGCGGGATCACGCCCGGGTCGAGGACGACGAGGACCTCGCCGGTGGCCCGCGCGGCGGCGCGGTTGAGCGCCTCGCCGGCGTTGAGGCCGTTCAGGTCGGCGACGAGTTGCGAGCGGTCCGGGCACAGCTCGGCGAGCAGGTTGCGGGTGGCGATGGCGTGCCATTCGGGTACCGCGACGCCGACGATCACCTCGGGCGGGCGGGCGGTCGCCTGCCCGGCGATCGCCGTGAGGAGGCTCCTCAGGTCCGGCTCGCCGGCCTCGACCATCACGATGACCGACACGTCGGGGCCCGCCGTGCCGGCGGGATTGGGAAGGATGTCGGCGCGGTCGGCCGGGACCGGGAAGGTGAGCGCGGCATCGCCCTGCGGCGCCAGGTCGCGGAACAGGATGGCGAGCGGCAGCAGGCGGCCGTCGGGGGCGGCGCCCTCCCCGGTCCCGGTCACGACGGGAAACCCGTCGCGGGCGAGGGCGGACAGGGCGGGGTCGCGGGCGAGCGGCGCGCAATCCGGAATCGAGACGAACCAGCGCCGCGACGGGCCGGCCGGATCGACCACGATGTGGGGCGCGATCGAGGGGCCGGCGGGGAACGCGGCGCGGCGGGCGACGAGGGCGGCGATGGTCGGGACCGCGGCGTTCGGCAGCGACAGGCGCGCCTCGGCCTCACGGGCGAAGGGCGGGCGGGCCTCCGTCAGGCGAGCCACGGCGTGGTCGGCGAAGCCCCGGTCGCCGAGGTCGCGGGCGATGCGCTCCTCGGCCCGGATCGGGACGACCGGCACGCCCGGCACCGCGGCGAGCCAGTCGCGCACCGTGGGATCGAACAGCGGCTCGGTCCCGGTCGCCGTGGCGAGGTCGACCTCGACCGCCGCCAGGGCGAAGGGCGGCGGCTGGTCCCCGGCCCCGATCAGCTCGGCGAGGTAGGCGTCGCTGAGGCGGCGCAGGTCGTCGAGGCCGCTGCCGGCCTCGCCGAGCGCCGCGGCCTCGGCCTCGTGCAGGCCGCCGCGCAGCAGCGAGGGGAACGGCACGAGGTCGGCGAAGGCGATCTCGCCGTCCTCACCGTATCCGACGAGGAGGAGCGGCATGGCGGGCGAACGCACGCCGACCGAGAGGATTCCCGCCTTGGCCGACAGGGCGGTCTCCTCGACCTGGGTCAGGACCATCTCGCCGGCGCGGTTGCGCAGCGGCTGATAGACGCGCAGGAGCACCGGCCGCGGGGCTGGCGGATCCTCCGGCGCGTTCAGCGTACGGATCTTGAGCAGCCGGCCGCCTGCCCACCACAGGTCGGCGACGTGCAGGCCGCGCACGCCGTCGGCCGCGCGCAGGGTCCGGAACGCCGACAGGGTGTTCAGGGTCGGGCCGTAATCGTGCAGCGAGTACTCCTCGCCGGCGAACCTCAGGCGTGGATGCAGGCCGGCGGGCCGGTGCATGAACCGGAACAGCACGCTGAGGCAGCCCACCGGCATCATGAAGCCCTTGGCCCGGCCCCAATGCCCGACATGGTCGTCGACGTCGGGCCGCGCCACCCGGCGCTCGCACCAGCCGAGGCGCAGGTCGCCGCAGCGGATCTCGAGCGGCGCCGCGCCGCCGGAGCGCGCCTCCGATTCCCATGCCCAGCCCTTCACGTCCGGACCCATGACCTCCTCGAGGTTGATCCGGACCGGCGGCGCTTCGCGCTCCTTCGCCACGCTCTGCGCCTTCAGCGCGTGGGCCCGCGCAAATATCATTTCGGTCTGTCGGAGCAGTTGCTGCGGCGAGTAGTCCCGCCGCAGTCTGTCCTGGGCCCGCTCGACCTGGGTGCGGTGCGCGGCCCTGTCGTCGAGCAGCGTCTCGAAGGCCCGCAGCCACTCGTCCTCGCCGTCCACGAGCAGGCCGCATCCGTCGGCGCAGCAATGGTCGTAGACGGTGCCGCGCGAGGCGATCACAGCAAAGCCGCAGGCCGTGTACTCGACCCACTTCGTATCGGTCTTCATCGCGTTGAAGGGCGCGGACACCAGCGGGCAGATACCGATGGTCCAGGACAGGCCCGCCAGCGTGTCCATGAACTTCGCGTAATTGGCCACCTGCGGAACGTGGCGGATCCGGTCGCCGAAGCGGACGAGCGCATCCGGCGTCGCGAGGGCGCCGAAGATCTCGAACGAGACGTCCGGCCTCGCATCGAGCAGACGCTCGATCGCAGGGACCGCCAGGGGGAGATCGTTGGCATGGGTGCGCGTGCCCATGTATCCGATCACCGGGGCATCCTCGCTTCTGGGAGCCGCCAGAACCGGATGCGCACAAAATATCCGCCCCGCGAGGGCGCGTTCGGGTGGCTGCTCCCCGAAAAATCGCGTCAGCAACGCTGATGTCGAGCACCACACGAGCGTCGTATTATCGAGCAGATACCGGATAGTTTTTAGCTTCGCGGGATCATTGTGGAGTGAATAGGTCGCGGCTCCTGTCGATGCCGGCACGTTGAGAAGGTCGTCATCAATGTGGAAGATCGTCGGGACTTTGTTCTCGTTCGCCCACTGCACCATCGCCCGCGCATGTGGCTCGCTGTAGCGGCTGAACACGATGGTGTCGGGACGAAAATCATCCAATCGCCGCAGCAAAGCCCCCTCGCTGCGTTCATCGGGTGACTTGCGGGCGATCTCCGTCCAGAGGATATAGTCTGTCGTGATCCTCCCGGCCTCGACGTCGGATCGCAACGGTTCGATTAGGCTCAACTGAAGGCTGGCCACGGGCGCGTTCGCGACGAACAAGATGCGCTTGCCCACGAGCGTATAGCCCCCTGCAAACCCTTGGTCTTCAACGGTCTTTTGGTGAGGCAACACGGTCTCGCTCTGTTTGGCCTGCATTGTCGATCGCCAGTCCCACGACACGATGACGGGGAATTTGCCTCGTCAGAACTGCTGACTGTTGAACGCCGCCGCTTTCCCCTGTCCAGCCCCGATTCACGGGCTGTCCCGGTTTTGACGTCGGCGTGTCGCCGCGATCACGGCCCATCGAGCCGGGGGAGCGCCGAGAACGCGGAGAACGCGGACCCGCGGCCGTCGTCGCAGGGTCAGGAGGCACAGACCTCCTGCGTCCCGAGCGGATCTCCCCGGCGGTCCGCCACCGCGAACGCCGCCGGCGGCAGGCCGGCGCGGCGGCGCTCGTGCATGTGCCGGTAGGCGGCTTCGAGGTTGCGGGCGTAGCGGGCGGCGTCGAACAGCGGCGAGGCGTCGCGGTTCTCCGCGAGGCGGGCCCGCAGGGCGGCGAGGCGGGGGCGGTCCCGCGCCAGGGCGAGCGCCAGGGCCTCGTAGTCGGCGGCCGAGTGCGTCACCAGTTCGGGCAGGCCGATGGCGTGCAGCAGGCTGCCGGCGACCCGGCCGACGAGGGTGTCGCCGGCCTGGGTCAGCACCGGCAGCCCGGCCCAGAGGGCGTCGCTCGCGGTGGTGTGGGCGTTGACCGGCAGGGTGTCGAGGAAGAGGTCGGCGAGGCGCAGGCGGGCGAGGTGCTCGGGCGAATCGAGCTTGGGCGCGAAGACCAGCCGGGCCGGGTCGATGCCGGCGGCGCCGGCCTCGTACTGGAGGTTGTCCTGGGCCGAGGCATTGGCCTCGAACAGCCACAGCACCGCATCCGGCACCGCGGCGAGCAGGCGCATCCAGACCGCGAACACCGACGGGGTGATCTTGTAGGTGTTGTTGAAGCAGCAGAACACGAAGCCGTCCGGCGGCAGGCCGAACGCCTCGCGCCCCGGCGTGCCCTCGGCGATGCGGCGGTGGCGGTCGTTGGGCTGGTAGCAGCCCGGCAGGTGGACGATCCGCTCGTCGAACTGGTCCGCGGCCGAGAACGGCGCGATGAAGGCGTCGGCGACGATGTAGTCGACGAAGTCCGCCCCCATCGTCCCCGGATAGCCGAGATAGTTCACCTGCACCGGGGCCGGGCGCAGGGCGGTGATCTCGGTGCGCGCCCGCAGGGTGTAGCCCTTGAGGTCGACCAGGATGTCGATCCCGTCGGCGCGGATGCGCCGGGCCGCCTCCTCGCTCGACAGGTGGCCGACCTCGACGAAGTGGTCGAAGGCGGCGACGAGGCGACGGCGCATCGGGGTGCCGTCGTCGGGCCCGTAGGAATAGGCGAACACCTCGAACCGCTCGCGGTCGTGATGCTCGAACAGCGCGACCGCGAGCAGCGCGGTGGCGTGGTAGAAGAAGTCGTAGGACAGGTAGCCGAGGCGGATCCTGCGGCCCGGCGGCGGCACCGGCAGCGGCTCCAGCGCGACGCCCTCCGGCACCCGCAGCCCGGCGGCCCAGACCCGGCCGGTGCGCCGCAGGTCCCCCGGCGGGGCGCTGGCGGCAAGCCGCACGAACGGCGCGACCCGGGCCCCGGTCTCCTCGAGCAGGCGCGTCACCGCGCGGTCCTCCTCCTCGATCCCGCGCCAGTCGCAGGCGTGGCGGCGCTGGTCGAGCAGGCCGTGGCGGGCCTCGATCGAGTCGGGCTTCAGCGCGAGGGCGCGCCGGAAGAACTGCATCGCCTCGTTGATTCGCTGCGCCTCGCCGTAGAGGGAGCCGAGATTGACGAAGGGCGCGTGGAAGCCCGGATCGAGGTGCGTCGCCCGGGTGAAGGCGGCGAGCGCCTCGTGGATCCGCTTGGTCTCCAGGAGGCAGAAGCCGTGGACCGTGAGCAGGCGGGCATCGTCCGGGGCGAGTTCGGCGGCGAGCGCCACGGCGGCGGCGCCCTCGCGCTCGCGACCGGCCTGGAACAGGCCGATCCCGTACTCGCACAACCGGCCGGGGTCGAGCACCCCGGCCCGCACGGCGTCGCGGTGGACGGCCGTCCCGGCCTCGGTCTCGCCGAGGACGTGGAGGAGACGGCCGAGTTCGAGATGCGCCTCGGGGGCGCCCGGCTGGGCCGCGATCAGCCGGCGCAGGGCCGCGGCCGCCTGCGCCGGCGGATCGACGGCCGCGAGGCCGAGCGTCGCCCGGGCGGCGGCGGGATGGGTGGGGTCGAGCTTCGCGACGCGCCGGAACGCGGCGGCGGCCTCGTCGCGGCGGCCCGCCGCGAGCAGGGCGTCGCCGAGATCGGCCCGCATCCCGGGGTCGCGCGGGCGCAGGGCGACGGCGCGGGCGAGCGCCTCGGCGGCCTCGACGGACCGCCCGGCCGCGTGGAGGCCGCGGCCGACGAGGTGGTGGGCGAAGGCGTTCTGCGGGTCGCGGGCGGCGGCGCGGCGGTAGAGCGCCTCGGCCCCGGCCCGGTCGCCGGCCGCCTCCAGCCGCAGGCCGAGGGCGACGCCGTCGAGGGATTCCTGCCGCGCTCCCGCCGTCGCGGATGCCGCCCCGCCCGTCTGCCGCCCCATGCCGTCCGTCTCCCCGCCGGTGCCTCGTCGCGGGCATCCTGGCGGCGCGGACTTGCGCGGGGCTGGCGCGGCGGTTGGCGCCGGAGAGCCGCTACTGCGGCAGGCCGAGGCGGGCGTGGGACAGGGCGGCCTCGAAGCGGCCGAGGTCGAGGTCGGGCTGGTCGCCGGCGAGGATGTCCTGGATCGCGACGCCGACGTAGTAGCCGTCGAGGACGAGCTTGAAGAACACCGTCACCGCCTCGGTGACGAACTCCATGTCGAGCATCACGGTAACCGACTGGCCCCAGTCGAGGCGCACGTCGGCGCCGTCGGCGTAGGACAGGGTCGATTCCTTGAAGAACGGCTCGGCCGAGGAGGCGACGAGGTCGGCGATGTTGCCGTGGAAGCCGCTGCGGACCCAGCCGATCAGCACCGAGCCGTCGAGCAGGCAGAACTCGGCGATGAAGTCGCGGATCGCCGTGGCGAAGACGCGTTCGGCGCCGGCGAGCGCCGCGTCGGACACCGCCGCCGCGCCGTAGGCCGGATGAGTGGGCATCGCCGTCATCGGGACCTCGCGAACAGGAAGAACAGGATCTGGGCCACCGCGCGGTAGAACTCCGCAGGAATCATCTTGTCGACCTCGGCACTGTCGTGGAGCGACCTTGCCAGAGGCTTGTCCTCGATCACCGGGATGCCGTGCTGCTCGGCGATCTCGCGGATGCGGAGCGCGATCAGGTCCTTGCCCTTGGCCAGCACCATCGGCGCGGGGTTCTCGTCGCGCTCGTAGCGCAGCGCGATCGCGTAGTGGGTCGGGTTGGCGATGACGACCGTGGCGCGCGGCACCGCCGCGAACATGCGCTGGCGGCCGCGATCGAGGATCATCGACTTGATGCGCGACTTGACGGTCGGATCGCCCTCGGTCTGCTTGTGCTCGTCCTTGACCTCCTGGCGGGTCATGCGCAGCGAGCGCTGCCAGCGCAGCCGCGCCCAGATCAGGTCGCCGGCCACCAGCACGATGGTCGCGACGCTGACCGCCGAGACGAGGCGGATCGCCATGCTCAGGATCAGCTCCGGCAGCTGGCTCGGATCGACGTACATGGCGTTCACGACTTTGTGCTGCTCGGAGCGCAGCAGCATCAGGGACACGACAGTGATCGTGGAGAACTTAAAGAGCGATTTCAGGAACTCGACCGCCCCCGAGAGTCCGAACAGCCGTCCCCAGCCGGTCGCCGGCGAGATCCGCGACCATTGCGGCCGGATCCGCTCGGACGAGACGGTCGGCAGGTTCTGGAGCAGCGTCGAGGCGAGGCCGAAGGCGCACAGCACCACGAGCACCGGCAGCAGGAAGCGGGCGCAGATCGCCGCCACCGCCAGCATCAGGGTCATGGCGTCGTGGCCGTCCGCGAGGGTGAAGCCGCGGGGATGGTCGAACAGGGGCGCGAGGTCGCGCGCCAGCGTCGCCCCGTGCTCGCGCACGAAGTAGCTCAGCACCACGAGCAGCGCGAGGAACGAGGCGAAGACCGGCGCCTCGCGGGAGAACGGGATGTTGCCCTTGTCGATCGCCTCGCTGATGCGCCGGCCGGTCGGCTCCTCGGTCTTGCTCTCCTGGTCGGTGTCCTCAGCCATGCCGCCGGCCCGCGCTCAGCCGGGAGGCGGGACGATCCGGGAGCCTGCCGTGGAGACGGTCCGGTTCAGCGCACAAGGGCTTCCTCCTCGCCGCTGGCGTTGATCTCGATCTCGCCGCGCCCGGCCATCTCGAGGGCGAGGTCGGTAATGCCGCGCCGGGCCTCCATGACGTCGCGCTGGGCCGCCGGCTCGCCGCCGTTGAGCTCGTGCTCGACCATGCGGCGCACCCGGGCCGACAGCGCCCCGAGGATGAGGTTGCGGAACTCCGCGTCGGTGCCCTTGAGGGCGAGCACGAGGCGGTCGTTGGGCACCGCGTCGAACAGGGCGGTGCGGGCGCGGGGCGCCAGCTTCACGATGTCGTCGAAGGTGAACAGCAGGTCCTTGAGGATCTCGGCCGATTTCGGCCGCGATTCGGCGAGGCTGGTGAGCACCTCGTCGATCTGCTCGCGCTCCATCTTGTTGATGATGTCGGCCATCTTGGCGTGGGTGTCGGCGCCGGAATTGCGCGAGAAGTTGGCCATGAAGTCCTCGTGCAGGGTCTTCTCGATGGCGCGCAGGGTCTCCTCGACGATCGGCTTGAAGGTCAGCATCCGGCGCATCAGGCTGTTGCGCAGGGCCTGGGGCAGGTGGCCCATCACCTTGGCGGCGGCGGCGGGCTTGATCCGCGACAGGATCAGGGCGGCGGTCTGGGGATGCTCCTTGACGAGGTAGCTCGCCAGCACGCTCTCCGACACGCTCGACATCCGCTCCCAGACCGAACGGTTGGCGTTGCCGCGCACCTCGGCCAGGATGTCGGCGACCTGGTCGGCGGGCAGCAGGCCGGTGAGGAGCTTCTCGACCTCCTGCACCGTGCCGACGAGGGTCGCCCCGCTCGAGAACTCGGTGACGAACGAATCGACGACGGTCTCGACCGTGCCCGGGCTGACCGGGCCGAGCGCCACCGCCGCGCGGGTGATGCGCTTGATCTCGTCCTCGTCGAAGTACTTCAGCAGCCGGCCGGCCGCCGGCTTGCCCATGGCAAGCAGCAGCGTGGCGACCTCGTCGACCGCCCCGAGGCGCTTGCGCCCGCCGTGAACCGTCGGCGCCGGGATCGGGGCCGTCATCCGCCTGACCTCGCTCAGCCTCGGGATTCAGGGCCCTGGGGGCCGACGATCTCGGTGAGCGAGACGCCGAAGCGGGTGTTGTCCTCCTCCACCACCACGACCTCGCCGCGGGCGATCACCCGGCCGTTGACCATCACGTCGACGGGCTCGCCGACCCGGTGGTCGAGGGGCACCACGGCGCCGCGCCCGAGCTTCATCAGGTTGGCGACCGGCATCGTGGCCGAGCCGAGCACGACCTGGATCTGGACCGGGATGCGCAGCACCGCGTCGAGGTTGCGGCCCGCGCCGAGGGTCTCCTCGCCGGAGGCGGGGGCGGCGGCCGAGACCCCGGCGAACAGGGCGTCCGTGTGGCCGGAGGAGGGGGCGTCGAAGGGGCTGCGGCTCATCGGCCTGAACCTCGGGGGGATGCGGAATGCTTAATGCGAGAACGTTAACGACAGTGAGGCACGCCGGCCCGCGGGACAAGGATCCCGCGGACACGATTCACCGTCCTCGCACCGGTTCGGCCGCCCGCCGGCCGGCCTCCAGCTCGGCGAGGGTCGCCCGCGCCTCGTCGATCTTGGCCGAGAGGGCGTCGAGGACCTCGCGTCCCTCGCCGGTGAAGCCGCGCACCGCCTCGCCGGCCTGGGCCAGCGCCCGGCTGGTCTCCGCGAAGGCGCGGCCGTACTCGGCCTGGACCCGGTCGAGGCGCTTGAGCTTGAGATACATCGGCAGCACGCAGGCGCAGGTCAGCAGCAGGGCCGCGAACAGGACGGCGTCAACGACCGAGGACGTCATCCATGAACTCCTTCTCCTGGGCGATCGGCTCGTCGATCCGCAGCACGTAGGAGCCCTGCGCCTGGCCGACATGGCACCAGAACAGGGCCTGATCGTTGCCCTCGAGCTTCACCAGCGTCTGGGGCGTCGCGTCGAGGGCGAGGATCTGCCCGACCCGCAGGTCGGCGATCTCGCCCAGGGTCAGGGTGCGCTCCTCCAGCACGGCGCGCAGCCGCACCTCGGTCCGCTGCACCTTGGCGGCGATCTGCTCGGCCCAGCGCGGGTCGCGGGCGGAGGATTCGCCGGTGAGCACCTTGGCGAGGTTCTGGCGCATCGGCGCCAGGACCGATTGCGGGATGATGAGGAACATCTCGCCGCCGCGGTTGAGCCCCTGGAGCAGGAACTTCGCCCCGAGCGCCTTGTTGCTGCGCCGGCCGATCACCGCGAAGTCGAGCCGGGTCTCGGTCCGTTCGAGCACGAACGGGGTCTTGGAGACGAGGGAGAAGGCCGATTCGAGCGCCTTGCCGACCTGCTCGAAGGTCATCTGGGCGATGCGCAGCTCGATGCCCGAGAAGTTGCGCTCGTCGTCGAGAGGCGGCTCGGAGCCGTCGGCGCCGAGCAGCACCTCGACCATCGTGAAGATGAAGTCGCGGTCGAGCCCGACCAGGATGTGGCCGTCCCAGTTCTCGGCGTGGAAGATGCCGACCACCGCATTGGCGTCGTAGGGGTCGAGCAGGTCGCCGAAGCGCCCGCTCTCGATGCCGTTGAGCGAGTAGTAGATCGGCGAGGCGACGAGGTGCTTCATCGTGTCGACGCAGCCGGTCGCCAACCGGTCGAAGATCACGTGCAGCATCGGCAGCCGGTCGAGGGCGAGCCCGGCGGCGTTGAGCAGGCGGTCGCGGACGTCGGGCCGCTCCGCGGCCGGCTCCGCCTGCGGCGGGACCTCCGGTCCGGCGGCCGGCGACGCGGCGTCGGGCCCCGCGACCTCGTCGGGATCCGCCATCAGGCCGCTTCCCGCTGCGCGCCGCCGCCGACGGTCGCGGTCTCGACCTCGTCGATGGTCGGGCGGTCGGAGGCGGCGATGCCCTTGCGGCCGTGCTCGACGGCGATCTGCGGCAGCGCGCCGTTCATGTAGGCGATGAGGCTCTGCTTCACGATGACGTAGACCGACCCCTGCTTCTCGCGCACGCCCTTCACCTTGACGGCCAGCGGCGCCAGCACGCCGTAGGAGGCGAACACCCCGATGAAGGTGCCCACGAGCGCCGCGCCGATCAAGCCGCCGAGGATCTGCGGCGACTGGTCGAGGGCGCCCATCGCCTTCACGATGCCGAGCACCGCCGCGACGATGCCGAGCGCCGGCAGCGCCTCCGCCACGGTGTTGATCGCCGCGTAGGGCTTGAGCGCGTATTTGCGGAAGCTGCCGATCTCCTCCTCCATCAGCGCCTCGATCTCGTGCGAGCGGGCGTTGCCGATGAGGATCAGGCGGGCGTAGTCGCAGATGAACATCACGAGGTCGGGATTCTTGGTGACGTCCGGATAGGCCTTGAAGATCTCGGAATTGGCCGGGTCGTCGAGGTGAGGCTCGACCTCGTTGCGCGGCTTGGTCTTCAGCTCGCGCATCAGGGCGTGGAGCAGGCCGAGCAGCGCGAGGTAGTCCTGGCGCTTGGGCACCTTGTCGAGGATCGCCTGGACCGACGCCTTGCCGGCATCGACCACCGTCTTCATCGGGTTGGCGATCACGAAGGTGCCGGCCGCCATGCCGCCGATGATGACGAACTCCCAGGGCTGCCAGATGACGATGAGGTGGCCGCCCATGGCGACGAAGCCGCCGAGCATGGAGCCGATCGCGATGACCAAGCCGATGACGAAGCCCAAGGCGCCAGCCTCCCCGAATCGCGGCCCGCGCCACGATGGGCGCCGGGATAGCCGGGGAGGCTTGCGCGGGGCTTGATCCCGGTCCCGTCCTCAGCCGCGGGTCACCGCGACGTCGAGGACCGGGCGGTGGTTGAGGGTCTGGAACACGACGCAGTAGCGCTCGGTGAGCTTGAGGAGCTGGTCGATCTTCTCCTGCGGCGCGTCGGTGTCGACGGCAAAGCCGAGGCGGATCGCCCGGAAGCCGACCGGGGCCTCCTTGTCGACCCCGAGGGTGCCGCGGAAGTCGAGGTCGCCCTCGGCCGTCACCGTGCCCTTGCGCAGGTCGATCGCGAGGGCGGTCGCCACCGCCTTGAGGGTGACGCCGGCGCAGGCGACCAGGGCCTCGAGCAGCATGTCGCCGGAGCACAATTCGGCCCCCGAGCCGCCGGAGGCCGGGTGCAGGCCGGCCACAGCCAGCGCCCGGCCGGTCTCGACCTTGCAGGCGATGGCGGTGTCGTCGAGGGTGCCCTGCGCCCGCAGGGTGACCACCGCCGCGTCCGGCTCGGCGCGGTAGCGGTCCTTGATCGGCGCCTGCAGCGCGCGCAGTTCGGTGGCGTCCATGCAATCCTCCGCGGATCGGCGGCCTGCCGCCGCCGTTGGAGCGCCGGCTTAGCCGATCGCGTCCAGGTTGTCCCTGCGCGTCATCGGCCGCCGCGGCACTCCGCCGGCGTGGCGATCAGCGCAGCAGGTCGCGCGCGACCCGGGCGACGTGCGGACCGCACAGCCCCAGCGCCTCGCGCAGCTCCGGGGTCGGACCGGTCGGCGGATATCGGTCCTCGATCCCGATGCGGACCACCGGAAAGGCGTGGCCGCGCTCCAGCACCTCCAGCACCGCCGAGCCCAGGCCGCCGATGACGCTGTGCTCCTCGACCACCACCATCGCCCGCACGTGCCCTGCCGCCGTCAGGATCGCGTCGCGGTCGATCGGCTTGACCGTGTGCAGGTTCAGCACCTCGGCCGCGATCCCCTCGGCCCGCAGCAGGTCGGCGGCGAGCAGCGCCTCCATCACCATGGCGCCGTGGGCGACGAGGCAGACGTCGCGCCCCTCGGCGAGCCGGATCGCCCGGCCGATCTCGAACGGCGCCCCGGGCGGGGTGACGACGTGCTCGGGGCCGCGGCCGAGCCGCAGGTAGACCGGCGCCGCACCGGGGAGGTCGGCGGCGGCGTCGAGGGCGTGGCCGAGCTCCACCGGGTCGGCGGGCGCCACCACGACCATGTTCGGGATCGCCCGCATGATCGCGACGTCCTCGTAGGTCTGGTGGGTGGGGCCGCCGACGCCGTAGGTGAGGCCGGAGCCGAGGCCCGCGAGGATCACCTTCAGGTCGTTGTAGGCGCAGTCGACCTTGGCCTGCTCGACCGCCCGCAGGGTGGTGAAGGCGGCGTAGCCGCACACGACCGGCAGCCGGCCGCAGGCGGCGAGCCCGGCCGCGACCCCGGTCATGTTCTGCTCGGCGATGCCGACATTGATCAGCCGGTCGGCAAAGCGGGGCAGCAGCCGGGCGAGGCCGGTGGCGTGCATCAGGTCGGCGGTGACCGCCACGGCGTCGGGCCGGCGCTCCAGCAGCGCCATCACGCTCGCGCCGAACCGCGCCCGCACGTCCTCGCGGGGCCGGGCGGCCCGGAACGCCGCGACGTGCTCCCGCAGCCGGTCGGGATGATCGAGCAGGCTCACCGCAACACCTCCCGCAACTCGCGCCGCAACGCCGCGTACTGGGCCGGTGCGATCGCGTCGGCGTGCCAGCCGCGGACGTCCTCCATGAACGAGACGCCGCGGCCCTTGACCGTCCGGGCGATCACCACCCGCGGCCGGCCCGAGCCGCCGAAGCGCGGCACGTCGAGGAGGGGCAGCAGCGCCGCGAGGTCGTGCCCGTCGGCCTCGACCACGTCCCAGCCGAAGGCCGCCCAGCGGTCGGCGAGCGGTTCGAGCGGCAGCACCTCGTCGGCGCGCCCGTCGACGCACAGGCCGTTGCGGTCGACGACCGCCACGAGGTTGTCGAGGCGGTGCTTGGGCGCGAAGGCGGCGGCCTCCCAGACCGAGCCCTCGTGCAGCTCGCCGTCGCCGAGCACCGCGAACACCCGGTAGTCGCGCCCGTCGAGGCGGCCGGCCAGCGCCATGCCGCAGGCGTTCGACAGGCCGTGGCCGAGCGCCCCTTGCGAGGAATCGACGCCGGGCTGGGAGCGGCGCGACGGATGGGTCGCCAGCCGGGCCCCGACCCGGGTCTCGAATTCGTGGATCCACCCCTCGGGGAAGAAGCCGCGCCGGATCAGCGCCGAGTACAGGGTCGGGGCGGCGTGGCCCTTGGCGAGGACGAAGCGGTCGCGGTCGGGCCAGTCCGGCCGGGCCGCGTCGACCCGCATCACCGCGAAGTACAGGGCGGTGACGATCTCGGTGCAGGAGTAGCAACTGCCGAAATGGCCGTTGCCCGCGGCCATGAACATCGCCGCGACGTCGAGGCGGTTGACCCGGGCCATCTCGCGCAGGCCGTCGAGGTCGAGGGGCGCGAACCCGTTGTCCGGGGGCGTGTCCGGGGGCGGCGTCATGGTGGTCCTCCCGTGGGCCGGGGCCCCTCGCGGAGGCCGTGCGGCGTGGCGTGCCGGCGGTCGCCGCAGGCGGCTTTTCGTGGCTGCGCGGGTCCCCTCCCGGCTGCCCGGGGACGAGACGTAGCGCTTCTCCCCTCTCCCGAGTGGGAGAGGGGCCGGGGGATCGAAGATCCCGCGTGAGGGTGGCTCGGCTACAGAATTGAACTCTCAGTGTTGAGCTGCGCAGCTCAACTGTTGTTGCTTAATCCTGGCGCCGCGCCACCCTCACCCCTACCCCTCTCCCACTCGGGAGAGGGGATCCCGCGCTTGATTCTAAAAGGAATTGTCCCCGAACAGTCGTGCCGCAAGCGGGGCGAGGAGAAGCCGCACGACCCGCTGCGCCAGTACAGGAGCCCATCTGGGACAGCGGATCCCGCGCCCGGAAACCGACCGTCGGCTCACCCTCCCGCCAGTTCCTCCACCCGCCGCATCCCGGCGGCGATGTCCGCGGCCGTGACCGGGAGCGGCAGGTTGGGGATGTGGGGGGCGGTCATCGTCAGGGCGGCGACGGCGTCGATCTCCTCGTCCGTCGCCCCGGCCATGCCGAGCTCCGCCAGCCGGACCGGCAGGCCGACCTCGCGCAGGAAGCCCATCAGGTCGCGGATCTCGGCCTCCGGCCGGCGCTCGACGGCGAGCTGCACCACCACCGCGTAGGCGACCTGCTCGCCGTGCGGCGCATCCCGGGCGCCGCGCGCCTTGACGAGGCCGCGCGTCATCGCGTGGGCGAGCGACAGGCCGCCATTCTCGAAGCCGAGCCCGCTCATCAGGATGCACGCCTCGACGGTGGCCTCCAGGTCCGGCGTGACCTCGCCGCGCTCCACCGCCGCGAGGGCGGAGGCCGCATGGGCCCGCAGGGTGCGGTAGCCGGCCTCCGCGATCGCGGCGCCGATCAGCAGCGGCCGGGTGCCGAACGGGGTGAGGCCGGTGCCGGCCCGGCACCCTTGCGCCTCGAACGCCTTGGTGACGGCGTCGCCGATGCCGGCGCGCAGGAACCGCGCCGGCGCCCGGGCGATCAGCGCCGTGTCGACCACCACCGCGTCGGGGTTGCGCGCCATGCGCTCGACCGCGACCATGACGTGGGCGTCGTCGTAGACCGCGTAGGTGGCGCTGGTCGGCGCGTCGTTCGACGCGATGGTCGGCACCGTGACCACCGGAACCCCGAGCCGCTCCGCCACCCCCTTGCCGACGTCGAGGGTCTTGCCGCCGCCCGCCGCGACGACGAGGCCCGGCCGGTCGCCGCGGACCTGCTCCGCTAGGGCCTCGATCGCCGCGTGGGTGATCTCGCCGGAAAAGGACGTGACGCGCGCCGTCACACCCGCCTCGCGCAGGCTCGCCGCGACCGGCTCGGCGAGCAGCGCGTGGACGCCGGCATCGATCACGACGCAGGCGGACCCGGCGAGCCCCCTGGCGATCCGGCCGAGGTCGCGGACGGCACCGGGCCCCTGGTGGTAGCGCGGCGGCGCCCCGAAGATCCTCACGCTCATGCGGTTCTCCTCACGCAGCGGTGCGGGGGTCGAGGTCGTCGAGGGCGAAGGCGTCGCTCGGCGCCCCGAAGGCGCAGTAGCCGCCGTCGACCGGCAGGGTGATCCCGGTGACGAAGCGCGCCCGGTCGGAGGCGAGGAAGACCATCGCCTCGGCGATGTCCTCGGGGGCGCCGAGCAGCCCCATCGGCGTGCGGCGGCGGATGCGGGCCGGGTCGATGCGCCCGGCGGCGATCAGCCCCTCGGTGAGCGGGGTCAGGATGTAGCCCGGCGCCACGGCGTTGACCCGGATGTTGTGCGGCCCCCATTCGCAGCCGAGCACCCGGGTCAGCATGCCGATGCCGGCCTTGGCGGCGCTGTAGGCGGTGCGGACCGGCAGGCCGAGGACGCCGGCGATCGAGTTGAGGTTCAGGATCGCGCCGCCGCCCTGGCGCATCATGTGCGGGGCGACGGTCTTCGACACGAGGTAGGTGCCGGTGAGGTGGACGTCGATGAGCCGCTGCCAGTGGTCGAGCGGCTGCTCGACCGTCGGCACGAAGCTGTCGGCGATGCCGGCATTGTTGACCAGCACGTCGATCCGGCCGAAGCGGGCGAGCGTCGCCTCGACCATCGCGGCGACGTCGGCCTCCTTCGACACGTCGCCGCCGGCGGCGGCGTGGCCCTCGCCCAGGGTCCGGGCCGCCTCCTGCGCCGCCGCGAGGTGCAGGTCGTTGACCATCACCCGCGCGCCCTCCCGGGCGAAGGCCGTCGCGGTGGCGAGCCCCAGCCCGCTGCCCGCGCCGGTGATGAGCGCGACCTTGTCCTTCAACTGCATCGCTGAGTTCCTTGCTGCGGCCCGTCGCCGGGCGGGGGCGTCACAGCCCGAGATACGTCGCCCTCAGGTGCTCGTTCTCGATCAGGTCGCGGCCGGTGCCAGAGAGCGTGACCCGGCCGTTCTCCAGGACGTAGCCCCGGTCGGCCATGCTCAGGACCTGGAAGACGTTCTGCTCGATCACGAGGATCGGGATGTCGAGCTTGCGCACCGCGCGGATCGCCTCGAACAGGCGGTCGACCATGATCGGCGCCAGCCCCAGCGACGGCTCGTCGAGGGCGAGCACCCGCGGCCGGGCCATCAGCGCCCGGCCCACCGCCAGCATCTGCTGCTGCCCGCCCGAGAGGGTCGAGGCGGCCTTGTCGCGCCGCTCGGCGAGGATCGGAAACAGGCCGTAGACCTCCTCGATCGTCGTGCGCCGACGGGCGTAGGCGCGCCGGTTATGGGCGCCGACCAGCAGGTTCTCCTGGATCGACATGCCGAGGAAGAGCTGCTTGCCCTCGGGCGACTGCACGAAGCCGGCCTCGGCGACGCGGTGGGGCGCCAGCCCGTCGATCCGCGTCCCGTAGAGCGAGACCGCGCCGCCGCGCGCCCGCACGAGGCCCGAGATCGTGCGCAGCAGCGTGGTCTTGCCGGCGCCGTTGGCGCCGATCAGCGCGACGATCTCGCCCGGGTCGAGCCGCAGGGACACGCCGTCGAGGACGCGGACGTCGCCGTAGCCCGCCCGCAGGTCGGTGGCCTCAAGCGCGGGCTGCGGCATACTGCTCCCCGAAATAGGCTTTGAGCACCTCGGGCCGGCTCACCACGTCCTTGGGGGCGCCGTCGGCGATCAGCCGGCCGGATTCCATCACGATCACCCGCTCGCTCAGCGCCATGACCACCTTCATGACGTGCTCGACGATCAGGATGGTGATGCCGCGGTCGCGGATGCGGCGCACCAGCGCCACCATCTCCTGGCCCTCGGCCGGGGTCGCGCCGGCCACGACCTCGTCCATCAGCAGCAGGACCGGCCGGGTCGACAGCGCCCGGCCGAGCTCGAGCTTGCGCCGGTCGAAGGCGGTGAGGTGCTGGACCTCGGTGTCGGCCTGCCGGCCCATGCCGAGGAAGTCGGCGATCTCCTCGGCCCGCTCGCGGATCGCCGCCGTGTCGGAGGAGCGCGCGAAGCCGCCGACCATCAGGTTCTCGACCACCGTGAGGTCGGCGAAGGGCTTCGAGAGCTGGAAGGTGCGGGCGATGCCGGCCTTGCAGATGTCCCAGGGGCGCAGCCGGGCGATGTCGCGGCCCCGGAACAGGATCTCGCCGCCGTCGGGGCGGAAGAACCCGGCGATCATGTTGAAGGCGGTGGTCTTGCCGGCGCCGTTGGGGCCGAGCAGGGCCAGGATCTCGCCCTGCTCCAGGCGGAACGACAGGTCGCGCACCGCGTGGACGCCGCCGAAGCGCTTGCCGATGCCGCGCACGTCGAGGAGGGGAGCGTTCACCGGGCGCCTCCGCGGCGGGCGAGGCGGGCCAGTACGGCGCGCAAGGGGGCGATCAGCCCCTTGGGCAGGTAGAGGACCGCGAGCATGAGGATGATGCCGTAGACGACGAGGTGCAGGCCGAGGAACGAGCCGCCGAGGGTGCCGCGGGTGATCTCGGCCAGCGGCGCGAGCAGCACCGCGCCGAGGAGCGGCCCGAACACCGTGCCTTGGCCACCGATGATGCTCATCAAGGCCATGTCGATCGACAGGTCGACGCCGATCAGCCGCTCGGCGTTCACGTAGCGGAAGAACTGGGCGTAGAAGCCGCCGCCGATCCCGGTCATGAAGGCGCTGATCGCCAGCGCGACGAGCTGGTAGCGGGCCGGGCTGATGCCGAGGGATTCGGCGGCGTCGCGGTCGCCCCGGATCGCCTTGAGGTAGAAGCCGAGCTTCGAGCGTTCGAGCGCCCAGGTCGCCGCGAGCGCCCCGGCGAGCAGCGCGACGATGAGGTAGTAGTACGGCGCCTTGCCGTTGAACTGCAGCGCCGCGAGGCTCTCGCCGGCCAGCGGCACCGTCAGCCCGGCCGCGCCGTTGACCGGGATGCCGAGGACGCTCTCGGTGTTCTCGACCCAGATCCGGATCATCTCCGCGAAGGCGATCGTGGTCAGGGCGAAGTACGGCCCGCGCAGGCGGAAGGTCGGGTAGCCGACCACGACCGAGAGCGCCGCGGCGAGCAGGCCGCCGACCGGCAGGCCGAGCCACGGCGACAGGCCGAGGCCGGTGAACAGAAGCACCGTGGCGTAGCCGCCGACGCCCGCGAACATCGCGTGTCCGATCGAGAGCTGGCCGACATAGCCGCAGACGAAGTTCCAGGCGGTCGCCATGTAGGCGAAGAACAGCACGACGATGCAGGAATGCAGCAGGTAGGAATCCGCGACGAGCGGCAGCGCCAGCGCCGCGAGGCCGATCAGCGCCAGGGCGAGGAGACCCGCCGGGGAGACGCCGCCGGCGGCGGCGCGGCGCGGCCGGCCGGCGGGCAGGCGGGCGGCGCTCTCGTGGAGCCGGTTCGGGTGGGCGGTCATCAGGCGCGTCCCATCAGGCCGCTCGGCCGCACGAGGAGGATCAGGACGAACAGGCCGAGGGACAGGATCGCCGCCGAGGTCGCCGGCACGAACTGCGAGGCCAGCGCCTCGAACACCCCGATGACGAGGCCGCCGACGATCGAGCCCGGGATGCTGCCGATGCCGCCGAGCACCACGACGATGAACGAGCGGATGCCGAAGCTGAGGCCGACCTGCGGGGTGATCGGGATGAAGGTCGCGAGCAGCGAGCCGAACAGGCCGAGCAGGGCCGCGCCGATGCCGAAGGTCACCGCGTAGACCAGCGGCACGTCGATCCCCGACAGGGCGGCGGCGTCGCGGTTCTGGGCGGTGGCGCGGATCGCCCGGCCCATCCGGGTGCTGCGCAGCCACAGCGACAGCGACACCGCGGCGAGGATCGCCGCCAGGAAGGCGATGAGGCGCTGCATGTTGACGGGGATCGGCCCGAGCATCAGCGGCGCCAGCGCGAGGCCCGACGAGGCCGAGCGCACGTCGGGGCCGAAGGCCATCAGCGCGAGGTTGTCGATGACGAGGTAGACGCCCGCGGTGAGCAGCAGCGCGCTCAGCGGCTCGACCACCAGCGCGCTCTCGCGCCGGATCAGCGGCGCGATGACGACGCTCTGGATCAGGAAGCCGACCGCGAACAGCAGCGGCACCGTGACGACGACGCTGGCATAGGGGTCGATGCCGGCGAGCGCCTGGAGCCAGAACGCCGCGTAGAGCGCCAGCATCAGCAGCGAGCCGTGCGCGAAGTTGACGACGCGCATCACGCCGAAGATGAGGCTCAGCCCGAGCGCGACGCCGCCGTAGACGCCGCCGATCAGGAGTCCGTTCACGAGCGCGAAGGAGAGGATCAGGGGGTCCATGGGGCCCATGCGTGTCGGGCCGGCGGCCCGCCGCCCCCGTTCGCGCGTCAGGAGCGGGCGCCGAAGGCCGGCACCGGCCAGGCCGGCTTGGTGTCGGGGGCGCGGCTCGCCGCCGGCCACACCGTGCGGCGCTGGCCGTTCAGGTTCTGCGAGATCGCACCATGCGCGAAGGTGTTCTGGCCCTGCTCGTCGAACTTGATGCGCTGGTAGCCGACATACATCGCCGGGCCGGACGTGAGGTCGGTCGCCGCGATGGCGTCGCGCAGGGCCTGCCGGTCGGCGCTGCGGGCCCGCTCCAGGGCGTCGCGGATGACGTACATCACCGAGAAGCCCTGCGCCCCGTAGGCGCTCATGCCGTAGCCGAGCGTGTCGCGGAACCGCTTCTCGACGTCGACGAACTCGGGCAGCGGCTCGCCCTGGAGGGCGTCGACCTGCCGGTCCTCCTGCACGAAGTAGTAGGCGACGGCCTTGGGCGAGACCGCCTTGTAGAACGACGGGTCCTCGGTGCCGCCACCGACCGAGTGCAGGCCGAAGGGCAGGTTGAGCTGCTGCTCGAAGAGCTGGCGCGACAGCAGCAGATGGTCGGGGGTGTAGAAGGCGGCGATCAGCGCGTCGGGCCTGGCGGCGCGGATCTTGAGGAGCTGGGCCGAGAAGTCGACCTGGTTGGGCGGCGCGGCCTCGTCGAGGACGAGGGTGTAGCCGCGCTCCTTGGCGAGCTTGCGCACGTTGGCGGCGTGCGAGCGGCCCCAGTCCGAGCCCTCGTAGAAGATCGCCAGGGTCTTGGGGCCCTGCCCCGTCTCCGTCTTGAGCATGTCGATGGCGTCGAGCTGCTCGCGGGCGTCGTAGGTCGCCTTGTTGTTGATGCGGAAGACGTACTTGAAGTTCCGCTCGGTGATCTCGTCCTTCACCGCCCCCATCACGATCCAGGGCGTCTTGTAGCGCTCGGCCAGTTCGGTGGCCGGGAAGGTGACGGCGCTGTTGAAGGCGCCGCCGATCACCGCGACGTTCTCGCGCTGGATCAGCCGCTCGGTCTCCGACGAGCCGATGTCGGGCTTCGACTGCGAATCGGCGAAGACGAGCTTGAGCTTGGCGCCGCCCATCGCCTTGATCCCGCCGGCGGCGTTGATCTGGTCGACGGCGATCTGCACGCCGGTGCGGGCCTGCTGGCCGATGGCGGCCGAGCCGCCGCTGAGCGGCAGCACCCAGCCGACCGGGATCTCGGCCTGGGCCAGGGCTCCGGTGGCGAAGCCTCCGGTGGCGAAGGCCGTGGCGGAGAGCGCGAGGGCGCCGCGCACCAGGACCGCGCGTCGCGACAACGTGGTCGTCATCGGGCTTTTCCTCCTGATTGTCCTTGGCGGGCCGCTCGGGCGGCCTCTTGACGGTCAGCTTCGAAGACGCGCCGGACCTCCGCAAGGCGGGTCCTGGGCTGGTGGAAAGACCACTGTCACGCGGCCGGCTCCTCGGCGAAGCGCGCCCGCAGCGCGGTCTTCAGCACCTTGCCCATCGGGTTCTTCGGCAATTCGTCGAGGACGAGCCAGCGGCGCGGGCGGGCGTAGTCGGCCAGCCGCTCGGCGCAGAAGGCGGCGAGCGCCGCGGTGTCGAGGCGGCCGGGCTCGCGCGGCACCACGCAGGCGGCGACGTCCTCGCCGAGGCCCGGATGCGGGACCGCGATCACCGCCGCCTCGCGCACGTCCGGATGCCGGTAGAGCACCTCCTCGACCGCCACCGAGGCGACCTTCAGGCCGCCGCGGTTGATGACGTCCTTGCGCCGGTCGGTGAAGTACAGGAAGCCGTCGGCGTCGAGATGGCCGACGTCGCCGGTGCGGATGCCGCCCTGCACGAAGGCCTCGGCGGTGGCGGCGGGGTTGCGGAAGTAGCCCCTGGCGACACCCGGGCCGCGAAGCAGGATCTCGCCGGTCTCGCCGGGTCCCAGCGGCGCGCCCGCCTCGTCGACGATCGTCACCGCGCAATGGGGCATCGCGCTGCCGATCGAGCCGAGCTTGTCCTCCATCAGCGCCGGTTCGAGCCGCGTGCCGCTCGGGCCGCTCTCGGTCATGCCGTAGATCTGCACCTGCTCGACATGGGGCCAGTGCGCGGCGAGCCGGCGGATCACGTCCGGCGGCATCGCCGAGCCGCCGTAGCCGATCCGGCGCAGGCTCGACACGTCGGTGGGGCGCACGGCGAACTCCTCCATCAGGAAATGCACCACGGACGGGACCCCGTGGTAGAAGGTCGTGCGCTCGGAGGCGATCAGGCGCAGGCGGCCGCGGTTGTCGAGCGGCTCCTCCAGCACGAGGCCGGCGCCGGCGATCCAGCACGACATCGCCCCGAGGTTGAGCGGCGAACTGGTGAAGAACGGCCAGCCGCCCTGGTAGAGGTCTTCGGCCCGCAGGCCCAGCGCCTCGCCGCAGGCGAGCCCGGCGCCGAGCATCGTGGCGTGGCTGTGCATCACCGCCTTGGAGCGCGCGGTGGTGCCCGAGGTGAACAGCAGGCAGCCGAGGCGGTCGGGGTCCGGATCCTCCGCGGGCGCGGCGCCGAACTCCCCGGCCAGGGGCTCGGGCCACAGCTCGGCGCCCGCCGGCGCCCCCTCCCCGGCCGCGGGCGGCCCGACCACGAGGGGGCGGACGGCCGGGGCGAGCCGGGCGAGCCGGGCCGCCCCGGCGGCCGTGCAGGCGATCGCCGCCGGCTCGGCGAGGGCGAGGGCGTGCCCGAGCTCCTCGTCGGCGGCGCGGGTGTTGAACGGCACCACGGCGGCGCCGATCCGCAGGGCGCCGAGGGCGGTGAGCAGGCATTCCCGCCCGGCCTCGTTGCCGAGGAGCACGCCGATCCGGTCGCCCGTCCGCAGGCCGAGGGCGTGGAAGCCCGCCGCCACCGCGTCCATCCGCTGCACGAGCTGGCCGTAGGTGAGCCGGTCGCGCCAGCCGCCCGCCGCGTGGGCCGAGAGCGCGAGGCCGGTGCCGCCCTCCCGCGCTCGCCGGCGAAGGAGCTGCGGCACGGTCAGGGACAGGAGGGAGGACGGATCGGTCATCGGGCGGGCGCTCCGCGTCTCAGCAGATTTCGCGAACGTGGCTGCCGGTTCTGCGACACAACAGGAATCCAGCCGGGCGCCATCTCGCCCGCCGCGGGCGCGTCCCGTCAAAGCCCGGTTTGGTCTCGTCGCCGGACCATTGAGCCGATTGCCGGGCGCCGCCCCGGGCCGCCATGGAGGGGCGGACGACCCGGGAGGCAGGACGTGCGCGCCATCGAGATGCGGATCGACGCCCATGGCGGCCCCGAGCGGCTCGCCCCCGTCGCGGTCGCGCTGCCGCCGCCGGGCGAGGGGCAGGTCCTGCTGCGCCAGACCGCGGTCGGGGTGAACTTCATCGACACCTATCACCGCCGCGGCGTGTTCCCGATCCCGGCGCTCCCCGGCGCCATTGGCGTCGAGGCGGCCGGGATCGTCGAGGCGGCCGGCCCGGGGGTGGCGCTGCGGCCCGGCGACCGGGTCGCCTATGCCGGCCCGCCGGTCGGCAGCTACGCCAGCGCCCGGGTGATCGACGCCGCCCGCCTCGTGCGGATCCCGGACGGGATCCGGGACGAGGCCGCCGCCCTGATGCTCAAGGGCATGACCGCCCACATGCTGTTCACCCGCGTGCGCCCCCTGCGCCCCGGCGACGCGGTGCTGGTCCACGCGGCGGCGGGCGGACTCGGCGTGCTGCTGGCGCAATGGGCGCGGGCCGCGGGCGCCCGGGTCATCGGCACGGTCGGCTCGCCGGCCAAGGCCGAGGTCGCCCGGGCAGCCGGGTGCGAGGCGGTGATCCTCCACCGCGAGCGGGACTTCGTCGCCGAGACGCTGCGGCTGACCGACGGCGCGGGCGTCGACGTCGTCTGCGAGGGCATCGGCGGGGACGTGCTCGCCCGCTCCCTCGACTGCCTGAGGCCGTTCGGCACCGCGATCAACCTCGGGCAGGCGGGCGAGGCGCTGGCGTCGGTCGATCTCGCGCGGCTCGGGCCGCAGCGGTCGCTGTCGGTGAGCGTGCCCGGCGTGTTCGCGCACCTGCGCACCCTGCCCGACCTCCAGGCGGGGGCCGACGCGATGTTCGCGATGGTGGAGCGGGGCGACCTGCGCCCGGCGATCGGCCTGCTCGCGCCGCTCGCCGATGCCGGCGCGGTCCACCGCCGGCTCGAGGCCGGCGACACGACCGGCGCCACCGTGCTGCTGCCGTGACCGGCGATTGGTCTTGAAGCAGGGCCAGCCCCGGCCTTGTCGCGCCGGGGCCCGGCGGCGAACCTCGGGACACCGAGCACGGAGTGAACGGACGCGTGGACGCCTTCCTCACCGACGACGAGCGGGCCTTCCGGGCCGAGATCCGGGCGGCGATCCGCGCGATGCTGCCGCCGGACCTCGCCCGCCGGACCCGCGAGGGCATCCACCTGTCGCGCGAGGACATGGCGCGCTGGAACCGGATCCTCGATGCCCGCGGCTGGGCCGCCCACCACTGGCCCGCCTCCGCCGGCGGGCCGGGCTGGACGCCGATCCAGCGCTTCCTGTTCGAGGCCGAATGCGCGGCGGCCGACGCGCCGCCGCTCAGCGTGTTCGGGATCTACCTCGTCGGGCCGACGCTCGTCGCGTTCGGCTCGCAGGCCCAGCAGGACCGCTACCTGCCGGCGATCCGCTCGGGCGCCGAGTTCTGGTGCCAGGGCTACTCGGAGCCCGAGGCCGGCTCCGACCTCGCCTCGCTGCGCACCACCGCCCGCCGGGTCGAGGGCGGCTGGGTCGTCACCGGGCAGAAGGCGTGGACGACGGAAGGGCACTTCGCCGACCTGATGATCTGCCTCGCCCGCACCAACCGGGAGGCCAAGCCCCAGGCCGGGCTGTCGCTGTTCGTCGTCGACATGCGGGCGCCGGGCGTCACCATCGCCCCGGTGGTGACGATCGACGGCGGCCACAGCGTCAACTCGGTGTTCCTCGACGAGGTCCGGGTGCCCGACGACGCGCTGATCGGCGAGGTCGACCGCGGCTGGGGCTACGCCAAGTTCCTGCTCGCCCACGAGCGCACCAACAACGCCCAGGTCCACCGCTCGCGCCGCGAGTTCGAGCGGCTGAAGGCGCTGGCGGCCGCCCGCCCCGGGCCGGACGGGGCGGTCCTCGACGACCCGGCCGTCCGGCGCCGCTTCGCGGTGGTCGAGGCGCACCTCGCCGGCCTCGAGGCGACGGTGCTGCGCGTCCTCGTCGACCAGACCGAGGGCCGCGAGCCCGGGCCGGAGGCGTCGATCGTCAAGGTGATCGGCTCGCGGCTCCAGCAGGCGATCAGCGAGCTGGCGATGGACGTGATCGGCGAGGACGCCCTGACGATGCCCGACGCCGCCGGCGGCGAGGTCGCGGGCTGGACCGAGCGGCACCTCTTCCGGCGGGTGGTCACCATCTACGCCGGCTCGAACGAGATCCAGAAGACCATCATCGCCCGCGCCACGCTGGGCCTGCGCTGATGCGGGCTTCGGACGAGTCGTTCCGAAATCCGCATCGGCCGCCCGCGCGACACTCGAGCGGAGCCGATTTTCGCATCGCGACAGCGACTGCAACGGAGTCGCCGAGCGATCAATCGACAATCGTATGAGTGCTGACATGCGGCGATCACCGGACCAACGCGACGACGACCTGATGCTGCGCGAGGGCGCCCGCCGCTTCCTGGAGGAGCGCTGCCCGTGGACGCCCACCCTGCCCTCCCCGGGCGAGGAGGACGCGGTCCGGCGCGAGATGGCCGGGCTCGGCTGGTTCGCCATGGGGCTGCCGGAGGAGTTCGGCGGCGGCGGCGCGGACGCGCTCCAGGCCCTCGCCCTCGTCGAGGAGGCGGGCCGGGTGCTGCTGCGGCGCTCGCTCGCCGCCGACGTGCTGGTGGTGCCGCGGCTGATGCGCCGCGGCTTCGCGGGCCTGACCGCCCTCGCCCCCGGCCTCGCCGCCGGCGCGGTGCGCTTCGCCCTCGTCTCCGGCGATCCCGCGGCCGGGGGCCTGAGCGTCGCGCCCGGTCGCGAGGGGGTGCGGCTGCGCGGCGGCGGCGGCCTCGCGCTCGATGCCGGCGCCGCGACCCACTGGCTCGTCGCCGCGGGCGAGGGCTCGCCGAACGGCGCGGCGCTGCTGTGCGTGGAAGCGCGCCCGGTTCCCGAGCGGCGCCTGATCGACGGGCGCCGCGGCGCCGTCCCGCCCCTCGACGGGCTCGACCTGCCCGCCGGCGCGGTGCTCGCCACCGGGCACGACGCGCTGGCGGCGATCGACGAGATCCGCGACTGCGCCGCCGCGGCCCTGGTGGCCGACGCCTACGGGGCCCTCGCCGCCGGCCTCGACCTCACGGTCGGCTACCTCAACCAGCGCCGGCAGTTCGGCCAGACGCTCGGGTCGTTCCAGGCGGTCCAGCACCTCATGGCCGAGGCGTTCTGCGACCTCGAGACCCTGCGCTCGCTGATGCTGTGGAGCGCGGCGTCCCTCGACGGCGCGCCGGCGGAGCGGCGGCGGGCGGCGGCCTCGGCCCGGGTGGTGCTCGGCCGCGAGGGCCTGGCCGCGGCCTCGCGCCTGATCCAGGCGAGCGGCGGCATCGCCATGACCGAGGAGTACCGGGTCGGCCACGTCTACAAGCGCCTCCAGGTCGCCGCCGGGATCGACGGCGGCACCGAGGCCCGGATCAGGCAGCTCGCGACAGACACCCTGTCGCCGAAGGGGAGACCGGACGATGAGGCAAGTGCCGCTTGAGGAGCGCTACGAGACCCTGACGATCACGCGGGAGGGGCGGCTCCTCACCATCACGATGAACCGCCCGGACAGCCTCAACGCCGCCGACGCGCTGCTGCACGAGGAACTGGCCCACGTCTTCTACGACGTCGCGGTCGACCCCGGCAGCGACGTGATCGTGCTGACCGGCGCCGGGCGGGCGTTCTCGGCCGGCGGCGACATCCCGTGGATGCAGACCGCGATCGACCGGCCCGAGTCGTTCGAGCAGACGGCGCGCGAGGCCAAGCGCATCGTGTTCTCGATGCTCGACCTCGAGAAGCCGCTGATCGCCCGGGTCAACGGCCACGCCACCGGCCTCGGCGCGACGCTGGCGCTGTTCTGCGACGTGATCTTCGCCGCCGACACCGCCAGGATCGGCGATCCCCACGTCTCGATCGGCTTCGTCGCCGGCGACGGCGGCCCGGCGATCTGGCCGCAGCTCATCGGCTACGCCCGCGCCAAGGAATACCTGATGACCGGCGACCTGCTGCCCGCCCGCAAGGCGGCGGAGATCGGCCTCATCAACCACGCCGTCCCGCCCGAGGAACTCGACGCGGCGGTGGCGGCCTTCACGGCCAGGCTGCTCGCCGGCGCCACCAAGGCGATCCGCTGGAGCAAGACCGTGACCAACATCGAGCTGAAGCGGATCGTCCACGGCGTCATGGACGCGAGCGTCGCCTACGAGGCGCTGTCGAACCGCACCGAGGACCACCAGGAGGCGGTCAACGCCTTCCGGGCCCGGCGCAAGCCGGCCTTCACCGGCCGCTGAGGGCCGGGGCCCGTCCGCGGGAATGCGGGCGGGCCCTCCGGATCAGTCCCGCGCCGCGAGGTCGGCCGCCAGGCCGCAGGGCAGCATCTCCCGGTCGGCGTCCAGCATCGCGTAGCGGTCGCTGAAGGCGCCGCAATGCTCCGCCATCGCCCGGCCGGCCGCCAGCGTGTCGCGGGCCAGGATCGCGGTCACGATCTGGGTATGGTGGCGCAGCAGCATCGCGTCGCGGCCGCCCCCGATCGCGGGCGTCGTCAGCGAGTAGTCGAAATAGGCGGTCATCAGGTCGCGCAGCACCTCGGTGATGTAGAGGTGGACGGCGCTGCCCGCCGCCCGCGCGATGGTGAGGTGGAGGCGCAGGTCGAGGTCGATCCGGCGCCGGGCGCTGAGGTGCGAGCGGCCCATCTCGGCCAGGATGCGGCGCAGGTCGGCGAAGTCGCGGTCGCTGCCGCGCTCGGCGGCGCGGCTCGCGGCCCACACTTCGAGGTAGCCGCGCAGCCGCGACATCGTCTGGAGGTGGTCGAGATCGGCCGCGGCGAGCGAGGTCAGCGCGTCGACCGCGCGGGTGCCGCAGCGCTCGTCGGCCACCACGATCCCCTCGGCCTTGAGCGCCGCGAGGGCCTCGCGCACCGAGGCGCGGCTCACGCCGAACAGCGCCGCGAGCCGCCGCTCGCTCAGAAGGCGGGCGCCGTCGCGGGCGTGCCCGGTCGCGATCATGCCGGCGATCTCGCGGGTCAGCCGGTCCTTGAGCTGCTCGGGGCTCGCCACCGCGAGGTCGCGCAGGATCGCCTCCTCGCGCGGCGCCCCGGCGCCCGCCGCCGGCGGGGTCGAGGCGAGGCCGCGCAGGATCGCGGCCCGGCTCGCCAGCGCCGCCTGCGCGGCCGCCGCGTCCCGCCGCGCGAGGGCCGCCGCGAGGGCGAGGCGCTCGCCGTCGAGCCGGCCGAGCCCGGCCTCGCCCGCGGCCCGCAGGCGGCTGCCGAACAAGCTGCGGATGCCGCGGGCGAGCTGACCGGTGATCATGGCGTAGATCGGGCTGCCCGACGCCTCGGCGAGGACGAGGCGCAGCCGCAACTCGTCCTCGGCCGGGGCCCGTGTGCCCGGCCCGGCACACGGTCCCGCGACGGCGTCGGCCGCGCGCGCCAGCGCCGCGTCGGGCGCCCGGCGCAGGAGATGGTCGAGGACGCAGCGGTCGAGGAACGCGACGAAGTCCTGCAGATCCTCCAGATTCTCCTGGTTCGCCCGGATGAGCGGGATCAGTCGCTCGCTCCGTTCGAGGGAGACGACGCGGGTCCCCGAACCCTGGACGGCCTCGATGTAGCCGTCGAGCTTGAGGCGGTCGAGCGCGCTGCGCACGCAGACCCGGCTCGCCGAGGCGGCCTCGGCGATCCGCCGCTCCGGCGGCAGGCGGGCCCCCGGAGGCAGCCGTCCCGACGCGATCATCTCCAGCATCGCGACGGCGAGCCGGTCGGAGCGCGCCGACTTGGTCTGGGTGCGCAGATCGATGGCCGCGAGTCGGCCGAAATCGGCGAGGTCCATCGGACAGGCAGATTCCCCGCGAAGAAGCGAGAGTTTGAGCTCCAGCGCCGTGCCCAGCATCCATCGTCCTCCCGACGTCGGTATTTTCTCGTTGTTGTACGGCCTGTGGCTCTTCGGAATTTTGTATCAGGCCGGTCTTGCGGACTCAACGCCGGCCGGGCCCGGCACCAGCCCGCGCGGTGGCGGGCTCGCGAGGCGGGATCCGGCACCCGGCACCGCGGTCAGCGGTAGAAGAACACCGTCCGGTAGCCTCGCACCGTCACCACCTCGACGTCGATCCCGTAGACCTCGCGCAGCACCGCCGGGGTGACGATCTCGTCGGGCGGCCCGACCGCCACGACCTTGCCGTCGCGCATCGCCACGATCAGGTCCGAGTAGCAGGACGCGAAGTTGACGTCGTGCAGCACGGCGACGATCGTGCGGCCGCGCTCGTCCACCGCCCGGCGCAGCAGCGCCATCATCGCGGCGGCGTGGCGCATGTCGAGGTTGTTCAGCGGCTCGTCGAGCAGGATGCAGTCGGTGTCCTGGGCCAGCACCATCGCGATGAAGGCGCGCTGGCGCTGGCCGCCCGACACCTCGTCGAGGAAGCGGTCGGCCAGCGGCTCGAGGTCGAGGAAGCGCAGGGCGTCGGCGATGGCGGCGTGGTCGGCGGGCCCGAGCCGGCCGCGGGAATGCGGGTAGCGCCCGAACGCCACGAGGTCGCGGATCGTCACCCGGGCGGCGACGCCGTTGTCCTGGCGCAGGATGCCGAGCCGCCGCGCCAGCACGTCGCCCGGGGTCGCGGCCACGTCGAGGCCGGCGACGAGGGCCCGGCCGGCGCTCGCCGGCAGCAGGCGGGCGACCATCGACAGCAGGCTCGACTTGCCGGCGCCGTTCGCCCCGATCACCGAGACGAAGGCGCGCTCCGGCAGGCGCAGGCTGACGCCGTCGACGACGGCGGTGTCGCCGTAGCGGCGCACGAGGTCCTGCACCTCGATCATCGGGCGGGTCATGCGCGGGCGCGCCTCGCGAGGAGGACCAGGAGGGTGAGGCCGCCGAGGAACTCGACCACGATCGACAGGGCGGCGTTGAGCGCGAAGACCCGCTCCAGCACGAGCTGGCCGCCGACCAGGGTCACGGCAGTGACGAGCGCGGCGGCGGGCAGCACGAAGGCGTGGCGGTAGGTCGGCATGACCCGGTAGGCGAGGTTGGCGACGAGGAGGCCGAGGAAGGTCACCGGCCCGACGAGCGCCGTCGAGACCGAGACCAGCACCGCGACGAGGACCAGCACCTGGGTCAGGGTGCGCCGGTGGTCGACCCCGAGCGCGACCGCGCAGTCGCGGCCGAGCAGCAGCACGTCGAGCCGCGGCACGAGCCGCCGGACCGCGAGGCAGGCGGCCAGGACGACGAGGGCGGCGAGGGCCAGCAGCTCCGGCCGGACAGTGTTGAAGCTGGCGAAGAGGCCGCTCTGGAGCACGACGAACTGGTTCGGGTCGATCATCCGTTGCAGGAACTGCGACAGGCTGCGGAAGAACACCCCGCACACGACGCCGACGAGCAGCAGCCGGTGCAGGCCGTGCCCGCCCCGGTCCAGGAGCCCGCGGTAGAGCAGGAGCGCGAACAGCACCATCGCGCCGGTCTCGGCGAGGAAGCGCAGCCGCGGGTCGCCGAAGCCGCCGGCCCCGAACCCGAAGACCAGTCCGGTCTGGATCAGGCGGTAGAGCTCGTCGAAGCCCATGATGGCGGGGGTCAGGATGCGGTTGCCCGACACCGTCTGGAACAGCACGGTCGCGGTGGCGACGGCGCAGCCGACGAGCAGCATCGAGGCGACCCTGGTGCCGCGGAACGGCAGCACGAAGCCCCAGCGGCCGTTGGCCCCGACCGTCATGTAGGCCAGCACCGCCGCGGCGGCCGCGAGGGCGAGCAGCGCCAGCACCCAGCCGGGGCCGGGCCGCGCGGACAGGTCACGCACGGCGGGCATCCCCGCGCAGCAGGAGCGTCAGGAACAGGCCGCTGCCGACGACCCCCATCACGGTGCCGACCGGGATCTCGAACGGATAGCGGACGAGCCGGCCGAGCACGTCGCAGAGGAGCAGGAGCCCGGCGCCCGAGGCCGCCACCAGCGGCAGGGTCCGGCGCAGGTTGTCGCCGGCCGCGAGGGCGACGAGGTTCGGCACGACGAGGCCGAGGAACGGGATCGTGCCGACCGTCGCGATCGTCACGGCGGTGATCGTCGACACGATGGCGAGCGCCAGCGCGACGACGCGGCGGTAGTCGAGCCCGAGATTGACCGCGGCGTCGCGGCCGAGGCCCGCGATGGTGAGGCGGTCGGCGAGCCCGTAGGCGAGGAGCGTCAGGACCGCGGCGAGCCAGAGCAGCTCATAGCGCCCGCGCAGCACGGTCGAGACGTCGCCCGCCTGCCAGGTCGCGAGGAACTGCAGCATGTCGGTGCGGTAGGCGATGAAGGTCGAGGCCGCCCCGACCACGCCGCCCAGCATGATTCCGACCAGCGGGACGGTGAGCCGGGCGCGCAGCGGTATCGCGCGCAGCACCCGCAGGAACAGGGCGGTCCCGGCCAGTGCGCAGGCGGTCGCCGCGAGCATCTTCACGACGACCGGAGCCCCGGGCGCCAGCAGGGTCACGAGCAGCATGCCGAGCGTCGCCGATTCCGCGGTCCCGGCGGTCGAGGGCTCGACGAAGCGGTTCTGCGCCACGAGCTGCATGATGACGCCGGCGACCGCCATGCCGGCGCCGGCGAGGATCAGCGCGAGGGTGCGGGGGATCCGGCTCGCCGCCAGCACCTCGGCGCCGGTCAGGTCGCCGACGCCGACGAGGAGGCTGGCGGCGGCGAGCGCGAGCAGGGCGAGGCCCGCGAGGGCGCCGCCGGCGCGCCGGCCAGCCCGGAGGGGACGGTCCGGCATCGTCACCGGGCGCCGTCGAGGGCCGCCGCGGCGCCGTCGAGGGCCGCCGCGACCCCGTCGACGGTGGTCCGGAGCGCGTTCAGCCCTCCGGCGGCGAGGTACCAGGCGGCGGCGTCGACGTAGACGACCCGTCCCTGGCGCCACGCCGTCGTCTGCCGCACCAGCGCGTTGTCGAGGAGCTGGCGTGCCGGCTGGCCCTGGGCGCCGATCGCGGCGTCCCGGTCGAGCACGAACAGCCAGTCGGGATTGGTCCTGGCGACGAACTCGAACGAGATCGGCTGGCCGTGGATGCCGGCGCCGAGGCCCGGCGCCGCCGGCCGGAAGCCGAGGGCGCCGTGCAGCAGCCCGAAGCGCGAGCCGGGGCCGAAGGCGCTCAGGCGCCCGCCGGTCGAGAGGACGAACAGCGCCGTGCCGGCCTTCTCGGCCCGGGCCCGCACCGCCGCGATGTCGGCCTCGATCCGGGCGAGCCGCGCGTCGGCCTCCGTCTCCTTGCCGAACAGGCGGGCCAGGGTCCGGATGTTGCGGATCTCGCTGCCGAGCGGGTCGGCGGCGTCGCTCGACAGGTCGATGGTCGGGGCCATTCTGGCGAGGGCGTCGTAGCGCGGCCCCGAGCGGCCGCCGACGACGATCAGGTCGGGCTCGGCCTCGTTGACGGCCTCGTAGTCCGGCTCCCACAGCGTGCCCATCCTGCGGTAGGCGGGCCCGTTGTAGCGGGCGAGGGAGGGGGGCTTGGCCCCGCCCGCGACCCCGAAGACCGGCACGCCGAGGGCGTCGAGGGTGTCGAGCGCAGCGAGGTCGAACACGACGACGCGCCTGGGCACCCCGGGCAGCACGGTCTGCCCCCGGGCATGCGACACCGTGATCTCGGCCGCCGCGGGCGCGGCGCCGAGCAGGGCCGCCAGGAGGGCCGCGGCGGCGAGCCGGACGGTCCCGGACGACAGGACGCGACGGGTCATGCCGTGCCACCCGGCCGGTCGTCGGCGGAGCGGTCCGGGGCGGCCTGCGCCGCCGCCGTCGTCGCGGGGCTCCACACGATCTCCAGCGTCTCGCGGAACGCGAACCGTTCGAGATGGCGCACGAGGACGCCCTGGAAGTCGGGCAGGCTGGCCGCGTCGTCGGTGGCGAGGTCGATCGTCAGGGCCTCCGGGCCGGCGGCGAGCCGCGCCTCCCCGAGCGGCAGCGCGATCCGGCCGTGAGTCGGATCGAACTCGGTCTCGAACGTGTGCGACCAGTGCTTGCAGAGCTGCTGCAGGTAGCGGCTCGCATGGGCGGTGCCGACGACGGCGCGGGTCCGGATCAGGGGGGCCTCCATGGTGGCTCGGAACCGGCGGCTCAGAAATCGACCGTCGCGGAAACGATGACGGTGCGCGGCGCGCCGACCGCCAGGAAGCCGCGGGCGGCCGAGGCCCAGTACGAGTTGTCGAAGATGTTCTCGACGATCGCCCGCATCACCACCGGCTTCCCGTTCACGCCCTCGAAGGTGTAGCGCAGGCCGGCATCGAACCGCGTCCAATCGGGCACCGACTGGGTGTTGGCCTGATTGTAGAACTGCCCGCTGGTGTAGATGGCGCGGCCGGTCAGGGTCAGGCCCGGCGCCAGCCACGGCGGCAGGTCGACCTCGCCGTAGAGGTTGAAGGCCACGTCGGGGACGCCGGGCGCGACGTTGCCGTCGAACTGGCGGTTCAGCGTCCTGGCCAGGCGCCCGTCGATGAAGGTGACGCCGCCGATGAGCCGCACGCCCTCGACCGGCTCGCCGAAGGCCGAGAGTTCGAGGCCGCGGTTGCGCTGCAGGCCGCTGACCGAGAACACGTTGGTGCGGGAATCGGTGAAGGCGTTGGGCTGCTCGATCTGGAACAGCGAGGCGGTGAGCGCGACGGTGCCGAAATCGTACTTGGCGCCGATCTCCTGCTGCCGGCTGACGACGGGCGGGAACACCTGGTTGGCGTTGACCGCCGTGACCGGCGGCGCCGGCCCGGGTTCGAGCGCCTCGATGTAGTTGCCGTAGAACGACAGGTTGTCGACCGGGCGGAACACCGCCGCGATCGCCGGGCTGAACCGGCCGCGCACGTAGGTCGAGGCGAGGTTGCCCAGCGTCGGCCCGGGGCGGGTGTTGTAGCTCTGCTGGTCGATCTCCTGGAACCGCCCGCCGAGCGTCAGCAGGAAGCGGTCGTCGCCGAGCGACAGGGTGTCGGCGATGCCGACGCTGCGCGCGCTCAGTTCCGCGAACAGGGGCCGGTCGTTGGAGCGCGGCAGCAGCAGCGTGTTCACCGAGCCGCGGGGCAGGTGGACCGGATCGTAGATGTTGGTCTGGAAGATCGGCAGGACCGGTGCGGTGAAGCCGCCGCGGTAGTTGCGGTTGTTGGCCTCGACCGCCGAGACGGTGAGGAAGTGGCCGAGGAAGCCGGTCCGGAACGTCGAGCGCAGGCCGACCTCGCCGGTCATCCCCTGGATCTCCTGGGGCTGGATGGCGAGCGTGTTGGTCGCCGCGCCGTTCACGCCGGTGACCCGGTAGGACGAGGTGAGGAAGTCCTCGTTGTAGCGGCTGACGCCGCCGGCGGCGTAGACCGTGGTGTCGGGCAGCACGTCGTACTCGACCCGGCCCGCCGCCATGTTGTAGCGGCTGTCGATGTATTCGAGCGAGCTGGCGGTGTTCAGGCGGTTGTTCGGCGCCCGCGGCACCGGGATGTTCGGCGCGACGGCGTTGAACAGCGACGTCGGCGCGGTGATGTTCTGGCTGTTGTGGACGAGGTCGAGCGAGGCGCGCAGGCGCTCGCCGCGGTAGTCGAGGCCGAGCGTCGCGACGCCGACCTCGATCGCGTTCTTGTCGAGCGGCGTGTTGCCGTTGCGGTACGAGCCGTTGAAGCGCACGCCCCATTCCTTCGACGCGCCGAAGCGGCGGCCGATATCGGCATGGGTCCAGATCTGCGAGTCGCTGAGGTAGGTGGTGGTGAGCCGCGTCAGCGGCTCGTCGTAGGCGCGCTTGGGGATGAGGTTGATGGTGCCGCCGACGCGGCCGGTGCCGCCGTTGAGGAGCGCGGTCGGCCCCTTCAGGATCTCGACCCGCTCGATGCCCTCGGTGAAGACGCGCCGCGGGTTGGCGAGGTAGAACAGGCCGTCGAAGCCGACGTCGAGGTTCACGACGGTGAAGCCGCGGATGAAGAACGAGTCGCGCTCGCTGAACGGCGGCGCGTCGTTGCGCACCGACGAGTCGTTCAGCACCACGTCGGCGAGGGAGCGCGACTGCTGGTCGTTGATGAGCTTCTCGGTGTAGCTGGTGACGTTGAACGGCGTCGTCAGCACCGAGCGGTTGCCGAGGAAGCCGATGCGGGCCCCCGTCGCGACCTGACCGCCGGCATAGGGCGGCGGCGGCTGGCCCACGGTTCCGGTCGGCGGCGGCAAGCCCGCGGCGACCGGGCCGGTCGGCCGGCCCGCGACCACGACCTCGTCGAGGGCCACCGTGCCGTCCCGCTGCGGACCGAGCTGGACGTAGCGCGGGTTCACCAGGGTGACAGTGGACGGGCTCACCGGGCGATAGGTCAGGCCGGTCCCCTCCAGGATCCGGCCCAGGGCCTCGAGCGGCGGGAACTCGCCCTCCACCCCGGTCGTGGTCAGGGCGTCGGTCATGTCGGTCGGATAGACCAGCTTGACCCGGGCCTGCTCGGTGAAGCGGACCAGCGCCGGTTCGAGCCGTCCGTTCGGGATCGACAGCGCGACGGTGTCGGCGCCCGCCCCGGAGGCGGCGCGCGGGGCCGCCCGGTCCTGTGCCGCGTGGTCCTGGGCCGCCGCCGGCATCATCGCCAGCAGCGACGCGCCGGCCAGGGCCATCCCTGCCAGCCGTCCACCCGCAAAACCACGCTCCCGCGCCGCCATCCGACCACCCCGTCCCTCTGCTCGCAAGGGGCGGCGCATCGCGCGCTCTCGTCCCCTCACCGCTTCAGATCAACGGGGCGCCGATCTCCTGACGTCGGATCGGGCACGATCGCGGATTTTTTTCACGCCGGCCCGACCAGGGCGACGAGCGGGGTGATCCGCACGACGCGCACGCCGAGGCTCGCCGCGATCGCATCGAGGGCCTCGTCGGTGTGGCGCGGGTCGAAGGCGCCGGTGACGCGCCGCTCGCCGAGTGCCGCGTCGAGCAGGAGGATGCGTCCGCTCCGGTAGCGCCCGAGTTCGGCGAGGACGTCGGACAGGCGCTCGCCGGAGAAGATCAGGCGCCCGTCGCGCCAGGCCATGGCGCGGCCGACATCCGCCTTGACGACGGAGACGGCGTCGCCGTCCTGGCGGCGGACCGCCTCGCCGGCCGCGACCTCCAGGTGCCGGCCCGCGGCGGTGACGTCGACGCGTCCCTCGGCGACGCCCACCGGCTTCCCGGCGGCGTCGGCGCGCACGAAGAAGACCGTGCCGACCGCCCGGACGCTCAGTCCGCCCCCCTCTACGACGAAGGGCCGGGCCGGGTCGGGCGCCACGTCGAACACCGCCTCGCCGCGCAGGAGCGCGACCCGGCGCTCCGTCCCGGTGAAGCGGAGGGCGAGGGCGGTCCCGGTGTTCAGGTCGACCCGGCTGCCGTCGGCCAGGGTCGCGTGCCGGATGTCGCCGGTCCCGCTCCACAGGTCGCTGCGCAGCCAGTCGGTCAGGCCGAACTGATGGGCGAGGACCGCCCCCAGCACGGCCGCGGCGGCGAGGCAGGCGGGTGCCTTCGGGATCCGGCGCCGGCGGGCGTCGGGCACGCGGCCGAGCCTGTGCCACAGCGCGTCCAGCTCCGCATAGGCCTCGGCATGGCCCGGGTCGGCGGCGAGCCAGGCGTCGAACGCCGCATGGTCGCGCTCGGTCGCGTCGGACGAGGACAGGCGCGCGACCCAGCCGGCGGCGGCCTCGTAGACCGGATCCTCGCCGTCCGGATCGTGCGCATCGGTGCCGTCGCTGCCGGCCACGGTCGGGCTCCCTGCGGGTCCCCTCGCGGACCGGACGGACCGAGGATGCACCCCTGCGCTCTCAGATCAACGAGGCGTCGAACTCCTGACGTCGATCCTCAGGCCGGATCGCCGCACCGGCGGCGGCAATGCAGGAGGGCCTTGATGAGGTGCTTCTCGACCATGTTGCGGCTGATGTTCAGCCGCGCCGCCGCCTCGCCGTTGGAGAGCCCGTCGATGCGCACGAGAAGGAAGACCTCCCGGCAGCGCGGGGGCAGCGCGTCGACGGCCGCCGCGAGCCGCCGGAGTTCCTGCCGGGCGATCGCCTGCCGCTCCGGGAGCGCGTAGCCGTCGGCGAGGGCGGCCCAGTCGGCGTCGCTCACCGGCTGGAAGATCGTCCCCTCCAGCCGCCGCCGGTTGCGCATCCGGCGCGCGACGTTGTGGGCGATCTGGAACAGGAAGGCGGAGGGCTGCTCGACCGTCGTGCGCGACAGCGCCGCGAGCATCAGCAGGTAGGTCTCCTGATGGGCGTCGGCGGCGTCGGCCGGGTTGTCGAGCAGGCGCGTGAGAAAACGCCGGAGCTTCACGCCGTCGCAGCGATGCAGCGCATCGATCGATATGGGCTGCATGCCCCGACTCCGAACCCCTCTCGACTGTCTCAGGACGAAACCACCTCGAGTACGAGCGCGCAAGCACCATATCCCTGAAAGTCAGGATCCATATTTTGTATAATTATAAACTGAGCACACCAACACAGGGTCAAACCCCCTGTGTCGTCATCGAAATACCTTGTCCGGCCGACCGGCCACGCCGATGACGCGGGGCGAGCCGGATCGTCGACTTTCCCGCACCATGGCAAGGCTGCAACACCGACGATCCTCGATCATCGCATCCGGCCGGGCCGGCACGTCCCCACTGCCTCAGTTCAGCGCCTGGCTCGCCAGGGCGTAGCTGACCGGCCCGTCCGGCGCCGGGGCCGGCCAGGACCGGCCGAGGGACATCGTGGTCAGGGTGTCGAACACGGCGAGGCCCGACCGGGCCAGGAACGCCGCGAACGGGCCGTCCGCTTGCCGGGTGTCGAGGCGCAGGAACCGCCCGGCCTGCGCCTCGACGTGGGGCCGGCCGACCGCAATCGCGTCCGCGTCGCACGCGGCGACGAGGGGGCCGACGACCTGCCCGCGGCCGAACGGCCGGCGCAGGGCATACGCCTCGATGCGGCCGGCGCGCGCCAGCACGGTTCCGGCCCCGGCCGCGAGCAGGTGCGCCAGCAGGGCGGGCCGCGGCGCGCCGAACGCCCGGGCGTCGAGCCGCACCAGGGCGTCGAGGTCGGCGGGCTCCGCCGCCCGCAGCGTCGCGCCGGGCGGCAAGGGCGCGTCCTCCGGCGGCAGCGCCCGGCCCTGGCGCTGGTACAGCGTCGCCTCGTCGACGAAGCCGAGGGACTGGTACAGGCGGTGGGCCTCGCGCGTCGCGTTGAGCCCGAAGGCCCGCGGGCCGGCCGCCGCGAGCACCTCGTCCATGAGCCAGCGCCCGGCGCCGTGGGCCTGGAGGCGCGGCGAGGTGATGACCATGCCGATTGTCGCGAAGCCGTCGGAATAGGGAAACCACATCGCCGAGCCGACGGCGCGGCCGATCTCGTCGACCGCGGCGATGCCCCGGCCGGCCGCGAGCAGCGTGCGCCAGTCCGGGACGCGGTGCGGCCAGCGCACGCCGACCGACAGCGCGTGCAGTTGCTTCGGATCGACCCCGGCGATGTCGACCGTCCGCAGCAGGAAGCTGTCGAGCACAAGGGTCCTGATCGGCGGCATCGCGCGCTCGGCCTCGGAAATCCGCAATCGCCACGGGCGGCCCGCGCCCGGCGGGACGGAGGCGTGGCAGACCGGGATCGTAGCCCATCCCCGGCGACAGACTGCGCTCGATCGGTGCCGTTTCGCGGTACTTTCCACCGCGGCCGGCCCCGCGACCGGCCCCATCGGCCGGCGCGTGCCTGGAGAAGGCGGGAGAACAGCGCGATCTGCCGCCCCGCCGCGCGGCTTCGGTCCATCCTGCCGCCCGCCGGCCGCCATTGTCGCGCGGTGCCGCCCGACGAAGGGACCCGTGCCGAGATGACCCTGCTGCTCACCCTGGACGCGGCGCGCGCCGCGGTCTTCGCCGAGGCGGTCGCCCGCGCGCTTCCCGACCAGCGCGTCGCGATCGGACGGGACGCCTGCGACCCCGGCGAGGTCCGCTACCTCATGACCTGGACGCTGCCGGAGGACATCGCGCGCTTCACGCGGCTGGAGGCGCTGTTCTGCATCGGGGCGGGCGTCGACCAGATGAACCTCGACCGGCTGCCGCCCGGGCTCAAGGTCGTGCGGATGGTCGAGGAAGGCATCGTCCGCATGATGCAGGAATACGTGACCCTCGGCGTCCTGGCGCTGCACCGCGACCTGCCCGGCTACCTCGCGCAGCAGGCGGCGGAGACGTGGCGGGCGCGACCGGTGCGGCAGGCGGCGCAACGCCGCGTCGGCGTGCTCGGCCTCGGCGCCCTCGGGCAGGCGGTCCTGGAGCGGCTGGCGCCGTTCGGCTTCCCGCTCGCGGGCTGGAGCCGCTCGCCCCGCGCGATCCCGGGCGTGGCGTGCCACCACGGGCGCGACGGGCTGGCGGCGTTCCTCGCCGGGACCGACATCCTGGTCTGCCTGCTGCCGCTCACCGCCGAGACCCGCGGATTCCTCGGGGCCGAGCTGTTCGCGGCCCTGCCGGCCGGCGCCGGCCTCGTCCATGCCGGCCGCGGCGCGCAGCTCGATGCCGGGGCGCTGATCGCCGCCCTCGATGCGGACCACCTCGCCGGCGCCGTCGTCGACGTCACCGAGCCCGAGCCGCTGCCGGCCGGGCATCCGCTGTGGCGCCACCCGAAGGTGCTGCTCACGCCGCACGTCGCGAGCGTGACCCAGGCCGAGACCGCCGCCGTCACGCTCGTCGAGAACCTCCGGCGCCTCGCCGCGGGCCATGACCCGATCGGCCTCGTCGACCGCGCCCGCGGCTACTGATCCGCGCCCCGCAAGGCCCCCTTCCCCAAGGACCTCTCCCCCAAGGAACCCTCCTCCATGTCGCTCCTGATCCGCCTCGACCCAGCCCCGACCGCCGCGCCGAAGGAGACCCGGGCCGATCCCGCCCGCCTCGTCTCGGGCGATCCCGCATTCAGGACGTGGGCGCAGGACGAGTCCCGCGGCGGCGCGGTGCGCACCGGGATCTGGGAGGCGACGCCGGGCGAGACGCGCTCGATCAAGGGCGAGACGTTCGAGTTCTGCCACATCCTGCAGGGCGTGGTGGAGATCGCCGAGGACGGCGGCGACACGCGCACCTTCCGGGCCGGCGACAGCTTCGTGATGAAGCCCGGCTTCACCGGCCTGTGGCGGACGATCGAGACCGTCCGCAAGATCTACGTCGTGGTGTCCTGACCGTCCGCGAGCGCGCCATGCCCCCGAGCCCCGACGCCACGAACCCCGACACCAGGAGCTTCGACCCCGACCGCCTCGCCCTGCCGTCCGGGCACTTCATCGCCGGGCGGTTCGTGCCGGCGCGGGGCGGGATCCCGCTGCACCGCCCCTCGGACGGCGCGGCCTTCGCCGATTGCCCGGTGGCGGAGCCCGCCCTCGTCGACGAGGCGGTGGCCGCGGCGGCCAAGGCCGTGCGCGAGAGCGGCTGGGGCGAGCGGCCCCCGCGCGAGCGCGTCCGGGCGCTCCACCGCTGGGCCGACCTGATCGAGGAGAAGGCCGGGGTCCTGGCGCCGGTGGAGGCCGTCGCCTCGACGCGGCCCGTGGGCCAGCTCGCCGCCGGCGACGTCGCGGTGACCGCCGAGCAGATCCGCTTCTTCGCCGAGTTCGCCGACAAGGAGACCGACGACCTCGTCCCGACCGGCGCGGGCAGCCTCGGCCTCGTGATGAGCGAGCCCTACGGCGTCGTCGGGGCGATCACGCCGTGGAACTTCCCGCTGTCGATGGCCGGCTGGAAGCTCGGCCCGGCGCTGGCCGCCGGCAACGCCGTGGTGCTCAAGCCCTCCGAGATGACGCCGTTCTCGACCCTGCTGCTGGCCGCCCTGTCGGTCGAGGCGGGGCTCCCGGCCGGGCTGGTCAACGTCGTGCTCGGCGACGGGCCGACCACCGGCACCGCGCTGACCGGCCATCCCGGCATCGGCAAGGTCAGCTTCACCGGCTCGACCGCGGCCGGGACCGCGATCATGACGAACGTCGCCCGCACCGGCGTCAAGCCGATGACGCTCGAACTCGGCGGCAAGAGCCCGCAGCTCGTCTTCGCCGATGCCGACCTCGCCCTCGCGGCTCGGGCGGTGGCCGGGAGCCTGCTCGCCAATGCCGGGCAGGCCTGCGTCGCCGGCACCCGGCTGATCGTGGCCGAGGCGGTCGCCGACGCCCTGGTCGAGGCGATCGGCGCACATTGCGCGGGGATCCGCCCCGGCCCGACCTGGGACGCCGCCACCACCTACGCGCCGATCATCTCGGAGCGCCAGATCGCGCGGATCGAGGCGATCGTCGGCGCGGCGCTCGCGGCCGGGGCCGAGTGCGTGCGGGGCGGGACCCGGCTCGACCGGCCCGGCACCTTCTACGCTCCGACGATCCTGCGCCGGGTCGGGACCGACTCGCCGGCCGTGCGCGAGGAGATCTTCGGGCCGGTGCTGACGGTGCAGACCTTCCGGGACGAGGACGAGGCGCTGGCGCTCGCCGAGCACCCGACCTACGGCCTCGCCGCCGGCCTGTTCACCCGCGACCTGTCGCGGGCCCTGCGGGTGACGCGGGCGCTCCAGGCCGGGACGGTGTGGGTGAACCGCTACGGCCGCTCGCGCGACCATATCCTGCCGACCGGCGGCTACAAGCAGTCCGGCATCGGCAAGGATCTCGGCCGCGAGGCGTACCTCGCCAACCGGCGCAGCAAGAGCGTGCTGGTCGACCTGTGATACGGTCTTCGGACGATTCGTTCCGAAAACCGTATCACCAGCCCGCGCGGCGCCTGAGCGAAGCCGATTTTCGCATCGCGAAGCGATCGATCGAAAATCGTATGACGGGGGCCCGGCCGGCGCCCGCTCTCCGGGAGCGGGCCGGCGCCTACCGGAACCGGTCGAGCAGGCCGTAATAGAGCCCGACCATCGGCAGGAACCACGGCTTGCCGTGATGGCCCGGGATCGCCGGCCACGCCATCGCGGCCAGCGGGTTGCGGTCGGCGCGGCCGAGCAGGATGTCGGCCATGACCACGCCCATATGGGTCGAGAGCTGCGCGCCGTGGCCCGAATAGCCCATGGCGAAGTGCACCCCGTCGACCACGCCGGCGCGGGGAAAGCGGTCCTTGGTCATGTCGACGAGGCCGCCCCAGCAATAGTCGATCTCGATGCCCGCCAGATGCGGGAAGGTCCGGGCGAGGCTCGCGCGCAGGATCGCGCCGCTCCTGGCGTCGGAGCGCTGGTCGGTGCTCGCCGAGAACCGCGCCCGGCCGCCGAAGATCAGCCGGTCGTCCGGCGCGAGCCGGAAGTAGTTGCCGATGTTGAGCGAGGTCACGTAGGTGCGGTGGCCCGGCACGGTCGCGGCCACCTCCGCCGCGGTGAGCGGGCGGGTCGCGACGATGAAGCTGCCGACCGGCACGATCCGGCGGCGGAAATAGTCGAACGGCTTGCCGGTGTAGGCGCCGGTGGCGAGCAGCACCTCCCGCGCCGTCACGCTGCCGCGCGGCGTCGTCAGGGTGTGGCGGTCGGCCCCGCGCCGGTGCCCGGTGACCGGCGCCCCCTCGTGGATCGTCGCGCCGTGCCGCACCGCGGCGTCGCCGAGGCCGGTGACGAACCGGCCCATGTGCATCATCGCGCTCTTCTTCGAGAGCATGCCGCCGTGGAACCCGTTCGAGCCGATCTCGCCCGCGAGGTCGGCCTTGCGCAGCAGGGCGGTGTCCGGGTCGACCTCGGCATGGACCGCCTCGAAGTTGCGGGCGATCGCGTCGAGATGCGCGGGCTTCGACGCGAGCTTGAGCTTGCCCGAGCGGCGGAAGGCGCAGTCGATGCCCTCCTCGGCGACGAGCGCCTCGATCGTGTCGACGGCGGCGTCGAGCGCCCGGTAGAGCGCCTTCGCGCGCTCGGCCCCGAGTTCGGCCTTCGCCGCGAGGTAACCGTGGGCGAGGCCGTTGTTGAGGTGGCCGCCGTTGCGCCCGGAGGCGCCGGCTCCCACCGTCGCGCCCTCCAGCACGACCACGCTGGCCCCCGCCCGGGCGAGGTGCCGGGCGGCGGAGAGGCCGGTGAAGCCGCCGCCGACCACGGCGACGTCGTAGTGACCCTCGACCGGGCCGGCCGCCGCGCCGGTGAAGCGCGGCGCGGTGTCGTGCCAGTAGGACGCGAAGCGCATGGGGGCGAGCCTCAGAGACCGACGATTCCGGGAAGGTCCGCGATGCTCTTGATCTCGGTGTAGCCGTAATACGGGTTGGCCGGCTCGTGGCCGCGATTGACCCACACCTTGTTGGTGATGCCGAGGTCGTGGGCCGACATCAGGTCGTAGCGGAACGACGACGAGCAGTGCAGCACGTCCTCGGGATTGCAGCCGAGCTGATCGAACATGTACTCGAACGCCCGGAACCGCGGCTTGTAGGCCCCGGCCGCCTGGGCGGTGAAGACCGCGTGGAACGGCGCGCCGAGCTTGGCGACGTTGTGGTGGATCTGCTCCTCCATGGCGTTGGAGAGGATCACCAGCGGGATCTCCCGCGCCACCTTGGCGAGGCCCTCCGGCACGTCCGGATGCGGGCCCCAGCCCGGCACCCGCTCGTAGATCGCGCGGGCGTCCTCGGGCCGGAAGGCGACGCCGTTCTTGCGGCAGGTCCGCTCGACGGCGTTGTGGATCACCGCGTCGTAGGGCTTCCAGTCGCCGAGGATCTCGTCGAGGCGGTAGGCGGCGAAGTTCCTGATGAACTGCGCCATCCGGGGAGCGTCGAGCTCGGCGCCGTAGATGTCCTGCGCCGCCTCGGCCATCTGGAAGCGGGTCAGCGTGCCGTAGCAGTCGAAGGTGATGAATTTCGGCCGAAACGTGCTCATCGCGCGGATCCTCGCACCGGCCCCCGGCGGGCGCCCTCTTGCCCGGCGATGATAGGAAGGCCGGTCCGGCGGGATCGGCGCAATCCCGCGCGGGGGGAAGCAGAATCTTCCGTATCGCGGCGCCCGGCCGGCAGGGCGTTGTGCCGGAGCAGCGGGCGTTCCGTTCCTGGCACCCGGCCGGCGCGGACGCTCCGGCATAAGATGCGGCGGCTCCGCCGGCGAACGGCGCAAGATGTCGTGGCCGCCGCGAAGTCGCGACCATCCGCTTGCGCACCGCCTCTACTCCTGTCGGCGAGGCGGCGTGGACGGGCGGGACCGGGATGGCGGGGATCGAGTTGCGGGACTTCGCGCCCGGGCACCTGGACGAGGCGGCCGCCCTGTCGCGGGCCGCCGGCTGGCCGCACCGCCGCGAGGATTGGGCGCTCGTCCTGTCGCTCAGCCGCGGCAGCGTCCTGCTCGACGGCGACCGGGTCGCCGGGACCGCCCTGACGACGCCCTACGGCGACGGCGACGCGACGATCAACATGGTGATCGTCGACGAGGCGCTGCGCGGGCGCGGCCTCGGCCGCCGGCTGATGGATGCGGCGCTGGCCGCCGCCGGCGATCGCGCCTGCCGCCTTGTCGCCACCGAGGACGGCCTGCCGCTCTACGAGAAACTCGGGTTCCGGGCGACCGGCGCGGTGGTGCAGTCGCAGGGCGAGGCCCGGCCGCACGACGCGATCCCGGCGGGCGAGGTGGCCTGGGCGGAGGCGCCCCCGGTCGCCGACCTCGTCGCCCTCGACCGCGCCGCCTGCGGCATGGACCGCGCGGCGCTGATCGGCCGCCTCGCGCAGGTCGGCCGGGTCGCGCTGCTCCGGCGCGGCGGGGCGGTGCGGGGCTTCGCGGTGCTGCGCCGGTTCGGCCGCGGCGAGGTGATCGGCCCGGTCGTCGCCGCGGGCCCCGACGACGCCCGGGCGCTGATCGGCTTCGTGATCGCCACCCGCCCCGGCGCCTTCCTGCGCATCGACACGCCGCGGGAGCGGGATCTCGCTTCCTGGCTCGCCGGACACGGCCTCGTTCCGGCCGGCGGCGGCATCGCCATGCGGCGGGGCGGCGACATCCCGCCGGTCGCACAAGTCCACACCTCCGCGTCCGCCGCGCAGGCCCATACCTTCGCGCTCGCCGCGCAGGCTCTCGGCTGACCCCCCCCGACACCCGGAGAGCGCCATGCTCAGCAACTCCCTGATCGAACTCGACCGCGCCCACCTCGTGCATCCGGTCGCCTCCTATCGTGGCCACGAGCGGATGGGCGTGCGGGTGCTGCGCTCGGCCAAGGGCGCCACCGTCACCGACGATGCCGGCCGCACCCTCGTCGACGGCTTCGCCGGCCTGTGGTGCGTCAATGCCGGCTACGGCCACGACAGCATCGTCGAGGCCGCTGCCCGGCAGATGCGCGAACTGCCCTACGCCACCGGCTATTTCGGCCTCGGCTCGGAGCCGGCGATCCGGCTCGCCGCCGCGCTGGCGGAGCGCGCCCCGGGCGACCTCAACCACGTCTACTTCACCCTGGGCGGCTCGGACGCGGTCGACACCACGGTCCGGCTGATCCGCAACTTCCAGACCGTGCGCGGCCAGCCAGGCAAGGACCAGTTCATCTCCCTCGAGCAGGGCTATCACGGCTCCTCGACGGTCGGCGCCGGCCTGACCGCGCTGCCCGCCTTCCACGCTAATTTCGGCCTGCCGTTCGACTGGCAGCACAAGATCCCGTCGCACTACGCCTACCGCAACCCGGCCGGCAGCGACCCCGACGCGATCATCGCCGCCTCCCTCGCCGCCCTGCGGGCGAAGGTCGAGGCGGTCGGCGGGCCCGGGCGCGTCGCGGCGTTCTACGCCGAGCCGATCCAGGGCTCGGGCGGCGTCCTGGTGCCGCCGCGCGGCTGGATGAAGGCGATGCGCGACCTGTGCGCCGACCTCGACATCCTGTTCGTCGCCGACGAGGTCATCACCGGCTTCGGCCGCACCGGCCCGCTCTTCGCCTGCACCGAGGACGAGGTCGTCCCCGACCTGATGACCACCGCCAAGGGCCTCACCTCCGGCTACGTGCCGATGGGCGCGGTGTTCCTGTCGGACCGGGTCTACGACACCATCGCGGACGGCGCCGGCGAGGCCGCGGTCGGCCACGGCTACACCTACTCGGCCCACCCGGTCAGCGCGGCGGTCGGGCTCGAGGTGCTGCGCCTGTACGAGGACGGCCTGCTCGCCAACGGCCGGCGCGCCGGGGAACGCCTGATGGCGGGCCTGCGCGACCTCGCCGACCATCCGCTCGTCGGCGACGTGCGCGGGCGCGGGCTGCTCGCCGCGGTGGAGCTGGTGGTCGACAAGGCGCGCAAGACCCCGCTGCCGGCCGCCGCCGACCCGGCCCGGCGCATCTTCGACCGCGCCTGGAGCAACGGCCTCGTCATCCGGGCCTTCGGCAACGGCGTCCTCGGCTACGCGCCGCCCCTGTGCTGCACCGACGCCGAGATCGACGCGATCGTGGAGAGGACCCGCCGGATCCTGGACCAGACCCTGGAGGATGCCGACGTGCGGGCCGCGATGGCGTGAGGTCAGGTCTGCCTCGCCAAGATTTGCCTCGCCAAGATTTGCCTCGCGAAGAGGCAGATACCGTGCTGCCCATCCGATTCGCAATTTTGTGCCGCCGGGACGCCGTCTTCGGTAGTTCCCGTCGGCGCGCTCTGCGACAGTAACGGCGGGGCGGCGGCCGCCCGCAACCGAGGAGCAGGATCGTGGCCAAGCCCCTGAGCGCGTACCGCTATCTCACCTTCGACGTCGTCGGCACGCTGATCGACTTCGAGGGCGGCATCACGGATGGCCTCGCGGCGATCGCGGCCGAGGCCGGCACCACGATCGACGGCGAGGCGGCGCTCGCGCTCTACCGCGCCGCCCGCTCCGCGCCCGAGGCCGGGCTGTTTCCCGACGACCTCGTGCGGGTCTACCGGGTGATCGCGCCGGAACTCGGCCTGCCCGCCGGCGACGCCCACGGTGAGCGGCTGCGGGACTCGGCCCGGACCTGGGCACCGTTCCCCGACAGCGTCGCGGCGCTGGCGCGGCTCGCCGAGGGCGCCCGCCTGATCGCGATGACCAACGCCCGGCGCTGGGCGTTCACGCATTTCGCGCAAAGCCTCGGCGACCCGTTCCACGCCGGCTTCACGGCGGACGACACCGGCACCGAGAAGCCCGACCCGGCCTTCTTCGAGACCGTCCTCGCCTTCATCGAGGCGGAGGGCGGCGCGCGCGCCGACGTCCTGCACGTCGCCCAGAGCCAGTACCACGACATCGGCGTGTCGCGCCGCCTCGGCCTCGACAATTGCTGGATCCAGCGCCGGCACGCCCGGCCCGGCTACGGCGGCACGATCGAGCCCGAACAGTTCACCGAGCCCGACTTCCGCTTCACCTCCCTGGCCGGGCTCGCCGACGCGGTGGCGGCGGCCCGGTCGGCCTGAAAATCCCGCACCGGACTTGCGCTGGGCACGTCCGCCGGGCGTCGTGACGGACCGTCCCTTGCGGCACGGCCCGTTTCCGCCAAGCATGTCCCCTCACGCCAAGCCTGTCTCCTACCGCGAGGCATGTCCCTCCACCCCGTCATCCCGAGGAGATGTCGATGACCGATCGATCCGTCACCAACTGGACATCCCTCGACGACGCGAGGATCGAGGACGCGATCCGTCGCGGCGCCTCCCGCCGCGAGCTCCTGCGCGGCCTGATGCTCGGCGGCGTCGCCGCCTCGGCCGGCGCCGGGATCCTCGGCCGCGCCTCGGCCGCCCTCGCCCAGGCCCCGCGCTCCGGCGGCTCGCTCAAGGCGGCGGGCTGGTCGTCGTCCACCGCCGACACCCTCGACCCGGCCAAGGCGTCGCTCTCAACCGACTACGTGCGCTGCTCGGCCTTCTACAACCGCCTGACCTTCCTCGACGCCTCGGGCACCGCCCAGATGGAACTCGCCGAGGCGTTCGACACCAAGGACGCCAAGGTCTGGACGGTGCGGCTGCGCAAGGGCGTCACCTTCCACGACGGCAAGCCGCTGAAGGCGGCCGACGTGATCTACTCGCTCAGGCGCCACCTCGACCCCGCGGTCGGCTCGAAGGCGAACGCGCTCGGCAAGCAGATGTCCGGCTTCTCGGCGCCCGACGACCTCACGGTCGAGATCACGCTCGCCAACCCCAACGCCGACCTGCCGACGATCCTCGCCACCCACCACTTCATGATCGTGGCGGACGGCACCACCAGCTTCACCAAGGCCAACGGCACCGGCGCCTTCACCTGCGAGGTGTTCGAGCCCGGCGTGCGCTCGATCGGCCGCCGGAACAAGAACTACTGGAAGGCGAACGCGCCCTACCTCGACTCGTTCGAGTTCTTCGCGATCCCCGACGACTCGGCCCGGGTCAACGCCCTGCTCGCGGGCGACATCCAGCTCGCGGCCTCGATCAACCCGCGCTCGATGCGGCTGGTCGAGGGCCAGCCGGGCGTGACCCTGTCGAAGACGACCTCGGGCAACTACACCGACTTCAACATGCGCCTCGACCTGTCGCCCGGCGACAAGGCCGGCTTCGTCGAGGGCATGAAGCACCTGTTCAACCGCCAGTTGATCCAGAAATCGGCCCTGCGCGGGCTGGCCGAGATCGCCAACGACCAGCCGGTCTCGCCGGCCAACCGCTACCACAACCCCGAGCTGAAGCCGCGGGCCTACGACCCCGAGAAGGCGAAGTTCCTGCTCGGCAAGTCCGGCCTGCTCGGCCAGACCATCCCGGTCATCACCTCGGAGGCGGCCGGCGGCGCGGTCGACATGGCGACCGTGCTCCAGCAGGCGGCGGCCGGGATCGGCCTGAAGCTCGACGTGCAGCGGGTGCCCTCGGACGGGTACTGGTCGAACTACTGGCTCAAGGCACCGGTCCATTTCGGCAACGTCAACCCGCGCCCGACGCCCGACATCATGTTCTCGCTGTTCTACGCCTCCGACGCGCCCTGGAACGAGAGCCGCTTCAAGTCCGAGGCCTTCGACCGGATGCTGGTCGAGGCGCGCGGCTCGCTCGACGAGGGCAAGCGCAAGACGATCTACGGCGAGATGCAGACGATGATCGCCAACGAGGCCGGCACCGCGATCCCGGTCTACATCTCGAACGTCGACGCGATCTCGACCAAGCTGAAGGGGCTGCAGCCCAACCCGCTCGGCGGCATGATGGGCTACGCCTTCGCCGAGTACGTCTGGCTCGACGCCTGAGAAGCCCCCGGCGTGCCGGCTCCCCGCGGGCACGCCCCCTCCCTGCCCGGCCGTTCCGCGCGCCCCGAGGGCCCCGATGAAGAGCCAGATCGCCTACCTCGTGCTCAACCGGATGGCGGCGGCGCTCGTCACCCTGCTGGTCGTGTCGTTCACGATCTTCTTCGCCACCGCGATGCTGCCGGGGGACGTCGCCGAGGTGCTGCTCGGGCAGGCGGCGACGCCGGAGGCGGTGGCGGGCCTGCGCACGGCGATGCATCTCGACGAGCCGGCGATCCTGCGGTTCCTGCGCTGGATCGGCGGCCTCGCCACCGGCGACCTCGGCACCTCCTACGCCAACGCGATTCCCGTGGCCAAGCTCATCGGCGGGCGCCTCGCCAACACCCTCAAGCTCGCCGCGGTGACCGCCGTGGTCTCGGTGCCGGTCGCCCTCGGCCTCGGCATCCTGGCGGCGGTGCTGCGCGGAACGCTGTTCGACCGCGTCGTCACCGCGCTGACCATCGGGGTCATCTCGGTGCCGGAATTCATGATCGCGACCTCGGCGGTGCTGCTGTTCTCGGTCTACCTCAAGTGGCTGCCGGCCTTGTCCTTCGCCAACGAGGTGCAGTCGCTCGGGCAGCTCCTGCGGGTCTTCGTCATGCCGGTGCTGACGCTGAGCTTCGTCATCTCGGCCCAGATGATCCGCATGACCCGGGCCGCGGTGGTCGAGGCGCTGGACAAGCCCTATGCCGAGATGGCGCTGCTCAAGGGCGCCTCGCGCACCCGGGTCGTGCTCCGGCACGCCCTGCCGAACGCGCTGGGGCCGATCGTCAACGCGGTCGCGCTGTCGCTGTCGTACCTCCTCGGCGGCGTCATCATCGTCGAGACGATCTTCAACTATCCGGGCATCGCCAAGCTGATGGTCGACGCGGTCTCGACCCGCGACCTGCCGCTGATCCAGACCTGCGCGATGATCTTCTGCCTCGGCTACCTCCTGCTGATCACGATCGCCGACATCGTGGCGATCGTGTCGAACCCGAGGCTGCGCTGACCATGGCCGCCACACTCCGCTCCCGTCTGCGCCTCGGCTACGCCCTCAACCCGGTCGGGGTCGTCGGGTTCTGCATCGTCGCGTTCTGGGCCGTGATGGCGCTGGCGGCGCCGCTGATCGCCCCCCATCCGGTCGGCGAGATCGTCGACTTCGACTATTTCGGTCCGATGACGCGGGAGTTCTGGCTCGGCACCGACTATCTCGGCCGCGACATGCTCTCGCGCATCCTGATGGGCGCGCGCTACACCGTCGGCATCTCGCTGGCCGCCGTCGCGCTCGCCTGCTTCACCGGCGTCACCCTCGGCATGACCGCGGCGGTGACCGGGGGCTGGTTCGACACGGTGCTCAGCCGCTTCCTCGACGCCCTGAACTCGATCCCGAGCAAGCTGTTCGGCCTCGTGGTGGTGGCCGGCATCGGCTCCTCGATCCCGGTCCTGATCGCGACACTGGCGGTGATCTACACGCCGGGCGCCTACCGGTTCGCCCGGGCGCTCGCGGTCAACGTCAACACGATGGACTTCGTCACCGTCGCGCGGGTGCGCGGCGAGGGGACCGGCCACATCATCGGCTCCGAGATCCTGCCCAACATCATCGGCCCGGTCCTGGCCGATCTCGGGCTGCGCTTCGTCTTCGTGGTGCTGCTGCTGTCGGGCCTGTCGTTCCTCGGCCTCGGCGTGCAGCCGCCCGACGCCGACTGGGGCGCGATGGTGCGCGAGAACATCGGCGGCCTGCCGTTCGGCGCGCCGGCGGTGGTCGTGCCCTCGCTGGCGATCGCGAGCCTGACGATCAGCGTCAACATGCTGATCGACAACCTCCCCCGCCGCATCCGGGACCGGAGCGCCTGATGGCCCACCTCGTCGAGATCCGCGGCCTGCGCGTGGAGGCGAAGACCGATTCCGGCCGCCGGATCGAGATCATCCGCGGCGTCGACCTCGACGTCGCCGACGGCGAGATCCTCGCCCTGATCGGCGAGAGCGGCTCGGGCAAGACCACCATCGCCCTGTCGCTGCTCGGCTACACCCGCGCCGGCTGCCGGATCGCCGGCGGCTCGGTGACGGTCGACGGCCGCGACATGGCGGCCCTGCCGGAGGCGGAGCGCGCCGCGCTTCGCGGCACGATGGTGGCTTACATCCCCCAGAGCGCGGCCGCGGCGTTCAACCCGTCCCGGACGGTCATGGAGCAGGTGATCGAGGTCGCGCGCATCCACGACCTCATGCCGCCCGACGCGGCCCGCGCCCGTGCCGTCGAGCTGTTCCGCGCCCTGGCGCTGCCGGAGCCCGAGACGATCGGGGCGCGCTACCCGCACCAGGTCTCGGGCGGCCAGCTCCAGCGCCTGTCGGCCGCGATGGCGCTGATCGGCGCGCCCAAGCTCGTGATCTTCGACGAGCCGACCACCGCCCTCGACGTCACCACCCAGATCGAGGTGCTGCGCGCCTTCAAGGCGGTGATGAAGGAGAGCCGGGCCGCGGGCGTCTACGTCTCGCACGACCTCGCGGTCGTGGCGCAGATCGCCGACCGGATCGCGGTGCTGAAGGGCGGCGAGGTGCAGGAGGTCGGCGCCACCGGGCAGATCCTGGCGCGGCCGACCCATCCCTACACCCGCGCGCTCCTCGACGCGGTCGAGCCCTCGGCCGGCGCCGCGCGGCCGGCGGAGGCGGCCGGCCCCGGCCCGCTCCTTGAGGTGACCGAGGTGGTGGCGGGCTACGGCCGGATCGGGCCGGACGGGATGCCGCTGGTGCCGGCGATCCGCCGGGTGAGCCTGACGGTCGAGCGCGGCCGCAACCTCGGCATCATCGGCGAGTCCGGCTGCGGCAAGTCGACCCTCGCGCGGGTCATCGCCGGCATCCTGCCGCCGGTCTCGGGCCGCATCGCCCTCGACGGCACGCCGCTCGCCCCCGCCGCGGCCCAGCGCCCGCGCGACGCCCTGCGCCGGCTCCAGATCGTGTTCCAGCTCGCCGACACCGCGCTCAACCCGGCGAAGGCAGTCGGCGAGATCCTCGGCCGGCCGCTGACCTTCTACCACGGCCAGCGCGGCCGGGCCCGCGAGGCCCGCATCGACCGGCTCCTCGACATGGTCCGGCTGCCGCGGGCGCTGAAGACCCGGCTGCCCGGCGAGCTGTCGGGCGGGCAGAAGCAGCGGGTGAACCTCGCCCGCGCCCTCGCGGCGGAGCCGGAGCTGGTCATCTGCGACGAGATCACCTCGGCCCTCGACAGCGTCGTGGCGGCGGCGATCATCGAGTTGCTCGGCGAATTGCAGCGCGAGCTCGGCCTGTCCTACATCTTCATCAGCCACGACCTCGCGATGGTGCAGTCGATCTGCGACCGCATCGCGGTGATGGTTGCCGGCGAGAAGATCGAGGAGCTGGCGCCCGGGGATTTCGGCGCGCCGGGCACCCATCCCTATTCGCGCCTCCTGCACGCCTCGATGCCGAAGCTCGACCCCGGCTGGCTCGACGGCCTCGGCCGCGATGCCGCCGTGGAGTGGCCGGTGCGGGCCGGGGCGGCGTCGTAGGGTCGCCTCCCCGCCGGCGGCGCGGCCCCTATAAGCCTCGGAACGACGACGCCAGGAGAGCGACGATGCCGGCAGGTCATCCCGATCCGGATCCGGTGGGTCCCGGACAGGAGAGCGTGTGGGACTATCCGCGCCCGCCGCGCCTGGAACCGGTGCCCGAGCGCCTGCGCGTCGTCTTCGACGGCGTCGTCATCGCCGACACGGTGCGGGGCTTCCGGGTCCTGGAGACCTCGCACCCGCCGACCTACTACCTGCCGCCCGGCGACATCGCGCCCGGCGCGATCGTGCCGGCCGGGGCGGGCAGCGTGTGCGAGTGGAAGGGCCGCGCGGCGTATTTCGACGTGGTCGGGCCGCGGCGGCGGGCGTCGCGGGTGGCCTGGGCCTATCCAAACCCGACCCGGGCCTTCGCCGGCCTCGCCGGCCATGTCGCGTTCTATGCCGGGCCGATGGATGCCTGCCTCGTCGGCGAGGAGCGCGCGACCCCGCAGCCGGGCGGGTTCTACGGCGGCTGGATCACCCGCCGCGTCGTCGGCCCGTTCAAGGGCGAGCCCGGCACGATGGGGTGGTAGGGGGCTCCTGAGCGAGGTCGATTTCCATATCGCGAAGCGATTGCGCAGCAATCGCCGAGCGATCAGTCGGAAACCTTGTGAGATCCCACGACCGCCCGGTGCGGGTTGGCGAACCGGGGACCCGCGCGGAGGTGGGACGGCGTGGCCGCGGACCGCCTTCGTCCGGGTCCGCAGACGGTGCCGCTCAGGCCCGCCGGAGCGCCGAGAGCGCCCGGAACGGCGCGGCGAGCAGGCTGAGCACCGCGCCTCCCACCAGAACCAGGATCACCGAGAGGGCAATGGCGAGGAGGCTGACGACGCGCATCGGGAACGCTTTCGCACTGGAGAGCAGGATGCGCGGCACTCAACGCCCCGAAGGTGGCGGGAGTGAGGGCGACGAAGCCCGGGGCTGCGGCGGAACGCCCTCATCGCAGGGCCGCGAGGGCGGCATGGATGAGGGTCGCGCCGCCCACCGGCGCCATCAGCAGGAGTACCACGTTGATGGCGATGATCCACAGGAACACCAGTTCCTGGCGCCTGGTCAGCCGCGGCCGGCGCTCCGGCGGCTCCCAGGACGGCTTCCATCCACCCTCGGCGTACATCGGCGCCTCCGTCCGGTTCGCGCATCCATCGCTGTCATCGGTCGTCGGCCGCGAGGGTTCGCGGGCGGATGCGTGTTTCCCCGCGGCGCGGCGTCGTGACGCCGGTCAGGAGCCGGACGGCAGGATCGCGGCGTAGCCCGCCTCGCCGTCCTCGCCGGCATGGGCGAGGAACAGCGCCGCGAGGGTGCCGGGCTGGGCCTGCCGCCCCTCCCATTCCGCTTCGGACACCATCACCACCGCCTCCCGCGGCGTGCGGGTGATCCGCTGCGGCTCGCCGGCGAGGGCGCGCTCGACCAGGGCGGACAACTCCGCCCGCGCCTTGTGCAGCGGGTGGGACGGCAGCGCGGCCGGTTTCATCGGGAACCTCGGGCGTCGGATCCACCACCCTAGCCGAGCCGCCGCGCCGCTTCCACGCGGCATCGCGGCGCCGGGTCGTCGCGGCGCCGGTCCGTCGCGGACGACGACCGGACGCGCTATGGCCGGCGCGCTGCCGCGGCGGCAGAGGCCGGAGGACGGCGCCATGGTTCCCGATCTCGTGATCTTCGACTGCGACGGCGTGCTCATCGACAGCGAGGTCCTGGCCGCGCAGGTCCATGCCGAGGCGCTCGCCCGGCTCGGCTGCCGCATCGGGGCCGCCGAGCTGATCCGCCGCTTCACCGGCGTGCCCGACCGCGAGATGGTTCCGGTGATCGAGCGGGAATGGGGCCGGAGCCTGCCGCCGGACTACGACGAGGGCGTCAAGGCGACGATCGCCGCGCGCTTCGCGACCGACCTGCAGCCGATTCCCCACGTCCGCGCGGCGCTCGACCGGATCGACCGGCCGGTCTGCGTCGCGTCGAGCAGCAGCCCGGAGAAGCTGCGGCTCGGGCTCGGCCTGACCGGGCTCCACGAGCTGTTCGCGCCCCACGTCTTCAGCGCGTCCCAGGTGCGGCGCGGCAAGCCCGCCCCGGACCTGTTCCTGTTCGCCGCCGAGCGCATGGGCGGGGTCGCGCCGGCGCGCTGCCTCGTGGTCGAGGACAGCGTCGCGGGCGTCACCGCGGCCCGGGCCGCCGGCATGCCGGTGGTCGGCTTCACCGGCGCCGGCCATTGCGGCCCCGACCACGCCGACACGCTGCGCGCGGCCGGCGCCGACCGCGTCATCGACGACCTGCGCCGCCTGCCGGCCCTGATCGACCCGGCCGCCGGTCTCACGGGGTGACGACGATCGCCCCCACCACCTCGCGCGCCTCGGCCGCCGCGTGCGCCGCCACGATGTCGTCGAGGGCGAAGCGCCGGCCGACATCAACCCGGACGTGGCCGCGCGCGATGGCGTCGAACAGGTCGGCGGCGTTGGCGCGCAGGAGCGCCGGATCGGCGTTGTGCGGGAACACCGAGGGGCGGGTCAGGAACAGGCAGCCTTTCTTGTTGAGCACTTCCGGGTCGACCGCCGGCGCCGGCCCCGAGGCCGCGCCGTAGGACACCACCAGCCCGAACGGCGCCGCGCAATCGAGCGAGGCGAGCAGCGTGTCCTTGCCGACCGCGTCGTAGACCACCCGCGCCTTGCGCCCGCCGGTCGCCTCCAGGAACGCCTTCGGCCAGTCGGAATCGGTGATGTCCACCACCGCCGTGCAGCCGGCGGCGAGCGCCGCCTCGCGCTTGTGCGGCGAGCCGGTGGTGCCGACGACGGTCGCGCCGAGCGCGGTCGCCCAGCGCGCCAGGATCTGGCCGACGCCGCCGGCCGCCGAGTGGACCAGCAGCAGGTCGCCGGCCTGGACCGCATGGGTGCGGCGCAGCAGGTACTGTGCGGTCAGGCCCTTGAACAGCAGGCTCGCGGCCGCCTCGTCGGAGACGGAGTCGGGCAGCGGCACGAGCTTGTCGGCCGGCACGATGCGCCGGTCGGCATAGGCGCCGACGCCCGCGTTCATCGTCGCGACCCGGTCGCCCTGCGCGAAGCCGGACACGCCCGGGCCCACCGCCTCGACCACGCCCGCCGCCTCGAAGCCGAGCCCGGTCGGCAGCGGCAGAGGGTAGATGCCCTTGCGCTGGTAGACGTCGATGAAGTTGAAGCCGATCGCGGTGTGGCGGATCCGGACCTCCCCGGTCCCAGGCTCCGGCAGGTCCCCGGTCTCGACGATCATCACCCCCGGGGCGCCGAACTCCCGGATCACGACGCGGCGTTGGGTCGGCATCGGTGTCCTGTCCTCCGTGCGGCGGGCGCCGCCATCGCCGATATGGCGCCCCGCGGCGCCGTGATAAATCGGCATCCGCGCACATCACTCGAAACCGGTGGTTTCCAATCGATGGACCGTCTCGCCAGCATGACGATCTTCGCCCGGGCGGTGGAGGCCGGCTCGTTCTCGGCGGCGGCCGACGCCCTCGCCCTGTCGCCGCAGGCGGTCGGCAAGCATGTGCGGCTGCTCGAGGAGCATCTCGGCGTCAGGCTCCTGCGCCGCACCACCCGCCGGCAGAGCCTCACCGAGACCGGGCGCCGCTTCTACGAGCGCGTGCGCACCATCCTGGCCGAGGTCGAGGCGGCCGAGGCCCTCGCGGCGGAGAGCCGGGCCGAGCCGCGGGGCGAGTTGCGGGTCAACGCCCCGGTGACGTTCGGGGCCTACGAGCTGGCGCCGGCCCTGCCGGACTACCTCGCGGCCTGCCCGGAGGTGTCGGTCGATCTCACCCTGTCGGACCGCATCGTCGACCTCGTCGACGAGGGCTACGACGCGCTGATCCGCGTCGGCCCGCTCGCCGACAGCGGCCTCGTCGCCCGGCCACTGCGGCCGCACGTCCTCGTCCTGTGCGCCGCCCCGGCCTATCTCGACCGGCGCGGCGTGCCGGCGCGGCCCGCCGACCTGCGCGGGCACGAATGCCTCGGCTTCGCCCACGGCACCACCCGCGGTCCCTGGACCTTCCCGGGCCCAGACGGGCCCGAGACCGTCGCGGTCACCGGGCGCTTCCGGGTCAATAACGGGCAGGCGCTCCTGAGCGCGGCGCTCGCCGGCCTCGGCATCCTGCTGCAGCCCGAGCCGCTGGTGCGCGACGCGCTCGCCGCCGGACGGCTGGTGCGCCTGCTGCCGGACCACGCGCCGCCGCCGCGCCCGATGCACGTCCTCCACGCCCCCGAGCGGCGGATCACCCCGAAGCTGCGCTCGTTCCTCGACTTCCTGGCGGCGCGGTTCGGCGGTTGACCGCGGGCCTTGCCCCGGCGCGCCGGAGGGCGCATCCCGGCACCGCGAGGTCCTCGCCCTGAGAATCCTGTCATGAGCTTCCTGCCCGACGCCCCGGCGCTCGCCGCCTACCTTCTCGCCTGCCTCGTGCTGTGGATCACGCCCGGGCCGGACATGAGCCTGACGCTCGCCCGCACCATCGGCGGCGGCCGCCGGGCCGGCATCGCCACCGTGCTCGGCACCAGCGTCGGCACCCTGTGCCACACCCTCGCGGCGGCCTTCGGCATCTCGGCGCTCATCGCCGCCTCGGCGGCCGCCTTCACGGTGCTGAAGGTGGTCGGCGCGCTCTATCTCGGCTGGCTCGCCATCGACGCGATCCGCCGCGGCTCCGCCCTCACCGTGCGCGCCGAGCGGGTGCAGGGCAGCCTGCGCCGCACCTTCTGGGTCGCGGCCGGCGTCAACCTCACCAACCCGAAGGTGGTGCTGTTCTTCATCACCTTCCTGCCGCAATTCGTGCGCGCCGACGCCGCCGACCCCGCCGGCCAGCTCCTGTTCCTCGGCCTCACCTTCGTGGTGCTGAACCTGCCGCTTGGCCTGCTGCTGGTCTTCGGCGCCGAGCGGATCACCGGCGCGCTCACCGCCCGGCCGCGGATCATGCGGGCGATCGATTGGACCTTCGCCGGCCTGTTCGGCGCCTTCGCGGCCCGGATCCTGATGACGAGCCGGTGAGGCGCGGCCGGTCGCGAGACGGTCAGGCCGTCTCCAGAGCGCGCTGCACCGCCTCCGGGTCGCGGCTGATGACCGTGAGATACGCCCGGGTCGAGGCATCCGGCTTGACCCGGCCCTGTTCGAGGTCACGCAGCGTTCCGAGCGGAAAGCCGAAGCGACGGGCAAATCCTTCCTGTGTGAGGTTCAGCGCCTTGCGGATCGACCGGATGTCGATCTCGGCGGCCGCGTGGATGCGGTAGCTGCCCGGCTCCGCCTCGCCCTTCGCGATGGCGACGGCTTCCTTGGCGGATCGGACGAGACGGCTTCCGAACGACGTCATGGTGTGCCTCTCCAAGCTCGGTATCAGGATGATGTCGGAGGTCGGGTATGGTCCCTCGCGCCTGCACCTTTCCTGTAGGCATCGGCGATCTGGCCCAATGTCGCTCGCAGGATGTTGCGCTCGGCTTGAGTGAGGTCTGCGCGCTGGCCTTTCGAGATCAGGGCGAGCAGGAACACCGGCACGTCCTCGGCCGCGTAGTATGTGATGACGCGATATCCACCCGACTTTCCCTGTTTTCTTCTGGGAAAGCGCACCTTGCGGGCACCGCCGGTCCCAGGGATCAGGTCACCGGCCAGTGGGTCCGCCGCGATCACCGCCGTCATGAACGCCACCTCGTCGTCCTCGACGCCGGCTGCCTTCGCATCCGCGAGAAACGTCGGGGTCTGGACCACCGTCTGCATTGCCGCAGAGTACGGACTTTCCGTACCTAAGTCGATCCCTCAGGCATGCGGCAAACCGTTTTCACTCACCGCCGCGCCGGCACCCACATCCGCGCCTCGCCCCGTCCCGCGAAGCGCCCGGCGAGCAGCCAGTAGACCAGCCCCGACACCGCGCCGGCGGCGAACAGCAGCCCCGCCACCCGGGTCTCGCCGGCGCTGAGCGGGCCGGCGGCGCCGTCGCCGCGCGAGGCGCGCATCAGCCAGGGCAGGCAGGCGGTGAGCAGGCCGGTGGCGCCGGCGTACCAGACGAGGGAGCGCCAGCGCAGCACCTCGCCCACCACCGCGTTGAGGGCCGGCGGCACCGCCAGCAGCAGCAGCACCGCCCGGCCGGCGCCGAGCAGCGCGTCGAGCATGCCGGGATCCGGCGGGTAGCCGGCGGCGAGCTCCGACAGCACCGAATCGATGGCGTAGAGCCCGAGCCGACCGAGCAGCTCGCGCAGGCCCGCATCCATCAGCGTGCCGAGGCCGAGCATCGCCGTCCCGGCCGGAATCGCGAGCAGCAGGGCGAAGCCCATCACCAGGAGACGGCCGAACAGGCGCATCGTGACAAAACCGATCCGTCCGCAGGGGCGCCGCCCCTGCACCCCGCCAGAGGACGTGACGTCCTCCGGACTCCCTCAATCGTCGTCGTGGCCGGCGCCGTAGACGCCCTCGGCGCCGATGCCGTCCTCCAGCATCAGCCGGGCCCGGGCGCGCAGCTTCTCGGTCTCGCTCTTGAGCTGGCCGCAGGCCGCCAGGATGTCCCGGCCCCGCGGCGTGCGCACCGGCGAGGCGTAGCCGGCATTGAACACGATCTCGGAGAACCGTTCGATCCGGTCCCAGTCCGAGCATTCATACTGGGAGCCGGGCCAGGGGTTGAACGGGATCAGGTTGATCTTGGCCGGGATGCCCTTGAGCAGCCGCACCAGTTCCCGCGCCTCGGCGTCGGAATCGTTGACGCCCTTGAGCATCACGTACTCGAAGGTGATGCGCCGGGCGTTCGACACGCCCGGATAGTCCCGGCACGCCTGGAGCAGATCCTTGATCGGATACTTTCGGTTGAGCGGCACCAGCTCGTTGCGCAGGTCGTCGCGCACCGCGTGCAGCGAGATCGCCAGCATCGCGTTGGCGTCGATGCCGAGCCGCTCGAATTGCGGCACCACGCCGGAGGTCGAGACCGTGATGCGCCGGCGCGACAGCCCGAGGCCCTCGTGGTCGCTCATCACCCCGATCGCGTCGATGACGTTGTCGACGTTGTAGAGCGGCTCGCCCATGCCCATGAACACGATGTTCGACACGAAGCGCGAGCCGTCGACCGGCACGAAGGCGCCCTTCGGCGGCGTCTGGCCGGGCCAGTCGCCGAGCCGGTCACGGGCCACGACGAGCTGCGAGACGATCTCCTGCGTCGACAGGTTGCGCACCAGACGCTGCGTGCCGGTGTGGCAGAACGAGCAGGTCAGGGTGCAGCCGACCTGAGACGACACGCACAGCGTGCCGCGGTCGTTGGCCGGGATGTAGACGCACTCGATCTCGGCGCCGCGGTTGTGGTCGTGCCGCCCGGTCGGCGGCATCCGCAGGAGCCACTTGCGGGTGCCGTCGCGCGACACCTGCTCGCTCACCACCTCCGGCCGGTCGAGGGTGTGGACCTCCGCGAGCTGGGCCTTGAGCACCTTGCTCACGTTGGTCATCGCGCCGAAATCCGCCGCGCCGCGCACGTTGATCCAGTGCCAGAGCTGGCCCGCCCGCATCCGCTGCTCGCGCTCCGGCACGCCGAGGGCCGCAAGACGCTCCTTCAGCGCCGCGCGGGTCAGGCCGACCAGCGAGCCGCCAGGCGTCATCGCCTCGGGGCGCACCTCGGGCGTCTTCTCGATCGCGCCGAGGGAATCGGAAACGGCGCGGGGCTCGCGCCGGGCGGTGTCGGTCGACGCCGTCGCCATGGAACGGAAGAACCTTCGGGTCGTGCGGGGTGTGGTCCCCCCGCATATAGGCGGTTTGCGGCCGAAACGCGAACCCGCCCGGCCGCGCCCCTTACTTGCACTCCTCGCGGGTCCGCTTCATCGCCTCGCCGAAGCCGTCGAGGCTGTACTCGTCGGTCGAGACGTTGCCGCGCAGCGACGCCGCCTTGACGGTGAGCTTCTTGACCTTGCCCATCTCGGCCACGACCCGGCCCTCCTCGGCCGGGTTCTGGAGCCAGGCATTGGTGCCCTTGACCACCAGGGCGTAGCGGGCCGAACCGAGGGTCATCACCGGGTCGTTGGCCGCCGACTGCGCCGGGGCCGCCGGAGCGGCGCCCGTCGCCGCCGCGGTCGTGGCCGCCGCCGCCTGGGCGCTGCCGGGCTTGGGCGCGAAGCCGAGCATCACCGCGACCTCGTTGGCCACCTTGTCGCCCTTGCGCACGGTGACGAACAGGTAGGCCGGGTCGCGCTTGAGGCTCTTCGGCAGCCGGGTCTCGGGCTGGCTGATCGCGTAGCACAGCCGGTTCCTGCCCTCGCCGGCCGCGAAGACGTTCCAGTCGCCGTAGGTGCCGATCGGGCTCGCCTGGAGGCTCGCCGGCGCGGCGTCCTCCTTCTTGGCCTTCGTGCGGGCGAGGGCGGGAGAGGCGACCAGGGCGGACGCGGCGGCGAGGAGGAGTACGCGAATCATGCGGGCATCCTAACCGGTTTCGACCCGAAGGCGATGGAGCGCCCCGGGGAGCGTCGCCGTGCCATGCCGGAAATCGCGGCCGGGCGAAAGACTTGCTGGCGAAAGAGTTGGAGGCGCGCCCGACCGGTGCGACTGCGCGAATTGCTGCACCGCACGAATGACCGGGCATCGCGGCTGGGGCATGGTCGGGCCCGAGGAAACGCCGAAGGGAGCCGACGAGGCCGCATGTCCGCCCTGCCCGAGACCATTCCGGTGCGCGAGGCGCACCGCTTTCCCACCGAGGCGCTCGACGCCTTCCTGGCCGCGCAGGGCCTCGGCGGCCTGAAGGAGCTGCGCCAGATGCGCGGCGGGCAGTCGAACCCGACCTTCCTGGTCGAGACGCCGGAGGGCGAGTACGTCCTGCGCAAGCAGCCGCCCGGCAAGCTCCTGCCCTCGGCCCACGCGGTCGACCGCGAGTTCCGGGTGCTGAACGCCCTGCGCCGGACCGACGTGCCGGTGCCGGCGGCGGTGGCGTTCTGCGCCGACCCGGCGGTGATCGGCACCCCGTTCTACCTCATGGAGCGCCTGCGCGGCCGGGTGTTCTGGGATCCGGCCCTGCCCGACCTGCCGAAGGAGGAGCGGGCCGGGATCTATTTCGGGATGAACGAGGCGCTGGCGCGGCTGCACCGGGTCGACCCGGCGACGATCGGGCTGTCCGATTTCGGCAAGGCCGGCAACTACTTCAAGCGCCAGACCGACCGCTGGTCGTCGCAATGGTCCGCCTCGAAGACCCGCGACAACCCGTCGATCGACCGCCTCGCGGAGTGGCTGCCGGCCCACATCCCCGACAGCGACGAGACCCGGATCTGCCACGGCGACTTCCGCCTCGACAACATGATCTTCCACCCGAGCGAGCCGCGGGTGATCGGCATCATCGACTGGGAGCTGGCGACCCTCGGGCACCCGCTCGCCGACCTCGCCTACAACTGCATCGCCTACAACACCGCCCCGACCGCCTATCGCGGCCTGTACGGGCGCGACCTCGCCGAACTCGGCATTCCGAGCCAGGACGACTACGTGCGGCGCTATTGCGAGCGCACCGGGCGCCCGGACGGCATCACGCCGTTCCACCTCGCCTTCGCGCTGTTCCGCCTCGCGGTGATCCTCGAAGGCGTGCTCGCCCGGGCCAAGGCCGGCAATGCGTCGAGCGACGAGGCGAGCGAGAAGGGCGCGCTCGGCGTCGTGCTCGCCGACCGCGCCTGGGAGATCGCCCGCGGACAGTGATCGTTGCCGGCAAAGTTTGTTGCTTTGCCGGCAATCGATGCTCAGGCGGCCTGTCGCAGCCGGCGGCGCAGGCGCATCGCGCCGTAGATCGTGGCGAGGTGCAGCCGGGCCGAGCGGACCGGGACCGCCTCGCGCTCGGCCCGCACCGCCGCGATGGCGTCGAGTGCCGCCGCGACGGACCGGTGCAGGTCCGCGGGCTGTTGCGGTTGGTCGTGCATCGTGCCCCCTGTGCCTTGTCGTTGGGGACAGGAAGCCCGACGAATCCGGCACCGGCGGGGCCGGACCGTGGCAGCGTGGCCGTAAGGGGTTGCGCGCCATCGTTTTTTGGTCGGTAGCGGTCGCGAAAGCGGCCCCCTTTCCCGGGCGACTGAAACGCCGTGGAAGGAGATCCGGGATCCAGCACAAGGAGTCGCGAAGCGTCCGTCGCGAGCGACAGTGCCGGCGGATGGAGCCGCGTCGCGGCACATCCTGCGCTGGATCCCGGGTCGCATTCCGCTGACGCTGCATGCGCGCAGATCCGGAACGGACCCGGGAAAGGGGGCGCCATCCTCGATCATAGCGGTCCCGGTCACAGCGAGCCCCCCGGCCACGGACGACGTCCCCCGATGCCCCGCGTGGACATCGCGCCGGCCGCCCCGTACAGCCGGGCGCGTGCGCACCTCCCTCCCCTCCCCCGTCCGATGCGGCCGCTTCGCGCGCTGATCCGGCTGCTCGAGCCGCGCGACCGCCGCCGGCTCGGCCTCATCGGCCTCGGCCTGCTCGCCGCCGCCGCGACCGAACTCGTCGGCGTCGCCTCGGTCGTGCCGTTCCTGACCCTGGTCGGCGATCCGGGCGCGGCGGCGCGGATCCCGCTCCTGGCGGCGCTGCGCGACGGGATCGGCGCGCCGGACGAGCGCGGCTTCCTCCTCGCCGCCGGCTTCGCGGCGCTCGCCGCCATCGCGGTCTCGACCGCGACCAACGCCGCGGTCACCTACGCGCAGTTGCTGTTCACCAACCTCGTCGGCTTCCGGCTGTCGCGGCGGCTGCTCGCCCGCTACCTCGCCCGCGACCGGCTGTTCTTCGCCCGCGCCAACAGCGCCGAACTGGCCAAGAACGTGCTCGCCGAGACCGACCGTCTCGTCGTCGGGGTGCTCACCCCGGCTTCGGTGCTGGTGACGCGGCTCCTCACCGCGGTCGCGATCGTCGCGTTCCTGATCGCCTACGAGCCGCGCCTCGCGCTGATCCTCGGCGCCGGCTTCGGCAGCCTCTACGTCGCGCTGTTCCTCGTGGTGCGCCGCCGCCTCGCCGTGCTCGGCGCCCGGGCGAGCCGGGGCAACGAGGCGCGGTTCCGGGTCGTCGCCGAGTGCTTCGGGGCGCTGACCGAACTCCGGCTCTACGGCCGGGTGCGGAGCTTCGCCGCCGCCTACGACGCCCCGGCCGAGAGCCTCGCGCGCGCCACCGCCGCCGGGCTGCTGATCGGCCAGATGCCGCGCTTCGCCATCGAGGCGCTGGCCTTCGGCGGCGTCATCGCGGTGGTGCTCTACGCGCTCGGCCGCGGCGGCGACACCGCCGGTCTGCTGCCGCTGCTCGGCCTGTTCGCCTTCTCGGGCTACCGCCTGCTGCCGGCGTTCCAGAACATCTTCCTCGCCGTGGCGCAGATCCGCTACAACCTGCCGGCCGCCCGGATCGTCGCCGGGGAACTGGCCGGCGAGCGCCCGGACCCGCCGCGCCCGGCCGCGAGGCTGCCGTTCCGCGACGCGATCCGCCTCGAACGGGTCGCCTTCGCGTATGGCGACGAGGCGCCGGTGCTGCGCGGGATCGACCTCGCGATCCCGGCCCACCGCACCGTCGGCTTCGTCGGCCGCACCGGCTCGGGCAAGTCGACCCTGATCGGCCTGATCCTCGGGGTGCTGCGCCCGACCGCCGGGCGGATCACGGTCGACGGCGTCGCCCTCGACGCCGCGACGCTGCCGCTGTGGCAGAACCGCATCGGCTACGTGCCGCAGGACGTCTTCCTCATCGACGACAGCGTGAGCGCCAACATCGCGCTCGGCGTGCCGGCGGCCGAGATCGACCCGGCCGCGGTCGAGCGCGCCGCCCGCATCGCCGAGGTCCACGACGTGATCGCGGCCCTGCCGGAGGGTTACGCCACCCGGGTCGGCGAGCGTGGCACCCGGCTCAGCGGCGGCCAGCGCCAGCGGCTGGGCATCGCCCGGGCGCTCTACCACGACCCCGACGTGATCGTGTTCGACGAGGCGACGAGCGCCCTCGACCAGGAGACCGAGGCGGCGGTGATGACCGCGATCGACCGTCTCGCCGGCACCCGCACGATCCTGATGATCGCCCACCGCCTCGCCAGCCTGCACCGGGCCGACATCGTGCATGTCCTGGAGGGCGGCCGGGTCGTCGCCTCCGGCAGCCTCGCCGAGGTCGCGCCGCAGCTCGGCCCCGCCCGCACCGAAGAGGGAGACGTTCGATGACAGACACCGTCGAGATCCGCCACGGCGACACGGTCGCCCGCCTCGCGCTGGCCGGGGCCGAGCCGGTGTCGTGGCGCGTCGCCGGCACCGAGTACCTGTGGAGCGGCGACCCGGCGCACTGGAACCGCCACGCGCCCTGGCTCTTCCCGGTCGTCGGCGCCTCGGCGGACAGCGCCGTCACGGTGGACGGCCGCGCCTACCCGATGAACCAGCACGGCTTCGCCCGCGACAGTGTCTTCACGGTGGTGGAGCAGGCCCCCGACCGGGTCACCCTGCGGCTGACCGAGAACCCCGACACCCTCGCCCGCTACCCCTACCCGTTCGTCCTCGCCATCACGGCAGCGGTCCGCGACGGCACGCTGGCCTTCGACTGCGCCGTGACCAATCCGGGCGACCGCCCGCTGCCCTACGGGCTCGGCTTCCACCCGGCCTTCCCGTGGCCCTTCGCCGGCGGGGAGCGCGCGGCCGGCGCCGGCTACGCGGTGCGGTTCGAGTCGCCCGAGCGCCCCGCCGTCCCGAAGGTCGGACCCGGCGGGCTGCTGCTGCGCGACGAGCTGGCGGTGCCGCTCCAGGGCGACACGCTCCCCCTCGACCCCGCTTTGTTCGCCGAGGCGCTGGTGTTCCTGAACGCCCGCAGCCGGACCATGCGGTTCACCGCCCCCTCGGGCGCCGCGATCCGGCTGACGGCGGAGGACTTCCCCCACCTCGCGGTCTGGACCAAGCCGACGGCGCCGTTCCTGTCGCTCGAATGCTGGACCGGCCACGCCGACTGGGCGGGTTTCGCCGGCGACCTGACGGAGCGGGATTCGCAGCGCCTCCTCGCCCCCGGCGCCACCGCGCGGCACCGGGTGGAGCTGGCGTTCGAGGCGGGCGGTCGCTGACGGGGCTTCCGACGGATGGGGCCGCCTACTGAACCCTCCCCCCACCGCGGGGGAGGGTGCCCGGCGGAGGCCGGGCGGGAGAGGGGAACGCGACGCTGCTTCAGTTGGCGCTCGGCACCACGGTCACGACCTTTCCGGAAGCGTGGTTCCCCTCTCCCGGCCTGCTCCGCAGGCCACCCTCCCCCGCGGAGGGGGGAGGGTTCGAATCCGCGCAGTTGTTCCCCCGATCACCCCCGCCCGACCCGCGCCAGCAGCCGCTCGGCCCGCAGCAGGTGCGGCCGGTCGAGCATCTGGCCGTCGATCCCGACGACGCCGGTGCCGGGGTTGGCGGCGAAGGCCGCCACCACCGCCCGCGCCCGGGCGAGGTCCTCGTCCGAGGGCGTGAAGGCGGCGTTGATGACCGCGACCTGGGCCGGGTGGATCGCCATCTTGGCGACGAAGCCGTCGCGGCGGGCCTCGCGGCACTCGCGAGCGAGGCCGTCGAGGTCGCGGAAACCGGCATAAACCGTGTCGACCGCATCGACTTGCGCGGCGGTGGCGGCGAGCAGCATCAGGTCGCGGGCGAGGCGGAACGGCCCGGTCCAGGCGCCGGAGCCGTCGCGGTTGGTCTCGGCGCCGATGTCGGCGGAGAGGTCCTCCGCCCCCCAGGTCAGGCCGGCGAGGCGCGGGCTCGATCCGGGGAGGCTGTCGAGCGCGAACACCGCGCGGGCGGTCTCGGTGACGATCGGCAGGATGCGGGTGACGCCGTCCGGCAGCCCGATCTCGGCCTCGTGCACGGCGAGCGCCACGCTCAGGCGCCCCACGTCCGGGCCGCCGGCGGCCTTGGGCAGCACGATCCCGTCCGGCGCCTCGGGCATCACCGCCGCGAGGTCGTCGTCGGTGAGCCCGGTGTCGAAGGCGTTGACCCGGACGTAGAGGCGCGGACGCCCGGCCTCGCCGCGCACCCGCTTCAGGAAGGCGGCGGTGGTGGCGCGGGCCTCCGCCTTGGCGGTCGGCGCCACCGAATCCTCCAGGTCGAGGATCAGCGCGTCGGCCCCGGAGTCGAGCGCCTTGTCGAGCTTGCGCGGGGTGTCGCCGGGGGCGAACAGCAGCGAGCGCATCAGGCCCCCTCCCCCGCCGGGCGCCGGCGCATGAAGGCCTGCCGGCGGCACTCGGCCACCAGGGTGCCGTCCTGCTTGTAGGCGCGGTGGATGAAATCGACGATGCCGGCATCCGGCCGCGAGCGCGATTCGCGCTTGGCGGCGATCTCGGTCGTGACCCGGATCGTGTCGCCCTCGAACAGCGGCGCCGGGAACCGGGTGTCGGTCATGCCGAGATTGCCGATGGTGGTGCCGACCGTGGTGTCGTTGACCGAGATGCCGATCATCAGCCCGAGGGTGAACAGCGAGTTCATCAGCGGCCGGCCCCACTCGGTCTCGGTGGCGCAGAAATGCGCGTCGATGTGGAGCGGCTGCGGGTTGAGGGTGAGGTTCGAGAACAGCATGTTGTCCATCTGCGTCACCGTGCGGGTGAGGCGATGGTGCAGCACGGCGCCGATCTCGAAATCCTCGAAGTACAGGCCGCCGCGCGGGTGGGTCGAAGCCGGGATGGTGCTGCCGGTCATGCCGCGTCCTCCGTCGTCAGGGTGATGAGCCGGGCGCCCTCGGCGACCTGCTGGCCAGCCTCGGCCGCGACCTCGGCGACGGTGCCGTCCGCCGGGGCGGTGAGCGCGTGCTCCATCTTCATCGCCTCGACGATGGCGAGGCGCTGCCCGCGCACGACGGCGTCGCCGGGGTGCACCAGCACCGCGACGAGGCGGCCGTGCATCGGCGCCTTCACGACGCCGCCGGTCTCGCCGATGTGGTCGAGATCGACCGCGAACGGGTCCGGCGGCTCGACCGCGACCTGACGCCCGCCGGAGACGGCGAGCACCCCGCGCCCGGCCGCGACGAGCCGCACCGGGCCACGCCGGCCGCCCTCCCCGAACCCGACCTCGAGCGTGCCGCCGGGCCAGGACAGGACCGCCTCGTGCCGCTCGCCCTCGACCGTCACCGGCCAGGACTGGCTCCGGGGGGCGCCGAGCTGGAAGGCGTCGCCGGCATCCCACGGCGAGGCCGGCCCTGAGCCCGTCGGCCGCTCGCGGGCGACGAGGTGGGCGACCGCCGCGCGCACCGCGGCCGGGTCGGGCGTCGTGCCGCCGGTCAGCGCGTCGAGGTGGCGGTCGATGAAGCCGGTGTCGAAGCGGCCGGCGCGGAAGTCTTCCGCCTCGGCCAGCGCCTTGAGGAACGCCACGTTGGTCTTCGGACCGGCGACCAGCGTGCGGCCGAGCGCCCCGGCGAGGCGGTCGAGAGCCTCGTCGCGGGTGGCGCCGTGGGCGATCACCTTGGCGATCATCGGGTCGTAGAACGGCGTCACCGCGCCGCCCTCGCGCACCCCGGTATCGACCCGGATTCCCTCGCCCTCGGGCAGGTCGAGAGCGCGCAGGCGCCCGGTCGAGGGCAGGAAACCCGCCGCCGGGTCCTCGGCGTAGAGCCGCGCCTCGACGGCGTGGCCGTGGATCGCGATCGCGTCCTGGGTCAGCGGCAGCGCCTCGCCCGAGGCGACGCGGAACTGCCACTCGACGAGGTCCTGCCCGGTGATCGCCTCCGTCACCGGGTGCTCGACCTGGAGCCGGGTGTTCATCTCCATGAACCAGAACCCGTCGGCGCGCAGGCCCTCGCGGCCGTCGGCGATGAACTCGACCGTGCCGGCGCCGACATAGCCGACCGCCTTGGCGGCCTCGACCGCGGCGCGGCCCATGGCGGCGCGGACGGTGTCGGGCATGCCGGGAGCCGGGGCCTCCTCGATCACCTTCTGGTGGCGGCGCTGGAGCGAGCAGTCGCGCTCGAACAGGTGGACGGCGTTGCCGTGCGCATCGCAAAACACCTGGATCTCGACGTGGCGCGGGGAGAGCACGTACTTCTCCACCAGCACTCGCGGGTCGCCGAAAGATCCTTGCGCCTCGCGCTGCGCGCCTTCGAGGGCGTTCGCAAAGTCCTCGGGGCGCTCGACCCGGCGCATGCCCTTGCCGCCGCCGCCCGCCACCGCCTTGATGAGGACCGGGTAGCCGATCTCGGCCGCCTGCCCGGCGAGGAAGTCCGGCTCCTGGCGGGCGCCGTGATAGCCCGGCACCACCGGCACGCCGGCCCCGGCGACGAGCGCCTTGGCGGCATCCTTCAGCCCCATGGCGCGGATGGCGGAGGCCGGCGGGCCGACGAAGACGATGCCGGCTGCCGCGCAGGCGTCGGCGAAGTCCGGCCGCTCCGACAGGAAGCCGTAGCCCGGATGGATGCAGTCGGCACCGGTGCGCGTCGCGACGTCGAGGATGCGCTCGACCCGCAGGTACGAGTCGGCAGCCGGCGCCGGTCCGATCGGGTGGGCCTCGTCGGCGAGCGCGACGTGGAGCGCGTCGCGGTCGGCCTCGGAGAAGACCGCGATGGTGCGCAGCCCGAGGCGGCGGGCGGTGCGGATCACCCGGCAGGCGATCTCGCCGCGGTTGGCGATGAGGACGGAGGAGAGGCGACGGGCGGTCATCGGGTCCCTTCGCGGTGCGGCGGGGCGGGATACGGAACGGGCGCGGGGAACCCCTCTCCCGAATGGGAGTGGGGCAGGGGTGAGGGTGGAGACGGTCCCGGAAGAAGCTCAAGGATCGAGCTGCGCAGCTCGACGGTTCAGGTTCATTACGGAAACCGCGCCACCCTCACCCCCAACCCCTCTCCCACCCGGGAGAGGGGGGATCGTGTCACATCCGGAACAGGCCGAACTTCGTCTCCGGCACCGGCGCGTTGAGGCAGGCGGAGAGCGACAGCGCGAGCACCCGGCGGGTCTCTTCGGGCAGGATGATGCCGTCGTCCCACAGCCGGGCGGTGGCGTAGTAGGGCGAGCCCTCCTCCTCGAACCCGGCGCGGATCGGCGCCTTGAACGCCTCCTCCTCGTCCGGGCTCCAGGCACCGCCGCCGGCCTCGATGTTGTCGCGCTTGACGGTGGCGAGCACGCTCGCCGCCTGCTCGGCGCCCATCACCGAGATGCGCGAGTTCGGCCACGCGAACAGGAAGCGCGGCGAATAGGCCCGGCCGCACATGCCGTAATTGCCCGCCCCGTAGGAGCCGCCGACGATCACGGTGAGCTTCGGCACCGCGGCGGTGGCGACCGCCGTGACCAGCTTGGCGCCGTTCTTGGCGATGCCGCCGGCCTCGACCTCGCGCCCGACCATGAAGCCGGAGATGTTCTGGAGAAAGACCAGCGGGATGCGGCGCTGGCAGCACAGCTCGATGAAGTGCGCCCCTTTCAGCGCGCTCTCCGAGTACAGGATGCCGTTGTTGGCCAGGATCCCGACCGGCATGCCGTGCAGCCGGGCGAAACCGGTGACCAGCGTGGTGCCGTAGAGCCGCTTGAACTCGTCGAACTCCGAGCCGTCGACGAGGCGGGCGATGACCTCGCGGGCGTCGTACTGCTTGCGCAGGTCGGTCGGCACGATCGCGTCGAGGTCGTCGACAGCGTAGGCCGGATCGAGGGCCTCCGCGATGTCGAGGTCGGGCGCCTTGACGGTGTTGAGGGTGCCGACGATGCGGCGCAGGATCGCGAGCGCGTGGGGATCGTCGGTGGCGTAGTGGTCGGCGACGCCCGAGAGCCGGGCGTGGACGTCGGCACCGCCGAGATCCTCGGCCGTCACCACCTCGCCGGTCGCCGCCTTCACGAGCGGCGGGCCGCCGAGGAAGATCGTGCCCTGGCGGCGCACGATCACGCTCTCGTCGGACATCGCCGGCACGTAGGCGCCGCCGGCCGTGCAGGAGCCCATCACGCAGGCGATCTGCGGGATGCCGGCGGCCGACATCTGCGCCTGGTTGTAGAAGATCCGGCCGAAATGCTCGCGGTCGGGAAACACCTCGGTCTGCTGCGGCAGGTTGGCGCCGCCGGAATCGACGAGGTAGAGGCAGGGCAGGCGGTTCTGGAGCGCGATCTCCTGCGCCCGCAGGTGCTTCTTGACCGTCAGCGGGTAGTAGGTGCCGCCCTTGATGGTGGCGTCGTTGCAGACGATCATCACCTCGCGGCCGGCGACCCGGCCGATGCCGGCGATGACGCCGGCGGCGTGGATGTCGCCGCCGTAGAGGTCGAGGGCGGCGAGCCCCCCGATCTCCAGGAACGGCGAGCCCGGATCGAGCAGCCGCAGCACCCGGTCGCGGGGCAGCAGCTTGCCGCGGGCGACGTGGCGCTCGCGGGACCGCGGCGGGCCGCCGGCCGCCGCGGCGGCGCGGCGCTCCTGCAACTGGCCGCGCAGGTCGGCCCAGGCGGCGCGGTTCTGCGCCGCCGCCTCGGAGGCGAGGTCGGCGCTGGTGGGGATGACCGGCATCGGGCGCCTCAGGCCGACTTGTTGAAGAGTTCGCGGCCGATCAGCATCCGTCGGATCTCGCTGGTGCCGGCGCCGATCTCGTAGAGCTTGGCGTCGCGCAGGAGCCGCCCGGTCGGGTAGTCGTTGATGTAGCCGTTGCCGCCGAGGAGCTGGATCGCGTCGAGGGCGCACTGCGTCGCCCGCTCGGCGGCGTAGAGGATCGCGCCGGCGGCGTCCTCGCGGGTGGTCTCGCCGCGGTCGCAGGCTTGCGCCACCGCGTAGACGTAGGCCTTGGCGGCGTTGGTCGCGACGTACATGTCGGCGAGCTTGCCCTGGACGAGCTGGAACTCGCCGATCGACTGGCCGAACTGCTTGCGCTCGTGGACGTAGGGCATCACCACGTCGAGGCAGGCCTGCATGATGCCGAGCGGCCCGGCCGCCAGCACCGCGCGCTCGTAGTCGAGCCCCGACATCAGCACGTTGACGCCGCGCCCGACCTCGCCGAGCACGTTCTCCTCCGCCACCTCGCACTCCTCGAACACCAGCTCGCAGGTGTCCGAGCCGCGCATGCCGAGCTTGTCGAGCTTCTGGGCGGTGGAAAAGCCCTTCTGGCCCTTCTCGATGATGAAGGCGGTGATGCCCCGCGGTCCCGCCGCCGGGTCGGTCTTGGCGTAGACCACCAGGGTCTCGGCGACCGGGCCGTTGGTGATCCACATCTTCGAGCCGGTCAGCACGTAGCGGTCGCCGCGCTTCTCGGCCTTGGTCCGCATCGACACCACGTCCGATCCCGAGCCCGGCTCCGACATCGCCAAGGCGCCGACGTGCTCGCCGGAGATGAGTTTCGGCAGGTATTTCCGCTTCTGGGCGGGCGAGCCGTTGCGGCGGAGCTGGTTGACGCATAAATTCGAGTGCGCGCCGTAGGACAGCCCGACCGAGGCCGAGGCCCGCGACACCTCCTCCATCGCCACGCAATGCTCGAGGTAGCCGAGGCCGAGCCCGCCATACTCTTCCTCGACCGTGATGCCGTGCAGGCCGAGCGCGCCCATCTCCGGCCAGAGGTCGATCGGGAAGGTGTTGGTGCGGTCGATCTCCTCGGCCCGCGGGGCGATGCGGTCCTGGGAGAAGCTGCGCACGCTCTCCCGGATGGCCTCGGCCGTCTCGCCGAGGCCGAAATTGAACGCGCGCGCGGCGTTGGGGATCATGGCGTGTCCTCCCGGCGGATTTTCACCGAGGTATACGAACGATTGTTTTTTAAGGCAAGGAGGGATTGTTCCTCTCGTCCGGGAGCCGGCAGAGCCTCAGCGGGCCGGGTTCGGCCAGGAAGACTGATCGACCGGCAGTTCGCCGTGCGGGTCGTGAACAGCGATCCGGTCGGCCGGCGTGAGATTGGCCGGAAACAGGACGAGGTTGATGCCACCCACCCGGCGCGTCGAGGGAAACAACAAGCCGCGGCGTCCGGCAGTGATCAGATCGTCGGCCAAGGACCACGAGGGCGGAGTCCGTCGCTCGATGCGGGCGATGTATTTCCAGTCGGCATTCCAACCGCTCCATACCGCGGCCCAGGACGCGGGATCGAACCCGCTCGAGAAGTCGGCGACGTCATCGGCCCTGACCCAATAGGCCGCGAGGGTCGCGGGAGGCGCGATGGAGGCGCCCTGCCGGATCTCGGCCAGGGCCGTTTCCGGTTCCGTGCTGAGGTAGACCGCCTCGATCCCGGGACGGTTGAAGCGCCCCCCATTGACCGCGGCACCGGCCCCGCTGAGCGGCTGGTGCGACCACCGCGGCGTGAGGAAGCGGTAGAATACCCGTTCGGTCTCGAACCGGGTGACGATCACCCGGTCGCTCCATTACCGAGATCTTCGAGATAGGCCAGGACGGCCTCGAGGTGGCCGTCCGACACGAGGTCCGCCGCGGTCCTGTTGCGGTAGTCGGCGATCGGCTCGTTCATGAACCAGTACAGGGCCTTGTCGATGTCCCGGGTGAACTGGCTCGCCGCCACGATGACCTTGATCATCTCGCGCAGGCGGATCTGCAGCGCCTCCGCACCCGGATTGGTGCGCAGCGTGTTGCGGTGGACGCCGGCCATGCGGGCCAGGGTGTCCTTACTGAGCCCCAGCCGCCGCGCGAAGCGCTCCGAGGAGATATAGGGGGTTCGGGGCTCCCGAAGCTCGTCCATGAACTGCGACAGGAGGACCGTCGACCCGTCCGCCCGCAGGGCTGCGCCAGCACTCATGCGACCGTCCTCCGCACATCACACGCATCAAATATGCACATTCCACGCACGATGCGCCAGGGCTCCTCAAGCCCGCAGCGGCGATCGATCGCCCCACAAGCCCGCAGACGACCGCCGCCCGGCATGGTAGCGTCCTCAAAACGACCGGCGCCCAGGCCCGGACCGGGAGGACGATCGAACGATGACGCAGCCCTGCCGCGCGCGTGCCCGACGCTGCGGAACTCTGTCATCCGCACCGCGGACGCCCTCCCCGACCGGCCCGGCTCCCCGCGCGGAGCGGTAACGCACCGGATCCGGCGCGGGACGACGGACGCGATCCGGACCGTCGCGCCCCCACACGCATTTCCTATTCGACACTCCCGGAGGCTCCCATGGCAGTCACCAAGTTCGGCATCGGCCAGCCGATGCGGCGGGTCGAGGACCTGCGCCTGATCACCGGCGAGGGCCGCTACGGCGACGACCACGCGCCGGAGGGCTGCCTCCACGCGGCCGTGCTGCGCAGCCCGCACGCCCATGCGGCGTTCCGCATCACCGACCTCGACGCCGCCCGGGCGATGCCCGGCGTCCGCCTCGTGCTCGCCGCCGAGGACGTCGCGGGCCTCAACCCGATCAAGTGCCAGGCGCCGATCCCGAACGCCGACGGCAGCCAGGGCCACGTCGCCCACATTCCGGTGCTGGCCAGGGACACCGTGAAGCATGTCGGCGACGCCGTCGCCTTCGTGGTCGCCGATACCCTGGCGCAAGCCCGCGACGCCGTCGAGGCGATCGGCGTGGACTACGACGTGCGGCCGGCGGTGGTCGGCATCCGCCACGCCCTCCAGGGCGGCGCGCCGGCGGTCTGGGACGAGGCGGCGAACAACCTCGCCTTCGACGCCCGCATGGGCGACGAGGCCGCGGTCGAGGCCGCCTTCGCCAAGGCCGACCGGGTGGTGCGGGTCGAGGTCGAGAACCAGCGCCTCGTGACGAACTACATGGAGACCCGCAGCGTGGTCGCCGAACACGACGGCGCCGGCGGGTTCACGCTCACCATCCCGAGCCAGGGCGTCCATGGCCTCCAGAAGACCATCGCGGGCGTGCTCGGCGTGGGCAAGGAGACGGTCCGCGTCGTCACCGGCGACGTCGGCGGCGGCTTCGGCACCAAGACCTTCACCTACCGCGAATATCCGCTCGCCGCCGAGGCGGCGCGCCGGCTCGGGCGGCCGGTGAAGTGGGTGTCGGAGCGCGGCGAGCACTTCCTCGCCTGCACCCAGGGGCGCGACAACCTCTCGGTCGGCGAGGTCGCCCTCGACGCCGACGGCCGCTTCCTCGCCATGCGCTTCGACGTGGTCGGCGACCTCGGCGCCTACCTGTCGCAATACGGCCCCTACATCCCGTATCTCGGCGCCACGATGCTCACCGGCGTCTACCGCACCCCGGTGATGTTCGCCCGGGTGCGCGGCGTCTACACCAACACCGTCCCGGTGGACGCCTATCGCGGCGCCGGGCGGCCGGAGGCGGCCTACCTCGTCGAGCGGCTGGTCGACCGGGCGGCGCGCGAGGCCGGGCTGTCGCAGGCGGAGATCCGCCGGCGCAACTTCATCCCGCCGGACGCGATGCCCTACACGACGCCGATCGGCGACCGCACCTACGACACCGGCGACTTCGCGGCCCATATGGGCCGCGCCGTCGAGGCGTCGGACTGGGCCGGCTTCGACGCCCGCCTCGCCGAATCCCGCGCCGCCGGCCGCCTGCGCGGCATCGGGCTCGCCACCTACATCGAGTGCACCGCCTGGGGCGAGGGCGAGGACGTGAAGGTCACCCTCGACAAGGACGGCGGCGCCACCGTCTATGTCGGCACCCAGTCGAACGGCCAGGGCCACGCCACCGCCTACGCGCAGTTCGTGGCCGAGCAGCTCGACCTGCCCCTCGACCGGATCCGGATGGTCCAGGGCGACACCGCACAGGTCGCCACCGGGGCCGGCACCGGCGGCTCGCGCTCGATCCCGGTCGGTGGCATCTCGGTCGACGCCGCCTCGAAGAACCTCGCGAAAAAACTCAAGGAGCTCGCCTCCGAGGAGCTGGAGGCCGGAATCGGCGACCTCGAGATCGCCGAGGGCGCGGTGCGGGTCGCCGGCACCGACCGGGCGATCGACTTCGCGGCGCTCGCCGCCCTGCCGCGCGCCACCGAGGCGATGCTGACCGGCAACGGCGACTTCGTGCCGCCGAGCGCCACCTACCCCAACGGCACCCACGTCGCCGAGATCGAGATCGATCCCGAGACCGGCATCACCAGCATCGCGCGCTACACCGTGTGCGACGATTTCGGCACCACGGTGAACCCGCTCCTGCTGGCGGGCCAGGTGCATGGCGGCGTGGCGCAGGGCATCGGGCAGGCGCTGCACGAGCGCACGGTCTACGATTCCGAGGGCCAGCTCCTGACCGCGAGCTTCATGGACTACGCCATGCCGCGGGCCGCCGACGTGCCGTTCTTCCACTTCGAGACGAAGAACGTGCCCTCGACCACCAACCCGCTCGGGATCAAGGGCGCCGGCGAGGCGGGCTCGATCGGCTCGTGCCCGGCGGTGATGAACGCGGTGGTCGATGCCCTCGACCGCGCCGTCGGGGTGCGCGACGTCGACATGCCGGCGACCCCCGCCAGCCTGTTCGCGATCCTCAACCCGACCCGCCTCGCGGCGGAGTGAGGCCCCGGGGGACCCGCCGGGGATGCGTCCCCGGCATGGCCCCCGCGCCCCGGTCCTGCTGGCCCGGGCGCCGGGATGCTCTACCGTGCGGCCGCGGCGCCGCCCGAGACCGGGCGCCCGGCCGCGGAGGCCCGCCCGATGACCCGCGACAGCGCCGCGCCGGCCACAGCCCCGATCGGGGCGGAGGAGACCGACGCGTACTGGCGCCGCAACCTCGCCGTGTGCGTGTTCGGCTCGTTCACGACCCTCGTGGCGATGACGTTGCTGCTGCCGTTCCTGCCGCTCTACGTCGAGGAACTCGGCGTGACCGGTCAGGCCGCGATCGTGCAATGGTCGGGCGTCGCCTTCGGGGCGACGTTCTTCAGCGCCGCCCTGGTCGCCCCGCTCTGGGGCCGCTTCGCCGACCTCTACGGCCGCAAGCTGATCCTGCTGCGGGCGAGCCTCGCGATGGCGATCGTGATGTCGCTGATCGGCATGGCCCAGGACGTCTACCAGCTCGTCGGCCTGCGGCTGCTCGCCGGGCTGCTCGGCGGCTACTCCTCCGGCGCCACGGTGCTGATCGCGACCCAGACCCCGAAGGCGCGCTCCGGCTGGGCGCTCGGCATCCTCGCCTCCGGGGTGATGGCCGGCAACCTCGTCGGGCCCCTCGCCGGCGGCGTCCTGCCGCCGATCATCGGCATCCGGGCGACCTTCCTGGCCGCCGGCGGCGTCATCTTCGTCGCCTTTCTCGCCACGCTTCTGCTGATCCGCGAGGAGCGCCGCCCGACCAGGGCCGAGCGGCGGGCCAATCCCGGCTGGGCGGCGATCCCCGACAAGCGCCCGGTCCTGGCGCTGCTCGCCACCGGCACGCTGCTGATGCTCGCTGTGATGTCGATCGAGCCGATCATCACGGTCTACGTCGCCGAACTCGTCACCGACCCGGCGCGCGTCACGATGGTGGCGGGCCTCGCGATGTCGGCGACCGCGCTCGGCAGCATCCTGGCGGCGCCGCGGCTCGGGCGGCTCGCCGACCGGATCGGGCCGTGGCGGGTGATCGCCGGCGGGCTCGCCGCCTCCGCGCTGCTGCTGGTGCCGCAGGCACTGGTGACCGAGGGCTGGCAGCTCGTGGTCCTGCGCTTCCTGATGGGCCTGTCGCTCGGCGGGCTGCTGCCCTGCCTCGCCAGCGCCCTGCGCCACAGCGTGCCCGACCGCGTCGCCGGCACGGTGCTCGGCTACTCGACCTCGGCGCAGTATGCCGGGCAGGTGATCGGCCCGCTGCTCGGCGGCTTCGCCGGCGGCCATCTCGGCATGCGCTCGGTGTTCCTCGCCACCGCGATCCTGATGGCGCTCGGCGCCGCCGGCACGGTGCTGGCGCGCCCGCGCGCCGAGTCCCTCGTGGGAGAGAGCACCCGGTGACCCCCGAGAGCAACACCGCCGCCGTCGAGACCGCCACGGCTCCGCGGCGACTCAAGCTCGCCATCGGCGACCCCTCCGGCGGGACGCTGGCCGCGATCGAGTTCGGGCCGCCGGACCGGCCGGTGGCGGCGGTGTTCCTGCACGCCAACGGCTTCAACGCCCTCGCCTACCGCTTCCTGCTGGCGCCGCTCGCCGGCGGGCACCGGATCCTCGCCTACGACCAGCGCGGCCACGGCGGCACCACCCTGCCGGCCGAGCCCGCGGGGCGGCGGGGCTGGGACGACGTCGCGGGCGACCTCGTGGCCCTGCTCGACCGCCTCGACGGACCGCCGGTCGTCCTCGTCGGCCACTCGATGGGCGCGACCCAGTCGCTCCTCGCCGCCCGGCTGCGGCCGCGGCGGGTGTGCCGGCTGGTGCTGCTCGACCCGGTGATTCTGGAGCGCCGCACGACGCTCGCCGCCCGCCTGCCCTGGCTGCCGGGCTGGCTGCGGCCGCACTCGGCCCTCGCCGAGGGGGCGCTGCGCCGCCGGGCGGCGTTCCCCTCCCGCGACGCGGCCGTCGCGGCCTATCGCGGCCGCGGCGCGTTCAAGCGCTGGCCCGACGAGGCCCTGGCCGACTACGTCGCCGACGGCTTCCACGACCGCCCGGACGGCAGCGTCGCCCTCGCCTGTTCGGGAGCCTGGGAGGCGTCGAACTACCGGGCGCAGGGGCACGACGCCCGCGGCGCCCTGCGCCGCCTCCCCTGCCCGGCCGCGATCCTGCGGGCCGAGCACGGCAGCACCTGCCGGGTGTCCGCCGGCCGCCCGGGCCGCCTCACCGTCGAGACCGTGCCGGGCACGACCCACTTCCTGCCCTTCGAGCGGCCCGACCGGGTCCGCGCGGCGATCGCGGCGGCCTTCGACGAGGCCGTCTCCGACCGGCCTCAGAATCCGGTTGACCGGACCTCCCCGAGCCCCTAGAGCGTTTCCACCTCAGGAGACGTGGCCGAGCGGCTGAAGGCACTCGTTTGCTAAATGAGCAAGCCTCGAAAGGGGCTTCGAGGGTTCGAATCCCTCCGTCTCCGCCACTCATGTGGCTTAAGAAACTGTCATGAATTGCTGAATTGGGACGGCTGTGGTGGCGAGCCACGTTCCAGCCCACATTTTTAAGTCGCTTGTACCGTGTTGTAACGGATGCTGCTGGACGATGCAGCTTCGCGCGACGGCTAGCAGCCTGTCGGGTTGGGGCTTGATTTCACGGCTGGCGCAGGAGCGCGCGTGTCGAGGTGTGGCGGCGGGTCAGCCTGGTCCGAGTTCCGGTTGATGAGCAGCCAGGCTGGACATCAAGAGGAT
>NZ_SACP01000021.1 GCF_004004555.2 Methylobacterium oryzihabitans
CTCCGAGGCGATCGCCGGCACCGACACCCTGCGCGCCCGCAACGCCATCGTGCTGCCGGCGCTCGCCTGGGGCGAGAAGGACGGCACGGTGACCAATTCCGAGCGCCGGATCTCGCGCCAGCGCCCCTTCGTCGCGCCCAAGGGCGCCGCGGTGTTCCGCGACGGCGGCTACACCGCGGCGCACGAGACGATCGCCGGGCGGCGGGCCGCCCTCGTCTTCGACCACGGCCCGCTCGGCTACCTCGCCCTCGCGGCCCACGGCCACGCCGACGCCCTGGCGCTCTGGCTCACCCTCGACGACGAGCCGGTGCTGATCGATGCCGGTACCTACCTCTATCATTCCGGCCGCGGGCAGCGCACGCGGCTGCGCGAGAGTCTCGCGCACAATACATTATCCATAGGGGGGGCCTCGCAGAGCGTCGCGAGCGCCGGGTTCAGCTGGGCGAGCCGGGCCGACGCGGCGCTGGTCGCCGAGGAGGCCGGGCCGGACTGGTCGGTGACCGGCCAGCATGACGGCTACCTGCGCCGGTTCGGCACCGCCCATCGCCGCCGCCTCGCCCGCCGGCCGGACGGCTACCTCGTCGCCGACAGCCTGCCGGGGGCCCGTGCGCCGCTGCCGGTCGAGATCCGCTTCCTGCTGCCGCCGGGCCTCGCGCTGGCGCCCGGCGACCGGGGCGTCACCGTGACGGGATCCGTCACCGTGACGGGGTCCGTCACCGTGACCGGGGCGTCGGGTCCGCTCTGCCGCCTCGTGGCGCCGGACGGGTTCGAGACGCGGATCCACGCCGGCGGGGACGACGCGCCACCGCACTCGGCCGGGTTCGGGCACCTCGCGCCGGCAAAGGCCGTCGTCTTCGCCGGCCGGCTCGACCGGGACGAGGCCCTGACCCGGATCGAGATCCTGCCCCGGCCCTGAGCGCGCCGTCCCGCCCTCGCACGCCGGCGGCTGGTCCCGGGCTTGCGGAGACGGCGGCACGGGCGCGGCCTCCGGGCCGTCCCGTTCCAGGGCGGGACGGGATTGTCTCCGGCCCGTCCAGGAGCGAGACGCTGGTGGGAATCGCAATGATGGGTCGGATGGAGAGGTTCGTGGCCGCCACGCCGCAATTCGTCGCGCCGCCGCCTCCCCCGGCCGCCGTGATCGACCTGCGCGGGATCGTCGGGGTGTTCCGCACCCGCTGGCGCTGGATCGCCGTGCCGGTCGTGCTGGCCGGGGCTCTGGCCTTCGCGGTCGCGATGCTGATCCCGGCTCAGTACGACGCCACCGCCCGGGTGCTGCTCGACCCCCGCAACCTCCAGGTGCTCCAGAACGACCTCACTCCCGGCAGCACCACCGGCGAGGAATCGCTGCTCATCACCGAGAGCCAGGCGCAGATCGTGCGCTCCACCGACGTGCTGACCCGGGTGGTGCGCGCGCAGAACCTCGCCGCCGACCCGGATTTCGGCTCGCCCGAGCCCGGCCTGCTCGCGGTGCTGACCCGGCGCCTGATCGGGCCGCCGGCCCCCGCCCCGGGGGCGGGCGAGACGCCGGAGACGAAGGCGATCCGGGCCCTCGACCGGGCGCTGGCGGTGCGCCGCTCCGACAAGACCCTGATCGTCGAGATCGGCGTCGCCACCAGCGACGCCGACAAGTCGGCCCGGATCGCCAACGCGGTCGCCGACACCTTCCTGTCCGAGCTCGCCCGCACCCGGACCGCGGCGGCGACCCGGGCAACCGAGGCCCTCGACGGCCGGCTCGCGGAATTGCGCGGCCGGCTCCAGCGCAGCGAGGCCGCGGTCGAGAGCTACCGCCGCAGCAAGGACCTGATCGGGTCGGGCGGCGGCCGGCTCGTCGGCGAGCAGCAGCTCGGCGACCTCGCCAACCAGCTCGCCACCGCCCGCGCCCGCACCGCCGAGGCGAGCGCCCGGGTCGCCCAGGTCCAGCGCCTGCGGGCGGGGGGCGCGCTGCCGGACGGCACCACCGAGGCGGTCCAGTCGACGACCCTGGCGGGCCTGCGCGCCACCCTGGCCGAGGCCCTGCGCGTCCAGGCCGAGACCGCGCTCGTCTACGGCCCGCGCCACCCGGCCAATACCGGCATCGCTGAGCGGGTCCAGGCGGCGCGCCGGCAGCTCGACGACGAGCTCGGCCGCATCGCCAAGGCGGCGGCGGCCGATTACGAGCGCGCCCGCACCAGCGAGGCGATCCTCGACCGGCGCGTCGCGACGCTCAAGTCCGACGCGGCCACCGCCAACGCCGCCGGGGTGCAGCTGCGCGAGCTGGAGCGCGAGGCGAGCGCCAACCGCACCGTCTACGAGGCGTTCCTCAACCGCGCCCGCGACCTGCAGGAGCGCAACAGCCTCGACACCAGCAACGCCCGGCTCATCAAGGCGGCGGTGCCGCCGCTGACCAAGACCGGCACCTCGAAGGCGGTGATCCTCGCCGCCGGGCTCGTGGTCGGGCTGATGGTCGGCCTCGCCCTCGCGCTGCTGCGCGACCAGTTCGCGGCCCCCGGCCGGTGAGGCCGCGCGATGCCGGCGCTCCTCTCCGGCCGTGGCCGGCCCCCGGGCTCACGCCACGAGGCGGCCGGGGGGCGCCACCTCGGCGACCATCCGGGCGATCGTCGCGACGCTGCGGAAGCTCTGCGGGCCGAGATGGCTCGACGGGATCGTCAGGTCGAACTCGGCCTCGATCGCCAGCATCAGGTTGACGAGGTCGAGGGAGGTCAGCCCGGCCTCGGTCAGGAACGTGTCGGGCTCGACCCGGCGGTCGGCGCCCTTCTGGGCCAGGATGCCCTCCACCAGGGCGGTGATGCGGCCGGTGGCGTCGGCCGGGATGCTGTCGGTCATGGGGCGTCCTCGCGGTCAGGTCGGTGCCGGACCGGGCTAGGCGGCCCGTCCGGCGCGGTCAAAGGTTTAGACTGCTCAGACTTAATGTTTCGCGCACCACCCATCCCCGGATTTGCGGCAATGCTGCCGATTTTCCGGGATCCACATCATCAAGTCTTAGCGTCTGCTCGCCAGCCTGCGCCGCGGGGCCGCATGCCGGGTCGGGCGGGCGATCTCTTCGGCGATGCACGCGACGCGGCACGACAGGGCGGGAGGCCGGCATGACGATTCAACCCATCCACGCGGCGGAGGCCGGCGAGTCGGTCGCGGGCGATCCGGCCCTGCGGGCGCTGGTGGTGGCCGGCATCGCCGCGGCCGCCGCCGAGGCGGTCGACCGCGACGGCCGCTTCCCGGCCGAGGCGATCGCCGCCGCCAAGGCGCAGCGGCTGATGGGCCTCCTGGTGCCGCAGGCCCTCGGCGGCGAGGGGCGCTCGCTCGCCGAGGTGGCGGAGGTGGCCTACCGGCTCGGCCGCGCCTGCGCCTCCACCGCGATGATCTTCGCGATGCACCAGACCAAGGTCGCCTGCATCGTCGATCACGGCACGGGCTCGCCCTGGCACGCGGCCCTGCTGCGCCGGCTGTGCGACGAGCAGCTCCTCCTCGCCTCCTCGACCACGGAGGGGCAGGGCGGCGGCAACGTCCGCTCCAGCGCCGCCGCGATCGAGCCGGACGGCGAGTGCGTCACCCTCGACCGGGCCGCGAGCGTGATCTCCTACGGCGCCGAGGCCGACGGGGTCGTCACCACCGCCCGGCGCGCCCCCGACGCCCAGCCCTCCGACCAGGTGCTCGCGGTGCTGCTGCGCGAGGATTATTCTCTGGAGCGGGTGAGCGGCTGGGAGACCCTCGGCATGCGCGGCACCTGCAGCGCCGGCTTCCGGCTGCGCGCCCGGTTCCGGCCCGAGCAGGTCCTGCCCGAGCGCTACCCGGCGATCCACGCCGAGACGATGACCCCGGTCTCGCACATCCTGTGGTCGAGCGCCTGGGCCGGCATCGCCGCAGGCGCGGTGGAGCGGGCGCAGGCCTTCACCCGGCAGGCCGCCCGCGGGGCCGGGGGCCAGATGCCGCCGGGCGCGGTGCATTACGGCCGCGCGGTGTCGTCGCTCAAGACCCTGCGAGCGCTGGTCGCCGACGCGCTGTCACGCCACGCCGCCACCGCCGCCGACCCGCGCAGCCGCGCCGGCCTCGACTTCCAGACCGCCGTCACGATGCTGAAGGTCGAGGTGTCGGAACTCGCCGTGACCACGGTGGGCAGCGCGCTGCGCGCCTGCGGGCTCGCCGGCTACCGCCAGGACGGCCCGTTCAGCATCGGCCGGTCGCTGCGCGACATCCTGTCGGCGCCGATCATGATCCACAACGACCGCATCACCCAGAACCTCGCCACCACGGCCCTGCTCGCCACCGTGCCGGCCGGCCTCGCCGACTGACCGTTTCCACGCCCTCGCACGCTCGAAGAGACTCCACCGATGAACATGACGGTCCTGAACGCTCCCGCCCCGGCGCCGGCGCGCGATCCCCTCGACGGGCTGTTCGACGGCCTCTTCCGGCCGATGGACGCCGACGGCGTCTACGCCCGCACCGGGCATTACGAGGCGGTGGTCGAGGCGCTCCAGTCGCTGATCTCGCGCCAGCGCGAGGACGGCACCGAGATCTTCCGGTTCCCGCCGGTGATGAGCCGCCGGCACCTGGAGACCCACGGCTACCTCAAGAGCTTCCCCAACCTCCTCGGCTGCGTCTCGTGCCTGGAGGGCAGCGAGGCCGAGATCCGCGCCGCCGCCGACCGCCACGCCGCCGGCGGCGACTGGACGGCCTCGCTCGAGACCGCCGACCTCGTCCTGACCCCGGCGGCCTGCTACCCGGTCTACCCGATCGCCGCCGCCCGCGGGGCGGTGCCGGCGGAGGGCTACCGCTTCGACGTCGCCTGCGACTGCTTCCGGCGCGAGCCGTCCCGCGACCTCGACCGGCTGCAATCGTTCCGGATGCGCGAGTACGTCTGCGTCGGCAGCCCCGAGCAGATCCAGGCGTTCCGCGAGCGCTGGATCGTCAAGGCGACGGCGCTCGCCGACCGGCTCGGGCTCGCCTACGAGGTGGTGCAGGCGAGCGACCCGTTCTTCGGCCGGGTCGGGCAGATGATGGCGATGAGCCAGCTCGAACAGGCGCTGAAGTTCGAGCTGCTGGTGCCCCTGCGCGGCGAGGCCGCCGGCACCGCCTGCATGAGCTTCAACTACCACCGCGAGCATTTCGGCACGACCTGGAACCTGCGCGACGCGGCGGGCGAACCGGCCCATACCGGCTGCGTCGCCTTCGGCATCGACCGGCTCGCAGTGGCGCTGTTCGCCACCCACGGCCTCGACACGGCCGCGTGGCCGGCGGGCGTGCGCGAGGCGCTGGCGCCGTAGGCCGGCCCTGCTTCGAGGGTGCCGCCCGGTCCCTCCCCCCTCCGCGGGGGAGGGTGGCGAACGAAGTGAGCGCAGCGGGACGTAGTCCCGCCGAGAGGGGAACCCCGCTTCCGGAAAGGTCGCGACCTTGATGAAGGCGCACCCTGGATCAGCGTCGCGATCCCCTCTTGCGGGACTGTCGTCCCGGCCCGCCCCGCGCACGAGTGCTTCGCACTCGCAGCGGGGCACCCTCCCCCGCAGAGGGGGAGAGGGTTCGGGCGCGAGATACATAACCGCCTTCAACGGTCGCAACGCATGCCAGGACGCGACTCGGCCTCGCCCGTCCCGCTCACCGGCGCAGGGACCGTCGGCGGAGATCCGCCTGCGCCGCCTCCTCCTGCGCCTGCAACCGGGTGACGAACACCTTCGCGGCCCGGGTGATGTGCGAGCGGGCGAGGCGGTCGGCCTCGTCGGCGTCGCCGGCGGTCACCGCGTCGAGGATCGCCGCGTGCTCGTCCCACAGGGCCGACGGGGTGGTCTCGTCGCCGCGCAGCACCTCACCCATGATCCGCCGCAGGTAATGCCAGTGCGGCGCGGTCGTCTCGGCGATCAGCGGGTTGCCGGACAGGTCGTACAGGAAGCAGTGGAACGCCATGTCGGCGGCGATCTGCTGCGTGCGCGACCCGCCGGCGACCGCCGCGCGCCCGGCCTCGATCAGCGCCGCCCCCTCGGCCGCGGCCCGGGCGGGATCCCGCTCCGCCGCCATCCGGCAGGCCAGTCCCTCGAGGGCGGCGCGGATCTCGTAGAGGTTGCGCACGTATTCGGCGTCGGGCGCCGAGACGATCAGCCCGCGCCGGGGCGCGTCCTTCACCAGACCGTGGTTGCGCAGCAGCAGCAGCGCCTGCTGCACCGGCTGGCGCGACACGCCGTAGGCCTCGGCCAGCTCGTCCTGGATCAGGCGGGCGTTCGGGGCGAGCCGCCCCTCGATGATCTCCGACAGGATCGCCTCGTAGACCTGCTCGGCGAGCCGGGGCTGGACCGTCAGGATCGGAGTGGGACCGTCGCTTCTCACCATCGCCGCCAGATCAGGACCCGCCCCCGGGGCCGTACCGCCATCGGACCTGCTTAGTCGATGCGCCCGGCTTGTGCAAATTCCAAAAACGTGTACGGAGTTCGCATACCGAATTCAAATTGCAACGACCGGCGGGCCCACGAGCCCCCGGCGCGCGATTCGGCAAGGAGGAAACCCCATGACGTCCGTGTCCCGGCGCAGCATCCTCACGGCCGGCCTCGGCGCCGCGGCCGCCCTGGTCCCGGGACTCGGCGCCCCGGCCGTCCTGGCGCAGTCCGGCCCGGTCACGCTCAAGCTCGGCAACAACCTGCCGCCGTCGCACTCGGTCAACATCCGCCTGCGCGAGGCGGTGGCGGCCATCGCGGCCGAGACCAACAACGGCCTCGTCATCACGATCTTCCCGAGCAACCAGCTCGGCAGCGATTCCGACATGATGTCCCAGCTCCGCTCCGGCGCGCTGGAGATGGCGACGATGCCCGGCACGGTGCTGTCGACCCTGATCCCGCAGACCTCGCTCACCGGGCTGGGCTTCACCTTCACCGACTACGCCAAGGTCTGGGCCGCCATGGACGGCGAGGTCGGCGACCACATCCGCCGGGCGATCGAGAAGGCGAACCTCCAGCCCTTCGCGGCGGTGTGGGACAACGGCTTCCGCCAGATCACCACCAGCACCAGGCCGATTCACACCCCGGCCGACCTCAAGGGGTTCAAGATCCGGGTGCCGGTGGTGCCGCTCTGGGTCTCGATGTTCTCGGCGCTCGGCGCCGCCCCGACCAGCATTCCGCTGAGCGAGGCCTATTCGGCGCTCCAGACCCGGATCGCCGACGGCCAGGAGAACCCGCTGGCGCTGATCGACACGGCGAAGTTCTACGAGGTGCAGAAATACTGCTCGCTCACCAACCACGCCTGGGACGGGTTCTGGCTGCTGTCGGGCGGCAAGGTGTGGCGCACGATTCCGCCCGACCTGCAGGCGGTGATGGCCCGCCACCTCGACGCGGCGGCGCGCCAGCAGCGCGACGACATCGCGAAAGCCAATCTCGACCTCCAGCGCACGATCGAGGCCAAGGGCCTCGTCTTCAACCCGGTCGACGGCGCGCCCTTCCAGGCTAGGCTGAAGGAGGCCGGCTTCTACAGGCAGTGGCGCGAGCGGTTCGGCCCCGAGGCGTGGGGCCTGCTCCAGCGCTACGCCGGCGACGTCGGCTGACTAACTGTCTGACCTGGACGAGAAATCACTCCGCCCTTTTCCCGGACGACTGGAACGCAGTGGAAGGAGATCCGGGATCCAGCGCGAGGAGTGCCGCGAAGCGGCTCAGTCTGCCGGCACTGGTGCTGGGTACGGACGCTTCGCGACTGATCGTGCTGGATCCCGGATCTCCTTCCGCTGACGCTTCAGTCGTCCGGGACATGGGGCGGGTATCGACGGGCCGAATTCCGGCGACCGTCTGCCCCCTTCCCCGGACATCCCCATGACGACCTTCGATCCCGATTGCGCCGCCGCCGTCGTCGCCCGCTGCCTCAGGCGGCGCGGCGTGGCGCGGGTCTTCGCCCTGTGCGGCGGCCACATCATGCCGCTGTGGATGTGCCTCGACGCCGAGGGCATCGCCATCGTCGACGTGCGCGACGAGCGCGCGGCGGTCCACATGGCGCAGGCCCATGCCGAGCTGACCGGCGAACTCGGCGTCGCCCTGGTCACCGCGGGGCCGGGTGTCACCAACGCGATCACCGGCATCGCCAACGCCCACGTCTCGCGGGCGCCGGTGCTGGTCCTGTCCGGCACCAGCCCGCGGCCGCAGGAGAACCGCGGCGGGTTGCAGGATCTCGACCAGACCGCGCTCGTACGCGGCATCACCCGCTACGCCCGCACCGTGCGCGAGCCGGCCCTGGTGCCGGCCGAGCTCGACGAGGCGATCGCCCGGGCCTTCGGCGAGGGCGGCGAGCCGGGGCCGAGCTACATCGACTTCCCGGTCGACACCCTACGGGCGGTGGTGCCGCGGGCGGTGCAGCTCGACGAGCACCTGCGGACGAAGCGCCGGCCGGCGCCGCGGCCCGATCCCGAGGCGGTGGCGGAGGCCGTCGAGGTGCTGTGGTCGGCCCGGCGGGTGCTGGTGGTGTCGGGCCGCGGCGCCCGCGGCGCCGGCCCCGACCTCGTCGCGCTCCTCGACCGGCTCGGGGCGGTCTATCTCGACACCGGCGAGAGCCGCGGCCTCGTGCCCGACGAGCACCCCTCCGTCGTCGCGGCGATGCGCGGCGCGGTGATGGGCGACGCCCGCGGGCAACCGGCCGTCCGGCGTCGACCGCGCCTGGGCCGGGGCCCTGCGCGCCGCGCACGAGGAGCGGGCGGCCAAGCTGCGCCGGACCATGGCGGCGGCGCCCGCCGGGAGCGACGGGCGCCTGCACCCGAACCGGGTACTGGCCGCGCTCCAGGACGCAATCGGCGACGACGCGGTGGTGGTCACCGACGGCGGCGACTTCCTGAGCTTCGCCCGCGTCGGCCTGTCGGCCCGGCAGATGCTCGATCCCGGCCCGTTCGGCTGCATCGGCATCGGCGTGCCCTACGGCATCGCCGCGAGCCTCGCCTGCCCCGACCGGCCGGTGCTGGTGGCGACCGGCGACGGCGCCTTCGGCTTCAATGCCATCGAGGTCGACACCGCCGTGCGCCACAAGGCGCCGGTGCTGATCGTGGTCGCCAACAACGGCGCCTGGCAGATCGAGGTCCACGACCAGACCGTGACCCACGGACGTGTCGTCGGCACCCGGCTCCAGTTCGCCGACCACGCCGCGATGGCCCGCGCCTTCGGCATGCATGCCGAGCGGGTCGAGCGCGAGGCGGATCTCGGCCCCGCCATCGCCCGCGCGATGGCGAACCGCCCGGCGCTCCTCGACGTCGTGGTGACGCCCGAGGCCGTCTCCTCCGACGCCAAGACCGGGCTCGCCTGGGTGCCGGACCTCCAGCCGCTCGCCGCCTGGGACGAGGCCGAGCGCCGGTGGCGCGCCGGCACGACCCCGAGGAACTGAAGCCATGCGCGAGATGCTGACCATCGGACAGATGCTCTCGGTCCATGCCCGCCTGCGCGGCGAGAGCCTCGGCGCCCGCGACCTCGAACGGTCGCTCACCTTCCGGCAGTGGAACGACCGCGCCTGCCGCCTCGGCAACGCGCTGCGCGGCCTCGGGCTGGCCAAGGGCGAGCGGGTCGCGGTGCTGGCCTACAACTGCCTCGCCTGGGCCGAGATCTACGCCGCCACCGCCAAGGCCGGCCTCGTCGCGGTGCCGATCAACTTCCGGCTGATCGGCCCGGACATCCGCTACATCCTCGACGACGCCGAGGTCTCGGCGCTGATCGTGCAGGACGCGCTGTGCGACGGCATCGAGGAGATCCGCGACGACCTGAGCCTCCCCTCCGGCAACCTGATCTGGTTCGGCGACGGCCCGTGCCCGGCCGGCTACCGCGCCTACGAGGACCTGATCGCGGCGGGCGCCGCCACCGAGCCGCCGGACCCGGTCCTGCCCGAGGATCCGTGGGTGCTGATGTACACCTCGGGCACCACCGGCCGGCCGAAGGGGGTGATCCGCAGCCATCGCGGCGGCATCCTGCTCTCCCTCGTCACCGAGATCGAGCTCGGCATCCACCGCCACGACGACGCCCTTCTCGTCATGCCGATGTGCCACGCCAACTCGCTCTACTTCTTCGGCGCCTTCACGTATTGCGGCGCGGCGGTGACGATCTACTCGCGGCGCAGCTTCGACCCCGAGCACGGCGCCCGCACGCTGGCGACCAGCGGCGCGACCTTCAGCTCGCTGGTGCCGACGCACTACATCATGATGCTCGGCCTGCCGGCGGCGATCCGCGAGAGCCTCGACCTCGACCGCGTCACCCGGCTGATGATCTCGTCCGCGCCGGCCCGCCAGGAGACGAAGCGGGCGGTGATGGAGATGTTCCGCAAGTCCGGCCTCTACGAGCTGTACGGGTCGAGCGAGACCGGCTGGGTGACGATGCTGCACCCCCGCGACCAGTTCACCAAGCTCGGCTCGGTCGGGCGCGAATGCGTCGGGTCGGGCCCGATCCGCATCCTCGACGAGGCCGGCCACGAGGTCCCGGACGGGATGCCGGGCGAGCTCTATTCCAACACGCCCTACACCTTCGACGGCTACTGGAAGCTGCCCGGGAAGACCCGCGAGGCGTTCCGGGACGGGGCGTGCAGCGTCGGCGACATGGCCCGGCGCGACGCCGACGGCTACATCCACCTCGTCGACCGCAAGAGCAACATGATCATCTCGGGCGGCGAGAACATCTACCCGTCCGAGGTCGAGGCGCTGATCGGCGCGCATCCCGGCGTCAAGGACGTGGCGGTGGTCGGCCTGCCCGACGCGACCTGGGGCGAGCGCGTCCACGCGGTGGTGGTGCCCCATGCCGGCGCGGCGCCCGACGAGGCGGATCTGGCCGCGTGGTGCCGCGAGCGCATCGCCGGCTTCAAGCGCCCGCGCTCGTTCTCGTTCGTCCACGACGACGAGATGCCCCGCAACGCCACCGGCAAGGTGCTCTACCGGGTGCTGCGCGAGCAGATCGGGCGCGGGGGCTGAGGCCGCCCGTCCGGGCTTGACTCCGCGGCCCGGCATCCGGCGTTGAGGCGCAGCCCTCCTCCCCCTCGGATCCGATGAACGCCGTCCTCAACGCCGCGCTGCCGATCTTCGCGCTGATCCTCGTCGGGTTCCTGTGCGGGCGCTCGCCGAAATTCGGCCCGCAGATGACCGACAACCTCAACCGGTTCGCGGTCTACCTCGCCCTGCCGGCCTTGATGTTCCTCGCCATGGCGCGGATCACCCCGGATCAGGTGGCGCAGGTTGGCTTCGCGCTGGCGTTCCTCGGCGGCATCGCGGCGGCCTTCGCGGGCGGCTTCGCGGTGAGCCGCCTGCGCGGCGGCCGCCTCGCCCAGTCCAGCATTGAGGGGCTGGACGCCGGCTACAGCAATGTCGGCTTCATGGGCATCCCGCTCTGCCTCCTCGTCTTCGGCCCCGCGAGCCTGCCGGTGGCGGTGATCGCGACCTTGTTCACCGCCTGCGTGCTGTTCCTGTTCGCGATCGTGCTGATCGAGAGCGACCTCCAGGGCGGCACCGGCCGCGGCCGCACCGCCCGCAAGGTCGGGCGGGCGCTGCTCACGAACCCGCTGCTGATCGCTCCGGTGACCGGCCTCGCGGTCGGGTTGCTCGGCCTGCCGCTGCCGGCCCCGGCCGAGCGGGCGGCGCGGCTCCTCGGCGACGCCGCCTCGCCGGCGGCGCTGGTCTGCATCGGGCTTTTCCTGGCCCAGGAGCGGTTCGTGCTCACCGACCTGCGGGCGATCGGAACCCTCGTCGTCCTCAAGCTCGCGGTGCAGCCGGCGGTGACGGCGCTGCTCGCCTACGGCGTGTTCGACATGCCGCCGCTCTGGGCCCGGACGGCGGTGCTGCTCAGCGCCCTGCCGATCGGGTCGGGCCCGTTCACCCTGGCGAAGATCTACGACCTCGACGCCGGCGTCACCTCCGGCGCGATCCTGCTGTCGCACCTCGCCTCGATCGCGACCGTGTCGGCGCTGGTGGCGTGGCTGGGGTGAGGCGCGATCACGCCGTGCGCAGCACCGGCACCGCCTCCTCCGCGGACGGACGCAGGGCAGCGCGCCGGACCGCCTCGGCCTCCTGGCACAGGGTGGCGGCGAGAAGCCGGGCCCGCTCCGCCCACAGGTCGCGCTCGCGCATCGCCGCGGCGACCTGCGCCTCGCCGGCCGCCAGCGCGATGCGCAGGTCGTCGAGTTCGTCGCGCAGGGCGGTGGTGCGCTGGCGCTCCTCGGCCAGGGCGGCGCGCAGCACGCCGAGGGCGGGGCTCGCCGCCGGGGCGGCCGCCGGCTCGGCGGGCTGCGGCCGGGGCGCCGGGGCGGGTTCCGGGGCGGCGCGGAGCCGGGCCGCGTCGAGATCCGCCACCACCGCGACGGCGGCCGGGGCGGCCGGGGTGCCCTCCTCGTCGAGCACCAGGGTGTGCAGCATCGAGAACACCGCGTCGCCGTCGAGGCGGGTGAGATCGAACCCGCTCTCGGCCGCCAGCCCGCTCCAGAGCTGCTGCCCGCGCGGCGAGCGGCCGACGAAGGCCATCGACCAGTCCGGGAAGCCGCGGCTCTCCGCCGGGCCGCATTGCAGCACCGTGACCTCGCCGTGGCGCAGGTCGCGCTGGATCCGCTCGAAGGTCAGCTCGACCGCGTCCCGCGGCCCCTCCAGCACCTGCGCGAAGGCGCCGCCGTTGAACAGCAGCGCCCCGGTGATGCCGGCCGGACCGTTGTTGCGCCGCGACGCGTCGAGGATCTGGTCGACCGCTCCGGCCGGGTCGTCGTCCGGGCCGAGCAGGTTCTTGCTCGCGTAGACGAGCCGGTAGAGGTCGCTGCCGGCGAGGATCATGGCGGTCTCCTGGGCGCCGCCTCGGCGGCGGACGGGGTCTCGGGAACGGACGCTGGCCTCAGCGGCCGGCGAGCAGGCCGACGAGGTCGGCAACAGGGAGCGGGCGGCTGACGAGGTAGCCCTGCACCTCGGTGCAGCCCTCGGCGCGGATGCGCCGCATCTGGTCCTCGGTCTCGACGCCCTCGGCCACGGTGGTCATGCCGAGGCTGCGGCCGAGCCCCGCGATGGCGCGGATGATCGCCTCGCCGTCGGGCCGCTTGGCCATGTCGTGCACGAACGAGCGGTCGATCTTGATCTTGTCGAACGGGAACGAGCGCAGGTAGCTCAGGCTCGAATAGCCGGTGCCGAAATCGTCCATCGACACCCGCACGCCGAGCTCGCGCAGCCGGTAGAGCGTGTGCAGGGTGCGCTCGTTCTCCTGCAGCAGCACGCCCTCGGTGATCTCGATCTCGAGCCGCCCGGCCGGGAGGTCGGCGTTCGACAGGGCCGAGATGACGGTCTCGACCAGCCGGTCGCTCTTGAACTGCGCCGGAGACACGTTCACCGCGACCGAGACCGGCGCCGGCCACGCTGCGGCGTCCCGGCAGGCCTGGCGGATCACCCACTCGCCGATCGGCACGATCAGGCCGATCTCCTCGGCCAGCGGGATGAAGTCGCCCGGCGGCACCGTTCCGCGCTCGGGATGCTGCCAGCGGATCAGCGCCTCGCAGCCGACGAGCCGGTCGGTCTCGAGGTTGAGCTGCGGCTGGTAGTGGAGCTGGAACTCGCGCCGGGCCAGCGCCTGCCGCATGTCGAGTTCGAGCCGGCGCCGGGCCTGCATGCGCTCGTCCATGGCGGGCTCGAAGAAGCGGAAGGTCCCGCGCCCGTCGAGCTTGGCCCGGTAGAGGGCGAGGTCGGCGTTCTTGAGGACCCGCTCGGCGTCGTCGCCGTCGGCGGGGGCGAGCGCGATGCCGACGCTGGCGCCGATCGTCAGGAGCTGGCCGTCGATCATGTAGGTCCGGCCGAGCAGGTCGACGATCCGGCGGGCGAGGGCCTGGACCGGCCCGGTGTCGCGCAGGCCCGCCCGCAGCACCACGAACTCGTCGCCGCCGATCCGGGCGACGGTGTCGCCCTCGCCCGCCGTCGAGCGCAGCCGGTCGGCGACCTTCTCCAGCAGCCGGTCGCCGGTCGGGTGGCCGAGCGTGTCGTTGACCGGCTTGAAGCGGTCGAGGTCGATGAACAGCACGGCGCAGCCCTCGCCGGTCCGCCGCAGCCGGTCGAGGGCGCCGTCGAGGCGCTCGCGCAGGTGGAGCCGGTTCGCCAGCCCGGTGAGCGGGTCGAGGCGGGCCTGTTCCGCCGCGTCGGACTCGGCGGCCCGGCGATGGGTCACGTCCTCGATCGCCGCCGCCCAGCCCTCGCCCGGGACCGGCCAGCACTCGACCATCACCGTCCGCTCGCCGCAGCGCGTCTCGAACAGCGCCGCCTCGGTGCGGCCGCGGGCGCGGCGCAGCCGGCCGAACAGCTCCGGCCGGGTCAGCCCGGTCCCGTCCCGCAGCAGGCGCAGCCAGCCGGCGACCGAACCGGGCCCGGGCCGGCCGAGGATCCGCTCCGCCGGCGCCGTGCAGACGGGGGCGCCGCCGCCGAGCAGGACGAGGCCCTGCCGCGCCGAGGCGAGGGAGCGCAGGATCCGCCCCTCGCCGGCGGCCTCCCCGGCCGCGGCCGGGATCGGTCCGGACCTCACAACGGTGCTGGATCGCGCGAGCATGAGGGAGGCCCGGTGGCAGGAGGGAGCGGGACGGATCGGGAGACGGCCGATGCTGGCCGGGAATGGTGAATCGAACGCGAACGTCGCCCGGCCCACGCCCCGGAACCCACGGGTTTCGACACGTTCAGGTTGTGCCGACCCAGCCCGCGGGATGTAGGCCGGCCCTGGCGGCGGGTCCACGGAGCGGGGCCGGATCGCGGTCCGCATCCTTAACGGCGTCTGCACCGGCGCGGGGACATCTCCGGCGCGCGGCATCGGCCGCCAGACGTGTAAAGCGGGAGCGATCGTCCGTGCCGCCGTCCCCGCCGTCCGACACCCGCATGAACACGCCCATGAAAACACGCCCATGAAGCCGCGCAGTCCCAGCCCGGGCCGTCCGCCCGCCGCCGCCCTGGAGAGCCGGGAGGCGCACCTGTTCGCGGTGGCGACGGCCGAGTTCCTCGCCCACGGCTACGGCGGGGCGAGCCTCGCGCGCATCGCCCGCACGGCGCGGATCTCCGCCAAGACGATCTACGCCCGCTACGCCAACAAGGAGGCGCTGCTCCTGGCGGTGGTGCACCGTCTCGTGGCGGAATCCCGGGCGGAGGTGGAGGAGGCGCTCGGCCGGCCGGACGCCGCGCCGGAGGAGGTGCTGACCGCGGTGGCGCTGCGGATCGCCGAGCACTGGATCTCGCCGCTCGAACTCGGCCTCTACCGCCTCGTGATCGCCGACGCGCCCCGCTTCCCGGAACTGGCCAGGACGTACCTCGCCGGCGTCGCGCGCCACCGCGCCCTGCTCGCCGGCTATCTCGACCGGCTGTCCCGCCGGTCGGTCCTCGCGATCGACGACGCCGACCTCGCGGTCGCGCATTTCTCCGGCCTGACCACCGAGGCCATCCGCAACCGCGCGCTGCTCGGCCTGCCGCCCGGCCGCGACGAGATCCGCCGGATCGTCGGGCGCGGCGTGGCGGCGTTCCTGCGGGCCTACGGCGCGGGCGCCGGGCCGGCGAGCGGCTGAGGGAGGGCCAGTTCAGCCCCGCCGACCCGGGACGGCGCCTCCGCGCTCGCGGTCGAACAGCGCCCGGCAGGCGGGGGAGAGGTTGTCGCGTTGGGACTGCATGCAGGCGATGATCCGCGGACGGTCGGGGATCGCGTTGAGGCACAGGCGCATCACGTCGGCGCCGCAGACGCGGTTGCGCTCCTCGTCGCTGCTCTGGGCGTTCGCGCCTGCCGGGAGCAGGAACAGGGTCGCGAGGGCCGCAATCAGGGTGCGCATCGGCACGATTCCCTTGGTCTGGGCTCCGTCGGCGCGAACGCCGCCCGGGCCGGTCTGGAGGATGGAGGATGGATCGCGGTCGGGCGGTGCCGATTGGCACGCCCGACCGGTCGGGGAAAGACGCCGGGACCTGCGACCTTTCGCAGTCCGCGGAGCCGGCGGCCGCATCACCGGGCGGCGCCCACCGGCGCCTCGACGGCGAGCCGCAGCCGGCGCGGCCCGCGCAGGGAGGCGCCGGGCCGGTAGGGCGGCGGGTCGTCGAGCAGGCGCAGGCGCGGCAGCCGCCGCACGATCGCGGTCAGCGCCACCTCGGCCTCGATGCGCGCCAGCGGGGCGCCGACGCAGTAGTGCAGCCCGCCGCCGAAGCCGAGATGGCGGTTGTCCTCGCGGTCGGGGTCGAAGCGGTCGGGATCGCGGAACCGGGCCGGGTCGCGGTTGCCGGCGGCGAGCAGCAGCACCACCGGCGCGCCCTCCGGGATCGTCGCGTCCCCGAGCCCGATGTCGGCCAGAGCGAGGCGGGTGCGGTAGTGGACCGGCGGCTCGTAGCGCAGCAGCTCCTCGATCAGGCGCGGGGCGATCTCCGGTTCGCGGCGCAGGCGCTCGGCGTGCTCGGGGAAGCGCAGCAGGGTGAGGATCCCGTTGGTGATGAGGTTGACCGTCGTCTCATGGCCGGCGACGAGCAGCAGCACCGCGGTGGCGACGAGGTCGTAGTCGTTCATCCGCTCGCCGTCACGGCCGGCGGCCAGCCCCGACAGCATGTCGTCGCGGGGCGAGGCCCGCCGCTCCCGGATCAGTCCGCGCAGGTAGTCGGAGATCGCGGTGAACGCCGCCTCGTTGCGGGCGGCGTTGGCCGCGTCGGTGCGCTGGTTCGGTTCGAGGGCGGTGGCGAGCTGGGTCGCCCAGCCCTGGAAGCGCGGCTCGTCCTCCCGCGGCACCCCGAGCAGGTCGCAGATCACCGTCACGGGCAGCGGGTACGAGACGTCCTCGACGAGGTCGAACGCGGCGCGTCCCTCCAGCCGGTCGAGCAGCGCGCCGGTGATCGCCTCGGTCTCGCGCCGCATCCGCCGCACCCGCCCGGGCGAGAATTCCCGCATGACGTGCCGGCGCAGGAGGTCGTGGTCGGGCGGGTCGCGGAAGATGAACGGGCGGTGGCGGGCGACGATCCGGCTGCGGATCGGCCGCACCAGGAGATCCTGGATCGGGTGGCCGGTCCAGCGGAACAGCGGCGGGTCGGGCAGGTCCTCCGAGCTGATGCGCGGGTCGTGGAGCAGGCGCGCGATCGCCGCGTGGGAGCTGACCACCCAGGTGCCGTCGTCCTGCCGGCTGACCGGCGACCGGCGCAGGGCCTCGTAGAGCGGATAGGGGTCGGCGCGATGAGCCGGGTCGAGCACCTGGGCGAAGAGCGTGGGGCTCACGGGATGGCTCCGGCGGGAGGAGGCGGGGTGCCGTCAGGCGGTGGCGAGGGGGTGGGGGGCGAAGCCGGGCTGGTCGAGGGCGCCGGTGAAGGGCGGGAACGGCGCGCCCTCGGCGATGGCGGCCCGGTAGGCCGGCAGCCAGCGGGCCGAGTCGACCGACACCGCCGCGACGGTGCGCTCGCCCGCGCCGTAGATGCCGACGAAGCGGCGCTCGCGCAGCGTGCCCTGGACCACGGCGAAGCGGTCGGCCCCGTCCGGTACCCCGACGAGCTTGACCGTCAGCCCGTAGAGGTGCGACCAGAAATCCGGCAGGTGGTCGTGGCGGGCGAGGGGACCGCCCGCCGCCGCCATGTTGCGGGCGGCGACCCGGCCCTGGGCCACCGCGTTGCCCCAGTGCTCGACCGCGAGCCGCGCGCCGCCGTAGACCGCGCTCGGCCACTGCGCCACGTCGCCGGCGGCGAACACGTCCGGCACGACCCGGCCGTCGGGGGTCAACGCCCGGCACTCCGCGTCAACCCGCACGCCCGCGTCCGAGACCGCCAGCCCGGCGCCGGCGAGCCACTCGACGTTGCGCACGGCGCCGAGCGCCACCAGGACGCACCCGGTCTCGATGCGCCGGCCTTCGTCGAGACGCACCACGGCGGTCTCGCCACCGGCGGCCTCGATACCGTCGATCCCGCGATCGGTGAGCAGGTCGACGCCCGCCCCGCGGGCGACCTCGGCCACCATCGCGCCGACGGCGTCCCCGAGGGCCTGGACGAGGGGGACCGTCTCCCGCACCACCTGCGTGACGTCGAGGCCCATGGCGCGGATGCTCGCCGCCGCCTCGCAGCCGATGAACCCGCCGCCGACGACCACGACCCGGCGCGGCCGGTCCGCCAGACGCGCGCCGAGGCGCTCGGCGTCCCGGCGGGTGCGCAGGGTGTGGAGCGGGCCCGATCCGGGGTCGCCGGGCCACGGCCGCGCCCGGGTCCCGGTGGCGATCAGCACGCGGTCGTAGGCGATGGTCCCGCCGTCGGCGAGCACGACGCGGCGGGCCCGCGGATCCAGCCCGGCCGCCGCCGTACCGAGGCGGAACCGCAGGTCGAGGTCGGGCCGGCACGGCAGGGTGGTGTCCGGGCCGCAGCGCCCGCGCAGGACCTGCTTGGACAGGGGAGGGCGGTCGTAGGGTCTCTCGGGCTCGTCGCCGACCAGGACGATCTCGCCGGAAAAGCCCTCCTCGCGCAGGGCCTGCGCCGCCGAGAGCCCGCACAGGGAGGCGCCGACGACGACGATACGGCGGGGCGGGGAACCGGCCGCCACGCTCACGCCGCCCCGGGGGCGGCGTCGGGGAAAGCGGTGATCGCCCGCACCGGGCAGGCCTGCACCGCCCGCTCAATCTCGGCCCGCGCCGCGTCGCCGGGAGCGGGGTCGTAGACCAGCACCTCGGCGCCTTCGAGGGCGAAGTGGTCGGGCGCGGCGTAGACGCATTGCGCGTAGGCCTGACAGCGGTTCAGGTCGACCACGACCTTCATGGCATCGGGTTCCTCTCCGGAACGAACGGGCGGCCGGATCCCCGCCCGGCTCGTGAACGGATAAAGGAACATGTCAGTTCCTTTTTGCCGCGCCGCAGGACGGCGGGACGGCGTCCGATGCGATTCTCGATCGATCGCTTCGCGATGCGGAAATCGTATGATCCGGTGGCGGGGCGATTTGTTCCGGGCCTGCGTCCTGCAACGGACCGGCCCGCACGATCGCGTCCCGTGGTCTCCGGCCCGTCTCGCCCCCCGAGGAATCGTCTCGTCGACGAGGTCGCAAGCGTGATCGCACAGGATGACGCAGTCGCGGATCGGCGGACGCCACCGGTTTCGTTGGGTCAGACCGGTCGCCGGATACAGTGAGACGACACCGGCCGACGGGCGTTAGCATGGATTTAACGGTGAATGCCGATAACCGCCCGCATGCGAGCCGCCCCGAGACAGGCTCACCCTCGGTTGGTCCGCTTGCGCGTGGGAGAGCAGTCAGTGTCGGAGGCCGATATCGCCGCCCCGGAGCGGGCCGGCCCGCAAGGACCGGGCGAAGGCGAATCGGGCGACGAGACCTCGTTCCCGGCCCTGTCCCGCCTGCTCGCGCTCGCCACCCACCTGTTCGACGTTCCCGCCGTCCTCGTGTCGCTGACCGGACCGGACGGGCAGGTCGTGCGCGTCGCGCACGGTCCCGCCATCCCCGCGGCCGAGGCGTGCGACGGTCTCCGCCACCCGCCCGTCGCCGGGGACGGGGTCGACGTCGTCCTCGATGCGGCGGCGGAGGGGCGCCGGCCCGGGCGCGCGCCGGCCTTCCGCTTCACGGCCGCCGTGCCGCTGCGTGCACCGGACGGGCCGGCGCTCGGCTCCCTGCGGATCGCCGACCCGCGGCCGCGGGCCGCCTTCCCGGCTGCGGACCGTGCGACCCTGCGCGATCTGTCGGTCCTCGTTCTCGATCATCTGGAACTGCACCGGTCCGCGCTGTCCCGGCGCGCGACCGAGGAGCATCTCCTGCGCCTCGCCCGGCTCGACCCGCTCACCGGGCTGCCCGACCGGTCCGCCCTGCGCGGGAGCCTCGACGGCCTGCTGGCGGGCGACCGGCCGGCTTCCGTGCTGGTTCTCGATCTCGACGGCTTCAAGGAGGTCAACGACGCCCTCGGGCGCGGAGCCGGCGACGCGGTGCTGCGGCTCGTCGCCGAGCGCCTGCTCGGCGGCACCGGCGGAGCCGGCACGGTCGCCCGGCTCGGCGGCGACGAGTTCGCGATCCTGCTGGCGGATGCCGGCGAGACCGAGGCGGACGCGATGGCGGCGGCGCTGACGCGGGCCTTCTCCGAACCGTTCCTGCACGACGGCCACGTCCTGCATCTCGGCACCAGCATCGGCATCGCGCTCCATCAGGCGAAGGCCGAGGGGCGGCACTGCCACCGCGTCTACCGGCCGGCCCTGCGCGAGGCGCAGCAGCAGGTGCGGCGCCTGCGCGGCGCGCTGCACGACGCGGTCCGGCGCGGCGAGTTCGTGCTGTTCTACCAGCCGCAGGTCTCGCTCGCCGACGGCAGCCTCGTCGGGGCGGAGGCGCTGCTGCGCTGGCGGCATCCCCGCGACGGCCTGCTGGCGCCGGCGGCGTTCCTGGCGACGCTCGAGAGCAGTTCGTGCGCGGCGGAGGTCGGCGACTGGGTGCTGGATCAGGCCTGCCGGCAGGCGGTGCGCTGGCGGGCCCGGGGCGCGCCGGGCTTCCGCATCGGCGTGAACCTGTCGGCGGCGCAGTTCCAGCGCGGCGACCTCGCCGAGACGGTGGCCCGGACCCTGGTGCGCACGGGCCTGCCGCCGGCCGGTCTCGAACTGGAGATCACCGAGACCATCGTCCTGCGCCACGACGACGTCGCCCTCGCGCCGCTCGCCCGCCTGCGCGCCCTCGGGGTCGGGATCGCCTTCGACGATTACGGGACCGGCTACGCCTCGCTGAGCCTGCTCAAGCGCTACCCGCTGACGCGGCTGAAGATCGACCGCTCCTTCGTGACCGGCATGACGTCCTCGCGCCGGGACGAGACCATCGTGCGGGCGATCCTGCAGCTCGGGCACGGCTTCAAGCTCGACGTCATCGCCGAGGGGATCGAGACCGAGCGGGAGCACGCCCGCCTGCGGGCGAAGGGCTGCCGGGAGGGGCAGGGGTTCCTGTTCGGCCGGCCGATGCCGGCCGAGGCGTTCGCGGCCCGGTACGGCCTCGACGGGGGCACGCCCGTCCCGGCCGCGGCGCAGTAGCCCGGGGCGCTCAGAACCCCGGCGCGTCGCCCGCGCCACCCTCTCCGGCCGCGAGCCCGAGATGGGGCAGCAGCCGGCACAGGGTCTCGTCGGACAACGGGTCGAGGAAGCGGACGCCGACCCGGTCGGAGTCCCGCCAGCGGATCTCGACCGGATGGGCCTGGCCGCCCTGTTCGAGAAACAGGTCGAACCGCTCGGGCGGCGCCGCGCCGTCGGGAAACGACACGCAGGCGCCGTCGTCCGAGAGGTTGTGCAGGAAGCACAGGATGGCGGGCGCGGCGGTGCGGTCGAGCTTCGCCCGGCTGGTGAGGAGCGCCTGGATCCGGACCGGTCTCGGGAGCGTGGTCATGGCGCAGCCTGCTGGCATCCGGGGGCCCGGGCGGCACCGCCCCAGGGCCGGCCCCGGCCCGCCGTCATCTCACGTCGGCCGGCCGGGATCCAGGCCGCCCGTTCGGGCTATGACCTTCGGCGGCGGTGGCAAAGATTGCGCAGGGCGCGGGAGGACGACGCGGGGCCATCGCTTCAGCGATTGTCCTGCGGTCGCCCGCAGGGCGACGCTGCATGCCGGGCGCGAGGAGCGCCCCGCGGAGCGGGTTCGAGGGGACGAATGTCCCCTCGAACACAGAGCGGAGCGAGAGCCAAGTGAGCGGATGCGAACGCCGGCGCCTGAGGCGGAGCAAAACACCAGGGCAATCGCTCTGAAGCGATTGCCCTGGACGACGACGCGGGCAGGATTGCCGCACCCGTCGCAACCGTTACTCTGGGGCGGGACCTCGTGCGCGACCGGCCGGCCGGTGCACGCGGGGCGTTCCGTCTCGACGCCCAACAAACAAAAGCGATCACCTAGGGAGAGACCGATGGGCAAGTCCATGCTGGCAGCGCTGCTGCTGTCAGTCTCGGCGGGCGCGGCGATGGCCGGTCCGACCGTCAAGATCGGCGTGATGAACGACCGGTCCGGCGTCTACGCCGACGCGACCGGGCAGGGCTCGGTCGTCGCCGCCGAGATGGCGGTGGCGGATTACGCCAAGAGCCTCGGGCTCACCGTCGAGGTGGTCTCGGCCGACCACCAGAACAAGGCCGATGTCGGCGCCTCGATCGCCCGGCAATGGTACGACCGCGACAAGGTCGACGCGATCTTCGACGTGCCGACCTCGTCGGTGGGGCTCGCGGTGAATCAGGTCTCGCGGGAGAAGAGCAAGGCGTTCATCAATTCCGGCGCGGCGACCGCGGACCTGACCGGGGCGCAATGCGCCCCCTACACGATCCACTGGACCTACGACACCTACTCGCAGGCCAACGGGACGGCCGGCGCCCTGACGCGCCGGGGCGGCGACACCTGGTTCTTCCTCACCGCCGACTACGCCTTCGGCCACGCGATGGAGCGCGACGCGCGCCAGACCGTGCTGAAGGACGGCGGCAAGGTCGTGGGTGCGGTGCGCACGCCGTTCCCGGCGACCGACTTCTCGTCGTTCCTGCTCCAGGCGCAGGCATCGAAGGCCAAGGTGATCGGGCTCGCCAACGCCGCCGGCGACACCGCCAACGCGATCAAGCAGGCGGGCGAGTTCGGCATCGTCGAGGGCGGCCAGAACCTCGCCGCGCTGCTGATCTTCATCGGCGAGATCCGGGCGCTCGGCCCCAAGGCGGCCCAGGGCCTGATCCTCACCGAAGGGTTCTACTGGGACCTCAACGACGCGACACGGGCGTTCTCGAAGCGGTTCGGCGAGCGGCTGAGCGGGCGGATGCCCAACATGATCCAGGCCGGGGTCTATTCCAGCCTCGTCCACTACATGAAGGGTGTCGCGGCGACGCAGTCCACCGACGCGGCCAAGGTCGTCGAGTGGATGAAGGCGAACCCGACCGACGACCCGCTGTTCGGCAAGGGCACGATCCGGGCCGACGGCCGCAAGATGCACGACATGTACCTGTTCGAGGTCAAGAAGCCCTCCGAGTCGAAGAGCGAGTGGGACCTCTACAAGGTGCTGGCGACGATCCCGGCCGAGAAGGCGTTCCGGCCGATCGCCGAGGGCGGCTGCCCGCTGGTCAACAAGAGCTGAGGTCGCTCCGGCCCGGCGGGCATGCCCGCCGGGTGCCGGACAGACGAAAGGTCCCGTCGATCGTCCGGGCCCCGTCATGGATTTGTCAAGGAATGGTGAGCGCACCGGGGCTCGAACCTAGAGCACCTCACGATCGCGCTGCAATCGCGAAGCTCTCTAGGTCTTTGATTTTGCCGCATTTTCTTCGACGAACCGGTATCCACTTCGTCGGAAAATGCTCTAGGACCCGCTGATTGAGAGGCTCAACCAAGTATCTGGAAAATATGGAAGCCGTTGGAGAACTCGCGGTCAGCGAGAGGCGGTGCGATTCAGGACGCGCAGTTGCGCGACCTTGCGGGACTTCGACAGGCCGTCGCGGTTGTAGCGGCTCGTCGTCGCCGTCGTGGTGTGGGTGGCGGCGCGCCGGAGGTGGTCGAGATCGGCGCCCGCGTCCGAACCCTTGGTGATGCCGCCGGCGCGGGCATCCATGCACCACACGCTGTCGGGCACGCCCGCGGCCCGGGCGCCGTCGCGCCACGCCTCGCGGAAGTGGCGGGCGCGCCAGGGCCGGCCGGTCGATTCGCACACGATCATCGGCCCGATCCGCGACAGGCTCGGCCGGTGCACCAGCTCCTCGACCACCATCGGCATCGCGAGCACGCCCCGCGCCATGGACGACCTTGTCCCGACCCCGCCGAGCCTGCCGCCGCCCACGGTCGATCCCGTGCAGGTCGCAGCCCTCGCCAGGGCCGCCGCCCTCATCGTCGGCGACCTCCTCGCCAAGGGGCGGAGCCCGCCCGGCGGCTCCGCCGACATCGAGGCGACGGTGCGCAAATGCGTCGTCGAGTTCTTCAAGCCGCTCGGCTTCGACCTCGACGACGAGGACGACTTCAAGCGCCTGCGCGCCACGCTCGAGTTCGCCGACCGCCGCCGCACGTTCTGGGAGCGGGCGCAGACGACCGGCTGGAACGCGATCTGTTCGGCGATCAGGCTCGGCATGCTGACGCTCGCCCTCGAATACCTGAGGCGGGGCAAATGAGCGCCGCCGATCTCGACCGCGCGGCCGAGGCCGCGCTCGCCTCGGCGATCACGGAGGGCGGCGACCTGATGGCGGGGTTCGCGCTCCTGTGCGCGAGCGTCCGGATGGGGGACGTCGAGGGGGAGACGTACACGCGGGCGCTGGAGCGCGTGGCGTGCCGGCACTTCGGCGATTGCTGCACGGCGGTCGCGCTCTGCGCCTCGGTGGAGGAGTGAGGATGCAGCCGCCTCGCAACCCGCCGCTCGCCGAGATCGCCCGCCGGCCGATGCTGCGCCCGCACGTCGTCGCCGACCCGGATCCGGTGCTCGTCTACACCGACCACCAGGGGCGCCTGCAAGCAGTGGTCTTGACCTTGATCGACCTTGCCCACCTCGCGCTGTCGATCGCCGAGGTGCAGGCGGTCGCGGCGCCAGCGCGGGTGGCAGACAGTTCGAGCGAGCTGGGAATCAAAGCGGATCTCGCAGCTTCCCGTATCGGAGCAGGCGGCTACGACACCTGACGCTCGGTATTTTCTTCGCTGGGGCCCTCATCGCGGCCAAATCTTTCTCGCGTTTCCTTCCACCTACGGCGAGATGTCAGAGAGCAGAAGCTCATCAGATACTTCCTCGGCGAGACGTCTCAACAATTCATTCTGCAAGTGTGATTTTGTAATCATATCCTGCAAATACTGAATGTGCTGAACGCGGCCGAGCGTCCTAATGACAGGGATTCCAATCAAATCTTCGTTTGATGATGACTCATCTATTATCAGCAGGTAAGTATATAATTGCAATAAATTTCTAATTTTGAATATAATACGCACACGACCACAATACAAATGCTATCTTTATTCCTTGCATACACTGGTAATTTCTATGCTAGAATACTTTCTCGCGCCCCTAGGAAAAGTTTTCAATTTTTATTCGTCAATAAATCATGTCTTTAAATATTGCAATAATGCAAAATTCCAATTCGGGGGTACGAAAATTTATCTTTGTCGTCCATGCAACAATATTTGAAAGTAAAAATTGCTCCAAGTGCGTTATCTTTCATGCATAAATCCTAATGTGATAGCTTGCCTGAGTAATTTGACCAGCTTTGCACTTGCATATTCTCATTCTAAAAAGTATCTACAGATCGAATCAAAGCGACAATCCATAAGTCAGCATTTGGGGCGCGACCATGAATGGCTTTGTTTATCGCCAAGGTACTGAGTTGCTGGTCAATAATCAGACACTGGGCGTACAGCTGATGCCGACAATGGTCGGCCTGAGTAACGGCGGATTCGTCGTGAGTTGGACGGATGATAGCCGGCAAAATGGCAATAATTCATATCAGGACATCAAGGCGCAAGTGTTCAGTGCTGGTGGCGCAAAGGTTGGTGCCGAGTTTTTCGTCAACACTCAGACGGATGGCGTGCAGTTTGATCCGAGGATTACCGGCCTGAACAGCGGTGGATTCGTCGTCAGCTGGGTCGACTATAGTGGTCAGGGTGGCGATGCCTCTTACTCTAGCATCAAGGCACAGGTGTTCGACGCCAGCGGCGCCAAAGTCGGCACCGAGTTCCTCGTCAACACACGAACTGCCGACTCCCAAAGCCAGCCGACGATCACGGGCCTGAGCAGCGGCGGCTTCGTCGCCAGTTGGGTCGACAACAGCGGCCAGGGTGGCGATGACTCAAACACCGGCATCAAGGCGCAGGTGTTCGACGCCAGCGGCACCAAGGTCGGCACCGAGTTCCTCGTCAACACACGAACCTTATACACCCAAAACCAGCCGACGATCACGGGCCTGAGCGGCGGCGGCTTCGTCGTCAGCTGGGTCGACGGCAGCGGCCAGGGTGGCGATGCCTCTTACTACGGCATCAAGGCACAGGTTTTCGACGCCAGCGGCGCCAAAGTCGGCACCGAGTTCCTCGTCAACACACAAACTGCCGACAACCAATCCCAGCCGACGGTCACTGGCCTGAGCAACGGTGGCTTCGTCGTCAGCTGGACCGACTATAGCGGCCAAGGTGGTGATACCTCTTATTCTGGCATCAAGGCGCAGGTCTTCGACGCCAGCGGTGCTAAGGTCGGCACCGAGTTTCTGGTCAACACCCGGACGACGGGCGGCCAAGCGGATCCGACGATCGCTGGGCTGAGCAACGGCGGCTTCGTCGTCAGCTGGGAGGACATCAGTCTGCAGGGCGGCGACGCCTCAGGGACCGGCATCAAGGCGCAGGTGTTCGACGCCAGCGGCACTAAGGTCGGCACCGAGTTTCTCGTCAACACGCAAACTGCCAGCTACCAACGCTGGCCGACGATCACGGGCCTGAGCGACGGTGGCTTCGTCGTTGGTTGGGCCGACATCAGCGGCCAAGGTGGTGACAACTCGGACTGGAGCATCAAAGCGCAGGTGTTCGGGATAGCGCCGACTAATTCTGCGCCAGTCACGAACATCGACAACTATGCTCTGGATGCGGGCGCGCCGTTCGTATTGTCTGCCGCTCAGGGTGTGCTCGCCAACGACACAGATGCCGATGTCTACGGGGGGACCCTCAGCGCTGTGCTCGTTGCAGGCCCGTCACATGGAACCCTGAAGCTTGAGACCGATGGCGGTTTCACCTACACGCCCGATGCCGGTTTCCTGGGCGCCGACAGCTTCACCTACTCGGCCAGCGACGGCGAGCTCTCCAGCAGCCCGACAGCTGTCAGCCTCAGTGTCGAGCCGGTCAACCATGCGCCGGTTCTGAACAGTCTTCCCATCACACTGCCATTGGGTAGGGAAGACACCCCCTACACGATCACCAGGGCCCAACTGCTCACCGGTTACGCCGATCCGGACGGTGACACTCTCACGATCCAGGATCTGTCTGCCGGCGGCGGCACGTTCACCGCTCACGCTGACGGCTCGGGCTGGACCTTCACCCCGCCCGCCAACTACGACGGCGTGGTCGTGCTCAATTACACGATCAGCGACGGCCGCAGAGGTGGAACTGTCTCGATCAGCCGGGACATATACTTTGCTCCCATCGATGACAAGCCCGTGGCTTACCGTCAGGGTTCTGAGTTTCTGGTCAATACGGAGATCGGCAGCACTCAGTACCAGCCAACGATCACGGGTTTGAGCAACGGAGGCTTCGTCATCAGCTGGATGGACGCCAGTGCCCAAGGAGGCGACGATTCCCGCTGGGGCATCAAGGCGCAGGTGTTCAACGCCAGCGGCGCGAAGGTCGGAACCGAGTTCCTCGTCAATACACAAACTGCCAACAACCAATCAGTGCCGACGATCACGGGCCTGAGCAACGGCGGCTTTGTCGTCAGTTGGGTGGACAACAGCGGTCAGGGCGGCGATGCGTCAGGCACCGGCATCAAGGCGCAGGTGTTCGACGCCGGCGGCACCAAGGTCGGCACCGAGTTCCTCGTCAATACACAGACCGCCCGTGACCAATCAGCGCCGATGATCACGGGCTTGAGCAACGGCGGCTTCGTCGTCAGTTGGGTGGACAACAGCGGTCAGGGCGGCGATGCGTCAGGCACTGGCATCAAGGCGCAGCTATTCGCCGCCAACGGCACCAGGGTCGGCACCGAGTTCCTCGTCAACACACGAACTGCCGACTCCCAAAGCCAGCCGACGATCACGGGTCTGAGCAACGGCGGCTTCGTCGTCAGTTGGGCCGACAACAGCGGCCAAGGCGGCGATGCCTCAGGCACCAGCATCAAGGCGCAGGTGTTCGACGCCGGTGGCACCAAGGTCGGCACAGAGTTCCTCGTCAACACGCAAACTGCCGACTATCAATCCCAGCCGACGATCACGGGTCTGAGCAACGGCGGCTTCGTCGTTAGCTGGAGCGATAGAAGCGGCCAGGGTGGCGATGCCTCAGGCTACGGTATCAAGGCGCAGCTGTTCGACGCCAGCGGTACCAAGATCGGCACCGAGGTTCTGGTCAATTCCCAGACCTTCCTTGACCAGGTGGCGCCGACAATCACGGGTTTGAGCCATGGCGGTTTCGTCGTCAGCTGGCAGGAATATGCAAACTACGATGATCTTGACATCAACTATGACGTCAAGGCACAGGTGTTTAATTCCAGCGGCGCAAAAATTGGCACCGAGTTTCTAGTCAATACCTCGACCTACGACGAGCAAAGTCAGCCGGCGATCACGAGCCTCAACAGCGGCGGTTTCGTCGTCACCTGGTATGATTACAGCGGTGACGGCGGAGATGCCTGGTGGGGCAGTGTCAAGGCGCAGGTGTTCGGGATAGATCTGACTAATTATGCACCAGCCGCCAACAACGACACCTATACGCTGTACGAAGACGAATCGCTTGTAGTGCCCCCGGCTGAGGGCGTGCTCGCCAACGACACCGACGCCAACCGTGACACCCTCAGCGCCGTGCTCGTCTCCGGCCCGGCTCACGGAACCCTGCAACTCGAGGCGAATGGCAGCTTCACCTACACGCCCCACGCCGACTTCCACGGTGCCGACAGCTTCACCTACTCGGCCAGCGACGGCACCCTCTCCAGCAGCCCGACGACCGTCAACCTCGGCGTCGCGCCGGTCAACGACCTGCCGATCCTGACCGGCGTCCCCTTCACCCTGCCAACGGGTAGGGAAGACACCCCCTACACGCTCACCAAGGCCGACCTGCTCGCCGGCTACACCGACCCGGACGGCGACACTCTCACAATCGAATATTTTTCAATCAACGGGCGTGCAGTCGAGCCCAACGCCGACGGCCTGGGTTGGACTTACATTCCGCCTGCCGATTTTGAGGGGCTTGTTCCGTTGTACTACCAAATTTCCGACGGCTCCGGCGAAACATCGTTTGTCTTTAACCAGCCTATATCCTTCGCCCCTGTCAACGATGCGCCCGTGGCCCAGGATGATTCGGGCGCGGTGATGCAAGGCGCCAGCGTGACGCTCGACGTGCTGGCCAACGACACGGACGTGGATTGGGACGAACTCAGCCTGCAACCCGGCTCGCTCGTGGTCGACCCGGCCCAAGGCACGGCCGCGATCGTCGACGGCAAGCTCGTGTTCACGGCCGCCGCCGATTTCTTCGGCACGGCCACGGTCGCCTACACGGTCGTGGATGGCGGTTGGCCGGTCCCGCTGAGCGCGGTGGGTCAGGCTACGATCACCGTTACCTCGCCCTACAACGAAATGACCGGCCGCGAAGGCGTAGACGATGCGCTGGCGGGTACGGTGAATGCCGACCGGTTGCGCGGCCTGAGCGGCAACGACACGCTTCTAGGTCTGGGCGGTGGCGACCGGTTGATCGGAGGAGCGGGCAACGACCGTCTGGATGGCGGATCCGGTGCCGACACGATGACCGGCGGGCTCGGCGACGACACCTACCTCGTCGACGATGCCGGCGACCTCATCACCGAGTTGTTCGGCGAGGGCTCCGACGCGGTGCGGACTAGCCTGTCGACCTACGCGCTCGCCGACAACCTTGAGGCGCTGACCTATACCGGCACCGGCTTCTTCACCGGCACCGGCAACGATCTCGCCAACCTCATCACCGGCGGCGACCGCGGCAACCGCCTCAGCGGTGGCGCTGGCGCCGACACGCTGGTTGGGGGACTGGGCGGCGACACCTACCTCGTCGACAACGCGGCTGACGTGGTGGTGGAGAACGCCGGCGGCGGCATCGACCGGGTGCTCACGAGCGTCAGCTACACGCTCCCCGAGAACGTCGAGAACCTCGGCATGGGGTCGAGCGCCTCGATCAACGGCACCGGTAACGCTCTGGCCAATCTCCTCGTCGGCAATAACGGCCGCAATGTCCTCGACGGGGGCGGTGGAGCCGACACGCTGACTGGAGGACTCGGTCAAGACACGTTCGCGTTCTCCACCCCTCTGGGCGCTGGAAACATCGACCGTATCACCGACTTCTCGCGAGCCGACGACACCATCCAGCTCGACGGCGCGGTCTTCAGGGACTTGGTCAACGGCACTCTGGCGACGAGCGCCTTCCGCGATCTCGCGACTGGCCCGGCCGACGCGGACGACCGGATCCTGTACGATGCCGCTACAGGAGGCCTGTACTTTGACGCCGACGGCAGCGGCGTCACGGCCGCCGTGCAGTTCGCCACTCTCGACGTCAGGGAGGTGCTCACCGCGGGCAACTTCACCGTTATCGGCGGCATCCCTGCCAGCAACGACGTTCTGGTCGGTACGTCCGCCAATGAACTACTCGATGGTGGCGCGGGCGCCGACACGATGCGCGGCGCGGCTGGTGACGACACCTACGTCGTCGACGATGCTGGTGACGTGGTGGTGGAGCTGCCGGGTGAAGGCCGCGACACGGTGCGGACCTCGCTGGCCAGTGCCACGCTGGCCGACAACGTCGAGGGGCTCACCTTCACCGGCTCGGGCAGCTTCTCTGGCATCGGCAACGGGCTGGACAACCTTCTGACCGGCGGGAGAAGCAACGATCGCCTCGATGGCGGCGCCGGGGCCGACACGATGGTCGGGGGGCTCGGCAACGACACCTACGTCGTCGACAATGCGGCTGACGTGGTGGTGGAGAAGGCGGGCGAAGGTACCGACCGGGTGCTGGCAGGCACCAGCTACACTCTGGGTGACAATGTCGAAAATCTCGGATTGGGCACCAGCGCATCGCTGAACGGCACCGGCAATGCATTGGCCAACCTCCTCGTTGGCAACAAGGGTCACAACATCCTTGATGGACGTGGCGGGGCCGACACGCTGACCGGCGGTCTCGGTCGCGACACGTTCGTGCTGCGGGCAGGCGAGACCGCGGGCGACACGGTGACGGACTTCGTGCGCGGCACCGACACGCTGGCGTTCTACGGCTTCGGCACCGACGCGGTGCTCTCGCACGGGTCGGGCAGCGACCTCTACACGGTGACCAGCGGCGACGGCCTGACGAGCGGCAGCTTCCGGCTGACCGGCGTGGGCAACCTCGACCTGTCGGCGGGGGCTGCCAACACGGATGCTCGCTTCTTCGCGTGATGTCGGATGGGGGAGGGGGCGGTTACTTCCCCCCTCCCTCCACTCTGCCATCTCTTTTTAGTATACCCTGTCGAGGCGTCTCAGCTTTGCCGGGGAAGGTAGCCATGACCATCACCGCCTTGCCATGGAGTGTAAGCCCGCCAGTCACCACATTTCTGGAGGCGAGCTCAGGGGGTCTGAAGCGGTTTGAGAGGCTACTGCGCGCCACAATTGCTCGGCGCGGGCTCCCCAGCGAACCGATCGCCGATCCAGTCGAGAGCGGTCGGTGCTGCATCCTTGGCGATGGAGAGATGCCCAACCCCCGGTACCAAATCGAACTGGACACGACTGCCAGCCAGGCAAAGCCGCATCCGATAATCCGATGTCACCCGAGGTAGCACGAGCGTGTCGGCGGCACCTTGCGCTAGAATGACCGGGATGCGGGGCGGCAGCGTGCCGGGCGTGTTGCGGGCGAGCAGCGAGCGCCAGGGCTCTCGTCCGGCGAGGTCATCGACCGACAGGAAGCTTCGGTCGAGCGCCCTCGATGGTCCCCGCCGCTCCAGCACGTCGATGAGCGTCTCGAGGCAGTCGTTGGCGAGTTCGTCGATAACAGGGAGTGCAGCCGGCGCGACAACCTTGGTCATCGGCGCGCCGTAGACCTGCGACCACGACCACAACGTCATCGCGGTGAGGTTCTTGCCGCCCGAGGTGTCGAGGTCGGCCATCATCAGGGTGGCGAGTTCGGTCGCCGGCGCAGCCGCGGCGACGCCAACGAGGGTGAGCTCCGGGGCGTAGCCGTGGGCTAGGAGGCCGGTGAAGAGCGCAGCGTGCCCCCCTTGCGAATGACCACAGACCGCAAAGGCATTCGTGGCGCCGCTGGACCCGGCGAGCTGCCGAGCGGCGCGCACCGAGTCGAGCACGGCGCGTCCCTCGCTGATCCCGACGAGGTAGGGGTGAAGGCCGGGCGTGCCGAGGCCGGGATAGTCCGTCGCGGCCACGATGTAGCCGCGGGCCAGCATCTCCTGTAGGCCCTGGATCGAGCGATAGAGCACGCGAGCCAGGGAAGGGGCGCACTTGTCAACGACGCCGGTGGTCGGGTGCGCCCAAGCCACGACGGGCCGACCTCCGGGCGGTATCGGTCCAGCCGGTACGATGACCGCGCCCGAGACAGCAATCGGCTCGCCTCGCAGGCCGGTCGAGCGGTAGAGCACCCGGTAAGCCGATGTGCCGTCGGGCGCGTTGGCCAGCGGTTGGGCATCGAGCAGGGTGCCGGGCGCAGTCCGCGCCCCCGATCGCAGCTGGGGCACGGGCTGCGCAAGCGCTTCCCCCCCGCCGATCAATCCGCAGGCGATCATCGCGGTTGCGAGCAGGCGCACAAAAGCAAAAGCAGGTTGGCGGATCGGGCGCCACGGGCGATGCATCATGCTCGCAATCCTTGATGAAGATCTGGAAGACACCTTCTCTCCTCCACGATGCCCAGTCGGACCCGGTTAGTCATGACCTAACGAGCTTACGACGTCAGAACCGCTGCTCCCGGCGATCCGCGTTGGGACTACGCCCATGGTAGGCGGCCATGCAGCTGTGCCAGAGCTGGGAGCCGAGATCCCAGAGGCTCAGACCGTTCGGGTTCGGCGCGGTGAAGACCTGCGTCCGGGCCTGCTCGCGACAGGCCGCGTCCGCGGGCCCCTGGATTGGCGGTTCGTTGGCCAGGACTCGGCTCGTCGCCGAGACGACGAACACGAGGGCGAGCACACTCTTGCGCATGATGACCTCACAGACGCTGGCTTGGGGACGATAGGTCCGATGCTAGACGCTGGTGGCTTCGACCCAGCTGTCTCGGATCCCTGAGCACGACGATAGCAACATACACGGACTGCGCAGCAGGATCGGTCGACGGCCACGCCGGCGTGCGAGCGTTCGCGGCGAGAGACACCGGCTCGGCGCTTATGGTCGTCGTGCTCCGTCGCGCCCGGCTCCGCAAGAAGCCGGGCAACGATGATTGTGATAGGGAGATGTTGCTTGGTCCGGCCGACGCCGACCAGACCTGCCGCGGATCACTTCCAGCCACCACCCGGCAGGCGCCCGTGATACGGGGTATTGCGGCAATGGCCCCACGGACCGCGCCAATAGCCAGGAGGGCAGCCGTTGCCGACGCGCGTCTGGTAGTAGCCGTTCGGCAGGCGCCCGTAATACGGCGTGCTCCGGCAGTGTCCCCATGGACCGCGCCACGCACCCGGACCGCATCCCCCAGCGACCTGCTCGATCAGTGGGGTCGTACCTGACGGATTAGACACCGGCATGGCCGAAGCTGGGACGGCCGTGAGGCCCATCAGCGCCACGACAGCGGCGGCGCGAACGACGTGAGACATGGTTCTGATCCTGACAAGAGTTGGCGGAGGATAATGCCGGACCGTTCGGAGACGCAGTGTCTCCGTCGCCAGCCGTTTTCTTTTTTATCGAAACCGAGCACTATAACAAGGGAAACGCTCAGCATAGAGGCTCGCCTCGGCAGAATGGCCTCGATCAGGCCAACAACGAGGACTGTCGCACTCGGGTCAGCGTCATGGGAAATCGATGACGTCGAGAACGACGTCGAAGAAGCTCTCAGCTGTCGTGCCCTCCGGCAGCGCCGCCAGGGTGCGTTCGAGACGACCGTCGATCAGCAGCGCCGAATAGCCATGGATCAGGGCGCGCAACGCTGTGCGCTCGGCTGCAGCCCGTACCGGATCGACGCCCTTCGCCTTCTGGATCTCGTCCGCGAAGTCGTCCAGTACCCGGCTTGCTTGCTCCATGGCCTCCCTGAGTGCGGGACGGGTCGGATCGAGGTGGGCACTGCGCGACATCAGTACCAGCAGGCCCGGATGTTCGATTGCGAAATGGAGGTAGGCGCGGGCCATGGCGTGGGCTCGCTCACGCAGGCCCGGGCCTGCGACCCGGATGGCGGTGTGCAGGTGCTGAGCGAGGCGCCGTAGACCGTCCGCTGCCAACTCGCTCAGCAGGCCGGTCAGATCGCCGAAATGGTTGGTGGGCGCGGCGTGGGTGACGCCCACGGCCCGTGAGATCGAGCGGAGCGAGAGAGCCTCCAGCCCTTGGGTATCGATCACGCGCTCGGCTTCAGCGAGGAGGGCCTCGCGCAGGGCGCCATGATGATGGGCGTTGGCCTTTTTGACCAGTTTCATGAGGAGGTCCATCTCGGCGATATGCGATATTTACATCGGAAACTTTCCACTGTCAACTGTCCAACGGAAATGAATCGTACCGAGGCGGCCTCCTCCGGTTGGCACTGGTCATCTCGTTGCTGAACTCGGCGGGCGTTCCCCCTCATGACTAACGAGCCGCTGTCGCCCTCGATGCGGTGAGATTGCCAAGCGCTTTCCCAGAGCCTTACCCTGCAATCGAGCCAGCGAGCGGTGCAAGCTCGGGAGCCACTTAAGGATCAGTGGCGATACAAGATGTTTCCAATGGAAACGCTATGCCACTGGTACTTCGATGTCCAAGCTTGGCACTACGAGTGTAAGTTGGCGCAGCGTCCACACTCATCACCCGGCGGTACGTCTCGGAAGGCCGCTTTTGGCGTTTCGAGACACGTCAACTGCGGGGTCTACGACCTTTGCGAGACATTCCCTCGGCTCGTGGCGGGTTCGCCCCGCCCACCGCGTCGGCTACGGTCGGTCGAGATCCGACGCGATGCGGCAGGCGCGACCCGGCGCCGGTAGAGGCTGCCGAGGATCCGTGGGTCGAGCGGTTCCAGGTCCGGGATGCCCGTCACCCGGTTGCGGCCCTCCCGCAGGTCGGAGAGCGAGACGTAGACCGTGCCCGGTGTGAGGGGCTTGCGGGCGATGCCCCAGGTCGACCCTGCATTGACGTTGCTCGCCTCGATTACGGGAGTTCGGCCGGGGGCGAGCCACCCGACCGTCCGGCCGTGCTCCCGCTTGAGCCGGGCGTCGGCCTCGTCCGTGACCCGGGCCGACGCCCGGGCCATGCTGCCGGCGCACTCGAAGCCCTCATGCTCGATCAGCACGTCGTCAGTCGTGATGGGGCGCAGAATGAGGAACGCGATCGTCGGCGGGTGTAGGCCCTTCTCCTCGCTCATCTCGGCGTAGCGGAGGTGCCAGCGGTAGGGTGGCGCGTGGCTGATCATCACCTCGACCGGCACGCCGGCCTCGGGCTGGAGGCCCTTCCGATCGAACAGGCACAGGATTGCGTCGATCTCGGCGATCGGGTCGCCCTTCTGGCTCTGGATGGGAGTCACGATCCCGTCTCGTCCCCCTGAGCTTGCGTTTGTCGTCGGGTGACCAGAGCAGGGTGCGGCTGCACCAATTGGGGCTGCACTGGTGGGCGCGGAGCGGCTGGCCGCATTGGCGGCGGAGGGGCACGACCCTCAGCTCGCGGGGTCCAAGACCTGCGGCTGGGCCGAGATCGCGACGGCGTTTGGCGCGAGTGGGAGTGAGCGGGCGAGCTGCTCGGCCGTCAATGGAGTGCTCTCGTCAACGATCAGCGCGCGTGGTCCGGCCGGTGCCGAGTTCGGATCTCGGGCGAGCCACGCCGTCAGCCGATCGTTGGCCGCCCGCCATTGCGCGTCCGTCGGGCATTCGTCGCAGCCGTGCGCGCGACATGAGGACTCCCCGCACCGCTCGACGGTGTGGACGCGGTCGGGATAGACGCGGCCGAGGGGCGCCGTGACCAAATCATAGCGGTGGTCGGACGGGGCGCCGTCCGAGAGATGCGCGTCGAGCACCCAGGCGAGACCGCGCAGAGCTTTCGATTCGGCATCAGGGCCCGTTCGCCCGCCGCGGTGGTGCAGCATCGTCGCGAAGTTCGCGACGTCGACCGGGTCGCCCTTGAGGACGTGCTCGTTGAGCATGGCCGCCAGGCTCTCGACAGAGCACCGCTCAGCGTCGTTCCAGCCCCCGCGCCCCTTTTCCCGAGATCGAGCGAATTCGGCCTTCGTGGCAGCTGCGAACGCATCCACGGCCACGTCGTCCGGGTGAGTGGGGCGGATTAGCGCCACGCTCGCAGAACCGACAGCGCTCGATGCAGCAGAAACGGTCGGATGGCTCTGGCCTGTCGCCGGGATCACGTCTTCGTGAACGAAGCTCCAGCCGGCGGCATGCAGAGCGCTGACCACGAGAGCGGTCCGATTTGCCGCGATCCCGCCCTTGAGGCCAGGTTCGAGGGCCGCGCAGATGATGTCAGAAGGGGAAGGTGGTGCCTGGGGTATCTGAGGTATTGGAACGCTCCGTCAGGGAAGGATTCCAACGGCTCTCCAACAACCCGGTTATGCCTCTCACCAAGTAGCTCTGCTGCTTGGGGAATTTGGTGGGCGCACTAGGGCTCGAACCTAGGACCCGCTGATTAAGAGTCAGCTGCTCTACCAACTGAGCTATGCGCCCGTCACTCCGAAGAGCGAGGTCGGAGCGGTCACCAGCCGCTCCGTCTGTGAGGCGGGGATCTACAGGCTCGACCCGGACGTGTCCAGCCCTAAGATCCGCCGCCGCGCAGATTTCCCGCCCTACTCCGCCGCGGCGTGCTGGGCGTGCAGGCGCCGGCTCGCGCCGGCGAGCAGTTTGTTGAGGGCGGCGAGATAGGCCTTGGCCGAGGCGACCAGGGTGTCGGGATCGGTGCCGCGGGCGGTGACGATGCGGTCGTCCTGCTTGAGGCGCACCGAGACCTCGGCCTGGGCGTCGGTGCCGCCGGTGACGGCGTGCACGTCGTAGAGTTCGAGGCTCGCCTCGTGCGGGACCAGGGTCTTGATCGCGTTGAGCACCGCGTCGACCGGCCCGTTGCCGTCGGCCTCCTCGGTGACGACGCGGCCGTCGATGTCGAGCCGCATCGTCGCCCGCTGCGGCCCGCGGGTGCCGGCGATCACGGTGAGCGAGACGAGGCGGATGCGGTCGTGGGCGGTGGCGAGGTTCTCGTCGACCAGGGCCTCGATGTCCTCGTCGTAGACGTGCTTCTTGCGGTCGGCGAGCGCCTTGAACCGCTCGAAGGCGTCCTGGAACTGGTTGTCGGACAGGCCGTAGCCCATCTCGTCGAGCTTCGAGCGGAAGGCGGCGCGGCCGGAATGCTTGCCCATCACCAGCGAGGTCTTGTGCACACCGACCGATTCCGGTGTCATGATCTCGTAGGTCGACTGGTTCTTCAGCATCCCGTCCTGGTGGATGCCGCTCTCGTGGGCGAAGGCGTTCCGGCCGACGATCGCCTTGTTGTACTGGACCGGGAAGTGGGTCGCGCCGGCGACCAGCTTCGAGGCGCGCACGAGCTGGGTCGTGTCGATGCCGGTGGCGTAGGGCAGCACGTCGGCGCGGGTGCGGATCGCCATCACGGCCTCCTCCAGCGCGGCGTTGCCGGCGCGCTCGCCGATGCCGTTGATGGTGCACTCGATCTGCCGGGCGCCGCCCTCGACGCCGGCCAGCGAGTTGGCGATGGCGAGACCGAGGTCGTTGTGGCAGTGGACCGAGAAGATCGCCTTGTCGGCGTTGGGCACCCGCTCGCGGACGGCGCGGAACATCGCCCGGTACTCGTCGGGGGTCGCGTAGCCGACCGTGTCGGGGAGGTTGATCGTGGTGGCGCCGGCGCGGATCGCCGCCTCGACGCAGCGGCACAGGTAGTCGATCGGCGTGCGGGTGGCGTCCATCGCCGACCACTCGACGTCGTCGATCAGGTCGCGGGCCTGGGCCACCGTCCTGAGGATGATCTCCAGCACCTCGTCCTCGGTCTTGCGCATCTGGTGCGCGAGGTGGATCGGCGAGGTCGAGACGAAGGTGTGGATGCGGCCGCGCTTGGCGACGCGCACCGCCTCGCCGGCGCGGGCGATGTCGGCGGGAATCGCCCGGGCGAGGCCGGCGATGACGGCGTTCCTCGACCGGCGGGCGATCTCGGACACCGCCTCGAAGTCGCCGTTGGAGGCGATCGGGAAGCCGGCCTCGATGATGTCGACGCCCATGCCGTCGAGCATCTCGGCGACCGCGAGCTTCTCCTCGAAGGTCATGGTGGCGCCGGGGCACTGCTCGCCGTCGCGCAGGGTGGTGTCGAAGATCAGCACGCGCTCGGGGGAGGGAGCGGCGGCACGGACGGTCTCGGACATGGCGGATCTCTGGAGTTCGGTCCCGGGACGAACGGCGTCGCGCAGGGACGGTCGCGGCAGGGTGGCTCGGGTCTCTGCGGTCCCCTGAAGGCCCAGGCGCACGCCCGGACGGCCCTCAGGGGCTGATAAGGAGAAGGCCGGCGAGACGGAGCGCGCGCGACGTCGCCACCGCGGGAGCGGGGCGGTCGGTCGTCAGCGCGGAGCCGGCATGAGCCACGGCTCGAATCTCCTGATGCGGGGCGCCGATCCGGCGTCATGCCCCTCGCGAGGGCTCTCCGTTTACCGGCCGCGGGGCGCGCTGACAAGACGCGGCAGCGACTCGCACAGGGCAATCGGGTGAAACCCGATTGTCGATCCGTCGGGCGCGAAGAGCGCCCCGCGCAGCGGGTCCGGGAGGACGAACGTCCTCTCGGACGCAGAGCGGAGCGAAGCCAAGTGAGCGGACGCGAATGCCGGCGCCTGAGGCCAAGCAAGAAACCCAGGGCAATCGGGTTCACCCGATTGCCCTGGCGCCTCGCATTGACCGTCCCCGACCGGCGGGCCACAAGCTTGGCCATGCGGCCTAGCCCGGCCGCCGTCCGGTTCACGGGGAGAACAGCCGTGTCACCCTCACTCCGCCACGGGCTCGCCGCCCTCGTCCTCGCCGCGGCCGCGCCGCTCGCCGGCTGCAACTCCAAGGCCCCCCCCGCTCCGGTCGCCGCGGTGCCGGCGGCCCCGGGTCCGGTCGCGGCGCTGGTGCCCGGCGCCGGCTGCGGCCCGGCGATCGCCCGCACTCAGGCGGTGGTCGACAGCGACGTCGCCACCGGCAACCTCAACGCCCCGGTCGGGCAGCGCTTCTCGGCCGACCTCGCGGTGGCGTCGAACGCCTGCGCCGGCGGACGGGACGTCGAGGCGATGCGCCTGCTCGCCGCCGCCAAGGCGCGCTACGGCTACCCGTAGGGCGTCAGGCGCCGGCGAGGGCGTCGGCGAGGAAGGTCCGGACGTAGCCGGGCATGCGGGCCGGGTCGATGTCGCCCGGCCCGCGCACCACCACCATGCCGGCGAGTTCGGGCTCGGCCTCGCGGGCGAGATGCGCCTCGATGCGGGCGAGGACGGCATTGGTCTCGTCCGCCAGGACGACCGGCTCGAGGATTCCGAGCAGCCCGCCGTCGCGCACGACGACGAAGCCCTCGGTGCTCTCCGGCCCGACGAGGCCGGTCTCCTCGGTGAATTCCCGCCGGGCGCTGGCGGCGAGGTCGACGGCCCCGTCCGGCCCGACATCCGAGCGGTCGGGCGTGCCGCAGGCGAAGTACGCCTGCCCGGCCCGGGCGGTGTGCCCGCCCATGCGGCCGAGCAGGTAGGCGCCGTCCGCGGTGCGCGGCGCCAGCGCGGCGAAGACGTTGGCGACCGAGTCGTCGGGAAAGCCGAGGTCGATGAACGCCGTCAGGGCGGCGTAGTCGGACTCGAACAGCCCGAGCCGCAGCGTGCCGTCGGGCTCCACCGCGAACTCGTGGGCGAGCAGCACCGCGCCGTTGAACATCGCCGGCGTCGCGGCGAGGCGGCGGCGCCAGTTCGCGGCGATCGCGGCGCGGGCCTCCCGCGCCCAGGCCCAGTCGTGCGGCCCGACGCGGGCGCGGACCCGGCGGACCCGGGTAAGGGAGACGCTCACAGCAGCAGCTCGCCCCGGGACACCACCACGGCGCTGCCGCCGATCTCGGCGCCGCGCAGGGCGCCGCCCTCGATCACGAGCTGGAGCGCGATCTCGCTCGGCCGGCCCATCTCGTAGCCCTGGGCGATCATTACGTCGTGAGTGCCGTCGCCGAGGGGCTCGCACTGCATCAGCACGCCCGCGAAGGCCGCCGAGGCGCCGCCGGTGGCCGGATCCTCCGGGATGCCGCTCGCCGGCGCGAACATCCGGGCACGGAAGGACTGGGCCGGGTCGCCGGTCTCGCGGGTGTAGAGAAACACCTTGGCGCCGGCCCCGAACGCGACCTGGAGCGATTCGACGCTCGGCTTCGCCCGCCCGAGGGCGGCCAGGGAGCGCACCGGCACGAAGTCGAACGGCGTGCCGGCGGTGTGGCGGCTCGGCCGGTGCAGGTCGAAGCCGATCTCGGCCGGGTCGAGGCCGAGCGCCCGGGCGACGGCCTCCGGCTCCGGCCCGAGCCCGCCGGCCTCGCCCCAGATCTCGGGCAGGCGCGGCAGGCGGAACCGGGCCCGGCCGCGCCCCTCGCCGGTCTCGACGATGCAGGGCACGGTGCCGACGGTCTCCTCGAGGCCGAACGCCACCGCGTCGGCGATCTCGGCGCGCTTGTCCTGGAGCGCGAGCAGCACGGCGGTCCCGACCGTGGGGTGGCCGGCGAAGGGCAGCTCCTGGCGCGGGGTGAAGATGCGCAGCCGGGCCCGGTGGCGCGGCTCGTCGGGAGGGAGCACGAACACCGTCTCGGACAGGTTGAACTCGGCCGCGATCGCCTGCATGGCCATGGCGTCGAGCCCCTCGGCATCGAGCACCACCGCGAGCGGATTGCCGGCGAGCGGATGCTCGGTGAACACGTCGAGGGTGGCGAAGCGGCGCGCGGCCATGGATCTCTCCGGTTCGACTCTGTGGTGCGACGCAACACGCGGGGGCGGGCGGGCGCAAGCCCTTATCGGCCTCTCCCAGCCTTGACGTCTCTACCTTATAAGGTAAACCTCAAAAGGTGGGGCAGCGATGGGTGGACCGATCAAGACCCTCCAGGCGGCCTTCTACACCATGGAATCCGGACGACGTCCGGTCCGGGACTGGCTCATGGAGCTGCCCGCCACCGACCGCAAGACAATCGGCGAGGATATCGCGACGCTCGAGTTCTGCTGGCCGATCGGGAAACCGAAATGCGCGCCCATCTCCGGCGTGAAGGGATTGTACGAGGTCCGTTCGACGATTTCATCGGGTCGGATCGCCCGCGTCTTCTTCGTTCTGGTCGGCCCGCGTATGGTGCTCTTGCACGGCTTCATCAAGAAGACGCAGAAGACGCCCGAGAAGGAAATCGACCTCGCCACAGCCCGGATGAAGGACGTGCTGCGCCATGAATGACAATCCGAGGATCGGCGAGAGCTTCGACAGCTTCCTGCGCGACGAAGGCCTCTACGAGGATGTGACGGCGACGGCGATCAAGCGCACGCTCGCGCTCCAGATCGAGCGGGAGATGCTGTCGCAGAACATCACCAAGTCGGAACTCGCCCGCCGCATGCGGACCAGCGCGACGCAGGTCGGCCGGCTGTTCGACCCGGACAACGACCGCATCCAGCTCGACACGCTGGTGAAGGCGGCATCCGCGGTCGGGAAGACGCTCGCGGTCAGCCTCGTCTGATCGCCCCCGCCTTCGGGAGGCTCACACCGCCTCGACCGGAAATACCCGGCTCGGGGACACGAACTCGTCCTGGGCCGCGACCGTGAGGATCTCGCGGGCGCCGGCCTCCGCGGTGCGGCGCAGCAGGCCGAAGACCGAGGCGCCGGCGGCGGCGAGCGCCGCCTCGGCCGAGCGGGTGCGGGCGTAGTGGACGAGGAACAGCGCCGCGGTGGCGTCGCCGGCGCCGTTGATGTCGAGCGACAGGCGCGGAGTGCGCAGGCGCCAGAACCGCCCGCCCTCGCCGGCCAGGAGGTCGATGGCGTCGTCCGGCGTCTCGGCGGTGTGGAGCGAGGTGACCAGCACCACCCGCGGCCCGGTCGCCTGCACCGCCGCCACCGCCGCCTTCGCCGCCGCGAGCGTGCCGCTGTCCCGGCCCGAGAGGAAGTCCAGCTCGAACTGGTTGGGGGTGATGAGGTCGGCGGCGGGCACCGCCTGATCGCGCATGAATTCCGGCACGCCCGGGCGCACGAACACCCCGCGGCCGACGTCGCCGATCACCGGGTCACAGCAATACAGGGCCGCCGGGTTGGCGGCGCGCACCCGCCCGACCGCGGTCAGGATCGCGGTGCCGATATCGGCCGAGCCCATGTAGCCCGACAGGACCCCGTCGCAGGTGCCGAGCACGCCGCGCTCGGCGATGCCGTCGACCAGTTCCTCGATCGCCGGACCGTCGAACACCCGCCCGCGCCACGCGCCGTAGCCGGTGTGGTTGGAGAACTGCACCGTGTGGATCGGCCAGACCTCGACCCCGAGGCGCTGCATCGGAAACACCGCCGAGGCGTTGCCGACATGGCCGTAGGCGACGTGGGACTGGATCGACAGGACGTTCATGGCGCGTCTCGCAGGCCGGAGAACCCTCGCGGGTCCGCGTGCCGCCAACCCGTGCGGGCTGCGTAGCGGAAGGCGCCGAGCGCAGCAATTCGCTCACGATCATGCCATGGACCCGGAGGGCAGAGCTTGCCCCGGGGCAGCCGCGAACCAGATCCCAGCGGCCGAACGGTCAGGATGCCGGACGATCAGGATACTGGAAGATCAGGATTCATGGACTTCGAGACGATCCGCACCACGACCCTCGACTTCGTGCGCGAGCACCAGGCCTGGGCGCCGGTCATCACCGGGATCATCGCCTTCTGCGAGTCGCTCGCGGTGCTGTCGTTCCTGGTGCCCGCCACCGTGATCCTGCTCGGGATCGGGGCGCTGCTCGGCGCCACCGACATCCCGTTCCTGCCGGTGATGATCGGGGCGGCGATCGGGGCGATCCTCGGCGACTGGGTGTCGTACGAGTTCGGCCGCTACTACAAGGAAGGCTCGAAGCGGATCTGGCCGCTCAGCCGCTATCCGGCGATGGTCGAGAAGGGCGAGGAATTCTGCCGCCGCTGGGGCGCGTGGGGCATCTTCGTCGGCCGGTTCATCGGACCGGCGCGGGCGGTGGTGCCGCTCATCGCCGGGGTGTTCGCGGTCTCGCGGCTGCACTTCCAGCTCGCCAACGTCAGCTCGGCCTTCGTCTGGGCCTTCGTCTGGCTGGCGCCGGGGGCCGGGGTGGTGCAGTTCTGGCCGGGGAAGTAGGCCCGGCTCCCGAGGCGCCGGGCCGCTCAGCTCAGCTCATCGCCTTGCGCACGAAGCGGTCCTCGAAGGTCGCCGCGAGGTCGACCTTGGCGCCCTGGAATTCCGGGTCGAGGGTCCGCACGAGGTCGAGGATGCTCGCCATGCCCTCGGGGGTCGGGATCCCGGTGCGGGAGTAGCTCTCCAGGGAGTTCTTCACCGCCTGCACGTAGAGCGCCCGGTCGCCGAAATGGTAGGCCGGCGGCACGGTGTCGGCGATCTCGTCCGGGCTCGCGGCGGCGATCCACTTGAGCGACTTGGCGAAGGCGTTGACGACCTTCTGGGTCGCCATGGCGTGCTGGTTGATCCAGTCCGCCTTGGTGTAGACCACCGCGGCCGGATTCGCGCCGCCGAACAGCGCCCGGGTGCCGGCATCGGTGCGGGTGTCGATCAGCACCGCGATGTCGCCGTCGGATTCGAGCTTGGCGATCACCGGGTCGAGGTGGGAGATCGCGTCGATCTCGCCCTTCTTCATCGCGGCGATCGCGCCGGCGCCGCCGCCGATGCCGATGAGGGCGGCGTCGCTCGCCTTCAGCCCGGCCTTCAGCATCGCGTACTGCGCCGCGAGCGCCGTCGAGGAGCCCGGGGCGGTGACGCCGATCTTGCGGCCCTTGAAGTCGGCCGGCGACTTGATCGTGCCGGCGAGGTCCTTGCGCACCCCGATGACGATGGCCGGCAGGCGGCCGAGCTCGCACACCGCGCGCACGTCCTGGCCCTTGGCCTGCATCCGGATCGTGTGCTCGTAGGCCCCGGTCACCACGTCGACCGAGCCGCCGATCAGGGCCTGGAGCGAGCGGGCGCCGCCGCCGAAATCGTTGATGTCGGCGTCGATGCCCTCCTCCTTGAAGAAGCCCTTCCGCTCGGCGATCGTCAGCGGCAGGTAGTACAGCAGCGGCTTGCCGCCGACGCCGATGCGCACCTTGACGATGTCGGCCCGGGCCGGGGCGGCGTGGCCGAGCGCCAGGGTCGCGGCGCCCGCGCCGGCGAGGAAGCTGCGGCGGTCCATGGGTGTCTCCTGCGGCAGGGGGAGTGAAGGTCAGCCGTGGCCCGCGCCGGGGCGCCAGTTCAGCAGCCGGTTCTCGATCAGGGTGACGACCGCGTCGATGACGATGACGAACACGGTCAGGATCAGCATCCCGGCGAAGACGCCGGTGACGTCGAACACGCTCTCGGCCTCGTGGATCTTGTAGCCGAGCCCGGCCGAGGAGCCGAGGTACTCGCCCACCACCGCGCCGACGAGGGCGAAGCCGACCGCGGTGTGCAGCGACGAGAACATCCAGGTCAGCGCCGAGGGCCAGTAGACGTGGCGCAGCAGCCCGCGCTCGTTCATGCCGAGCATGCGGGCGTTGTTGAGCACCACCGGGCTGACCTCGCGCACGCCCTGGTAGACGTTGAAGAACACGATGAAGAACACGAGGGTGAAGCCGAGTGCGACCTTCGACCAGATGCCGAGCCCGAACCACAGGGCGAAGATCGGCGCCAGCACCACCCGCGGCAGGGCGTTGGCGGCCTTGATGTAGGGGTCGAACACCGCCGCCAGCAGGGCGTTGCGGGCGAACACGAACCCGAACGCGATGCCGCCGGCTGCCCCGAACACGAAGGCCAGCACCGTTTCCTGCAGGGTGATCCACAGGTGGCCCCAGATCTCCGGGTTGGTCATCTCGGTCCAGGTGCGGGCCAGCACGTCGAGGGGGGTCGAGAAGAAGAACTGCACCTGCTTGGGGGCGCCGAAGACCGGGTACACGGTCAGCACGTGCCAGACGGCGAGGCCGGCGAGGCCGACGAGGATCTGGAGGGCGAGGAGGCCGAGGCGGTTCACGGGCGGGGCTCCGGGGCGGGTCTCAGGTGGGGCCGCTGGCGTAGGCGCGGGAGACCTCGACCTTCAGGCACGACCAGATGTCCTTGTAGAGGGCGTGGAACGACGGTTCGAGGCGGATCTCGCTGATGTCGCGCGGGCGCGCCAGCGGCACCCGGTACTCGCCGACGACGCGGGCGGCGGGCCCGGCCGAGAGCACGATCACCCGGTCGGACAGCGCGATCGCCTCCTCGAGGTCGTGGGTGACGAAGATCACCGCCTTGCGGTTGGCCGCCCACAGCTCCAGCAGCAGGTTGCCCATGATCTGCCGGGTCTGGGCGTCGAGGGGCCCGAACGGCTCGTCCATCAGCAGGATCTCGGGGTCGCGGATCAGCATCTGGGCCAGCGCCACGCGCTTGCGCTGGCCGCCCGACAGCATGTGGGGATAGCGGTCGGTGAAGGCCGCGAGGCCGACGCGCCTGAGCCAGTCGCGGGCGCGCTCGCGCGCCTCGGTCCGGCTCACGCCCTGGGGTTCGAGCGCCACCGCGACGTTGTCGAGGGCGGTCTTCCACGGCATCAGGGCGTCGGCCTGGAAGAGGTAGCCGGCGCGGGCGTTGAGGCCGGCGAGGGCCGCGTCGAACACCGCGACCCGGCCGGCGGCCGGCTTGAGCAGGCCGGCGGCGGCGTTGAGGATCGTCGACTTGCCCGACCCGGTCGGGCCGACCACCGCCACGAACTCGCCGGGCTCGATCGCGAGGTCGATGCCCTCGACCGCGGTGTAGCGCCGGCCCCCCTTGAGGGCGAAGGCGATCGCCACGCCCTCCAGCCGCACCGCGGCGCTCCGCGCCGAGACGGCGGTGCCGCCGACCAGCCGCGGGCCGCGGCCGTCCTTGCCCTTGCGTTCCTCGGCGGCGCCGTGCTGGCCCATGCCGTCGTCTCCCTGCCGGCCGCTCTACGGCGGACTCGCGGCGACATTCGGCGAGAGGGACCGCAAGATCAACCGCCAACGCTCAACTGTCAGCCCGGGCGCGGGGATCCGGAGCGGGACGCGGACCGGCCGCCATAGGCGCGGCCGACGAACCAGACGACGAGGGCGAGGGGCAGGCCGACCCCGATCCACGCGGCGACCCGGCCGGGGCCCTCGAACACCAGGGCGCTGACGAGGCCGAGGATCCCGGCGATCCCGACGACGAGCGGAATGCCGAACACGCGGCGCCAACCGCCGGGGCTGCGGCGGGTCATGCCCGGGCCGCCTCGGGCAGGGCCGCCCCGGCGGGCGCGCCGCCGCGGGCGCGGCGGGTCCACCACAGGTAGAGGCCGCTGCCCAGCACCACGAGGCTCACGACGTCGAGGAGCGCCCAGATGATCTTGAGCGGCAGGCCGCCGTAATCGCCGAAATGCAGCGGCTGCGAGACGAGGAGCGCGGTGAGGTACCACGGCAGGCCCCGGGCATCCGCCACCGCGCCGGTCTCGCCGTCGAGGAGCACCGGCCGCAGCAGCCGCGAGGTCAGCGGGGTGTCGCCGCGCAGGAACACGGCGAAGTGGTGCCCGGTGGTGAACGGCGTGCCCGGGAAGGCGACGAAGCCCGGGGCCATGCCGGGCGCGTGCGCCCGGGCGCGGGCCAGCATGGCGTCGAAGGGCGCGAGCCGCGCCGGGGCGGGCCGCCCGGCATGGGCGGCGATCATCGCGCCGAGTTCGGCCTGCTTCCAGTAGCCGATCAGCGGCTGGGCCAGGGTGTTGATGCTGCCGGTGAACCCGACCACGACCAGCCACGCCACCGTGACGATGCCGAGCAGGTTGTGCAGGTCGAGCCACGCCACCCGCCGCGAGCGCCGCGGCCGGATCGTCCCGAAGTCGAGCCGCCGGGTGAACGGCCAGTACAGCACCACGCCCGACACGATCGCCGCGACGAGGAGCAGCCCCATCGCGCCGAGGAACAGCGTGCCGGGCAGGCCGGCGAACATGTCGACGTGCAGCCGCAGCATCACCCGCATGAAGGCGCTGCCCGGCTCGCCGAGGGGTGCGGCCGTGCGGACGTCGTAGACCTTGCTGGTCGAGGCGTTGGGGTCGCCGGCCGGGCTGTCGTGGAGGATGACGTAGACGTGGTCGGGCTCGTGGGTGTCCCAGCCGACATACTGCACCACCTTGCCGGGATGGTCGGCGAGCGCCCTGGCGATGATGCGCGATTCCGGCGCCTTCTCTCCGGTCGCCGGCGAGGCCTCCGTCATCGACCCGAACCAGTCGTCGATCTCGTGGTGGAAGATCAGCGGCAGGCCGGTGAGGCACAGCAGCAGCATGAACAGCGTGCAGATCAGGCTCGTCCATGTGTGGACGAAGCTCCAGGCCCGGATGCTGGCGGCCGTCATCGCGTCTCCCCGTCGGCGGGCGGCGTCGCCCGGCAGTCTGGAACGATCCTAATCTATTGATCGGACGATGGTTTTCTGTCCGGGTGCTAGCCGCGCCGGTCGCACGATGCAAGGGCCCGGCCGGGTGCGAGGGACCGGCGCCGGCCTGCGACAAGGGGGGCGAGGTGACAAGGCCGCCGGCGTCTGGTCGGATGGCGTTCACGATTCGGTCCGCTCGCACTCCCGTCCCGCCTTGTCCGCCACCGCCCTCGTCCTGCCCCCCGACCGCCGCCAGTCGCCGACCGCGCTCGGCGTGCAGCGCGGCGTCCGGCGCCTGCTCGCCGAACTCGGCCACGCCACGATTCCGGAATTCACCCTCGCCAACGGCCGCCGGGCGGACGTGATCGCGCTCGGCGGCTGCGGCCGGCTCGCCATCGTGGAGATCAAGTCGAGCGTCGCCGACTTCCGGGCCGACCGGAAATGGCCCGAATACCGCGACTTCTGCGACCGCTTCTACTTCGCGGTCCCGCCGGAGATGCCCGTCGGGATCCTGCCCGAGGAGGCCGGCCTGATCGTCGCCGACGCCTTCGGGGCCGAGATCCTGCGCGAGCCGGACGCCCATCCCCTCGCGCCGGCCCGGCGCAAGGCCGTGACCCTGCGCTTCGCCCACGTCGCCGCCGGCTTGCTGCACGCGCTGGCGGATCCGGGAGCGATCCGCGAGGGCGCTCTGTGAGCGAGGGGACGCGCATCTGATCCCGACCTGCTGCGACGGCTCCTGCCGCGAGACCCGCTGTCGCCCGAAGTCATACGAAATCCGATTGATCGCTTCGCGATGCGGATTTCGGCTTCGCTCATGCGCCGCGCGGGCTGATGATACGATTTTCGGAACTGATCGTCCGAAAATCGTATCATACGAAATCCGATCGATTGCTTCAGGCGATCCCTACGGGATGGCGTCGCGATGCGGATTTCGGCTTCGCTCATGCGTGTGGAGCCTTCGGCTCCACCGCGCCGGCTGGGGATACGATTTCCGGAAGTGATCCTTCCGGAAATCGTATCACAGGGGTTCTGGTCCATTCCGGTTCGTGGGGCTGGCGTTCCGGTTCGCGTCGCCGAGGCTCGTCGTGCGACCTCCGATCGCGTGCTCGGCGACGGCCTTGCGGTCGCTGGCGCCATGCGGAGCGCGGAGCCTTCGCGTCCGGAACCCGCATCGGCCGGGCGCGTCGCCGCCGTGGGGCTGCGCTTCCGTTCCAACCGGTTGAACCGACTCGCGGTTTCGGTGTGCCGTCGCGATCGAACCCGCGTCCCGACTGGTCACCGACACGGACCGGCGCCGGTTCGTGGGGCTGCTATTCCGAGCCAAGGTCCCGGACTCGTTGGATCATCCCGGGCGGCCTTGCCGGCTTCGTGGGGCTGCCGTTCCGGGCGGTCGCGGGCCGGTCCCGGAACGCTCCGGCCGGGCAGGCACGGGGCAGCGGCAGGCTCGTGGGGCTGCGATTCCCAAGCCTGTCCTTGACATTGCTGGGATTTTCGGCGTTCCGGGTTCGATTCACCATGCGGACGGATTTCGTGGGGCTGTCATTCCCCGCGTGCCGGGCGCCAAGTCCTGCGACGGGACTGCGTCGTGGGGCTGCCATTCCGCCTCAAGCCTCTGAGATCGAGCGGCTTTTTGAAAACGGAGCCGCGACCGCTTTCCGGGCGGTGCCGCCGGTTCGCGACCGCACGGCGTCCCGGCGGGGATCGGATGCTGGGATGTTCATGCCGTCGCCTTCGCTCGATTCGGGAAGCGAGTCCAGAAGTTGAATCTTCTCATCGGGTTCCGGCTTTGGGCGGGCATCCACAGCGACTTCGACTCGGCTTCGACTCGACCGCGGGGCGCGGGCTCCGGGCGGCTTCGTGGGGCCGTGATTCCCGCGCGCGGCGCTGCCCCGTCGGGGCCACCCGCATCGCCGTGGGGATGTGGACCGCCCTCAAGCCGTTGTCGGATCGACCGAATTCGTACCAGGCGGCTGTGGGGGATCGAGCGGCTCCGAGTCCATCCCCGGATCGCCGGCCCGATCGTCGTGGGGCTGCCATTCCCGCGTTAGCCGATGGAGTCGTTGCCGGATTCCCGGTCGCCCTGTTCCGACCGCCTCCTTCGGGACCCTCCCGCCCGGTCGATTCGTGGGGCTGTGATTCCCGCCTAAATCCTTTTTTCCTCAGAGGCTTGGATGGATCTCCAGCCTGGCTCCCTCCGCTGGCCCCGCCGTCCCTTCGGGCCGTCCGCGCCGCTTGCTCCTCTGGGGCTGTGGAAAGCGGGGTCGATTCAGAATCGATTCTACTATCGATTTAAGAGTCAGGGTCGCCGCCTCAATCGGATCAGAGACTTGGAGCCCGTTCGTGGGGCTGTGATTCCTGCTCATGGGGCTGTGATTCCCGTTCGTGGGGCCGCGCCTCCTGTTGATGGGGCTGTGATTCCCCGCGAAGGCCGGGTGGTCCACAGCCTGGGGACAAGCTGGGAATCGAGGATCACGGGGATGCCGCCACATTTCGTGGGGCTGCGATTCCCGATCGCTTGACGATCCGCCTGTACACGGCACGGTGGAGCCACGAGCGGGAGGTCCCATGGCCGAGAAGCGTGATCTGACGGAGGCCGAGAAGAAGCGGCTCGCCCGCGACGAGCGGACCCGCCGCAACCGCCGCGGCCGCACCAACCCCTCGGCGGTGCCGGCGCGCCTGACCCGGACCTCGGCCTTCTCGCCGCGCCGCTTCGGCCTCGTGGACCGCGGGATCGAGCGGATCTTCCACGTCCCGGGTCACTCGGTGGTGGTGGTCAAGGGAGGCGAACTCGGCTCCCAGCACCGCGACATGATCTACGCGCTGTTCCGGATGAAGAACAAGATCACGTCCTACCGCACGCGCAACCCCGACGCGCCCTCGAACGGCACCACCGACGGGGTGCCGTCGCACATCGACGTGGTCGAGAGCATCGTGTCGTGGCGCGACCTCCTGCGCACGATGGGCAAGACCGAGCACGTCAACAACCTGCTCACCGCCAAGAACGTGATGGAGGACCTGCGCCAGATCATGCTGACGATCTACGAGGGCGATCCCGACGAGGTGATGAAGCAGCTCCAGAGCGGCCGGCTGCCCCGCGGCGCCGGGCGGATCACCGGCGTCATCGACCTCGTCGAATGGGACGGGGCCAACCTCGACAGCAAGGTCACGGTGCGCTGGGGCAAGGCGGTGATGACCGCTTTCCGCAACCGCCAGCTCGTCTCGCTCAACGCCGAGGTCCAGTTCGCGCTCAAGAGCGACTACGCCAAGAGCTTCTGGCCGTTCATCGATTCCAACCCGACCCACGTCTACGTCGACGAGACGATGCTGGCCAACCTCGTCTCGCACCCGCTGTTCGGCGAGGCCGAGACCAATGCCCAGCGCTCGCAGTTCCGCAAGGATTGCCGGCAGGCGTTCGACGACATGATCCGGGCCGGCGGACTGCTCAGCTACCGCCAGGAGGAGATGGGCCGGGGCCGGTTCAAGACCCGGCGCTACCATTACCGCCACGCCCTGCCGCGGGCCGACGAGAAGCCGCAGCTCGAACTCAACCTGCTGCCGGTGGTGGTCGGGGCCGCTCCCGTCGTGGCGCCCGGCTTGTGAGGCGGTCCGCCGGATGTTGCAGGAAGGGTGAGTCCGGCAGGCACCTCTAACATTACACGACACAGAAGGCTGCACGGGTGCGGGAGCGACGGCCGAGAGCGTGAACCCTCCCCCCTCTGCGGGGGAGGGTGGCCTGCAGAGCAGGCCGGGAGAGGGGAACGACGCTTCCGGATGTGGCGGAACCGTCGTGAAGGGCGCTCTCTGGATCAGCGTCGCGCCGCCCCTCTCCCGACCCCTGCTGACGCAGGGGCCACCCTCCCCCGCAGAGGGGGGAGGGGTCTTGCGCGGCGCCGTCGCTCCTGCACAGCGCAACCTGCTGTGCCGTGTACTGTGAGGCTCCGCTGGGCAGGGCCGGTTCCCGTATCGCCGAGCGACGACCCTTTTCGCGCTCCACGCCGTCGCACGGCCGCGACCGGCCTCGTTCCGACCACGATCGTCGGGCTATGGCCCATCGCCGCGCGCCCGCGGCCGCCTTTCGGGAATCCGGGACCGGACATGGACTACACGAGCGCCTCGTTCTGGATCGCGGTCCTGCAGATCGTCTGGATCGACATCCTGCTGTCGGGCGACAACGCGGTGGTGATCGCCATGGCGTGCCGGTCGCTGCCCGAGCGCCAGCGGCGCCTCGGCATCCTGCTCGGCGCCGGCACCGCCGTCGCCCTGCGCATCGCCTTCGCGCTGGTGGTGTCCACGCTGCTCGGCGTGCCGTTCCTGCGCATCCTCGGCGGCGTCCTGCTGCTGTGGATCGCGGTCAAGCTCGTGGCGGGCGAGGACGACGCGGCCCACGACCTCGGCCAGAGCCACACCCTGTGGAAGGCGGTGCGCACCATCGCGATCGCCGACGCGGTGATGAGCCTCGACAACGTCGTGGCGATCGCCGCCGCCTCGAAGGGCCATCCCGAGCTGTTCGTGCTCGGCCTGCTGCTGTCGATCCCGCTGATCGTCGCCGGCGCCTCGCTCATCACCTCGCTGATCCAGCGCTTCCCGGCGGTGGTGTGGGCCGGCGCGGCCCTGCTCGGCTGGATCGCCGGCGAGATGATCGTCACCGACCCGTTCCTCGCCGACCGCGTCGCCGGCTTCGGCGCTGTGGCCCATCACGCCGCCGCCGCGGCCGGTGCCGTGCTGGTCGTCGCGGTCGGCTACGTCCTGATGCGCCTCCAGGGTGCCGCGGCGCCGGCCGGGACCGCACCCTGACCCAGGGCGCCCTTCCGCGGGGCCGGCCCCGCCTCCATATGGGGGAGGCCTAAGCAGACTTGCGTTGGCAGGCCAACGCTTCGTCCGCTTGGTTTATTGTTTTGTCGCAAGTTTTCTCGCAAAAGTGGCAACCACTTTTGCGAAACATGCTTAGAGCGGCCCCGCTGTCCGGACCCCCCGTGATCGTCGTCATCCTCGTCCTCGCGCTCGTCTACCTCGCGCCGATCGCGCTCTGCGCCCTGCTCTACGGGCTGCGCGAGCGCGGCGACTGGCGCCTCGCCGACCGGTCGAGCGCCGGGCTGCTGCCGCCGGCGGACCGCATGCCCGGCGCGGTGGTGCGGGTGTTGTCCGCCCGCGTGGTGAGCTGGCGCGGCATCGTCGCCACCCATAGCTGGATCGTGGTCAAGGAGGCCGGCGCGCCCGCCTACCAGCGCTTCGACTACACCGCCTGGGGCACGCCGATCTGGATCGACCGCTTCGTCCCCGACGGGCGCTGGTTCGGCAGCCCGCCCGAGGTGGTGTTCGCCGCCGACGGGCCGGCGGCCGAGGCGATGATCCCGCGCATCCGCGACACCATCCGGGGCTACCGCTACGCCGCCCCGGGCGACTACCGGGCGTGGCCGGGGCCGAACTCCAACACCTTCGTGGCCGCGGTGATGAGCGCCGTGCCGGAGATGCGCGCGAGCCTGCCCGCCACGGCGATCGGCAAGGACTACCCGTTCGACGGCCACCGGCTCGGCCTCACGCCGTCCGGCACCGGGATCCGGCTCAACCTCGGCGGCTATCTCGGCCTCACCCTCGGCTGGGTCGAGGGCATCGAGGTCAACATCCTCGGGGCGGTGGCCGGCCTCGACCTGCGCCGGCCCGGCCTCAAGCTGCCGGCGGTCGGGCGCATCGGGATCTGAGGCGCAAGACGGGGAGAGCCGGATGCGGGATTGGCTGATCGGGGGCGCCCTGCTCCTCGCGGCGGTCGGGCCGGGACGGGCCGAGACGCCGGCCCCGGAACCCCCGGCCTTCGAGACCTGTCTGAAGGACCTCGCGGCGCTCGCGGTTCAGCGCAGCGTCGCACCCGGCCTCGTCGCGGCCCGGGTCGAGGGGCTGACGCCCGACCCCGAGGTGCTGGCCGCCTCGCGCAACCAGGCCGAGTTCGAGAAGCCGGTCTGGGCCTCGGTCGATTCCGCCACCAGGCCGTCCCGGGTCGAGACCGGCCGGGCGAAGCTCGCGCAATGGGCGCCGGACCTCGCGGGCATCGAGACCGAATACGGCGTCGACCGCCACGTCCTGGTGGCGATCTGGGGCATCGAATCGGGCTACGGCAGCGTCCTCGACGACCCCGCCCGGGTGCGGCCGGTGCTGCGCTCGCTGGCCACCCTGGCCTGCGGCGGCGACGGCCGCGCCGGGCTGTGGCGCGACGAGTGGGTCGCGGCGCTGCAACTCCTCGAACGCGGCGACGTCGCCGCCGAGCGGATGACGGGCTCGTGGGCCGGGGCGATGGGGCACACCCAGTTCATGCCGACCACCGTCCTGCGCCACGCGGTCGACCGCGACGGCGACGGCCGCCGCGACATCTGGGGCTCGGTGCCCGACGCCCTGGCCTCGACCGCGAACTTCCTCGTGAGCCTCGGCTGGCGGCGCGGCGAGGGCTGGGGCGGCGAGGCGCTGCTGCCGGACGGCTTCGACTACCGCCTCGCCGACGAGACCACCGAGCGCAGCCTCGCCGCCTGGGCCGACCTCGGCGTCCGGCCGGCGGACGCGGCGGCCTTCCCCGATCCTGGGGCCACCGCGCGGCTGCTCGTGCCGACCGGCGCCGGCGGCCCGGCCTTCCTGCTGCGGCCGAACTTTTCCGTCATCCTGCGCTACAACGCGGCGCTCCCCTACGGCCTCGCGGTCGCGCTCCTGTCCGACCGCCTGCGCGGCGGGCCGGACCTCGCCCGGCCGTGGCCGCGGGGCGAGCGCATGCTCACCGGCGACGAGCGGCGCGAGATCCAGGCCGGCCTCGCCGCCCGCGGCCTCCCGGTCGGCACCGTGGACGGCCGCATCGGCCCGCGCACCCGGGCGGCGATCCGGGCCTATCAGGCCGGCGCCGGGCTGGTGCCGGACGGCTACGCCGAGGCGCGCCTGCTCGACCGGCTCCGGGCCGACCGCCCCGCCGGGACGTCGCCGTGATTCCGCCGGTTCCGGCCCGCCCGAGCGTTGAACGCCCGAACGATCGGTGCATAAGCTCTGCGATGCGTGCCGTTGATTTTACAACTCCGAGTTGCCTTCCCTGTCCCCGGTCGACTCTGCCCGGCCGCGGGACGGCGGCCGCGTGAGCGACGCCTTCTCGTTCCTGCCCCCCGGCGGCGCGACGGGAGCGGAGATCCGCGCCCGCGACTGGTCGGCGACCCCGCTCGGGCCGCCGCAGGGCTGGCCGGCGAGCCTGCGCGCCAGCCTCTCGCTGATGCTGTCGTGTCCCACCGCGATGTTCCTCGCCTGGGGGCCCGACCTGCTGTGCTTCTACAACGACGCCTACCGGCCGTTCCTCGGCTACCGCCTCGACGCCGCCCTCGGCCGGCCGTTCCGCGAGGTCTGGGCCAGCATCTGGGACGAGATCGCGCCCCTGGTCGAGGCGACGCTCGCCGGCGAGAGCCGGACCCTCACCGACCTGATGCTCGACCTCTCGCGCGACGGGCGGCCGGAGCGGAGCTGGTGGTCGTTCACCTACTCGCCGGTCCTCGACGACGACGGCGCGGTCCGCGGGCTGTTCTGCGTCACCGCCGAGACCACCGCGCGCGTCCTCGGCGAGGCGGCCCTGCGCGAGAGCGAGGATCATTTCCGGCACACCGTGGAGTTGAGCCCGCAGGTCGCCTGGACCTGCGACCCGTCCGGCGGCATCACGTCCTATGCCAGCCGCTGGCTCGCCCTGACCGGACAGGCGCCGGGCGAGCCCCTCGGCGACGGCTGGGTGAGGGCGCTCCATCCCGACGACGTGGCGCCGACGCTCGCGGTCTTCGCCGCCAGCCTCGCCTCGGGCGATCCCGTCGACGTCGAGTACCGCATCCGCGTCGCCGCCACCGGCGAGCACCGCTGGATGCGCGCCCATGCCCGGCCGCGCCGGGACGAGGCCGGCGCGATCCTGCGCTGGTACGGCGTCGTCGAGGACATCCACGACCGCCGGCTCGCCGAGGACGCCCTGCGGGGGCTGAACCGGACGCTGGAGCGGCGCATCGCCGAGGCGCTGGCCCAGCGCAAGCTCTGGGCCGACGTGTTCGAGACGACGAGCGCCCTCGTCGCCGCCCTCGATCCCGACTACCGGGTGCTGGCCGCCAACCGCGCCTACGCCGACGAGTTCGCGCGTCTCTACGGCGTGCGGCCGCGGGCCGGCGACGACCTCCTCGCCCTCCTGGACGCCGTGCCGGAGGAGCGCGAGGCGGTGCGCAGCCTGTGGGGCCGCGCGGTCGCGGGCGAGGAATTCACCGTCGTCGCGGAGTTCGGCGACCCGGAGCGCCGGCGCGCCTCCTACGAGATCCGGTTCACCGTCCTGCACGACGGCGACGGCCGGCGGATCGGCGCGTTCCAGTACGCCACGGACGTGACCGAGCGGCTGCGCGAGCAGGCGCAACTGGCCAGGGCCGAGGATGCCCTGCGGCAGGCGCAGAAGATGGAGGCGGTGGGCCAGCTCACCGGCGGGGTCGCGCACGACTTCAACAACCTTTTGACCATCATCCGCTCCTCGGTCGACTTCCTGCGCCGGCCCGACCTCGCCGAGGAACGCCGCCGGCGCTACCTCGACGCGGTCTCCGACACGGTGGATCGGGCCGCCAAGCTCACCGGCCAGCTCCTCGCCTTCGCCCGCCGGCAGGCGCTGGCGCCGGAGGTGTTCGACATCGGCGCGCGGCTGCGCAGCGTCGCCGAGATGCTCGACCCGGTCACCGGCGCGCGCATCCGGGTGGTGATGCGGTTGCCGGACGTGCCGTGCCACGTGCGGGCGGACGTGAGCCAGTTCGAGACCGCGCTCATCAACATGGCGGTCAACGCCCGCGACGCCATGCGCGGCGAGGGCACCCTGGTCCTGCACCTCGAATGCGGCCGGCCCCTGCCCGTCATCCGCGGTCATGCCGGCAGCCCCGGCCCGTTCGCGGTGCTGTCGGTGGTCGACGAGGGGGCGGGCATCGCGCCCGAGCACATCGACCGGATCTTCGAGCCGTTCTTCACCACCAAGGAGGTCGGCAAGGGCACCGGGCTCGGCCTGTCCCAGGTCATCGGCTTCGCCAAGCAGTCGGGCGGCGACGTCGCGGTGGCGAGCCGGCTCGGCGAAGGCACCACCGTCACCCTCTACCTGCCCGAGGTGGCGCCGCCGCAGGCCGGCGGCGCCACCGACGCGGCTGCGGCCGAGGATGCCGGCGACGGGTGCAGCCTGTGCGTGCTGGTGGTCGAGGACAACCTGGAGGTCGGCCGGTTCTGCACCCAGATCCTCGAGGATCTCGGCCATGCCTGCGTGTGGGCGCACAACGCCGAGGCGGCCCTGGCCGAGATGGAGCGCAGCCCCGACCGCTTCGACGCGGTGTTCTCGGACGTGGTGATGCCCGGGATCGGCGGCATCGCCCTGGCGCGCCGGCTGCGCGACCAGCATCCCGACCTGCCGGTGATCCTGACCTCGGGCTACAGCGACGTGCTGGCCCGCGACGACGCGCACGGCTTCCCGCTGGTGCGCAAGCCCTATTCCGCCTCCCAGGTCGCGCAGGCGCTGCGGACGATCGCGGGCCGGCTCAGCCGACGCCGGTCGGACCGTCGATGACCCGGCGGACCCGCCGCGCCAGTTCCAGCCGCTTGTAGGGCTTGTTGAGGATCTCGAACTCGGAGCCGCCGGCATCGGTGCGCTCCAGCGACGCCTCGGCGTAGCCGGTGGTCAGCAGCACCTTGATCCGCGGCTGGCGCTCGCGGGCGGCGCGCGCCAGCATCACCCCGTTCATGCCGCCCGGCATGATGAGATCGGTGAACAGCAGGTCGATGCGGGCCTCGCCGTCGAGGACCTCCAGGGCCGCCCGCGGGCCGTCGGAGACCAGGACCGTGTAGCCGAAATCCTCCAGGATGGTCCCGGCGGTGGCGGCGACGTCGGGCCGGTCGTCGACCACCAGCACGGTCTCGGTGCCGTGCCGGTCGGCCGCCCGCGGCGACGGCCTGGCCTCGCTCTCGATCGCCCCCTCGGCGGCGGGAAACAGCAGCCGCACCGTCGTGCCGTGGCCGACCTCCGAGTAGATCTTGACCGAGCCGCCGGACTGCTTGGCGAAGCCGTAGACCATCGCGAGGCCGAGCCCGGTGCCCTTGCCCTCGCCCTTGGTGGTGAAGAACGGCTCCATCACGCGGGCCAGGATCTCGGGCGGCATGCCCGCGCCGGTATCGGTCACCGCGACCACCACGTAGGCGCCCGGCGGCACGGTCTTGTAGAGCGCCGCGTCCTCGTCCTCGATCAGCAGGTTGGCGGTCCGCACCGTGACCGTGCCGCCCTCGGGCATCGCGTCGCGGGCGTTGAGCAGCACGTTGAGCAGCGCCACCTCGGCCTGGGTCGGGTCGATGCGGGTCGTCCACAGGTCCGGCGCCGGCTCGGTGCGCAGGACGATGTCGTCGCCGAGCGTCCGGCCGGCCATCTCGCTCATGCTCTCGACGAGGCCGTTGAGGTTGAGCAGGCGGCCCTCCAGCCGCTGCTTGCGCGAGAAGGCGAGGAGCTGGTGGGTCAGCTTCGCGGCGCGGTCGGAGGCGTCGCGCACCGCCTCGCTCGCCCGGCGCAGCCGCGCCCGGTCGGGCTCGGGCTGGTCGAGCAGCGCCAGCACGACCTCGTTGTGGCCCGAGATGACCTGGAGCAGGTTGTTGAAGTCGTGGGCGATGCCGCCGGTGAGCTGGCCCAGGCTCTCCATCTTCTGAGCCTGATGCAGCGATTCCTCGGCGTCGCGGCGGCGCGACACGTCGAGCTGCGAGCCGAAGAAGTAGACCAGCTCGCCGGATCGGTTGAAGACCGGGCTGACGAACAGCGCGTTCCAGAACGACGAGCCGTCCTTGCGGTAGTTCAGGATCTCGGTCGCGGCCTCGCGCCGCTCGGCCACCGCCGACCGGATCTCCGCCACCGAGTCGCGGTCGGTCTCGGGCCCCTGCAGGAAGCGGCAGTTGCGGCCGAGCAGTTCGTCGACCGCGTAGCCGGTCATGCGCACGAAGGCGCGGTTGGCGAACACGATCGGGTTGTCGGGCTGGTGCGGATCGGTGACGATCATCGGCATCCGCGTCGTCTCGACCGCCGCGAAGAAGATGTCGTGGTTCGTGTCCTGCACCCCGGACGACCCGCTGCCGGTGACAGGCGTGTGCGGCCCCGTGTTGGGGGGCTTCTCGGGCGACGACGGCATGCGGGCTCCCGTTCCTGGCCGAGCCGACGACGCCCTGCGCAACAGATGAACGCAGATCTAAGATGCTTGGCGGCATCCCGACAGGATCATCCGGCGTGGCCACATCGTCGCAGTATATTGACTGCGACAATCGGGAACTTTTCGGGAGGAGCAATCGCTGACGGAGCGTTGGCTCGATCGGATCTGCGTGTGTGCGGTCCGCCGGACGACCGTCTGGACTGTTGGTTCCGGTAGCTCGACCATTGCCGGGGCGTCGTGGGAAGCGCCGGCGCCGCGCCGGGGAGGCGGGCCTGCGGGCGGCGCAGGGCACGCCTGCGCCCGCGGTTCGGCGACGGCGACGCGAGGTGCTAAGGCTGTCCCCGCCATGCCCGGACCCCCATGACCCCGACCCTCAAGCAAATCCGGTTCTTCGTGGCGGCGGTGGATTGGGGCAGCCTGTCCCGGGCGGCCGCGCACCTCAACGTCGCCCAGCCGGCGCTGAGCCAGCAGATCGCCGGGCTCGAAGCGGTGCTGAAGGCGGAACTCCTCGGCCGCACGCCCCGGGGCGTCCACCCGACCGAGGCCGGGGAGCGGTTCTACCGCCACGCCCGCACCATCCTGCGGCAGGTCGAGGGCGCGGTCGCCGACCTGTCCGGGCCGTCGGCCGTCTCCGGACGGGTCGCGGTCGGGCTGCCGACCAGTGCCGCCACCATCCTGGCCCATCCGCTCCTCGCCGCCCTGCTCGGGGGCTATCCCGGCATCCGGCCGGAACTGTTCGAGAGCTTGTCGGGCTACCTGCACGAACTCGTGGTGCGCCACCGCCTCGACCTCGCGATCCTCTACCGCGACCGCGCCGGACCCGGCCTCACCGTGCGGCCGGTGCTGCGCGAGGACCTGTTTCTCGTCACCCGGGCCGAGCCGGGCCTCGATGCCACGATCACGATGCGCGAGGTCGCCGGCCTGCCGCTGGTGATGCCGAGCCCGACGCACTCGCTGCGCACCACCGTCGAGGCGGCGTTCGCCCAGCAGGATCTCGACCTGCGGGTGATCGCCGACGTCGACAGCCTGCCGACCATGCGCAAGGCCGCCGCCTCCGGGCTCGCCGCCACGATCCTGCCGATGTCGGGCCTGTCGGGCCTCGCCGAGGCCGACCGGCCGGCGATCCGCCGCATCGTCGATCCCTGCATCACCCGGCCGCTCGGCCTGTGCCATGCCAGCGACCTGCCGCTCGTCGGCGCCATCGCGGTCGTGGCCGACCTCGTCGTCGCCGAGATGCGCCGCCTCGTCGAGACCGGGGCCTGGACCGGGGCGATGCTGGTCGAGCCATAAGCTTTCGCGATAGCCCGCTCGGATAATCCGACTCGATTGCCACAACCTGTGGGTTCAGACTGTCCGCCAGACACCAGAAACGTCCGGGAGGCAGCATGTCGGAGCCAGCGCAGGGCCGCGGGCCGGAAGGGGGGGGCGCTCCCGAGGCCGACGGGCCGCTCGCCGGGGTGCGGGTGCTCGACCTGTCGCGCCTCGTCGCCGGCAACATGCTGAGCCTGCAACTGGCGGATTTCGGCGCCGACGTCATCAAGCTGGAGCCGGGCAAGGGCGACCCCCTGCGGCACTGGCAGGAGAACGGCATCCCGGCGTGGTGGAAGGTCTACAGCCGCAACAAGCGCTCGATCCGCCTCGACCTCAAGACCCCGGAGGGCAAGGCGACCCTGCGGGCGCTGGTGCCGACCGCGCAGGTGCTGGTCGAGGGATTCCGGCCCGGCGTGATGGAGGCGGCGGGCTTCGCGCCCGAGGTGCTGCACGGCCTCAACCCGAAGCTCGTCGTGGTGCGCATCAGCGGCTTCGGCCAGACCGGCCCCTACGCCCAGCGGCCGGGCTTCGGCTCGCTGATCGAGGCGATGAGCGGCTTTGCCGCCAAGAACGGCTTCGCCGACAAGCCGCCGGCCCTGCCGAACCTCGCCCTCGCCGACATGGTGGCGGGCCTGTCGGGCGCCTTCGCGACGCTGGCGGCGCTGCGCGTCGCCGAGCGGCCCGGCGGGCTCGGGCAGGTGGTCGACCTGTCGCTGCTCGAGCCGCTGCACGCGACCCTCGGGCCGGACGCGGCGATCCACCGCCTCACCGGCCGCTCGCCGTCGCGCCTCGGCAACCGGGTCAGCATCACGGCGCCGCGCAACGTCTACCCGACCCGCGACGGCGAGTGGATCGCCCTGTCGGCCTCGACCCAGGACATGGCGGCCCGGCTGTTCTCCGCCATCGGCCGGCCCGAGATGATCGCCGACCCGCGCTTCGCCACCAACTCGGCCCGGCTCGACAACGTCGAGGAGGTCGACGCCGTCGTCGGCGGCTTCATCGCCGCCCGCGACCTCGCCGAGAACCTCGCCTATTTCGAGAAGGCCGAGGTGACGGTCGGGCCGGTCTACGACCCGGCCGGCTTCGCCGAGGATCCGCATGTCCGCGGCCGCGGCGTCCTGGTCGAGGTCGACGATCCGGAGGTCGGCCCGGTGCCGATGCACGCGCCGTTCCCGCGGCTGTCGCGCACCCCCGCCCGGATCCGCCGCCTCGCCCCGTCCCTCGGCCAGGACGAGGAGGCCGTGCGGGCCGAAATCGGCGCCGCGAAGCCGGCCTGACGCCCGCCCCGGACGACGCCCCGGCGCCACCACAACGACACGGCAGGGCTCCGACGGCCCGCCCCGGGAGGAACCCGACCGATGATGCGCTTTCCCCGCAGCAGCCGCGCCGCCGTGGTGCGCGCGTTCAAGGCCCCGGTCTGCATCGAGGAGGTGCCGATCCCGCAGGAGCTGGAGCCCGGCACGATCCTGACGAAGATCGAGACCTGCTCGATCTGCGGCACCGACGTCCATCTCTGGCAGGGCTCGCTCGCCCTCAAGGTCGACCTGCCGGTCATCATCGGCCACGAGATGGTCGGGCGGATCGTCGCCATGGGGTCGGGGACCGACCGCGACTCGGTCGGCCAGCCCCTGCGGGTCGGCGACCGCATCACCTGGACCCACACCGCGTGCGGGCGCTGCTACTTCTGCACCGTCGCCCGCGAGCCGACCCTGTGCCAGTACAGCCGCAAGTACATGTACGAGCGGATGGACGTGGCGCCCTACCTGCTCGGCGGCTTCTCCGAATACGGCTACGTGCTGCCGGATTCCGGGCGGGTCCGGGTGCCCGACAACGTGCCGAACGAACTCGCCAGCATGGCGAGCTGCGCCTTCCGCTCGGTGATGAACGCCTTCGACGGGCTCGGCCGCATCGACCCGACCGACACCGTGGTGATCCAGGGCGCCGGCCCGCTCGGCCTGCTCGCCACCGCGGTGGCCAAGATCTCCGGCGCCCGCCGGGTGGTGACCCTCGGGGCGCCGGACGCCCGGCTCGACCTCGCGAAGGAGTTCGGCGCCGACGAGGTGCTGTCGGTCGAGCGCACCAGCCATGCCGAGCGGCTCGACCGGGTCCGGGCGCTCACCGACGGCCGCGGCGCCGACGTGGTGATGGAGTTCACCGGCCATCCGGAGGCCTTCGGCGAGGGCCTCGACCTCGCCCGGCGCGGCGCGAGCTACCTCGTGGTCGGCCAGCTCGGCCAGGGCAGGACGACGATCATGCCGTCGGCCATCGTCAGCAAGAACCTGCGGGTGCTGGGCTCCTTCTCGGGGCAGGCGAAGGCGTACTGGAAGGCGCTCGATTTCGTCTCGAAGCACCGGCACGAGGTGCCGTTCGAGCGCATGGTCAGCAACCGCTACAGGCTCGACGACGTGAACCTGGCGCTCACCCGGATGAAGAACTTCGAGGAGATCAAGCCGGTGATCGAGTTCTGACCGCATTCGCGGGAGACGGGACGACCACCGGCGGCGAACGCCACGCCGATACGACGACAACCAGAAGACCCAGGAGGACACCATGTCGCGCAGCACCCTGACCCGGCGCGGGCTCGTCGGCGCCACGCTCGGCGCCGGCCTGATCGGCGCGGCCCTGCCGATCCGCCGCGCCCGGGCGGCCGAGTACGTGTTCAAGCTCGGCACCGACGTGCCCGACACCCACCCGATCAACGTCCACGCCCGCAAGGCCGCCGAGGCGATCCGCGAGCGCACCGGGGGGCGGGTCGAGCTGCAGCTGTTTCCCAACAACCAGCTCGGCGGCCAGAGCGACATGCTCTCGCAACTGCGCTCCGGGGCGCTCGAATGCTTCGCGCTCTCGGGCGTGAACGTGCTCTCGACCCTGATCCCGACCTCGTCGATCTACGGCCTCGGCTTTGCCTTCCCGAACTACGACGCGGTGTGGCGGGCGATGGACGGGCAGCTCGGCCAGACCCTGCGCGGGCAGATCGAGAAGGCCGGCTTCGTGGTCCTGGACCGCATCTGGGACAACGGCTTCCGCCAGATCACCAACAGCGTGCGGCCGATCCGCGAGCCGAAGGACCTCCAGGGCCTCAAGATCCGGGTGCCGGTGAGCGCCCTGTGGACCTCGCTGTTCAAGTCCCTCGGCGCCGCGCCGGCCGGGCTCAACTTCTCGGAGGTCTATTCCTCGCTCCAGACCCGGGTTGTGGACGGGCAGGAGAACCCGCCGGTCATCATCGACACCGCGAAGCTCTACGAGGTGCAGAAATACTGCTCGGTGACCAACCACATGTGGGACGGCTGGTGGTTCCTCATCAACCGCCGCGCCTGGGGCCAGATGCCGGCCGACCTCAAGGAGACCTTCGCCGGAGCGGTCAACGCCGCCTGCCTCGACGAGCGCAAGGACGTGGCGCGGCTCAACGCGTCCCTGCGCGAGCAGCTCACCGCCAAGGGGCTGGTGTTCAACGACGTCGACCCGGAGCCGTTCAAGGAGGAACTGCGCAAGAGCGGCTTCTACACCGAGTGGCGCAAGCGCTTCGGCGACGACCTGATGGGCCAGCTCGAAGCGGCGGCCGGCAAGCTCGGGTGAGGGGGAGCCGGAGGCTTCGCCCGAACCCTCCCCCCGCTGCGGGCTTGCAGATTCACACATCGGGTTGTGCGCGTTCTCCTCGCCCCGCTTGCGGGGAGAGGGCTGCTGGGGATCGGAACGATCCCACCCCCTTGTCGGGTTCGCAGCGAGGCGGCAGCCGAAGGTGAGGGGGCGAAGCCGGAGGAGCTCGTCCTGCATCGCCCCCTCACCCTCGCCCTCCGAGCTTCCTTCGCCCCCGACAAGGGGGAGTGGGATCGCTCCGATCCCCAAGGCCTCTCCCCGCAAGCGGGGCGAGGAGAATCCCCGCGCCTTCTTCGGCGATGTGTGAATGCGGTAGCCGCTGCGGGGGAGGGTTCGGGCACGGCACCTCGTCCCGGACGAGACCAAGCCGTCACCCTCACGCCTTCAGGCGATACCCGGTGCGGAACATCCACGTCACCGCGCCGAGGCACAGGGCGAGGAAGACCAGCGCCATGGCGAGGCTGATGCCGAGCGAGACGTCGGCCCGGCCGTAGAAGCTCCAGCGGAAGCCGCTGACGAGGTAGACGACCGGGTTGAACAGGCTCAGCGCCCGCCACACCGGCGGCAGCATGTCGATGGCGTAGAAGCTGCCGCCCAGGAAGGTCAGCGGCGTGACGATGAGCAGCGGCACCAGTTGCAGCTTCTCGAACCCGTCCGCCCACAGCCCGATGACGAAGCCGAACAGGCTGAACGTGATCGCGGTGAGCAGCAGGAACAGCACCATCACCACCGGGTGCTCGATGCGCAGCGGCACGAACAGCGAGGCGGTGGCGAGGATGATGAGCCCGAGCAGGATCGACTTCGAGGCCGCCGCGCCGACATAGCCGATGACGATCTCGACCGGCGAGATCGGCGCCGACAGGATCTCGTAGATCGTGCCGGCAAAGCGCGGGAAGTAGATGCCGAACGACGCGTTGGCGATGCTCTGGGTCAGCAGCGTCAGCATGATGAGCCCGGGCACGATGAAGGCGCCGTAGGGCACGCCCTCGATGGTCTCGATCCGGTGCCCGACCGCGGCGCCGAACACCACGAAGTAGAGCGAGGTCGAGATCACCGGCGCGACGATGCTCTGCAGCAGCGTGCGCCAGGCGCGGGCCATCTCGAACAGGTAGATGGCGCGGATCGCGGGCCAGTTCATCGGGCGTCCTTCACCAGGTCGACGAAGATGTCCTCCAGGGAACTCTGCGAGGTCTGGAGGTCGCGGAAGCGCAGGCCGGCGGCGGCGAGGTCGGTGAGCAGCGCGGTGATGCCGGTGCGCTCGCCCTGGCTGTCGTACGTGTAGGTGAGCTCGCTCCCGTCCGCCGACGGGACGAGGCCGTAGCGGGCGAGCGCGTCCGGCAGAGCCGCGACCGGCGCCTGGAGCTGGAGCGTGAGCTGCTTGCGGCCGAGCTTGCGCATCAGCGCCGCCTTGTCCTCGACGAGGATGATCTCGCCGCGGCGGATCACCCCGACCCGGTCGGCCATCTCCTCGGCCTCCTCGATGTAGTGGGTGGTGAGGATGATGGTGACGCCCTGCTCGCGCAGGCGCCGCACCAGCCGCCACATGTCCTGGCGCAGTTCCACGTCGACGCCGGCGGTCGGCTCGTCGAGGAAGAGCACCCGCGGCTCGTGGGCGAGCGCCTTGGCGATCAGCACCCGGCGCTTCATGCCGCCCGACAGGGTCATGATCCTGCTGTCGCGCTTCTCCCACAGCGAGAGGTCGCGCAGCACCCGCTCGATGTGGGCCGGGTCGGGCTTGAGCCCGAACAGGCCGCGGCTGAAGCTCACCGTCGCCCACACGGTCTCGAAGGCGTCGGTGGTGAGCTCCTGCGGCACGAGGCCGATCAGCCGGCGCGCGGCGCGGTAATCGACGAGGATGTCGTGGCCGCCGACCCGCACCGTGCCGCCGCTCGGCCGCACCAGCCCGCAGACGATGCCGATGAGGGTGGTCTTGCCGGCGCCGTTCGGCCCGAGCAGGGCGAAGATCTCGCCCTGGCGGATGTCGAGGCTGACTCCGTCGAGCGCCTTGAAGCCCGAATCGTAGACCTTGGTCAGGCCGGAGATGGAGATGATCGAGGACATCGCGCTCCGCGTGGTGGACCCGGCCGCAACCGGCGCGTGCGCCGTGTAGCACGTCCGGCGGCGGGCGGGATCGCGCGCGCCTCAACGCTCCCTGGCGCCGGCAACAACCATCGAGCCGCCGCCCGCCGCGCTACCCGAACAGTTGCGCGATCTCCGTCATCGGCATGAACAGACGGTGGGGTTGGTCGGGCAGGCGCAGGAAATCGTGCCGCTCATAGAACGAGACGGCCGCGTCGTCCTTGGCGTCCACCACGACCGCCAGCGAAGCCGTCTCGCTGCGGAGGCAGCGTCGCAGCGCATCGAGCAGGAGAACCGTTCCTCGCCCGCGTCCCCGCTGCCGGGCATCGACCGCGAGCCGACCGAGCAGCGTCGCCGGCAAGACCGGGTAGCGCGGCAGCGTCTTGACGAAGGTCGCCGGCAGCTCCGCCGCCTGGATGGATGTGTTCGACAGCGTGTAGAAGCCGAGGACGGCGGACGCTGGCGGTTCCACCAGCACGTAGGGAGCCGCCACGCGACGGCGCGCGTCCTGGCTGGCCTGCGATCGCAGATACCGATCAAGCGGCTCGACACCGCAGGAGAAGCCGGACCGATCGTGACGCGACGTGTCGAGAGGATCGATCACCGGCCTTGCGTCGGTGCTCACCTCGATCGGTCGCCGATCAGCGCCGCGTAGGCGGCCGCACGCTCCCGCATCCGCGCGCTCGGCTCGCGCGGGTTGAGCAGCGCTTCCACGAAGGCGCGGGAATCCCTGACGCTGAGCCGGATGACTTCATGCTCGGCGATGGCGCGCTTGGCCGCATCCTGGACGCTGGTCAGAACGAAATCTGTGATGCTGCGCCCTTCGAGCGCCGCGGCGTGCTCGATGAGAGCCTTCTGCTCCGCCGTCACGCGGGCCTCGAGACGCTCCGCACGCCGGCGTAAGATCGGGGCGCCGTCCTGCGACCGCGTGCGGGCCATGGCCGTCTCTCCTGTCGCGCAAAACGTACGGCCGAATGCCGGGTGCTTCAAGGACGATCGCGCAGGGACAGCAGGCCGCCAAGCGCCTGTCGCCCCCTTGGGCGTCGCCATTCTCCCGCAGAAGCGTCCGCCGCTTTTGCGAACCCTGTTCAGCGCAGCCCGTCCCGCTTGGTGATCTCGTCCTGCCGCAACCCGCCGACCCGGGCATGCGGGCGCCCGCCGGTCGTCATCGCGAGGGCGAACAGGATCTCGTCGGCTCGCGGCGCGTCGGCGACCGCGACCGTCACGCCGTCGAAATGCGAGCGGACATAGGCCGCGTCCTTGTGGTGGATCGGCACGTCGAGGCTCGCTCCCATCGCCCCGACCTTGGTCATCGACGGCACGATGGCGAGGGCCTGACCGAGCAGTTCGCGCATCGCGTAGCCGCCCGGCACGTGCCAGAGGGCGCCGTGCTCCAACTCGCCGGCGGCCCCGACCAGCGAGCCCTTGCCGTAGGCCTCGATCCGGGCGGGGTCGCCGCCGAGCGCCTGGAGCAGCTTGGTCGAGCATTCGAGGCCGAGCGGCTTGAGCGCGTCCATCATCCCGGCGATCTCGGGCTCGTGGCGCCCCGCGAACGGATTTTTCACGATGCAGGCGACCGAGCCCTTGAGGATTGGGGTCGCCAGCACCGGCCCGCCGTCGTGGCGCACCTCCTCGACGGTGACGACGATCTTGCGGACGGCGATCTCGGTCATGGGGCGGGTTCCTGGATCAGCGGGAAGGAGCCGAGGACGAGGGTCTCGCCCCGGAGCGTGAGGGCGGCGGCACGGATCAGCCCGGCGGCCTGCATCGCGGCGGCGCGGTCGCGGCCGGCGGCGAGCGCCGCCGCGATCTCGTCGGGCGCGAGCGGGCCGACCGCGACGGTGACCGGCCGCTCGCCGAGGTCGGAATCGGGGTCGAGGTCGCGGGCCGGCCGGCGCACGACCGCCGGGTGCCCCGGCAGGTCGACGGCGTTGGCGATCAGCGTCGCGGCGGCGTCCGCCCCGGCCGCGTCGCGGGCCAGCACCGTCACCGAATCGGCGATGCCGAGGGAGAACGAGCGGCCCTGGCAGCCGGAGGTCGCGACGCCGCCGATCCCGTCGCGGTGGCGCAGCCGCACCCGTCCGTTCACCGTCGGCACCGGACCGCCGGAGAAGTCGGCGGCGAGCGCGATGGCGAGGCTCTCCCCCTCGGTGAGATGGACCGCGATGTCGCCGCCGTCGTTGACGAAGGCGCGGTCGAGGGGCGCGGCCTCGGTCATGGCGAGCAGGATCTCGTCGGCGACCGCGCCCGCCACCGCGGCCATCGGGGTGACGAAGGCCCGGTGCGGCCGGCAGGCGGCGACCATCCGGCGGGCGACCGCGCCGGTCACCCGCGGCCGGTCGGCCACCGGCCGGCGCAACTCGGGCAGTTCCGCCACCAGTTCGCCCAGCACCGTGCGGAAGCGCTCGGCGGCGGCGGCACAGGCGTCCGCCTGCGCCGCCTCGGCGCCCCAGGCCCGCAGCACGAGGTCGATCGGCCCGTGCTGGAGGTGCAGCCGGCCGCCGGACAGGGGCTGGATCGCCGGGCCGTCCATCGCGCGTCAGCCGAGCCGGGCGATGAGGCGCACGAGGAGCGCCGCCTCGTCCGCGCTCAGCGGGGCGAGGGTGCGGGCCGTCACCTCGCCGCCGCGGGCCTTCATCGCCTCCACCACCGCGCGGCCCTCGGGCGTGAGGTCGAGGAGGACGAGGCGGGCGTCGCCCGGGTCGTCGGTCGCCCGCACGTAGCCGCGGCGGGTCAGCCGGCCGGCGACCCCGTACATCGTCGCCGGGTCGATGCCGACGAGGCGGCCGAGCTGGTTCTGCGAGGTCGGGCCGCCGTCGTGCAGCTTGGCCAGCGCCGTGAACTGCACCGGCGTCACCCCGAACTCGCGCATCACCGAATCGAAGATCGAGGAGGCGCGCTGGTGCGCCCGGCGGATCAGGTAGCCGATCTGGTCCTCGACGCGGTAGCCGTGCCAGGATTCCGGTGCGGTGTCCCGCGGGGTCTCCGGCGCGGGCGGCGGGGTGCGGAGCGACTTCATGGATCGCCCCGCAGCGGCCACGGATTCACCGCCGGGAACGGATCGATCCGGGCGGCCGGGGCGACGTCGCGCAGGATGTCGCCGATGCCGACCACGTCGTCCATGTGGCCGCCCAGCCGGGCGTAGAGGTCCTTCGGCAGCGTGAACTCGATCGGCGCGACGAGGGCCGGGGTCGGCACCGACCCGAAGGCGTTCCTCGGCAGGCGCTGCACGTCGGCCATCACCGTGATGCCGCCCCCGGGCCACACCGTCACCGGCGCGCCGCCCATCGTCACCCGGGTCTCGCCCGCGGCGACCGAGCGGGTGAGCAGGACCGGGTTCTCGGTCACGCCCGCCCGCAGGCTGCCGCCGGCCCCGGCCATGAACAGCACGGTGCAGACCGAGGGCTCGCAATTCTCGCCGATCCGCTCGACCACCCGGCGCACCGGCTCGGGCATCTCGGCCGGGACGGGGGTCAGGTTCTCGTCGAGCACCAGCCACAGCGCGTGCTCGCCGGTGGTCGAGGTCAGCAGCAGCCGCAGGCCCGGCCACGCGACGGCCGGGTCGATCGCCCGGATGATCGTGAGCGGGTCCTCGATGTCGGTGCCGCCCCAGCCGATGCCGGGCTCGGCGACCTGGAAGTAGCGCCCCGGCGTCGAGCGCCGGCCGCGGACCCGGATGCCGGCGGGCCGCATGTCGAGGACGCGGCCGGCCTGATGCTCGGTCAGCACGCCGGTGATGTGATCGTCGACGACGATCACCTCGTCGGCGTGGCCGAGCCACTGGCGCGCGAAGATGCCGACCGTCGCCGAGCCGCAGCCGACCCGCATCCGGCTCTCCGGCTTGCCGTCGACGACCGGGGCGCGGCCGGCCTGCACCACGACCTCGTGGCCGCCGTCGATGGTGAGCGTCACCGCCTCGCCGGCGCACAGCTTCAGCATCGCGTCGCAGGTGACGCTGCCCTCCTTCTTCGAGCCGCCGGTGAGGTGGCGCACCCCGCCGATGGAGAGCATCTGCGAGCCGTACTCGGCGGTGGTGACGTGGCCGACCTCCTCGGCCCCGACCCGCACCGCGGCGCGCTCGGGCCCGAGATGGCGGTCGGTGTCGATCTTCACCTTCAGGCCGCAATAGCTGAAGATGCCCTCGGTCACGACCGTGACGGTCTCGACGCCGTCGTGCTCGCTCGCGACGATGAACGGCGCCGGCTTGTAGTCCGGATAGGTGGTGCCGGCGCCGATGCCGGTGACGAAGGTGCGGCCGGGATCAAGCACGCGTCCGTCCCACTCGGCTTCCCCGAACGGCACGAGCCGCCCGCCCGCCTCGGCGGTCTTCTCCAGCAGCACGACCGGGTCGGTGCGCACGAGCTGGCCGTCCTCGTTGGCGTAGCGCGAGCAGGCGCCGGAGCGGCCGGGCCGGATCCGGCACAGGACCGGGCAGGCGTCGCAGCGCACGATCCCGTCGGCTTCCGCCGCCCCGAACTTCTTCGAGCGCGCCGCGACCGAGAGGGCGTCAGGGCTCATGGCAGCCTCCGGGTGGGGGATTTTGGGAGCGCAGTCCGGACCCTCCCCCGCAGTGACAGGGCCGTCCGGGAAAAAGAACGGGCACGTCTCCCCTCTCCCGAGTGGGAGAGGGGCCGGGGGGGGGGGGGGGGGGGGGGGCTCGGGTACGGAATAGGACGGTGAGGATTGAGCTGCGCAGCTCCAAGCTCAGTGTCCAAGACTGAACCCGAGCCACCCTCACCCCTACCCCTCTCCCACTCGGGAGAGGGGATCCCGCGCTCGATTCTCAAAGGAATGTTCCCCGGACAGCCCTGCCGCAAAAGGGGGAGAGCAAGGGTCGCGCCTCTCCGGTCGGCGTGCGGCGAAACCCCCATCACCGCCGCCCCCACAAAGCCTCGGCCTGCTCGGGCGTGTAATACCCCCGCGCCACGTCGCGGGCGACCAGCGCCGGGTCGCGCTCGCGCGGGTCGCCGTAGCCGCCGCCGCCCGGGGTCATCACCTCGACGCGGTCGCCGGCCCGGATGGCGATGTTCTGGTCCTTCGACAGATGGGGCGGGGTGAAGACCTCGCCGTCGCGGTGGATGCGCACGACGTTGGGCGCCCCGTCGCGGCCGCCCTGGACGCCGGGCGGGCCGAAGCGGCCGTGATCCATCACGAACGAGGCCTTGGCCTCGCCGCGCAGCAATTCGACCTCGTAATGCACCCCGAAGCCGCCGCGATGGGCGCCGGCCCCGCCGGAGCCCTCGTGCAGGGCGAAGCGGCGAAACAGAACGGGATAATACTGCTCCATCACCTCGACCGGCGCGGTCTTCGAGATGCCGATGGTCGAGCAGCCGTTGGTGAGCCCGTCATGGTCGGCGTTGCCGCCATAGCCGCCGCCGGTGATCTGGTACATCACGTAAGGAGCGTCCTTGGCCGGGTCGAAGCCGCCGAGGGCGAAATTGCCCGAGGTGCCGGCCGGCGCCGCCGTGACCCGGTCGGGGATCGCCTGGACCAGGGCGAGGAAGACGGCTTCCGCGATGCGCTGGCTGACCTCGGCGGCGCAACCCGAGACCGGGCGCGGGTAGCGCGCGTCGAGGAAGGTGCCCTCCGGCCGCAGGATGGTCAGCGGCTCGAAGGTGCCGGCATTGATCGGCACGTCCGGAAACACGTGCTTTACCGCGAGGTAGACCGACGACAGGGTGGTGGCGATGACCGAGTTCATCGGCCCGCGGCAGGGCGGCGACGAGCCGGTGAAGTCGAAGGTCAGCCCGTCGCCGGCCTTGGTGACGGCGAGCGCGATCCGCAGCGGCTCGTTCACCACCCCGTCGGAATCGACGAAGGCCTCGCTGCGGTAGACCCCGTCCGGGATCCCCCGGATCTCGGCTCGCATCCGCTCGGCGGAGCGGGCGCGGATCTCGCCGATCGCCCGATCGAGGTTCTCGCGGCCGTACTTGGCGATGAGGTCGAGCAGCCGGGTCTCGCCGACCGCCAGCGCCGCCGCTTGCGCCGAGATGTCGCCGATGCGCTGGTCGGCCACCCGGATGTTCGACGTGATGATGGAGAAGATCTCCGGGTCCATGGCGCCGCGCTTGAACAGCTTCACCGGCGGCAGGCGCAGGCCCTCCTGCTCGACCTCGGTGGCGTGGGCGGAGAAGCCGCCCGGCACCATGCCGCCGATATCGGGCCAGTGGCCGGTGTTCTGGAGCCAGCAGAACAGGCTGCCGTCGATGAAGACCGGTTTCACGAACCGCACGTCCATCAGGTGCGTGCCGCCGAGATAGGGGTCGTTGACGATGTAGATGTCGCCGGGCTCCGGCGCGCCGACCCGGCCCTCGCGGATCAGCCGGATCAGTTCGCCGGTCGAGTACTGCATCGTGCCGACGAAGACCGGCAGGCCGTACTCGCCCTGGGCGATGAGGGCGCCGGTGTCGCGGTCGTAGATCCCGTCCGAGCGGTCGTCGGCCTCGGCGATCACCGGCGAGAACGCTGAGCGCGAGAACGCGATGTCCATCTCGTTGCAGACCTGCTGCAACCCGGCCTGGACCACCGCGAGGGTGAGGGCGTCGATGGCGCTCATGCCCGGATCCTCAGATTGCCGATGTCGTCCACGGTCGCCACCGCGCCGGGCTCGATCACCGTGGTGGCGTCGACCTGCTGCACCACCGCCGGGCCCTTGATGCGCGCGCCGAAGGGCAGCGCCTCGCGGGCATAGACCGCGGCCTCCTGCCAGCGGCCGTCGGCGTAGAGGGAGCGGCTGCCGAGGCGGGCATCCTCCACCGTCCCGGCCCGCGCCACCGGGTCGAGCAGGCTCGACAGCGGGAAGGCCCGGCGCCGGCCGATCACCGAGGTGACGAGGTTCACCACCACCGCCCGGATCTCGGGCAGCCGGACCTGGAACCGCTTGTGGTAGGCGTCCTCGAACAGGGCCTGCATCGCCTCGCGGGTGATGTCCGGCCCCGGCAGGGCGACGCGGATCAGGTGGGTCTGGCCGCGGAACTGCATGTCGGCGCCGTAGAGGATCGTCGTCTCGTCGATCTCGTCGGCTTCCTCCGCCACCACCGCCAGGGCGTCGGCGGCCTGGGCCTCCAGGGTCGCGCGCAGGTCCGCCATGTCGAGCCCGTCGAGGGGGCGGTTGAGTGTGTTGACCCGGTCCTGGCGCAGGTCGGCGACGAGGCAGCCGAGGGCGTTGGTCAGCCCGGGCCGGGCCGGCACCAGCACCTCGGGAATGCCGAGCTCGCGCGCCAGCGCCACCGCGTGCAGCGGTCCGGCGCCGCCGAAGGCGAACAGCACGAAGTCGCGCGGGTCGTAGCCGCGCGACAGCGACACCATCCGGATCGCCCCGGTCATGTGGACGTTGCCGAGGCGGATCACCGCCGCGGCGGCCTCCTCGACGCTCATGCCGAGCGGCCCGGCGAGGTCGCGGGCGAAGGCGTCCCGGATCGCGTCGAGGCCGACGCCCGCCCGCACGGCGGTCAGCCGGGCCGGGTCGAGACGGCCGAGCACGAGGTTGGCGTCGGTGATGGTCGGGCGGGTGCCGCCGCGGCCGTAGCCGATCGGGCCGGGCTCCGAGCCGGCGCTCTCGGGGCCGACCTGGAGCATGCCGGCGCGGTTGACCGAGGCGATCGAGCCGCCGCCGGCCCCGACCGTGTGCACGTCGACCATCGGCAGGTGGATCGGCAGCCCGTAATCGATGGTGAGTTCCGCCGACACCTCGGGCACGCCGCCGGCGATCAGCGCCACGTCGGTCGAGGTGCCGCCCATGTCGTACGTGATGGCGTTGGACAGCCCGGTCTGGGCGAGCGTCGCGGCCGCCGCCATCACCCCGGAGGCGGGCCCCGACATCACGGTCTTGGCGGCCTCGTGGACGACGTGGCTCGCCGGCACGGTGCCGCCGTTGCCGTTCATCACCAGCAGGTCGCGGGAGAAGCCGCCCTCGCGCAATTCGCGCTGGAGCCGGGCGACGTAGCGGTCGAGGATCGGCTGCACCGCGGCGTTGACCGAGGCGGTGGTGCCGCGCTCGTATTCGCGGAACTCCGACAAGAGCGCGTGGCCGAGGGTGACGTAGGCGTTCGGCCACAGCTCGCGGGCGATCGCGCCGGCGCGCAGCTCGTGGGCCGGGTTGGCGTAGGCGTGCAGGAAGTGGATCACCAGGGCCTCGCAGCCCTCGGCGACCAGCGCCCGCACCGCCTCGCGCACAGCCTCCTCGTCGAGGGGCGTGCGCACGGTGCCGTCGGCCATCACCCGCTCGGGCACCTCGCGGCGCAATTCGCGCGGGATCAGCGGCGCGAAGGTGCCGAACAGCCCGTAGGGCTTGGGCCGGGTGCGCCGGCCGAGTTCGAGCACGTCGCGGAAGCCCGCCGTGGTGACGAGCCCGACCTTCGCGGTCTTGCGCTCCAGCACCGCGTTGGTGGTGGCGGTGGTGCCGTGGATCACGAGGTCGAGGTCGGCCGGCCGGCGCTCCGCCGCCGCGATGGCGGCGATCACCCCCTCGGCCTGGTTGCGCACCGTCGTCGGCACCTTGGCGAGGCGCACGGCGAGGCCGTCCGGCCCCGCCTCGGTCAGGAGCAGGTCGGTGAAGGTGCCGCCCACGTCGATGCCAGCCACCCGTCTCAACGCCCGCCTCCTCTCATTCGCCTACGAACGATTTGTCCGACGTGCCCGCCCATGACGAGGCCCCCTCACACCGTCAGGTAGGCTTCCCGGATCTCGTCGTTCTCTTCCAGTTCCGCCGTCGTGCCCTCGTAGCGGATCGCGCCCTTCTCGATGACGTAGGCGCGGTCCGAGACCGTCGAGGCGAAGTACAGGTTCTGCTCGGACAGCAGCACCGCGATGCCCTCCCGCTTCATCCGCAGCACCGCCTCGGCCATCTGCTCGACGATGACCGGGGCGAGGCCCTCGGACGGCTCGTCGAGGAGCACCGCGGCGGGGTTGCCCATCAGGGTGCGGGCGATGGTGAGCATCTGCTGCTCGCCGCCCGACATCGCCGAGGCGCGCCGCCCGCGCATCTCGGCGAGGTTGGGGAAGATCGAGAACAGTTTCTCGGGCGTCCAGGCCGGGCGCTCGCCCCGGGCCTGCCGGCGGCCGACCTCAAGGTTCTCGTAGACCGTGAGGTCGGTGAAGATCCGCCGCTCCTCCGGCACGTAGCCGAGGCCGAGCCGGGCGATGCGGAACGGCTCCCAGCCGGTGACCGGCGTGTCGGCAAAGGTCACGACGCCGGCGCTCGCCGGCACGAGGCCCATGATCGCCTTCAGCGTGGTGGACTTGCCGGCGCCGTTGCGGCCCATCAGGGCGACGACCTCGCCCCGGTTCAGGGTCAGGCCGACGCCGAACAGCACCTCGGCCAGCCCGTAGGAGGCGCGCAAGGCTTCGACGGTGAGGATCGGGAGGGTCATGCCGGCACCTCCACGAGGCGCTTCGCCCGCTCGGCCGCCCTGGCGCCGGCCTCGCCGAGATAGACCTGCTTCACCCGCGGGTCGGCGCGGACGCTCTCGGGCGTGCCGGCGGCGATGATCTCGCCGCGCACCAGCACCAGCAGCCGGTCGGCGTGGGAAAACACCGCGTCGATGTCGTGCTCGGTGAACAGCACGCCGATGCGGCGCTCGCGGGCGACGCGGGCGGTGAGCCGCATCAGCCCGACGCGCTCCTTGGGCGCCATGCCGGCGGTGGGCTCGTCCATCAGCAGGAGCTTCGGGCCGGAGGCGAGCGCCACCGCGAGTTCCACCCGCTTGACGTCGCCGTAGGCGAGTTCCGAGACCGGCCGGTCGGCGTCGGCCCGCATGCCGACCCCGTCGAGAAGCGCCAGCGCCTCGTCGCGGTAGAGGCGGGTCGCGTCGGCGAACAGGTGGCGGGTGCGGCCGCGATGCGAGACCAGCGCCATCTGGACGTTCTCGGCCACCGTCATGGTGACGAAGGTCTGGGCGATCTGGAAGGTGCGCCCGACGCCCTTGCGCCAGATCGCCCGCGACGGCAGGCCGGTGATCGCCTCGCCGTCGAGGGTCACCATGCCGGAATCCGGCTTCACCTGCCCGCCGACCATCCCGAAGGTGGTCGACTTGCCGGCGCCGTTGGGGCCGATCACCGCGACCATCTCGCCGGCCGCGACCGTGAACGACACCTCCTTCGCGGCCGAGACGCCGCCGTAGCGCTTGTTGAGGCGGTCGACGACGAGAAGAGTCATGCCGAGGCCTCCACCGAGGCGGGCGCCGGCCGGCGCGGCCGCAGCGACAGGGTCGCCCCGGCGATGCCGCGGGGAAACAGCAGCACCATCGCGATGATGGTGGCGCCGAGCGCCAGCCGCCAGAACTCGGTCAGCGGCATGAACACGTCCTTGAGGGCGTGAAAGACGCCGGCGCCGACGAGCGGGCCCATCACGGTCTGGATGCCGCCGACGAGGATCATCGCCAGGAAGTCGACCGATTGCGGGATCGAGATCATCGTCGGGTCGATCGAGCCCTTCGAGAAGGCGTAGAGCCCGCCGGCGAGGCCCGCCGCGGCGCCGGCGAGCGTGAAGCCGAGCCAGCGGTGGGTGCGCACGTCGATGCCGATCGCGTCGGCCCGGGTGGCGGAATCGCGCGCCGCCCGCAGGGTGTAGCCGAACGGCGCGTGGATCACCCGGCGCAGGGCGACGATGGCGGCGAGCACCACGGCGGCGACGACGTAGTAGTAGGTGCCGCGCGAGGCCGCCCAGGCGGCGGGCCAGACCCCGACGACGCCGTTGTCGCCGCCCGTCACCTCGACCCACTGGAAGCAGACTGCGTAGACGATCTGCGCGAAGGCGAGCGTCAGCATCGCGAGGTAGATGCCCGACAGCCGCACGATGAAGAAGCCGAACAGGGCGGCCCCGGCCGCGCCCGCCAGCGGCGCGAGCGCCAGGGCCAGTTCCATCGGCGCCTTGAACGGCCCGGTGACGAGGAGCCCGGCGGCGTAGGCGCCGATGCCGAAATACGCCGCGTGCCCGAACGAGACGAGGCCGCCGACCCCGACGAGGAACTGGAGCGAGAAGGCGGCGAGCGCGAAGACCAGGATCTCGGTCGCGACCTTCACCTTGTAGGCGTCGGCGATCAGCGGCACCACGAGCACCAGCAGCACCGCGAGCCCGGCGAGGATCCGCTCCGGCGGGCGGAACCGGCGCAGGCCGAGGATGCCCTCCGGCGCCACGGTGCGGCTGGCGGCGGCGTCCGGCTTGCCGAGCAGGCCCCACGGCTTGACCACGAGCACGACGGCCATCAGCAGGAAGACCAGCACCAGCGTGACCTTCGGAAAGATCAGGATGCCGAAGGCCTGGAGCTGGCCGATGACCAGGGCGGCCAGGAAGGCGCCGGTGACCGAGCCCATGCCGCCGATCACCGTGACCACGAAGGCGTCGGTGATGATCGACAGGTCCATGTGGCTGTTGGCCGGCAGGCGCGGGATCTGGAGCGCGCCGCCGAGGCCGGCGAGGAAGGCGCCGAGGAACAGCGTGGTGGTGAACAGCCGGGCCTGGTTGACGCCGAGCGCCCCGACCATCTCGCGGTCCTGGGTCGCGGCCCGCACCAGCACGCCGAAGCGGGTGCGGTGCATGACGAGCCAGAGCAGCCCCAGCACCAACGGCCCGACGCCGATCAGCAGCAGTTCGTAGGAGGGAAACCGTTGGCCGAGGATCTCGACGCCGTGGCGCAGGCCGGGCGCGCGCGGGCCCGGGATGTCGACCGGCCCCCACACCTTCAGCACCACGTCCTGCACGATCAGCACGATGCCGAAGGTGGCCAGCAGCTGGAACAGCTCGGGCACCCGGTAGATCCGGCGCAGCAGCAGCACCTCGATGGCGACGCCGACGAGGCCGACGAGGACCGCCGAGAGGATCACCCCGAGGAAGAACGTCCAGGGCGAGTACGACAGGTCGAGCAGCCGCGGCACCAGCGTGACCGCGAGGTAGGCCCCCAGCATGTAGAACGAGCCGTGGGCGAAGTTGACGATGCGGGTGACGCCGAAGACGAGGGTCAGGCCCGACGCGATCACGAACAGCGACGAGGCGCTGGCGAGCCCGGAGAGCGATTGCAGGACGAGGAAGGAAGGGTCCATCGGGGTCGCCGTCTCCTGCCGGGGCGCGGGGTCTCTCCTCTCCCCGCGGGCGCATGCCTGTCGGGGGACAATTCATTTTGACATCAAGCGCGGGATCCCCTCTCCCGAGTGGGAGAGGGGTAGGGGCGATCGAAGATCGCGCGAGGGTGGCTCGGCCAGAGAATGGAGCGGCAACGGGCGAGCTGCACAACTCGACGCTTAGTATCCATTCCGGAACCCGAGCCACCCTCACGCGGGCCACAGGCCCGTGCGGGATCTTCGATCCCCCGGCCCCTCTCCCACTCGGGAGAGGGGAGACGCGCCATTTTCTTTCCTCGAACAGCCCTGCTTCAAAGCTGTGCGATGAGAACGCGACCCACAGACCGAGGCGCCCCTAACCCTTCCGCGCCGCCTTCACCTCGGCTTCCGGGAACATGAACTTGGCGCCGTCCTCGTACTGGAACTTGGTCATCGTGCCCTGGCGGCCATTGAGCGCCGTCTCGCCGACCCAGACGCCGAGCGTCGACTGGTGGTCGAGGCCGCGCATCGTCACCGGGCCGGCGACGGTCTCGGTCCGCAGATCCGTCAGCGCCTTGATCATCGCCTCGGTCTCGGTCGAGCCGGCCTTCTCCAGCATCGCCTGGATCATCTGCACGACGACGGTACCGAGCAGCGAGCCGAGCCGGGGCGTGTCGTTGAAGCGGGCGCGGTAGGCCTGCACGAACGCCTTGTGGACGGGGGTGTCGATCTTGTCCCAGGGGTAGCCGGTGACGACCCAGCCCTCGGGCGTCTCGTCGCCCAGCGGGATCATGTATTCCGGCTCGCCGGTGAGCAGGCTCGCGACGGTGCGCTTCTCGAACAGGCCGCGGGTGTTGCCCTCGCGCACGAAGGCGGTGAGGTCGGCGCCGAACAGCACGTTGAACAGGCCGTCGGGCTTGGCCTGCGCCAGGGCGCCGACGGTGGCGCCGGCGTCGATCCGGCCGAGGGCCGGGAACTGCTCGGTGACGACCTCGAAGCCCGGCACCGCCTGCGCCATCAGGCGCTTGAAGTTCGCCGCCGCCGACTGGCCGTACTCGTAGTTCGGCGCGACGATCGCCCAGCGCTTGACGCCGCGGGCCTTCACCGCCTCGACCAGCATCCGGGTCTGCATGTAGGTGTTGGGGCGGACCCGGAAGGTGTAGGGGTTGCCCGCGCTCATCGTCAGGGCGTCGGTCAGCGGCTCGGTGGCGAGGAAGAGCGCCTTGCGCTGGTTGGCGAAATCGCCCACCGCGAGGCCGACGTTGGACAGGAAGGTGCCGGCCAGGAAGGCGACGTTCTCGCGCGTCAGCAGCTCCTCGGCCACCCGCACCGCGTCGCCGGGCGTCGAGCCGTCATCGCGGAAGACGAATTCGAGCGGACGGCCGCCGAGCGCCTTGATGCCGCCGGCCTTGTTGACCTCGTCCTGGGCGAGCTGCATGGCGTTGCGGTAGGGCACCGCGAAGGCCGCCATGCGGCTGTAGGAGTTCAGCTCACCGATGCGGATCGGGCCGCCGCCCTGCGCCCAGGCTCCCCGGCCCGCGAGGGCGAGGGGAGCCGCGGCGAGCCCGCCGACGACGGCGCGACGGGTGGGACGACGGATCGGCATGCGCGAGAACTCCCCCTGCGACCGGTACGGATCGACTGTGCCGGGACTTGCCGCGATGACTTGCCGCGACGGCCGGTCCGGCTCCCTGGAATTGTTCGTAGACGAACGATACCGGTCCGGAGCGGGGGCGCAAGGGGATTTCTTGCGGAAAAGTCGGGCGATGACCGGCGCCCGATTGGGCAGGCCGCCGCGCGCCCGGGCGCCGGCCATCACTGCGGCAGGCAGGCCTCGGCGACCGGGCCGAGCACGATGTCGCCCTGGCGCGGGTTGTTGACCGTGAACGGGGCGGTGCTCTGGAGGCCGAGGGTGCCGCGGCCGAACTCGGCGTTGAGGGCGTCGGTGCCGAAGCGGATGTAGCAGCGGTCGAGGATCGCCTCGTAGGCGAAGCTGCCCTGGGCGACGGTCTCGCCGGGCAGGAAGCCGGCGGCCGGGCAGGTGGCGGCGAGGTCGAACCGGCCGGGCGCGGCGAGGCGGACCGTGCGGGCATGACCGGGCGGCACGACGAAGGCCGGCCCGCCGTCCTGGCTGGCCACCAGGGTCAGCGCCGAGCGGTTGACGATGCGCCGGGTGCAGGCGGCGGAGGCCTCGCCGGCGACGAACGGGAGCAGCAGCAGCGCGGCGGCGAGCGGACGGATGGCGTTCATGCGGACGGACCCTTCGCCTCCGGGACTGCGGAGGCCCCTCTCGATGCCCGCTTCGCCCGCGGCAGACAAGCCGCCGGCCTGCCGGGCGGGCAGGCCGGAGCCCGTCGGACCGGCGTCAGCGGACGGCGCCGGCGGCGCCGCCGAGAACCGAGGCCGACCCCGCTCCGAAGCTGACCTCGTAGAAGCTCCGGGTGGTCTGGCCGAAGATGTTGACGATCTTGTTCGTGTCGGTGACCCGCGAGTTGGCCACGTAGATCACGTCGCGGTCGCGCATGAAGAAGGAATTCGCCAGGAACAGGCCGTCGGGCTGGCTGAAATCGACGGTGAAGATCGTCGGAACGAAATCCTCGCGGTAGGCGGAGGTGTCGACGCCCATCTCGGCGAGCGTGCGCTTCGATTCGCGGCGGTAGATGAACACCGCGGTCGGGTCGGCGCGCTGGTCGTCGAGGCCGCCGGACTTGGCGAGCGCCTCGGTCAGGGTGACGTTGTCGTTGTCGAAGACGAAGCGGCGGTTGTTGATGCCGCCGACCGCGCCCGGCGACGGGGTCGCGCCGAGGGTGAGGAAGATCTTCGGCTCGCGCGAGAGATAGACCGTGTCGCCGGGCCGGAGCTGGATGTTCTGCGCCGGATTGCGCAGGATGTTGGTCATGATCGCCTGCTCCGTCTGGGAGCCGCGCTGCACCGTGACCAGCGTCTCGTAGGGCGGGTATTTCGGGCCGCCGGCCTTGGCGATGGCGGGGATCAGACGGATCCCGCCGGGATCGAGTGAGAAACGGCCCGGGAAGTTGGCCGAGAGCAGCTCGCCGAGCACCGAGACCTCGTTGCCGCGGCGATCGGAGAGGCTGACCACGACCTGAGGCTCGATCGCCCGGGTGGCGATCTTCTTGGCGATCTCGCGGCCGACCTCTTCGGTGGTCTGGCCGGCGACCCGGACCCGCCCGGCATAGGGCACGTCGATGGAGCCGGAGGCGTCGACCTGCTGGACCGGGACCTGGACGTAGTTGCCGTTGCGGCCGGCATTGTCGCCCGACAGGAACAGGCCGCCCGGGGTCGCCTCGTAGATCGTCAGGCTGACGCTGTCGCCGGGAGCGATGCGGATCTGGGCCGGCTGGCGCGACGCGGTGAAGCTGCGGAAGGCCGGGCTGAGCGAGGTGGTGGTGGCGTTGGTGATCTTCAGCGACAGCGGGCTCAAGGACACGAACGCGTAGGCGATCGGCTCGCCTGCCGGCAGGACCTTCACCTCCGCGCCGGCGCGGACGTCGTTGGCATAGGGGCCGTCCTTGGGGATCACGCCGCATCCGGCGACGGAACCCGCGAGGGCGATCGCAGCCAGGGCTGCCAGTGTGGATCTGGAGACGGTGGGCACGACGCAGCCTGTCTTCACGCCAAAACTCAGCTCGGTTGCCACATGCGCAGAACCATCAGGAGATGCAACCTTCCCGGCAGGATTCCACGGTGGTGTTGCACGAAAACCCCAGTCATCAGGCGATGAGGCAAGCGGTAAGACTAACGACGTCCAGTATACGGTACGACTCCATTAATCAGTCTTCGCACTATAATTCTCGTGCCGGAATCGCAGTGCCGAAGGTCGCCGCGGCGCGCGGGTATCCCGTGGCGGCGTCACCGCTGCCAGATGAAGAGCTGAGGGTAGGGCCGGTACTGCCGCGGTTCGAGGGCGAGGACGTCGTTGGCGATCGGCTCGCCGGGCAGGATCTTCACGACGGGGCGCGGGGTGCAGCTCAGCAGGCCCCATTCCTTGTGGTCGGCGCAATCCGGGATCGGCCGGGCGCCGTAGACCGGGTCCGCCTGGGCGCCGCGGCCGTAGCCGGGCGGGTAGGCCCGGTCCGCCGCCGTGGCAGGGTTGCCGGCGACGGCCGCGACCAGCGAGAGAAGCCCCAGCCCGAGGCCCGTGCGAGATAACGTCATGACGTCCCTGTCGGCATTCTTGCGGCCACGCTTACACCATGGCCGGCGTGTTGTCTGCCTCGAAGGGGCAGCGTCTGGCCTCGAACCATCATGACGCCGGGCCGGTGAACAGGCTATGCTCCCGAGGTCACAGTGGAGCCGCAGCGTGATCGTGGGATGTCCTTGGCCGGAGGATAGCGGGGACAACCGGGCGGCGGTCCGGTCCCCGGACCGCTTCCGCGCGGCAGCGCGGCGACGCCAGCGGTTCTCCGCGGCGGCCGTCATGCTCGCCTGTCTCGCCTGTCTCGCCTGGCCCGCGTCGGCCGGGGAGGCGGGACCGCTGGAGCTTCCGGTTCTGGCGCCGCTCGTCCTGGCGCCGCCGGTTCCGGCGCCGTCGGGGTCGGCCCCCTCGGTCCTGCCGCCGCGGCGCGGGGTGCCGCGAGGCGCGGCGGTGCCGGCGCTTCCGGTGTCGTCCTGCCTCGCCTACGGGGCGGGCTTCGTGCCGCTCGGCGCCTCCGACGCCTGCCTGCGCGTCAGCGGCCGAGTGCGCCTCGAGGCCGGCACCTCCCGGGCCGTCGCCGGGCCCGATGCCGCCCGCTCGCCCTTCGGCGCCTCCGGGCGGCTCAGCGTCGATGCCCGGGTGCCGACCGATCACGGCCCGGCCCGGTCGTTCCTGCGCCTGCACGGCGGGGACTGATCAGGCGGGGTCGAGGACGACCCGCCACAGGGCGGTATCCGCCGCGTCCTTCAGCGTCACCGTCATCTGCCCGGTCCGGCCCGCGATCGCGACGTGGCCGAAGAACTGCAGCCCTTCGGCGGGCGACAGGCCGATCCGCCCCGGCGGGGCGGCCTTCCGGAACCGCACCTGCGGCCCGAAGGTGTCGTCGAGGGCGTTCGGCGCGCCGGTGCCGGCGTGGAGCGGGCCGGAGACGAACTCCCAGAACGGATCGAAGTCCTGGAACCGCGCCCGGCCAGGATCGTAGTGGTGGGCCGCGGTGTAGTGCACGTCGGCGGTGAGCCAGACGGTGTTGCGGATCCCGGCGCGGCGCAGGAAGCCGAGGAGGCCGGCGATCTCGAGTTCGCGCCCGAGCGGCGGCCCGTCGCCCTGCGCCACCGCCTCCGACCCGACGCGGCGGCCGGGGTCGTCGGGGACGATCAGGCCGAGGGGCATGTCGGCGGCGATCACCTTCCAGGTCGCCCGCGAGGCCGCCAGCTCCCGCTGGAGCCAGGCGAGCTGGACCGGGCCGAGGAGCCGGGTCGCCTCGCCCGCCTCGGCCTCGTCGTTGGCGCCGTTCGGGCCGCGATAGCTGCGCATGTCGAGCAGGAAGACGTCGAGGAGCGGCCCGTAGGCGATGCGGCGGTAGACCCGGCCGGGCTCGGCCGGCTCGAACCGCATCGGCATGTACTCGTGGAAGGCGCGCGAGGCCCGGGCGGCGAGCAGCAGGGCGTTCGGCTCGGTGTAGCCGCGGCGGCGGTGGCGCTCGCCGGTCAGCGGCAGGCCCGGCCACCAGTTGTTGGTCACCTCGTGGTCGTCCCACTGGGCGAGCAGCGGCACCTCGCGGTTCATCGCCAGCAGGTTGCGGTCGAGGAGGTTGTACCGGTAGGCGCCGCGGAACTCCGCCAGCGTCGCGGCCGGCTTCGCCTTCTCCTCGGTGACGAGGTTGCGCCACACGCTCCCGTCCGGCAGCGGCACCTCGGCCTGGAGCGGCCCGTCGGCGTAGATCGTGTCGCCGGAATGCAGGAAGAAGTCCGGCCGGTTGCGCAGGATCGTCGCGTAGATCGTCATGCCACCGCGGGCCTCGTCGATGCCCCAGCCCTGGCCGGCGGTGTCGCCCGACCAGCAGAAGGTCACGTCGCGCCGGTCCGCCGGGGCGGTGCGCAGGCGCCCGGTCGCCGGCTCGCCGAGGAGCGTCGGCGCGGCGAGGTCCTGGAGCCGCACGCGGTAGACCACGTCCTGGCCCGCCGGCAGTCCTTCGAGCGCGGCCTTCACCGTGAAGTCGCTCTCCGGCAGGGCGTCGACGAACACCCCGCCGCCGATCTCCCGGAAGCTCTCGGTCGTCGCCCACTCGATGACCGCCCGCGACGGCCGGTCGGCCCGGGCCCAGACGACCGCCGAGGTCCCCGACACGTCGCCCGATTGCAGGCCGTGGGTCAGCACCGGGCGGTCGGCGGCCCGGCTGAGGCCCGGTCGGCCGATCGCGGCACCGGCGAGGAGCCCGCCGACGACCTGCCGGCGGTTCGGACGGATGCGGGGCATGGCGGCCTCCCGGGACGAGCGATCGGTCAGTCTGCGCCGGCGGCGTCATACGATTTCCGAGGATCGCTTCGCGATGCGGAAATCGGCTTCGCTCATGCGCCGCGCGGGCTGGTGATACGGTTTTCGGAACTGATCGTCCGAAAACCGTATCACAGGACGGTGACGGCCCGGCCGCGCCGGCACGCCGATCGCTTGACGACGACATAGCCGCTCGCCCATAAGATAGCATAAGCTATAATTTGGGTCAGGGGCTTTGATGTCGAGGATAACCTATCTCGCCCGGTGCGGGGCCTGGATCGGGCTCGTCGGCCTCGGTGCCGTCGCGGCCCGGGCCGAGGACATCGCGCTGGACGAGATCGCGGTGGCGCCGGAGCGGCCGGCCGCCGGCCCCGCGACCGGAGGGCGGTTCCCGGCCGGCGTGCTGCCGGTGGTCGCCGACAGCTTTTCGGCGGTCACGGTGGTGCCCGGCGCCGAACTCGCCCGGTCGCAGCCGACCTCGCTCGGCGAGGCGCTGTTCGACAAGCCGGGCCTGTCGGCCTCGGGCTTCGCGCCGACCTCGGCCACGCGCCCGATCATCCGCGGCCTCGACAACAACCGGGTCCGCATCGTGGAGAACGGCACCGGCGTGCAGGACATGTCGGATCTCGGCGAGGACCACGCCGTGCCGATCAACCCGCTGGTCGCCGACCGCATCGAGGTGATCCGCGGGCCGGCCGGCCTGCGCTACGGCTCGCAGGCGGTCGGCGGCGTGGTCGCGGTCGAGACCGGCCGCATCCCGACCGTGATGCCGCCGGGCGGCCTCGCCGGCCGGGTGACCACCGGCCTCTCCGCCGTGGACGACGGCCGCAACGCCGCCGCCTCGGTCGAGGCCGGCAGCGGCAACGTCGTGGTTCACGCCGACGGGTTCCGCAGCGTCGCCGACGACTACGCCACGCCGCTCGGCCTCCAGCGCAACTCCGCCGCCCGGTCGCAGGGCGGGGCTCTCGGCGCCGCGATGGTCGGCGACCAGGGCTTCGTCGGGCTGTCGTTCAGCCACTACGACGCGCTCTACGGCATCCCCGGCACCGCGGCGGCACGCCTGCGCACCCGCCTCGACCCGACCCAGGACAAGCTCCAGGCCCGCGGCGAGGTCCGGCCGACGGACGGGCCGTTCGCCGCGATCCGGTTCTGGTTCGGCGGCTCGACCTATCGCCACGACGAATCCGGACTCGGCCCGGACGGGGTCGACGGCATCCAGGCGGTGTTCCGCAACCGCGCCGCCGAGGGGCGGGTGGAGTTCGAGCACGTTCCGGTCGAGACCGCCTTCGGCGTCCTCACCGGGACGCTCGGTCTGCAATCGGAGCGGCGCGACCTCGCCATCTCGGGCGCCGAGGGCGGCCTGCTGCGCCCGACCGACACCCGGACCGGCGCCGTCTACCTGTTCGAGGAGCTGGCGCTCGGCGGCGGCCTGCGGCTCCAGGCGGCCGGCCGGATCGAGGCCGCCCGCGTCGCCGGCACCGAGGCGCTGTTCCCGGCCGGCTTCGTGCCCCGCGGCCCCCGCGACGAGCCGGCGGAAATCGCCCGCGTGCGCCGCTTCGCCCCGAGGAGCGCGAGCCTCGGCGCGCTCCAGGAGCTGCCCCACGGCTTCGTCGCCCGCCTCACCGGCTCCACTGTCGAGCGCGCCCCGGCCTCGCCCGAACTGTACTCGCGCGGGCCGCACGCGGCGCCCGCGACCTTCGAGATCGGCGACCCCGACCTCGAGCCCGAGCGCGCCCGCACGGTGGAGGTCGGCCTGCGCCGGGCCGAGGGGCCGCTGCGCCTCGACGCCAGCGGCTACGCCACCCGCTACACCGGCTTCATTGACAAGCGCCTCACCGGCCTGACCTGCGGCGACACCTTCGGCACCTGCGGCCCCGACGGCGGTCCCCTGCGGCAGGTGGTGTATTCCGGCGCCGACGCGACCTTCTACGGCGCCGAGATCGCGAGCCAGCTCGATCTCGTGCCGGTCGGCGACGGCTTCGCCGGCATCACCGCCCAGTACGACTTCGTGCGGGCGCGGTTCGACGACGGGTCCTCCGTGCCACGCATCCCGCCGCACCGGGTCGGCGGCGGCGTGTTCGTACGGGCGGACGGCTGGGTTGCGCAACTCGGCCTGCTCCACGCCTTCGCGCAGACGCAGACCGGAGCGCTGGAGTCGCCGACGCCGGGCTACAACGACCTCAAGGCCGAGGTCTCCTACAGCGCCGCCCTCGATCCGGCGGTGCACGGCCTCGCCGAGGTCACTCTCGGACTGCGCGGGACCAACCTGCTCGACGACGTGATCCGCAACGCCGCCTCGTTCACGAAGGACGAGGTGGTGCTGCCGGGGCGCAACGTCCGGCTGTTCCTGACCGCGCGGTTCTGACCGGCCCTGCTCTCACAGGTGCCGCGACAGCACCAGCGGCGCGCGCCCGACCGCGCCGTAGGGCGAGGCGGCCGGGCGGTGGCCGCCGTAGCCCTGGGCCTGCGAGCCGCGGCTCAACTCGGTCGAGAGGGTCTTGAGCAGGCTCTCGGACACCGTGCGGGCGGTGGCGAGCACGGTCTGGTTGGTCTCGACCGCGGCGGCGAAGCGGGCATGGGCCTCGCGCAGGGCCGCGACCCGGTCGGGGGCGAAGCGGGCGAGCGCGACGGCGTTGGCCTTCACCACCTCCAGGCCGCGCAGGTAGGCGCCCGACAGGTCGGTCTTGCGCGCGTCCTGCGCCAGCCCCTCCCGCAGGCGGCCGTGGCGGACATGGCCGCTCTCGGCCGCCAGCACGCCCTCCAGCTCGTCCATCACCGCGAGGATCCCGGCGACGAGGCTCTCGGCGCCGGCGCGGTCGCCGACCCGGACCGGCTCAGCGCCCGGCGCCACCGCCGACCTCCTGCATCCGCAGCATCTCGCGCATCACCTGGTCGCCGATGCCGACGCCGCCGCTCTTCACGATCGACTGCGCGTATTCCTGGTTGAGCATCGAGCGGTAGACCCCGCCGCCGGTGCCGTTCTCGCCGAGCGGCCCCTCGGTGCCCTGCGAGGAGGCGAGCTGGTCGAGGGTCTGGCTCAGGAACATCGTCTCGAACTCGTCGGCGGTCTTCTTGACCTGCCCGTTGGCCTGCGACTTCGAGATCGCGCCCGAGAGGTTGGAGCCGACGGCGCCGGCGAGGGCCTGTCCGGCGGCGAGCGCCGTCGAGGCGGCGAGGGGGGCGAGGGCGAACATGGGGCGGTCTCCTGACGGTGGGAACGGGATGCGTCACATCACTTCGATGTCGGCCTGCAGGGCGCCGGCGGCCTTGATCGCCTGCAGGATCGAGATCATGTCGCGCGGGCCGATGCCGAGGGCGTTGAGGCCGTCGACCAGTTCGCGCAGGGTCACGCCCTCGCGCACCAGGGCGAGCTTGTTGCGGTCGCCGGTATCGACCTTGAGGGCGGTGCGCGGCACCACGACGGTCTGGCCGTCGGAGAACGGCGCCGGCTGGCTCACCTGCGGCATCTCGTTGATCGTCACGGTCAGGTTGCCCTGCGCCACCGCCACCGTGGAGACCCGCACGTCGCGGCCCATCACGATGATGCCGGAGCGCTCGTCGATGACGACCCGCGCGGTCTGGTCGGGCTCGACCTTGAGCTGCTCGACGTCGGTGAGCAGGCGGATCATGTTGCCCTGGTAGCGGGCCGGGATCTGGAGCGTCACCGTCGAGGGGTCGGTCGGCTCGGCGGTGTCGGCGCCCATGAAGTCGTTGATCGCGGTGGCGATCCGCTTGGCGGTGGTCAGGTCGGGGTTGCGCAGGGACAGGCGCAGGCCGCGCTGCTGGCCGAGCTTGAAGTCGATCTCGCGCTCGATCATCGCGCCGTTGGCGATGCGCCCGTTGGTCGGCACGCCGCGGGTGATCTTCGCCGCGTCGCCCTCCGCCTGGAAGCCCGCGATGGCGATCGAGCCCTGCGCCAGGGCGTAGACCTCGCCGTCGGCGCCGAGCAGCGAGGTCACCAGCAGCGTGCCGCCCTGGAGCGACTTGGCGTCGCCGAGCGACGACACCGTGACGTCGATGCGGGTGCCCTGGGCGGAGAAGGGCGGGAGGTTCGCCGTCACCACCACGGCGGCGTTGTTGGTGGTGCGCATGGTCGCGCCGCGGGTGTTGATCCCGAGCCGCTCCAGCATCGCCTGCACCGACTGCTTGGTGAAGGGCGCGTTGTTGAGCGTGTCGCCGGTGCCGTTGAGCCCGACGACGATGCCGTAGCCGACGAGCTGGTTGGGCCGCACGCCCTCGATGCCGGCGAGGTCCTTCACCCGCGACAGGGCGAGGGCCGGGCCCGCGGAGAGGAGCGCGAGGAGGACGAGGAGGAGGCGACGCATCATACCGGGGTCCTGGAGGGCCGCCACACCCGCAGCCAGGACCGTGCCAGACCGGAGACCGGGTCCAAGTGCCTGATGCCGCTGGCGTCCCTGGGCGGACGCCGCCGCGCCGCCGCCGCGGACGGCTTGGCGATGTCTGCCGGCCCGGCAAGTCCTGCCGGCAAGTCCTGCCGGGATGTTTACGGATTGTTCACCATGCCGGCGCGAGGGTCCCGGTGTCCGATCAGGCCCCGAAAGACCCCCATGCGCGTCGATCCCCGCTTCGCTCCCGCCCCGGCCACCGCGGCGGCGCCGGGGCGGGCCGGGGCCGGCAGCGCCGCGCCGCTCGCCGGCCTCGACGCGATCCTGACCCTTCAGGCGCAGGACGACCCGGCCGAGCGCCGCCGCCGCGCCGCCCGCCGCGGCCACGACCTGCTCGACGCCCTCGACCGCCTCAAGGCGGCGCTCCTCGGCGGCCGGGTGAACGCCGCCGACCTGACGGCGATCGCCGCCCGCCTCGCCGAGCGGGCCGGCGCCACCGGCGACCCGCGCCTCGACGGCCTCATCGGCGAGATCGAGCTGAGGGCGCAGGTGGAGCTGGCGAAGCTCGCCTCGGCCGGGCGCGCGACCGCCGGCTGAGGCCCGGCTCCGCCGTGACCCCGGAGGCGTCGTCCTCCAGCCGCCGCAGCTTCCCGGCCGCGCCGGACGGGAGCTGCGGGTGCTGCCCGGCGCGGAGATGCTCGCGCGCCTTCTCAGGGTCGGGCTCGCGCGCCCTCTTCCGCGAGGCCGGGGCGAAGCGCTGCATCCAGCCGAGCGCCGCGGTGTAGCGCAGGAAGGCGGCGGTGGTGTCGTCCGGGTCGGCGCCGTCGCGGGCGATCGCCTCGTAGCGCTCGACGAGTTCCTGCCACCGGTCGAGGGCCAGGAGCGGCTGGCGCAGGTAGATCGCCCGCATCAGGCCGGGATCGTCCCAGACCGTGACCGCGGCGATCTCCTCGGCCCGGGTCGGATGGAGCACCCGCAGGGTCGCGGGCGCCGCCGCCAGGGGAGGGCCGGGCAGGCCGGCGAACCGCGCCGTCACGCGGTAGCGGCCCGGGAGGTCGAAGAGCGGCCCGTCGGCGTCGAAGCTCGCGAAGATCCCGTCGAACGAGGCCGGTTCGCCGCCCGGCTCCAGCCACGCCTCGGGGTGGTGCTGGCACAGCGCCATCGCCGGACGCAGCGTGCGGCTCCGCCCGTCCGGCCGCGTCACCGTGACGGTCAGGAGCCCGTCGCTCGGGTCGAACGACTTCGGATAGGGGAAACGCGCCTCGCCGAGGTTGGCGAGCGTGAACTTGAGGAAGACCGGCTCGCCGAACCGGTAGAGCGGCACCGGCTGCCCCTTCGCGCATCGTTTCACCGGCGTCAGCGCCGCCGCCGCCCGGACCGGTGCGCCGGAGGCCGCCAGCGCGACGAGTCCCCCCGGGGGACCGCCGCTGCCGGCGATGAGCCGGCTCTGGCGGACGGCGTAGTTGCTCGTCCCCGGCGCGATGTCGATGTGGGGCGCGTGGCAGAGGAAGCAGAGCTCGTCGTCGTCGAAGCGGTCCTTGAATCCGCTCCAGAACGCCTCCGAACCGCCCGCGAAGGTGAAGGGATTGTTCATCCAGCTCAGCGCGGCCGGCGCGTTGCGCTCGGCGCAGTGCGGCAGGTTGAGGGCGTGCCCGATCTCGTGGGCGAGGGTGAACAGGACGTGCCGGCGCCACGCCACCGGGTCGGTCTGCCGGAAGTCCGACAGGGTCTTGGTGTTGAGGAACACCGCCAGCCCCTGGCGCGGCGGGTCCGCGTTCTGGCTCTGGGTGTCGTACATGATCCCGAGGACGTCCCGGCCGCCCTCGAGGCGGCCGGCGAAGACCACGTGCAGCCACCAGTCGTCGGCCAGCCCGACGGAGGCCGGCGGGCTGCCCCATTCCCGCAGCATCGCCTCCAGCTCGGCCGGGTTCACGATCCGCTGCGGATCGAGGGCGCGGCTGGAGAGCTCCGACCGCGTCTGGATGCCCGCCGGGACCGCCACCTCGATCGACGCCGCCTTCATGACCGTCGGCAGCGTCTCGCCGGCGGCGTTCGCATCCACCAGGGAGGGATTCGGCAGGGCGAGCCCCTTGATCGCGTGCATGACCAGCGACAGCCGGCGCAGGGAGCGGTCCTGCCGGACCAGGGTGAGGCTGGGCGCTCCCGGTCCGGTCCCGAGCTGGACCGAGACCGCCTCGGTCCCGTCCTGCGTGGCCACCGGCGTCAGTTGCACCTGCGCCGTCGTCGGGAACCCGGCTTCCGACCAGAACAGCTCCGCCGTCCCGCCGATCACGTCCCCGGTCTGCACCACCGCCTCGGGCCGCAGCAGAAACGAGACGATCGCTTCATCCGAACGGAGGATGTCCCCACTGACGGTTGTGCGAAATTGCCGGACATCGCGCTCGACGCGAACCTGGGCGTAGGGGTCGGCCGTCGTCGCGTAGAAACCCGCTGCCACACCCGGCATGACCGTGATCTCCCCCAGGCGGAAATCGACAGGAGATCACACAATGCCGATTATGAGTTTTTAAGCAAGACGACTTGCGGGTCCCGCGAGTCTATGCTCAGATCGCCGAAGTCAAACCTCGCTCGGGAGGGGTGGTATGGCTGCGTTGTCGGTTTTCCATTGTGCGAAACGGCGACGCGGCCGGCCGGCGGCATGGGTTCTCGCCGGGTTGTCGTGGCTCGGGCTCGCGGTCCCGGCGGCGGCCGGCGAGGGGCGCCTCGTGCGGGCCGACGTCGTCGCCCTCGACCAGCTCCTCGTCTACAACCGCTTCGGCTCGTTCAATCCCTACGGGATGATCTTCGCCCTGCGGCGCGACGTGTCGTCGTCCGACGAGACGGCGCGGCGGCCGGACGCGGATGCGTGCGGCACGCTGACCGGCGCCGAGCCGGGCCGCGGCGCGCTTCTGCCGGGGCGCGTCAGGCTCAAGGACTGCAAGCGCCCGCGGCCGCTGGTCCTGCGGGTCAATGCCGGCGACGTGATCGAGATCGGCCTGACCAACCTCCTGCGCGAGGACCAGCCCGGGATCAGCGGCGCCTTCGCCGACCCGCCGGCCCGGGTGGGGGAGGGGTTCTGCGGCGAGACGGCCGCGGCGGCGGCGGTCGCGCCGGTGCGGCCCGACCTGCGCGCCGCGTTCGATCCGGGGCAGGGCGGCCAGTGCCGGACGGCCGAGGAGGCGAGCCGGGCCGAGCCGACGGCCGGGGCCGACTGGCCGCGCACCCGCACCCTGTCGGTGGCGATGCCGGGGCTCGAAGCCGTGCCGGTCGGGGACCGGATCGACCCGGCCTGCCTCGGCCTGTCGGCGGTCGCGCCCGGCGCCACCATCGTGTGCCGCTGGCGGACCGACCGCGAGGGCACCCACCTGTTCTCGAGCCTCGCGGCGCCGGCCGGCGGCGAGGGCGATGCCGGCTCCCTCGGGCACGGCCTGTTCGGGGCGCTGATCGTCGAGCCGGCGGGCAGCCGTGCCTTCCGCAGCCAGGTGACCAGCGCCGCCTTCGACCGGATCTGGGCCCGCAACCCCGCGCCCGAGGCGCTGCCCCACGCCCGCGCCGGCGCGGTCGATTTCGGCGCGGCGCAGGCCGAGCCGGCCGGAGCCCGGGCGGAGTCGCCCTGCGCCGCCGCGCCGGTGCCGATCCTCGAACTGCACCGCCCCTGCGGCCGCGCGGACGGGCGCGAGCGGGTCGAGATCGTCCACGGCGACCTCAACGCCATCGTGGTCCCGGGGGAGGTTCCCGAGTCGCCGAGGTCGGAGGACGGCGGGCTCGGCGCCGAGAACCTGCGCCTGCGGCGGATGGCGCGCGAGGCGCAGGCGCCGTTCCGCGAATACACCGTGATCTTCCACGACGAGCTGAAGACCTTCTACGCCGACGCGTTCAGGCAGCTCGACCGGTTCGCCCAGCTCTCGGGGGTGCGCGACGGCTTCGCGATCAATTACGGCGCGAGCGGCGTCGGCTCGGCGCTGCTCGCCAACCGCCTCGGGATCGGCCCGGCGGCGAACTGCCCGGAATGCCTCTACGAGGAGTTCTTCCTGGAGAGTTGGGCCAACGGCGACCCGGCGCTGCTCGAAGCCTTCCCGGACGACCCCTCGAACGTCCACCACTCCTACCTCAACGACAAGGTCGTCTTCCGCAACTTCCACGCCGGCAAGGAGACCCACGTCTTCCACCTGCACACGCACCAGTGGTTCGCCGGCAACGACGCCGGCCGCGGCGCCTATCTCGACAGCCAGACCATCGGGCCGCAGCAGGGCTTCACCTACCGGATCTATCACGGCGGCCAGGAACGCTACCTGCCGGGGCCGGGGACCGGCGCGGGGCCGAAGGGGTGGTGGGGCTCGCTCGGCTCCGGCAACCGCAACCGCACGCCCGGCGACGCGATCTTCCACTGCCACCTCTACCCGCACTTCGCGCAGGGGATGTGGGCGCTCTGGCGCGTCCACGACGTGCTCGAGGACGGCACCCGCCTCCTGCCCGACGGGCAGTCGCGGCCCGGGCTCTCGGTGGTCCGCAACCCCGAGCCGGCGGTGACCCGCCGGGGCAGCGTCGGCCCCCTCGGCGAGCGGCTGGTGCCGGCGACGCGGCGGGCCGACCTCGGCACCCCGATCCCCGGCCTCGTCCCGCTGCCCGGCACCGGCCTGCCGCCGCTGCCGAGCTACGCCCCGCCGCAGGCCCCGGCCGCCGTCGCCGAGACCGAGGCGATGCCGGGCTACCCGTTCTACATCCCGGGCCGGCCGGGCCACCGCTCGCCGCAGCCGCCCCTCGACATGGCCCGGGCCGAGGCCGACCCGCAGGCCGGGATCACCCCGGCCCACGTCGCGGCGCTCGCCGGGCGCAGCCATCTCGACGGCGGCCTGCCCCGCCACGTCGTCACCGGCGGGGTCGCGGTCCCGAACGCGGTGCGCGACCTCCCGCCCGAGCGGCGCGCCGCCGTCGCGGCGAAGGGCGGCCTCCTCGCCACGATGCTGGCGCGCGGCGACATGACCTCGCATTTCGAGCACCTCGACCTCGAATTGCTGCCCCATGCCGGCACTGCCCTCGAACGCAGCGCGATGCGCTTCCACGGCACCGGCGCCGGGGTGGCGGTGGTGCCGGCCCATCCCGGCACCGCCGCGCTGGCGCAGGCCCCGGTCGCGGCGCCCGGCGAGACCGGGCTCTCCGCGACCGCCCTCGACCCGGCGACCGGCGCCTATCCCGCCGGGGTGATCCCGGCCGAGGCGATCCGCGGCGAGGTCGGGCGCGCGACGCCGGCCGCCCTCGCCCCGGACGGCGCCTTCGCGGTCAACGGCTCCCCCGGCGCGCCGGGCGCGCCCTATGCCGATCCCTGCGCGGCGCCCCTCGTCCTCGGCCTGCCGAACGGGCCGCGGCACCGCCGCTTCGATCCCCATGCGGCGACATGGGCCGCCGACGAGCCGTTCCAGGTCGCCCGCGACCCGTTCGGGACCGGCAACCCGCTCGCCCTCGATCCCGGCCTGACCGGCTTCCGGCGCTTCCACGTCTCGGCGGTGGAGACGACGCTCGTCGTCAACCGGGCCGGCTGGCACGACCCGCAGGCGCGCATCAACGTCCTGTCGGCCGAGGCCGCCCGGTTCAAGAACCGCACCCGCTCCGACGCCGAGCCGTTCTTCTTCCGCGGCTTCTCCGGCGAGTGCATCGAGTTCCACCACACCAACGAGACGCCCAAGGACCTCGCCCTCGACGACTTCCAGCTCAAGGTGCCGACCGACACGATCGGCCAGCACATCCACCTCGTGAAGTTCGACGTCACCTCCTCGGACGGCAGCGGCAACGGCTTCAACTACGAGGACGGCACCTTCGCCCCCGACGAGGTGCTGACGCGCCTGTGCGCCGCCCGCGGCCGGACCCGCAAGCGCGCCGGCGAGGACCCGGCCCGGATCGCCGACCCGGCCCCCCGCAGCGACGAGGAATGCGGCGAGGACTTCATCAAGGGCGTGTCGAAGCGGGTGCGGCTCGACGGCGACAACCTCCGGTACTTCCAGACCACCGTGCAGCGCTGGTTCGCCGACCCGATCCTGTCCGACACCGCCCCCAAGGGCGACGCCGTCGCCGACCGCACCCTGCGCACGGTGTTCACCCACGACCATTTCGGGCCGTCGAACATCCAGCAGCACGGCTTCTACGCGGCCCTGCTGATCGAGCCGTCGCCGCACGCCGTCTGCCCGCTCGCCGAGCCGCACTCGGACGCCGCCCTCGACAAGGGCTGCGTCGCCGGGCCGGCGGCCGTCGCCCCGGTCGCGGCGAGCGCCCGGGCGACGCTCGCGGCGCATCCCGCCCGCGACCTCGTCGGCGCCCGCGCCAGCGTGTTCCGCTGGAAACCGCTGGGCGAGGACCACGGCGACCCGATCCACTCGGACGCCCGCGAATACGCCATCGCGGTCGCCGACTTCGCGCTGCTCTACGACGGCCGCCGGCTCGCCGACGTGCCGCCGCCCGCCCCCGACGCGAACGGCCTCGACGCCCTGCTGCACGAGGCCCGCCATCCCGACCGCCCGCGCCACCCGGAGGACGATCCGGGGGCGGAGGACGCCCCCAACCACGTCCTGAGCCGGCTCGGCATCGCGCTCGGGGAGGGCGAGACCGCCAAGCTCGCGCTCGCCCGCGAGGCGATCCGGCGGACCTCCGGCAGCCCGATCGCGCCGCCGCCGCGTCCCGAGGCGATCTCGCAGAAGCACCACGATCCCTACCTCGTGAACTATCGCAACGAGCCGATCCCGCTGCGCATCGGCAGCGACGGCAAGGTCCCGCCGAGCTTCCTGCGCAACCCGTGCCGCGAGGCCGGCGCGGCGTCGGCGGACCGCGAAGCCTACCGCAGCATCGACCGGCAGCGCCCGACCGGGGCCGGCGAGGGCGGCAACCTCGCCGAGGTCTTCCTCTCGGCGGTGCACGGCGACCCGTGCACGCCGATCCTCGAAGGGCTGTCGGAGGACCGGATCGTCGTGCGGATGATCCAGGGCGCGCAGGAGGTGCAGCACACCTTCATGGTCGAGGGCCGGCCCGGCCGGCGCAACGTCGACCAGCCGTTCCCGAGCGAGCGGCCGGTCGGGCCGGAAGGCTCCGCGGCGGCGTCGCGGGCGGCGGCCTGCGCCCTCAACCCGATCGCCAAGGGCGGCGACCCGCTGAACTACCTCGCCTGGGCGATCCGGGGCGGCCTACCACCGTACTTGAAATCGGACCTGCACGCTCTCGAGGCCCTGGTGATGGGCTGCGACAACCCGCTCGGCTACGTCGCCGCGCAGGAGATCGGCATCTCGGAGCATTTCGAGGTCGGCAGCCTGTTCTCGGCGAGCGGGAACGGCAACGCTCCCGCCCTGCGGCTGAAGGAGGCCGCACCGGACGCCGCGCCGACCCCCCTGACGGACAACCCCGGCTACCAGCCGACCTTCGACCACCTGTTCCATTTCGGCTCGACCGATGCGCTGTGGAACGGCGCCTGGGGCCTCGTGCGCAGCTACGATTCGGCGTGGTCGCCCGACATCTCCGCCTGCCTCGCCCGGGGGGCGTCCGACGGGGGCGGGTTCGGGGATTGCCTGAAGCCCGGCGGACCGCCGATCGGCCGGCGCATCGCCACCTTCGACGACCTGCGCCGGCAGCTCGGCAGCGGCCCGCGCGGCGGCGACGCCCGGCTCGCCGCCGGGGCGGCGCCCGACGCCGGCGCGCCG
>NZ_SACP01000022.1 GCF_004004555.2 Methylobacterium oryzihabitans
TTCAGGTCATGACCGAAATCGGGCGGTGCCGCCCCCCCCCCCGGGCGGGGGCGCGCCGCCGGCGATCGTGCCGGTCGCCCTGCCGGGGGCCGGTGCCGTGGGCCCGGCGACGACCGCCGCGGCGGCGCCGCGGGACGCCGGGGCGGTGGCCGGGACCTACACCCTCGACCGCTTCCTCGAGAAGGACGTCTGCCGGCTCTCCCTCGCCAACGGTGCGGTGCAGGTGCTGGAGGGCTGCCGCGACGGCGGCCTCGCGACCTTCGACCCAGCCTCCTGGCGCTACGAGGCCGGCCGCCTCACCCTCGTCGCCCGCCGCGGCCACAGCGTCGAGCTCATCCCGCTCGGCGACGGCCGCTGGCGGCGCGACCCGGAGATCGGCACCACCTTCGTGCTGCGCCGCGTGACGCCGTGACCGGTCGGCCGCGTCAGGCCGCCAACTCCGCGAGGTAGCGCCCGGCGGTCTCCCAGTCGCCCGCATCGGCGACGAGGCCGGCATAGCCGTCCGGCCGCACCAGGACGAGCCGGCCCGGCTCGCCGGCCGGACGTGGGGCCGCCTCGACCAGACCCGGGAAGCGCGCCGTCAGCGCCGCTCCCTGCGCGGCGTCGTCGGCGTAGAGCACGAACAGCGGCGTCGCGCCGGCGCCGGGGGGCGGCCCGGCATCGTGCTCGGGCGGCCAGCGGTCGCCGGCATGGGGGCCGTGGGAGAGCGGGCTTTCGGCGTAGGCGATCTCGATCTCGCTCATCGTCGCGGCCATCCGGTCGCGCACGGCGTGGAAGCCGAGCAGGACCCGCAGGGCGAGGTTGCGCGCCGCCTGGGCCGCGGGGTTCGCCAGCGTCGCCATGTCGGTGAGGCGGCCGGCATTGCGCAGCACCATCTCGCCGACGGCGTTGCGCTCCGGGCTGTAGCTGTCGAGGAGCGTCTCCGCCGCCTGCCCGCGCACCACCATCGCGAGCTTCCAGGCGAGGTTGATCGCGTCCTGCATGCCGGTGTTCATGCCCTGGCCGCCGGCCGGGCTGTGGATGTGGGCGGCGTCGCCGGCGAGGAAGACCCGCCCGTGCCGGTACTCCGACACCTTGCGCTCGTTGATGCGGAAATGCGTCAGCCAGACCGGATCCTCGACCCGGATCCCGCCGCCGGCGCGGGCATCCACCACCGCCTGCACCTCGGCGAGGGTCGCGTCCGGCCGGGCCGGGTCGATGGGCCCGACCACCGCGATCACCCGGGCGCGGCCGCCGGGGATCGGGAAGATCACCAGCGGCCCGTCGCGGTGCAGGTAGGTGGCGATCTCGTCGCCGGGCGGGGTGCCGTCGCCGGCGAGGCGCACGTCGGCGAGCAGCCAGTCGTCGCCCTGGGCCGCGCCCGCGAAGGTGACGCCGAGCCCGTGTCGGACGGTGCTGTGGGCGCCGTCGCAGCCGATCAGCCACGGCGTCGCGACCGTCTCCTCGCGGCCGTCGGCGTGGCGCAGACTCGCCTCGACCCCGCCGCCCGTATCGCGAAAACCCGTGAGCTCGACCTCGCGCTCGACCACGACGCCGAGGCCGTGCAGGTGGTCGGCCAGCAGCCGCTCGGTCGCCGATTGCGGGATCATCAGGGCGTAGTTGTAGGCGCTGGCGATGCTCTCGAAGCTCGGATGGCCGAGCACGCTGCCGCCGCGCCGCAGGGTGGCGCCGTGCGCCCTCAGGCCGGCCGCCAGAAAGGCCGGTGTGCAGCCGGCCCGGTCGAGCAGTTCGAGGGTGCGCGACCACAGGACGAGCGCCTTCGAGGTCTCGGTCGGGTGCGAGCAGCGGTCGATCAGCCGGACCGGCACGCCGTAGCGCGCCAGTTCCGCCGCTAGGGTCAGGCCGACCGGCCCGGCCCCGGCGATGAGGATGGGGGGCATCGGTCCACTCCTTCACGGCGCCCGCCGGAACCATGCCGTCGCCGGGCGCGGAACGCCATCATCGCCCGCGATGCTTGCCGATTCGCCGGCCTCGACGGCGGAGGCCGGCGGGATCGGCGAGCGTGGTGAAGGATCTGTTCTGCGCCGCGCCCGCTCAGACCCGGACTGTCCATTCGGCATGCAGGTCGCCGACCGACCGGATCGACCCGCCGGGGATGGCGGATCCCTCGGGCGGCGGGGGAACCGGACGGGTCGGCGCGGCCGGAAGGTCGGCGGCCGTGGGAACCGACGGCGGTGCGGCGGCGATCGCCGCCGCGAGGGCCGCCCGGGCCGTGTCGATCGCGTCCGCCGTGCCCCCCGCCAGTGCGACGATGAGGCCGCGCAGCTCGGGCGAGGTCAGGCCCGGCCGGTTGAGGGCCGGGTGGGCCAGGGCCGTCGCCATGTCGATCCGGTCTCCTGCGGCGGGCGCCAGGAGCCGGTTGGCGAGGTCGTCGATCTGCGCGTCCCCGGACGAGGCGAACAGCGACCCCTGCGCCGGCCGGGTCGAATCCCCGGCCGTCGACGCGACGGCCACGCCATGGCCGCGTCCGAAGTCGACGATGGCCTTCTCCATCGCGTTCCCCTGCAGGCGCGTCCCGTGCAGGACCGGATTGCCGGTCGCAAGCTCCATCAGCGAGATGCCGAGACCCCAGGTGTCGACCTTCTCGTCCAGCGTGACGCGGGAGAGGATCGATTCCTGCACGCTTTCGCCGAAGATGTTGCCGAGATCACGGCCCATGTCGCTTTTCTTCGCATCGGTCTTCGACGGGTCGAACATCTTCTTGAAGTTGTCGGTCACCCTGTTGGTGCACAGCTTGATTTCGTGGGTGGCCGACTGGAATTCCGGCGCCTTGTAGAACAGGTTGTCGATCCTCGGAGCATCGACGAGCCGGGTCGAGGCGCCGAGCTTCGATGTGCCGAAATCGGCGAGGACGACGTCGCCATTCGCGCCGATGAGGGCGTTGGGCGATTTCAGGTCGAAATTGACGACGCCCTGGGTGTCGTGCAGGTGCTGCATGCCCCGCGCCATGTCCGCGAAGGTCGCCAGGGCCACGAGTTGGGCCTCGGCGCGGGTGACCTGCCCGCTGGCGGGCGGCTGCCCGTCCGGGGCGACGCGCCCCGGCGCGTTCATCCTCTGCTCGAGATCGCTCGCCGTGCCGTTGGGCATGTGCTCGATGACGATGCCGAACTGCCCGTTCGGCATCAGGGCGACGCCGTGCATGTGCAGGATGTTCGCGTGGCCGGCTCCCTGCGCACCGAGATGGCCGCGCACCTCGTCGACCGTCATCTCGCGGACGTCCGGCAGGGCCTGGCCCGAGCCCGGCTGGGCGGGGGGCTGGTCGAGCGGAAGCTTGAGGACGAGCTTGCCTCCGTCGTCGGCGCGGTACTGGAAGACCATCCCGAAGCCACCCTGCGCGAGGAACCTCTCGGGCTGGTATGTCCGTCCGCCGACCGTCACGGGATGGAGGTCGACGCCGACCGTCAGGTCCTGCCCGTCGGGGTCTTCGATTCTGGGCTCTCTCTCCCACTCGACCCGGACCTTGGCGTCGTCGACCTCGATGCCGCAGACGTTCTCGCGCGCGCTCCTGACTGTCGCCTCGGCGAAGCCGGCCACCTCGGCCCTGGAGATCCCGTGACCGGGCCTGGCCATGTCGAGTTGGGTCATCAGCGCGTCGGTCAGTTCCGCCGCCAGGGGCGCGGTGTCGGCCATCATCGTGGCCATGGCCTCGGCGGGGCTCGACGCCTTCGTCCTCGTCGCGTCGGCGATCGCGCCGGAGAGCGCGGCGACCGCCGCGGGATCGATCGCGGCGCCGGCTCGCAGACCCAACGCGGCGCCCGGCAGCGCGGAACCGAGCGCCGGTCCGCTGAGGCGCTCCAGGCTCGGAGCGACGTCGGATCGCGGCGTCTTGCCGATCAGGGTCGAGGCGTCGGGCAGGGTGGCCATCGCCCGCATGGCGATCTCGGTCGTCCGGATGTTGAAGACCGTTCGCGCCGTGGCGACCGTCAATCCGGCTCCCTGTCCCGCGATCGGCTCGCGCAGGCTGTCGAACAGCGCCTTGCCGGCGACCTGCCCCTTCTCGCTCAGCGCACCCGGCCCGGCATCGCGCAGGAGATTCGACAGGATGGTCTCCAGCCCCTGGCGGCCGAGTTCCTGCTTGGTGCTGAAGTGGGATCCGGGGAGGTCCGTCTTCCTGAACTTCGCGATCACCTCGCTGAACTTGTCGCGCATCGCGAGGCGCGTCGACGTGCCGGACTTGGTATAGATTTCGATAGTGTCGCCGACCTTCCGGCCGTAGACCTTCATGCCGTCGTCGGAGGCGTGCTTGAGGAAGGTGGCGGCCTCCGCCATGCTGGTGTTGGTCGTGACGGTCAGCCGGTTCTGGATGGGGCTCATCGGACGCTCCTCAACCGCGGATCATGGTTTCGAAGGCGAAGGAGCCGGGCGCGCCGGCCTGTGGGGCGCCAGCGGCCTGCGACTGGGCGACGAGGAAGTCGTGCCAGAACGGCACGCGGCCGGCGAGGTTGCGCGCCACGGTGACGACCGTTCGCGCGTCGGCGTCGGGGGCGAAGACGTCGGCCATCTGCACCACCGCGCCGCCGGGGCCGTTGAGGGCCATCCGCACGCCGCCGGTCTCGCGCCAGGCCATCGCGTAGAGCAGCAGCGCCTCGAGGACCTCGGCCGCGCGGCCTGGCGGCACCGGCGCGATCAGCGTCGAGAACATCAGCCGGTTGGTCGCCGGATCGTGCTCGACTTCGACGTCGATCTCGCCGAAGCGGACGATCCAGCGGCCGTCGGTCATCCGGAGCACCGTCTGGATGTCGTCATCCATCGGCCCGATCTGCGACATGATCTCTTCGAGGACCCGTTCCACGTGCGTCGTCCCGTTCGGCGGCAGCTCTTTGCCGGCTCATGCTGGATAGCAGGGCGGCAGGCGCGCGAAGTCTCGAACGGCACACAGGACGACGGGGGTCCCGGCGAACGACTCAGCCGTCGAGGCCGAGCAGCGCGGGCAGGGCCGCGACCGCCGCGAGGTCGCCCGAGATGAGGTGCTCGACCTCGCCGTTGGCGAGCGCGACGACGTGGCGGCAATCGGGGCGGAAGCGGGCGCCGACGCAGGTGCAGCGCAGGCGGTAGCCGTCGCGGCCCTTCACCAGCGTCACGTCGTAGGGCGTGCCGCGGCTGCCGCGCACGACGAAGCGGATCTCCTGGGCCGTCCGAGACGCCGGCGCGGCGACCGCGCGCAGCGCCCGGGCGGCGAGGCCGGCCTCGCTGCGGGCGGCCCGCGGCGCCTGGATGCGGGCGAGCCCGGTCTGACGGGCGAGCGCCGGTAGGTCGGCGGCGCCGGCCTCGCGCTGGACCGCGAGCGCGATCTCGGCGCAGGCATAGGCGTCCTCGCCGGCATCGTGATGGCGGAACGTCACGCCGACCCGCTCGGCCAGCGCCGAGAGCCGGTAGCGCGGCTGGCCCGGCCACAGGCGCCGGGCGAGCTGGAGCGTGCACAGCGAGGTGTAGGCCGGCTGCGGCAGGCCGTAGGCGGCGAGCGTCGCGGCGAGCACCCCGACGTCGAAGCTCGCATTGTGGGCGAGCACCAACGCGCCGTCGATCTCGGGCAGGAGAGCCGCCATCGCCTCGGGAAAGGCCGGTGCGTCCTCGACGTCCCGCGGGCGGATGCCGTGGACGCCGATATTGCCGGGCAGGAACCGCATCTCCGCCGGGCGGATCAGGCTCGCGTGCCGGCGCACCACGCGGTTTTCCTCGATCCAGGCGAGGCCGACCGCGCACGGGCTGTCGCGGCGCTCGTTCGCCGTCTCGAAATCGATCGCGATGACCTTCATGGCCGGCGGCTATCCGGGGATTGGGCCGGATTTCGGGCGGGCGGGCGTCAGGCCGCCTGCACCATGGCGAGCCACTCCTCCTCGCTCACCACCCGCACCCCGTGCTTCTCGGCGTCCTTCAGCTTCGAGCCGGCGCCCGGCCCGGCCACCACGAGGTCGGTCTTGCCCGAGACCGAGCCCGAGACCTTGGCGCCCAGGCGCTCGGCGGTCGCCTTGGCCTCGCTGCGGGTCATCCGCTCCAGGGTGCCGGTGAACACCACGGTCTTGCCGTCGAACGCCGCGGCGGCGGCCGGCGCCGCCCGCTCCTGCGTCGAGACCTCTTCCATCAGCGCCTCCACGGCGGCGACGTTGTGGGCCTCGGCGAAGAACTGGATCAGCGAATCGGTGGTGACCGCGCCGATCTCGCCATCGTCCGCGAGGTGGCGATAGGCGTCGCCGGGCTCCTGGAGGCGGGCCCGGTCCACCGCCGCCCGCACTCCGGCGGCGTCGCCGTAGGCCTCCAGCAGCGCCTCGCGCTGGTGCGCGCTGAGGCGCGCGACCACGCCCTCGGCGAGCAGGTCCGCCGCCGGATCGGCCGCCGCCGCGGCGAGCAGCCGGTCGCGGGTGCCGGCGCCGACCCGGTTGAGGCCCGCGAGCGCGATCCAGTCCGGGCCGGGCTGGCAGGCGGCCGCCGCCCGCACCCCCTCGATCAGGGCCGGCATGTCGGGGAAGCGCTTCGCCAACGCTTTGGCGGTCGCCTCGCCGACCTGCTCAATGCCGAGCGCGAAGATCAGCCGGTTGAGCGGGATCGTCCGGCGCGCCTCCAGGGCGTCGAGCAGGTTGCGGATCGCCTTGTCCTCGTCGTCCTTCTTGCCCTTCTTCTTGACTTCGGGGGCTTTGCCGGCGGCGGCGGCGCGCTCGGCCGAGAGCGCCTGCCGGCGGGCCACGATCGCCGCCTTCAGCGGCTCGAACCCGAGGCGGAACAGGTCGGCCGGCTGGCGCACCAGCCCGGCCTCGAACAGCACCGCCACCACCGTCTCGCCGAAGCCTTCGAGGTCGAAGGCGTTGCGCGACACGAAATGCTTCAGCCGCTCCTGCCCCTGCGCCGGGCAGATCAGGCCGCCGGTGCAGCGGCGCACGGCGTCGAGCTTGCCGGTGCGGGCGTTGAACGAGCGCACCGCGTGGCTGCCGCAGGCCGGGCAGGTCTCGGGAAAGACGTAGGGCTTCGCGTCGGCCGGGCGGCGCTCCAGCACCACGTCGGCGACCTTCGGGATCACGTCGCCGGCGCGCAGCACCACTACCGTGTCGCCGACCCGCACGTCGGCGCCCTGCGACAGGTCGACGTCGTCGCGCAGCCGGAACCCGTCCCAGATATCGATGCCGCTGCGGATCACCTCGCCCTCCGGCCCGAGGCCGCGGACGTAATCCTCGTTGTGCAGGGTCGCGTTCGACACCACGACGCCGCCGACCGTCACCGGCCGCAGCCGGGCCAGCGGGTTGAGCGAGCCGGTGCGCCCGACATTGATCTCGATGTCCTCGACCACCGTGACGGCGCGCTGGGCCGGGAACTTGTGGGCGAGCGCCCAGCGCGGCGCCCGGGCGACGAAGCCGAGCCGCTTCTGCAGCGCGAGGTCGTCGATCTTGTAGACGACGCCGTCGATGTCGTAGCCGAGATCGGCCCGCTCCGCCTCGATGGCGCGGTAATGCGCCAGCATCTCCTCCACCGACAGGCAGCGCCTCGTGCGCGGGTTCACCGGCAGGCCGAAGCGGGCGAAGGCGGCGATTAGCTCCGACTGGCTCGCCGCCGGCAGCGCCGACATCTCGCCGGCGGCGTAGGCGAAGAAGCGCAGCGGCCGCGAGGCGGTGATCGCCGGGTCGAGCTGGCGCAGGGAGCCGGCCGCGGCGTTGCGCGGGTTGGCGAAGAGCGGCTTGCCGGCCGCCTCCTGGCGCGCGTTCACCGCCGCGAAGTCGGCATGCGACAGGTAGGCCTCGCCGCGGACCTCGCACACCTCCGGCACGTCGTCGCCCGACAGGGTCCCGGGGATGTCCCGGATCGTGCGCACGTTGGCGGTGACGTCCTCGCCGACCTCGCCGTCGCCGCGGGTGGCGGCGGTGACGAGGCGCCCGCCCTCGTAGCGCAGCGACAGCGACAGGCCGTCGATCTTCGGCTCGGCCGTGACGGCGACGGGCTCCTCGGGCGGCAGGCCGAGGAAGCGGCGCACCCGCTCGACGAACTCGCCGATCTCCTCGTCCGCGAAGGCGTTGCCGAGCGACAGCATCGGCACCGCGTGGCGCACCTTGGCGAACTTTTCCGACGCTTTCGCACCGACCCGCGCCGAGGCCGCGCCGGTGCCGGCAAGGTCGGGGAACTGCGCCTCGATCCGCTCCAGCCGGCGGCGCAGGGCGTCGTACTCGGCGTCCGAGATGGTGGGGGCATCCTCGCCGTGGTAGCGGCGGTCGTGCTCGGCGATCACGGCCGAGAGGGCGGCGTGGGCCGCGGCGGCCTCCTCGGCGGTGAGGGTCTCGACGGCGGCGTCGGTGGATGCGGGCATGGGCACTGGATACGCGATTCGTTGGCGACTCGCCGGATCCTACCCCCGAATGCCTACCGTGGTACGAAACCGGGGCCGTGCGCCGCGACGAGATCCAGGACGATCGGCAGCACCGAGGCGGCGAGCATCGCCGCGAGCACGGCGTTGAACAGGCGCCGGCGCCCCGGCGTGTTCAGCCAGCGCGCCACCACCGTGCCGGCCCCCGCCCACAGGGCGCTGGAGCCGCAGCCGACAAGGCCGAAGATCGCCACGATCCCGGCGAGAGCCGCCGCGAAGTCGACCCCGGCGGTGTAGGCGGTGATCGCCGTCGTCGCCATGATCCAGGCCTTCGGGTTGACCCACTGGAACAGGGCCGCCTCGACGAGGCCGATCGGCCGTGCGGCGGTTCTTTCCGAGGGCCCGTCCCCGGCCGAGCCGAGCAGCGTCCAGGCGAGATAGAGCAGGTAGAGGATGCCGATCACCGCCAGCACGTCGTGCAGCCACGGCAGGGCGGTGAACACGCCGCCGAGGGCGAGCCCGACGACCAGCACCATCACGGGAAAGCCGACCGCAATCCCCATGACGTGGCGCAGGGTGCGGGCGAAGCCGAACCGGGCGCCGGAGGCGACCAGCAGCAGGTTGTTGGGGCCGGGCGACACGCTGGTCGAGATCGCGAACAGCGTGACGGCGGTGATCCAGGCCGGATCCGGCATCACGGGGACGACTTTCGGACGAGGGGCTGACGGGCGACGTCTGTGGCATCGACGATGCCGCAGGGCAATCAACCTCCGGATGTCTTGAAACCGCCCCATGGACGTGCCCCTTCAGGGTCAGATGCTCCGACCGCCCGTCCGGCCGCCCGAGGAACCCATGCCCGTTCGCTCCGCCCTCCTGCTCGCCCTCGCCCTCGCGGGCGGTCCCGCCCTGGCCCAGACCGCCGTGACCGTCCCGGCGGCTTTGCCCGGACCCGGCGCGTCCGCCGCCGACGCCGCGGCCCCGTCGCGCCGGCGCCCGCCCCGCGTCGCGGCGGCCCCGGCCGCCCCCGAGGCGGCCCTGGGCACGCCGGCGGCCACCGACAAGGCCGCGATGGCCAAGGCCAATGCCGCCGCCCGCAAGGCGCAGGCCGCCGCCGAGGCCCGCGACAAGGCGTGGGACTCGCGGATGAAGCGCACCCTCGGCTCGATCTGCCAGGGCTGCTGATCGGCCGGCGATGATCCGCTTCGAGGGCGTCGCGAAGACCTATCCGGGGCAGGCGCGGCCCGCGGTCGCCGGCATCGACCTGACCGTGGCGGAGGGCGCCACCCTGGCGCTGATCGGCCCGTCCGGCTGCGGCAAGTCCACCCTGCTGCGGATGGTCAACCGGCTGGTCGACCCCGATGCCGGGCGGGTGCTGGTCGGCGGCGAGGACGTGGCCGGCCTCGATCCGGTCGCCCTGCGCCGGCGCATCGGCTACGTGCTGCAGGGCGTCGGCCTGTTTCCGCACCGGAGCGTGGCGCAGAACGTCGCCACCGTGCCGGGCCTGCTTGGCTGGCCGAAGCGCCGCATCCGCGAGCGGGTCGACGCGATGCTCGACCTCGTCGGCCTGGAGCCCGCCGCCTACCGCGACCGGCGGCCGGACGAGCTCTCGGGCGGGCAGCGCCAGCGGGTCGGCGTCGCCCGGGCGCTCGCCGCCGACCCGGCGGTGCTGCTGATGGACGAGCCGTTCGGCGCCGTCGATCCCCTCGGCCGCGTTCGGCTCCAGGCCGAGATCGGCGAGATCCTCGGCCGCCTCGGCAAGACCGTCCTCCTCGTTACCCACGACCTCGACGAGGCGGTGCGGCTCGGCGACCGGGTCGCGCTGATGCGCGACGGGCGGCTGGTCCAGGACGCGGCCCCGGCCGACCTCCTCGCCCGCCCGGCCGACGCCTTCGTGGAGGAGTTCGTCGGCGCCGACCGCTGGCTCCGACGTCTCGCCCTCATCCCCGCCACGGCAGCCCGTTCACCGGAGAAGGCGACCGATGATGCCCCGCGCCTGCCCGGCGGCGCTTCCCTGAAGGATGCGCTCGGCCTCCTCCTCGCCGGTGGTTCGGAGCGCGTCGGGCTCGCAACGGAGGGAAGCGTCACGCTCACGTCCCTGAGGGCTGCGGCGGTCGCCCCAACCCGTGATAGTCCCTGACGGCGGCTCGCAAGGGGCGATCGTTGCGAGTAGGAGAATAGGGCTTGCAGGTATCGTGAGTGCCGTGCGAATGCTCCCTTTCGCAAATTCTGTCTGGGCCAGACAAAGACAAGCTCGCGCTCGATTCCTGCGGAAGGCGAGGCCGTTCATGCCTTTTCGTCTTCATGCGGGTTGGCATCGATGATAGGTTGACGTCATGAACTCGCTTCAGGTGCGCAGGTTCAGCCCCGTGGACGTGCGATCCGTCATCGACGTCATCCTGCCGATTCAACGAGAAGAGTTCGGCATCGCGATCACAGAGTCGGACCAGCCCGACCTGCATGACATTCCCGGCTTCTATCAGGTTGGGAACGGCGATTTTTTCGTCGCGGAGATCGATGGCCGGCTCGTCGGCACGATCGGTCTCAAAGACATCGGGTCGGGACAGGGCGCGCTTCGCAAGATGTTCGTGGCATCCGACTTTCGTGGGCGCGACCACGGTGTCGCCCACGGCTTGCTGCACCACTTGCTTTCCGAAGCCAGAGCGCGTGGCCTGCAAGAGATCTATCTGGGTACCACCGATCGCTTTCTCGCTGCGCACCGCTTCTACGAGAAGAACGGGTTCCATCCCGTGCCGGTGGAGGTCCTCCCGCCCTCGTTCCCGCGAATGGCCGTGGACACGCGCTTTTATCGACTCGACTTGAGCTGACGCCCCATCGTGACGCGCCCGGCCGATCTCTCGGGCTGCCAGCCGGCGGATCACGGCCGGCTTCACCTCGGCCCCTGAATGGTGTAGCGCGGCGGCTTCGCCCCGCACCGAGCCCGAGCGTGACGGACACGGGGGCCGCCGCTCCCGGAGGCCTGAGAGACCGCATGACCACCCGCCTCGACGACGCCTTCGCCCGCTGCCGCGCGGAGGGCCGCGCCGCCCTCGTCACCTACGTCATGGCCGGCGACCCCGACCTCGACACCTCGCTCGCGGTGCTGAAGGCGCTGCCGGAATCCGGGGCCGACATCGTCGAGCTCGGCCTGCCCTTCACCGACCCGATGGCCGACGGGCCGGCGATCCAGGCCGGCGGCCTGCGGGCGCTCAAGGGTGGCCAGACCCTGGAGAAGACCCTCGACGTCGTCCGGCGCTTCCGCGAGGGGAACACCCGCACGCCGATCGTGCTGATGGGCTACTACAACCCGATCTACATCTACGGGGTCGACCGCTTCCTGAAGACCGCCGCGGAGGCCGGCATCGACGGGCTGATCGTCGTCGACCTGCCGCCGGAGGAGGACGACGAGCTGTGCCTGCCGGCGCGGGAGGCCGGGCTCGCCTTCATCCGCCTCGCCACCCCGACGACCGACGCGGCCCGCCTGCCGGCCGTCCTCGCCAACACCGCGGGCTTCGTCTACTACGTGTCGATCACCGGCATCACCGGCTCGGCGACGCCCGATTTCGGTAAGGTCGCCGAGGCCGTCGCCCGCATCCGGGCGCAGACGCCGCTCCCGGTCGTGGTCGGTTTCGGCGTCAAGACCGGCGCGCACGCCGCCGCCATCGCCCGCGGCGCCGACGGCGTCGTGGTCGGCTCGGCCCTGGTCGACGCCCTGGCGCGCTCCCTCGACGGCGAGGGCCGCGCCACCGCCGGCAGCGTCGAGGCGGTCGCCGCCCTGGTGCGGGACCTCGCCGCCGGCGTGCGCTCGGTCGAGGCCGCCTGATCGCCCTCGTGGATGGAGGTTCGACCGTGATGAAGGTCGAGACGATGAACTGGATCTCCGAGGTCGTCCGCCCGAAGATCAAGACGCTGTTCAAGCGCGAGACGCCCGAGAACCTGTGGGTCAAGTGCCCCGAGACCGGCCAGATGGTCTTCCACAAGGAGGTCGAGGCCAATCTCTGGGTGATCCCGGGCTCCGAGCACCACCTGCGCATGACGGCGCAGCAGCGCCTCAAGACGATGTTCGACGAGGGCACCTGGCTCGACGTGCCGCTGCCCGAGGTGGCGGCCGACCCGCTCAAGTTCCGCGACGAGAAGCGCTACGCCGACCGGCTGAAGGACGCCCGCGCCAAGACCGGCATGACCGACGCCTTCAAGGTCGGGTTCGGCCGGGTCGGCGGCCTGCCGATGACGCTGGCGGTGCAGGATTTCGGCTTCATGGGCGGCTCCCTCGGCATGGCGGCCGGCGAGGCCTTCGTGCGCGGTGCCGAGACGGCGCTCGACAAGCGCACGCCCTACGTGCTGTTCGCCGCCTCCGGCGGGGCCAGGATGCAGGAGGGCATCCTGTCGCTGATGCAGATGCCGCGCACCACCGTGGCGGTGCGCCGGCTCAACGCCGCCAAGCTGCCCTACGTCGTGGTGCTGACCAATCCGACGACCGGGGGCGTCACCGCCTCCTACGCGATGCTCGGGGACGTCCACCTCGCCGAGCCGGGCGCGCTGATCGGCTTCGCCGGCCCGCGGGTGATCGAGCAGACCATCCGCGAGAAGCTGCCCGACGGGTTCCAGCGCGCCGAGTACCTGCGCGACCACGGCATGGTCGATCAGGTCGTGCATCGCCGAGACCTGAAGCCGACCATCGCGCGGCTGTGCGGGCTGCTGATGCAGGCGCCGGTCGAGCGGCCGGTTCCCGCCCGCGCCCCGGAGACGATCGAGGCCGCCTGATCGGCGGCGCCCGCCCTTAAGTCGGATTGTTGGGGGACCTCGTCTTCGCTCCAGTTGCCGGGACACGGCCGCGTCCGAACCGGCCGCCCTGACTCCGGGGCTCCCATGACGTCGTGCCGTACCGAGACTGCGCCGCTCCCCTCCGAGACCGAGCACGGAACGCCTCCGATGGAGTCCACCGACGCGCTGATGGCGCGCTTCCTCGCCCTGCATCCGCGCACGATCGACCTGTCGCTCGGGCGGATCGAGCGGCTGCTCGCGCGGCTCGACCATCCGGAGCGGCGGCTGCCGCCGGTGATCCACGTCGCCGGCACCAACGGCAAGGGCTCGACCATCGCGACGATGCGGGCGATCCTGGAGGCGGGGGGGCTCGCGGCCCACGTCTACACCTCGCCCCACCTCGTGCGTTTCCACGAGCGGATCCGGCTGGGCCGGGTCGGCGGCGGGCGCTTCGTCGCCGAGGACCGGCTGGCCGAGGCCTTCGCCCGCTGCGAGGCCGTCAATGCCGGCGACCCGATCACCGTGTTCGAGATCACCACCGCGGCGGCCTTCCTGCTCTTCGCCGAGCATCCCGCCGACGTGCTGCTGCTGGAGGTCGGCCTCGGCGGGCGGGTCGACGCCACCAACGTCATCGAGCGCCCGGCCGCGGCGGTGGTGACGCCGATCGGCCGCGACCACGCCGAGTATCTCGGCGACACCGTCGCGGCGGTGGCCGGCGAGAAGGCCGGCATCTTCCGCCGCGGCTGCCCGGCGGTGATCGCCCCGCAGGACTATCCCGACGCCGACCGGGTGCTGTGCGAGCGCGCCGAGGCGTCGGGCGCGAACCCGATCCTCGTCGGCAACCAGGATTTCTCGGCCCACGAGGAGCGCGGCCGCCTCGTCTACCAGGACGAGGACGGGCTGCTCGACCTGCCGCGGCCGCGCCTCGCCGGGCGCCACCAGATCGTCAACGCCGGCACCGCCATCGCGGCCCTGCGCGCGGCGGGCTTCGGCGACATCGGTCCCGAGGCGTTCGAGGCCGGGCTCGCGGCGATCGACTGGCCCGGCCGGCTCCAGCGCCTCGCCCGCGGCCGGCTGTCGCAACTCGTCCCGGCGGGGTCCGAGCTGTGGCTCGACGGCGGCCACAACGTCGATGGCGGCCGCATCCTCGCCGCCGCGATGGCCGACCTGCAGGAGCGCGGCGACGCGCCCCTGGTGCTGGTCGCCGGCCTGCTCGGGACCAAGGATGCCGAGGGCTTCCTGCGCAACTTCGTCGGCCTCGCCCGCGCCCTCGTGGCGGTGCCGATCGGCGGCCAGATGGCGGCGCGGCCGCCCGAGGAGGTCGCCGCCATCGCGACCGGCATCGGCCTGCGCGCCGAGACCGCGCCGAGCATCGAGGCGGCGCTGGCCGGCCTCGGCGACCGCAAGTGGGAGCGCCCGCCCCGGGTGCTGATCTGCGGTTCGCTCTACCTCGCCGGCGCGGTCCTCACCGCCAACGGCACGCCCCCGGCCTGAGCGGCGCGAAGCCGTGGGCGCGATTGTGTCGCCGCGTCCTCGGTGTGACCCCCGCGCTACATCCGGTAGCACCGGAATGGTCTAGCTTGCGAGTCGATGAGGGACTTTCTCGGGGGATCACTGATGAAAAAGCTTCTGACTTCGCTGGCAGCCTTCACGGCGCTGACCGCCGCCGCCTCGGCCGCCGACCTTCCGCGCCGCGTCGCCCCGCCGCCGGTGTTCACGCCGGTTCCGGTGTTCACCTGGACCGGCTTCTACGCCGGTTTCAACGCCGGCTACGGCTTCGCCACCGAGGACAACAACCGCGCCACCATCGTCGGCGTCGGTCCCGGCACCGGCCTCGTCGTCGCTCCGACCGTGATCGCCTTCCCGGGCCAGCGCTCGTCGGACGGCTTCGTCGGCGGTGGCCAGATCGGCTACAACTACCAGTTCACCCCGGGCTCCGGCATCGTCGTCGGTCTCGAGGCGGACGCCCAGTACGTCGATTTCGGCCGTGACCGGAACCGCTTCATCTCGACCGGCCCGCTGGCCGCCCAGCAGGTGTTCAACCCGGCCGGCATCTCGGGCCTGGACTTCTTCGGCACCGTGCGCGGCCGCCTCGGCTACGCCTGGGACCGCACCCTCATCTACGCCACCGGCGGTTTCGCCTACGGCTCGGGTGGCGGTCGCGACTTCGGCCTGCCGAACACCTCGGTCGACGACTTCAAGACCGGCTGGACCGTCGGCGGTGGTCTCGAATACGCCCTGCCCACCGACTCGTTCCTGAACTTCTTCAAGTCGTCGGCCGTGACGGTGAAGGTCGAAGGCCTGTACGTGAACCTGGATCGCGGCAACGGCCTCAACGGCGCGTTCGCGGTCAACAACGCCGGCGCGGTGATCAACCTCGCCAACCCGAACGTCGTCGTGGTCCAGACGGCTCAGACCCGCCGCGACATCGAGTTCGCGGTGGTCCGCGCCGGCCTGAACTACAAGTTCGGCACCTGGTAGGATCCGTCCGAACGAACCGTCCGGCGAGCCCGCTCGCCGGACGGTGCGTCCAGGAACCCGGCCGCGAAACCGGGTTTTTTTATTGAGGACCCGGCCGCGAGGCCGGGTTTTTTGTTGCCGCGGCGCCCGCCGGGGCGCCGCCGCCCTATCTGTCCGGCGCGGGACGGTCCGCGACGGGGGACGGGCATGCAGGAACGGGCGCAGACCGGGGAGGGGCCGACGCGCCCCGGCGACCGGACGGGGACGGGCGCGCGGCCGCTCCTGCTCGCCGGGATCGGGGTGGTCTGCTTCGTCGTCCTGCTCGCCCTGGTCTGGCACGCCTCCGACACGCTGCTGCTGATCTTCGCCGGCCTGCTGTTCGCAGTCTTCCTCGACGGACTGACCCATTACCTCGGCCGCGTCGTGCCGCTCGGCCACGGCGTCCGCCTCGCCATCGTGACCGTCCTCCTGTCGGCCCTGTTCCTCGGCCTCCTCGGCCTCGGCGGCGCGACGCTGTCGCAGCAGGCGGGCAGCCTCGGGCGCACCCTCCAGCAGCAGGCGGGCGAGGTCAGCACGTGGCTCAAGCAGCGCGGCATCGACCTGCCGCTGCCGCAATCGGACCGGGACGGCGGCAAATCCGACGGCGGCAAATCCGAAGGCGGCAAGTCGGGGGACGGGCGCACGTCCTCTCCGCTCGGCGGCGAGCTGCCGAGCCCCGGCAGCCTGCTGTCGGATGCCGGCAGCGTGCTCGGTCGCGCCTCGACCATCGTGTTCGGGGTGTTCGGCGCCATCGGCAACGTGTTCGTGGTGATCGTGCTGGGCGTGTTCGTCGCCGCCGATCCGAGGAGCTACCGCGACGGGCTGCTGCGCTTCGTCCCGCCGCGGCACCGCGCGCGGGCCGCCACCGTCGCCGACGACCTCGGCACGACCCTGCGCCACTGGCTGTTCGGCCAGCTCGTCATCATGGCGGCGATCTTCGTCTGCGTCTGGCTCGGCCTGTCGCTGCTCGGCCTCGACGGCGCGCTGATCCTCGGCCTCCAGGCCGGGCTCCTGTGCTTCATCCCGACGGTCGGGGCGCTCGTCGCCGGCCTCGTCATCGTGCTGGCGAGCCTCGCCTCGGGGCTCAAGGGCGTGATCGGCGCCGTCGCGGTCTACCTGCTGGTGCAGGCGCTGGAGAGCTACGTCCTCACCCCGTTCGTGCAGAAGAAGGCGATCGACATCCCGCCGGCCACGATCTTCGCCGGCCAGATCCTGCTCGGGGTGCTGTTCGGGCTGTGGGGCATCGCGCTGGCGCTGCCGATCATGGCGGTGGCCAAGGTGCTGCTCGACCGCCTCTACGTCGAGGACACCCTCGGGGAGAGCGCGGAGGCGTGAGCGTCATCCGCCCGGCGCGGCGTCCCCGGGGCGCCGCTCCAGGCTGAGCGCCAGCATGGTGAGATGCGCCTCGCGGTAGCGGGCCATGTCGAGGGGGTGGGCGTCGCCGAACAGGGTCTTCCAGGTGCAGGCCATCATCACCGGCGAGAAGATCAGGTGCGGGAACTCCTCCGCCGCCGTGGCGTGGAACTCGCCCCGGTCGATCCCGTAGCGCACCACCCGCCGGAGCGCCTCGACCGACGGGTTGATGACCTCGGCGTGCCAGCGCTCGGTCAGGGTCGGGAACCGCCCGCCCTCGGCGATCAGCATGCGCAGCATCTCGCGCCCCTGCGGATCCTCGACCATCCGGCCGTACACGAAGCCGAAATGCTCGCGCAGGATGTCCATCGCGCTGCCCCTCGGCGAGGCGGTGAGCGCCTCCATGTGCTCCAGCGTCGGGCGCATCCGCTCCTTGATGGTGGCCAGGAACAGCTCCTCCTTGTTGGGGAAATAGACGTAGATCGTCCCCTTGGTGATCCCGGCCCGGCTCGCCACGTCCTCGAGCCGCGTCGCCGCGAAGCCGGCGGCCGAGAATTCCTCGAACGCCGCATCCAGGATCTCGCCGGGCCGCGCCTCCTTGCGCCGGCGTCGGCGCTCCGCCGGGGCCACTTCCATCTCCCCTCCTTATTGACCAACCAGTCAGTCAATAGTACAGCGTCCGCATCGGGGGCAAGCGGCAGGCCCGCCCCCCGGTCGGAACACCGCCCGGCTCGCGCCGGGCCCAGGAACAGGAACGCGCGGCCGGACGGTCGTGGTTCCTGGAAGGAGCGGCCGCTCTCGCCCCCTCGCGGCCGCTCCTTCACGATCCAGCGCCGAGGCCGTGCGCCCGGAGGACGAGGACCACGATGCGACTGGGCGTTGCCCTGCCGGCGGCTCTGGCCGCCACGCTCGCCATGGCGGGCGCCGTGCCCGCCGCCGGCCCGGACCGGGCGGCGGAGGCTCCGGTGCGGGCGCCGTCCCGGCCGGGTCTGGCCGAGATCCGCACCGTCACGGCCCGGGTCAAGCCGGTCGCCGACACCGTCGTGCTCACCGGCGACGTGCAGGCGAAGTTCCTCAGCAACATCTCGTTCCGGGTGAGCGGCAAGATCGCCGAGCGCAAGGTCGAGGTCGGCGACCACGTCGCCGCCGACACCGTGATGGCCCGCCTCGAGCCGCAGGAGCAGAAGGTCAACCTCGACACCGCCCAGGCGGCCCTGGTCTCGGCCGAGGCGCAGCTCACCCAGGCCCGGCTGACCTTCGAACGCCAGAAGACGCTGATGCGCAGCGGCTATACCACCCGGAGCGCCTACGATCAGGCCGAGCAGACCCTGCGCACGACCCAGGCCGCGGTCGAGTCGGCCCAGGCGGCGCTCGGCACCGCCCGCGAGCAATTGTCCTACACCGACCTGACGCCCGGCGTCGCCGGCATCGTCACCGCCCGCAACGCCGAGGCCGGGCAGGTCGTGCAGGCCGGCCAGACGGTGTTCACCCTGGCCCAGGACGGGCCGCGCGACGCGGTGTTCACCGTCTCCGAGACGCTGCTCGCGGTGCCGCCCGAGAGCAAGCAGGTCGAGATCGTGCTCCAGTCGAACCCCGCGGTGCGCACCACCGGCACGGTGCGGGAGATCTCGCCGGCGATCGACCCCAACAGCGGCGGCGTGCGGGTGAAGATCGGTCTCGACCGCGTGCCGCCCGAGATGGGCCTCGGCGCCGTCGTGATCGGCCGCGGCCGCTTCCGCCCCCAGGACGCCGTGACCCTGCCGTGGAGCGCGCTGTTCCGCTGGCAGGACGGGCCGGCGGTGTGGGTGCTCGACCCGGCCACCCGCACGGTGCAGCCGCGGCCGGTCCGCATCGCCCGCTACGCCGGCTCGGCCCTCGTCCTCGCCGGGGGCGTCGAGGGCGGCGAGCAGGTGGTGAGCGCCGGCATCCAGCTCCTGCGCCCGGGCCAGGAAGTCGCCGTGGTGGGGGAGGGCGCCCTGTGAGGAACTCCTTCCGGAACGGGGTCGGCCTCGTGCTGCCCTTCCTCGCCCTCGCGGCCTGCCAGGAGCACGCCGAGGCGCCGCTGCCGCCGCGCCCGGTCCTGACCGCCACCGTGGCGCCCCGGACCACGGAGACGTTCGGGCCGTTCGCCGGCTCGATCGAGCCGCGCTACCAGACCCAGGCGGGGTTCCGCATCGCCGGCCGCATGGTCGCCCGCGACGTGTTCGTCGGCGACCTCGTCGCCAAGGGCACGCGGCTCGCGGCCCTCGACCCGGTGGTGCCGCAATTCGCCCTGACCCGGGCCCGGGCCGACGTCGCCGACGCCGAGGCCCAGCTCGCCAATGCCGGCGCCACCGAGTCGCGCCAGCGCACCCTGTTCGAGGGCGGCAACGTCACCCAGGCCCAGCTCGACACCGCGGTCGCCAACCGCGACACCGCCGCGGCCCGGCTGTCGCAGGCCAAGGCGGCGCTCCAGAAGGCCGAGGACGAGCTCGGCTACGCCACCCTGAAGGCCGATTTCGACGGCGTCGTCACCGCCTGGAGCGCCGAGGTCGGGCAGGTCGTCTCCGCCGGGCAGGCGGTGGTGACGGTCGCCCGCCCCGACATCCGCGAGGCGGTGGTCGACATTCCCGACGCGCTGATGGGCGACGTGAAGCCCGGGGTGACGTTCACCGTCACGCTCCAGGCGGCGCCCGCCATCACCGCGCAGGGGCGGGTGCGCGAGATCGGGCCGCTGGCCGACGCCGCCACCCGGACCCGGCGGGTGCGCATGACGCTCGTCGACCCGCCCGAGGCGTTCCGGCTCGGCACCACCGTCACGGTCGCGCTGGAGCGGCCGATCGCCCCGCAGGTCACCCTGCCGGCGACCGCCCTGCTGGAGCGCGACGGCCGGACCGGGGTCTGGGTCGTGACCGCCGCCGGGACGCCCGACGGCCGCGCCACGGTCGCGCTGCGCCCGGTGACGGTGATCGGCCGCGACGGCGCCAGCGTGACCCTCGCCGACGGACTCAAGGCCGGCGAGCGGGTCGCAGTCGCCGGCGCCCACAGCCTCGAGGACGGTCAGGCCGTCCGACTGCCCCCGTCCCCGCTCTGAACCGCGCCGCCATGCTCAAATCGTTCAACATCTCGGAGTGGGCGCTGTCGCACCGCTCCTTCGTCTGGTTCCTGATGGCGGTGTCGATCGTCGCCGGCGCCATGGCCTACCGCAACCTCGGCCGCGAGGAGGATCCGGCCTTCGCGATCAAGACCATGGTGGTGCAGGCGAACTGGCCCGGCGCCACCATCCAGGACACCCTCGATCAGGTCACCGACCGGATCGAGAAGGAACTGCAGCAGATCAACGCGGTCGACTACACCAAGAGCTACACCACGCCCGGTCAGGCGACGGTGTTCGTGCAGCTGCGCGAGACGACGCCGCCGAAGACGATCCCGTGGCTGTTCTACCAGGTGCGCAAGCGGCTCGGCGACATCAAGGGCACCTTCCCGTCCGGCATGCAGGGGCCGTTCTTCAACGACGAGTTCGGCGACGTGTTCGGCAACGTCTACGCCTTCACGGCGGACGGCCTGTCGATGCGCCAGTTGCGCGACTACGTCGAGCAGGTCCGCACCGGGATCATCAAGGTCCGCAACATCGGCAAGACCCAGATCCTCGGCGCGCAGAACGAGGTGATCTACCTCGACTTCTCGACCCGCAAGCTCGCCGGCCTCGGCATCGACGTGCAGTCGCTGATCCGCACGCTCCAGGCCCAGAACGCGGTGGCGCCGTCCGGGGTGATCCAGGCCGGGCCCGAGCGGGTCTCGGTGCGGGTCGGCGGCCAGTTCGCCGACGAGAACAGCCTCAAGGCGATCAACCTGCGCATCAACGACCGCTTCTTCCGGCTCTCGGACGTCGCCGAGATCCATCGCGGCTACACCGACCCGCCCGAATCGCTGTTCCGGTTCAACGGCCAGCCGGCGATCGGCCTCGCCATCGCCATGCAGGCGAGCGGCAACCTGCTGACCTTCGGCGAGGACCTCAAGGCGCGGATGCGGGTGGTCGAGGCCAACCTCCCGGTCGGCGTCCATATCCACCTCGTCTCCGACCAGCCGAGGATCGTCGAGGAGGCGGTCGGCGGCTTCACCAAGGCGCTGGTCGAGGCCGTCGTCATCGTGCTGGTGGTGTCGTTCCTCAGCCTCGGGGTGCGGGCCGGGCTGGTGGTGTCGTTCTCGATCCCGCTCGTGCTGGCGATCGTGTTCGTGGTCATGGACGTGATGGGCGTGACGCTCCAGCGCATCTCGCTCGGCGCCCTCATCATCGCGCTCGGGCTCCTCGTCGACGACGCGATGATCACCGTCGAGATGATGGTCGCCCGGCTCGAACTCGGCGACAGCCTGCACAAGGCCGCGACCTTCGCCTACACCTCGACCGCCTTTCCAATGCTCACCGGCACGCTGGTAACGGTGGCGGGCTTCCTGCCGATCGGCTTCAACGGCTCGGCGGCGGGCGAGTACACCTACTCGCTGTTCGTCGTCATCGCCGCCTCGCTGCTGGTGTCGTGGGTGGTGGCGGTGCTGTTCGCGCCGCTGATCGGCGTGAAGATCCTGCCGAAGACCATGAAGGGCCACCACGACAAACCGAGCCGCCTGCTCGCCGCCTTCCGGGCGATGCTGCTGCCGGCGATGCGGTTCCGCTGGCTCACCGTGGCGTTCTGCGTCGGGCTGCTCGGGCTCTCGATCGTCGGCATGGGCCACGTCCAGCAGCAGTTCTTCCCGTCCTCGGACCGCAACGAGGTGCTGGTCGACCTGACCCTGCCGCAGAACGCCAGCATCGGCGAGACCAAGGTGCAGATGGACCGCTTCGAGGCGGCGCTGAAGGGCGACCCCGACATCCGGCGCTGGAGTTCCTATGTCGGACAGGGCGCGATCCGGTTCTACCTGCCCCTCGACCAGCAGCTCGCCAACGCCTTCTTCGGCCAGATCGTGGTCGAGACGACGTCGCTGGAGGCGCGCGACCGCACGATGGCGCGGCTCAATGACCTCGCCCGGCGCGACTTCGTCGGCACCGACGTGTTCGTCCACCCCCTCGACCTCGGGCCCCCGGTCGGGCGGCCGATCCAGTACCGGATCAGCGGCCCCGACCTCCAGGTGGTGCGGGCCCAGGCGCTGAAGCTCGCCACCGTGGTCGCCGGCAACCCGAGCGTCGGCGTGCCGACCTTCGACTGGAACGAGCCCGGCAAGGTGCTGCGGGTCGAGATCCTGCAGGACAAGGCGCGCCAGCTCGGCGTGACGAGCCAGGACATCGCCGGCATCCTCAACGGCATCGTCGGCGGCACCTCGATCACCCAGGTCCGCGACGCGATCTACCTCGTCGACGTGGTCGGCCGCGCCCAGGCGGTCGAGCGCAACTCCGTCGACACGCTCCAGGCGCTCCAGGTCCCGCTCGCCAACGGCTCCACCGTGCCGCTGCTCGCCTTCGCACGCCTGCACTACGACCTCGAACAGCCGATCGTCTGGCGCCGCGACCGGATGCCGACGATCACCGTGCGGGCGGCGATCGCCGACGCGACCCAGCCGCCGACCATCGTGGCGGCGCTCGAACCGGCGATCGAGCGCTTCAAGGCCGAGCTGCCGCCGGGCTACGACCTCGCCACCGGCGGCGCGGTCGAGGAGAGCGCCAAGGGCCAGGGCCCGATCGCCGCGGTGGTGCCGGTGATGCTGCTCGTCATGCTGTTCTTCCTCATGGTGCAGCTCCAGAGCGTCCAGAAGACGATCCTCGTCGTCAGCGTCGCGCCACTCGGGCTGATCGGCGTCGTCGCGGCCCTGCTGCCGTCCGGCGCGCCGATGGGCTTCGTCGCCATCCTCGGCGTGTTGGCGCTCATCGGCATCATCATCCGCAACGCAGTGATCCTCGTCACCCAGATCGACGAGTACGAGGCCGAGGGCATGGCGCCGTGGGACGCGGTGGTGGAGGCGACCTGCCACCGGATGCGACCGATCCTGCTCACCGCCGCCGCGGCCAGCCTCGGCATGGTCCCGATCGCCCGCGAGGTGTTCTGGGGGCCGATGGCCTACGCGATGATCGGCGGCATCATCGCGGCGACCTTCCTGACCCTGTTCTTCCTGCCCGCCCTCTACGTCGGCTGGTACCGGATCAAGCCGCCGCCGCGGGGCGCCGGCGGCCGCGGCCATGGCGGCGACCCGGCGGGGTCGCCCGACGCGCGCAGCCGCGCCCACGCCGAGGCCCACGCCTGAGCGGGCCTCGGCTCATGGGAGCGGGGCTCAGTTTATAACCATTCTAAAAATAACCCTTGGCGGCCGATCCCGCCTGTGCCATGGGAAGCCATGCCGGTTTTCGCCGCGGCGAGGTCCGTCCGTGGCGCAGAAGGAGGGTCGACCATGAAGGGTGACACCAAGGTCATCGAATACCTGAACCGCGGCCTGCGCAGCGAGCTGACCGCGGTCAGCCAGTACTGGCTGCATTTCCGCATCCTGAACGACTGGGGCTACATCGACCTCGCCAAGTTCTGGCGCAAGGAGTCGATCGAGGAGATGAACCACGCCGACCGGTTCATCGACCGGATCCTGTTCCTCGACGGCTTCCCGAATCTCCAGGAGCTGGACCCGCTGCGGATCGGCCAGACCGTGCAGGAGATCATCGAGTGCGATCTCTCGGCCGAGGTCGACGCCCGCGCGCTCTACCTCGAAGCCGCGAAGTACTGCGACTCGATCAACGACCGCGTGACGAAGATCCTGTTCGAGGAGCTGGCCGCCGACGAGGAGGGCCACATCGACTTCCTCGAGACGCAGCTCGAGCTCATCAAGCAGATCGGCCTGCCGCTCTACTCCCAGCGCCACATCGGCGGGCTGGAGCCGATCGCCCCCGAGGCCGAGTAGTCGCGGGTCACGCGGCCGCGGCGGTCTGCTCCGCCGCGGCCGTCCCGAGCGGACAGGCCGCGCTGCAGGCGGTGGCGCAGGCGGCGTGGGTCTCGCTCGCCGAGCGCTGCAGGATGCCCCGGATCGTGCGGGCGCAGCGCCCGCATTTCGGGCTGCAGCCGAGGCAGGCATAGACCTGGGCGGGGGTTCGCGGACAGCCGGGGCCCGGGAGCAGGCACGCACGGACTTGTCCGTCGGACAGGACGTTGCAGGAGCAGACGATCATGCTGAGTGTCGCGCACCGCCTCCGGGAGCGGAAAACCAACCGTCCGGTTTGGTCGCCGGTTCCTTAGAACGATTGAAAACTATAGCACTTTCAGGACTTTAGCCGGCAGCCCGCGGTCGCGCAAGCCGCGGCCGCCACCATGGCGGCTTCGTGCCGCATGCGGGAATCGGCCCCGCACCGGCGCGAGTCCCGCTAAGCTCCGCGCGCCCGCGGGGTTGCGACGAGGAGCCCGGACGATGCCGCCACCGCCGTTGCGCGTCTTCCTGGCCCTGGGCCTCGGCGCGGCCGGCCTGCTCGCGACCCTGGTCCTCGCCCTCGTCGCGTCGCGCGCGGCGAGCGAGCGGCTGGAAGCCCGGATCGAGGGCGAACTCGGCGATTTCGCGCGCCAGATGGCGCACCAGCTCGACCGGTCGATGTTCGAGCGCTGGCGCGACATGCGCATCCTGGCCGAGAACGACACCATCCGCGACCCGGCCGCCGACCTGTCGCACAAGCGCCGGGTCCTGCGCCGGGCCCAGGAGACCTATCCGGACTACGCGATCCTCGGCCTGATCTCGCCGGAGGGACGGGTGCTCGTCACCAGCAGCGGGGTCCTCGAAGGGCTGGACGTGTCCCACCGCGACTACGTCGTGCGCGGCCGCGAGGGGCCGGTGGCGATCGACGTCCACGACGCCCGACTGCTCGCCACCCTCCAGCCCGACCGCGACTCGTCCGACCCGCCGCGGGTGCTCGACCTCGCGGCGCCGGTGCACGCGGCGGAGGGCGGGCTGGCGGGTATCGTCGTGGCGCATCTCGACTGGGCCTGGGCCCGGGACGTGGAATCCGGCTTCCGGCGCGAGACCACCCGCGACCGGCCCGGCATCGACGTGATGGTGCTGGCCCGCGACGGCACCGTGCTGCTCGGGCCGCCCGACCTGAAGGGCACGGTGCCGGGCGCGGCGGAGCCGCCCGGCGAGGCGGCCCGGCGGGCGGGCGCCGCCACCGAACGCTGGCCGGACGGCAACACCTACCTCGTCGGCCTGCACCCGACCCGCGGCTACCGCGACTATCCGGGCCTGGGCTGGTCGGTGATGGTGCGCCAGGACGCCGAGCGGGCCTTCGCGCCGGTCACCGCCCTGCGCCGGCAGATCCTGCTGTGGGGCGTCGCGGTCGCGGCGGTGTCCGGCCTGATCGGCTGGTACGCCGCCGGTCTCCTCGCCCGCCCCCTGCGCCGCCTCGCGGTGGCGGCGGCCGCCCTCGCGCAGGGCGGGCGGGTCCGGCCGCCGGAGACCGCGGTGCGGGAGACGCAGGCGATCGGGCAGGCGCTCGCCGCCGCCGCCGACAGCCTCGGCCGGCAGGCCGAGGAGCGCCGGCAGGCCGACGAGCGCCAGCAGCTCCTCATCCACGAGCTGAACCACCGGGTGAAGAACACGCTCGCCACCGTGCAGTCGATGGCCCGCCAGACCGCCCGCGGCGCCGGCTCCCTCGACGCCTTCATCGCCTCGTTCGAGGCCCGGCTGCTGGCGATGTCGCAGACCCACAACGTGCTCACGGCCAACCATTGGCAGAGCGTCGGCCTCGCCGCCCTGCTGGCGGCGGAGCTGGAGCCCTATGCCGGGACCGTGCCCGAGCGGGTGGTGCTGGAGGGCGAGGCGGTGGCGCTGCCGCCCGCCGTCGCGGTGCCGCTCGGCATGGTCGCGCACGAACTCGCCACCAACGCCGCCAAGTACGGCGCCCTCTCGGTGCCCGAGGGGCGGGTCGCCGTGCGCTGGGGGGTGGAGGACGGGAGGCTCGCCCTGCGCTGGAGCGAGACCGGCGGCCCGCCGGTGGCGCCGCCGGCCCGCGCCGGCTTCGGCACGCGGCTGATCCGCGCCAGCATCGAGCGCGAACTCGCCGGCACCGCCGCGCTCGACTACGCGCCGGGCGGGTTCGTCTGCACGGTGACGGTGCCGCTCGCGCCGCGGGAGGTGCCGATCGAGCCCGTCGCGCAGGCGCAGGACGCGGCGTGAGCGCGCGAGGTCACCCTCGCTGCCCGTAGGGATAGCACCGGCCGCGGTCGAGCCGCAGGCCGACATGCCGGCCGAGGGCCGCGATCGCCTCGGCGTGGTCGGCGTAGGGGTCGCGGTTGCCCGGGCCGACGATCACCGGGCACAGGGTGCCGCCGTCCCCGCCCGGCAGCATCGCGGTCGCGAGGCCGGTGCCGTCCGGCCCGCGCAGGGTGAAGAAGACCGGCATGGTGCGGCGCAGATGCGCCTTCTTGCCGATCTCCTGCTCGATCCACGGCCCGCCGGCCGGCGGGACGTAGCTCGCGGCGGCGCGCTCCTGCGCCTGCCGGTAGTGCTTCTCGACGGCGTGGCCCATCAGGGCCGATTCGCGCATCGCCTCGGCCTCGGTCTCGATCCGGAACCAGGTCGTGCCGTCGGGGGCGTCGCAGACGTATTCCATGGCCAGCCCTTCCCGGGGGGATCCGCCGGCGCGGCGGGTCGACCCGATAGGTAGGGAGCCGTTGGCGTCCATCCCAGTGATACGAAATCCGGAAGATCGCTTTCGGAATTCGTATCACCAGCCCGCGCGGCGCTTGAGCGAAGCCGGTTTCCGCATCGCGAAAGCGATCCCGCAGGGATCGCCGAGCGATCAATCGGAAACCGTATCACGTCACCACGAAGCCGTGGGCGAACGGGTCGCGGTCGTCGATGAAGATCGTGTTGAGGCCGGTCGTCCGGGCCCAGCCGCCGATCGACGGCACGATGGCGGGGCGGTCGCCGACCCGCGTCTCGGCCTCGACCCGGCCGCGGAACAGCGAGCCGATGATGCTCTCGTGGACGAAGTCGTCGCCGACCGTCAGCCGCCCGGTCGCGGCGAGCTGGGCCATGCGGGCCGAGGTGCCGGTGCCGCAGGGCGAGCGGTCGATCGCCTTCTCGCCGTAGAACACCGCGTTGCGGGCATGGGCCTCCTCCTCGGTCGGGGCGCCGGTCCACAGGATGTGGCTGATGCCGCGGATCGCCGGGTTCTCGGGATGCACCGCCTCGTGGCGCTCGTTGAGGGCGCGGCGCAGGCAGCGGCTCAGCCGCACGAGGTCGCCGGCGGTGTGGTCGGCCATGTCGCGAAAGCCGGCCTGCGGCTCGACGATGGCGTAGAAATTCCCCCCGTACGCGATGTCGACCGTGAGCTCGCCGAGCCCGGCGCAGGGCGCCGTCAGCCCCTGCGCGAACAGGAAGGACGGCACGTTGGTGATCCGCACCTCCTCGACGTGGCCGCCCTCCTGGCGGTAGGTCGCGGTGACGAGGCCGGCCGGGGTGTCGAGGCGCAGCGTTCCCGGGGTCCTCGGCGTCACCAGCCCGTGCTCGATCGCCATGGTCACGGTGCCGATGGTGCCGTGGCCGCACATCGGCAGGCAGCCCGAGGTCTCGATGAACAGGATCGCGACGTCGCAATCGGGCCGGGTCGGCGGATAGAGGATCGAGCCCGACATCATGTCGTGGCCGCGGGGCTCGAACATCAGCCCGGTGCGGATCCAGTCGTACTCGGCCAGGAAATGCGCCCGCTTCTCGATCATCGTGGCGCCGGAGAGCACCGGGCCGCCGCCGGCGACCAGCCGCACCGGATTGCCGCAGGTATGGCCGTCGATGCAGAAGAAGCTGTGGCGCGCCATGGCGGTGTCTCCGGGTCAGAAGCGGTCGGGCCGGAACGGCGCCAGCGGCAGGGCGGGGGCGCGCCGGGCGATCAGGTCGGCGACGAGGCGGCCGGTGGCGGCGCTCTGGGTCAGGCCGAGATGGCCGTGGCCGAAGGCGTAGACCACCCGCCCGCTCGCCCGCGAGGGGCCGATCACCGGCAGGCTGTCGGGCAGCGAGGGCCGGAAGCCCATCCAGCGCCGGCCGCCCTCGACCCGCAGCCCCGGCAGGAACGCGGCGGCCTTCCTCAGCATCGCGTCGGCGCGGGCGTAGTTCGGCGGCAGGCCGAGCCCGCCGAGCTCGACCGCGCCGCCGACCCGCAGCCCGGTGGCGAGCGGCGTCACCACGAAGCCGTGGCCGCCGAAGGTGAGCTGGCGGCGCAGGTCGAAGGCGTCCGGGGCCAGGGTGGTGTTGTAGCCGCGCTCGGTCTCGAGCGGGATCCGGTCGCCGAGCCCCCGTGCCAGGGCCCGCGACCACGCGCCCGCCGCCAGCACGACGGCGTCGGCGTGCAGGCTCCGCCCGTCGCCGAGGGCGATCCGCACGCCCTCCCCGGCGGGAGTCAGGCCGACGACCTCCGCCCGCTCGACGCGGCCGCCCCCGGCCCGCACCGCGTCGTGCAGCGCCAGGGCGAACCGGTGCGGGTCGGCGACGGTGATCCAACCCGGCGTGAAGGTGCCGGCGACGAAGCGCGGCGACAGCCCGGGCTGCAACGCGGCCATCCGGGCGCCGCGGACGTGCTCGAAGGCGATGCCCTCGCGCTCGCGCGCCGCCCAGCCGGGGAGCGCGGCCCGCACCTGCGCCTCGCTCTCGTAGAGTTCGAGGTTGCCGTCCCGGCGCAGGTGAGCGCCGAGATCCGCGCCCGCCACCATCCGCTCCATCGCGGCGGCGGCGAGCCGCATCAGGCCGGCCTGCACGGTGAGGGAGCGGGCGTAGCGGTCGGGCAGGCTGGCGCGCCAGAACCGCAGCAGCCACGGCGCGATCCGCGGCAGGTAGGCCGGCGGGATCGCCAGCGGCCCGAGGGGATCGAGCACCCAGCCCGGCGCCCGGCGCAGGATGCCCGGCGAGGCCAGCGGCAGCACGTCGGAGAACGCGAAGGCGCCGGCATTGCCGAAGCTCGCCCCCTCGGCGATGCCGCCGCGCTCGATCAGGCGGACGGACATCCCTTCCGCCTGGAGGTGGAAGGCGCAGGCGAGGCCGACGATGCCCGCCCCGACGACCGCGACTTCCATGGCGTGTCTCCGCTTACGCGGCCAGCTTCAGGGCCGGGCGGCGCTCCAGGGCGCGGCGCACGATCGCCTCGACCTCGGCCCGGCGGGCGCCGGCCAGCGGGCGGCGCGGGGCCCGGACGTGCTCGGTCGATCCGATGGCCAGCGCCTCCGCGAGCTTGATGTTCTGGACCAGGAAGGTCGAGACGTCGAGGTCGAGCAGCGGCCGGAACCAGCGGTAGATCTCCAGCGCCTCGGCGGCGCGGCCCTGCTTGAGCAGGCGGTGGATCGCCACCGTCTCGGCCGGGAAGGCGACGACGAGGCCGGCGACCCAGCCGACCGCGCCGACGCTCAGCGCCTCGAAGGCGAGGTTGTCGACGCCGGTCAGCACCGCGTAGCGGTCGCCGAGATGGTTGATGATCTCGGTGGTGCGGCGGATGTCGTCGGAGGATTCCTTGATCGCGACGAAGCGCGCGTCGGAGGCGAGTTCCTCCATGATGCGCGGCGTCACGTCGACCCGGTAGGCGACGCGGTTGGAGTAGATCATCACCGGCAGGTCGCCGGCGGCGGCCACCGCCCGCAGGGTCGCGACGGTCTCGGCCTCGTCGGTGTGGTAGATCGGGCTCGGCACCACCATCAGGCCCGAGGCCCCGGCCTTGGCGGCCTTGGCGGCGAGCGCGCAGGCCTCGCGGGTGCCGGCCTCCGAGACCGTCATCAGCACCGGCTTGCCCTTGGCCGCCGATTGCGCGGTCTTGAGCACCGCCAGCCGCTCGTCCTGCGACAGCATCGGGCCCTCGCCCAGCGAGCCGCAGACGATGAGACCGTCGCAGCCGGCCTCCATCTGGAGCGCGAAGCAGCGCTCCATCTCGGCGTGGTCGAGTTCGCCGTCGGGGGTGAACTTGGTCGTGACGGCCGGAATGACACCGTTCCACATGGTCTTTGATCCTCGAAAGGGAGTGGCCGAAGGAAGAGAGGGGCGCCGCGCGCATCGGCCCTGCGCGGCGGCGGAAACGCTCAGGCGACCTTGGCGACCACCGGCGGCTCGCGGGCCGGCAGCGGGCGCGCCCGCTCGGCCCGGCGGCGGCGCCAGTGCAGGAACTCGCCGACGAGGCCGCGGCGGAAGAACGACACGCAGACGATGAAGATCAGCCCGATCACCACCGTCACGAGGTCGCCGATCGTCGCGAGGTAGTTCTGCAACCCGACCACCAGGGCGGCGCCGACCAGCGGCCCGAGCAGGGTGCCGACGCCGCCGAGCAGCGTCATCAGCACCACCTCGGTCGAGGTGTGCAGCGAGACGTCGTTGAGCGAGACGAGCCCGAACACCAGCGCCTTGAGCGCGCCGGCATAGCCCGCCACCGCCGCCGACAGCACGAAGGCGAGGAGCTGGAAGCGGCCGGCATCGTAGCCGAGCGAGGTCGCCCGTGCCTCGTTGTCGCGGACCGCCTGGAGGATCTGGCCGAACGGCGAGTGCACGACCCGCTCGACGAACAGGAAGCCGGCGCAGAACAGCGCCAGGGCGACGTAGTACATCACCGTGTCGGAGGCGAGGTCGAGGCCGAGCAGCGAGCCGCGCGGGATGCCCTGGAGCCCGTCCTCGCCGCCGGTCCAGCGGAACTGCACCGCCAGGAAGTAGACGATCTGCGACAGCGCCAGCGTGATCATCGCGAAGTAGATGCCGCGGCGCCGGATCGCGAGGCCGCCGATGGCGAAGCCGACCAGCGCCGCCGCCGCGACGCCGGCCGCGAAGGCCGCCGGCACCCCGAGGGGATGGGCGCCGAACCGGATCATCAGCGCCCCGGTGACGTAGCCGGCGGTACCCAGGAAGGCGGCGTGGGCGAAGGAGACCAGCCCGGTGAAGCCGAGCAGCAGGTTGAAGGCGCAGGCGAACAGCCCGTAGCACATCACCTTCATGACGAAGATCGGGTAGATCAGCCCCGGCACGAACGGCACCACCAGGGCGGCGAGGACCAGCGCGGCGAAGATCTTCTGGGTCGAGGTCATCGGGTGCCTCACGCTTCGCGTCCGAACAGGCCCGCGGGGCGCACCAGCAGGGCGAGCGCCATGATGACGAACACCACGACGGTGGACGCCTCCGGGTAGACCACCTTGGTCAGGCCCTCGATCAGCCCGAGGCCGAGCCCGGTCACCATCGCGCCGAGGATCGAGCCGAGGCCGCCGATCACCACCACGGCGAACACGATGTTGAGCAGGCTGCCGCCCATCAGCGGCGTCACCTGCATGATCGGGGCGGCCAGCACCCCGGCGATGCCGGCGAGCGCCACCCCGAAGCCGTAGGTCAGGGTGATCATCACCGGCACGTTGATGCCGAAGGCCTGGAGCAGGCGCGGGTTCTCGGTGCCGGCGCGGAGATAGGCGCCGAGCTTGGTGCGCTCGAACAGGTACCAGGTGGCGAAGCAGATCAGCAGCGAGGCGACGACCACGAAGACGCGGTACTTCGGCAGCAGCATGAAGCCGACATCGACCGGGCCCTGGAGGATCTCCGGCGGCTCGTAGCCCTGGCCCGACACGCCGAAGAAATACCGGAACCCGCCCTCCATCACGAGGGCGACGCCGAAGGTGAGCAGCAGGCCGTAGAGGTGGTCGAGATGGTAGAGCCGGCGCAGCAGGGTGCGCTCGATCGCCATGCCGAACACCGCGACGAGGGCCGGCGCCAGCACCAGGGCGAGCCAGAAATTGACCTGGAGGTCGGGCTGGCCGAGCCAGGGGCCGACCTGGGTCAGCCCGATCCAGGCCAGGAACGCCGCCATCATGAACTGCGCCCCGTGGGTGAAGTTGATGATGTTCAGGAGCCCGAAGATGATCGCGAGGCCCATGCTGAGCATCGCGTAGAAGCAGCCGCCGATGAGCCCGACGGTGAGCTGGGCCATGAAGGCCTGGAGGGTGATGTCGGACATGGGGACCGGCGGGTGGGAGGATCGGGTTGTCCCTCCCCCCTCTGCGGGGGAGGGTGGCCCGGCCGGCAGGCCGGGTCGGGAGAGGGGAGCGCGACGGCTCAGAACGTGGCGCCCTTCATCAAGGCTCAGCCCCTTCCGGAAGCGGCGTCCCCTCTCCCGGCTCACTGCGTTCGCCACCCTCCCCCGCGGAGGGGGGAGGGGCAGGACCGTCGCCTCACCCCTTCGCGTTCAGCGGGCAGGCGTCGCTCGGCTTCGGATAGACGTCGTCGCCCTTCAGCACCGCCCGGACGTCATAGAAGTCCCAGTCGCGCTTCGATTCCGCCGGCTTCTTGACCTGGAGCAGCAGCAGGTCGTGGACGAGCGCCCCGTCGGCGCGGAGCCTGCCGTTGCGGATCACCGCGTCGTCGATCGTCATGGTGCGCAGCGTCGCCATCACCGCGCCGGCCTCGTCGGTGCCGGCGGCTTGAATCGCCTTGAGGTAGTTCAGCGCCGCCGAGTAGACCGCCGCCTGCGAGGCGCTCGGCATCCGCTTCATCTTGGCGAAGTATTTCTCCGCAAAGGCGCGCGAGCGGTCGTCGTAATCCCAGTAGAACGCTTCCGTCAGGTACATGTCCTGAGCCTTCGCCAGCCCGAGGCTCTTGACGTCGGTGATGTAGGTGAGCAGCGGCGCGATCACCTGCTTGTCGGAGCGGCCGATGCCGTACTCGGCCGCCTGCTTGACCGCGTTGATGGTGTCGTTGCCGGCATTCGCCAGGGCGATCACCTGGGCACCGCTGGCCTGGGCCTTGAGCATGAACGACGAGAAGTCGCCGCCGGGGAACGGATGGCGCGAGACGCCCAGCACCTTGCCGCCCTCGGCCTCGACCACCGCCGAGGCGTCCTTCTCCAGCGAGTGGCCGAAGGTGTAGTCGGCGGTGACGAAGTACCAGCTCTTCCTGCCGGCCTTGAGCAGCGCCTTGGCGGTGCCGGCGGCGAGCGCGTAGGTGTTGACCATCCATTGCGCGTTCAGCGGCGAGCACTTGTCGGTGATCGCCGCCATAGCGACGCCGGCCGAGAGCATCGTCACCCGGTTCTTCTGCTTGGCGATCTCCATCACGGCGAGGGCCGTCGAGGAGGTCGGGAAGTCGGCGATCATGTCGACCTTGCCCTGGTCGAACCACTCGCGGGCGAGGTTCGCCGCGATGTCGGGCTTGTTCTGGTGGTCGGCGGCGACCAGCTCGACCGGTGCGCCCAGCACCTTGCCGCCCATCTCGTCGATGGCGATCTGCGCCGCCACCGCCGAGCCGCGGCCGGTGAAGTCGGAATAGATGCCCGACAGGTCGTTGAGGATGCCGATCCTGACGACCCCGTCGCTGACCTTGTCGGCGGCGGACGCCGCCGACGCCAGCGCGAGCGACAGCCCGAGCGCACACCCGATGACACGCGACCGCATGACTTCGCCTCCGATTGGGACAGGACCGAGAGAACGCAACGTCAGGCGCAGGCCATGGCCCGCGCAACACCGTCAGACGCCGAGCAGGCGGCCGACCTCCTCTTCCCGCTCGGCCAGATCCGCGGCGGGAATTTCCAGCGCGACCCGGCCGTGCTCGACGACGTAGTGCCGGTCGGCGAGGTGGCGGGCGAAGTGGAAGTTCTGCTCGACCAGCACGATGGTGAAGCCGCGGCTCTTGAGCAGGGACACGGCGCGGCCGAGCGCCTCGACGATGACCGGCGCCAGTCCCTCGGTGATCTCGTCGAGGAGCAGGATGCGGGCGCCGGTGGTGAGGATGCGGCCCATCGCCAGCATCTGCTGCTCGCCGCCCGAGAGCCGGCCGCCGTAGCTGTCGGCCCGCTCGGCGAGGTTGGGGAACATCGCCAGCACTTCCGACAGCGGCATGCCGTCGCCGCCGAGGCGCGGCAGCAGGGTCAGGTTCTCGTGCGTGGTCAGCGACTTGTAGACGCCGCGCTCCTCCGGGCAGTAGCCGAGCCCGAGCCGAGCGATGCGATGGGGCGGCAGCCGGATCACCTCCTGGCCGCGCACCCGCACCGAGCCGGCGCGGCGGTCGGTGAGGCCGAGGATCGCCCGAAGGGTGGAGGTGCGCCCGGCGCCGTTGCGGCCGATCAGGGTGACGCACTCGCCCTCGCGCACCGCGAGGTCGATCCCGTGCAGGACGTGGCTCTCGCCGTACCAGGCCTCCAGCCCGCGGGTTTCGAGGACGACCGGGCGCTCAGCCATGAGTCCCCCCGAGATGACCGCCCCCGAGATAGGCGGCGCGCACCGCCGGATCGCGCGAGACCTCGGCGTAGGAGCCCTCGGCCAGGATCTCGCCGCGCTGGAGCACCGTGATCGTGTCGCACAGGTCGGCCACCACCGACATGTTGTGCTCGACCATCAGGATCGTGCGGCCCTCCGCGATCCGGCGGATCAGCCGCTTGATCCGGTCGACGTCGTCGATCGCCATGCCCTGCGTCGGCTCGTCGAGGAGCAGCAGCGGCGGGTCGAGGGCGAGCGTCGTGGCGATCTCCAGCGTCCGCTTGCGGCCGTAGGACAGGTCGGCGGCTTGGGCCTCCGCCGCCTCGGCGAGGCCGACATCGGCGAGCAGCCGCATCGCCTCGTCGTCGAGGACGGCGAGCGAGCGCGACGATTGCCAGAACCGGTACTGGGTGCCGAGCCGCCGTTGCAGCGCGACCCGCACGTTGTCGCGCACGCTCATGTGCGGGAAGGTCGCCGAGATCTGGAACGAGCGCACGATGCCGCGCCGGGCGATCGCCGCCGAAGACTCGGCCGTGATGTCGGCCCCCTCGTACAGGATCCGCCCGCCGGTCGGCTTGTGGACCTTGGTCAGCAGGTTGAAGAACGTCGTCTTGCCGGCGCCGTTCGGCCCGATCAGCGCGTGGATGGCGTGGCGGCGGACCGCGAGGTCGACGTCGCGCACGGCGGTGAAGCCGCCGAACGCCTTCGTCAGTCCCCTCGTCTCCAGCGCGTGTGCCGCCACGGTCCCGCCTCTAGTCTGCGGCTCCGTAGATTGTATAAAATATTCCGAGTGTCAATCGGGGATGGCGAGGGCGCGGGCCGCGCTCGGTAACCCTTCGGTGACGGATCGCGCCCAGCCTCGCGGGATGTCCTCGCTTGCCGCCGCCGCCACCCAGATGATGGCCTCCGCCGTCAACCAGCAGGTCGGCACCGCCGTCCTGCGCCAGCAATTCGCGTCGCAGCGCGCGGTGGCCGACCTCGTCGCCCAGACCGCGGCCTCGGCCGCGCCGCCGGCCCCGGCCGGCCAGGGGCAGGTCGTCGACCGCCGGGTGTGAGCGGCCGACCGCCGCCGGCTCACGCCGTCGCGGCGGCCGACTGGCGGTAGATCGCGATCAGCGAGCGGCCGGCATGCTCGACGTGGCCGCGCAGCAGCGCCGCGGCGGCGGGGATGTCGCCGGCCTCGCACAGGTCGAGGATCGTGGTGTGCTCCCGGTCGGCCCGGGCGACGTCGCCGCTGACCGAGAGCTGGAGCCGGGTCGGGCGGTCGCAATCCTGGAGCAGGGCCGAGACGATCGACAGCGAACGGGGCCGGCCGGCATGGCGCAGCAGGCCGAGATGGAAGCGGCGGTTCAGCTCGCCCCACTGGTCGACCTGTCCCGCCGCCAGGGCGGCGCTGTACTCGTCGCGGATGCCGCGCAGGTCGCGGTAATCCGCCGGCGTGAAGTGCTGCGCCGACGCGGCCAGGAGTTGCGGCTCCAGGTCGACCCGGAGCCGAAAGACGTCCTCGATCTCCTCGACCGACAGGCCGGCGACGACCGCGCCCTTGTGGGGGACGATCCGCACCAGGCCGGCGGCGTCGAGTTGCAGCAGCGCCTCCCGCACCGGGATCCGGCTGATGCCGAACTCCTCCGCCAGGGCGTCCTGGCGCAACTGGGTGCCGGGCGCGGCCTCGCCCGAGAGGATCCGCTGGCGCAGGGCGTCCGCCACGGCCGCCGCCATGGTCTTGTGGCGCAGGCCGCCTCGGGCGGTGGTGGGTTGGGCGGCAGGAGGCATGGCACGGGTCTCGACGCCCCGCCCGCAGGACCGGCGGAGGTTCGATCCGTATATTTTATACGGTGAAGGAGTGGCAAGCGGTCGTCCCCGTGGGACGGCCGCGCCGCCTCAGCTGGCCGGCTTGCCCAGCACCTTGAGCGGATCGGTGCGCTGGCTCGGGTCGGGCTCGCGGGTCATCCGGCTGCCCTCCTGGCCGGCTCCGCGGCCGACGCTGCCGGTCGTGGCCGGGCCGCCGGGGCCGGCGGTGGCGCCGTTGGACGGGCTGGTCGTCGGCACGCTGCCGCTGGCGAGTTCGAGGCAGGTCAGCGTCTCGACGTAGCTCGGGAAGCCGCCGGCCTGCGACTGGCCCGAGCATTGCCGCTTGGCTGCGGCCGAGAAGTCGCCCCAGCGCTTGCGCAGCTCGTCGCCGGCGGAGCGCTCGGAGCGCAGGCAGCCGTCGCTGCTGGCGTCCTGGCTGACCGAGGTCCGGCCGGCGGAGTTGCAGGTGCCCTCGATGTCGAGCTTCGGCGGGCCGTCGGCGGCGGCGAGGACGAGATGCGCCCCGAAGAGCGCGAGGGGCAGGGCGGCAGGCATGGTCGGGTCCTGGGGCAGGGCGGCTTTGCCGTACCGACGCGCGGGACCGGCCGCCGGTTCCCCCAGGGCAATCGCTTCAGAGCGATTACCCTGGTTTCTTGCTTGGCCTCAGGCGCCGGCGTTCGCGTCCGCTCACTTGGCTTCCGCTCCGCTCTGCGTTCGAGTGGACAAGCGTCCCCTCGAACCCGCTCCGCGGGGCGCTCTTCGCGCCCGGCATACAGTGTCGCCCTGCGGGCGACCGCAGGACAATCGCTGAAGCGATTGTCCTGCCGGTTCCCCGGCGGCCCCTTGCGCCGGGTCAGCGCGCGCTCAGCGCCCGGTCGAGATCGGCGTAGAGGTCGTCGGGGTCCTCGATGCCGACCGAGAGGCGCAGCAGGTCGTCCGGGCACGGCGTCCCCGGCCCCTCGATCGAGGCGCGGTGCTCGATCAGGCTCTCGACGCCGCCGAGCGAGGTCGCCCGCTTCCACAGCCCGACCGCCGCCGCCGCCGCCACCGCCGCCGCCGCGCCGCCGGCGACCCGGATCGACAGCATCGTGCCGAAGCCGCCCTGCATCTGGCGCGCCGCGAGCGCGTGGCCGGGATGCCCGGGCAGGCCGGGATACAGCACCGCGTGCACCGAGGGATGCGCCTCGAACCGGCGGGCGAGGTCGGCGGCGCCCGCCATCTGGGCGGCGATGCGCACGTGCAGGGTGCGCAGGCCGCGCAGCAGCAGGTAGGCCTCGAACGGCCCGAGGATCGCGCCCTGGCCCGAGCGGATGCGCTGGATCCGGGTCCAGAACGCGTCCGGCGCCGCCCCGGCGAGCACGCCCGCGATCACGTCGGAATGGCCGTTGAGCACCTTGGTGGCGGCGTGCATCACCACATCGGCGCCGAGCGCCAGCGGGCGGGTGACCACCGGCGAGGCGCAGGTCGAGTCGACCGCGAGCCGCGCCCCGGCCGCGTGCGCGATCTCGGCGACCGCGGCGATGTCGGTGACGGTCCAGAGCGGGTTCGACGGCGTCTCGATCCACACCAGCTTGGTCCGGCCCGGCCGCATCGCGGCGCGCAGCGCGTCGAGGTCGTCGGTGGCGACGAAGTCGACCTCGAGGCCCCAGCGGGTCGCCTCCTCGGACAGCCAGCGGCGCAGGGCCCAGTACATCACCGTCGGGGCGACGACGTGGTCGCCGGGGTCGAGGGCCTGGAACACGGCGGTGGCCGCCGCCATGCCGGACGAGAACAGCAGGGCGCCGGCCTGCGCCTCCTCCAGCATCGCCAGCACGGCCTCGGCCTCGCGCACGGTGGCGTTGTCGGGCCGGCCGTAGACGAAGCCGGAGCTGTACTGGTTGTCGGGGTCGCGGATGTAGGTGGTCGAGACGTGGATCGGCGCGACGACCGCCCGCGTCTGCAGGTCGACATGGCCCATCGCCTGCGCGGCGAGGCTGCGCTTCGACCAGGAACGGGGGGCATCGGTGCTCATGGGGCTTCCTCGACGGACGCGGACGAGGCCCCGCCGTCGCAGAAGCGCGGGAGCGGCGCAAGGGCGCGGACCGGAGAGCCTGCCCAGGTATGCGGCATGACTTGGCGCAGATATAAACGGGCCTGCCTGTACAAACAGGATTGACGGTTTCTTCGTCCGCACGTCACAGTGTCCGCATGACCGAGGCAGCGACGACCGTCCGCCGGACCCGCAAGACCCAGCAGGAGCGCAGCGCCGACACCACGGCGCGGCTCTTGGAGGCGACGATCGACCTCCTGCACGACCGCGGCTTCTCGCGCCTCTCGACCGCCGACATCGCCGAGCAGGCCGGGCTGTCGCGCGGGGCGCTGACGCATCACTTCGCCTCGAAGGAGGAGATCATCGTCGCGGCGATCGCCGACCAGCTCCGCCGCTCCACCGCCGCCCTGCACGCCATGGCCGGTGAGATCCGGGCGTCCGGCGGCACCACCGACGAGATCGTCGACTTCATCTGGGCGATGATGACCGACCGCCTGTTCTACGTGACGATGGAGTACCTGCCCGAGGCGCGGCACAACCCGCCGTTCCGCGCCGCGATCGTCCCGGTGGTCAAGGAGTTCCACGACGGCCTCAACGCCGTCTGGGCCGAACTCGCCGCCCAGGCCGGGGTCGAGGTCGGCCGCGCCCTCGTCCTGATGAACGCGACGATGTGCATGATCCGCGGGATGATCGCCCAGACCCCGGTCAAGGACGACCCGGCTTACTTTCGCGCCCTGCTCGACTTCTGGAAGGACAACCTCCGCCGGGAGTTCCGGGCCGCCCCGCCCGCCTGAGCGCACCCCCTCGCACTTCCCGGAGCCGCCATGTCGACGATCCTGTTCCAGAACGCCGCCCTCCTCGACGGGACCGCCGAGGGCGCGCTCGCCGACCACCACGTCCTCGTCGAGGGCGGCCTGATCCGCGAGGTCTCGGACCGGCCGATCAGGGCCGCCTCGGCCCGGGTCGTGGATCTCGCCGGCAGGACCCTGATGCCGGGGCTGATCGACTGCCACGTCCACGTCATCGCGTCGATTCCCGATCTCGGCCGCAACGCCGAGCTGCCCAACACCCTGGTCGCCCTGCGCTCGGCGAAGATCATGCGCGAGATGCTGATGCGCGGCTTCACCACCGTGCGCGACCTCGGCGGCGCCGATCACGGCCTCGTCATGGCGATCGAGGAGGGGCTGATCGAGGCGCCGCGCCTCGTGATCTGCGGCAAGGCGCTGTCGCAGACCGGCGGCCACACCGATTACCGCGGCCGCTTCCACGCCCGCGACGTCGAGTATTACCGCGACCGCGCCGGCACCCTCGGGCGGGTTGTGGACGGGGTCGACGCGGTGCGCCGCGCCTGCCGCGAGGAGATCAAGGCCGGGGCGCAGTTCATCAAGATCATGGCCAATGGCGGCGTCTCGTCGCCGACCGACCCGATCGCGTTCCTCGGCCTGTCCTCCGACGAGGTGCGGGCCTCGGTCGAGGAGGCGAACGGCGCCTGCACCTACGTCGCCGCCCACCTCTACACCGACGACGCGATCCGCCGGGCGGTGGAGCTCGGCGTGGTCTCGGTCGAGCACGGCAACCTCATCACGCCGGCGACCGCCCGCCTCGTGAAGGAGCGCGGCGCCTACGTGGTGCCGACCAACGTCACCTTCGACGCGCTGGCCAAGGAGGGCGCCTCCCTCGGCCTGCCGCCGGATTCGGTCGCCAAGATCGAGGACGTGCGCGAGCAGGGCCTTGCGGCACTCGAAATCCTGCGCGAGGCCGGGGTGATGATGGCCTACGGCACCGACCTGCTCGGCGGGATGCACCGCCACCAGTCGGAGGAGTTCGTGCTGCGCGGCCGGGTCCTGCCGCCGATCGAGGTGATCCGCTCGGCGACCGTCAACGCCGCGAAGGTGGTGCGCCAGGAGGGCCGCCTCGGCGTCATCGCTCCGGGGGCGCATGCCGACCTGATCGTCGTCGACGGCGACCCGCTCGAGGATCTGTCCCTGCTCACCGGCCAGGGCCGCCACATGCCGGCGATCCTGAAGGCCGGCCGCTTCGTCAAGGACGCGCTCGCCGCCTGAATCCGCCGCCCCCGCTCACGAGGATTTCTCAACGTCATGCTCGACCGTCGCACCCTCCTCACCGGCGCCGCAGGCGCCGGCCTCCTCCTGTCGGCCCCGGCGGCGCTCCGCGCGCAGGGGGGCGGCAGCGGGCCGATCCGCATCGGCGCCCTCAACCCGATCACCGGCTCGGGCAGCCCCTACGGCTCGGGGATGCAGAAGATGATCGTCGCCGTCGCCGAGGCGGTGAACGCCGCCGGGGGTGCCGCCGGCCGTAAGATCGAGATCGTCGCCGAGGACACCCAGACCAACCCGCAGGCGGCGGTGCTGGCGGCCAAGAAGCTGATCGAGGCCAACAAGGTCCAGGCGATCCTCGGCACCTTCGCGTCGGGCGTGTCGCTGGCGGTGATCCCGCTGTGCAACGATGCCGGCATCCCGCTCTTCCACGTCTCGGGCGCCCCGGCGCTGTCGACTCCGCCGGCCAACGCCAAGGGGCTCGGCTTCCGCTTCCAGGCCACCAACGACCGCTTCGGCCGCGCCTTCGCGGAGATCTGCACCCGCGAGGGCTTCAAGCGCCCGGCCACGATGGCGTTCAACAACGCCTCGGGCATCGGCAACACCGAGGGCTTCGCCCGGGCCTGGAAGGCCAAGGGCGGGCAGGTGGTCGAGAGCGTCGTCTACGAGCCGAACCAGGCGACCTACCGCTCCGAGCTGATGAAGGTGCTCGCCGCCAAGCCCGACGTGATCGTCACCGGCTCCTACCTCGCCGACACCACCATCATCCTGCGCGAGTGGTTCCAGAGCGGCCAGAATGTCCGCTGGATCATCCCGGGCTGGGCGGCCAACCCCGAGCTCATCAAGGCGCTCGGCCCCGACGTCACCGAGGGCATCATCTCGGTCGAGAGCATCTCGAACGAGGGGTCGGGGGCGTTCAAGCTCTACGAGGCCGACTACCAGAAGGCGATGAAGCAGCCGGGGACGGCCAATACCTACGCGGCGATGACCTGGGACATGATGACGGTGCTGGCGCTCGCCATCGAGGCCGCCGGCACCGCCGAGATGCCGGCGGTGGTCGCCAAGCTGCGCGAGGTCGCCAACCCGCCCGGCACCGCCGTGTCGTCCTTCGCCGAGGGCAAGGCGGCGCTGAAGGCCGGCAAGATCAACTTCGAGGGCGCGTCCTCGGCGCTGGATTTCGATCAGTACGGGGACGTGACCCCGAACTTCGGCGCCTCGTTCGTCACCGGCGGCAAGCTGGTGCGGCGATACGTGGTCGAGATCTAGGCCGGGACCGGCCGGGCTTCGGAAGCTCCGCTGCGAGTGGAGGCGTCCGCAGGAGGGAAAGACGCGGGTCTTCCCCTCTCCCCGCGGGCGGGGAGAGGCCCGAGTACCCCTTGTTGGGTACTCGGGAAGCCCGCAGGGCGAGGGTGAGGGGGTGTCTCCGGATGAGACTCCTCCGGCACCACCCCCTCACCCTCGCTCCGGCTTACGCCTGCGCTCACGGCGGACCCGACGAGGGGTCCGCCGTCCTCTCCCCGCCCGTGGGGAGAGGAGACGATCCGCGCCCATCTCGTCCACCGGACGCTCCCCCGGACAGCCTTGCGCGCAGGGGGAGGATCGGGTCGCGCCTCCCCACCATCAGGAATCCCCGCGTGTTCTACGCCCAACTCGTCGTCAACGGGCTGCTGCAGGGCCTGATCGTCGGGCTCGCCGCCCTCGCGATCACGCTGGTCTTCGGCATCGGCCGCTTCGCCAACGCCGCGACCGGCGACGCGATGACCTTCGGCGCCTATGCCGCCCTCCTCGGCCACGGCCTCACCGGGTCGCTCGCCGCCGCGGGCCTCGCCGCCATGGCGGCCACCGCCGCCCTGTCGCTCGGCAGCTACGCGCTGGTGTTCCGCCGGCTCGCCGGACGCTCGGCGGTGGCGCTCCTCGTCGCCTCGATCGGCGTCGGCTTCGCGATCCGGGCCGGGCTCGGCCTCGGCTTCGGCCACGGCCAGCAGCTCTTCTCGGTGCCGCTGGTGCGCCCGATCCGCCTCGGCGAGGTCATCGTCAACCCGTTCGACCTCCAGCTCGCCGCGGTCGCCGCCGTGATGCTGGCCGCCGTGTTCGGCCTCCTCCACCTCACCCCGATCGGCCGGCGGATGCGCGCGGTCGCCGACAACCGCGACCTCGCGCTCGTCTCGGGCATCCGCCCCGAGCGGGTGATGGTGGCGCTGTGGCTCCTCGTCGGCGCCGTCACCGGCATCGCCGGGATGATGCTCGGGATGAAGACCGTAGTGTCGCCGGACCTCGGCTGGGAGATGCTGCTGCCGGCCTTCGCCGCGACGATCCTCGGCGGCATCGGCAGCCCGCTGGGCGCGCTGCTCGCCGGGCTGCTGCTCGGGGTGGCGCAGGAACTGTCCACGCCGTTCGTCGGCTTCACCTACAAGCTCGCGATCTCCTTCGTCGTCCTGCTCGCCGTCCTGCTGGTGCGGCCGCGGGGCCTGTTCGGCCGCATCGAGGGGGTGCGCTGATGGACGCCTATCTCGCCGCCATCGCCATCGTGGCGCTGATCTACATCCTGCTCGCCCTCGGGCTCACCCTGCAATACGGCCTGACCGGGCTCATCAACTTCGGCCATGTCGGCTTCTTCGCCATCGGCGCCTACGCCGCGGCGATCCTCGCCACCCACGGTGCGCCGCTGGTCCTCGGCTTCGTCGCCGCGGCGTTCTTCGCCGGCCTCGCGGCGTGGCCGATCGGCCTCGTGTCCCTGCGCCTGCGCGACGACTACTTCGCCATCGTGACGCTCGGCTTCTCCGAGACCGTGCGCCTCGTCATCACCAGCGAGAAGTGGCTGACCAACGGCGTCCAGGGCATCCCGGCGATCCCGCGGCTGTTCTCCGGCCTCACCGTCGGCATCGGCGCGCAGCTCGCCGTCCTCGCGGTGCTGCTCGCCGTCACGGGGGCTGCGGTGCTCGCCATGCGGCGCATCGTCAGGAGCCCGTTCGGCCGCATCATCGAGGCGATCCGCGACAACGAGGACGGGTTGCGGGCGCTCGGCAAGGAGCCGGCCCGGTTCAAGGTCCAGGTGCTGATCCTCGGCGCCGGCCTCGCCGGCCTCGCCGGGGCGTTCTACGCCCACTACATCACCTACATCGTCCCCGACCAGTTCATCCCGCTCGTCACCTTCTACGTCTGGATGGCGATCATCATCGGCGGGGTCGGGCGCATCTCCGGCGCGGTGGTCGGCACCGCCCTGCTGATGATCCTGCTCGAAGGCTCGCGCTTCATCCGCGACGTGGTGCCGGGCATCTCCGAGGTCGAGATGGCCTCGATCCGCCTCGGCGTCATCGGCATCCTGCTGGTCTTGTTCACGATCTACCGCCCGCAGGGCCTGATGGGGGACTTTTCCCGCAAATGACCCTCGCGATCCGCAACATCCGCGTGGCGTTCGGCGGCTTCCAGGCCCTCGACGGCGTCACCCTGTCGATGGCGGCGGGCGATCTCGTCGGGCTGATCGGCCCGAACGGCGCCGGCAAGTCGACCCTGTTCTCGGTGGTGTCGGGCTTCATCGCCCCCGATTCCGGCGAGGTCCGGTTCGGCGACGCGCCCCTCGACGGCCTCTCGCCCTCGGCCCGGGCCCGCACCGGGCTGCTGCGCACCTTCCAGGTGCCGCGGGAGTTCTCGCATCTCAGCGTGCGCGACAACCTCAGGGCGGCGGCGCCCGGGCAGGTGGGGGAGGGGCTGGTCGGCCTGTTCTTCCGCCCCGGCGAGGTCGCCCGCCAGGAACGGGCGGTGACGGAGAAGGCCGACGCGATCATCGCCTTCCTCAAGCTCGACCGCGTCGCCGACGTGCCGGCCGGCCGCCTGTCGGGCGGCCAGAAGAAGCTGCTCGAACTCGGCCGCGCCCTGATGGTCGAGCCGCGCACGATCCTCCTCGACGAGCCCTTCGCCGGAGTGAACCCGGTGCTGATCGCCGAGATCGTCGAGCGCATCCGCGAGCTGAACGCCCGCGGCATCGGCTTCCTGGTCATCGAGCACGACCTCCAGGCGCTCACCCGCCTCGTGCCGGTCCTGCACGTCATGGACCGCGGCCGCATCCTCGCCTCGGGCGATCCGGCGGCGGTGCTCGACGATCCCGGCGTGCGCGCCGCCTATCTCGGAGGCGTGGCGTGACCACCGTCCTGGACATCGCCGCCCTGCGCGGCGGCTACGGCGAGGTCGACATCCTCGACGGCATCGACCTCACCCTCGCCGAGGGCGAGATCCTGACGGTCGCCGGCACCAACGGCGCCGGCAAGTCGACGCTCGCCAAGGCGATCGTCGGGCTGCTGCCGCGGGTCGCCGGCACCCTGCGGGTGGCGGGCCGGGACATCCTGTCCCTGCCGGCCCATGCCCGCGCCGCCTCCGGCATCGGCTACGTGCCGCAGGTCGCGAACGTGTTCGGCGCCCTGTCGATCCTCGAGAACCTCCAGGTCGTCGCCGGGGTGAAGGACCGAAAAGGCCGGATCGACGAGATGTTCGGGCTGTTCCCGCTGCTCGGCGAGCGCCGCCGAGCCCGGGCCGGCAGCCTGTCGGGGGGCGAGCGCCAGCAGCTCGCCTTCGCCCGCGCCCTGATGGCCCGTCCGCGCCTGATGGTGCTCGACGAGCCGACCGCCGCGCTCTCGCCGGCCAAGGTCGAGGACGCCTTCCGGCTCATCGCCCGGATGCCGGCGCTCGGCGTCTCGACCCTGATCGTCGAGCAGCGCGCCCGGCAGTCGCTGGCGATCTCGCATCGCGGCTGCATCCTTGACGGCGGCCGGGTCGCGCTGCAGGGCGACGCCGCCACGCTGCTCGCCGACGAGCGGGCCGCCGACCTCTATCTCGGCCGCCACTGAGGGACCCACCGATGAAGCTGCGCGACTTCAAGGCCCTGACCTTCGACTGCTACGGCACGCTGATCGACTGGGAGACCGGGATGGTGACGGCGCTCGAGAGCCTGACCGGTCGGGCCGCCACGCCGCTGACCCGCAACGCGATCCTGGAGGCGCATGCCCGCCACGAATCGGCCCAGCAGGAGCAGATCCCGGGCCGGCTCTACCGCGACGTGCTCGCGGTGGTGTACAAGCGCCTCGCCGAGGAATGGGCGGTGCCGGTGACCTGGGACGAGTGCGTCGCCTACGGCCGCTCGGTCCGCGACTGGCCGGCCTTTCCCGACAGCGCCGAGGCGCTCGCCTACCTCAAGCAGCACTACAAGCTCGTGATCCTGTCGAACGTCGACAACGAGTCGTTCGGCCACAGCAACCGGAAGCTCGGCGTCGCCTTCGACGCGGTCTACACCGCCGAGGACATCGGCGCCTACAAGCCGAGCCCGCGCAACTTCGACTACATGCTGCGCAAGCTGAAGGGTCTCGGCGTGCGCAAGGACCAGATCCTGCACACCGCCGAGAGCCTGTTCCACGACCACAAGCCGGCCAACGCCGCCGGCCTCGCCTCGTGCTGGATCCACCGGCGGCACGGGGACGAGGGCTTCGGCGCGACCATGAACCCGGGCGCGATGCCGCGCTACGACTTCCGCTTCACCGGCATGGCCGAGCTGGCGGCGGCGCACCGGGCCGAGGCCGGCGCCTGAGCCTTCATCTTAGCGCCGCATTAACCATGCTCACCCTATCGCCGGGGGCGGCCGGGAGCGCGAGCATGGGTGGTGAACTGTCGAGGCGCCGCGGGCAGGCCCTGAAGGCCGCCCGGGCGCTCGCCCGCAGCGGCGAGCACCGGGATCATTCCAGCATCCTGCCGATCCTGCGCCGGAACCTCGACTTCCGCGACGCCGAAGGCTGGTTCAGCGACGCGCGCTTCCAGGCGCAGCTCGACGGGATCTGCGCCGGCCGCCAGCCGGTCGCGGCACCGGGACCGCGTTGAGGCCCGCCCGCCGCGTCGTGTGCCGCCTCGTCCTGGCGGCCGGCGCGGGTGCGCTCCTCGCCGCCTCGCCGGCGCCCGGGGTGCTGAACGGCCTGCGGCGGATCCTCGAAGGGCGCTGGGTCGGCGACACGCTCGAACTGCGCATCGACCAGGACGCCGTGCTCGCCAACGACGACCCGTCGAAGCCGTTCCAGTGGAGCGCGCTGACGATCATCGACGTCAGCGGCTCGGTCATCATCTTCGACATCGGGGCGCGGCGCTACGTCGGCCTCCTCGAAGGCGACCGGCTCACGGTCTCGATCGGCGGCCGGCTCGGGTCGCACGTCCTGGTCCGGCAGGCGCCGCAGGGGGCGGCGGGCCTGGGATTGCGGCGCTGAAGCGCCGCAGGCGCGGGATCCGCGGATCTTCGCCCCGGTCCGGACGTTCTGCACACCAGGGACCCGGCCCCGCCAAGTTGCCGGCCTGCCAAGTTGCCGGCCCGCCGGATCCCCGACCGGCCAAGTCGCCGGCCGGCGGATCGCCGTCCGGCACGAGCATCGTGCCGGTCATCCCCAGACACGAACCCCGGGCGGTCAAGTTGCCGGCAAGCTGATTTCCGCGTGTTTTCTGGCGCGGATGGCGGTCCGCACCCAGGAATGGCCGCAATCGCGTGGCTCCTCGCGCCGCAATGGCGGGCCGGCGAGCCCGCCGCCAACGATCCTGTCGCGAAGTTCTCGTCCGGCCGGCATGGCCGTCCGGGCGGGGCCGCGCATGGAAGGGAGTGAGATGCCCAACAGCGGCCGGTACTACTACCGCATGGTGCTCCTGCTCGCGGCGGAGCCGCGGGTGCGCGCCCAGCTCGCCGAGACCCTGGAGCGCCTCGGCTGCGTCGTCACCGCCTTCGCCACCGAGGCCGAGGCGCTGATCTGGGCCCAGGACGAGGTCGCCGAACTCGCCATCGTCGACAGCCTGTCGGGCTCGGGCTTCGGCGTCGCCCTGGCGGCGCAACTGCGCCACGAGGGCGTGCCGGTGATGTTCTTCGACGGGTTCGATCCGGGCAGCGGCACGCTGAGCGCCGAGCCGCCGACAGTTCCGGGCCTGTCGCGTCATCTGCCGCTGCCGGAGTTACTCGACGCCTATCTCGCCTGACCTAGATCCTTCCGCTGGGCGCCGGACCGCCACGGTTCGGCACAGGGTCAACCCGGATCGTGCTGCTGCGGAACGTCCGGTCACGGCCGGCGCGCGGCCTGGCCGGCCAGCGAGGATGGATGCGAGGATGAAGGCAGAGACGCGGGCGTTTCCGGCGAGCGGCCAGACCAGGATCCCGTTCGCGATCCTGTTGTCGTTCCTGGCGGGCTGCGCCGATTCCATCGGCTTCCTCGCATTCGCCGAGCTGTTCATGTCGTTCATGAGCGGCAACACCACCCGGTTCGGCGTCGCGATCAGCCTCGGCGAATGGGACAACGCGATCCGGGTCGGCACCACGATCTTGGTGTTCTGCCTCGGCGCCTTCTCCGGCACGCTGCTCGCCGCGGCGGTCGGGCACTGGCGGCTCGCCGTGCTGCTGGGCCTCCAGGCCGCCCTGCTCGGCATCGGCATGACGCTGCCGCGCGGCCCGATGGCCTTCCCGTTCCACGCCTACCCGATCGTGTTCGCCCTCGGGCTCCAGAACGCCGTGCTCCAGGACGAGGAGGGCCGCAGCATTGCCCTGACCTACGTCACCGGCGCGGTGGTGCGGTTCGGCACCGGGCTCGCCAACATGCTGCTCGGCCACCCGGCGGCCTCGTTCTGGCTCCAGGCGCCGCTCTGGCTCGCCCTCACGGTCGGCGCGGTGGTCGGCGGCACGCTGCACCAGTTCTACGGCGAGTCCGCCTTCCTGGTGCCGGCCCTGCTGGCGGCGATCCTGGCGACGGTCTCGCTCGTCCTCACCCTGCTCTACGGCGACAGCCGCTACGTCTCGAGCGACCGCGCCCCGCCGCCCGACGCCGCCCCCACGGCGCCGCCGGCGACGCGCTGAGGCGCCCTTCCCGGCCGGATCCGCTCCGGCCGGGACCCTGCGGCCGTCCGCCGTCCGTTTTGATCTTTCAGAAAATTCTGAAACTTGTAATATGCGGTCGCCGAGCCCGGCGCCGCCCCCGTCGGCCGCGCTCGTCCGTCCGAGGGATCCGCCATGCTGTCGCAGGTCGACGCGCTGCTTCTCGCCCGGGCCCAGTTCGGGTTCACCGTGGCCTTCCACATCATCTTCCCGGCCTTCTCGATCGGGCTGGCGAGCTACCTGGCGGTGCTGGAGGCGCTCTGGCTCGCCACCGGCCGGCAGGTCTTCCTCGACCTGTTCAAGTACTGGATCAAGATCTTCGCCGTCGCCTTCGCCATGGGCGTCGTGTCCGGCCTCGTCATGTCCTACCAGTTCGGCACCAACTGGTCGGTCTTCTCCGACAGGACAGGGCCGGTCCTCGGACCGCTGATGGCCTACGAGGTGCTGTCGGCGTTCTTCCTGGAGGCCGGCTTCCTCGGCGTGATGCTGTTCGGGATGCACAAGGTCGGGCCGCGGCTGCACTTCCTCGCCACCCTGATGGTGGCGCTGGGCACGTTCTTCTCGGCGTTCTGGATCCTGTCGGTCAATTCGTGGATGCACACGCCCCAGGGGCACGGCGTCAACGAGGCCGGCCAGTTCGTCCCCCTCGACTGGTGGGCGATCGTCTTCAACCCGTCGTTCCCGTACCGCCTCGTCCACATGGTGCTGGCCGCCTACCTGACGACGGCGCTCGTGGTCGGCGCCGTCGGGGCGTGGCACCTCCTGCGCGACCGCACCCGGGCGGTGACCCCCGACAACGAGGGCGCCCGCACGATGTTCTCGATGGCGATGTGGATGGCGGCCGTCGTCGCGCCGCTCCAGATCCTCGCCGGCGACGCCCACGGCCTCAACACCCTGGAGCACCAGCCCGCCAAGGTCATGGCGATGGAGGGCCATTTCCGCAGCCACCCGGACGGGGCGCCGCTGGTGCTGTTCGGCTGGCCCGACGAGGCCGCCGGCACCGTGCGCTACGCGATCGAGGTGCCGAAGCTCTCCTCGCTGATCCTCAAGCACAGCCTCGACGCGCCGCTCGCCGGCCTCGACACCGTGCCGCGGGAGAACTGGCCGCCGGTGCCGGTGGTGTTCTGGTCGTTCCGGGTCATGGTCGGCCTCGGCTTCGCCATCCTGGGCCTCGGGATGCTGAGCCTGTGGGCGCGTGTCCGGGGCCGGCTCCACGACTGGGCGCTCCTGCACCGCTTCGCGGTCCTGATGGGACCGGCCGGCTTCGTCGCGGTGCTGGCGGGCTGGATCACCACCGAGGTCGGGCGCCAGCCCTTCACGGTCTACGGGCTGCTGCGCACCGCCGAGTCCGCCTCGCCGCTCTCGGCGCCGGCGGTCGCGTCCTCGCTCCTCGCCTTCGTGGTGATCTACTTCGCGGTGTTCTCGATGGGCGTGATCTACATCCTGCGCCTCGCCTCGCGGCCGCCGCACCGGGGCGAGCCCGGCGTCGAGCCCGGCCTGCCGATCCGTACCGCCGGCATCACCCCGGCGCCGTCGGTCCATCCGGACCGCGTCCTCCATCCGGCCGAGTGAGGAGGCCCGTCATGATCGCCAGCATCGACCTCACCGTGGTCTGGGCCTTCGTCATCGCCTTCGCGGTCTTCGCCTACGTGGTGATGGACGGCTTCGACCTCGGCATCGGCATCCTGTTCCCGACCCTGCGGCCGGGTCCCGAGCGCGACACCGCGATGAACTCGGTCGCCCCGGTCTGGGACGGGAACGAGACCTGGCTCGTGCTCGGGGGAGGGGGCCTGTTCGCCGCCTTTCCGCTCGCCTACGCGGTGATCCTGCCGGCGCTCTACGCGCCGATCGTCGCGATGCTGCTCGGGCTGGTGTTCCGCGGCGTCGCGTTCGAGTTCCGCTGGCGCGACCCGCGCCACCGCGCCCTGTGGGACGTCGCCTTCGCGGGCGGCTCGGTGGTGGCGGCGCTCGCCCAGGGGATCGCGCTGGGCGCCCTGCTCCAGGGCATCCGGGTCGAGGGCCGGGCCTATGCCGGCGGCTGGTGGGACTGGCTGACGCCGTTCAGCGTCATGGTCGGGATCGGGCTGGTCTGCGCCTACGCGCTCCTCGGCGCGACGTGGCTGGTGATGCGCAGCGAAGGGGCCTTGCGCGACAAGGCCCGCCGCCTGTCGTTCTGGCTCGCCGGCGCGACCCTCGCCGCCATCGCGGCGGTGAGCGCGGCGACGCCGTTCCTGGAAGGGAAGTACTGGGAGCGCTGGTTCGCGATGCCGGGCGTGCTGCTGACCGCCCAGGTGCCGCTCCTCGTCGCCGTCGCGGCGTGGGCATTCTACCGCCAGTTGCGCGGCGGCGCCGACAGGGCCCCGTTCCTGATCGCCCTCGGGCTGTTCCTGCTCTCCTTCGCCGGGCTCGGGATCAGCATCTTCCCGGACGTCGTGCCCGGCCGGATCACGATCTGGCAGGCGGCGGCCCCGCCGGCGAGCCAGATCTTCATGCTCGTCGGCGCCTCGGTGCTGATCCCGGTGATCCTGCTCTACACCGCCTATTCCTACTGGGTGTTCCGGGGGAAGGTGGACGCGGCGGGCTACCATTGAGCGCCGGGGCTCCCCACTCTCCGCTGTGGCGGCGCTTGCTGTGGTTCGCCGCGCTCTACGGCGGCAGCGTCGTCGTCCTGGGGATCGTCGCCACGATCCTGCGGGCCTGGCTGAGGATGGGCTGACACGATGCGACTGCCGCCGCTGGTCCAGACCTTCGTGCTCCATTTCGGCGAGATGGGCTCGCGCTGGGGCATCAACCGCACGGTCGGGCAGATCTACGCCGTGCTGTTCGTCGCCGAGCGCGCGCTCAATGCCGACGACATCGTCGAGCGACTCGGCGTCTCGCGCTCCAACGTCAGCATGGGGCTGAAGGAGCTGCAGGCCTGGAACCTCGTGCGGCTCCAGCACGTGCCGGGCGACCGGCGCGACTACTTCGCCACGCCCGACGACATCTGGCAGATCGTCCGCACCCTGGTCGAGGAGCGCAAGAAGCGCGAGGTCGACCCGACCCTGACCCTCCTGCGCGAACTCCTGATGCAGGAGCCGCACAGCCCCGAGGAGCGCCACGCCCAGGACCGCCTGCGGGAGATGCACGACCTGTTCGAGCTGTTCGCCGGCTGGTACGCCGACGTGCAGCGGCTGGAGACCGACCGGCTGGTCCAGCTCCTCACCCTCGGGGCGAAGGTCCAGAAGATCCTCGACCTCAAGGACCGCCTGCGGGTGCTGCCCGGCCGGCGCGGCCCTGCGGGACAACGAGGATAGCCGCGCGCAGGCGTGGCGGTTCCGGCACGATTATGGCATGGAGGGCGCCAGTCTCTTCCGCTCGGGATCGTCGGTCCATGACCACAGGCACTTCCCTCACCGCCGAACAGCAGCGCGGCTACGAGGCCGCGGGCGAGGCCGCCCTCAACGCCGCGCTCTCGCGCCTCCCGCCGGCCGAGCGCGAGGCGTACTGGGCCTCGGTGCGGCGCTGCTACAACGCCCCCTACAACGACGCGGTCCCCAAGGCCGCCCGCGCCGCGGCGCCGGACGCGCTCGCGAGCTGACGAAGCGGCGGGAGGAGAATCCCCTCCCGCCGGCCCGCTATTCCGCCGCCGCGGCCAGCGCCCGCTCGTAGGCGCCGCTCTTCAGCGCCGGGGCGAGCCACGCATCGACCGCCTGCTTCAGGGCCGGGTCGCGGGTCATCCAGTACGCCTTGTCGGCGTGGTCGAAGCTGTCGGGCACCGCCGCCGGGCACAGCACGCCGGGGTGGCGCCGCGACTGGTAGTCGACCTCGGCGCCGTCGCTGACGAACACGTCGGCCCGGTTCTCCGCCACCTCCTCGAAGATCGTGCGGTTGTCCGGGTGCAGGCGCTGGTTGGCGTCGGGAAAGTTCGCCCGCGCGAAGCGCTCGTTGGTGCCGCCGGGGTTGAACACCACCCGCACGTCGGGCCGGTTGATCGCCGCGATCGAGACGTAGCGCTCCCGGTCGGCGCAGCGCACCACCGGCCGCTTGCCGTCGGTCATCACCGGCACCGAGAAATCCGCCACCGCGGCCCGGTCCGGCGTCACGCTGACCCCGCCCATCGCGACGTCGTAGCGGTCGGCGACGAGGTCGTCCTTCAGGGTCTTCCAGGTCGTCGGCACGATCGTCAGGCTCACGCCGAGCGCCTTGGCGAGGTCCTCGGCCATGGTCACGTCGGCGCCCTTGAACGTCCCGCCGTCGCGGCGCAGCGAGTAGGGGGCGTAATCCCCGGTGAGGCCGACCCGCAGGGTGCCGTCCTGCCTGATCGCCGCGAGCGGGCGCGCGGCGGCCGGAGCGGCGAGGGCGAGAAGGGCGAGGGCGGCGATGGAGGCGTGGCGCATGGCGTCTGAGGCGTTCCCGACCCGGCAGACGGCGCCGGGCGGGCCGAGTCATCGCGGATGGCGGCGCGGCCGTAAAGGTCGGCGGCGCGAGGCTTGACAATCCGGGCGGTCCGCCCTCGATCCGGGGCGGGATGCACAGCGGGGTGACGGCGAGGTGAACGGAGCGAGCGTGCGGTCCCGGCTCCTCCGCCACCGGCCCAAGCTGGTCCAGGCGCTGCGCATGACGGTGGCGAGCCTCGCCACCTACGGCCTCGGCGAGGCGTTCGGCCTGCCGCAGGCCTACTGGGCGGTCATCACCGCGATCATCGTGACGCAGAGCAGCCTCGGCAGCTCGCTGAAGGCCGCCTTCGACCGCTTCCTCGGCTCGGTGCTCGGCGCGGCCTATGGCGGCCTCGTGACCTTCGTGGTGCCCCATCACGGCGGCTGGACCAGCGCCCTCGCGCTGAGTCTCGCGGTGGCGCCGCTCGCCGTCGCGGCGGCGGCCTCGGCGGGTTTCCGGATCGCGCCGATCACCGCGGTCATCGTGCTGCTGGGCACCACCGGGGCGACGCTCGGACCGCTGGCCTTCGCCCTCGACCGCCTGCTGGAGGTCGGCCTCGGCTGCGCCGTCGGCCTGCTGGTGTCGCTCGTCGTCGCGCCGGCCCGGGCGACGCGGGCCCTCGTCGCGCAGGCCGGCCGCACCGCCGAGCTCCTCGCCGACCAGCTCGCGGCGCTCGCCACCCTTGAGGCCGAGGAATCGGTCGAGGCGCTCGCCCTGCCGCTCGCCACCCGGCGCAGCCTCGCGCGGCTCGAAGCCCTGGTCGCGGAGGCCGACCGCGAGCGCCGCAGCCGCCTCGCGGTGCTGGCCGATCCAGACCCGCTGCTGCGCACCCTGCTGCGCCTGCGCCACGACATCGTGATGCTGCGCCGGACCGTGCGCGAGGCCGGCACCGACGTGATGCGGGCGCATGTCGCGGCGCCGTGGGCCGCCGCCGCCAGCGCCGGCGCCGAGCGGCTGCGGGCGATCGCCGCCGCCCTGGCCGGAGGCCGCGCCGCCGCCCCCGAGAGCCGCGACCTGACCGAGGCTGTCTCCGCCTATCGCGGCGCGATCGACGAGATGCACCGCAGCCACCGCACCGACGCCCTCACCACCGACGGGATCGGGCGGATCTTCTGGATCGCGTTCTCCCTCGACCAGCTCCGGCGCAACCTCGACGACCTCGCCGAACGCGCCGGCGACATGGCCCGCGACGAGGCCGACCGGGCCGGGTGAGATGTCGTCGCGCCGCCGCGCCTGCCGGGTTAGGGTCGCGGCAGACGCGATCATCGACAGGAGGTTCCGTGCCGACCGAGTACGCCGACGAGCTGAGGCCGATGGAGACGGTGGCCGACCCGGAGACCGCGGTCGACCGCCTCGTCGCCCTGCACGAGACCGCGACCGGGGCCCTGCGGGAGGCGCTGTCGCGCTTCCTCGCCGGCGGGCCGCCGCCGGACGCGACCGAGCGCCTCGGCTTCCGTTACCCGGAGCTGCGCCTGAACTACCGTCCGACCGGGCCGATGCCGCGGATCAAGCGCGCCACCGCGAAGTTCCAGGGGCCCGGCCTCTACGCCACGACCGTCACCCAGCCCGACCATTTCCGCGCCTACCTGCTGGAGCAGTTGCACCCGCTGATCGCGGATTACGGCGCGACGATCGAGGTCGGGCTGAGCGCCCAGGAGATCCCGTACCCCTACGTGGTCGAGCCCGGGGCCGAGCTGAACCGCGGCGACTCGACGTCGAGCGAGCTCGCCCGCTGGTTCCCGACCCCGATGCTGTCGAGCGTCGGCGACGAGATCGCCGACGGGCTGTGGCTCGACGTGCCCGACGAGTCGCGGCCGCTCGCTTTGTTCGACGGGCCGCGGGTCGACTACTCGCTGCGCCGGCTCGTGCATTACACCGGCTCGGACTGGCGCGGGATCCAGCCGTGGATCCTGCTCACCAACTACCACCGCTACGTCGACCAGTTCGTCCGCGTCGGCCTGTCGGCCCTCGCCGGCTCGCCCGACCGCTACGCGCGCCTGATCCTGCCCGGCGGCATCGCGGTCGAGGCGGGCGAGGCCGCCGGGGCCGACCCGGCGGCCCTCATCGCCGCCTCGCCCTGGCACCGCTACCAGATGCCGGCCTACCACCTCGTCGGCCGCGACGGGCAGGGCACGACGCTGGTCAACATCGGCGTCGGCCCCTCCAACGCCAAGACGATCACCGACCACCTCGCGGTGCTGCGGCCGCATTGCTGGCTGATGGTCGGGCATTGCGGCGGCCTGCGCCAGTCGCAGACCATCGGCGACTACGTCCTCGCCCACGGCTACCTGCGCCGCGACCGCATCCTCGACGAGCTGGTGCCGCCCGACGTGCCGATCCCGGCGCTCGCCGAGGTCCAGGTCGCGCTCCAGGACGCCGCCGCCGCGGTCACCGGCGAGCGCGCCGAGGCGCTCAAGCGCCGCCTGCGCACCGGGACGGTGGTCACCTACGACGACCGCAACTGGGAGCTGCGCTGGTCGCAGGAGCGGCGGCGGATCAACCTGTCGCGGGCGATCGGCGTCGACATGGAGAGCGGCACGATCGCGGCGCAGGGCTACCGGCTGCGGGTGCCCTACGGCACGCTGCTGTGCGTCTCCGACAAGCCGCTGCACGGCGAGATCAAGCTGCCGGGTGCCGCCAACGCGTTCTACGAGCGGGCGATCGGCGAGCACCTGCTGATCGGCCTCGCCACCCTCGACGCCCTCCGGCGCGACCGCAGCGGCCTCCATTCGCGCAAGCTGCGCAGCTTCGACGAGCCGCCGTTCCGCTGACGCAGAGGTCGTCCGGGAACCCATGCCTGTTTCGGACGTTCTTCAGTGTTGGTTGCCCCAAATCTTCTTTTGCTGGCTCCGACTTGGTATCGCCGCGATTTTGGGGTCATCGGACAAGAATTCGGGTGCTATCGTGCGATGTTGGTGGGCCCGGTAACCTCATCTTAATGCCGGAAGTCTTTGCTGAGGCCATATCCCTCCCAAGGCCTCCGGATCCGTCATGATCTCGCATGTCCGCAATCTGAAAATCGCCGTCAAGGTGGGCGTTGTCCTGGTGCTCATCAGCGTCACCGGCCTCGCGACATCCGGTCTGATGCTTCGCAACCTCTCCACGATCGAGGATACGTCGCGCTGGTCGAGCCACACCCACGAGGTTCTCGGGCAGGTCAACCGGATCGTCACCGAGATGGTGAACCAGGAGACCGGTCTGCGCGGATACCTGATCGCCGGCAGCGAGAGCTTCCTCGAACCCTACCGGCAGGGCGTCGACGCCTATGGGCGGGCGATGTCCGAGGCCCGGCGCCTCGTCGCCGACAATCCGGCCCAGCTCGACCGCCTCTCCGCCCTCGACCGTCTCGCCCGGCAGTGGCGCGAGGGGGTGGCCGAGCACGAGATCCGTATGATGCGCAATCCCGCCACCCAGGCCGAGGCCCGGCAGCTGGAGGTCGGCGGCGCCGGCAAGGCGGTGATGGACCCGCTGCGGGCCAAGGCCGCGGAGATCATCGCGGTCGAGGCCGGTCTGCTCAAGACCCGGGCGGCCGAGGCCGAGGCTGCGGGCGCCCGGGCCCGCTGGATCGCCGGCGCCGGCCTCCTGGCGATCCTGGCCTGCGCGGTCGCCGGGATCGGCCTGCTTCAGGCCGGCGTCGTCGGGCCGATCCGCCGGATGACCGCCGCGATGGGACGCCTCGCCGGCGGCGACCTCGGCACCGCGGTCGAGGGGGCCGGGCGCCGCGACGAGATCGGGGCGATGGCCGCGGCCATCCAGGTGTTCAAGGACAACCTGATCCGCACCCGCGACCTCGAAGCCGAGGCCGAGCTCGCCCGGGCCGGCGTCGAGGCGCAGCGCAAGGCGGCGATGCGCGAACTGGCCGGCCGCTTCGAGGCGTCGGTCGGCGGCATCATCGAGGTGGTGCGCTCCGCCGCGACCGAGCTGCAGGCCACCGCCCGCGCGATGAGCGCCACCGCGACGGAGACCGCGGCCCAGTCGACCTCGGTGGCGGCCGCCGCCGGGCAGGCGTCGGACAACGTCGCCACCGTCGCGGCGGCGGCCGAGGAACTCGGCGCGTCGGTGTCCGAGATCGGCCGGCAGGTCGCCGGATCGGCCTCGCTCGCGGGTTCGGCCGCCGAGGAGGCGACGCACACCGCCCACCTGGTGCGCGAACTCAGCACCAGCGCGACGCAGATCGGCAACGTCGTCGGGCTGATCTCGACCATCGCCAGCCAGACCAACCTGCTGGCGCTGAACGCCACGATCGAGGCGGCGCGGGCCGGCGAGGCCGGACGCGGCTTCGCCGTGGTCGCCGCGGAGGTCAAGGAACTCGCCACCCAGACCACCCGGGCGACCGAGGAGATCGCGCGCCAGATCGGCCAGATCCAGGGGGCGACGGGTCAGGCGGTGACGGCGATCGACGCGATCACCGGCCGGGTCCGGGAGATGGACACGCTGGCCGCCGCGATCGCCGCGGCGGTCGAGGAGCAGGGCTCGGCGACGCAGGAGATCGTGCGCAACGTCGCCCAGGCCGCCACCGGCACCGACGAGGTCCGCGGCAACATCGCCGGGGTGGCCCAGGCGTCCGAGGCCACCGGCGCCTCGGCGAGCCAGGTCCTCTCCGCCGCCGCCGACCTCGCGCAGCAGGCCGAGACCCTCGGCGGGGAGGTCGACCGCTTCCTCGCGACGGTGCGGGCGGCCTGATCCCGGCGACGTCTCCCGCTCGGAGCCGTCATCCCGGAGGCCGCGGGTTCAGCGGACCTCGGCGACCTTGCGGCTGAGGCCCGACACCGGCTCGGCCGGGGCGCGGACCGGCTGCGGGGTGGTCGACAGCTCGGCCTGCGGGCGGGTCGCCTGCGTCGCCCGGGCCATGTCGCGGTAGAGCGGCGGGAACACGGTGACGCTCGCGTCCTGGGCTAGGGCGGCCGTGCCGCCGAGGAGGGCGGTAACGAGGAGCGTGCCGGCGGCAGCGAGGCTGAGGTGACGCATGGGAGAATCCGTTCCTGTCGTGTGAAGACAGGAAAGCACGGATTGTTGCATTGCACAATAAGAATTGATGCACCGCAATATAGTGCCGTGCATTGGTCGATCCGGCAGTAGAGTGCCGGATCGACTGCCGGGGATCCCGCCGGCCCGCGTCATACCAACGGTGCTTGGAAATGGCCTTTGGTTCTACTCTCGAATTTCCGCTAAGCGTCTGGCTTGGTGTCGGAAATTCGAGATGCGTCAGCATCCCGGGCCGTTGGTATCAGTTGCTCACCGGCATGGCCGTCCCTTGCGGATGAAACGGGATCGCGGATTTTCTGCACCCGTTGCAGCCATCGAAGACAGTTTTCGTCTTAGCGCGGGTCTCCCTCTCCCGAGTGGGAGAGGGGACAGGGGTGAGGGTGGCTCGGGTGCAGAATCAAGCCCAACGGCTGAGCTGTGCAGCTCGACCTTCAGGTCTCCATTCTGCATCGTCTCCACCCTCACCCCTACCCCTCTCCCACCCGGGAGAGGGGATCCCGCGCTCAAAATTTCTGATTTAAAATCAATCGTTTACAACCAGTTTCCATTTAGCCCCCGAAGACCGAGGTGAGCTGCTGGCCGTTGCGGCTGATCGTGACCTCCCACATCGATTGCGGCGCCCGGGTCGCGCGTTCCAGGTCGCGGGTGGTCGGCACCGGGGTGCCGTTCACCGCCACGACGAGGTCGCCCTTCTGCAGGCCGGCGCGGTTGGCGATGCTGCCGGGATCGATCTCGGTGATGACCACGCCGTCGTTGCCGCTGTCGAGCTGCATCTCCTCGGCGACGGCGGGGGAGAGGTTCATCGCGGTGGCGCCGAGGAAGGGCGAGCGCGTCTTGACCTTCAGGGCGTCGCGCGGCCGGGTCTCGGGCGCCGGGGCCAGACGCACCGGGACGGTGATCCGGCTGGTGCCGCGCAGGACCGTGAACCGGGTCTCGCCGCTCACTCCCTTGAGCGCGAAGCGGTAGCCGAACGCCTCGGGGTCGTCGACCGCCTGGTTGTCGACCGACAGGATCACGTCGCCGCGCTTGAGGCCGGCCTCCTCGGCCGGGCTCTTGCCCTGGAGGCTCGCCACGAGCACGCCGGTCGGATGGTCGAGGCCGACGCTGTCGGCGATGTCCGGGGTGACGTTCTGGAGCCGCGCCCCGAGCCACGGCCGGCGCACGGTGCGCCCGCCGCCCTTGGCGGTCTCGACCACCGCCCGGACCATACTGGCGGGGATGGCGAAGCCGATGCCGTGGCTGCCGCCGGACTGCGAGTAGATCGCCGAGTTGATGCCGACGAGGCCGCCGTTGAGGTCGACGAGGGCGCCGCCGGAATTGCCCGGGTTGATCGCCGCGTCGGTCTGGATGAAGAACTGGTAGTCCGACGAGCCGACCTGGGTGCGCGCCAGCGCCGAGATGATGCCCTGGGTCACGGTCTGGCCGACGCCGAACGGGTTGCCGATGGCGATGACGAAGTCGCCGACCTGGAGCCCCTCCGAATCGCCGAACTCCATCGGCACGAGGCCACCGGTCGGCGCCTTGATCTTCAGCACCGCGAGGTCGGTGCGGGGATCGCGCAGGACGATCTGCGCCTCGAACTCCCGCCGGTCGGCGAGCGCCACCTTCACCTCGTTCATGTTCTCGATGACGTGGTTGTTGGTGACGATCAGCCCGGCGGCGTCGACGATCACCCCCGAGCCGAGGGAGCGCTGGGCACGCTCCTGCGGCACCCCGCCGGGCCCGGCATCGCCGAAGAACCGGCGCAGGAACTCGTCCATCGCGCCGCGGCCGGCGGCCCGGCGCTCGACATGGGTGCCGTAGACGTTGACGACCGAGGGCGCCGCCCGCTTGACCAGGGGGGCGAAGGAGAGCTGGACCTGCGCCTTGCTCTCCGGCAGGGCGCGGAACGGCACCTTGTCGGCCTGGGCCGCGGCCGGACCGGCGGCGGCCGAGCCGAGCAGGGTCGCGGCGAGCAGAAGGGGCAGCGGTCGGCGCATTGAGGGTGGCTCCGGGATATCGTCGGCCGACCCCTATATAGCACTGCGCTCAAAACATGGCGCCTCGGCCGCGGCCGGGGCCAGCATCGCCCCGTAGAGGCGGCACAGCGCCCGCGCATGGGCGTCGAGGCTCGCGGGGGCGGCCCAGTAGCGGGCATGGGCGGCGGCCCCCATCCGGCGCACCCGGTCGTCGTCGCGCAAGCTCCCGACCGCCGCCGCGAGGGCCTCCGGCTCGGGCGCGACCACGAACCCGGTCTCGCCCGGCGCGATCCGCTCGGCGGCGCCCGCGCGGTCGGAGGCGATCGCCGGGATGCCGGCGGCCAGGGCCTCGTAGACCGTCAGCGGCCCGGTCTCGAACCAGCGCGAGGGCGCCAGCACCGCCCGGGCGCGGTCGCGCAGCAGCGCCTCGACCGCCGCCGGCTCGCGCCAGCCCGCCATCTCGACCCCGGGCTGGCCGCTCAGCTCGCCCGCGAGCGGCCCGTCGCCGACGAACAGGGCGGTCAGGCCGGCCCGGGCGGCGGCCTCGGCGACGAGGTCGGCCCCCTTCTCGCGGGTGAGGCGGCCGACGAAGGCGACGGCGTCGCCGCGCTCCGGCCGGGCCGGCGCCGCCCGCGCGACCCGGACCGGGTTGTCGATGCGATGGTGGCGGAACGGCCGCCCGGCGAGCAGCGGCGCGAGCCGGGCGAGGCTGCCGTCGGAGACGTGGACGAGGTCGACCGGACGGTCGCGGAAGGAGCGGTCGAAGGCCAGCCGGGTCGCGGCGCCGCGGGCGAACCGGACGAGCTTGTGCGCCCGCGACTGCGGATCGCACGGCGCCGAAAAGCAGGACGGCGACAGCGGCGCCAGCCCGCACGGCTCGCCGGCGTCGAACCGGTAATAGACTCCGTTCGGGCAGGCGAGGAAGTAGTCGTGGACGGTGAGCGCGAGCGGACACCCGGCGGCGGCGAGCGCCGGCAGGATCGCCGGCGACAGGCTGCGGGTCCACTGGTGCAGGTGGATCAGGTCGGGGGCGAGACCGCGCAGGACCTCGCCGAGGCGGTGGGCGGCGTCGCGGTTCCAGATTCCCTCCAGCGCGCCGCGCCACGCCGGGAGGTCCCAGACGTCGGGCAGGCCGAGGCCGATCCGGCGGATCCCGGGATGGTCGAGGAGCGGATCGGCCGGGCCGTCGACCCCGTGGACGAAGCCGACCGCGACGCCGCGCTCGGCGAGGGCGCGGGCCGATTCGATCGCGACCTTCTCGGCCCCGCCGCGCGCCTGGGAAAAGTTCGTCACGACGACGACGTGCATGGCCGGCTCCGCCCGTTTCGGGACGCTGAGCCTAGCCGCCGCCGGGTTTACCGGCGCTCAACGGCCGGAACGGGGCGCAACAGCCCCGCCGGTCGCGCGTTGAGCCCTCGACCGGCGCCCGAGGCGCCCGACAGGAGACCCGCGATGAGCGAGACGACCAAGCCGACGACCGCCCCGGATCAGGCCGGCTTCCGGCGCGACAGCGCCAATCCCGGTGACGCGGCGCTGAAGGACAACAGCCAGAAGAAGCTCGACGAGCGCCTGGACGAGAGCCTCGAGGAGACGTTTCCGTCGAGCGATCCGGTCTCGGTGAAGATCACCAAGTGAGGGCGACGGCCCCGGACGCGCGGTCCGGGGCCGCTCCGGCGGTCAGCGGCCGTAGACGTCCTCGATGCGGATGATGTCGTCCTCGCCGGTGTAGCTGCCGACCTGGACCTCGATCAGTTCGAGCGGGATCTTGCCCGGGTTGGCGAGCCGGTGGACGCAGCCGATCGGCAGGTAGGCGGCCTCGTTCTCGTGGACGAGCTTCACGACGTCGTCGACCGTCACCTCGGCGGTGCCCTTGACGACGATCCAGTGCTCGGCCCGGTGGTGGTGCTTCTGCAGCGACAGCCGCGCCCCGGGGGTCACCGTGATCCGCTTGACCTGGAACCGGGTGCCGATGTCGATCCGCTCGTAGGAGCCCCACGGCCGGTAGATCCGGCGGTGGGCGTCGGCCTCCGGCTCGCCGCGGCTGCGCAGGGCCGAGACCAGTTCCTTGACCCCGCCGGCGGCGGCCCGCGAGGTGACCAGCACCGCGTCGGGCGTCGTCACCACCACGACGCCGTCGAGGCCGACCACCGTCGTCAGGGTGTCGCCCTCGCTGTGGACAAGGCTGCCGCGCGTGTCGCGCACCGCCACCCGGCCGCGCAGGGCGTTGCCGTCGCGGTCCCGGTCGGAGGCTTCCCACAGCGCGCCCCAGGTGCCGATGTCCGACCACGGGAACGAGACCGGCAGCACGCCGGCGCGCGACGTGCGCTCCATCACCGCGTAGTCGATCGAGATCTGCGGCGAGCGCCCGAACGCCTCGGGGTCGAGGCGGACGAAGTCGAGGTCGCGGGTCGCGGCGGCGACCGCCTCGGTGGCGGCGTCGAGCACGCCGGGGGCGTGGATCCGCAGCTCCTCCAGCATCACGTCGGCGCGGAACAGGAAGTAGCCGCTGTTCCACAGCGCGCCCTCGGCGATCAGGCCGGCGGCCTTGTCGGCGTCCGGCTTCTCGTGGAAGCGCTCGACCCGGTAGGCGCCGGCCCTGCCGGCCTCGTCGGGCAGCGGCTCGCCGGGCTGGATGTAGCCGTAGGCGGTCGCCGGCTCGGTCGGGCGCAGGCCCAGCGTCATGATCGCGCCGGCCCGGGCGCCGACCGCCGCGCGGCGGACCGCGCTCAGGAACGCGCCGGTGTCGCCGACGACGTGGTCGGCGGCGAGGATCAGCACCACCGCCTCGGGGTCGCGGGCGGCGGCGTGCAGCGCCGCGACCGCGACCGCGGCCGCCGAGTCGCGCCGCTGCGGCTCGAGGACGATGTCGGCCGCCGCCCCGACCTGGACGACCTGCTCGGCGACGATGAAGCGCGCGTCGGCGCTGGTGATGATGCTCGGGCGGGCGAACAGGCCGGCATCGTCCAGCCGCGCCACGGTGGCCTGGAACGAGGACCGGTCCGGCTCGACCAGCGGGATGAACTGCTTGGGGAACGATTCGCGCGAGGCCGGCCAGAGACGCGTGCCCGAGCCGCCACACAGGATGACCGGATGGATCAGGCCGGGATTGACGGAATCTGAGCTCATGCGATCTCCACCCCTGACGCGCGGTCAGGCTCTGTAAGGTATCCGTAAACGGATCGTGACTTTTCTGGCGCGCGGCCGCGTGCGGGCCGCGATCCGCTCTTCACATCTTGCCGCAACTTCGACCAAAGTTCCAGCGCCGGTTCGACCGCCGCTGCGGGCCGTGCAACAAGTCCGGCCGCGAATCGTCGGCTTCACGCCACGCGGAAGTTGCATGATTTCGCAGATCGCCGGCGCCCCTCGCGGGTAACGATGAATCTTCTTGCCGATCACGGAGTGAAGGACCCCCGATGTTTCCCAAGCCGCACCCTTCGCTGACCCCCAACACCTTCGCGTTCGAATCGCTGCCGCTGGTCGCGCCGAGCGGGTTCCGCGAATACGACGCCCGCTGGCTGTTTCCCAAGGACCTCAACCTGATGGGCGTGCAGGCGCTGGGGCTCGGCCTCGGCACGCTGATCCACGAGCGCGGCGTGCGGCCCGACATCGTCACCGGCCACGACTTCCGCGCCTACTCGACCTCGATCAAGCTCGCGCTGATCGCCGGCATGCAGGCGGCGGGCCTGCGGGTGAAGGACATCGGCCTGTGCCTGTCGCCGATGGCGTATTTCGGCCAGTTCGCCCTCGACTGTCCCTGCGTGGCGATGGTGACGGCCTCGCACAACGACAACGGCTGGACCGGGGTGAAGATGGGCGCCGAACGCCCGATGACCTTCGGCCCCGAGGAGATGACCCGGCTCAAGGAGATCGTGCTGTCGGGCGCGTTCCAGTACCGGGACGGCGGCGCCTACCAGTTCGTGCCGGACTTCTCGAAGACTTATCTCGACGACCTGATGTCGCGCACCAGGCCGGTCGGCCGCAGGCTGAAGGTCGTGGCCGCCTGCGGCAACGGCACGGCGGGCGCCTTCGCCCCGGGCCTGCTGGAGCGCCTCGGCTGCGAGGTCGTGCCCCTGGACGTCGAGGCCGACGCGACCTTCCCGCGCTACAACCCCAACCCCGAGGACATGGCGATGCTGCACGCCATCGCCGACAAGGTCCGGGAGACCGGGGCCGATGTCGGCTTCGGGTTCGACGGCGACGGCGACCGCTGCGGCGTGGTCGACGAGCAGGGCCACGAGATCTTCGCCGACAAGGTCGGGGTGATGCTCGCCCGCGACCTGTCGCGCCTGCACGCCGACCCGACCTTCGTCGTCGACGTGAAGTCGACCGGCCTGTTCGCCAGCGACCCGGAGCTGCGCGCGCGCAACGTCACGACCGACTACTGGAAGACCGGGCACTCCTACATCAAGCGCCGGGTCAACGAGCTGAAGGCGCTGGCCGGGTTCGAGAAGTCGGGGCACTTCTTCTTCAACGAGCCGGTCGGGCGCGGCTACGACGACGGCCTGCTCACCGCGATCGCGGTGGTGGAGATGCTCGACCGCAACCCCGACCGGTCGATGTCGCAGCTCTACGCGGCGCTGCCGAAGACCTGGGGCTCGCCGACGATGTCGCCGCACTGCGCCGACGACGAGAAGTACGGCGTGGTCGAGCGGGTGACCGAGCGGTTCCGGGCGATGCATGCCGGCGGCGAGGCGGTCGGCGGCGCCCGGATCACCGACATCGTGACGGTCAACGGCGTGCGGGTGACGACGGAGGACGGCACCTGGGGGCTGGTGCGGGCGTCCTCGAACAAGCCGGAACTCGTCGTGGTGGTCGAGAGCCCGGTCTCGGAGGCGCGCCTGCGCGAGATGTTCGCCGCCGTCGACTGCATCCTGCGCGAGAACCCGCAGGTCGGCGCCTACAACCAGACCCTGTGACGGCGGCGGGCTCGGGCGCCGGGGCGCCCAAGCCTTCGCTCAGGCGCCCGAGCCTTCCGCTCAGGCGCCGAGCTTGCGTTTGCGCTGGCCCAGCGTCCGCAGGCGGAGCGCGTTGAGCTTGATAAAGCCCGCCGCGTCGCGGTGGTCGTAGGCGACCGCGCCCTCCTCGAAGGTGACGAGATCCTGGTCGTAGAGCGAGTTCGGGCTCTCGCGCCCGACGACGTGGACGCCGCCCTTGTAGAGCTTCAGCCGCACCGTGCCGGTGACCATCTCCTGGCTCCTGTCGATGAGCGCCTGGAGCATCTCGCGCTCGGGCGAGAACCAGAACCCGTTGTAGATCAGCTCGGCGTAGCGCGGCATCAGCTCGTCCTTGAGATGGGCCGCGCCGCGGTCGAGGGTGATCGACTCGATCGCCCGGTGCGCCGGCAGCAGGATGGTGCCGCCGGGGGTCTCGTACATGCCGCGGCTCTTCATGCCGACGAAGCGGTTCTCGACGAGGTCGAGGCGGCCGATGCCGTTGGCGCGGCCGAGCTCGTTGAGCCTGGCCAGCAGCGTCGCGGGCGACAGCCGCTCGCCGTCGATCGACACCGCGTCGCCGCGCTCGAACCCGATGGTGACGACCGTCGGCGTGTCCGGCGCCTCCTCGGGGGAGAGGGTGCGCGAATAGACGTAGTCCGGCACGTCGAGCGCGGGATCCTCCAGCACCTTGCCCTCGGAGGAGGCGTGCAGGAGGTTGGCGTCGACCGAGAACGGGCTCTCGCCGCGCTTGTCCTTGGAGATCGGAATCTGGTGCTGCTCGGCGAAGGCGATCAGCGCCTCGCGGGAGCGGAAGTCCCATTCGCGCCACGGCGCGATCACCGTCACGTCGGGCTTGAGGGCGTAGTAGCCGAGCTCGAACCGGACCTGATCGTTGCCCTTGCCGGTGGCGCCGTGCGAGACCGCGTCGGCCCCGACCCGCTCGGCGATCTCGATCTGCTTCTTGGCGATCAGCGGCCGGGCGATCGAGGTGCCGAGCAGATAGACGCCCTCGTACTGCGCGTTGGCCCGGAACATCGGGAACACGTAGTCGCGGACGAACTCCTCGCGCAGATCCTCGATGAAGATGTTCTCCGGCTTGATGCCGAGCAGCTCGGCCTTGCGGCGGGCCGGCTCCAGCTCCTCGCCCTGGCCGAGATCGGCGGTGAAGGTCACGACCTCGCAGCCGTAGGTGGTCTGGAGCCACTTCAGGATGATCGAGGTGTCGAGGCCGCCCGAATAGGCGAGCACCACCTTCTTCACGCGCTTGGGGCTCTGGTCGGACATGCGGGAACGGGCCTCGGCTTCGGGGCTGGACGGGATCGGCGCGGCTTAACAGCCCGGCCCGCCCGCGTGCAACCGCGATGCCGGCCGGTCGTTGACCGCCCGTGGCGCAACGACGCCGGTCGCGGCGGTTGCGGCGGCGGGCCGGAGCCGCGAAGGTCGGGGCCTGACAACGGAGGGCTGGATGCCGCGACGGCCTACGCTCGAATTCTGGTTCGAGTTCGCGTCGACCTACTCCTACCTCTCGGCGATGCGGATCGAGGCCCTGGCGGGGGCGGCGGACGTGGCGATCCGCTGGCGGCCGTTCCTGCTCGGGCCGGTCTTCGCCGCGCAGGGCTGGACCTCGTCGCCGTTCAACCTCTACCCGGCCAAGGGCCGCAACATGTGGCGCGACGTCGCCCGTGAGGCCGCCCGCCTCGGCCTGCCGCCGCTGACCCGGCCCGACGCCTTCCCGCAGAACAGCCTCGCGGCGACCCGCATCGCGGTCCACGGCGCCGACGAGCCGTGGATCGGCGACTACGTGCGGGCGGTCTACACGGCGGAATTCGCCCGCGGCCAGGCGATCGCCGAGCCCGGCGCCCTCTCGGCGCTCCTCAACGACCTCGGCCTGGAAGGTCCGGCGATCGTCCGGGCGGCGACCCAGGAGCCCAACAAGAGCCGCCTGCGCTCGATCGGCGAGGAGGCGAAGTCCCGCGGCCTCTACGGCGCGCCGAGCTTCCTCACCGAGGACGGCGAGCTGTTCTGGGGCAACGACCGCCTGGAGCAGGCCCTCGCCTGGGCGGTGGGCGACCGGCCGGCGGGGATGCGGTAGGGGCTGGGGCTCAGAGGAGCCCGAGCACCGCGTTGAGGGTGTCGCGAGCCGCGTCGGGGTCGGCCACCGGTGCCGACAGGATTTCGGTTCCGTGCGCGAAGTTGTTCCGGGCCTGACGGACGGCGTCGAAGGCGTCGAGCAGGGCTTCGTCCGCTTCGCCGTCGAGCAGTGCTGCGACGGCCCGAAGACTCCCGAACTCGTCCCGGTCGCGGACGAGCCGGAGCGCATAGGGCGGCAGGACCCGCTTGCGCCCTCCCGCCGCCAGTGCCGAACGGACCTCGCCCAGCCGCGTCCCCAGCCGGGCCTGGCTCGCCACCTCGAAGCTCGCGGCCATGTCGAGGAGCGTCAGGTGGCCGACGAGGCCGAGCAGGTCCGCAAAGGTCGCCTGCAAGTCGGCGACCGCCTGCCGCTTGGTCTCGTAGGCTGGGCAGAGCCCGAGTTCGACCCAGCGCGGATGCGCCGGGTTCGCCAGGGCCTGCTCGCGCAGCCGGGTCAGGATCGCCATCAGGATCTGGCCACGACGGTACGCGGCGTCGATCGGCGTCGGATCCGGCATCCTCAGCTCAGGAGCGATTCGAACGCGGCCTCGAACGAGGCGCGGTCGAGCGGTTCGAGACCGGACGCCGCTCCGGTCCGCGGCCCGGCCGGAGGGCGCAGCATCCAGCGCTCCCCCTCCGGCGTCGCCTGCCGAACCAGAAGAACCCGCTCGTCGCGTGCGGATCGCCCCTGGCGGAACATGTCGATGCGGCCGGTCGCCCCGAGGACGTACCGGCCCGCCGGCTGCAGCCTGACGGCGAGGTCATCGACATGGATCAGCATCGCATCGAGCGTGTAGAGACCGAGTGGCTCTTCCCGAAGGTGGATCTCCTGCGTGGAAACGGTCAGGTAGCCATCTCGCTCGTAGTCTAAGAGCCAGCCGTGGATCTCGTCGTAGAGCGCCGCGACGTCGGACTGCCAGCGGGCGATGATCTGCGGCCGGTCGGACTCGGCCTCCCTCTCGGCTCGCGTGCGATCCCTGACGCTGCGCAGGGTATCCAGAAGTGCCATGGCGCCTTCCCCGGACGGCTCCTCGTGCCGACCTCCGATCGTGAGAGGCCGGATGATACGACCACCGCCGGCACGGGGCCAAGGGCGGCCTTCATCCCGCCAGAATGGCCGAGCTTATCGGGGAGAGCGTCCTCCAGCGTCCCCGGCCCCCGATGCCCCTCTCCCGTCGCACTCTCCTCGCCGCAATCGTCCTCGGCGCCCCGTCCGCCGCCCTCGCCCAGGTGGAAGGGCAGTGGCACGCGCTCACCGGCGACGACGGCAGGCCGGTGGCGAATACCCGCCTGCCGGGCGAGCTGACCTCCGAGATCGAGACCCTGAAGGGCGTGACCTGGATCGGCCCGCGCGAGGCCGGGGTCACGCTCTACGAGTTCTTCGACTTCAACTGCCCGTGGTGCCGGGCCGCGGCGCGCGACCTGACCGCGCTGCTCGGCGAGGCGCCGGACCTGCGGGTCGGCCTCGTCCACAACCCGATCCTGTCGCCGCAATCGGCGCAAGCCGCCAAGGTGGCGCTCGCGGTGCAGCGCCGGGCGGGCTCGGCCGCGGCCTTCGCGCTCTACGGCCGGCTGCTCGGCCAGCCGGGCCGCATCGACGGGCCCCGCGCCCTCGACGCCGCGGCGGCCCTGGGCCACGACCGGGCGGCGATCGAGGCCGACGCGGACGCCGCCGAGGTGGGCGGCGCCCTGCGGGCGCAGATGCGGCTCGCTGCCAGCCTCGGGCTCGCCGCCACCCCGTCCTACGTCGTCGGCACCGCCGGCATCCTCGGCCATCCGGGCCGGCGCAGCCTCGCCGCCGTCCTGGCCGCCGCCCGCGAGTGCGGCGAGATCGTCTGCCAGGGCTGACGGCGAGGGGGCGCCCTCGCGCCTCACCTTCGCCACCCTGCGGGATTAAAATTCGCCGTGATCGCAGGCTTGAGCCACCCGCGGCGTCGCCTTGCGCCCCCCGATCACCCATGCTAGGCCGGCGCCGCGCCGGGGGAGGGGCCTCTTCTCGTGCCGGCGCCTTCCCATCATCGACGGGCCGCGCGCCGCCGCCACCCTCGTTCGGCGTGATGCGGCCGCACCCGTCGGGCCAGGTTAGAGAGAGAGCGCTGGTGGCTCAGAACGGTTCGGAATCGGGTTCCCCCCTGGCGGGCGTCGCCGGGCGGTATGCCTCGGCGTTGTTCGAGCTCGCCCGCGACGAGCGCAGCGTCGACGCGGTGTCCGAGGGCCTCGATCGGTTCGAGGCCCTGATGACCGAGAGCGCCGACCTGCAGCGCCTCGTGCGCAGCCCGGTCTTCTCGGCCGAGGATCAGGTCAAGGCGATCGAGGCGGTCCTCGCCCGCGCCGGGATCGAGGGGCTCGCCGGCAACTTCATCCGGCTCTCGGCCGCCAACCGGCGCCTGTTCGCCCTGCCCGACATGATCCGCGCCTACCGCGCCCTGGTGCGCCAGTCGAAGGGCATCGTCCAGGCCGAGGTCCGCCTCGCCGAGCAGCCCTCGGACGCGGTGCTGGAGGACATCAAGGCCTCGCTGCGCGACGTCGCCCGCTCCGAGATCGACCTCGACCTGCGCATCGACCCGTCGCTGATCGGCGGCATCGTGGTCAAGCTCGGCAGCCGCATGGTCGACGCCTCGCTGCGCACCAAGCTCAACTCCATCCGCCTCGCGATGCGGGACGCCCGCTGAGCGGCCCCGCCGCCTGCGATCCCCACCGCCCCGACGAACCATCGAGACGAGAGAAGGTCCACCATGGACATCCGTGCCGCTGAGATCTCCGCGATCCTGAAGGAGCAGATCAAGAACTTCGGCCAGGAGGCCGAGGTCACCGAGGTCGGTCAGGTCCTGTCGGTCGGCGACGGCATCGCCCGCGTCTACGGCCTCGACAACGTCCAGGCCGGCGAGATGGTCGAGTTCGAGACCGGCGTCCGCGGCATGGCGCTGAACCTCGAGCAGGACAACGTCGGCGTCGTGATCTTCGGTGCCGACCGCGAGATCAAGGAAGGCCAGACCGTCAAGCGCACCGGCGCCATCGTGGACGTGCCGGTCGGCAAGGGTCTGCTCGGCCGCGTCGTCGACGCGCTCGGCAACCCGATCGACGGCAAGGGCCCGATCGTCACCGACGAGCGCCGCCGGGTCGACGTGAAGGCGCCGGGCATCATCCCGCGCAAGTCCGTCCACGAGCCGATGGCCACCGGCCTCAAGGCGATCGACGCCCTGATCCCGGTCGGCCGCGGCCAGCGCGAGCTCATCATCGGCGACCGCCAGACCGGCAAGACCGCGATCGCCCTCGACACCATCCTGAACCAGAAGCCGGCCCATGCCGGCACCGACGAGAAGGCCAAGCTGTACTGCGTCTACGTCGCGGTCGGGCAGAAGCGCTCCACCGTCGCCCAGTTCGTGAAGGCGCTCGAGGACAACGGCGCGCTCGAATACTCGATCGTCATCGCGGCCACCGCGTCCGACGCCGCGCCGATGCAGTTCATCGCGCCGTTCGCCGGCTGCGCCATGGGCGAGTATTTTCGCGATAACGGCATGCACGCCGTGATCGTGTACGACGACCTGTCGAAGCAGGCCGTCGCTTACCGCCAGATGTCGCTGCTGCTGCGCCGCCCGCCGGGCCGCGAGGCCTATCCGGGCGACGTGTTCTACCTGCATTCCCGCCTGCTCGAGCGCGCCGCCAAGATGGGCGACGCCGCCGGCGCCGGCTCGCTGACCGCGCTCCCGGTCATCGAGACCCAGGCCAACGACGTCTCGGCCTACATCCCGACCAACGTGATCTCGATCACCGACGGTCAGATCTTCCTCGAGACCGACCTGTTCTACCAGGGCATCCGCCCGGCGGTGAACGTCGGCCTCTCGGTGTCGCGCGTCGGCTCGGCGGCCCAGACCAAGGCGATGAAGAAGGTCGCGGGCAAGATCAAGGGTGAGCTGGCGCAATACCGCGAGATGGCGGCCTTCGCCCAGTTCGGCTCGGACCTCGACGCCTCGACCCAGAAGCTGCTCAACCGCGGCTCGCGCCTGACCGAACTCCTGAAGCAGCCGCAATTCTCGCCGCTGAAGATGGAGGAGCAGGTCGCGGTGATCTATGCCGGCGTCAACGGCTACCTCGACCCGATCCCGGTCGCCCGCGTGCGCGCCTTCGAGGACGGCCTCCTGTCGCTCCTGCGCGGCAAGCACAGCGACATCCTGGAGTCGATCCGCTCGTCCAAGGATCTCTCCGACGACACCGGCGCCAAGCTGAAGAGCGTGGTCGACGGTTACGCCAAGTCGTTCCAGTAAGCATCGCGGCTCTGAGCCTCCAGGGAGAGACGAGGACCCGATGGCGAGTCTGAAGGACCTGCGCAACCGCATCGCCTCGGTGAAGGCGACGCAGAAGATCACCAAGGCGATGCAGATGGTCGCCGCCGCCAAGCTGCGCCGGGCGCAGTCGGCGGCGGAGAACGCCCGGCCCTACGCCGAGCGGATGGCGCAGGTGCTCGGCAATCTCGCCGCCAACCTGACCCCCGGGGCGGACACGCCCCGGCTGCTCTCCGGCACCGGCCAGGACCGCACCCACCTGCTCCTCGTCTGCACGGCGGAGCGGGGCCTGTGCGGCGCCTTCAACTCCTCGATCGCGCGCCTCGCGCGCGATCACGCCCGCCGGCTGATGGCCGAGGGCAAGACCGTCAAGATCATCTGCGTCGGCAAGAAGGGCAACGACATCCTGCGTCGCCAATTCCGCGACCAGATCATCGAGGTGGTCGACCTGCGCGGCGCCCGCCAGCTCGGCTTCGAGCACGCCGAGGCCATCGCCCAGAACCTGCTCAAGCGCTTCGAGTCGGGCGAGTTCGACATCGCGACGCTGTTCTACTCGCGCTTCCGCTCGGTGATCCTTCAGATCCCGACGGCGCAGCAGATCATCCCGGCCGAGATCGCGCCCGCGGCGGAGCAGACCGCCACCGACGCGATCTACGACTACGAGCCCGGCGAGGCCGAGATCCTCGCCTCCCTGCTGCCGAAGAACCTGACGGTCCAGATCCTCCGGGCCCTCCTGGAGAACGCGGCCTCGGAGCAGGGCGCGCGGATGGGCGCGATGGACAGCGCCACCCGCAACGCCGGCGAGATGATCAAGAAGCAGACCCAGATCTACAACCGCACCCGGCAGGCGATGATCACGAAGGAACTGATCGAGATCATCTCGGGCGCCGAGGCGTTGTAAGGAGGAGACGCGGGAGCACGGCCATGACCGACGACGTCGCCAACCTCGTTCTGGAGCAGCTGCGCCACATCCGGCGCGGCCAGGACGAGATGCGTCTCGACATCGCGGACGTGAAGTCCCGCATCAATGCCGTCGAGGGCGCCCTGGGGCAGGTCCAGGCCTCCCTCGGGCACGTCCAGACCCAGATCGCCGTGCAGAACGGCCGCCTCGACCGCATCGAGGACCGGCTCGCCCGGGTCGAGCGGCGGCTCGACCTCGCGCCCGCCTGACCACCGACACTCCGCCGGCCGCCCCGCGGCCGCGCCCGCACGAACCAGAGGACACCATGGCGAACACCCCTGCTCCCGGCGCCGGCTCGAACAAGGTCGGCCACATCACCCAGGTCATCGGCGCCGTCGTCGACGTGCAGTTCGAGGGCCACCTGCCCGAGATCCTGAACGCCCTGGAGACCACCAACCAGGGCAACCGGCTGGTGCTCGAAGTCGCCATGCAGCTCGGCGAGAACACCGTCCGCTGCATCGCGATGGACACCTCCGAGGGCCTCGTGCGCGGCCAGGAGGTCACCGACACCGGCGCCCCGATCAAGGTGCCGGTCGGCGCCAACACGCTCGGCCGCATCATGAACGTCATCGGCGAGCCGATCGACGAGGCCGGCGAGATCAAGTCCGAGTCGCTGCGCGCCATCCACCAGCCGGCCCCGTCCTACGCCGAGCAGTCGACCGAGGCCCAGATCCTCGTCACCGGCATCAAGGTGGTGGACCTGCTCGCCCCCTACGCCAAGGGCGGCAAGATCGGCCTGTTCGGCGGCGCCGGCGTCGGCAAGACCGTGCTCATCATGGAGCTCATCAACAACATCGCGAAGGCCCACTCGGGCTACTCGGTGTTCGCCGGCGTGGGTGAGCGCACCCGCGAGGGCAACGACCTCTACCACGAGATGATCGAGTCCAAGGTCAACATGGACCCGAAGGAGCACGGCTCGGCCGAGGGCTCCAAGTGCGCCCTGGTCTACGGCCAGATGAACGAGCCCCCGGGCGCCCGCGCCCGCGTCGCGCTGACCGGCCTCACCGTCGCCGAGCATTTCCGGGACGAGGGCCAGGACGTGCTGTTCTTCGTCGACAACATCTTCCGCTTCACCCAGGCCGGGTCGGAAGTGTCGGCGCTGCTCGGCCGCATCCCCTCGGCGGTGGGCTACCAGCCGACGCTCGCCACCGACATGGGCGCCCTCCAGGAGCGCATCACCACCACCAACAAGGGCTCGATCACCTCGGTCCAGGCGATCTACGTCCCGGCCGACGACCTGACCGACCCGGCGCCCGCCACCTCGTTCGCCCACCTCGACGCCACGACCGTGCTGTCGCGCTCGATCGCCGAGAAGGGCATCTACCCGGCGGTGGACCCGCTCGACTCGACCTCGCGCATGCTGTCGCCGACCGTGCTCGGCGAGGAGCACTACACCGTCGCCCGCCGCGTCCAGCAGGTGCTCCAGCGCTACAAGGCGCTGCAGGACATCATCGCGATCCTGGGCATGGACGAGCTGTCGGAAGAGGACAAGCTGACGGTCGCCCGCGCCCGCAAGATCGAGCGCTTCCTGAGCCAGCCGTTCCACGTCGCCGAGATCTTCACCGGCTCGCCGGGCAAGCTCGTGGCGCTCGAGGACACGATCAAGGGCTTCAAGGGCCTCGTCGACGGCGAGTACGACAACCTCCCCGAGGCGGCCTTCTACATGGTCGGCTCGATCGAGGAGGCCAAGGAGAAGGCCCAGAAGCTCGCCGCCGCCGCGTAAGCGTCGTTCGCATCACCGGAGCGGGACCTCGGCGTCCCGCTCCGCGTCCATCGCCTGAACCCGGGACCGACTTCTCGCCATGGCCACCTTCCAGTTCGACCTCGTCGGCCCCGAGCGGGTGCTGTATTCCGGCCAGGTCGACGCCGTTCAGCTCCCCGGCTCCGAGGGCGAGATGACGGTGCTGCCCGGGCACGCCCCGGTACTGACCACCCTCAAGACCGGGATCCTCGTCATCACCGAGGGCCCGCAACACGGCAAGCGGGTGCTGGTCCGCGGCGGTTTCGCCGAGATCAACGCCACCGCGCTCACCGTCATCGCCGAGCGCGCCACGCCGATCGAGGAACTCACCCCCGAGATCATCGACCGCGACATCGAGGCGGCGGAGCTGCAATACGACGCCACCGAAGACTACGACAAGCGCCGCGAGATCGAGGGCCACATCGCCCAGCTCCGCGAGTCGAAGGTCACGCTGAGCTTCTGACCGCTCGACCCCTGGTGTCGATCCTGGGCGGCGGCGCGGACAGTGGTCCCGCCGCCGTTCTGCTGCGTGCCCGGCGCTGACCGACCGGCGCGCACGGCGCGCTGGCGGACATCCGGTCGTCACCCGACCGTCGAGACGACCCGCTCGTTGAACAGGACGTAGTTCGGCGGAACATTGCGGAATCCGTCCCGCGCGGGAGCGGACGGGGCAACGGCCTCGATGCGTCCGCTGTCCCGATCGTAGTCGATGCGCAGCACCGTCCGGAAGTAACGCGACAGCACGGCCGCGTACTCGTCGTAGAAGTCCGGCATGATCTCGATCTGCAGCACGCGCGGCGGACGTTCGGTGAACAGCGTCCGGGCGCCGGCGATGAAATCCAACTCGCTGCCTTCGATGTCGGCCTTGATGTAATCGAACCGTGCCGAGGGAAACAGCAGATCGGCGGTCGTGACGTCGATGTCGATTTCTTGAAGCGTCGCGCCGAAGACCTGCCGGTGGATGGCGACGACCTCCGGCTTGAGCGTATGGCCCTGGTCGTGGGTCTGGGAGACGACCATCCGGGCGCGACCCGGCGCGGCCCCGATCGCCACGGGATGGACGGTGAACCGGTCTCCCTCGAACGACCGCAATCGGGCGTGGAGATCGGGGTGCGGCTCGACCGCATCCACGTGGGCGGCGCCCAGATTCAGGTAATGAAGCGCGTTGTACCCGATGTTGGCGCCGAGATCCAAGACGCGATCTCCGGGTCGCATGAAACGTCTCGCGATCGCCACGTCGACGTCGTCGATGCCCGCGGACGAGTTTTTCAGGTACATCCGTCCGTGCTTGGAGCGCGGGTCCAGGCGGATCCGATGATCTCCGATGGTCACGACGTCGATCTCGCCCGATGCACCCATGCTGCGCTCCCTCGTTTCGCCGGCCCGGAGCGGATCTCTAACCAGCCGCGCCCGGACTTGCCATCGCGAGTTGCGTAGACGGCTCGGGAATCCCTTCGCGCCGGGCGGAGGCGGGCGGCCGGTTCCTGGCCCCCCTCGCGCCGGGACGGGCGAGGCTCAGATCCCTGAAGGCGGGAGCCCGCTCGGGAGAAGGGATCCCGCCCGAGGACACGGCCGGGGGTCGGTCATCGGAAGCCTGTCGAGACTCGGTTCTTCGTGCGATGCGACCTCAGGGCCCCTCCGTTGGGTGGCGCACCACCGTGAAGCCTTCCTCCGGTGCCGGCGGCACGAAGTAGCTCGTAAACAGATCGAACTGCTCGTCGCTCACCGCGAATTCGTGCTGGCCGTCCGCATTGCGCCGCCGCAGCCGCGACTTGCAGACCTCGTCCGAGACATCGAGGTAGTGGAGCCGGTGAGCGACTCCGGCCTCCTCGAACAACGAGCGCATCCACGCCCGGCTTCCCGGCGTGTTGGCCGGAAAATCCAGAACCACCGACAGGCCCGTCCTGAGCACCGCGACCAGATGCGGACCCATCACGCTCCGGAGCCGGCCGGAGTTCCGCACGTAGTCGGCGAGGGAGTTCTGCTCGCCCGGGTAGAGACTGGCGAGCCATTGATCTTCCCGGATCAGGATGGTGTCGGGGCCGGCGCCGAGGCGCGCCGTCAGCGTCGATTTTCCAGCGGCGATCTTGCCGCACACGAGGTGCAGCACCGTGTCGTTGACGGGCATGACCGGAGACCCCTGACGCGCCGAGGGCGCCTGCGTGTTCACAAGGACGTGCGACCGAACCCGGCCCGAGCGATCAGGCCGGGCGCCTAATTCGGCGGGTGGCCGCCACGTCGATGGTGCGAACACGGTGAGTCATCTGGCCATGGTGCTCGGCGCCTAACCCTACGTCAAGTCCGTCGCCTCACGCCTCGTCCCGCAGCACCCGGCGGATGATCTTGCCGGTGGTGGTCAGCGGCAGGCCGGCGCGGAACGCGATCTCGCGCGGGTATTCGTGCGCCGACAGCCGCGTGCGCACGAAGCCCTGGATCTCCTCGGCGAGGCGAGGGGAGGGGGGGAAACCCGGGCGCAGCACCACGAACGCCTTGACGATCTCGGTCCGCACCGGGTCGGGCTTGCCCACCGCCGCCGCCAGCGCCACGGCGGGGTGGCGCAGGAGGCAATCCTCGATCTCGCCGGGGCCGATCCGGTAGCCGGACGAGGTGATGACGTCGTCGTCGCGGCCGACGAAGTGGACGTAGCCGTCGGCATCGACCCGGCCCTGGTCGCCGGTGGTCATCCAGTCGCCGAGGAACTTGCGCTCGGTCGCCGCCGGGTCGTTCCAGTAGCGCAGGAACATCACCGGGTCGGGCCGCGCCACCGCGATCTGGCCGATCTCGTCGGTCCCGGCCTCGCTGCCGTCCGGGCGGATCACCGCGACCCGGTGGCCCGGCACCGGCTTGCCGGTCGAGCCGGCCCGGGCGATGCCGAGCGCCGCGCAGGAGGCGAGCACGAGGTTGCACTCGGTCTGGCCGTAGGCCTCGTTGACGGTGAGGCCGAGGGCCTCGCGGGCCCAGTCGAAGGTCTCGGCGCCGAGCATCTCGCCGGCCGAGGCGAGGCCGCGCAGGGCCGAGAGGTCGTGGCGCCCGCGCGGATTCTCGACCGTGCGCAGCATCCGGAGCGCCGTCGGCGGCACGAAGGCGTTGGCGACCCGCAAGGCCGCCATCAGCCGGAACGCCTCCTCGGGCTCGAACTTCTCCGCCTTGCGCGCCACCACCGCGACGCCGTGGTGCAGGCTCGGCAGCAGGGCGTTGAGCAGGCCGCCGGCCCAGGCCCAGTCCGCCGGGGTCCACATCCGGTCGCCGGGCCGCGGCATGAACTCGTGCATCCTGTCGAAGCCCGGCAGGTGGCCGAGCAGGACGCGGTGGCCGTGCAGCGCCCCCTTCGGCGCCCCGGTGGTGCCCGAGGTGTAGATCATCAGCGCCGGGTCGTCGGCCAGCGTGTCGACCGGCGCGAAGGCGTCGGAGGCGCGCTCCAGCAGCGGACCCCAGTGCAGCGCCGGCCAGCCCTCGGCCCCCTCCCGGTTGCCCTCGGTCGAGATCACCACCGACAGGTCGGGCAGGTCGTCGCGCAAGGGCGCGACTTTGGCGAGGCCGGCGGCGTGTGTGACGAGGCCCTTCGCGCCGGCATCGCCGAGCCGGTGGCGCAGCCCCTCAGGGCCGAACACCACCGCGAGCGGCAGCGCCACGGCGCCGAGCTTGTAGATCGCCAGATGCGCCACCACCACGGCGGGCGATTGCGGCAGCAGCACCGCCACCCGGTCGCCGGTCCCGATGCCGTGGGCGCGCAGGGCGTTGGCGAGGCGGTTCGACGCCGCCCGCAGGGCGGCGTAGCTCCAGGTCTCGACCCGGCCGTCGCCGGCGACGTCGAGGATCGCCGGCCGGTCGGGGTCGATCGCCGCCCAGCGGTCGCAGACGTCGACCGCGATGTTGAACCGCTCGGGGATCGCCCAGCGGAAGCCGGCGGCGAGGCCGGCGGCATCCGGGGCCGGCAGCGGGCGATGCGCCGCGGTCACGCCTCGCGCGGCGGGAACCCGCCCTCGAACACGAGCTCCGACAGCGGCTTGCGGCCGTTCGGGGTCTCGCGGCCGCGCTGCTCCTCCGACAGACTCGCCGGGTCGGCCTTGCGGCCGATGGCGTAGACCGCCTCGATCCGGTGGCCCGCCGGCACGTTCAGCGCCACGAAGGCGCGGTCGTAGTCGAACCCGACCATGCCGTGGGCGTGCCAGCCCATCCGGATCGCCTGGAGCTGGAGCAGCGCCGAGGCGGTGCCGGCGTCGAAGGAATGGGTGCGCGACGGCTTCACCTCGCCGGAGGGCGTCGTCATGGTCGAACTCGACACGAGGTAGACGATCGCCGCGGTGTCCTTGACCCACTTCTGGTTGCCCGGCACCAGCAGGTCGAAGAACGTTTGCCAGTGCATCGTGTCGCGCCGGGCGTGCAGGAAGCGCCAGGGCTGCGAGTTGTAGGACGACGGCGCCCAGCGGGCCGCCTCCAGGATGGTCAGCAGGTCCGCCTCCGGGATCGTCTCGCCGGTGAAGGCCCGGGGCGAGAACCGCTCGAGGAACAGCGGGTCGATCGGATGGTCGGCGGTGCGGCCGTTGGCTGTCGTCACGGGGGACCTCCACAGTGTCGGCCCGTCCTGCCAGCCCGCCGCGCCATTGTCACGCTGTCCCGGGGCAGGGCTGCACCGCGCCGGGCCGGGAGCGCTGCGTCACCCAAATCACACAGCCGCCGGCCATCCGTGCGGGCGGCCCGCCACTCCCGGAAATTGCCGCAAACCGCCGCCATGCGGGAGGGCGTCACGACGGCCGCGATCGCCGGCCGGGTGCTCGTGTTCACCCCGTTCTTGGCGGTTCATTAAGCAAGATATCGCCACACTGCGCAGACTTGTTTGGGAGATCCAGCGTGCGCGTCTCGACGACTTTCGGCCTCTCGCGCCTCGGCGCCTGCGCGGCGCTGGCGGCCGCGATCGTCACCCTCGCCCCCGGGGCCGCCTCGGCCCGCGACAATGTCGGCGCCGCGATCATCGGCGGGGCGGCGGCCGGCGTGCTCGGCGGCGTCGCCGCCGGCGCGCTGATGAACGCGCAGCCCGCCCCGCCGCCCCCGCCGCCCTATTACGGCCCGCCGCCGCCGCGCCGGGTCTACGTCGAGGAGCCGGTCGAGACGGTCTACGTCCGCCCGCGCCGCGGCCCGATCTGCCACTTCGAGCGCCGCAAGGTGTGGCTCGACGACGAGTCGTTCGTCTACAAGCGCGTCGAGGTCTGCGAGTAGGACCCTCGCGCCCTCGAACGGACGTGTTCGAAGGCGCGAGGCGAGCCCGACCGGGCGTCGGCGCTGATGCGCCGGACGCTTCCGCATCGACCCGTCGATGCGGAAGCGCGAGGGCATCAGCGGGCCTCAGGCCCGCGCCTCCTTCACCAGCAGCCAGTCCTCCACCACCAGGGCGTCGAGGCCGGTGGTGTAGAACATCAGGATCGCGTCCTCCGCCGTGTGGAGGATCGGCTTGCCCATCACGTTGAAGCTGGTGTTGAGCAGGATCGGCACGCCGGTCCGCTCGGCGAAGGCCGCGATCAGCGCGGCGTAGGCCGGGTTGCGCTCCGCCGTCACGCTCTGCAGCCGCCCGGTGCCGTCCTCGTGCACCACCGCCGGCACTTGGCTCCGCACCGCCTCGCGCCAGACCAGGGTCCGCTCCATGTAGGGGCTGTCCTGGTAATCCTCGAACCAGTCCGGCCCGGCCTCGGCCAGGATCGAGGGCGCGAACGGCCGGAACGCCTCGCGGTACTTCACCTTGGCGTTGAGGATCGCCTTGGCGTCGGCCGGCCGCGGGTCGGCGAGGATCGAGCGGTTGCCGAGCGCCCGGGGCCCGAATTCCGCCCGCCCCTGGACCCAGCCGACGAGGCCGCCCGCCGCCAGGATCCCGGCCGCCGCCCGCGTCACGCCGTCGTGGCCGAGTTGGCGCAGGCGCGGCTCCCAGGCGGCCATGCGCGCCAGCGGCTCGGTCGAGACCCGGGCGCCGAGATAGGGCGAGGCGGGGCGCCCCGTCTCGCCGGGGTGCCCCGGCCCGGTCCAGTCGGGATGGTCCTCGGCATAGGCGAGCCAGGCGGCGCCGAGCGCGTTGCCGTCGTCGGCTGGGGCCGAGGGCACGTGCAGGCGCGTGAAGCCGCTGCGGGCGAGGATCCTTCCGTTGTAGGACGAGTTGAGCGCGCAGCCACCGGTGACCACGAGGTTGTCGCCCGGCGCCAGCCGCTCGGCCTCGGCCAGCAGCACGTCCATCATCTCGGCGAAGGCCGCCTGCCCGCAGGCCGACAGGTCGGCCCAGCCGACCTCGCCGGCATCCGCCGGGCGGCGGGCGAGGATCGCCGCCACGGTGTCGCGGATCACGGCCGCGTCGGAGAAGCGCAGGCGCCCGCCCTCGATCCGGTAGAGCCGGCGCAGCAGCGCCATCAGCTCGGGATCGACCCGGCCGTAGGGCGCCAGCCCCATGATCTTCCATTCCTCGCCCTTGCTCTGGTCGAAGCCGGCGAGGTCGGTGACGAGGCCGAAGAAGAAGCCGATCGATTCGCGGCCGCGGTGGCGCTTGACCTCGCGCAGGCGGCCGTCCTCCATCCGGTAGAGCGCCGCGGCGCCGGTCTCGCCCATGCCGTCGACCACGAGGCAGGTCGCGTCGCGGAACGGGCTGCCCCAGCAGCCATAGGCCGCGTGGGTGAGGTGGTGCGGGTAGCGCCGCGGCCCGGCGATCCGGGCCTCCCCGCCGAAGGCCCGGTCGAGGCCGAGCAGGGTGCCGTAGCCGGCCCGCGCCTGGGCGAGCGCCAGTTCGGCGATCAGCACCCGCTCGGTCCGCTCGGGCACCAGCGAGCGGTTGAGCGCCGGCCCGTGCCCGGAGAGCGCCGGGAGGTCGAAGGCGCCGCCCGCCGCGCTGCTCTTCAGGTAGTCGCCGTATTCCGGCCCCCAGGTGGTGGCGACCACCACCTCGCAGGCCGCGGGCAGGTGGGCCGCGAGCAGCCCGGCCATGCGGGGCGCCGAATCCGGCTCGCAGTTCGGGGCGCGCTTGTACTGGAGGTAGCGCTCCGTCGCCTCGGCGAAGAGGACCGCGCCGTCCGGGCCGACCAGCGCCAGGGCCGGATCGTGGAAGGTCGTGGCGAGGCCGAGATAGTAGCGCGGAAGGGCCGGTGCGGAACTCATGACCGTGGCTCTACCAGCCCCTACCGCCCGCGTCACACCGCGATCCGTTGCAAACCGGCATCGGCGGCGGCCGGCCGCATCGGCAGACCTCCGGGATGGGCACCCCGGCGGGCGGCGATATGCTAACCGAATCAAGGAGGCCCGCACGGCGCGGGTCGGACGGAAGCGGTCCCGGGTTCCGCGAGGAAATCCGGCGACACCAGCAACCCGGGCGGACGAAGCGGTGGCGTGCCGGCGCTTCGCCCGCCCGGGCGAGGCGGACGACGAACGGTGCGCGACATCCTGACCGCCCTGGCGGGGCTCGTCATCCTGATCCTGGCCGCCGCCCTGGCGATGCCGCCCCTGGTCGGCTGGGAGAGCTATCGCGGGACGGTCGACGGCGCGCTGAGCCGCTCCCTCGGCCTGGAGGTCCGCACCGAGGGCCGCCTGCAACTCCGCCTGCTGCCGCTGCCGCGCCTGCGCGCCGACCGGCTCGTGCTCGCGGCCGGCCCCGGCCAGCGCCTCCTCGACGCCCGCGTCGTCAGGGCCGAGGTCGCGCTGCCGCCGCTGCTGTCGGGCGAGATCCGCTTCACCGAGGCGCGGATCGGCCGGGCCGAGATCCGCCTGCCGGTCACCGAGGCCGGTGCCGTGGTCCTGCCGCCGGGCCTCGCCGGCGCGGCGCGGCGCGACCTCGCGGTCGAGGACCTGCGGATCGGGCAGCTCCTGCTCACCACCACGGTGCCGGCGACCGGGCGCACCGACCAGCTCTCGGCCGAGTCGGTCGGCGTGTCGGCGCCGGCGCTCGCCGGGCCGTGGCGGATCGAGGGCAGCCATGCCGGCGTGCCGTTCCGCCTCGCCACCGGCACCCCGGGGCCGGACGGCGCCGTGCCGGCCAAGCTCAGCGCCGGCGGCGACACCGCGCCCCGGATCGAGGTCGACGCCCGGCTCTCCCTCGCCGCCGACGGGCGGGTGCCCGAGGCCGCCGGCACCGCCAAGCTCGTCGTCGGGCCGCCGGCCCAGGCCGCCGGGGCCGACCTGCCGTTCTCGCTCCAGGGCAGCTTCAAGGCCCGCGGGCGCGTCGCGACCTTCGACAGCCTCGCCCTGGAGATCGACGGCGGCGGCGCGCCCCTGCGGCTCGCCGGCCGCGGCAGCCTCGACCTCGCGGCGGCCCGGGCGAGCCTCGTCCTGGCGGCGCGCCGCCTCGACCTCGACGCGTTCCTCACCGGGCCGGCGGGACGGATGCTGCTTGCCGGCGAACCCGGTCGCCTCGCCGCCCGCCTGCCCGGCACCGTCTCGCTCGACGTGTCGGTCGAGAGCGCCACCCTGGCGCTCGGCGAGTGGACCGATCTCGGCCTCGGCGCGACCCTGGCGCCGACCGGGGCGCTGGCGCTGCACCGGCTCGACGCCACCGCGCCGGGCGGGGTGCGGCTCGGCCTCGGCGGCGACCTCGGTCCCGGCGGCGGCTTCGCCGGCCGGGCCTCGGTGACGGCGCCGGATTCCGCCCGCCTCGCCCGGCTCCTCGACCGGGTCGGGCTCGGCGGCCCGGTCCTGCGCCTCCTCGACGGGCGGCCGGTCTCGGCCTCGGCCGACATCACGGCCGCGCCGCCGGTGGTGTCCCTGCGCAACGCCCGCCTCGCCCTCGGCGAGGCCCGGATCACCGGCAACGCCCGCTACGTCGCGGCGGGCCCCGATGCGCCGCGCCCGCGCTTCGACGCCCAGATCGCCGCCGAGGCGTTCGACATCGCCGAACTGCCCTCCCTGCGCGGCGGCCTCGACGCCCTGCGCGGCCACGATCTCGGCCTGACCCTGACGGCGCGCGACCTGCGCTACGGCCCGGCCGGCCCGCGCACCGGTGAGATCGCCGCGAGCCTGCAATCGGAGGGCGCGGCCCTGCGGGTCGACAGCCTGGAGATCCGCGACCTCGCCGGGGCCCGGGCGAGCCTGTCGGGCCGCATCGCACCCGACGGGACCGGGCGCATCGCCGGGCGGGTCTCCGCCCCGGTCGCGGCGCCGCTGATCGACCTGTTCCAGAACACCCTGGTCGCCGAGGCGCGGGCGCTGCCGGACTTCCTGCGCCGGGGCGCGGTCTCCCTCGACGTGACCGTCGAGCGCGAGCCCGGCGCCGACGAGCCGCGCCTGCGCAGCGCCGCCCGCGGCACCGCCGCCGGCGGGCAGGCCGACCTCGCCCTCGTCACCCGCGACGGCCGGATCGAGGGCCTCGACGCCCGGCTCGACGGCCTGCCCTCCGGCCTGTGGCTCGGCCGCCCGGCCGATCCGGCCCTCGCCCGGCCGGCGCGCCTGCGCCTCTCCGGCCGGCGCGAGCCCGGCGCCGGCGGCGACGAGGCGGGCAGGGCCCTCGGCCTGACCGTGGAGGCCGACCTCGCCGGCCTCGCGGTGACCACCGCCCGGCCCCTCGTCGTGGCCCCCGGCGAGTCGCTGCCGCGGGACGGCGAGGTCGCGGTGGCGAGCCCGGACCTGACGCCCTTCGCCGGCTTCCTCGGCCGCGGCGCCCTCGGCGGCGGCGCGGTGCCGGCCCGGCTGACCCTCGCCTTCGGCCGTGCCGGCCCGCTGCCGCGCCTGACCCTCGCGGGCTCCGTCGCGGGCAGCGCCGTCGAGGGGGCGATCCTGCGCGGGACCGAGGGCGGATTCAGCGGCGACCTCCGCCTCGACCGGCTCTCGCTGCCCTGGCTCGCCGGTGCCCTGGTGCTGGCCGATGGCGGCGAGGCGGCCGGGAACGGCCTGTGGCCGGGCGCCCGGTTCGGCCCGGCTCCGCCGCCGCTTCCCGGCCTCGGCCTCGGCCTCGCCGTGCGCCGGCTCGATCTCGGCCGCGGCCTCGCCGCCGCCGAGGCCCGGTTCGGCCTCGCCCTCGGGCCCGAGGGCCTGACCGTCCGCGACATGCAGGCCGACCTCGCCGGCGGGCGCCTCACCGGCACCGCGACCCTGGCGCGCCAGGGCGAGCAGGCGACCGTCTCGGGGCAGGGGATTCTGGCCGGCGCGAGCCTCGCGGCGATCGTCGGGAGCCCGGCGGGCGGCCTCGCCGGCTCGTTCGGCGCGCGGCTGCGCTTCGGCGCCGCCGGCACCAGCCCGGCCGGGCTGATCGGCAACCTCGCCGGCAGCGGCGAGATCACGCTCGCCGACCTCGTCGTCCCGGGCCTCGACCCGGCGGCGCCCGAGCGCGCGCTCGGGCGCCTGCTCGCCGAGGACGATCCCCTGCGCAGCGGCCGGGTCGAGCGGGTCCTGGCCGAAGAGTTCGACCGCGGCCCCTTGCGGGTCTCCGCGCCGGTCACCGTCGCGGCCGCCCTGGTCGGCGGCGTGCTGCGCACGAGCGGCCTGACCCTCGATGCCGGGGCGTCGTCCTGGACGGGCGGCGTGCTGGCCGACCTGCGGAGCCTGCGCCTCGACGCCCGCGGCACGATGACCGCCGCTCGCACGCCGCGGGCCTGGACCGGCCCGGCGCCGCTGCTCGGCCTCGCCCTCGCCGGCCCGATCGCCCGGCCGGCGCGGGAGATCGACGCGGCGCCGCTGACCAACCTGCTCGCCGCGGTGGTGCTCCAGCGCGAACTCGACGCGATCGAGAGCGGCGAGGCCGACCGCAACGAACTCGCCCGCCGCCGCAGCCGCCTGGAGATGGACCGCGCCCGCGCCGCCGAGGAAGCCGACCGCCTGCGTCGGCAGGCCATGGAGGAGGCCGACCGCGTCCGGCGGCAGGCCATGGAGGAGGCCGACCGCCTCCGGCGGCAGGCCGAGGAGGCGCGGCTGCGGGCGGCGCAGGAGGCCGCCGAGGCGGCGCGCCGGGCGCGTCAGGCCGCCGAGGAGGAGGCGCGCCGGAGGAAGGCCGAGGAGGAGCGGCTCCGCGTCGAGGCGGAGGCCCGCCGCCGGGCCGAGGAGGCGGCGCCGGCGCCGGAGGCCGCGGAGCCCTGAACACCGGTTCCGGACGGGCGCGCACGGCACGCTCAGGGCCGAGGACCCGGCGATGTCGGCCCTTCGACGGGCGGTTGCGGAGGCGCGGTGCTTCGTCCAGCTTTTCTCCGACGACGACGGAGGACGCATGAGGCGCCGGCTGCCCGCGATCGCGTGTTGCGCGTTGATCTGGCCCGTCCTCGTCGAGGCGTCGGATCGGCGATGCGCCAGCCCGGTCGACCTCGCCGCGCTCGACCGTGGCATCGTCCCGGATGCGGCGACGGCCGAGGCCGTCGCGTTCGTCTACCTCGCGTCGATCTACGGCGAGGCGCACATCCGGGGCGAGCTGCCGCTGCGTGCCCGGCTGAGCGACGGCATCTGGACCGTCGAGGGAACGCTGCCGCCCGGCTTCGTCGGGGGCACGGCGCAGATCCTCCTGTGCCAGCGCAACGGCACCGTCCTCAGCGTCATCCACTTCAAGTGATCCGGCCCGATCCGCCGCCTTCGATCGATCCGGTTAGCGGAACCGTAGGGGAGGGCGGCGCAGGGTGGGGCGTCCCCGGATGCGCCCACCATGATCGCGACCCCGACCTTCCCGGACCTCTCGGCGCTCGTCGTCGACGAGAGCCTCTACATCCGCCGCATCGTGCGCGACATGCTGATGCGCGTCGGCATCAAGCGGGTGCTGGAGGCGCCGGACGGGGCCGAGGCCCTCGGCGTGCTGGCCGAGAGCAAGCCCGACCTCGTGGTGCTCGACTGGGACCTCGCGATCCTGTCGGGCGAGGAGTTCATCCGGCTGGCGCGCACCCCCGCGACCTCGCCGGCCCCGACCGTGCCGATCATCCTGATGCTGGCCCAGCCGCGGCGCAACGTCGTCGACCGGGCGGTGGCGCTCGGCGTCAACGAGGTCATCGCCAAGCCGTTCTCGCCCAAGACCCTGTGGTCGCGCCTCGACGAGGTCATCAACCGCCCGCGGCCGTTCTCCCAGGTCAAGAGCCTGCTCCGGCCCCAGCCGCGCCTCGCCGCCGCGATCAACCAGAAGGTGGCGTGAGGCGGCGCTACGCTCTCTCCGCGGTGGGTTCTTCCGCGTGCGGCGCGATCACGGCTTTGCGTTCCGCTCCGACCCACGTAAGCTCACTCCCATCAAGGGTTTGCCCGTGCCCTGCCACGGGGATCGGTCGAGGATGTCGGCGCTGCCGATGAGGAACGAGATCGCCGCCCCCGGTCCGGCGCGCGCCGCGGAACGGGCGGAATCAGCGCGTCAGACCGCTCCTCCCCCGGAGGACGCCGCCCCGCGCCGCGCCAGCCCCCAGGCCGCCCGGCCGGCAGCGGACTCTCGGCCGGCACCGGACCACAGGTCCGGCACGACCGGATGGCGGCGGTCCTACGCCGCCCTCGACCTCGGCACCAACAACTGCCGGCTCCTCATCGCCGAGCCGTCGCCCTACGGCTTCCGCGTCATCGACGCGTTCTCGCGCATCGTGCGCCTCGGCGAGGGGCTCGGCCGGGCCGACCGCCTCAGCGACGAGGCGATCGAGCGGACCATCGACGCCCTGGCGGTGTGCCGCGGCAAGATGCAGGCCCGCGGCGTCGCCCGGGCCAAGATCATCGCCACCGAAGCCTGCCGCCTCGCCGTCAACGGCCCGGCCTTCGTCGCGCGGGTCCACCGCGAGGTCGGCCTCGACCTCGAAGTCGTGGACCGGCGCACCGAGGCCTATCTCGCGGTCACCGGCTGCGCCTCCCTCGCCGACCGCCACGCCGAGTCGGTGGTGATCTTCGACATCGGCGGCGGCTCGACCGAGATCGTCTGGCTCGACGGCAGCGCGGCGCTCGCCCGCAGCGCCGACCCGACCCGCCGCATCCGCGCCTGGGATTCGCTGCCGGTCGGGGTCGTGACCCTCGCCGAGCGCTACGGCGGCGCCAACGTCGACCGCGCGGTGTTCGAGGCGATGGTCGAGGACGTGGCGACCCGGCTGACCAAGTTCGCCCTCATCGCCGGGGCCGCCGCCCACGCGCCCTCGTTCCACCTGCTCGGCACCTCCGGCACCGTGACGACGCTGGCCGCAATGCACCTGCGCCTGCCGCGCTACGACCGCCGCCGCATCGACGGGCTGTGGATGAGCGACGACGAGGTCTCGGCGGCGATCGACCACCTCCTCGACACGCGGCTCGCCGAGCGGGCGCAGAACCCGTGCATCGGCCGCGACCGCGCCGACCTCGTGCTCGCCGGCTGCGCGATCCTGGAGGCGATCCGCCGGGCCTTCCCGTCCGACCGCCTGCGCATCGCCGACCGCGGCCTGCGGGAGGGCCTGCTCATGAACATGATGCGCGAGGACGGCGTCTGGCGCCGGGGCGGGCGCTCGTCCTGAATCCGGCGCTTGCCCTGCGGCCTCCGCGGCCTCATGTGCTGGCCCTGACGGCGTGGGACGGGACGGGGACATGAGCGATCGGCGCGGCGGCGGCCAGCGGGGCGACCTGAAGCAGCGGGTGAAGACCGCCCGCGGGCGCACGGTCTCGTCCAAGCGCTGGCTGGAGCGCCAGCTCAACGACCCCTACGTCGCGAAGGCCAAGCGCGAGGGCTACCGCTCCCGCGCCGCCTACAAGCTCCTCGAGATCGACGAGCGCTTCCACCTGCTCAAGCCGGGCCAGCGGGTCGTCGACCTCGGCGCGGCTCCCGGCGGCTGGTCGCAGGTCGCCGCCGCCCGGGTCGGCAGCCAGCCCGGCGCCGAGGCCGGCCGGCGCGGCCGGGTGGTCGGCATCGACCTCCTGGAGATCGAGCCGATGCCCGGCGTCGACTTCGTCACCCTCGACTTCCTCGATCCCTCCGCCCCCGGCCTTCTCACCGGGATGCTCGGCGGACCGGCCGACGTGGTGATGTCCGACATGGCCGCCAACGCCACCGGCCACAAGAAGACCGACCACCTGCGGATCATGGGGCTCGCCGAGACCGCCGCCGCCTTCGCCCGCGAGATCCTCGCCCCGGGCGGCGTCTACCTCGCCAAGGTGCTCCAGGGCGGCACCGAATCCGGCCTGCTGGCCGATCTCAAGCGCGACTTCGCCGCCGTGCGCCACGTCAAGCCGGCGGCGAGCCGGGCCGATTCGAGCGAGCTCTACGTCCTCGCCACCGGCTATCGCGGCGCGGCGGAGGGCGGTGACCCGGAGGACGAGGCGCCGCCGGAGGCCGGCTGGACGCCATGATGGCCCCGGCCGAGGCGATCGCGCGCGCCGGGGCGCTGCTGGCGGCGGCGGGCTTCGTCGAGGTCGCCCGCGGCGCGCGGGCCGGCAGCCTCTACCTCGCCGGGCCGGGCGGCGGTCAGATCCGCGTCGCGAGCCACCGCCGCACCCCGCGCCGGCGCCGGCAATATCCGGGGGTGGTGGCCAGCCTCGTCATCGACGCCCCGGTCTCCGAAGCCGGCCTGCGCGAGCGCGTCGCCGCGACCCTGAGGGAGTTTGCCGGGCGCGCGCCCGCACCGACCTGAACCGGCGCCGCCGGCTCTCCCCGCGCTGGCCCGCCAACGGTCCGATCATCAAAAAAACCCCGCCGGCGGGGGCTCGGCGGGGGGTATCAGAGTATCTTCTCTGAAGCATCGCGATGTTACTCCGGATCGACCGGGTGTCCAGCCCGAATCCGGCGTCGCCCAGGGCAATCGGGTTCACCCGATTGCCCTGGGTTTCCTGCTTGACCTCAAACGCCGGCAGTCACATCCGTGACTTTGGCTTTCGCTCCGCTCTGCGTCCGAGAGGACGTTCGTCCTCCCGGACCCGCTGCGCGGGGCGCTCTTCGCGCCCGCGAGACCGACAATCGGGTTTCACCCGATTGCCCTGCGGCGCTGCCCGGCGCGCCGCGGCCTCGTGCCAAAGTCCGGCCGGCGGCGCCCTCGACGGCCGGCGGCGGCCGCCTACATCGCCGGCATGCTGGCCCGATCCCTCGCTCCCGCCCTCGTCCTCGCCCTGACCCCGCTCGTCCTCGCCGGCCCGGCCCGGGCGCAATCGCCGAACCGCGTCGTGCTCGATGGCACCTGCGAGCGGCTCGTCCTCGGCGGGCGCGAGACCGCCGGCTGTCGCAACGAACTCGTCAACACCGTGCAGGGGCGGCGGACCTCGTTCGACTTCACCGCCGGCGACGGCACCGGGGTGAGCTTCAGCGGCACCGGCGCGCCGCAGGAGAAGCAGGAGGAGTTCGGGGTCGACGCCCTCCAGCCGGTCAGCGTCGTCGTCCTGGCGAGCCGGTCGCCGAGCGGCGACGTGCTGCGCGAGACCCTGGTCGCGGTCGGCTCCTGCCGGTTCCCCGCCGCCGCCCCGGGCACCTCGACCGTCGCCTGCGCCGCCGACACCCAGCGCGGCCGGTTCGAGGCGACCTTCACCAGCCGGACCGGGGCCGGGGTCAAGCCGTGAGGTCCGAGCCGTCAGGGCGATCGCTCGAAGAGCGATCGCGCCGTGTGCCGGGCGCGAAGAGCGCCCCGCGCAGCGGGTTCGGAAGGACGAACGTCCTTCCGAACGCAGAGCGGAGCGCAAGCCAAGTGAGCGGACGCGAACGCCGGCGCTTGAGGCCAAGCCGAAAAACCAGGGCGGTCAGGCCGCCCGCTTCTGGTAATCCTTCACGTCAGTGAAGCGGATCTCGGTCCAGCGGTCCTGCTCGTACTTGAGCGAGAACGCGGTCGTCGCCATGAAGACCGGGGCGCCGTCGAGGTCGCTCGCCATCGCCGAGCCGTGGGCGCCGACGAACTTGTCGAGCTCGGCCTCCTTGTCGGCGCTGATCCAGCGGCAGATCGTGAACCGGGTCGGCTCGTAGTCGATCGGCAGGCCGTACTCGGCCTGGAGCCGCTCCTTGAGCACGTCGAGCTGGAGCGCGCCGACCACGCCGACGATCGCCTGGGCGCCGTCGTGGGGCACGAAGACCTGGACCACGCCCTCCTCGCCCATCTGCTGGAGCGCCTCGCGCAGTTTCTTGGCCTTCATCGCGTCGGTGAGCTTGATCCGGCGCAGCAGCTCCGGCGCGAAGCTCGGCACGCCGCGGAAGATCAGGTCCTCGCCCTCGGTCAGGGTGTCGCCGATGCGCAGCGTGCCGTGGTTGGGGATGCCGACCACGTCGCCGGCATAGGCCTCGTCGGCGATGGCGCGGTCCTGGGCGAAGAAGAATTGCGGCGCCGACAGCGAGATCGGCTTGCCGGTGCGCACCAGCCGCGCCTTCATGCCCCGGCTGAGCTTGCCCGAGCAGACCCGCATGAAGGCGATGCGGTCGCGGTGGTTGGGGTCCATGTTCGCCTGGATCTTGAACACGAACCCGGTCATCTTCGGCTCGGTCGGCGAGACCGCGCGCTTGTCGGCGTCCTGGCCGCGGGGCGGCGGCGCCACCCCGGCGAGGCCGTCGATGAGGTCGCGCACGCCGAAATTGCGCAGGGCCGAGCCGAAGAACACCGGCGTCAGGTGGCCCTCGCGGAACGCCGCGAGGTCGAACGGCTTGCAGCCGGCCTCCGCCAGCTCCGCCTCCTCGCGCCACGCCGCCGCATCGCCCGCCTCCGGCAGCAGCCGGTCGAACAGCGGGTCGTCGAGCCCCGACACCGCCTCGGTGCCGGCGTCGTCGGCCGCGTCGAGGCGGCGCACCCGCCTGCGGGCGAGGTCGTAGGTGCCGGCGAAGCTGCGCCCGCGCCCGATCGGCCAGGTCACCGGCGAGACGTCGAGGGCGAGCGTCTTCTCGATCTCGTCGAGGAGGTCGAACGGGTCGCGCGACTCGCGGTCGAGCTTGTTGACGAAGGTGACGATCGGGATGTCGCGCAGGCGGCAGACCTCGAACAGCTTGCGGGTGCGCGCCTCGATGCCCTTGGCGGCGTCGATCACCATCACGGCCGAATCGACCGCGGTCAGCGTCCGGTAGGTGTCCTCGGAGAAGTCCTCGTGGCCCGGCGTATCGAGCAGGTTGAAGACGCAGTCGCCGTACTCGAAGGTCATCACCGAGGTGACGACCGAGATGCCGCGCTCCTTCTCGATGCCCATCCAGTCCGAGCGGGTCGAGACCCGGTTGCGCTTGGCCTTGACCTCGCCGGCGAGCTGGATCGCGCCGCCGAACAGCAGCAGCTTCTCGGTCAGCGTGGTCTTGCCGGCGTCGGGGTGGGAGATGATCGCGAAGGTCCGGCGCCGGGCGACGGGATCGTCCGGGCGGCTCGCCGCGGGCTTGGCCTCGGCAACCTTGGCTTCGGCAACCTTGGCTTCGGTGTGCATCAGCATGGCGGGAAACGGCTCTCTCGCCGCCCGGCTCCGGGGCGGCGGCGTGGCGGGATGGGGGATCTGGCGCCCTTCTAGACCATCCCGCCCGCCCGCGACACTCCCGCCGGGACGCGGTGCCGCGCCCGCGTCCCGGCCGCGATCAGCCGCGGCCGATGAACGGCATCTTGGTCGCCATCACGGTGATGAACTGCACGTTGGCGTCGAGCGGCAGGCTCGCCATGTAGACCACCGCGTCGGCGACGTGCCTGGCGTCCATCACCGGCTCGGCCCGGGTCGAGCCGTCGGGCTGGAGCACGCCGGTCTGCATCCGGGCGGTCATCTCGGTGGCGGCGTTGCCGATGTCGACCTGCCCGCAGGCGATGTCGTAGTCGCGCCCGTCGAGGGACGTCGAGCGGGTGAGGCCGGTGATCGCGTGCTTGGTCGCCGTGTACGGGGCCGAGCGCGGCCGCGGCACGTGGGCCGAGATCGAGCCGTTGTTGATGATCCGTCCGCCGCGGGGCGACTGCGCCTTCATCAGCCGGAACGCGCCTTGCGTGCACAGGAAGGCGCCGGTGAGGTTGGTGTCGACCACCGCCTTCCAGGTCGCGACCGGCAGCTCCTCGAGCGGCACCGGGGGCGCGCCGATGCCGGCATTGTTGAACAGCACGTCGAGCCGGCCGAAGGTCTCGGCGATCCGGTCGAACAGGGCCGCCACCGACGCCTCGTCGCCGATGTCGGTCGGCACCGCCAGCGCCCGCCGGCCGAGCGCCTCGATCTCGCCGCGCACGCCGTCGAGCGGCTCGGGCCGCCGGCCCGACAGCACCACGTCGTAGCCCGCGCCGGCCAGCGCCAGCGACACCGCCCGGCCGACGCCGGATCCCGCCCCCGTCACCAGGGCCACCTTGCCGGTCATGGTCGTCTCCTCCCGGTCGCCGGGCCGGTGGCCCGCGCGCCTGCTGTTGTCCGGAGCCCTTACACCAGGGGCGGCGGCGCTTCCAACCGGGGCCCGGCGCCCGCGGAACCGATCGGGAGCAAACACAGGTTGTGTCAGGGTGTGGATCTGCGACGGCTCCCTAACTCATGTAAGTTGCGGGCCGAAGAGGCACACCTACCGTCGCCCCAGACGCCGCGAGGGGGACAATGCCACGGCATCTCATCAGCAAGCTCGAACAGTTCACGCGCCTGTCGGTCTCGGACAAGCAGGCCCTCGAAACCGCCGCGGGCGAGAAGCGCCGGCGGATCGGCCCGCGCGAGGACATCATCCGCGAGGGCGACGACCCGGCTTTCGTGAATCTGATCCTCGACGGCTGGGCCTGCCGCTACAAGCAGCTCGAGGATGGCCGCCGGCAGATCATCTCGTTCTTCCTGCCCGGCGACCTGTGCGACACCCACATCTACGTCCTGCGCGAGATGGACCACTCGATCGGGGCGCTCACGCCGGTGACCTACGCCGAGATCTCGCGCGAGACCCTGGCCCGGGTGACCGCCGAGCACCCGCGCATCACCCAGGCGCTGTGGTGGGACACCCTGGTCGCGGCGGCGATCCAGCGCGAATGGACGGTCAATCTCGGCCAGCGCACGGCGGCCGAGCGCCTCGGCCACCTCCTGTGCGAGATCTTCATCCGCCTGCGCGGGGTCGGGCTCACCGAAGGCCACAGTTGCGTCCTGCCGGTGACCCAGGCCGATCTCGGCGACGCGATGGGCCTGTCGAACGTCCACATCAACCGCACGCTCCAGGAGCTGCGCGGCTCCGGCCTGATCGTGCTCAAGGGGCGCCAGCTCACCATCCCGAGCCTCGCGGCGCTCCAGGCCGCCTCGCTGTTCAACCCGAACTACCTCCACCTCGACCGCGTCGGCCGCCACCTCGACGCCAACGACCAGGCCGGCGACGGAACGGACTAGCAGCCTGTCGGATTGGTATTTTGATCTGACGGGCGTGTCGTTTGCGGGGGTGGCGCGGGCCGTGAGGTCTCAGGCGTGGCACAAGCGGTGGAGGCGCCGGCAGTTGTAGGCGAGGGCGACGAT